>NZ_KE384030.1:367930-384745 GCF_000423545.1 Metapseudomonas resinovorans DSM 21078
GGCCTGTTCAACGCGGCAGACTTCGGCCAGGACGGTTTCAAGGACAGCGACGACGACGATGTACAGGACGCTGACGCCATTGCCTACGCCCTCGGGGTGAGTGCTCCCGGCGGTGTGGACAGTGGTCTGGTGGATTCGCTCACGGGCAACAGGATCTTCCTGTTCCTGCAGGGCGGGGCTGTGGCCGGGCGCGTTGGCACTGCCGGCGGCCTGTCCGATGCGGCCGGAGCCGTCGCCTTCATGATCACGGTGGTGGCCGACACCGGCAATGTGAGCCTGAGCCAGACTCGCTCGATCATCCATGACGACCCGTTGGACCCGGTCGAGTCGGGTACTTCCGCCGCCGGCCTGGCCGCGGCCCTGGTGACCCTGACGGCGACCGTCACCGATGGCGACGGTGACCGCGCCTCGGCCAGCCGCAACATCGGCGAGGCCTTCAAGTTCGAGGACGACGGCCCTTCGCTTTCCTTCGGCAACCTGATCGGGACCGGCACCATCCTGCCGCAGTACGGCAGCTGGAACATGTCGAGCGGAACTGATGGCCTGGGTGCGGCCGGGCTGGACATCAACCTGGTGGGCGGTCAGTTCACTCTGGTCAGGCCGGACACCACCACCACGACGGGGAGCGGTACGCTCACCGAGCAGTCGTCCTCGCCGGATGCCAATGGCGCGTACCTCTTCGCCGGGACCCTGACGGGTGACTTCGACAACGACGCGACCACGGCTGATACCAGCATCGATTACACGCTCACTGCCTTCGCCGACGGCACCTACGCGCTGGACCTGGTGCAGGGGTTCACTTCGACGATCGTGCGCAGCAGCGCCGATGGCGCCCTGGACGCTGGCGGGCCGGACCCGGTGCGTACATTGCTGATCCCACCGCAGGACCCGCCGACCATTCCGTCACCGTCCGAGGAAATCGTGTTCTTCGGCGTCAATGCGGCCACCAGCTCCGCCGATATCTTCTCGGCTATCGGTGTGGGGCAGACGGATCTCACTGAAGCTCAGATCGAAAGCGGCGGTTTTGCCTTCCTGGGCACGGCGAACATGAACGTCAGTACCTCGGGTATTGGTATCGGCAACAACAACCTGGATGGCAATGGCACGGCGGGTATCAATGACGGTGACGAAAGCTTCGTCGTCAACCCCGAGAGCCTGCTGACGGCGATGAAGGTGTTCATCGACAACTCGGTGCAGGGCTACAACCCGGCGACGGAAGAGCTGTACTACCGTATTTTCTACTCCGATGGGACCACCTCGGGGGATCCGGTCAAGGTTCTGGCCGACGACCTGAGCCCTGAAGCAGGGGGGCAGACGTCGTTCCTCGTCGAGCGGCAGGGCGACAAGATGATCGACGCGGTCCAGCTCACGATGGGCTTGGGCGTGATCAAGATCCCGGTGATCCAGTTCATTCAGGAGACCGAAAACCTGGCGAACGACGTCCGGCTCACCTTCAGTGCGACGGTTACTGACAATGACGGGGACCAGGCAACGAGTCTCTTCGACGCTAACCTCTACGCCAGCGAGGCGGCGAACGCGACCTTCAACTACGTCCTGGCGGGGACTCTGGGAGAGAAGGACAGCTTCAACGTCGACCTGTCGTTCTCCCAGAACACCTACCAGGTCACGGGTTTCGACGCGGGGGCAGGAGCGCGCGATTCGCTGGTGCTCATTGGTGACCAGAACGCGTTGGTTGAGACAATCGATAACAGCACTGCCGACAGCATCGTGACTGTCGCCGAGTCCGGTGGGCAGACAACGACCATCACCGTGGTCGGGGTCGACCTCCTGCCGACCGACATTCTGTTCGGTTCCGTCTGAGGCGCTGCGAACGATCACGGGTCGAAGTGGCCGGGATGCCGCTTCGACCCGGCGGTATGACCGGGGAATGGCAGTGGAAAGGAGCGGGTGAGGTGGTCGGAACGGTAGGCGGTGCGCTCCCGTCCCGAGAGCGGTAAAGAACGGCGACGCTCAAGCCCAAGTGCGGTCGGGCGGCTCCTCATTGTCGAGCAGGCCGTGTTTCATTGCATACATCAGCAGGTCGATGCGATTGATCACATTGAGCTTGTGGTAGATGTTGCTCAGGTGGTTATGCACCGTGTGTTCGCTGATGCCCAGTTGCTCGGCGATGCTGATGTATTTGGCTGAGGGTGCGCCGACTATGACGCGGATCAACTGCATTTCCCGTGCGGTGAGCTGGGCATGTCGCGCCGGCTCCATTTTTATCATCGGCACGACGGACTCTTGCTGCACGCGCCCGGGGGAACGCCCCTGGCCGAGTTCAATCGGACTTTGCCCGACCCTCAGGATGGTCTGAACGATGGCTTCGCCCGAGTCATCTACCTGCACAATGTCAATGGCTCCCGCCGCCAACACGTCTGTGGCGGGGACCGTTTCCCGGTGGTCCCGAAGCACCAGCACCCGTGCCCGACCGTCGTGGACAAACCGTTGGATGGCGCACAGCGAGTCCAGCGGGTCAGCGAAGAAACTAAGCAGGATGACATCCGGTCGCAACGACGCGACAGCGTCCAGCGCGCAGCCATAACTGGTTGCCTGTCCGACCACTTCCATGCGGGGTTTCATTGCGTCGACCAGTTCCTGAAGTCCCCGTAGAACAAGGGGACGACAGTCGACCAACATCACGCGGATGGGGGCTCGGAGAGTTGTCACGATAGTTCGTACTCCCGGTGGAAGGCGTGGCTCGTGTTGGCGGTATATCTATTCGTATAAGTGAGTAACTGGCCATCCGCCAGAATGACCTGACCTTGTGCGAAGTTGGCGGGATAAGCGGCAGTGGCTCTATTCAGGGCGTTTGAAGATGAAATTCTTTCTCGAATGCCAGTCTTTCCGACGCCTTCGACTAGAGCAGTAAGTCCTCGTGTTTTGCCCCTTATGACTGGCTGAAAGCCTCTGTTTACGGGGCCTGCAGCGGATTCTTGGCCAGTCGGGAGTGTAATCTTGGCGGCATTCTGGTCGCGCCAGTGCAGGGCGTGTTATTGGCGTCATACCCATGTACTGTGCGCCCTCGGGTTGTATTGAAAATCAATGACCCCCACGCCGTGTGCCCTGGCATGCAGCTTTCGGCCGCTTTACATGATCGGGTGCCGGGTCGCTGTGGAAGAAATCAGTGGCATGGACGTCGAATGCAACGGCTCTGTCTGCGTTACGTGTTGCAAGCAACTGCACTGCTCCTACAAGGCTCTTGGCCCGATGGTAAATCTCCCGCAACAGCTAACGCAGACATAGCGAACGCAACTACGCCACCCATATCTTCGGCCCGCTCAACGTCACTCGCGCGGTACTGTCGAACATGCGCCGTCAGCGTTCCGTTCACGCCATCCACATCTCCTCGCTGGGCGAGCTACCAGGCTTACTGCCGCTGGGCGTGAAGTTCTCGGTGGTCGAACCGGCTGCTGGCCCTCAACACGGCCATCATCCAGCTCTCCAGCCACCTGTCGCGCTGATTCAGCTGAGTCCCCTGGCCCCGGTCGTTCCGGGGTCAGCCATTCCCCCAGGGGCGTGCCCGTCAGGCAGTTGATCCCGATGCACCACGACGAGGCACATTCATGTCGTGGCGCACCCGGCCTGAGCGCGATCCTGGTGCGCCATGTTGCATCCATATCCTCAGCGAAGCGCTCTGGGATGAGGCTTTTCAGGCTTTTCGCGCGGCTTGGCACGCTCCTGGCTTTGCGATTGGCGAGTAGAAGCGGTTAGCGCCGAACGAGTTCCTTCGGCGCGGGACATTGCTCTTGCGGCCACCCCGGTCGCACACCCGGTATGCGGGTGCTTGGTCATGGTCTTCGGACCTGGACGAGAGAGATGTCAGTCATGCGCTTCGCCATTGCCCATCCCTTCCACCTGTTCGCCGGTCAGAACCGTGCGACGGTGTCTCGTCGTTTCCAGCATCCCTCCGGTTCCCTGACGGGTTTCGCGCCATGCACGCGGGGCCCATTCCTGTGCCTTGATTCGGAGATTTTCGCCATGACCAGCTACTCCGCCTTGCGCTCCGCCGCTCGCCGCTTCTCCCGTCAACTGCTGCTCCCGCTCGCTGTGGCGGGCGCCCTTGCCGCGCCGCTGGCCCAGGCCGCCGACAAGGTGGTGCTGCTCACTTCCTGGTATGCCCAGGCCGAGCACGGCGGCTTCTACCAGGCGCTGGCCACCGGCCTGTATGAGGCCGAGGGGCTGGACGTCACCATTCGCATGGGCGGGCCCCAGGTGAACGGCATGCAGTTGCTGCTCAACCGCCAGGCCGATGTGATCGCCAGCTACGACCTGCAGGTACTCAAGAGCGTGGAGGCGGGCATGCCGGTAGTGGCCATTGGTGCGGCCTTCCAGGGCGATCCCCAGGGCATGTTGACCCACGCCGACGTGAAGAGCCTGGATCAGCTCAAGGACAAGACCGTGCTGGTGTCCACCTCCGGGCAGACCACCTGGTGGCCCTGGCTGAAGGCGAAGTACGGCCTTTCCGACGCCCAGGCGCGGCCGTACACCTTCAACCTGCAGCCGTTCTTCGCCAACCCTGCCGCAGCCCAGCAGGCCTACGCCAGTTCCGAGCTGCTGCAGGCCACCAAGGCCGGTATCAAACCCAACTTCTTCCTCTTCGCCGATCACGGCTATCCGCCCTACGGCTCGACGCTGGTGACCCGCCGCGACCTGATCGAACAGCGCCCGGAGGTCCTCGCGCGCTTCGTCAAGGCGAGCATGGAAGGCTGGCGCAGCTACCTGGCCAACCCGGCACCGGCCAATGCGCTGATCAAGCGCGACAACCCGAACATGAGTGACGAACTGCTGGCCTGGGGTGTGGAGAAACTCAAGGAGTACCGCCTGGTGGAGGGCGGCGATGCGGCGACCCGGGGTATTGGCGTGATGACTGATACCCGCTGGCAGGCCACCCGCGACTTCATGGTGCAGAGCGGTCTGCTCAAGGCCGAGGTGGATGCGAAGGACGCCTACGACCTGCGCTTCGTCCGCGACCTCCACGTACTGCCCGGCGCGCCGGCCCAGACCGCAGCCAATCCCTGACCCCGTGCCTGAAACGAATTCGATGAGGACCTGAACCATGCTGGTTACCCAACAACCTGTATTGCGCCGTTTCTGGTACGCACTGATGCCTGTCGCCCATCTGGACGCCGGCCCCCAGCCCTTCACCCTGCTGGGCGAGCGCCTGGTGCTGTTCCTCGGCAAGGAAGGCCCGGTGGCCCTGGCGGACCGTTGCTGCCACCGCACCGCCCAGCTGTCCAAAGGCTGGGTGGAGGACGGCACCATCGTCTGCGGCTACCACGGCTGGCGTTACGACGGCAGCGGCGCCTGCGTGTGCATCCCGCAGCAGGCCGAAGGCGCGCCGATTCCCGCCGGCGCTCGGACCCAGGCGTTCCACTGCAAGGAGCAGTATGGTTACGTCTGGGTCTGCCTCGGCGAGCCGCTGCAGGACATCCCGCTGTTCGAGGAGGATGGCCTGCCCCAATACCGGCGCATCTTCCAGTTCTACGAGGAGTGGAAGACCAGCCCGCTGCGCTTCATGGAGAACAGCTTCGACAACTCCCACTTTTCCTTCGTGCACCGGGCGAATTTCGGCATGCTCGACCAGCCCAAACCTTCCAGTTATCGCCTGGAGGAAACCGACTGGGGGTTCGAGGCGGAAACCGTCGTGCCGATCAACAACCCGCCGTCCGGGCACCGGGTCACCGGAAGCAGCGCGCCGACCACCACACGCCACCTGTTCAACCGCTGGTACTTGCCCTTCGTGCGGCGCTTCGGTTGTACCTACCCGGACAGCGGCATTCACCACATCATCTACAACTGCGCCACGCCCATCGACGACAAGCGCATCCAGCTGGTGCAGTGGCTCTACCGCAACGACAGCGAGGAGAACTGCAGCACCGGGGAACTGATCGCCTGGGATGCCCCCATCACCCGCGAGGACCAGGACATCCTCGAAGCCACCGACTACGACGCCTGCGTCGATACCCGTCGCCGGGTCGAGTTCCACATGGAGTCGGACAAGCCGGGCCTGATCATGCGCAAGCAGCTCTTCGCGCTCCTGCAGAAGCACGGTGAGGAGGAATGCTTTCGCGCCGAGGGGGTGCCGCTGTGAACGCCGCCATGAACCTGCCGCCGGTGTTGGCGGAAGAGCGCCCGGTCCTGCTCGCCAACCAGGTGGAAAAGGTCTACCCCAATGGCACCCAGGCACTGCAACGCATGAAGCTCGAGATCGGCCGTGGCGAGTTCGTCTCGCTGCTCGGCCCCTCCGGTTGTGGCAAGAGCACGCTGCTGAAGATGTTCGCCGGGCTGGAACAGCCGACCGCCGGCCATGTGCGCTGGTGGGGCAAGGGCCGCCTCGATGACGCGGGCAGCGGTCAGCGCCTGGCCATGGTGTTCCAGGAGGCGACGCTGATGCCCTGGGCGAAGGTGGCCGACAACGTGCGCCTGCCGCTGGACCTGGCCGCCGTACCCAAGGCCGAAAGCGTGCCCCGGGTTCAAGCCGCGCTGGAACTGGTGGGCCTCGGCCGCTTCGGTGGGGTTTACCCGCGGGAGCTGTCCGGTGGCATGCAGATGCGCGCCTCGATTGCCCGTGCGCTGGCCACCGAGCCCAACCTGTTGCTGATGGACGAGCCCTTCGGTGCCCTCGACGAATTCACCCGCAATCGCCTCGACAGCGACCTGCGCCAGCTCTGGGCGAGCCGCGACCTGACGGTGGTGTTCGTCACCCACAGCATCTTCGAGGCGGTGTACCTGTCCTCGCGGGTGGTGGTGATGGGCGCCCGACCCGGCCGCGTGCTGGCGGACGTGGCCATCGACGGTCCACTGGAACGGGACGACGCCTTCCGCACGTCATCCGCTTTCATCGAACAGTGTGCGCACCTGTCGGCGCTGCTGGCCGAGGCGAACGGGGAGGGCGGGCATTGATGGACAACTTTCGTGCATTCCCAGCCCTCTGGGCGAGGGCTGGGATGAGGGCGTTTTCCTCCCACACAGGAGCTCAACATGAACACTGAACATCGTCCCTGGCTGACCAACCCCACCGTTCAACGCATCGCCGCGCCGGTGCTGGTGGGCATCGTCCTGCTCGGCCTGTGGCAAGTCCTGTGCGTGGCGTTGCAGGTGCCCGCCTACCTGGTGCCGAGTCCGCTGGACATCGGCCGTACCCTGCTGACCGACGGCCCCATGCTGCTGGGGGCGCTCTGGACCACCCTGACCATCACCTTCCTCTCCTTCGCCCTGGCGGTGACCCTGGGCGTGGCGCTGGCCTTTCTCTTCGTGCAGAGCCGGGTGATCGAGGCGAGCCTGTTCCCCTACGCCATCCTGCTGCAGGTCACGCCGGTGGTGGCCATCGCGCCGCTGATCATCATCTGGGTCAGCAACACCACCCTGGCGCTGGTGGTCTGCGCCACCCTGGTGGCCATCTTCCCGGTGATCGCCAATACCGTGCTGGGGTTGCGCAGTGTCAACCCTGGCCTGCTCAACCTGTTCCGCCTGAACCGTGCCGGCCGCTGGCAGACCCTGCTGCGCCTGCGTATCCCCAGCGCGTTGCCGTACTTCTTCGGCGGGCTGCGCATAGCCTCGGGGCTGGCGCTGATCGGCGCGGTAGTGGCGGAGTTCGTCGCCGGCACCGGCGGCACCGGCGCGGGGCTGGCCTACCAGATTCTCCAGGCGGGCTTTCAGATGAACATTCCCCGACTGTTCGCCGCGCTGCTGCTGATTGCCGTCACCGGCGTCGCCCTGTTCTGCCTGATGGCTATGCTGGCGCGGGTGTGCCTCGGGCACTGGCACGAAAGCGAGCAGGGCTGAGCACCGCCTTGCCTGATTCCGGCCGCTGACCTGAGCAGCGGCCCAACCCTGTCTCTCCCGGAGCGGTTGCGGTGATCCGGCTCCTTCACCGCGCCGTTCCGGGGAGCCTTGACGGAGCGTCGTCATGACCGATTCCAAGAGCTGGCTGATCCGCAATGCCAGCGCCATTCTCACCGGCCTTACCGGGGACGCGGCGCGTCACGCCGGGCCGGATATCCGCATCCGCGATGGACGCATCGCCGCCCTTGGCCGGCTCGACCCGCTAGCCGGCGAGTCGCAGATAGACGCCCGTGACTGCGTCGTCTACCCGGCCTGGGTGAATACCCACCATCACCTCTTCCAGTCGTTGCTCAAGGGCGAACCGGAAGGCCTCGACCAGAGCCTCACCGCTTGGCTCGCGACCACGCCCTATCGCTTCCGCGCGGCCTTCGACGAGCACAGCTTCCGCCTTGCCGCACGGATCGGTCTGGTGGAACTGGCCCGTTCCGGCTGCGCCACCGTGGCCGACCATCATTACCTGTACTACCCCGGCATGCCCTTCGACGGCGCGGCCATTCTCTTCGAGGAAGCCGAGTCCCTCGGGCTGCGTTTCGTGCTCTGCCGGGGTGGTGCCACCCAGGCCCGTCAGCTGGAAGCGGACCTGCCTCAGGCGCTGCGACCGGAAACCCTGGACGCCTTTCTGGCCGACCTGGAACGGCTCACCGCCCGCTATCACGACCCGGCCGGCGATGCCCACCGCCGCGTGGTGGCCGCGCCCACCACCACCCTGCACTCCACCACGGCGCAGGAGCTGCGGGAGATTGCCGCGCTGGCGCGTCGGCTGGGCCTTCGCCTGCACAGTCACCTTTCGGAAACCGTGGACTACCTGGATGCCGCGCGGGCCAAGTTCGGCATGACGCCGGTGCAGTTCTGCGCCGAACAGGACTGGCTCGGCCCGGACGTCTGGTTCGCCCATCTGGTGAAGTTGCTGCCCGAAGAAATCCGTCTGCTGGGGGACAGCGGCAGCGGTATCGCCCACTGCCCGCAGAGCAATGGACGCCTGGGCAGTGGCATCGCCGATCTGCCGGCGCTGGAGGCGGCCGGGGTGGCGGTGTCCATCGGCGTTGATGGTGCTGCCTCCAACGAGGCCGCCGACATGCTTTCGGAAACCCACGCCGCCTGGCTGTTGCAGCGGGCGCGCAAGGGCGAGCGGGCACGGCCGCGCTACGAGGGTGGCACCTTCGAGGGGGGCGCCGACGCGGCGTCCATCGAAGACGTGCTGCGTTGGGGGACGGCGGGCGGCGCCAAGGTCCTTGGCCTTGACCAGCTCGGCACCCTGGCGGTCGGGCAGGCGGCTGACCTGGCCATCTATGCCCTCGACGACCCGCGCTACTTCGGCCTGCACGATCCAGCCATCGGCCCCATCGCCTGTGGCGGCCGTGCCCGGCTTCGCGCCTTGCTGGTCGGCGGCGAACGGGTGGTGGACGACGACCGGATTCCCGGCCTCGACCTCGCTGAGCTGGGCCGCGAAGCCGCCCGCGCAGTCGTGGGCCTGCAGCAACGCGTGGGGGTAAGGGCATGAACTGGCTGAACATGCGCGTGCGCAGCCTGCGGGAAGAGGCCGCTGGCATCCTCGGTATCGAGTTGCGGCCAGCCGAGGATGTTCCCCTGGCGTGGCACTGGGAGCCCGGTGCCCATGTGGATATCCGCCTGGAAAGCGGGCTGGTGCGCCAGTACTCGCTGACCAACCTGGCCGGCGAAGGCTGCGTGCGCCTGGCGGTGAAGCAGGAGGAAACCTCCCGTGGCGGCTCCCGCTGGCTGCACGAGCGGTTGCGCATCGGCTCGCGGCTGGAGGTCGGCGCGCCGCGCAATATGTTCCCGTTGCGTGACGGGCAGGGTGAAGTGCTGCTGGTGGCGGCGGGGATCGGCATCACACCCCTGCTGGCCATGTATCGCCAGTGCCGCCGCGATGCGCGCCCGGCGCGCCTTCTGTATTTCACCCGCAGTCCCGCCCACGCCGCATTCGCCGATGAGCTGGCAGGCGACGCGTCGGCCAGGCTGGTTCATGGCCTGGACGGTGCCGGGGTCATGGCGCGACTGCGGGCCGAACTGCCTGCCTGGCGGCCTGGCGCGACGCTGTACACCTGCGGGCCGGAACCCTTCATGGCGACGGTGCTGGAGCAGGCTGAAGCGGCGGGCTGGCCGGCGGAGGCCCTGTTCCAGGAGCATTTCCAGGCGCCGTCCGGCGAGGTCGTCACCCCGTCCGCAGGGTTGGAACTGGTGCTGGCGCGCAGTGGTCGTTCGGTGCAGGTGGGGGAGGGCGAAACCCTGGTGGATGCCGCTGCACGTGCGGGTGTCGCCATTCCCACCTCATGCGGGATGGGCATGTGCGGTTGCTGCCTGACCCGCGTGCTTGCTGGCACGCCGGAGCACCGCGACCAGTTCCTGTCCGACGCCGAACGGGACAGTGGCGAATGGCTGTTGCCTTGCGTGTCGGGTTGCCGGAGCGGGCGGCTGGAGCTGGACTGCTAGCGATTGCGGTAACGCCGCGCGCATAACGGAACCGGGGGCATTGCGCCCCCGGCCTGCTTAGAAGTGCGCTTTCAGCAGCAGGCTGATGGCGCTCTGGTCCGTGGGGAAACCACGGCTGTCCTCGATGCCGTATTTGTCGGACCAGAAGTCGTACTCGATGCCCGCGTAGAAGGTCTTGGCGCCATGGCCGAGAGCCTTGCCCAGGTCGTACTTGATCTGCGGATTGAAGTGGAAGCTGCGGGCGACATAGTCGGACTTGCCCTTGGTGCCCACGTCGTTGACGTACCACTCCAGGTAACCATCGAAGAGGATGTCGGAACGGCCCACCGGAATGGTCATGGCCCAGGTGGGGTTGATCTGCCACTGGCCCGAGGCCTTGCCGGTGATGCCGTCGGGTTTGCGGTAGTAGGTGTTCAGCGAGAAGCGGTCGAAGCCGGGAATGTCCAGGTCCAGCGCCGGCCCCAGCAGGTACTTGCGGTTGCGGTCCTTGCCGCGCTCGTAGGTGGCGGCGATGAGCACGTCCTTGATCGGGCCGTAGGCGAGGCGCGTGTCACTGATCTTGCCCAGGGACAGGCGCGGTGAGAACTCGCCGTAGTAGCTGTGGCCGTCGCTGCCGTGGACGCCGTTGAACCACTTGTTGTCGACGAAGAGGAAGACATCGCCCCAGCTCCAGCCGCTGGCGTGCTCGAAGGTGATGGTCTGCTGGGTCTTGCCGGCGCCGTTGCCGTCCACCTTGTAGTCGGTGCCGTAGAGGTAACTCAGGCTACTGTCGCTCCACAGCAGCGGCCCGGCCTGGGCGGCCAGGGGCGTGGCGCCGAGGGCGAGAACCAGGGTGGGGATGCTGGCGCGCGAGGCGATGCGGTGCTTCATCGGATGTTCCCTTGCTTGTAGTCATTGAGGTGACCGGCAAGGGCTGCCATCTGGACATGCCTCTCCCACCCCGGCCAATACCGGGGCGGACACCCTTGCCGGGTGTGCGGCCTGAGCCGCAAGAGCAATGTCCCGCGCGGAATCCTCCGACCCGCGCTGACCGCTTCTACTCGGGATGACTCATAGCAAGGAGCAGGCCATGGTCCGCAAAACCGCGCTCCAGAGGTTGTGGACTGTTGTTGTGGTCGATTGCATACAGGAATGGATGCGCTTCTTGCACCAACCTGGATACGTGAGGTGCGGTCAGGACCCGGAATGAGGCGTGCTGGGCGCCCGCTGGTATCCGGGAGCCGAAGGCAGGTGCGGACGCCACGGCCAGCATCGAGCTGGCACGGCTGGGCACCGAGTTGCAGTGGCAGGTCGGGCGTTTCTGCGTGTCATGCGCTGGCAGTCCATAAAGAAAGCCCCTGGGGATTGCCGATCCCCAGGGGCTTTTTCGTCGGTCGTGACCGCGCTCGATGCTGGCCCGGCCGCGTATGGGACGGACTAGACGTTCGCCTCGAGCGCCGGTTGCTGTTCCATCAGTGACCAGGCGCCTTGACCGTCCAGCTCCAGGCGGTGGGTATGGAAAAGCGACAGGGTGCTGCGGTGGCCAATGCTGACCAGCATGGCATCGCGCATTTCGTTGCGCAGCAGCGAGTAGAGGGCATGCTCCAGGCCTTCGTCCATGGCCGAGGTGGATTCGTCGAGGAAGACGATCTGCGGCCGGTTGAACAGTACCCGGGCGAAGGCCAGACGCTGCTGCTCGCCGACGGAGAGTATGCGCGTCCAGTCCTGGCTGAGGTCGAGCCGGTCGGCCAGGTGGGCGAGGTTCACCTGGCGCAGTGCCTGTTTGAGGCGCTCCTCGTCTTCCGGGGCGCTGGTGGCCGGATAGGCGATCGCCGTGCGCAGGTCCCCCAGCGGCAGGTAGGGGCGCTGCGAAAGGAACAGGGCCTGGTTGCCGCCGGGGCGTCGTACCGCCCCCTCGGCGTAAGGCCAGAGCCCGGCCAGCGCGCGCAGCAGGGTGGTCTTGCCGCTGCCCGATGGCCCCTTGATCAGCAGTGCCTGGCCGGGCGCGAGGCTCAGGTTCAGGTCGGCCAGCAGCCGAAAGCCGTCAGGGCGCAGCACCTGCATGCCTTCGATTTCCAGCACCTTGGCCTGTTCGTGCGTGGTGACGCGGGGCAGGGTGCGTGCCTGCTCGTTGGCATCGAGGAAGCCGGTGAGACGGTCGAGGGTGGCGCGGTATTGGGCGAAGGCGTCGTAGGAGGTCCGGAAGAACGACAGCGAGTCCTGCACCTGGCCGAAGGCCTGGGAGGTCTGCATCACGTCGCCCAGCTTGATGGCGCCACTGAAGAAACGCGGGGCTTGCAGGATGAAGGGGAAAACCACCGCCACCTGGCTGATGGCAAGGTTGAAACCGTCGAATTTCAGGCTTCGGTACACCAGCGCCCAGACGTTGCTGATCAGCGCGGAGAAGCGGCCCAGCAGCGTGTGCCGCTCGATGTCGTTGCCCTGGTAGAACGCCACGTTCTCGGCGTATTCGCGCAGGCGCATCAGCGCGTAACGGAAGTTCGCGGTGAGTTTTTCGTTCAGGAAGTTCAGGCGGATCAGCGGGCGGCCGAGGCGGAAGGCGATCCAGGTGGCGATGATCACGTAGATGTAAACGGCGAAGACCATCGCCCGGGGAATCTCCACGCCGCCGACTTCCAGGGGCGCGGAAAGGCCCCAGAGGATGCCGGTGAAGGCCACCAGCGACACCAGTGCGCTGACGGCACCGAGCGCGAGGGACACCGAGCCGGTGACGAAGGAGTTCACGTCCAGTTCGATACGCTGGTCGGGGTTGTCCACCGGCTCGGCGAGGAACTGGCCACGGTAGTAGGCATCGCCCTTCATCCAGTCAGCGGTCATCCGGTCGTTGAGCCATACCCGCCAACGGATGCTGAAGGCCTGGGTCACGTAGTAGTTAAACAGCGCGCGCAGCACATGGATGGTGGCGAGGATCGAGAACACCCCGAGGAAGTACCAGAAAGCCTTCTGGTCCAGCCCCTGCAGGGCGCTGTAGAAGCCGTTGTACCAGAACGAGAACAGCACGTTCATGCGCACCGAGAACAGCGTCAGGACCAGCAGCACGATGAACACCAGCAGAGGGCGCCAGCTGTGTTTCGGGCTGAGGTAGGGGCCGGCGATCTGCCAGAACTGGCTACCCCAGCGGGTGAAGCGTACCGCCAGTGTTCCCGCGGCAGCGAACGCGGCAATGGTGATCAGGGAGGCGACTGCCAGCCAGCTCAGGCTTTCCTGCAGGGCCTGGTTCCAATCCATTTCCATGGTGGTTACCCGTGGTTTTCAGGGGGGAATGAGGGGGATTGCTCTGCCGAACGGGCCGGGGGCCTGGCAGCGGTGAGCGATAGTAGCACCGTGCGGGTACGCCGAACCCCCTACGCGGGCAGGGTTCGCCCGGCTCATTTCGCCAGACGCTGTAGGTCTCAGACCTTCGCGGCGTGGGGACTCTTGAAGACGAACACCAGTTCGTCGGCCAGGGCACGGGCCTCGCGGGTGATCAGCTCCTGGTCGCGGTAGACCAGCGAGATGTTCAGCGGCGGCACCTGCTCCTGCAGGTCGAGCACGTCCAGTTCCTGGCCGAGCTTCTGCACGTATTCCAGCACGCGCAGCGGCCAGTAGCTGATGACGTCGGTGTTGCGTGCCAGCTCGCAGAACATCACGCCCGAAGAGCACTCGATCACGCGCTCGGGCAGGGGGACCTGAAACTCCTCGAACATCAGGCCGACGCGGGACTTGTCCAGCGAGTCCTGCAGCAGCCATTGCTGCTCACGCAGCTCGGCCAGCGAGTGGGCGTCGCGCAGGGGGTGTCCCTTGCGCACCGCGAGGGCCGTAGGTTGCACGTAAAGCTCGGTCCAATGGAAGCCATCGCTGTAGCGGCTGGCCGGCTGGGAGCAGAGCGCCAGGTCCAGTTGGCCCTCGCGCCGCCATGCTCGCCAGCCACACCCACGGCGAACGCAGCGTCGAAGTCATCGTCCAGGCCTGCGAAGGCATCGACGCCGTCATGCGCCGCCTGGCCGACATCGGCGAAATGAACCAGTCCGTCGCCGCCGCCACCGAACAGCAACGCGCGGTGGTCGAATCCATCAGCCGTGAAGTGGGCGAGATATTCACACTCAACCAGAAGGTCCAGGCCAGCCAGCGACAGGCACTGGTGGTGTGCGAAAGCCTGGATGGACGCTCGGGCGAGCTGCGCCGGCTGGTGGATAGCTTCCGCATCGAGCGGGGATGAGTCGCGGCTCCTCCCGCCCCATCCTGCAGGCGCCTGGAGCGGTTAGTAGGATGGGTAGAGCTTGCGAAACCCATCGCCCATGGCTCCCGCACGGGGTTCGCTCCCCTGCGGAACGCCGCCCGACCCATCCCACGGTCGCCTGGGGCCGGCCTTCTCAGGACAGTGCCTTTCGCTCCGGCACCTGCCCCTGGATGCGCGGCATGTCCTCGTAGCGAATCCACAGCGAGCCTTGCCACTCCATCAGGTTCAACTCCTGCCCCTGCCAGTGCATTAACCGTCGGCGCGGTTGCTGGCCGGGGGCGTCCTGCCGGCCCAGGGCGGGCACCACCTCTTCGCTGATCCAGCTGCGCAGGCTCCGATGTTCGGGGTGGTAGTAGTACACCAGCAGTAACTGGTGCATGCCGCTCTCGTTCACCTACTGTTCCTCGCTGAAGGTGCCGTCCTCCAGCCGCAGAACCTCGGTGCGCAACTGATTCGGGTCGAGCTTCAGCGAGAGGTCGATATCCGGCCGGAAACTGGCCAGCTTCGCCAGATCGCGACACAGGAACCAGGCGCGATCATCGATCAACAGCGCGCGCAGCGGCAGGCGGTAGCGGCGAAAGGTAGTGGGCGTGCGGTAGTCAGTCACGGCGCACCTCCGGGCAGAGGGGCAGGGCAGGGGAGAGATGCAGATGCGTGGAAGAGGCTCTCATGTTCTAACTCCATGTTCGGAACTGAGTAGCCGCCACCGGGGGGAGGGTGGCGGACCGTGCAGGGCTAGAACCCCGGCCGAGAAGCCAAAGCCGGATGGGCAAAGCCCACCCTGCACGGTCCGCCATAGACTGCCGGGATGCGATGAGCTGGCGAGCAGCGCACCGATCCTGCTTATGGCGTGTTTGACTTCTCGGTGTATCAACGGGGGTTCTAATCCCGGCTGCGACCAGAGCCGCAACGGAGCGTGACGCTATATATCTGGCTTGTAGGACCGCAAGCCGGTTGCCGGGTAGGCTTTTTCCTGCCGGCTGGGGCAGTTAGTCGTAGTCAAAAGGCTCGACTGGGCGGATGCTCGTGGGTGGCGCGCCTGATATCCAGCGAAGCGCCACCCCAGGGACGCAAGCGGATGGAGCTTACGTAATGCCGGTTATCGAACCACTGCTCCTCAGTACCGTACGCATCTGCACCTATGCAGGGTCACGCCAACTGACCAACGCCAGCGGCTTCTTCTTTGCCCGGGACGAGCGCCTTTTCCTGGTCACCAGTCGGCACGTGCTGGTGGATACGCCGAGCCGGCACTTCCCCGATCGCCTCGAAATCGAACTACACACCGACCGCCACAACATGGCGTGCTCGTGCGACTTCTCCATGCCGCTGTATCGCGACGGCAAAAGCCTGTGGCGCCAAGGCGGGGATGCTGCAGGTAGCGTGGATGTCGCGCTGCTCGAAATCGAGCGCTCCGCCTTGCCGAAGACAGCCGCCTACCACGCGTTCACACCCGAGCACCTGCAATCCCCTAGCGACCTGATCGAGGCGGGCACCGGACTGCTGGTAGTGGGCTTTCCCCTCGGCTTCCACGACAGCCTGCACCACATGCCGGTGGTGCGACATGCCATCGTCGCCTCATCGTTCGGCCTGCGCTTCCAGGGGCAAGGCTACTTCCTCACCGACGCCCGTACCCACCGAGGCACCAGCGGCGCCCCCGTGGTGATGCGCGCCCCGGAAGAGAACCAGAACCTTGGTGACCTGCCCTGGATGCTGCTTGGCGTCCACTCCGCCCGCCTCGACATGGGCAGCCGCGACTTGGTGCAGGACGAAGCACTGGGACTCAACTGCACCTGGTACGCCGACATTCTCATGACGTTGAGTGAGAGCTGAGGATCGATTGTCCACCTTGCTCTCTGAACGGAAGCGTTGGCTGGCCGCGCGAGTGCCCCTCTATATAGAGAAAAGGGATGATGGAAAAACCTTTCAATTAAGTATTGACGGCAGAATCTGCATCCCTATAATGCGCACCTCTTCCGGCGCAGTTGCCAAGAAAAACTCCTTGTAGATCAATGAGTTAAGTGGTTGGTGAAGGTGCTGGGAGGTTCCGCTTCGCAAGGTTCGCCACTGGCGAACGAAGTTGGAAAGGAGGTGTTGACAGCGTGATTGAGCGCTGTAGAATGCGCCTCCCGCTGACGAGAAGAGAGATCGGATCGAAGGCGCAAGCGGTTGAGTAGAAAAGAGATTTTCGAAAAACAGCTTGACAGTAAGAAAGGCTGCTGTAGGATGCGCGGCCTCGGTTGAGACGAAAGACTTGATCGAAACGCTCTTTAACAACTGAATCAAGCAATTCGTGTGGG
>NZ_AUIE01000005.1 GCF_000423545.1 Metapseudomonas resinovorans DSM 21078
GCGGAGGCTGAGGCAAACTTCTACCAGCAACAAGCAGGTCAGGCCATGGCGGCCTGACTTAAACGAAACGGCCTCTACAAAAGCCGGGGCGATTCACCTTGCCGGATTTCCCCATGCTGGAAGACTACGTGCCGGATGGTTTGGGGCGAAGTGAAGATTCTTCTCGGGCAGGAACCATTAGCCATCTTGCACGGCGGCCCTGTGCCGCGCGTCGTCGACCATATTGAAGCATTTTGCATCTGCCGCGGGGATGGCACCCAGGCTGGTGCCGATCTGGAAAGTGCGATCCGACTACAGGGCGAGTTTCTCCGGCTAGTTCCCATGAATGGTGGCGATCAGACGGATGAATCGATTCCAGGATACATCGAGATACCGCCCGCGTCTTTTGGGGAGACGGTCTTGCAGGCGTCCAAGCAGTTGCCCGAGGTCGAGAAAATTCGGGATCACTACGTCGCGGAGTTGGGGCACCCTGATTCTTGGCAGGACGCAAGCAGCTTCAGCGAATCGGTGATGACTGGCACAGCGCTGCCTTGGATGGCAATTAGGATCGACGGAGCTCCCATTGCAGTTTCCCTACGAAACGCGGCGACGTTGTAATCGAATCGTGGGCCAAAGCTACGCAAGATGCTCCTGCCCGGGTTGCAGCACGCTTGGGGGCCTACCTGGCTCAATTTCGATGCATTACCGGGTTTCCGCAGCGCTCACTCCTCGCTAGCATTGGGCTATCACCACCCAGGGCATCCACATGGCTAGAGGTCACAGCAAATCCCTAGAGCAGCCATTTTCTGCAGGGGAAAATTTCCTGCAATTTGTGGAGTTCACCTACGAACAGAGGTATGAGCTTGGGGGTACGAACATAGACTCCAGTAGCTAGTGACTCAAGGAAGCTCAAGCTTTTCCCCTTCTCGTCATAAGGCAACGTCGAACCTTGAACCGAATCGAAGGCTAGACCCAGAGAGGGTAATAGCGAGAGTGGAGCAAAAGTATTGCTTGGCGTGTTTAGGAGCCAAGCAAGCCGTAAGAAGAGTGGCTAGATAACTTATTGTAGACCAATGTAAAGCCTGTCCCCTAACTGAAGTGGATGGCAGGATGTAAGTTGGCGACTATTGAGATCTACCTTGGCACGAGCGTGGCTTTGGTTTGAGAATATAAGTTTTTAAATAAAAGGAATTAATATGAAAAAAAAGCCAATTTCCTCCTTGGATAAATCAAAGAATATCGTAAGAGGGGCTTTGTCGCATTTGAGTGCGAGAAGCACACCGAGCAGGAAGTTGGAGGCATGGAGTCAAGAGCAGAGGGCGCAGCAGCAAATAAATAGAGCTCTTGCATTCGCCAAAAAAAATCTCAACTCTTCGCAGCTTCTGTCATTTGAGCTTTGGCTCTCTAATCAGTTGGTTAATGATACCAAGGTTAGACCCAGAATTGGTTTGAGTTTAACATCCCTAGGCATATTTCCCGCGAATATCACGCCCAAAAGCATTGCTATAGAGTTGGGGCTTGCAAGGGATCGCCTAGGTCGCCATCGCGACCTGTTTTCCGATTTTGTTCCAGATGCTCAAAATCTAATTTCCCAGATTAGAAGCGAGAAGTGGGAGGAGGCGATAGCAACTATAGATGAAATAGAGTCCCGCGATGGCTTCTCCTATTGGCTAGTTGAGACTCGACTTTTCCTGCTGGGAAAGACTGGTGGAATTGAAGCCATAAAGGGTTACATAGCGCAAGTCTCGGAGTATTCCTTTGGGATTCTTAGGTTTCATCTTTACCATCTTGGGGTAAGAAATGAATCCGCGCAGAACTCTAATCGTTTCAAGGTTAATCTGAAAAAGCGAATTGATGAGTCTGAATTGCCTCTGCAGTTAAAGGATTACTCGAAGTACAGGCTGTATTCGGCGCTCGACTTAGATTCTAACAGTCTCTCAAGTATCTTGGCGTGCGAACAGGTAAATAATCTGGTTGATCTGCTTGTAACGACTTCCAGAATTTCTAGATATATTTTACTGAATAAGGCTAGGTTTAGCCGCGATGAGATTAATATCGCTGGCTCAGCGATTGATTTGGTAATCGGGATGGGGTTCCCATTTTCATCAATGATGAAAGTGGATGATTTGTATGTGAATCAAAAAACGTTAGAGGTAGCCCGGGAGGCTGTATCTCTTGTGCTCGCTGAGGATAGTGATGTTCAGGACGCCTCCGGTTTTGAAAGGCTAATCTATCAGGGGATTAGCTCTGCAATATCTAGTAGAAGTGATGGGGCAGGTGCAGAAGAGCTTTCGAAGGCGCTATTGAATCTGAATTGGCTCCCTGAGGCAATTCAGATTGGGGATATTACAAATCTTCCTTCCTTACCGAGGCTTATGCTGGAGGCTACAGATTCAAAGCTGGTGGAAACAACTTCCTCGGCAATGCATAAAGCGCTCTTGCTTATTTTGTCAAAGGAGCCGGCTTCACCCCATTGCAGACAGGCTTGTATTAGTAACCTTGCAAAGGTGGCTGATATTCCAGTGGAACCTGCTACCAGTTACAGTAGGCGGCTTGATGAATTTATACAAGTGTGCAAGGGGGAGGTGGCCTCAGATGTTCTTAGAATAATGGCCGTTCGACTACTCATTCAGAACGGTTTGGTGGAAGAGGCGGTTACTCATTGTGCAGTAGCGGGAATAGATAACAGCAGGCTAATTCAGAACTTGCCTTTGATAGAGCTTTTCCAAGGTTTGCGCTGGCCTACTATAAAGGGTATGTGTAATCCTCTGGATTTGTCGATTGCTCTTGACCATTATTTGCATATCGATGAAGATCGAAAAATAAAGACCTTTAAGAGGTATGCGATAGAAGAGCTTTTGCGTGAGTATGAATGTCCCAGTCTTGAGGCGCTTCCTTCAGTTCTTTATAAGTCTGGCGTTGAAATATCAAAGATTGAATTTTTCTCTTCCAAAGTGTGCGATCTGTCGACCGTCGAGCTTCTCCCTGGCATGGGGGAGTCTAGACGCACTCGTCAAACTAGAAGTGCTCTTTTGAAAAGTGTTGCGGCTTTGCATCCACGTGATGAGCTTTCTTATATTAGGGAAGCGGAGGAAATTGATGCGGGCTTGGAGCTGGATGATGGTCTTGAGGTTTTGGATGAAAACAAAATCTATGTTGATGAAAGTGCAATTTTAAAGTTAATTAATCACGAGCTTGGTGCGGATTTTCAGCGTTACATAAAGTTGGTTGAAAGTGGGGTTGGAGTCTCGGAGTCTCTGGCTGAAGTTATTAGAAGCTTTAAAAGTCCGTCTGCAAAAACATTCCAAATACCTAAGAATGATGCCGATGATCTCCTAGCCAATTTACTGAGTTCGGCCTTAGAGAAGTTTCTCAGTGATCCAACTCATGGGCTTGACATAATTCTAGGTCGCAGAATTCGACATGGCACCATTGCAAGTGAAATCCGAGGTGTCCTGGAACCCGCAGAACTGATCGGGCAGCGCCCGCGTGCAGGTGCCGACTATGCCCCACCGAACAAGGCAATACTCCTTGGTCAAAAATTAGATCCTAGGCGTAGAAAATCTGTCTATGCGCTGTTCTCCCGATTCTCGGAGTCTATAGATCAGCTCATTGCACTTTTGCGTGATGAGTACTTTCACGTTAAATCAAAAAGCAAACCTCGTGGAATATTTGATATTCAAATTGATCCGCTCAAGCTGGCTCTTGCAAGAGGTATTGCGCAGTCGTGTTTGTCAATTGAGCAGCTTTCTAAGGAGCTTGTTGAGTTGTTCTGGTTCTCGCTTTCAACTAAGGCTGAGGCGATACGTCCTACAGTTGAGGCGGAAATTAAGAGAACCCTTCATTCGTGTTTTCAACGGTTGCATGATGAACTGAAGTCACAAAGCATCAATGATCCAGCCTTCTATTCTCATGCATTGCAGATCTCCGAAGAATTGCAGCGAAGGGCGTCGGTTATCTCGAACTGGATAAGAGTTCCGCAATATAATATTGACGGGAAAACCTACTCTATGGGCTATGCAGTAGATGTGGCTTTAGCACTTGTTACTGGCAAGCACCCCGGTTTCCAGCCTGATGTTTCCATAGATGTCCCAGATGATCTTGAGCTAGATACGCATGGATTCTCAATAATTGAGGATGCCCTCTATCTTGCTCTGGTTAATATATATGAGCATTCTGGTATTAGGGTTGGAAATAAAGTAAGTATATCTGTGTCGCACAATCGGCAGGATAATCTCATATCATTTGAAATCGAGAATGATGTGGCGAAGAGTTCTAGGACCCCTGAGAAGGATGCGCGAATAAGCTCAACCAGGGCGATAATTCAAAGGCGCGCATATAGTGAACGAGCTCGCCTCGATAAGGGCGGTTCTGGGCTTTGCAAGCTTGCCGGAATTGTAATGCAATCTGAAAGGACGAAGATTGTTTTTGACTATATTACGCCCGAGCGATTTCAACTCAGATTTGATTTGATTTGGATTGGGTTTACAGATGTGCCTCAGCTAAGTCTGCTTGATCGGGATGCTAGTCTTTTAAATGAGGCAATTCCAGAAGTGTAGTGGAGATTAGTGATGAATGAATTTTCAGTTCTAATCGTCGAAGATAGTGAAGCAAAGCTACATAGTATCCAAACGGTCTTGGAACGGGTGGTTAAAGGCCTAAATCTAACTACGGCAAAGTCGGTGCGTTCGGCAATTGATGCAATTCAGTGCTTCGATCTCGACATGATTATTGCTGACATGTCTCTTCCGACCTATGACGTGGAAGTTAGGGAGCGAGGGGGGACGCCGCGCCCGTTTGGCGGGATCGAAGTTTTTGAAACCTTAGAGAGGTTCTCCATCAATGTCCCTGTTCTTGTAGTTACATCCTATCCTGTAATTATCGAAGGAAGTCAGAATGTAGGGCTTTCAGAGTTGTCTTTAAGGTTAAAGAACGAATTTCCAGAGAGCTTTATTGGGACGGTCTATTTTGATTCCTCATTCTCTTATTGGGAAAAAGAGATTGAAGGGTATGTAACTGATATATTGAGGGGTAAGTATGGCTCTTGAGGTGCTCCTGCTTGAGGACGATCCTAACAAGAAGAATCGCCTATTGTCTTTCCTTCAAAAGAGGAATGACCTCTTTGGGAAGGTCGATGTAGCTTTGTGTACATCGGATGCTATGAGGATGATGGAGGATCGGCGTTATGATCTGCTAATTGCGGATATTGTTGTGCCGTTAGTGCTTGGTGGTGAAAAAAGTGAAGAGCATAGCATTAGCATGTTCGAGCGAATAGATGATCAAGTCGACAGACTCCATGCGCCACGATATGCGTTGCCGGTTAGTGCCTCAACCGAGATAAGTTCATCGGTTTATGACTTTTTTCGGGGGCGTCCTTGGGGGGTATTGCAATACAGCGACTCGACGGATGAAAGTATCGAGACAGTTGAGAAAGTTGCTCAATATGTACTTGCGCAGCAAGAAGGGAAAGTCGCTCCTGCGCTAAGTTGTGACGTATTCATGATAACTGCTCTCATGGAGCCCGAGTTCTCAGCTATTGAGGGTTTGAATGTGAATTGGGAGGCGCTACAGCCTCTTGATTCATCACAGCTTGTAAGGTTTGGCGAAGTAGTTGCGGATGGAGCTGTATACAAAATTGCTGCCGCATTCTCGCCTAGAATGGGACCCGTTGCTTCAGCTGTCCTGGCAACTAAGGCTGTACTGACGCTAAATCCAAAGTTGGTGATAATGTCTGGAATTTGCGCTGGTCTCCCACAAAAGACGGAGATTGGTGATGTAATTGCGGCGGATGTTTCTTGGGATTGGCAAAGTGGTAAGTATATAGATTCAAATGGATCGGAGCAGTTTCAAGTTTCACCCCACCAGATTTGCCTTTCAGACTCTGCTCGTAATCAGTTATTTCTTTTAAAGCGAGATAAGGATTTCTGGGACTCCCTTGCAATTAAGTCCGTTGAGGTGAAGCAGCCAATCCCTAAAATGATAGTGGGGCCAATGGCAACTGGTTCTTCCGTGCTGGCTGACGCTCGTGTTTCTGATCGAATTAAGTCGCAGCAGCATAAGAATCTTACTGGGCTCGATATGGAGACATATGGTGTTTATGCTGCTGTGCAGTCATGTCGGCCAGAAATTGACGTAATATCGATGAAGTCTGTGTGTGATCACGGTGATATGCAGAAAGATGATAGGTTTCAAGCTTATGCATCCTTCATTTCTGCAGTGTCAACGCTTCATTTCATAAAAAAATATGCGAAACCTTTGTTGGTAGATTAAAAGGGGCAGGAGATGGGACAGGGAACTGTGGTTAATCAAGATTACGCTTGGCGATACTTTGAGATTCATTCCTCTCAAAGAATGACGTTGTTTAACTATTTTTTGATTATTTCTGGCGTTATTTCTTCCGGAATAGCAGCTGCAATTCAAGGTGCTCAGGGTATTGCGTTTTTAGGGGGGGCTCTAGGGGCGCTTTTGTCTTTGTTTTCCTTTGTATTTTGGAAGCTTGATCAACGCACGGCAACATTAGTAAAGCTAGCTGAGACTGTGCTGACTAGCGCTGAAGAAGGTATGGAAGAAGAATTTAGGATTTTCACGGAAAATAATGTTGGTCTGCGGTCTAAAATTTTTGATTTTGGCCCTCAGTGGACTTATGGAAAATCTTTTAGATTCACATTTGTAGTAATGGGGTTAGTGGGAGTGGTCAGTGCGGTCATCTCTTTGCTAAAGGCTACGGGGGTTCTGACTTGGTGATAGATGTGGAGTTTATCGTCTATTAGAGTCATTCTCGATTACGTTGATTAGTTCTGAGTCTGCCGAAAGTGTACAACCTTTGCTGCATACGCTGATGCCAGCCTAACATAGTATCGGCACGGACCTTCATACAAGGTCGGTGCCGGTTCTGTCCTTCGGAATTAACAGTTGAGTGTACGCTTCACCGGAGCTGATACGGTGTCACTTCTTTTCCAGTGTTTGGTGGTTTCCCTGATAACCATCGATAGATAGGTGTTTGGCCGATCAGACTGAGACATTTCTTGATTTTTCCATATTGGGGAGTGTCGAGAGATGAGTGTGACGCAGCTGTTCGATGTTCGTAATCAGGTATGTATCGTCACCGGCGGTGCCAGCGGTATTGGCCTGGCGTGTGGCGAGGCAATGGCGGAGAACGGTGCGCGGGTTTTTCTTGGGGATGTCGACTCCCGCCGTCTGGATTTTGCGGTCGAGCGACTGTGCTCAAGGGGGCTTAAGGTGGAGGGGCGAGTGCTGGATGTCAGCTCGCGAGCCTCGGTTGCCTCAGTGTTCGATGAGGTCCTGGAACTGACGGGGCGATTGGATGTGGTGTTCGCCAATGCAGGGGTCGATGTGGGGGAAGGTTTCATTGCGCGCGACGGCAGCCGCAGTGTCGAGGGCGCTCTGGAGAACATCACTGAGCAGCACTGGCGGAAGTACCTTGGGATCAATCTGGACGGCGTACTTCACACGCTCCAGGAGGCTGCTCGGCATATGAAGCCTCAGGGCAGCGGCAAGATCATCGTCACCACGTCGATTGCCAGCCTGTGCAACGTAGGAGGGGTTGGGACATCCTACTTTGCGGCGAAAGCAGCGGCTTCGCACCTGATGCGTCAGGCTGCATTGGAATTGGCCCGCTACAACATTCAGGTCAATGCCATCGCTCCAGGTGCTTTTGCGACCAACATTGCGAATGGACACGTTCGCGATCCTGAATTCCGTCGCCTTCTGGAGTCCTCCAACCCACAGCATCGTGTGGCAGACCCGGAGGAGATCAAGGGGCTGGCACTGTTGCTGGCTTCTGGGGCGTCCTCGTTCATTACCGGAACGGAGATTGTCATCGACGGTGGTTCATTGCTCGGTCCTGCTGACTGACGAGCTTAATGCCGGAGCAGACCGAGTACGATGCACTGCTCGGGCTGACTTCCAGGCAATCCATGCCGCTAAGTCTCTAGCTCAGTGACTTGGTGCCGCTTCGCATAGCGCAGAGGTGGATGTCCAAATCTCTTCTTGAACACTTCCCGGAATGCTCGTTCCGACTGGTAGCCGACCTCTTCGGCTATTCGGGCTATGGAGTGCTGCCCTTCAAGTAATTTTTCTGCGGCTATCTGCATGCGCCAGTCAATCAGGTATTCGATGGGGGATTGGCCAATAAGCTTGGTAAAGCGACGCCCGAAGGTGAAGCGCGACATGCCCGCTTCCGTGGCCAGGCTCTCGGTGGTCCAGGGATCTCCTGGACGTGTATGTATCGATGCCAATGCCTGGCGGATGCGTTTGTCCGCCATCCCCCTCAACCATCCAGTGCTGTCTGTAGGAACAAATAGCGCGTGGGCTCGAATAAAACTGGTCAGGATGAGTTGAGCGACATGCGTCGCAGTGGCGAGATACCCCGCCTTGGCAGCGGTGGTTTCGTTGGCAAGAAACGTTACCAGCGTAGAGATCCAGGGGAAGAGACCGCTTGCGCTGTCTCGCAGAAGGATCATCGGAGGAAGTGAGCGCAGCAGGGGATTGTTGCCGTCACCATCATGCAGCACGAACGCAAGGGTAAGCATTCGACTGTTACGCGGCGCCTCCCCAAGCGCCAGGCCTGAAATGGGGGCGCCCTGACGGGAACTGGGGGTCAGAACAGGCAAGTTGTGATGGAGCCAGTACTCATGCAGGTCAACGCACTCTGATGTGGGCGACGAGCCCATTCTGAATGCGGCGCCATGCAGTAGCAGTGCGGAGTCTCCCGGTTGAAGTTGCAGAGGAGCCTGCCCATCCAGCATCACCCAGTACGGTGTATCGATACAGCACAGGGCGTAGGCAAATGCAGCAGGCATGGCTGGCACATCGAATCCCCACTCTGACCCCAGGGAGTAGATACCCCCAGAGTTGGCTTTCACCTTGAGTGAGAGAAGGACTTCTCCTAGCAGATCCATTTCTTTCCCTCAGGGTGATGGAATCAGCCGAAATTCAGCTCAATCTATCATAGAGAATGACTCCGTCGCCCCTTAATCTGACCTCGTCGTGGCGCTTGCCACAGAACAACAACAAGACCTGCGAGGAGATACCCCATGTACCTGCACAACTGCTGGTATGTCGCTGCCTGGAACCACGAGATCGAGTCCGAGGGCCTGGTTGCTCGAACCATCATCAATGAACCAATCGTCCTCTATCGCAAGGAAGACGGTAGCGTTGCGGCGCTACAAGATCGTTGCTGCCACCGTTCTGCACCATTGTCGATTGGCCGCAAAGAGGGTGATGCGGTCCGCTGCATGTACCACGGCCTCAAATTCGACAGCTCGGGTGCCTGCATAGAGGTTCCCGGCCAGGACACCGTCCCGCCCCAGGCGTGCGTGCATAGTTTCCCCGTGGTCGAACAGGACAGCTGGGTGTGGATCTGGATGGGAGATCCGGAGAAGGCCGATCCGGCTTTAATCCCTCCCGGTGTTTCCCATGATGACCCGGACTGGATTTTCCGTTCGGGCAGTATTGAGTACGAAGCCAACTACCAGCTGGTGAACGACAACCTTCTGGACTTCTCGCACCTGTTCTTCCTGCATCCGGAAAGTTTCGGGGTTGGAGAGGATTGGGCTCACGTACGTCCAAAAGTTACCCGTATGGAGCGTGGTGTTCGTGTGCAGCGTTGGCTGCCGAACCAGCCGATTCCTAACCACATCAAGGATGTGGTGGATTGCGAAATGATGGATCTTTTCGGCACATACGATTACCTGGTGCCAGGTGTGATGGTGATGCGCTCCTACGGCTTCCCCAAGGGGACGCTGGAGAAGTTCAATGGCGGTGAGCCGCACGGTGTGCCTTACGTCACCTGCGATGTCACTTGTCAGGCGATTACACCCAAGACCGATTCCACCTCTCGCTACTTCTTCTCGTGGGCGCCCAATCGTCACGCTCTTGCCGGATGCAGCGAAGAACTGGCTGACGGCATGATCGCCATTGCCCGACTGGCCTTCGAGGAGGACCGGATCATGATTGAGGCCCAGGCTCGGGTTCTCGAGCTGACTCCCAACGCGAAGCAGGTGCCCATCGCCTTCGACAATGCTCTCTCTCAGTTCCGTTGGGTGCTGGAGAAGCTGGTCAAGGAAGAGAGCCAAGTGCATCTGCATTCCGTTGCTCAAGGCTGAGGAGTGCTCGCTTTCTTCAGTTCTCCCCCTTCCGGGTCTGCATAAACGATAGGCACAGACATTGGCGCATTGCCGATGTCTTGCTTTCCGCGGCATGGCTTTTGGAAGGCTCTACAACGCCTGTTCTGACGTGACCTATCGCTACCTATCTCGGCTCTATCTTTCGATAGGAGAACGTCGCCATAGATTGAGTGATTGTGAGGTCGTGCTCCTCAGCAAAGCCTGTAACTGAGTGAGGAGCTGCCAAGCGTCAAGGCTTGGATTGTCCAGAAACTACAAGGAAAACAGGACATGACTGCTCACCATCTGCGCCGCAATGCCGGCTCTCATCTCACTCCAGGAAGCTGCGGCTCTTTGGTGCTCCCTCACTCCTTGAATGGCTCGTGCATGCACCGCGTTGGCTGCAACGCGCAGGGGCTCGAACAACTCGGTTCGGTCTAGTCGTCAATCGCCGCTTCAACTCCAAACCCGAGCTGCCTGGTGTGGCTCGTGACGGGCGCTTTGCGCCTGCAACTCAACCTCGTCGCCAATGCTTGTTGAGGTATAGATACAAATGACAAAACAACAACAAAGAGTCTGCCGCACCGTACTTGCTACCGTCATTTCTTCGCTGGCGGCCAGCGGAATGAGTCTGGCTCAGGCCGCCCAACTGGCCGATACCGAGAGCTATCAAATTCGCTGGGACAACACGGTGAAGTATCAGATCGGTCAACGCACCGAGGCGCCGTCGAAGTTCAACACCAGCAATATCAACACCAACGATGGCGACGCGGCCTTCAACAAGCATGACCTGATCAGCAATCGCGTCGACATCCTGTCCGAGTTCGACTTCACCCTGAAGGACGAAGCCAACAGCGGTCTGCGCATCAGCGCGGCGGCTTGGTACGACAACGTCTACAACCGTAATCATCGGACCATCCCGGCCGACACTTTCAACATGACGACTGTGGACAATGACGAATTCACCGCTCAGGCGAAGGATCAGGCTGGCCGTGACGTCGAAATTCTCGATGCCTTCATCCACAGCGGTATGGATATCAGCGGTCATTACCTGTCCTGGCGACTGGGTCAGCACACCCTGCTCTGGGGTGAGAGCCTGTTCCTGGCCACCAACGGCATCGCCAATGGCCAGGCGCCTAATGACGCGTACAAGGCCTTGTCGGTGCCGAGCACACTCGCCAAGGAAGTCTTCCTGCCGGTCAACCAGCTGTCGATGTCCTTCTCGCTCACGGAAAGCCTCTCCCTCGATGCGTACTACCAGTTTGAATATGAACAGACTCGTGTGCCTGCTCCCGGTACCTATTGGAGTATCGGCGATATGGTGTTCAAAGGTGGCGAGAACCTGCTCCTGGCTCCTGGCTTCCGCGTGCCGCGTGGCCGTGATATCGGACCCCGCGACGACAGCGGCCAGTGGGGTGTAGCGCTCAAGTACCGCGATTACGAGAACGACTGGGACTACGGCGCTTACTTCCTGCGCTTCCATGCCAAGACGCCGCAGGTATTCCTGCATCTGTCCACTGTCGCTCCAGGGATTGCAGTGCCGGATGAGTACAACTTCGTTTACCCCGAAGACATCAAGCTCTTTGGTCTGAGTGCTTCGACCAAGGTTGGCGATGCCAACGTGGCAGGGGAGATTTCCTTCCGCGACAACATGCCTCTGGTCAGCGATGCCGCTCAGCTCGTAGTGCTGGACGGCCAGCGCGTGGATGGCCGTCACAACCCTGGCTATGCAGTCGGTCAGACGATCCACGCTCAGGTGTCCACCATCTGGGTTCTGCCGCGCGTGTCCACCTGGGATACCTCGACACTGACTGCCGAGCTCGGTGCCAATCACCTGTACAAGGTGACGAAGAACGACGAGCGCCGAGACAAGGACAACACTGTCCGCACAGCCGCCGGATTCCGCACGATCTTCGAGCCGACCTGGTACCAAGCGCTGCCATCCATCGATGTCAGCAGCCCCATTACCCTGGGATACAACTTCACCGGCAAGTCTGCCGTGGACCCGGGCTTCAACGTCACCGGTGCCGCACACGGCGGCGATGTGACCGCTGCAATCAACTTCAAGTACGCCGGCAATCTGCGCGGCGGCATTAGCTACACCAAGTTCCTCGGCGACGAGGACAACAACGCCTACCACGACCGCGATTTCGTTCTGCTGAACGTCGCCTACTCGTTCTGATGGGAGATGCGCCATGAAGTACAACAACAAGATATCCCTGATCGCCCTCTGTGCTGCTGCCGTGTTTCCCCTGCATGCCCTGGCCGCTGTCAGTGCCAGTGACGCTGAGCGTCTGGGCAACGATCTGACTCCCGTGGGTGCTATCAAAGCTGGCAATGCCGATGGCTCGATCCCCGCGTGGACCGGAGGGCTCACCAACTCGGTAGCGAAAGAGAATCCCAAGCTCCCGCCGAAACTGTTCAGCGATGAAAAGCCGCTTTTCAGCATCTCGGCGTCCAACGTCGATCAGTACGCGAGCAAGCTGGCGGTCGGGACTCAGCAAATGCTGAAGAACTATCCGGGCTATCGCCTCGATGTCTATCCGAGTCATCGAACCGCTGCCGCGCCCCAGTTCATCTACGACCGTACCAAACAGAACGCAACCACCACGACGCTGACCAATCAGGTTCTCAACCGGGAAACCTATTCCGGCGGCATTCCTTTCCCTATTCCGCAGACCGGCGACGAAGCAATCTTCAACGTGCAGTGGAACTGGCGGGCATCGGACAGCACGGTCAACGGGAGCACCTGGTTCGTGTCCTCCAGCGGCAAGCGGGCACTTACCGCGGGCAACATCCTGGAGGTCACCACGCCGCACGGCTACCCGAATGATCGAAAGGATCCGTGGGAGAACAAGCTCTGGGGCGCCACGCTGGTGACTTCGACCGCACCGGCTTACTCCGCGGGCGAAAAGCAACTGGTGCACGCGCCGAACGATCAGATCAATACCTCGGTCAACGCCTGGGCGTACCTCACTGGCCAACGTCGACTGCGTAAGGCGCCGAACGTCCAGTACGACGTGCCGAACAACTTCAGTTCGGGCCTGACCAACTTCGACGACAGCTGGGGTTTCAACGGCGCACCGGATCGCTATCAGTGGAAACTGGTTGGCAAGGAAGAAATGTATGTGCCCTACAACGCCAACAACATGGCCTACGCCTCGGCCAAGGATCTGATCGGCGAGAAATTCGTCAATCCTGATTTCGTGCGTTGGGAGCTGCACCGTGTCTGGGTGGTGGAGGCGACCCTGAAGCCGGGTGCACGGCATGTAGTCCCGAAGCGTCGCATGTACATCGACGAAGACAGCTGGACCATCGTTGCGAGCGACCTGTGGGATGCCAAGAACCAGCTCTGGAAGACCTTCCAGCTGCCGCTGATGACCTTCCCGGAGGCTCCGGTGAATCTGACGGTTCCGATGTTCGTCTACAACCTCCAGGCTGGTGACTACACCGCGATGAACATTCTCAACGATGGTGGTGAGGTCAACTTCAAGCCGCTTCCCTCGGCGATGTTCACTCCCCAGCAGCTCGAGCGTTCCGGCGTTCGCTGAGTCATGCACAGGTGATATTCATGAAACGCCTTGACCTTCAATGGTTGATGGTAGGGGCCGTGGTCATGGGAGCTGCGTTTGCAGCTCCCATGTCGAGCGCCCAGACCATCGAGTCCGATCCCCTGCTCACTGCGGCAATGGCATTGCTGGATCGTCATTCGCCTCCGGTCGCTGCACCGGAACGTGCAATGCTGTTCGCCATCACCCGGGCGGGCGAGCGACTGGTTGCCGTGGGTGAACACGGTATCGTCACTCTCTCCGATGACGGCGGCCAAACCTGGCGTAGCGCCAGTGTCCCCGTGGACGTGAACCTCACTGGCGTCGCCTTTGCCGATGTACAGAACGGCTGGGTGATTGGTCAGATGGGTGTGGTTTTGCACAGCTCTGACGGTGGTGAGAGCTGGCAAAAGCAGTTGGACGGTGCAAGCGCCGCCAAGCTGCTGCTCAAGCAAGCTCAGCAGCAGTCCGCGACTCTGGACCAGGCAGAGCGTGAGGAATTGCTGTATCGCGCCGAGGGATTGGTTGCTGACGGACCCGATAAACCGTTCCTCGATTTGCTGGTCGAGGACCGCAACACTGTGACGGTCGTGGGGGCCTTCAATCTGGCGCTGCGCAGTACCGATGGCGGTGTCAGTTGGGAGGGCTATTCCCAGCAGCTCGACAATCCCAATGGCATGCATGTGTACGCCTTGAAAAAGGTCGACGGGAAACTCATGGCAGCTGGCGAACAAGGTCTTCTCCTGCGCAGCGACCACGCCGGCGGAATGCTTGGCGCCGAAAGCTCGCCGTATGACGGCAGCTACTTCGGCTTGTTGCCGATGAACCACCACCACGTTCTCGCCTATGGATTGCGTGGCAACGCGTACGTGTCGGGTGACGCCGGCAGCACCTGGCAAAGGTCCGAAGTTCCAGGCAGCAACAGTGCGACATTCAATGCGGCGTTGCAGCGCAGCAATGGTGATGTGTTGCTGCTGGACCAATCCGGACGAATTCACCTCAGTCGTGACCAGGGGCGCGATTTCCGCACCTTGGCATTCGAATGGCGGGCGCCGCTCACCGGGGCCGTAGAAACGTCAAACGGTGATGTCCTGCTTTCCAGCCTTGCCGGCGTCGTACAGATCCCCGCGGCTACCTTGGCCGAACTCGCTTCCAAGGAGTAATACCTCATGCAATCCGCTCACGAAGAAGCGCCCGTTATCGCCAACCTGGAGGACTTTGATCGAGCCTCGGGTTCTCGCCTGGAACGGCTGCTGTTCAACAACAGGTTGTGGGTCATGCTGTTCTGCCTGCTCCTGACGGCGTTCTTCGTCGCTCAGTTCTCCGGCCTGAAGCTGAACGCCAACTTCCTGCGGATGATTCCCAATGATCATCCGTACATTCAGAACTTCACGGCTCGCCAGGACGACCTGGCGGGGCAAGGCAATGTGATGCGCATTGTCGTGGAGAATCGCAAGGGCGGCATTCTTGATGCCGAGTACCTGGCCACGCTGCAGAAGATCAGCGATGAGGTGTACCTCCTCGCCGGTGTCGATCGGCCGAACATGAAGTCTCTGTGGACACCGACCATGCGTTGGCGAGGCATCACCGAGGTCGGGATCGAGGCTGGCCAGGTCATTGACTCCAACTACGATGGGTCGGCTGAAGCCTTGGCCCGCCTGCGGCTGAACATCGAACGCTCCGGCGAGATCGGCAGCATCGTCGCGCCAGACTTCAGATCAAGCCTTTTGCTGGTTCCGCTGCTGGACATCGACACTGAAACGGGCAAGCCGCTCGACTATGGCGAGTTCAGCCAGAAGCTCGAACAGATCCGCGCCAAATATCAGAGCGATGCCATTGGCATCCATATGGTTGGTTTCGCCAAAGTGGTCGGCGACCTGATCGAGGGCCTCGGTCAGGTACTGGTGTTCTTCGCGATCGCCATCGTGATTGCAGGCCTGCTGGTGTTCAACTACACCCGTTGCGTGCGCAGCACCTTGGTTGTGCTGTTCTGTTCGGTGGTCGCCGTGTTGTGGCTGCTAGGCACATTGCCGCTGCTCGGCTATGAGCTGGACCCCTACACGATCCTGGTTCCGTTCCTGGTCTTCGCCATTGGTATGAGCCACGGCGCACAGAAGATGAACGGCATCATGCAGGACATCGGGCGCGGCACCCATCGCCTGATCGCGGCCCGTTACACGTTCCGCCGCCTGTTCATGGCGGGGCTGGTGGCCTTGGCCTGCGACGCGGTTGGCTTCGCGGTTCTGCTGTTGATCAACATCGAGGTGATACGCCAGTTGGCGACCACCGCCAGCATCGGTGTGGCTTTCCTGATCTTCACCAACCTGATCCTGCTGCCCATCGTTCTCAGCTACGTTGGTGTGGGCACGAAGGCTGCAGCCCGTAGCCTGCGCAATGAACAAGCAGACCTGAGCGGCGGCATTCGCCATCCATTGTGGCGTTTCCTGGACCTGTTCACCCGTCGCAAGGTTGCTGCGCCAACTCTGTTGGTTGCTTTGGCCCTGGGCATCGTGGGGTTCATGGTGAGTCTCAACCTGAAGGTCGGCGATCTCGACCCGGGTGCTCCCGAACTGCGCACGGAGTCCCGCTACAACAAGGACAATGCGTTCATTACCTCGCACTTCGGTAATGCCAGTGACGTGTTCATCGTCATGGTCAATTCTCCGGCTGGGCAATGCATGAACTATGAGCTGCTGGAGAAGGTGGATCGCCTCGAATGGCAGTTGCGTCAGCTGCCGGGCGTGGCGGCGACGGATTCGTTCGCATCCTTCGTCCGGATCATGACCGGGCAACTCACCGAGGGAAATCCGAAGTGGATCGGCCTCATGCCCAACCAGGCCGTGATCAACAACCTGGTCAAATATGCCCCGTTGACCCTGGTGAGCCAGGTCTGCGACATGTCGATGCTGAGGGTTTTCCTGACCGACCACAAAGCTGAAACGCTCGATGGCGTGGTCAAGGTGGTCGAGGCATTCGCCGCGCGCAACAACACCGAGGATCAGCAATTCAAGATGGCTGCGGGCACCGCGGGAATCGAGGCGGCGACCAACATCGTTGTGAAGAAGGCCAATCGCGAAATGCTGTTCTGGGTCTACGGAGCGGTGGTGCTGTTGTGCTTCATGGTGTTCCGTTCCTGGCGTGCCGTCACTTGCGCCATCCTACCGCTGGTGCTGACCTCGATTCTGGCCGAGGCGCTGATGGTCTGGCTCGATATCGGCGTCAAGGTCGCCACACTGCCGGTGATCGCACTTGGGGTGGGGATTGGCATCGACTACGCGCTGTATGTGCTGAGCATCCTGCTGGTTCATCTGCGCAATGGTGAGTCGCTCTCGGTGGCTTACTATCGGTCGCTGCTGTTCACCGGGCGTGTTGTCTTGCTTACCGGTGCGACGCTGGCGATTGGTGTGGCCACCTGGGCTTTGTCGCCGATCAAGTTCCAGGCAGACATGGGCATCCTGCTGGCGTTCATGTTCCTCTGGAACATGCTCGGAGCGCTGATTCTGCTGCCCGCACTGGCAAGTTTCCTGCTCAAACCGGCGACGCGGCCCCTAATGGAGGTGAAGTCAGAAGGTACCGCCAATCAGGCAAGCAACGACGACCCAGTCATGCAACGTGCGTTGCACGGGTACCCGCAGTAGCTACTGATAGCGTTCAAACGCTTTCATTGGAAACGCCCCCGTTTGGGGGCGTTTTGGTTAGTGGGTGGCGCGCTTAATTCTCGCTCCTGCAGGTGTGATGCTCGCCAGAACAAGCCAATTTGCTGATCAGCGCTTACTTTCGAAAGATAGGTTTTTCTCCACATGGCAACGGTTGTAATCAACTCTCCAAGCACTGCCGAGAGCGCTGCCATGAAAATAAAAACTATGCTCTTCACCCTGGCCGGTCTGTCCCTGTTCACGCTTGCCGCCGTGGAAATCATCAACCAACCGCCGCGTGCGGCTTACGCGGGTTATCCGCCCAACTGCCAATACGCGAACTACGGCTGTAGCCTGCCTGTGGGCTTTCGTGGCTGGCCTCAGTTGCCCTGAGTCCTGACATACCGCCTTCGGGCCTGCGAGATCATGTGCAGCCACATTGCCATGGCTGCACATGACGTTCGGGTTAGGGTTTTACGGGCGGGGTGAGCCGATCCTGACTGCTGAACGCAAGCATCCAGCCAGGGTACTCGCTGGGCAGCGCACTGGCCTCGTCCAGCTGTGTCAGGTGTTCATGGCTCAGTGCGAGGTCTGCAGCGGCGAGGTTGGTCTCCAGTTGCTCGTGGGTGCGTGCTCCGATGATCACGCTGGTCACCGCACGACGTGCCAGCAGCCAGGCCAAGGCAACTTGTGCCGGGCTGGCGTCGATGGCGTTGGCGATTACTTGCAATGCTTGCAGGCAGGCATCGGCCCGAGCAGGAACGACTGGAGGGAAGCTCCCTTGCGAGCGGCGACCTTGCGCTCCACCACTCTGGTATTTGCCGGAAAGCAGCCCGCCGGCCAGCGGGCTCCAGATCAACATCCCCATCCCCTGGTCCTCCACCACAGGCACGATTTCGCGCTCAACATCACGCCCTGCGAGTGAGTAGTAGACCTGGGCACTGGAAAAGCTCTTCCAGCCATGGGCACGACTTATCGCGTTAGCCTTCATGACCTGCCAGCCAGGGGTGTTGCAGAGGCCGGTGTAGCGGATCTTGCCTGCGCGCACCAGGTCGTCCAGGGCGGAAAGCGTCTCTTCCAGCGGGGTCAGTGGATCGACGCCATGTACCTGATAAAGGTCGATATGGTCCAGCTGCAGGCGTTTGAGACTCGCGTCCACAGCGTTGAACAGATGATGTCTGGACAGTCCTAGCTGGTTGACGCCTGGCCCCATACGAACGAACCCTTTGGTGGCGATAACCAGTTCGTCGCGTGGTAGGCCAAGATTACGAATCGCTTGGCCAACGAGAACTTCAGACTGGCCATAGGAATACACGTCAGCGGTATCGATCAGATTGATACCCTTCTCCACGGCCAGTCGGACCTGTTCGTCCACTTCGGACTGGCCCAGGGAACCCATATTGGCGAAATAGCCAGCACCCCCATAGTTCATGGTGCCAAGTGAGAGTTCGGATACGTGAAGGCCGGTGCGGCCTAGCAAGCGGTAGCGCATGGGAGAAGCTCCTTGCAGCAGGTGAGTCGCCGGCCCACGCGACTGCAAGGAGCCGGGAACGCCGGCGAGGGGAGGATTAGTAGGCGACGCCGAAGCGTTGGCCGATATGTCGGGGCTGTTCGAGCTCGTCCACAACAGCCATGGCGTAATCAGCGAAGGAAATTGCGCTAACGCCTTCAGCGTCGGTCAGCAGGTTGTCGCCGGTGATGCGATAGCAACCGCGACGTTCGCCTTCGTTGAAGAAGACTGCTGGGCTCAAATAGGTCCAATCGAGGCCTCCGGCTTCCCGCTGGTAGATCTCCAGGGCCTGCCCTTGGGCCGTTGCTTCGGGCAAATAGGCAGGGGGGAAATCCGGCAGGCTTTTCAAGGGTACTCCGGGCTCGACTTCCAGGCTGCCGGCGCCGCCCACCACTAGTAGCCGTGTGACTGATGCCTGCTTGAGGCCAGAGACCAGCGCGCGGGCAGCATCCACGAGCGAGCACGCCGGGCCACTGAGACTTGGCCGCGGTGAAATGCAGTTCACCACTGCATCGGCACCTCGCACCAGATGGCCAACTTCGCTTGGGTTGGTCGCGTCGCCTTTAGCTGATTGCAAAAGGGGATTTGGCGTCAGCTTGGCTGGAATAGAACGGCTGATGGCCACCACCTCGTGGCCGCGCTGAACGGCTTCATGGCAGATGCAACGGCCTGCGCGGCCGAACGCGCCGAACACGACGATCTTCATGTGCGGAACCTCAAGGCGTTTTGGCTGATTGTGCTGGCTGCTTCTGCAGATAGCGGCCTAGGGCATCCAGCTCGGCATCGCTGATCTCGGTCTTGCGGAAGAAGGGCATTACCGAGATGCCGTTGCGAACGAAGTACTTCACCAGCTCTGGAGTCAGATCGAGCCGCTCTTCAAGGGGGCCGGGAACCGCCCCCTTGTAGCGGGCCTCCAGCGCAATGGTTCCTGGATAGAGATTTCCCTTGCCGTGGCAAGGCATGCACCACTTCTCGAAAACCTGCTTGCCTTGAGCATTTTCGGCGGCCCATACCCCCAGTGATGGTGCCAGGAAGAAACCCGCCAGAATAAGTGCTTTAGTGAGCTTCATGCCTGCTTCTCCTTGCGCAGATGCTTCGGCCAGATGCCATAGCGACCCGGCGACAGGATTCCGTTGGGATCCACGGCGTCCTTGATGGATTCGTGGAAGCGCAACAGGGCATGGTTGCCGAACGAATAGGTGTCCATGACATCACTCTGGAACGCCGGCGCAGTGCGGTACTCGCCCCAACCGTGTTCCGCAGCCAGCTTGATCAACTTGCGGAAGGTTTCGCGGGACTCCTTGTTCTTCTTCGGGTCCTTGGTCATGTAGAACGGAAGAATGAAGGTGAAGCTGCGCTCCCACGAAGGCACCGGGACGTTCATGGCGAACACCAGCGGAACACCCAGTTCCTTGGCGGCCTTACCCAACACTTCGTTGATTCGCAGGATCTCTGCGCCATCGCGGGGAATCACGGGCGAGAACCAGGCATGGCCCTCTGAGGGTGGGGCCGGATTCCATTTCGATCGGGCGCCGATGGCGAAGGTACGGAGATTGGGGATACCGAACTGGGCGGGGTACTGCACTTGGTTCTTCTGCTCTTCGGTCAGTGGCAGGTCGTAGAACTCCACCTCCTCGAAAGAGGCTTCGGGCAGCGCCTGACGATATACCTCCTGTACGTGCTCCCATTGCGCACGGATGACTTTCTCCGGTCCATAGAAGGTGAATGAGCAACTCCAGAACGGGATCTTGTTGCGCCGACCGTAGTCCTCGTACTCCTCGGGGGCTGCGCCACGTTGCAGCAACTGCATGTATTCGTTGTCGCGAGGCTCTGGTCCGTTGACCAGGAAATCGTGAAGCCCAGCCAGGCTGGGCGTTCCCAATACGGGGCTATTGATGTCCGGATAGCCCGTGAAGACTTTCGAGTTCTCCAGCTTCGTCATGATGTCCACGAGAGGAATCATGTCCTTGTAGCGCGGGAGATTGACGCGCCCCTTTAGGAAGGCCTCTGGTTCCGGCATCAGCCAGAATCCCATCTTGGTCACCACGCCGAAGTTCGACTGGCTGAAGATGCCGTCTACCCAGGGACCAAAGCCGGATTTGTACATCTGCCAGGTCTTGGCGCCCGGCATTGCGCCCATGCCGGTGCGCATGAGGGTGCCGTCGGCCAGGACCACTTCCATTCCGCAGTGAGAGTCGAAGTGGTTACGGAACTGGGACGAGGTGTAGCCTGCGCCGCGGTCGAGGGCATTGCCGAGCATGCTGCCCCAACCCGGGTCAGGTACGTCGATCCAGAGCTTGATGTTTTTTTCCTGCAGATAGCGATACATGTCGAAGTAGCTGACACCCGGCTCGACGATGCAGTACGCCTGCTTCTCGTTGACCTCGATGATGCGGTTCATGCGCTTGAGGTCCAGCACGACCGAACCCGAATAGGTTGGCGCGGAGCCACCGTAGCCAAGGTTCTTGCCCGTGGAGATGGGGTACATCGGGACCTTGAAACGGTTGGCGATGCGCATGATCGCCTGGACTTCTTCCTCACTCGCCGGAGCGACGGCTGCGGACGCTATACGTTCTTCCTCCTCGCCCCAGAACGGCGAGTAAGCGTCTCGGTACAGGTTGAGATCTTCTTCACTGGTGAAGACCCACTCCTTACCCACGACTTCCGTGAACAGGCGTATGGCTTCGGCGAAGTCTTGGCTGCTGATGCCGGGTGGCTGGCGCATAGTTGGTTCCTTTCTTATTCAGTTCTTGGAAGCGATCAGGCGTTGCGGGCTGGGGCGATGATCCAGCTCACCAAGGGCGCGGTCCGGTCACCCTGGCGAACCGCCGGCGAGGTGACTGCACTGCGGTTGCAGGCGCCTTGATTGCTCCAGGTGCAGTTGGCGCCGAGCCGGGCCAGTCGCTCGCTCCAGTCGGCGTGGTCATTCAGAAGCTCTGTCAGGTGAGGAAGCTGGTGCTGGGGCGCTTCGAGCTGGTGATCGACGAGGCCGTTAGCCGTCCAGTCATGCTCGATCCGTAGCACCACGCGCATATCTCGTTCCCAGGCGAGTCGTTCAAGCACGAACAGCGGCTGGCGGGCCGTCATGCCGGCGATGACGACCCGATGTTTGCGCCAAAGTGGGTCCAGGTGTTCGAACCAGAGCGCGGTGACATCGCCATCAATCGCCAGATGGCGCAGTCCTGCCTGTTCTGCTGCAGAACCGAAGAGTCTGCTCTGGTGGAAGCGGGCGTCGGATACCGCGATGCTGGCCTTGTCGCCGCTCCAAGCATCGAAGGCATCGGCCAGGCTGAGGCCACTGGTGGCGGTAAGGGCAGGAAGGGTCGCCCCCGCGAGACTGGTCTTGAGGAAGTTACGTCTGTTCATGGAGATTTCCGGTCGATTCCCTCCGGCACTCGGCTGATGCCGCCGCTACCCGGTGGGGTATGTGATTCCGAGGGCTAGACAGGACTCTGGGAGAGCCGGGACGAAGAGGGGCCGGTGGGCATGGAAGAATCTCCTGTGCGTTATTTATTCTTTTGTGGCCGCCACTCTGAGTAGGCGGACAAGCAGGCAGGATCGATTCTCAAGGTCGGCCGATGGGCCGATCACCTATCAAAAGATAGCGATCGGAAATCGATTGCAGCTCGTGCGGTCTTGGGTGAGTCGTGGGGCGGAATTGGCAATCGGAAAACGCCGCCTGGCCGGTTCCCAGATGATCCGGCAGGGGCGGGAGCGGCAGCTGAGTGGGCTGGGCAAAGACGCCATCCTGACTTCGATGGTCAGGACTCGAACAGGCGATCCAGTGGCTTGGAAGGATCAACTTCAAGTTGCCGGATTTCCTGAATCAGCTCCTTGAGGGCTTCCTTGGCGAACCTGACCTGGAGAGTACGCCCACCACTGGCTCGGTGAGGGTTCTTGAATTGCACGCTGAGCTCCTGAGCTTGCGGATCAAAGGCGACTCGTGCAGGGCTCGTGACTTGGGCGACAGTGAAGATCATTGCTCGGTCTCAGAGAGGAGGTGCCGGCTATGCCGGCACCTTGTCAGCGGATTCAGGCCTTGATTTTGATGCCGCCATGGGCACCGACGGTCGGAGCTTTCCCGCTTTGATCGTCGACCAGCAACGTGGTTTGCCAATCCTCGCGGTAAGCGCGTCCGGACAGATTGAAGATCGACATCATCGCCTGGCGGGTTGCATCGCGATCTGCCATCAGGGCGAACATGTTCTGTTCGTCTTCCATGCGCTTTGCTGTATCGCGCTCTTGGGTCCTGCGTTTCATTTCGATGGCGGTGGGGTTGGCGATCTGCAGGAAGCAACGACGACGCTCGTAGGCGTACCAATCCAGGGCATCCTCAGCCAAGTCGCCCGTAATCACGCCGCCCAGGCATTTGATCAGCGTGCTTGCGTCCTGTACGCCCGAGGTGAAACCCATGCCACCGATGGGGTTGGTGGCATGTGCGGCGTCGCCAGCGAGGAACACACGGCCGACTCGGTAAGTTGCGGCCGAGCGCTGGTGGACGCGGTAGGAGTTGGCCGCCAGTACCTCGATTGGGGCGTCGGGATCCGGCAGGAAGTGCTTGAAGCGCTCCTTGATACGCGCCAGGCGAGCTGCCTCGGAGAGGTTGCTGTCCTCGCCATAGGCGATGCGCCACTGCTGCTGATCGTCGATCTTGGCGATGACGCACCAATGGTCCGGGTCTGCGACCATGGTGGAGGGGGCGTAGCCATACTTGTCGAAGTCGTACAGGACGTTGGTCGCCATGAAGGTGTCGTCCCAGGTGAATCCTTCGAACTCGACGCCGAGATCCTTACGGACGCTGGATCGGGCGCCGTCGGCGCCGATCACCCAGTCGGCCTCCAGGGTGCGCGGACCGTTGGGGGTGTGAACCGACACCTGAACGCAGTCGGCTGCCTGCTCGATGGTATCGAAGGAGGTTTTCCAGCGCATTTCCGCGCCTGGAAGTTTCAGGAATTCCTCAAGGATCATCTCGGCGAGTACGTCCTGGCCGAAATGCAGGTTGTAGGCGTAGGGGGTCAGGTCCTCGACTATGTGGTAGTTGAGGCGGCCGATGTTGCCGGTCAGCGGGAAGCGGAGGTTGTATTCGTAACCCCAGGCCGCGACGCTCTTCGCCTTTTCCAGCAAGCCGATCTCGTCGAGCACTTTGAGGGTGGAAGGCAGGTAGACCATCGCACGCGGCCAGCGCAGGATGTCGTCCTCGCGATCGATGATGGTTACCTGGGCGCCCAGGCGGGCCAGGCCGAGGGCGGCAACCAGGCCGGTGGGGCCTGCGCCGATGATGATGACGCGTTTACCTTTGTTCATTAGGTATCTCCGTGGCTCTTGTTCTTGGTCGGATGAAGGACCCGTGTGGCGGGCCGGCGAATCTGCTGGTCGCGTAGGGGGAATTCTTCCGGCGAAGAGCTCTGGGAGTACCTACCCAAAGATAGCCAGATTGATTTCTTTGATCCGGATCAGTTGTTCGAGTCGCTTGCTAACTGGTCCAGTTCACGGATGTTTCGCTCCAGGTAGAGCGCTACTCCGCTGGGTGCCCAGTTTTGTTGAAAGTTCATCAGCTTGCCGCGGACGAACTGATACCGCCGCTCCACCGGGACGAGCCGGGTTGCGAGCGAGGCGTTCATCTGGATGAGGTTCTGCAGGCCAACAGAGATGTGCCCGTCGAGTTGCTGGTTGGTCTCTTCCGATATGTCGAGGCCATGTTTGGGGAGCAGGACGAAGGCGCGGGACTGGTAGAGCAGGAGCATTCGCCCGGTATCCAGGCTGATGGTGCGCAGGGCGCGCCGCTGGTTTGGCTCGCTGCCCTCCATTGATTGGTAGCGCTTAGAAGCCAGTTGTTCCAGCTGCTGCTGAAGGTCGAGAAGCTTAGCCAGTCCGTGTCCGTACCGGTTGGTACCTTGTCGCGGCAGTCCCTCTAACTCTGCGATCTGCTGTTCCATTTCGCTGACGAGGGCTAGCTCTGATGGCAGTTTTGAGCTTGCACTGATCTGTTTCATTTCGGCCAGGTCTGCACGATAGGCCTCGGGACGCAATGTATCTCCGCGTTCCTCGTACTCATTGAACTGCACCAATGCGTTGGCGCAGAGCAGCAGGCTACGGGTGCGGAGCTGGTGGAGTTGCTCAAGTGATTGGTCGTCGGCCCAGGAACTGGCGCTCAGCACGCAGGCGGACAGAAAAAGCACGAGTGGTCGCTTCATCGTACGGATTTCCTCTTCTTGGACCTCCCCTGTGGTGAGGGTGATCCAGGTTGTTATTGATCTTGGTCGAAGGGAAAGACAGCTATTCGGGCAGGTCTGTCTGACCTGCAGGTTGTATGTGGCCGGGCAGCGTTGCGCTGCCCGGCCTGCTCGGTCATTCCTGAAAGAACACTGCCGCTGGGGCCGTATCGGCGTATTCCTTCATGAAGGCCACTTGGCCGACCTGGATGATGAACAGGAAGTGGTACTCATTGGCGTACTGCTTGCCATTTGCCAGTTGAGCCAGGCCGCTAGCCTCGACTGCAACCCGTCCGCCTTCCTCGGCCATGCCGTGAATGGTGAACTTCATGTTGAGAATGAGGGGACCGACCTGGTCGAAGAATCCGGCCAACTGCTCCTTGCTCAGTTCACCTGCTCCGGGCATCCAGAAACGGGCGTCGTCGCGGGCCAGGGAGAGTGCGGCGCGTACGTCGCCGGCCTCCATGCAGCGAAGGTATTCAAGTACGAGTTGTTTGTTCTCGGAGTTCTGCATGGCGTGCTTCTCAGCGGCGGAACAGCATGCTGATGAGGAACCACACCAGCTTGAGGTTGAGGAGGCTGAAGCCGCCACGCATTTCCTGGGGGCGCAGTTGAGCGGTGATCGGCATGGCGCCAAACGCAGTGCCTTTCAACAGCAGCTGATCGCCTTCGCGTTCCAGGGCCTCGATCTTCATCAGTTCGCTGCCATCGGGGGAATAGAGTTTCATCAGGCCACCTTGTTGAATTTGCCGAAGTTCATCTTGAGGTCGTCGAACATGCGCATGGCGGTCGCCCGCCCGGCGCCGAAGACGCCGCCACCCGGATGCTGGAAGGGCCCGACCAGATAGAACCGGTCAACGCCGGGAACGGTGTTGCGACCAAGATCAGGGGTAGGACGGTGGGCGCCGAACTGATGTTGGTATCCGGCAATACCGTGGAGATCTCCGCGCTGGAAGCTCGGCGACGTGCGTTGCATGTCGAGCGGTGTGTCGACGTGCTTGGCGATGATCAAGCTGCTATCGAGGTTGTGGAAGAAGGGCTGCATGCGACCGAGCAATTCTTCGGCATAAGCCTCCTTGATCTCATCCCAGTATTCCGGAGCACGCTGACCCACCTGGAACGGCACGTAGGCCCAGGCATGCATGGTTGCCTTGCCGGCGGGCGCCCGACTTGGATCGATGTTAGTCGGGGAAGCCAGGGCCACCAGCGGGTCCTTGGGCAGCTCGCCGTAGCGCACATCGTCGAAGGACCGGCGGAAGCGGTTCTGATCGACAGCCAGGAGCTCGATGAACGCTGCCTGGTCAACGTGGTCACCGGCCTTGAAGCGCAGTTTCTCGTTGAGCGCCGCATGAATGGTGATGCAGGCGCAGGGGGAGGTTTGGGTGCGTTCGGCGCGCTCGAACACCACCGGCGCTACGCCGGAGTCGTCCAGGTATTGGCGAAGCAGATGCGGGTGAATGCCACCGATGATCCCGTCGCGAGCTTCGAAGTTTTGGCCATCGTGGGTGCGCACGCCGACTGCGCGACCGAGACGGGTTTCGATCTTGGATACATCGATGGAGGAGAGAACCTCGCCGCCGTGGTCGCGAATACAGCGGATCAGCGCGTCGGTGAGTGCGCCGCTGCCGCCGACGGGAATGCCGATTCCGTACTTCTCCATGAAACCGAGGAACATGAAGAGGCTGATGCCGGAGCCCAGTTCCTCGGGACTGGCCAGGTTCTCGCCGACCATGCGGGCGAAGTGCAGCCGAACCTTCTCATGGGTGAACCACTCGCAGATGATTTCCCAGCTGCTTTTCATCATGGTGGCGAACATTTCGCGACCTTCCGGGCTCTGGTCCATCATGGCGAACTGCGCGCCCATGGGAACCGGCGCTGAGTAGAGGGTGCCCAGAAGCATGGGCAGGTAATGGGCTGCGATCTCGGAGAACTTCAGGTAGGCCTCGGCGTCCCGCTGCGAGAACTTGGCCAGCTCCTCGTAGTTCTTCTGCCGATCACGGAACAGACGCAGGGTGCTTCCGTCGTCAAAGACGGAAATCAGCGGTACTTCCGGGTAGATGTACTTCAGGCCGTATTTGCTGATCAGGCCGAGCTCGTCATTGCGAATCAGCGGATTGGCCTGGATGAAGATGTGGCCGACGCTGTGCTGGTCGTGGCGAAAGCCCGGTACGGTGAGTTCGCGGGTTACAACGCCACCGCCAAACCAGGCGTTGCGCTCGAGTACCAGGACTTTCTTGCCAGCGGCGGCCAGGTAGGCTGCGGCGACCAGGCCGTTGTGGCCAGATCCCACGGCGACTATGTCGTAGGCGGTGCTCATGTGATTGCTTCCTGTTGTTCTTGTGGAGGGCGCTTGCCCACTGAGACTGATGCTAGGAATGCGATCGTTGAGGAGCACCTATCCATGGATAGTGTGGAAAGGCGGGATGGTTTTGGGCAGGCAAAAAAAAGGAGTGATCCCAGCCCAATTGAATGTGATCACTCCAAAATAAAAGCAACGAGATGTAGCGTGACGGTATTGCAGATGACGAAGCGGATTATCTCCGGCGTCCGTCGTGCTTTCGCCTACCGAAAGATAGCGTTGGTGTCAGGTGCGGAACTGACGCACCAACTGCTGTAGCTCACCACCCAGACGCGCCAGTTCCGCACTGGCAGTGGTCATGTGCTCCGTCGCTTCGGCGCCCTGGTCGGCGATGTTCCGGACGCGCTCGACGTTTGTGCTGATCTCGCCTGCCACCGAGCTTTGCTCCTCGGCAGCGGTGGCGATCTGGTGATTGAAGGTCTCGATGCTGCTTACCGCATCGGTGATGCGCGAAAGCGCTACCCGGGCCTGCTCTCCGTATGTGGTAGCTTCCTGGCTCAACTGCGAGCTGCCCGACATCTGCTGGACGGCCCGATCTGACATGTCCTGTAGCTCGACAATCAGTGATTCAATCTGGCGAGTGGAGTCCTGCGTGCGCCTGGCAAGGGCACGTACCTCGTCGGCCACAACGGCGAAGCCTCTTCCTTGTTCTCCCGCTCGGGCGGCTTCTATGGCGGCGTTCAGGGCCAGGAGGTTGGTTTGCTCTGCCACGGCTTTGATCACGTCCAGTACGCTACCAATCCTTCCGCTGCCGTCATGAAGCTCGCGAATAGTTTTCATGGATTGCTGAACGTCCACCGCGAGTCGGGCAACCTGATCGGCGCTGTGGCGCACGATCTGGGCGCCTTCACTGGCCTGCTGATTTGCCAGCCTGGCAGCTTCTGAGGCTTCCTCGGCATGGCGAGAGACGGCGTCTGCGCTGTAGGCCATTTGTTGGGTGGCGGTTGCGGCCTGTTCAGTCTCCCGCTGTTGGCTGCGCGCTCCATCCCTGCTGACCTGGCTCGCTTCCAGAAGTTGACTGGCCGAGCTGTGCAACTGATCGATGCCCTGGACGATTCGCTCGATCAGCTGGCGCAGTCCAAGGCTCATGGTGCCCATGGCCTGGCACAGCTGCCCGAGCTCGTCCTTTCTCTCAGTAGCGATCATCTGGCTGAGGTCCCCGGATGCGATGCTCTTGGCCAAGTCCAAAGTCTGGCGCAGTGGCGGCAGTATCAATTGACGAATTACCCAGCCCGCCAGCAGGGCGAGCCCAAGAATCACGATACCGCTGACGACCAGGAGCCTGAGAATGGTCGCTGCCTTTTGTTCCATCGCCTGGTTATGGGACAGCAGTGTTTTGTCCGCCACTTCCAGTACCCGACCTGCCAGTTGCTGCATCGTTTCCGCCGTCGCTTCATTGGCGACACGGCTGCCTCTGTAGGCCTGGAATGCAGCGCGGTAGTTCGCCAGCGCATCTTCGGCCGCCTGAAGAATATCTTCGTGATCCTCACCAATGCGGGCGTGCAGTCGTGAGACCTCGCCTTCGGTTCCCTGCATCAGCTCCTCCCATTCCGCCAGGGCCTGCTCGGTTCCAATCTGGCCATAGACGTACTCGCGATTCCGTACAGCCAGCAGCTTTCGCAGTAGCGACGAGGCGGTTTCCGCGAAGGTGAGTGTGTCGGGATTCAGTTGGCCCTGGTTGCTCATGGTGTCGCGCAGGGAACTGAACATGTCCAGCTCGACGAACTCGAACTGGATACGAGCCTCGTCGGCCTGTTTCTGCATGTCCTCGAATGCCTTTTCCGCACTGCGTGAGTCGTCTACGAACTGCTGGAACTGCATTCTGTAGTCCCTGACGCTGCCAGTAACCGCGTCCAGTTGTTCGAGCCCGATGGCGTCTTCGCTGCGAAGGGTGTCGACCCTTTTGCCAAGCGCAGCCAGGGCTTGGTCCAGGCGTTCCACGGCGGGCGCACCATGATTCAGGGCGAAATCCTTCTCCGCCCCGCGTGCCTGCAGGAGGAGCAGATTGATCTCGGCGATGGCCTGGTTCTGCTGGCTTTCGGAAAACAGTGTCTGTGCTGCCTGGATGGCTATTGCGATAGCGGCGAGAGAGAGTGCGGAAACGATGCCGAATGCGAGCATGAGCTTGCGGCCGACCGAGAGATTTGCCAGGCCGGATTGGATAGGCTGCAGCATGTTGTTGTCCTTCTGGGCTGCGTGCGAAATGAGGTGTTTCGGCGGCCTGGAAGGCCGCCGACTGATGAGGCTAGGAAGGGGAAGTCAGTGCGGCACCTATCCATGGATAGTGCCGTGGGGAAGGGTTAACGCAGGATGCCTAGCTGGCGCGCACGTTCAGCGGCTTGGGAACGCCGACGGATTCCGATCTTGTCGTAGATTTGCTGCAGGTACCATTTGACCGATCCTTCGGTCATGCCGAGCTTGTCGCCAATTTCGCGATTCAACATGCCAACGGCCACCATCTTCAGGATGTCCAGCTCGCGGCTGTTCAAGGAGCCGACGATGGCCACCGGCTCCAGCGCCGGAAGCGCCGGTTTTGCTGCGAGCGCGTCGTCATCCTGGAATCGCCGCAGCAGCTCGGCGGTAAAGGCGTCCGTTTGCTCACCGTCCACCTGAGCTGCCTGCAGTTGTTCGCGAAGCAAGCTATGCAACCAGGCGCCTTCGTCGAGGAAGACGCGAATGAACCCTCCTGGTGCAGCCTGAAACATGGCGCGACGAAGGATTCTTAATGCCGCGCGCTGATCGCCGGACAGCAGTGAAATGTGAGCGATGATCAGGTCCCAGCGAAGCACGCTGCGAATCGCATCCGCGGCACTCATGTGACGGTGCCATTGCTTGGCTAGGTTGAGAGCCTCTGGCAACCGGTCTTCGGCCTGCGCCACTCGAACCCAGGCCAGGGCACGAGCTTCGTCGCGGGTGGTGATGCCATGGTGAGGGGTGACCTGGCTGGCCGGACAGCGCAGATCGTGCTTGCGCCCGAGCCTGATCACCGCGTCGGTGTCTCCTTGACGCATCAGCCATTTCAGGCGTTCGGCAAGCGAGAACAGGCGTAGTCGCTCGAACGCATGCTTCTCTGCGAAGACGTCGGCTTCGTCGAGCATCTGGAAGGCGGTTGAGACATCGCCATCGATCATTGAAAGCCGGGCGCGGGTCAGCCAGCCTGCGATCGCCTGATCAACGAAGCCCTGGCAGTTGATCTGGGGGAGATAGTCCTCGAGGAGCTTGCGCGATTGCACGATCTCGTCGCGTTCGTAATGGATCTTTGCCAAGTGCATCGCCACCACTGCCGCCAGGGGCGACCCCTTGCCCGCAATACGCTCCGCCTGTTTCAGTGTCTCGGACATTGACTGGACGGCAACATGCACGCGTCCGGCAACGAAGCGGGATGGGCCGAGGATCGCCTGGTGAAACACTTGGCCCGCAGGGGAGTCCAGGCGACCCAGAAACTCCATGGCTTGTGTGTTGAGGCGCTCGATGTCACCCAGCTTGTAGTGTTCCCGGCGGCTGTAAATCAGCGCGGTAAACAGACTTCCCCTGACCAGGGGGTGAGCATCGTCGAACTCATCAATGAGCGTCCTCGCCGCCTCTTCGACCAGATCCATCTTGTCTTCCATCATGTTGAACATCATTTCTCGATGGAGCACATGGTGATTGAGCGACGCGAGCTCGGCCTCCGACACATTTCCTTCTGCCTGCAACTGCTCGATTCTATTCCGAGCTGACACTAGGAGCTTTCGGCAGGTTTCGAACTGCCAACCCATCAGTAGCTTCCATGTCTGGGCGAGAGTGATGCGCGGGAAGCGTCCTATAAGTTCCTTGGGCAGCTTATCTACAAGCAGGTCAGCATTCCCGTCGATGCTGAAGATGTGATCGCAGTTGGCATCCATGATCTCCGCAGCGCGCTCCACGTCGCCGCTGGCCAGGGAGTGATTGAACGCATCAACGTGCAGGTTGTTGTCGGAGTACCAGTCGCTGGCCCTACGGTTGAGAAACTCGATGGAGTCAGGGTCAGTTTCGCGACGATGGCGTCGAAGAAACTCCGCGAATAGCGGGTGATAGCGGAACCATTTCTGGTCGTCGTCAATCGGCAGCAGGAAAAGGCCGCGGGTTTCGCACTCTCGCAGGAGTTCCTGGCTGTTGGTCGAGGATGTCAGGTGGTTGCAGAGTGGGACACTGAGTCTGTCCAGTACCGAGCTCTGCAAGAGGAAGCGTTGGATCTCCGGTGGTTGGCGGGTAAGGACGTCCTGCAGGAAGAAATCGGCGAACTGGCGACGCTCACCGGTGAAGTTCGCAAGGTCGTGGAGCAAGTCCGGATCACGCTTGAGCAGCATTGCGGCGAGCTTCAGCCCGCCGGCCCAACCTTCCAGCCTGGACTCGAGCACGCTGAACTGCGCTGGTTCCAGCCCCTCCACACCCTGTTTCGCCATCAACTGCTGGGTTTCGGCAGCAGAAAAACGAAGATCTCGAGCGTTGATGTCGTAAACCTGTCCATGCATGCGCTGCCGTGCAACAGAGAGGCAGGGTTCGCCACGGAACGAAAGGATGAAATGCAGTCCTGGAGGAGAGCGATCGATCAGCATGGACAGAACGCGAACGGAGTCGCTGCCGGCCAGATGGTGAACGTCGTCCACAAACACGTACAACGGCGAGTGTGACTGGCTCGCGGTCAAGTTGAGGATCGACTTGAAGGCTTGCTGAAGGTTGCTTTCACCAACACGAGTAAGCTGATCTTGAAGCAGATCCTCGGACCCTGCCAACTCAATAGCACCCTTGAGGTGGGCAATGAAGGTCGGGAGCTCCTGGAAGTCGGGATCGACTGAAAGCCAGGTTACTCGGTGGTTGTTCTCCTTCAGCCACTGATAGTGCTGGGCCATGATGCAGGTCTTGCCGTAGCCGGGCGGAGCCTGGATCAAGGTGAGTAGAGAATTGCCGGCCTCGCCGACGCGCTTGTTCAGACGAGGCCGGGCAATCAGATTGTTGGTTTCGGGTGGGGGCAGAAGCCTCGAGCCAATCAGGAAGACCTGAGCCGAGTCACGGTAATCGGGCAATGTAGTGGGGGATGTGCTGCGCATTGGCATATCGCCTCTCAAATCAGGGTCGATAGCTCGACTTCTTGTTTGTCTGATGCCCCGGCGTCTGGGCCGCGGCGAAGCGCTCTCGTTCAATTCGGAGCTGGGCTCGCTCCGTTATCTCCGAAAGGAGTTTGCCTGTCCACTTCAGCCGTTGGGCGGCTGGTGCAGCGCAACCACATCGGCTTCTGGCGCGCCATGGAAGGGATAGCGCTTGCGAACCAGCGGATCGTGTCCGGGGATCAAGTGTGCCGGAGAATCCGCGAGCGACAGGAGCTTGCGGTAGCCGTCTAGCATATCGCCCACGTTGAACACCACAGGGAAAGGCGCTTCGAGCTCCATGTTGTCGTAGTAATGGCTGGCATCGGAGGCGAGTACCACCCAGCCACGAGCGGTATGCACTCGCACGGCCTGCAACCCTTGTGTGTGGCCGCCAACCTTGATCAGCTCGATTCCGGGGGCCAGCTCGACGTCTCCATTGTGAAAGACGACTCGCTCCTGATAGACACCGCGAACGATGTTCACTACGTCTTCCACATTGAATGGCTGGCGTAGTGGCTTGTAGACCATGTAGCGCCCGGTGGCATAGCTCATTTCCGCTTCCTGGAGGTGGAAGCGCGAGTTAGGGAGCAGGTCCGTATTGCCGGCGTGGTCGTAGTGCATGTGGGTGATCACCGTGTCGGTGATGTCCTGCGGGCGCAGACCCAGGGTTTCGAGCGCTTTGATGGGGCAGCGCAGGAGGGTGCGGCCACGGGCGTCGGCTGCTTGCTGGTTGAAACCAGTGTCCACCAGGAGGGTGCGGCCTTGACCACGTATCAGCCAGACGAAGTAGTCCATCGGCATCGGCAATTCATGGGCATCGTGAATTTCCATGAAATTGTCGCGTCGGCGGCGGGCGACATGGGCGTAGCGGAGGGCGAAGACTTCGAATTGGGGCAGGCTGTTCACGGTGGGGCTCCTTGGGTCGGCGTCCGTTTGTTGTTGTGATGCGCCGCTCCGAAGAACGGCGCATTTGCCAGGTTCAGGCGCCGTGTTCAGCTTCCCAGGCCTTGATGGCCTCACTGGCTACGCGGAAACCTGCCAGGGCCAAGGGCACGCCGCAGTAGATTGCAGCCTGCATCAGCACGGCGCGGATCTCTTCCTTGGTTACGCCGTTGGTCAACGCCCCTTTCACGTGAACTGCCAGTTCGTGGTGCTGGCTCATCGCGGTCAGCATGGCCAGGTTGGCAATGCTGCGGGTCTTGAACGGCAGGGTGTCATCACCCCAGATCGCGCCCCAGCAGTACTCGGTAACCAGTTCCTGCATGGGCTTGTTGAAGTCGTCGGCCGAAGCCCAGGACTTCTCGACGTGGGTGGCGCCGAGAACGGCCTTGCGATTGGCGAAGCCTTTGTCGAACAGTGCTTTGTCCATGAGGTATTCCTTACTGGGCTTTGGGGCAGGTGGGGACTTCGACGCCAGCCCACTGCTCGATCAGGCAGACCATGCGAGTGAAGTCGGCGTTGTCGCCGAATGCGGCGCGCGTCATGTTCAGGACCTGACGCACGGCACTGCCGACTGGCATGGGGACGCCCATGGCTTCGGCTTCGTCGAGGCACAGGCGGGTGTCCTTCAGCGACAGTGCGGTGGTGAAACCGAAGTCGAAGGTACGTGGCAGCACGGCGCGGGGCAGCTTGTCGGCGGTGGCGCTGTTGCGGCCGCTGCCGGCGTTGAACACATCCAGCATGATCTGCGGATCCAGGCCGGCCTTCACACCCATGACCAGTGCTTCGGACGAGACCGCCAGTGCGGTGACGGAAACCAGGTTGTTGACCAGTTTCATGGTTTGGCCGAGGCCGGGCGCTTCACCGCAGAAGATGACCTTGCCGAGGTTCTGCAGAATCGGCAGCAGTTCGTCATAGACAGCCTTCGGGCACGAGGCCATCAGTGCCAGGGTGCCTTTCTGGGCGCCGGCGGCACCGCCACTGACCGGGCAGTCGACGGCGACGATGTCGTGTTTGGCCAAGGCTTCGGCCACCATCTTGGCGGTACGCGGACCGGTGGTGGAGAGATCCACGAATACGCGGACCTTGCCACCGGCTGCTACGCCCTGATTGCCGAGGGCGACTTTCTGGACGACGTCGGGGGTCGGCAGGCTGGCGAACACGATTTCCGCTTGCGAGGCTACAGCGGCTGGATCACTGGCGCGCTTGGCACCAAGCGCGACCAGGCGCTCGACGGCGGCGTCGTTGAGGTCGGATACGGTCAGGTCGAATCCGGCTTGTGCCAGGCGGATGGCCATGGGCTCACCCATGGTTCCGAGGCCGATGAAGCCGATGCTGGGTTGGGACATTGCTTGGGGTCTCCCTGGAGTAAATCAGCTGGCCAGCCAGCCGCCATCGACCGGCAACATGGCGCCGGTGATGTCGGTGGCAGCTTCGCCGCACAGAAAAGCGATGAGTTCGCCGACATGCTCGGCCTGGTTGAAGCGCCCCGACGGCTGCTTGCCGGCAAGGAAGCGGCGTACGGCTTCTTCCTCGCTAAGGTTTTCACTCTGCCGCAGAGCCTCTACGCGAGCGGCGATGGAGGGCGTGAGGGTCGAGCCTGGCGAAACCGAGTTGCAGGTGATGCCGTAGTCGAGGTTCTCCAACGCAACGACCCGGCTGAAGCCGAGCAGGGCGCTTTTGGTCGTGACGTAGTCAACGCGGTTCGGCGTGCCGCGCATGCCGTAGATGGAGGTCAGGTTGATGATTCGTCCCCAACGACGCTCGCGCATGCCGGGCAGCACGAGTCGAGTGGCATGAAAAACAGCCGACAGATTGACCGCTAAGGCGCGTTCCCATGCGTCGACCGGAAACTCGTGGATTGGGGCGAAGTGCCTTGTCACGGCGTTGTTAATGAGGATGTCGATGCCGCCTAACTCGGACGCTGCCGATTCGACTAGGGCTTGCACGCCGGCTTCTGTCGTCAGGTCGGCTTGCTGGTAGCCGACGTGCGCTTCGTGGCGCGCGCTTAGTTCTGCGCAACGCTCTGCCATTTCGGCCGCCGGAGCGCGGCCATGCAGCACTACGCTACAGCCAGACTTGGCCAGGCTTTCGCCAATGGCGAGTCCGAGTCCTGCCGCTGAGCCAGTGATAAGGACACGTTTGCCTGCGAGCGGTCTCATTGCGACGTTGCCTCCGCTCCAGGTTTGCGTGGGGAGGCGGAGCCTTTCGACACTGCCAAGACAGGGACTGCCACTGGCGAGTGGAGCGAATCGAGCATTGGGTTGCCCTCATTTCTTGTAGATCGGCCGTCCCAAGCTGAGTCGACCGCGTGATGTTGTGGAGAGCAGATTTGCGCTTAGAGGTGGTTGCAGACACCTGCCGAAAGATAGTGACGAGTGGGTCGACAGCGCCTGCCGATGGATAGGTGCCCGCTGGGGGGCGGGTAACTACTGTCAGGTTCTCTAGGGACCTGCCAGGAGAAACCCCCATGCAAGAAAGCGCTGCGACCGATTCGGAAGTGCCAGACGTAACGAAATTGATTGCCGAGTTTGTGGAGTTCACGGACTGGGTCGACCTGCCCGAGACGATTCGTCATGAGGCCAAACGCGCCTTGGTGAACTATTTCGCCGTCGCTTTGGCGGGATGCTGCGATCCGGATATCAGTAAGACCCTGCGGTTACTTAGACAGCTGCGCCCTGGTGGCCAGCAAAGCGTCGTTGGTCGCTCCGAAAAGATGGACATGCTGGATGTGGCTTCGCTCAATGCGATGAGCGCTAACGTCTACGATTTCGACGACACCCACATCCCGACCATCATTCACCCTACCGCGCCTGTTGCTGCTGCGCTCTTCGCCCATGCCGAACGCTCTTCGATATCCGGGCAGCAGTTTCTTCTGGCACTGGTCCTGGGAATCGAGGTGGAGTGTCGGTTGGGTATGGCGCTGCATCCTTGGCACTACCAGCGTGGCTGGCATATCACGTCCACCTGCGGTGTCTTTGGTGCTGCGGTAGCTATCGGCAAGCTCCTTGGACTCGATGCGCGTCAACTGGCATGGGCATTGGGGAACGCCAGCGCACAGGCCTCGGGACTGGTGGAAACGTTGGGTAGTGCCTCCAAGAGCCTCAGTGTCGGTAACGCACCGCGCAATGGCATCCTGTCCGCACTGCTCGCCCAGGAAGGTTTTGCCGGGCCAACGCACCCTCTTGAAGGGGCGCGTGGCTTTCTACGTGTGATGGGCGAGCAGCCCAGGTTCACCGAGCTTACAGAGGGGCTTGGGGAGACTTGGGCGCTGTCTGCAAATACCTACAAGCCCTATCCCTGTGGCGTTGTACTCAACCCGGTGATCGAAGCCTGTCTGGCCTTACGAAAGGAGCAAGGTTGGTCGACTGCCGAGATCCGCCGAATCGAGCTCACAGGTAATCCCCTATTGCGGCAACGGACCGACCGTCCAAGTATTCGACTGGGGCGAGAGTCCCAGGTAAGTGCCCAGCATGCTGTTGCTGTGACGTTGGCAACGGGGAAGGCCGGTCTGGAGCAGTTCAGCGACGACGCGGTGTCCAACCTTGCTCTGCGAGCGCTCTACCCGTTGGTCGAGTTCAAGGATGACCCGTCCTTCTCCGTGGAGGCGGCGGAGGTCAGGATCTGGTTGGCGTCGGGCCGGACGCTGGTTCATCGGATCGGAACAGCCAAAGGGGGCCTTGCAGTCCCGCTGACTGACCGAGAGCTCGAAGACAAGCTGAGGGAGCTCGCGGCGTATGGCGGATCGGGGTGTGCGGTGGAGCCGTTGCTGGAGGCGATTTGGTCTCTGGATCGGATCGAAGATGCCGGCGCTCTGATGAGTCTTGCGGTGCCGCGCTGAAACAAAAAATGGCCACCCTGAGGTGGCCATTTTCGTGGTGCGATTGCTGATTCAGGGATTCAGTGCGCGTTGCAGCAGTGCTCGGCCCAGGTCGACTTCCTCGTCATTGACTTGGTGATCACGCCCCGGATAGACGTGCAGTTCGGCTTCAGCTCCCATCGCCTGAAACACTTCCAGCGTTTCTTTGGTTCGCTGCAGCGGCACCCAGGGATCGAAGTCGCCGTTGCTGAGGTGAACGGGCGTGCCATCCAATGTGCGAGATCGATCCCATGCGGTTCCTTCCGGACCGACTAAGCCGCCAGTAAAAGCGATCAGTCCACCCCAGCGCTGCGGGTGACGATACACATACTCGCAGGCCAGGCAGGCGCCCTGAGAGAAACCAAGCAGGACGATTCGCGAACGTGGAATGCCGCGCTCTTCCAGTTGGACGACTTGAGACTCCAGACGCTCCAGAGCGAAGTCCAGAAATGGCTGGTTGTTTTCCAGCGGAGCCATGAACTTGTCCGGGTACCAGGATTTGCCGGCAGCCTCGATGGCGGTGTACGACACTCCCGGCAGATTGATTCGACCGGCGATTACGAACATATCGGCGGGGCTCTGAGTGCGCCCGTGAATCAGGATGACGGCGGAGTCCACGACCTCGGGCGCGGGGCCCGAGGCGTGAGTGGGAAGGTGGAGATGGATGTTCTCACTCATCCGTTCCGGCCTCAGTACTTCAGCGGTTCGAGGTAGGCGGCAATTTCCTGGGCGCGAGGGCCCAGTTGCGGCGGGATCTGGATGGTCTTGCCGAGGTCCTCGAACGCTTCGTCCACGAGGAAGCCTTCAGGCTTGGAAACCGACGCTTCGAACAGGGCTCCGCCCGGGGTGCGCACGTAGACGGAATCGAAGTAGCCCCGATCCTTGCGATCGGACACGTCGGTGTACCCGAGGCCTTCGAGATGAAGCTTCACGCTCTTCTGGACTTCGAGGTCAGCGACTTCGAATGCGCAATGGTGAACGGTGCCTTCGCCATAACTCCAGGAGCCCTGCGGAAGTTCCGGCTGAAGCTGGAAGTCGATGATGGTGCCGGAGCCGCCATTGCCCACCTCGTAGCGGGAGAAGGCACCATCGGTTTCCTGGAGCTGACCGGTCCAGCCGTAGTGCATGAATTCTGCGGAGTTCTCCAGATCGCGAACCGAAACGGTGATGCCGTGGGTGCCGCGGATGCCGAACTCGGACGGAATCACACCGTTGGAGTAGGGTTTGCGGTCATCGTCGCTGATGCCGACCAGCTCGTAGCAGATACCGCACGGGTGGGCGAAGTGCAGCAGTTGCTCACCGAAACGCTCCTGGAATTCCGGTTTGAAGCCATGGCTTTCCAGGTGCTTGGCCCAGAAGGCCAGGGAGGATACCGGCACGGACAGGGCGAGGGTCTTGATCTGCCCGCTGCCCGGTCGGCCCATGCGGCCGGATTGGCGCATCGGGAAGCAGGTGATCAGGGTACTTTCTTCGCCGGTGTCGTTGCCGTAGTAGAAGTGGTAGATCGGCTCGGTACCGTCGTACAGGCCAGTCTTCTTGACGCTTTTCAGGCCCAGCACCTTGGTGTGGAAGTCGTAGTCTTCCTGAGCGCCGCCGACGTTCAGGGTGATGTGGTGGTGACGCAGGATGTGTGGATTGAGTTCCATGGCGTTCTCCTATTGTTTTGTTAGTACTTCTGAACGTGGTACTTCGGTTACGGACGATTGCCGTTGAAGGCGTTCTCGAGCAGCTTGCGAATGGCTACCGGCTCGATGGGGCGCGGATTCCAGTACGGTGACGAGCAAGCAATTTCCACGGCGCGCGCAAGATCGACTTCCTCCATCCCGATATCGGCGAGGCGAGTCGGTGCTCCGTTGCTGGCAGCGAGGTCGAAGAGTCCCTGCGCTGCGTTGTCCACGCCCAGGGCGCGGGCAATGCGAGCCATGGCCTCAGGTGCCGCATCGGCGTTGTAGGCGGTGGCGTGGGGAAGGACGACGGTATGGGTCTCTGCGTGGGGCAGGTCGAAACTGCCGCCCAAGGTGTGGCACAGCTTGTGGTGGATCGACATGCCGACCGCTCCCAGGCACACGCCGCATGCCCAGGCGCCAAACAGAGCGTCAGAGCGAGCCTCCTTGTCTTGCGGATCCAGCTGGATGCGCGGCAAGGCCCTGCCGATGGCTGCGATACCTTGTTCAGCGAGCATCGAGATCAGCGGGTTGGCGTCTTTCGAGTAGAGCGCCTCGACGGCGTGGGCAATGGCGTTCATGCCGCTGGTGACGGTCATTTGAGCCGGCAGAGTAAGCGTCAGGTCAACGTCGTAGATGATGACCTCTGGCAGCACTTTGAGGGTACGCTGGGTGGTCTTCAGGCCGTTTTCGGTCTGGCCGATGATGGGAGTGGCTTCCGATCCGGCATAGGTGGTCGGAATGACGATCTGGGGCAGATCGGTGTTCAGCGCAATGGCCTTGCCCAGACCAATGGTGGAACCGCCTCCGAGGGCTACCACGCAATCGGCGCCGCTGCTTTTCACGACCCCCAAGGCATCGCGCGTCACCTCGACCGGGGTGTGCATGGTGGCATTGTCGTAAAGCCCTACGGCGAGCTCACCCAACTTGGCAACCAGGGCCTCGCCGGATGCACGCTGGTGCGGGGTGGTCAGCACGAGAGCCCTGGAGCAGCCGAGGGCGCGAATTTCTTCCGCAACCTGGGCCAGGGTCCCAAAGCCGAAGATGACCCGTGAAGGAAGGGCGTTGTAAATGAAAGGCTGCATATCGCGATTCGTCTCCCAATGCTGAACGTGCCGTCAGGGCACTTTGTTGTTCATGCAGATTGGTGGGGCGAACCCGGTCAAACACCTGCCGAAAGATAGTGATGGATCCCTATCGGCAGATAGGTGAATCGGTGTTGTGCGGACGACAGGATCGCGTGAGCGACCCTCGGAGAAGAACAATGACGAAAATGCCGGTTCAACCGCTTCTACCCACCTGTCAGGTGTGCGATTTGCTGCATCTTCGGGCCAAGCAAACACCTGATCGTGTGTTTGCCATGTTTGTGCCTGGTGACCAGTGGAGCTATGCGCAGACTCTCGACGAAGTAAGGCGCAGCGCTGCCGGAATGCAGCAATTGGGTGTCCAGCCGGGGGAGCTTGTGCTGGTCTGGCTCGGTAATGGTCCCGACGCACTGCGAACCATGCTGGCAATCAACTACCTGGGCGCAGTTGCCGTCCCCATCAATACCGCTTACCGCGGCGCATTGCTGGAACATGTGCTGAGCAATACGGCAGCCTCTCTGATGATCTGCGACGGCCGTTTGCTGGATCGTCTGGCAGGCGCGCAGCTCGCACGACTTCGCAGGGTGGTGGTCATGGGGCCAGAGCGCATGGATATCGCCGGTGTAGAACTCCTGGGTGGAGAGCTGCTACTCGCGGATAGCGAGCCGGAGCCTATCTCCTGCGAGGTGCAACCGTGGGACAACGCAGTGGTGATCTACACCTCGGGCACCACCGGTCCTTCCAAGGGCGTGTTGTCCTCGTATTTGCACCTGTGGACCACCGCCACGGCGTTTCGCCATCTCGACGACAGTGATCGCAGCTTGGTCAGCCTGCCCCTGTACCACATAGGTGGAGTGCTGGGGTATTACTGTGCACTTCTCACCGGGGGATCTCTGGTATTGGTGGAATCCTTCAGCGTGAGTCGTTTCTGGCAGGTGGTGCGGGAGTACGGGGTGACCAGTACCGGGCTGCTAGGCGTGATGCTCCCTTTCCTGCTCAAGCAGTCGCCATTCCAGGGCGACCGCGAACACAGCTTGCGCAGCGTCCTGGTTGCTCCTCTGGACGAGGGCGCTTCGGCATTTGCCGAACGCTTCGGCGTCGACATCTATACCGAATACAACATGACTGAGTTGTGCATGCCGCTGTTCAGCGAAGCCAACCCCGGCGTGCTTGGCACGTGTGGGCGTCTTCGTGAGGGCGTGGAGCTGCGCATCGTGGACGAGCACGATTTCGAAGTGCCCGTTGGCGCGGTGGGGGAGCTGATCGTACGTTCCGAGCATCCGTGGGCTCTCAGCCATGGGTACCTGAACAATCTTGAGGCCACCGCGCGTGCCTGGCGCAATGGCTGGTTCCATACTGGTGATGCGTTTCGCTGCGATGCGGATGGCAACTACTTCTTTGTCGATCGGCTCAAGGATGCATTGCGTCGCCGAGGCGAGAACATCTCATCCTTCGAGGTAGAGGCCGCAATCCTGGCCCATCCGGCGGTACGCGAAGTGGCCGTTGTGGGAGTGCCCAGCGAAGTGGCGGAGGATGAGGTCATGGCTGTACTGGCGTTGGCCCCGAACCAGGAGCTGAGCCCTGAACAGTTGATTGAGTTCCTCAAGCCGCGCCTTGCCGATTTCATGATTCCCCGTTATCTCCGCTTCATGCAGGAGCTTCCCAAGACCCCGACTCACAAGGTGCTCAAGCATGAGCTGCGCGGACAAGGCGTCACCGCCGATTCCTGGGATCGCGAAGGTTCGGAGATAGTCGTCCGACGGCAGCGGTTGGAGGTTCGGTCATGAAAGCCCAGGGACCACTTCGTGGAATCCGGGTTCTCGAGTTCACGGGTATGGGGCCGGCGCCTTTTTGCGCCATGCTCCTGTCTGACATGGGCGCCGAAGTACTGAGAGTCGACCGCAAGGGAGGGATGGACTGCGACACCTTCTGCGTCGAGTCGCGCGGAAGGCGATCGGTTGCCCTTGATTTGAAAAAGCCGGAGGGGTGTGAGGCGGCATTGAGGCTGATTTCCCGGGCTGATGTGCTGCTGGAGGGGTTTCGACCCGGTGTGATGGAGCGCTTGGGATTGGGGCCAGAAATCGCACTGGCGGTGAATCCTGCGCTGATCTACGGTCGGATGACCGGTTGGGGGCAGAGCGGCCCCCTGGCTCAATCCGCAGGTCATGACATCAACTACATCGCGTTGGCCGGAGCTCTGCATGCGATCGGCACGGCCGAACGTCCCGCCATACCCCTGAACCTTGTTGGGGATTTCGGTGGTGGTGCGCTCTATCTGGCGATGGGGGTGCTCGCTGCGTTGCTGCATGTTAGGGCGGGAGGTGGAGGGCAAGTCGTCGATTGCGCCATGGTCGATGGCGTCGCCTCCTTACTCGGCATGATCTATGGACATCTTGCTAGAGCACACACGAGCCCGCTTTCAGAGGACTCCGCGGTGAATAGCGGCACCTGGCAGGACAAAAGGGCAAGCAACGTCATTGATGGTGGGGCGCACTTCTACAATACCTACGAATGTGCTGATGGCCGGCAGATTGCGATTGCATCGATCGAGCCTGCTTTCTATGCGGAACTGATTCGCCTGTTAGAACTACCGGCTTCCTTGTTCGACGAGCAAATGGATAGGGACTCGTGGCCGGCGCTACAGGCGCACCTGACAGAGCTTTTCCTTTCACGTACGCGTCAGGACTGGTGCGAGCTCCTGGAGGGTACTGACGTGTGCTTTGCTCCGGTGTTGAGCCTCGAAGAAGCGCCCATGCATCCCCACAACCTGTTTCGGGAGACTTTTATCGAACGTGACGGATTCATCCAGCCTGCGCCTGCGCCAAGATTTTCGGAGACACCGGGGGCGATCCAGGGGCCTCCGCCGCGCTGTGGGGCAGACAATCGTGAGGCGCTGGGGGATTGGGGGTTCAGCGATGTAGAAATTGCGGTGTTGGAGACGTGTCAGGCGCTCTGACAGGGAGAGGGAGTCGGTGAGCCGACTCCCTCTCACCATTCAGATATCCAGCTCGAGCACCTCGCTCTTGGCGCGGGAGACGCAGATAAGCATGCTCTTGCCCTCGGCCTTCGCTGTGTCCGAGAGGACGAAGTCCCGGTGATCAGGAGTGCCGGCGATCACGCGGGTTTCGCAGCTGGAGCACAGGCCTTCCCGGCAGGAGAAGGGGACGAAGTGCCCGTTGTCTTCGAGGACTTCCAGGATGCTTTTTTCTGGCGGTATCTGCAGCTCGTCCCCAGTGCTACGGAGAATGACGCGGAAGCCCTGATTTTCTGCATTCTCCTGGGTTTTGCCAGAGAACCACTCAAAGTGCACCTTGCTGCTGGGCCGATCCTGAGCCGCGGCCTGGACTCGCTCCATAAGGGGAGCGGGACCACAGCAGTAGATGTGGCTGTATGACGGCATCGCTGCAACGGCGGTTTCGATGTCCAGCGGCTGGCCACCATTCTCATCCAGAAAATGGAAGATCACATGGCCTCCCCCGAGCTCCTGCAGTTCTTCGTAGAAGGCTGCTCGCAAGCGACTGCGGGTCAGGTAGTGGAGTGTCCAGGCTTTGTCGTTCGCGACACACCAGCGGATCATCGCCAGGATAGGCGTAATGCCGATGCCACCGGCAACAAAGCTGTAGTGGTCGCCATCCCCAACTAGCGGGAAATTGTTGCGTGGCGCGCTGATACGTAGTCGATCCCCGACCTTGAGACCACCGTGCAAGAGCTTTGAGCCGCCGCGGCTCTGCGGCGAGAGCCCCACACCAACTCGATAGCGGTTGCGCTCGCGGAAGTCATTACTCAACGAGTAATGACGAATCAGTCCATTGGGCAGATGTACTTCCAGGTGGGAGCCCGGTTCGAACGGTGGCAGATCTCGGCCTTGTGGATCGACCAGGTCAAAGCTCAGCACATCCTTGGCTTCGGCATTGATCGCCGCGATAACGGCATCGAGTTGTCCAGCAGACATGGGGTGTTACTCCAGAATCGGTAGGGTGCGGCGCCGGCGTGCCGGCGCTGCCGGTCAAGCCAGGAAGTCGGATACAGCCGAGCGGGCTTCACCCGACTCGTCGAGCACCAGGTGCCCGGCATTCGGGAAGAGCTTCACGTCGGCATGGGGTAGCAGTCGGTGCCAATGCTCAGCCTGGCCTGGAGGCACGATGCGGTCGTTCTCGCCCCAGATCAGCAAGGTGGGCATGCGGATGCGGTGCAGCCAGTTGGGCAGCTTCGGGTTGGTCATGACGCCGTTACGGGAGATGCGGGCGACCGAGCCCCCCTCTCTCATGCGCATGGTGCCGAACTCGTTGTCGGGCGCCATGGGCAGGAACGCAGCCAGCGTGGCCAGGTCGTTCACCAGGTAGGAGGGGATCTCCTCCGGCGGTATCACCATGAAGTCCGGCTGCGGGTATTCCTTCACGTCGAGGCCGGCCGGTGCGATCAGGACCAGCTTCTCGATCTGATGACCATGCTGGATGGCGTACTCGGCAGCCATGCGTCCGCCCAGGGAGAATCCGACCAGGTGAAAACGCTCCAGGCCCATCACATCGAATAGCTCCTGGTAGTGCTGGAGGTAGTCCTGAAGGCTGTCGAAGCTGGGATTGTCGCCAGACTGCCCGAAGCCTGGGTGATAGGGCAGGATCACGCGAAAGCGATCAGTCCAGGCGTGTGCGAAGTCGATGCCGTGCCAGGTGCCGCCGCCGTGCAGGAAGACCAAGGGTTCGCCTTGGCCGGCGGTGTAGACGACTGTTTCGCAACCATCGATCAAGTAAACGTGGCGTTCGAACCCGGAATGGTCGACTCGCGAATCGCCGAAGCTGTTATTGGACATTGTTGGCTCCTGGGACGCTTGTGGGGTGGATGGCACAAGAGTCGGCCAGGCGAAGAGATGCGGCACCTATCCTTGGATAGAGTCTTTGCTGGAGCGTCAGACGATCGAAAGCTGGGAGCTGTTGAGAGCTGCGGAGCTGAAAGAAAAACGCCGGAGACGCTTTCGCGTCTCCGGCAAACCAAGTAGCTGAATCAGGTTAGGCCGCGCTAAAGGTCTTGTGTGGGTCGATGACGAATTTCTTCGGCACGCCGGCATCGAACTCGCCGTAGCCACGCGGTGCGTCGTCCAGGCTGATGACTTGCACGCCTACCACTTCGGCGATGTTGATGCGGTCCCACATGATCGCTTGCATCAGTGCGCGGTTGTACTTCATCACCGGGGTCTGGCCGGTGTGGAAGCTGTGGGATTTCGCCCAGCCTAGGCCGAAGCGGATGCTCAGGCTGCCGATCTTGGCGGCGGCATCGGTCGCGCCCGGATCTTCGGTCACGTAGAGACCGGGAATGCCGATCTTGCTAGCCACGCGGGTGACCTGCATCAGCGAGTTGGTCATGGATTGCCATTGAACACGTCTTCCGCCGACTGCAGCGGGTAGTGCGCTGGATACGGCTGCGTGGCGACACCAGTCTCGATGGCGGCGCGTGCCACGGCATCGCTGACCACTGTGATCAGGCGTTTGTCCATGGGCTTCGGAATGATGTACTCACGGCCGAATTCCAGGGAATCCACACCGTAGGCCTCGCAGACGTCCTTCGGTACCGGCTGCTTGGCCAGGTCGCGCAGGGCGATGGCCGCGGCGATCTTCATCTCTTCATTGATGCGGGTGGCGCGCACGTCCAGGGCACCGCGGAAGATGAAGGGGAAGCCCAATACGTTGTTGACCTGGTTCGGGTAGTCGGAGCGACCGGTCGCCATGATGACGTCGCTGCGGGTCGCATGGGCCAGCTCGGGCTTGATCTCCGGGGCCGGGTTGGAGCAGGCGAAGACGATCGGGTTGACCGCCATGCGCTTGAGGTCTTCCGGGCTCAGCAGGTTGGCGCCAGAGAGGCCGACGAACACGTCCGCACCGTCGAGGGCTTCGGACAGGGTGCGCTTGTCGGTATCGTGGGCAAACATGACCTTGTACTGGTTCAGGTCGTCGCGTTCCGCATGGATCACGCCCTTGCGATCGACCATCAGAATGTTCTGGATCTTGGCGCCCATGCGCACCAGCAGTTTCATGCAGGAGATGGCGGCGGCGCCGGCACCGAGACAGACGATCTTGGCTTCGGCCAGGGTCTTGCCGACGATTTCCAGGGCGTTGAGCATGCCGGCGGCGGTCACGATGGCGGTGCCGTGCTGGTCATCGTGGAAAACCGGGATGTCGCACTGCTCGATCAGGGTGCGCTCGATCTCGAAGCACTCGGGGGCCTTGATGTCTTCAAGGTTGATGCCACCGAAGGTGATGGAAATACGCTTGACGGTGTCGATGAAGGCCTGAGGGCTTTCAGCGTCCACTTCGATGTCGAACACGTCGATGCCAGCGAAACTCTTGAACAGGACGCCCTTGCCTTCCATGACCGGCTTGGAGGCCAGCGGGCCGAGGTTGCCCAGGCCGAGAATCGCGGTGCCATCGGAAATGACCGCTACCAGGTTGCCCTTGCCGGTGTACTTGAAGGCCAGTTCGGGATCACGCGCGATTTCGCGTACCGGCTCGGCGACGCCCGGGCTATAGGCCAGCGACAGGTCGCGGGCGGTGACGGTCGGCTTGGTCAGCTCGACACTGAGTTTCCCGGGGCGGGGCTGTGCATGGTAGTCGAGAGCGGTAGTTCTCAGATCTGACATGGATAGCGTCTCAAAATAAATGGATTGAAGGATTGGTCGGTGCAAATCCCTCGGTAGGTTCTATTCAGGGCTGAGGCGGGGCTCGAAGAGCCTCGCCCCTCGCCTATCTACATTTGTCAGGCCGCACTGAAGGTCTTGTGCGGGTCGATGACGAATTTCTTCGGCACGCCGGCATCGAACTCGCCGTAGCCATGGGGAGCGTCGTCCAGGCTGATGACCTGCACGCCCACCACTTCGGCGATGTTGATGCGGTCCCACATGATCGCCTGCATCAGCGCGCGGTTGTACTTCATCACCGGGGTCTGGCCGGTGTGGAAGCTGTGGGATTTCGCCCAGCCGAGGCCGAAGCGGATGCTCAGGCTGCCGATCTTCGCCGCGGCATCCACCGCGCCCGGGTCTTCGGTGACGTAGAGGCCGGGGATACCGATCTTGCCGGCCACGCGGGTGACCTGCATCAGCGAGTTCAGCACGGTGGCCGGGGCCTCGTGCTTGGCGCCTTCATGGCCGTGGCCGCGGGCTTCGAAGCCCACTGCATCCACCGCACAATCCACTTCCGGCTCGCCCAGCAGCGCGGCGATCTGCTCGTGCAGCGGGGTGTCCAGCGACAGGTCGGCGATCTCGAAGCCCTGAGCCTTGGCGTGGGCCAGGCGGGCAGGGTTGAGGTCGCCAACGATGACCACCGCAGCACCCAGCAGACGGGCGGAGGCGGCAGCGGCGAGCCCCACGGGGCCGGCGCCAGCGACATACACGGTGCTGCCCGGACCGACGCCGGCGGTGATCGCGCCGTGGTAGCCGGTGGGCAGGATGTCGGAGAGGCAGGTCAGGTCACGGATCTTCTCCATGGCCTTGTCGCGGTCGGGGAGTTTGAGCAGGTTGAAGTCGGCGTAGGGCACCAGCACGTACTCGGCCTGGCCGCCGGTCCAGTCACCCATGTCGACATAGCCGTAGGCACCCCCAGCGCGGGCCGGGTTGACGGTCAGGCACACGCCCGTGTGCATTTCCTTGCAGGAACGGCAGCGGCCGCAGGCCACGTTGAAGGGCACGGAAACCAGGTCGCCAATTTTCAGGTTTTCCACGTCACTGCCTTTCTCGACCACCTCGCCGGTGATCTCGTGGCCGAGCACCAGGCCGACCTGAGCGGTGGTACGGCCACGCACCATGTGCTGGTCCGAGCCGCAGATGTTGGTGGAGACCACCTTGAGGATCACCCCGTGCTCGATCTTCTTGCCGCGGGGATCCTGCATCTTGGGGTAGTCGATCTTCTGCACTTCGACCTTGCCCGCACCGAGATAAACGACACCACGATTGCCTGACATGTATATCCCTCTCTTCTTGTGGTTGTGTACGCGTGAGTGGGCCGAGCCGGGCATGCTCCAGTCAGCATCTGACTGTGGTGTCAGGATGGAAACTGCAAGAGTTAAGCTCGCGAGATCATCCGCGCCCACGGCTGCCGACAGATGCCCCGGCAAGGGACAGGCGGAAGATGCACGCGCGCAGAAGACCCATGGCTACGGCGTGCACAACCGTGCGCTTGGGAATGCTGTCGAGCACCTATCCATCGATAGCCAAGGGATCAAAGTAGGGCAGCTGAGTGGTGGCCGCCGGCTAGGCTCTTTGGGGTCAAATTCCTTAAGGAGTAAGGAGATGGTGTCGGGCGCAGCTGCTTCATGTTGGTCAGTATTGGATGCTTCAGCGAATCCGATTTCGGCCAGAGTCAGAAGGTGTTGAGTGGCAGCTAGTGGCCGTTCTCTGCGTGCGCGTCTCTGCCGCCGACTGGTCAACGAGCATGCGATTCCTGGTCAAACTTTATGCGACTTGTTTGCACCGGAGCGGGCCAGCAGGGCCATGGCTGTGGGGAGTGACGGCTTACAGCCGAAGGTATGCATTCCGGTAGGGCAGCGCGCTGGGGTCGGAAGGACGACCCCACGCCAGAATCACTGGAGCCAGGATTTCACAGTTTCGGCGCCGAACTCGGCTTTCCAGGCATTCAAAACTTTGTGATTGCCGCCTTTGGTTTCAACAATCTCATTCGTGTGCGGGTTCTTGTAGGTCTTGACGGTGCGCTCGCGGCGTTTGTCCTTGGCGGGGGTAACAGCCTCACGGCGTGCCTTTGGCTCTAAGAGATTGATGACTGCCTTCAGACCGAAGCCGTACTCGTTCAGGAGTGTCTTGAGCTTGGTCTCGAACTCGATTTCGCGTTTAAGCTCGGCATCGTTCTTAAGGCTGTCCAAGGCTGCAAGTTGTTCTGCAAGTTGAGCTTCAAGACGTTTGAACTCTGCTAATTTGCTCATCGATTTTCCTTGGAAACATTGCCCGGTTGGGCTGGTTGCTAATAGCACTGATACTACGCGATATTCCTGGTGAATTCTTCTAGTGAATGCATCAAATACGGTTACTGATGCAACGTAAACCATCTTTATTAAACAAGTTTTGGTCGCATGAGCGTGCACGCGGATTCACGTCTTACGGCACAAGGTCTGTTCTGGGCGGGCGAGAAGTTCGAGGCTACCCCTATCGACATCTCGACGTAATATGCTGTTCAACTGGCCGGGCGAAACGAACGAGAGAATACGTATCCCATGGATCTTGTGGTCTTGCTCACGCAGGTAATTGAGAGGGTCGAAGCGGCTGCTGCCCTGTTGGAGGCAGAGTGGCGTCTCCCATCTGGTCCTCGCGGTAGTGGGGACAAGGCTGAGGTGGATTTAGAGATCGAGTCTAGGTTGCGGAATGATTTGCTTGCACTACTCAACTGTGACTGTACTGGTCTAATTCTCGTGGACACCTCGATAGGGGATGATCATCCCCAACGAGGACCCAGAAAGACATGACATCACGTACCCGTAGAAGCTTTGACACCGCCTTCAAGTTGCAGGTGGTGCAGATGATCCGAGACCAGGGCCTGAGCGTGGCGCAGGTCTGCTGTGACCTGGATTTGGTCGACAGTGCGGTACGCCGCTGGCTGGTCCAGTACGACGCCGAGCAGTCCGGTCAGCCCGGCCAAGGCAAGCCATTGACCGCTGAGCAGCAACGCATTCGGGAATTGGAGCGGGAAAACCAGCGGCTGCGCGAGGATGTGTCGATCCTAAAAAAAGCATCGGCCTTCTTCGCCCGGGAACTGAAGTGATCCAGCAGATGATCGATCAGTGGCAGGAGAAGGTCGAAACCTCCCGGCTGTGCCGGCTTGTGGGCGTGTGTCGCTCGGGCGTGTATGCCGCACGCCGCCGTAGGCGAACCTCGCGGGCCTGCCCCCTCACCGCAGCGTTGCAGGCCGCCTTCCAGGCCAGCGGTGGCAACTACGGTAGCCGCCGGCTGAGCGCGAGTCTGAAGGCCCAGGGCCTGCGTGTGGGCCGCCACCGAGTGCGATGCCTGATGAAGCAGCAGGGCCTGAAGGCGCGCTGGAAGCGCAAGTTCGTCCATACCACTGACAGCCGACATGCGCTGCCGATAGCCAGCAACGTGCTGGATCGGCGCTTTAGCCCGCAAGCCCCCGATCAGGCTTGGGTAGCCGATATCACCTACATCCGTACCGAGCGCGGCTGGCTGTACCTTGCGGCCGTGCTGGACTTGTACTCACGCAAGATCGTCGGCTGGGCGATGGCTCCGAGCATGCCCGCCGAGTTGGTCTGCACGGCGCTACAAATGGCCATCGCGCTACGCCAGCCCAAGCCCGGGCTGATCGTGCACACCGACCGCGGCAGCCAGTACGCCAGCCAAGCCCACCGCGACCTGCTGGCCCGCTATAGCTTGGTCGCCAGCATGAGCCGCAAGGGCAACTGCTGGGATAACGCGGTCATGGAGCGGTTCTTCCTGAACCTGAAGATGGAGCGAGTCTGGCAGCGCCGCTACTCCAATCCGGCCGAGGCCGCTGCGGACATCACTCATTACATCGTCGCTTTCTACAACACCCACCGGCTGCACTCCACCCTCGGCTATCGATCGCCAGCCGACTACGAGAAGGCCACTACCTGAAATCCCTTATCCCGGTGTCCACCAAAACTTGACCACTACAGACTTTTAGGGTGAAGAGACCGGCCATATCCTGACCGGTGCGGAATACTGTTGGGTGGTAGACCCCAACGACGGCACTAGTGACTTCCTTAGGGGGCACCAAGGCTCGGCGATCTCGGTCGGCCTATTGCGGAGTGCTGTGCCCGTGCTGGGCGTGGTTTGCGCCCCCGTCACAGAGGATCGTGGAGCTGACTGCATAGCCTGGGCAGAAGGGCTGAACACCATTCTTCGCAATGGCCGAGAAGTATCAGGGAGACTCAATGAACAGGACTTGCAGATCGGGCGCAAGGTCATGGTGAGCGTAGGCGCCTCAAACAAACCAGAAATCAATGCCAGGCTGTGTGCGCCGGCCGACTTTGTCGCGATGCCCAGCATCGCTTATCGCTTGGCTCGAGTTGCCGCAGGGGATGGAGTCGCAGGAGTCTCCGTTGTTCCGGTGTCTGCTCATGATGATGTTGCTGGCCACGCACTTTTGAAGGGGGCAGGCGGTGCCCTACTCAACCAAGAAGGCCATCCTGTGACCTATCAAACTGAGGCGAACCTATCCGAAGTTTCACAACGCTGCTTCGGTGGTGCTCCCGAAGCTTGCCGTAAGCTGGCACTTCGCGACTGGGGAAAGGTGTTCAACTAGGTTGAAATGGGTTCGTAGCCCCGTGGATAAACTCGGGAGCCCAGGGGCCTTAGAGTCGGTCAGGAAAGTCTTCTTGGCCGACTAGTTTTCGCAGTTTTCTGTAGCTCGGAACGCTTGTTTATCGATGGCGACCTAGCAGGAAGATTGCCAACTTGCGGCTCAACCTGCGCCAGCCAGAGGGCTGGTAAGATTGCGAAGAACTAAAGAACGGAAAAAGGCAGAATTTTGCTGGCAGAGCTTCTTCGACCAAGCCTTGTAAAAGCACCTCACCTCGAGTTGGATAGTGCCGCAGCAATTGCGTGGCGGTGCTGCGCATCTCCTCGCTCATCGCCGAATCACGCTCTATCCGCTTCAGGAACTCATGTGTCTGGATGACGGCGCGGGTTCGTTCATGGGGCATGGTCATGTGATGATATCCCCCTCGAGAATTTGCTTGCTCTGGGCAAAAAGAAACCCCCTGGTGCGCAGTACGGGAGTGAGCCCGTCCGAGGCGTGGGGGTTATGGTCAGAGTTCATCCTAACTGAGGTTCGCCAAGCTTTCTACCTAAGGTGACCTGCTGAAATCGATCTACTTGTGAATGCTACCGCTTGACCGTCAAAGGCAAGCCAGTAACAGCTGCCTGTAGTGCTGTGAGAAGTTGATCTGATAGCTTGGCTCAGCGACATGATCACCCAATGTGTACATGCTTGCCGAACCCACCCCAAGAGCCTGCCCAGCTTCACTGTTAGTACTGCCATCGACATCGCCGGCTGTACCTGTCCCACCGGGCGTCGCGTCGAATGTAGCTGTAGGCATCTGAACCAAGCTCAGCACTGCCAGGTCATCCGGTAGATCATCCGCAATGCGCTCCGCAAAGCGTCGGAGCGTGGGCTCCGCGAGCATAAACAACCAGGCCTGGTCGTCCAACTCACCCATGCGACGTAGCACCCGTCCCAACACTTGTCGGTAGTGCAACTCGGTACGGATGCGGCTGAGGTAGCAGCACACCTGCAAGCGAGGAATGTCGGTGCCTTCGCTGATCATTCCTATGGCGACGACCCAGCTGCAAGCGCTGAGCCTGAACGCATTGATTGCCTGCTGGGCACCCGGAGTACGGTTGGTCACGACCCGACAACTTTCGCCTTTGGCTTCCAAGACCTTGGCAATTTGGTGGGCGTGCTCGATATCGGTGGCGACCACCAGGCCGGCCGCGTCCGGCTTGACTCGGCGAAGCTCGTCCAGTTTTTCGCATCCCAAGCCAAGCAGTTGATTGATCACCTCGTCGTGGCGCAACAGGTTTTCGTAGGTGACGGGGGATTCCCCCAGCAGCTTGGCGATATTGGGAAACAGCCTGACCGTGGTCTCGGTCCCCTGTTCTTCAGTGAGCTTCACCTTTTGGTTGTCGAGAAGGACGATGCGGGGGGATCGGCACACCCTGTCCGCAATGGCCTCCTTCAGGCCATAGCGATAGTCACGAATCAGGTTTCCTTCGGGTGACGAGTAACGTGCCAAGGCAATGGCTCTGTCATCCGATCGCCATGGTGTGCCGGAAAGGGCCAGCGTGAAAGCGGCGCGGTCCTGGATCCGTTGCAGGATCTGCTGCCCCCAGGCGTTGCTCAGGAGCGAATCATGGCCGGCGCAGTGGTGGATCTCGTCGAAAACTGCGAATACGCGGTAGTCATCGAGGAGTCGCCAGAACGCATCGTCACGGTACTCCATGGCTTGGTAAGTGTACGCGGCCCCCACAGAGCCGAGCAGTCCATCCAGCCGTCTACCGAGTACCGCACCAAATGCTGCGCGAAAGCCATCCACGACTTGGCATGACGGTGCGAAGCAAAGTACCAAGTCGATCTTGTCTTGCTCCAACAGTCGCCGGGCCAGCTCTGCTGCCATGCGAGTCTTGCCGGCGCCCGGAGTGGCCTGGCAGAAGAAATGCGGCGTGGAAACGAAGTGCTCCAGCGCTGTTTCAATGCATCTGCGCTGCCAGTCTCTCAGAGATGAAATCATTGCGAAGAGGCTAGTGTCTTTAGCGTCTTCTCGACGGCACGGAGGTGTCCTAGGAGGCGCGAGCTGCGGTCCCTGGCTTCCTGATAATCGCCTTCAACCTTGTCCCGCAGGTCCGGCATTTCATCGAGTAGTTGCTTGAATCGTTCCACCTCTCCCATGGCGGAAAGGAAGTCGAGCCGGATCTCCTTGAGGAGCGTTTCCAGGTGCTGTTCCGTATCGACTGAAGGTTCAGACGGCTCAAGCATTGGCGGCGCCTGCTCTGGTTCGCATACCAACTTGAGACTGTTCTCAAACCCGTTGTCGACTAGCTCGAGATGCAAATGCGCTGGGATTGGTTGCAGGTGGTAGACCTGCCCCCGAGTACGGCGATTTTCGTCGAGCACGAGCCAGCCTGCCCGCAGCATTCGGCGGATCTGCTCATACACATATCGGCGCACATTGGCGAGATCAAAGGTCATGCCCTCCAAGCGTTTGGCATAGGCATCCCGCAGGTCACGGGTTGTGAATTGGGTGCGCCCTTCCTCCTGAAGCAGCTGATACAGCCGCCTGTCGAAGATGAACGAGGCAGATCTCATGCGGGCACCCACGGGGTCGTAGCGTAAAAATGCGGATTATAGTCCGTGGTTTGTGCGTCGGCAAACGCAGGATAGTGCCGCCTCAAGTGGAGTTGAGGCGGTCATGGATCAGTTGGCGAAAGCGTTGGGGACACGCATTCGGACGCAGAGAAAGTCCTGCCGGATTTCTCAGGACGCACTGGCACTGGCCTGCAGCATTGACCGCAGCTATATGGGGCGCATTGAGCGTGGTGAAGTGAACCTCACGGTCGAGAAGCTATACCGTATCGCCAGCGTGCTGGCATGCGATCCAGCCGCTCTTCTGCCTCAGGTGACAGAGCTCCAGGCCGACTAATCGAAACTGAAGCTCAAGCGCCCAGAGCGACCTTCTCCTAGCGAGTTCTTACATCCTTTCCGACGAGCAGTGGCCGGCCTACAGCTTCGTAACTCTACCTAGTTGGTAGGCCGTGGGGCCGATATCAATCTACTTTTTCTGCTGGTGGCTTCGCTTGCCGCTTCACAGCAAATTCTGCAGGGTAAGGTTATGCGTGGATTGCCAGGCTGACTGAGCTTCAGCTTGATATTGCACTGATAGGCTTACGCCGTCTTAAAATCACGATCCATAGCCGCTGTAAGGGCCTGCTCGCGCTCAATGTATCTTTCTTTGCTGATTCTATCTTTCTTGAAATCCTCAAGAAGACGTTTTCTCCGGCGCTCGTAGGTTTCATAGCGCCGAGCGATTTCGACGTTGTGGATGACTTGTTCGAATTTGGATTTGACTCTGAAGGCCGCATCGACATAGTCAAGTAGGCTTTCCAGCGTTGCATGGCCGCTCATGGACATCGCGCGCTCCGCTAGCATCTTATTAGTCATCAACGTTTGTCTGAATGAGTCGGGGCTGAGCGCCTGTGTTTCAGCAATGAGGTTGGCGACAATGTTGGTACAAAATGCATGTCTAAACAGGTGCGCACAAGCTTGTTCTTCGATGCCCGCTGCGCGTCGGATTAGTGAGAATTCGGTCGTCAGGGTATCTATTCCTAAAGGGCGTCCGCCTCGCTCAGTAACAAACAAGAAGCCATGATCTGGAGTGTCCTCAAACCGTTTCATTATGTCGCGACGGTCGCCCCGAATGTATGTCAACAGATCCTCTATTAAGGGAGGACTCAACGGTAACTCGCGCGTCAAGCCAGTCCCGCCGCGCTTTAGCGTGGTGATTAGGATTATTGGCTTTTTTAACTTACTGGCAGCCTGTATCTGAGCAACAGTAATAGGCTGTATCTCGCCTCGTCGAGCACCGAGCTCCTCAAACAAAGAAATCATCAAGTGTCGACGATTGCATAGGAATTCCGAAGTAGACATCTCATCAATCGCATCACGCAGCTTTGCGATGGTTGCCTCGCCAATAGGCTTGCGGGTCTTTTTGGCGCTGGCGGTCCTGAAAGACCTGTGGTGAATGCTGGAGCGTTTGAAGGCTTTTCCGTTTCGGTGGAAAATTGAGTCGACCATTTGAATTGAAATGGTTCCTCCAATGCCGACGAAGTTGTGAGTTAGGTTAATTTCTCCCACGTGTGATAGAAAACTCAAGCATCTTCTGCCAATGTTGGTAATCGTTCGCTCATTTCTCTTGAGTTGACTTGAGTTGTTGAGTTTGGTCTCCGTGCGGAGCCCGTCGATGAATTCACAGAAATCGTCGTCAGAAAGAGCGATGAAGTCGAGTTTGTTGTAGTAGCAGAATCTGATCAAATGGCTAATCTGACCCGCGTACTCTCCAAACGTGCCACCTTTGCTTCCCAGTCTTGACGGACCGTTCCCTCCTCGGCCGGACTGCATTCGGATGTTGATCATGTAAGCATTTGCTTGCAGGCATGGAGAGCCATCCGGCCATTTCATGAAGGGCATGTTGCTGCCGTCAAGCGTTAGCAGCGTGTCTTTGGTTAAATAGTCGTAGAGCCTTAATTTCGGGATGGGTGTAAACAGTTGAGATGATTCGGGGTACCTAACGATTCTCTTGTTCATTGGGCACCAACTGCAAATGCTTTTTCGTGGAAAGAAGAGTGACGTCGTCGAAGGGAGGGGGATTCATACCTAATATCCTGACGATCCGATTGATTGCATCGTTGACCCTTTTTTGTCGCAGTCCTGTGTTGGCGGTGTCAAATATCGTGATCAGATCCCTCCGGTTAACCTCCAGTGCCTGTATCAGGACCATGTTAACTGCGTGGAGCGTTGCGACGGAGGCCTTAAGCTCTTCGACCTGATCTTCCAACGCAGAGCGGGCGGTCTTCTGCGGAGCGGTCAATTCTTCGCTATATTTTCGTATCGCCATCTGCGCTTGAAGTCGCAGCTTATCGAGTTGCTGAAAATTTCTATCGGAGTAATTGTCGGAAAGTCTTTTTTTAAGGGTGTTAAGGCTTATTGGTCGTATCGCGAATTGTTTATCCTGTACGGCGAACTCAAGGTTCAGCGCGCAGAGGCGGCCTTGGCTCTTCAGTGCGTACAGAATCTGTTCGTTGTCGACATAGCTCCCCGGAGAACACAGGATGTCTGTAAGTAATTTAAAGATATTTCCTATGGATTGATCGATCAGCTCTCGCTTGGGCAATGTGCTCATTTTTATTCTCAGCTGACAATAAATAGGATATTCATGGATCTGCCATTTTCATCGTTAAAGAATTGCGGCTCAATCCGCGCCTTCCCTTCTTCAAGCATCGCTGAAAGGTAATCTTCTATTTTTTGCTCGTCGACCAAGGAAAATTTAGTGGTGCCAAATTCCGCAAACAGCAAATCCTGCAAGTTTTGGTAATTTTCCAACCGCTCGTGTTTGGCGAGGTCAGCAAAATAACGGGCGCCCGCTCCCCTGAGATCTTTAGGCTCGAGGCACTCGGTTAGGTAGTGCCAAACGTGTTCGATGTCGCGGTGGCCAAGCATCCAGCGAAGGGTATCCAATTCACCGAAGCTATTGGTGTAGAAGAACATGATGGCGAAAAAGCGGCGCAGTTGGTGCTGACGTACGTAGTAGCGCTCCCCGTCAGCGGTGAGATCGCTTTCGAAATAGTCACAAGCGAGATTTAGATTGCGGTTGTACAGGTGCAGTGTGCAGGGCTGCAGTCCCTTGTATCCTAGCGAGCATGGGGTTGCGAAAAGGCTGGTCAGGTCATCGATAACTCCAAGGCGCTTGAGTATCTTTTGAAAGCGTCGCAGCTCCTCGATCATTTCGACGGCAATGGCATCGATAGGCCGAGACTCACGCTGCCGAATCCCCAAGGCCTTTTGCGTGGATTTGGCCAGGCTGAAAACGAGCCATGATTTGCTTTTGTCCAAGCATCTCGCGGCGTCCAGAGTGACCAACTCGTCAATGCGCCGCGCCATGATCATCCCTACGACCAACTGGACGCTGCCCAGATAGACGCTTACCAATTCAAGCAGTCCCTGGTTGGCGCGCAGGTGCTCGTAGTATTGCTCGCGGTTGCCTTTTCGGGTCGATCCTCTCTTGGTTCTGCGGTGGCTGGAAAGTCCTAACTTTTTGACGCCAAAGCCAGCAAGCTCCGGGCCAATAATCCGCAAAAAGTCTGTCTCGGGTAGTTGGGTAATTGGGAGGTTCTGGCTGTAGCAATGCGCTGCTACTCTGATAAATCCGTTGAGGATCATCCTCCCGTGCTCGACATGGAACTCCATACTGCAGCGGAATAGTCGCAACAGGTTGCCCGATGGGACGCTTCTGAACCGGGAAGGTTCGTTGAGTGTTGGAGTGTACTCTGTGATGGTGTTGGTATCTGCGGGGGCGGGCAACCCTAACGTCTTGAGTACCGCGCTATTCACGAGCGCGTAGCGACAATAAAAATACGCGGTCTCCCGAAGGCTCTCGGATTCGCCTGTAGTAACTCTGACCCCCGGATACTCGCGCCTGTAGTTGGTTTCGTTTGGGTAGAAATTTAGCACTTCGAGAGCCGATTTCGATGTGGTTCTCCCAAAAAGCGTGTCTTGGTAAATTCGTTCCGAAAGTGATTTTGTACTTACCTTGAAGCCATGGTGATGGTTCCCGTAATACAGATTAGCTTTCATGAGCGCCGCACGAATCCGCGGGATATCGGTTGCGATGATATCGAGCTTGAGATTCTCACATTCATCATCGTTGACCTCCAGCATACTTGGATATTCGGCAAAAAGATCCTCAGCTTCGCTATCGCTGAGATTTCTAAGTTGAGTGTTACAGAAATCGGATGCGCGCTCATGCCATGAATAGACGGAGTCTTCAAGCCATGGGGAAGAGGCTAGATGGTTGAGTATTCCTTTCAAGTCATCGGAGTTCAATGCGCCAAGGCCGAACTGGATAAGATCTAGACTTTGAGCGTGAATCAATAGGTAATCAATGATTCTTAACATGCATGTAAGTCGTGTATTCTGGGACACGGGCGCAAGCGTGGAGAACTCTTCGTTGACTCCGTTCGTGGCAATTATTAGTAGGTGCTTTAGCGATCGGAGTAGTGTTTCATTCTGGGCGTCAGTCAATAGACTGCCATCCCAAAGACGTACTCTCCAATCGAGTTCGTATGGCTTTTTATGAATGGTCTTGATTTCCCAGATATGCTTGTGAAAGTCAGTAAGCAACCAGGGCGCGGTAGTATGCGGCGCTAGTTCTCTAGCCACAAAATCATCGAGAAACTCATACCCGGTGGTTGATTCACGCCCAGTGAGCAGGGACATAGATCAATGCCTCCATCTTTTTTGCGTCGACCTGTTTTAGCGCAGCATTCAGGTGTTTTTTCAGTAGGCGGTTATAGCCGTTGGTGATTTCGGCCTTGATCTTATCTGCAAACGACGCCCAGTATTCTGCTTTTCCGCATACGCGGTTCCGATCGGCGGAGCCCGTGACTGCTGCTTCAAGTGAGAGCAGAGAAACGAGGAACGGCACGCCGATAGAGAGCACAGCTTCACTGATCTCAGTACTTGCCCGCTGTTCTGTGCGCTCAGGATCGGAAGCCTGGGATGGCATTTCTCTGATTCGGTGGCTATCCAAAAAGATATCCAACTCCTCCATAGTGTTGAATCGGGTCACCTGAAGGAGGTGCGGACTATCCTTCATCGCTTCACAGATGAGCGCTTTCTGAAAGATCCGGATCCACCGAGCTTTGATGAATGCCAGTAGCGCATCCGGAAGGTAGTGGCTGAGCAGGTCTGGGTAGTAGTGTTCATGGCCGAGGGCCTTAGACATGGCCTCGCTACTTTTAGTCTGAATGAAGACTTCCACTCCCCTAGACACTCGGACTTTGGTCAATCTCACCTTTTTGATGAACTCGACCAACTCGTCAAGTGGTAGGTCGCTGTGGGGGCGGAATTGTGCGATCAGTTTTTCGCGCAAGTAATCGGTATTACGAAAAACGCTCTCATTCCAAACGGTTGCACTGGCCCGATTAAAGACGGAAATGGCTGTGCCCGAGGTGATAAACAGTTGGCGATAGTTGTCATTCTCTTGGGCGCGAAGCTTTCTCCGGCCAATGCTCGTGATCTCGATGATGTCCTTCACTATTTCGAAAGAGGTGTCATTGAGTTCAATTACCTGCTCTCGCTTATCTGATTGCTTGCGATCTTTGTATCCAGTCAATAGGCGTTTCTCTTCGTCAAATCCGGTCAATTGACCTTGCTTGTTGTAAAGCTCGAAGTTCTTTAGAAATTTGGTCGTGATTTCAGGATGCTCAAGCACCAACAAGCACTGAAGCGGGAACAAGCTTCCTGTTACAGGGAATCCGTAAATGTTGGCAAGATCTGTAACGCTGCAGATTTCTCCAGTGACCCGATAGTGGACTTTACAAAGGAACTTTGATGGCACTTCAGAGTTGGCGTCCTCCAATGTCGCGCAGAGGTCTGCCAGGGTGTACCGATTTGCGATATCTTTACCTTGGTACTCGATGATTGGTTTGCCATTCTCAGCTAGCGAGACACGACGGGCTTGGCGGGATTTCAGGTCTGCAGCCTGATGGGTTGCCCAACTACGAACAGTGGAAAGGTCGTTCTTAATGTGGAAGAACAGTACGTCAATTGCTTCGGAATCAGTTACGTGAAGGGGAATGTTCGTAAGTAACTTCTCTTGGACCAATAGCCCGTCTTCGCGCTCTTTTAGTTTGGTTTCAGATCCATGTTTGGTTGACGGTGGCGGCCGCTTGACTGGCGAGGTGAGGTTTGCCCATACCCCTGTTTTACATAGGCATTCCTCTACCGAGTTTACAAACCTGTTCCAATTTTTGATTTGTGATTTTGCGTCCTTCTGGGCGTCTTTTGCCTTGGTAAAGTGAGCAACCGTGAAGGCGTGCATGAAACTTTTCACGCCTGCTTCGGTTTTGAAGGTACTCAGGGGCCACAAGGTTTGATGTTCGCTTAGGTAGTCGAACATGTGGTTCCATTCGGTGCGAAATGTGCCAGTTCGGCCGCGGTAGTACTTTTCAACTTCCGCGAAGATGGCCTCTACAAACGTGCGCCCATAAGGGGCTACGAGCTGGCCGAGCCGCAGGTACAAGCCAGCTTGGTGCGGGCATTGGATTGACCAGCCTGCCCAGTACCAACGCTTGTATTCACTAGCGGATGCAAGCTTCGCGCACACGACTGCGTCTGGTTTGAATAGGGAAGTGCTCCAAGAGAATGAGTGGGCGTCGGGAATCTGCGTTCTTGCCGAGGCGAGCAAATTGTAGAGATGCCGGCAAACAGCTTCCCGCAGCTGTACCGAAAGCTGCGCTAGAGCATTACCGGCCATCGCGGCGGAGAAGCCTTGCATGATTGCCTCAATGGCGGGGCTTCTGAGCGTGTCCATGGTGATCCGCAGTCCGGCAATGTCGCAGTACGCCTCCAACAGCTGCACGGGAGTGCGGAACCGGTAACGTTTGTGGCCGAGGGCTTGTTGGCGGTCGGCAGCCCCCTGGATGATTAGATTCGCAACTTCGGGGTCGATTGCCGTGAGAGGGTGATAGCGGATGGACCGAGTGTCTTTGATAATTGTCATTTTTTATTGAGCTGATATGACCGTCTGAAAAGCTCTTTCCAGAGCCACTCAGGAAAGAATGACAAAGGATGCTAAATAGTCAAAGTAAGGAACTGGGTTTCGAGCTCACCTTCAACTACAAGGAGGGTCTGGACCCGGAAGCGGTTTCGGCGTACTTCGAGCGTTTCATCGACGAAGCGATCGAGGGCAACGGCCTGGGCTTCATCGGTTCCGAGGACTACGGCTTCGTCTGCCTCGGCAAACGTGGCTCGGTAACTGCGGAACAACGCGCCCAGGTCGAAGCCTGGCTGCAGAAGGGCCACGCTGAACTGGCCGGCTCCACTGTCAGCCCGTTGCTGGACGTGTGGTATCCGGAAAATTCCGTCAACGCCTGACGGGGTTCGGAATGAAGAAGGGCGCCTTGGGGCGCCCTTTTTTGTGCCTGGCTGATAGGCCAGGGGCTTTGCGGTTCCTGTGGGGCGATTTCAATCGCCAGGCACGCCGCAGGTCTGCCTTTCGCCCTCCGTGGATTAAAGCGTGCCCGATATCGCCCTGAATTTCTGGCCAGAACTCAAATCAGGCCAACCCGGCCTTGGTCAGCACATCCGCCTCATTCACCTGGTCGATCTGCTCCGGCTTGAGGAAGCGCCTGGCGTATTCCTTGTACACCCCGGAACGGATGAACAGGCCGAACAGGTCGGGGTCGATGTGGGCGCCGCGGCACATGTTGGTCATGATTCCCAGGGCTTCGGAGAGCGTCTTGCCCTTCTTGTAGGGCCGGTCTACCGCCGTAAGCGCTTCGAAGATGTCGGCGATGGCCATCATCCGCGCCGGCAGGCTCATCTCGTCGCGGGTGAGGCGTTTCGGGTAGCCGGTGCCGTCCATCTTCTCGTGGTGCCCGCCGGCTATCTCCGCCACGTTCGCCAGGTGGGCGGGGAAGGGCAGGTGGTTGAGCATCAGGATGGTTTGCACGATGTGGTGGTTGATGATGTAGCGCTCCTCGTCGGTCAGGGTGCCGCGCCCGATCGAGAGGTTATGTAGCTCGCCACGGTTGAACTTGTACTCGGGCACCTGCAGCTTGAATCCCCAGGGGTTATCGGGCGGTATCAGCTCGCTGGCGGGGCGCTCGAAAAGGTGGTCCGGGCGGTCGGCCAGCAGGTTTTCCTCCACTGGCAGCGACGGCGGCGGCGTGCGGGCCAGCCGCTGCGCCTCTTCCCAGGACACGCCCAGGCGATTGTCCAGGGTGCGGGTCCAGGAGCGGGCGGCGATGTGCTTCAGGCGTTCCTGGTCTGCCTCGGCCATGGCTTCCCCGCCCAGGTTGCAGCGGGCGATAAAGGCGAAGTCGTCGTCCAGTGCGGCCAGGGCTGTATCCCGAAGCTGCGCCTGTTCATGCTCGTCAGCGCCTTGGGCGAGTGACTTCCAGTAGTTCACCCATGCGTCGCGCTTGAGTACCTCGAAGCGGGTGCGGATTTCATGGATACGATCGTTCAGGGTTTCCAGCTTGGTGGCCTTGTCCACCACATACTCCGGGGTGGTCACCTTGCCGCAGTCGTGGAGCCAGGCCGCGATGTGCAGCGCCTCCCACTCCTCGTCGCTGGGCTGGAACTCGCGGAATGCCGGCTCATTGCTGGCGGCGGCAGCGCGGGCAAGCATCAGGGTGATCTCCGGCACCCGCTGGCAGTGGCCGCCGGTGTAGGGACTCTTGGCGTCAATGGCGCCGGCCATCAATTGGATGAAGGCATCCAGCAGTTGTTTCTGCTTCTCCAGCAGGCGCTGACTTTCGATGCACAGTGCGGCGACGCCGGAGATGGCTTCAACGAACGCAATGCGTTCCGGCCTGAGAATGGCGGGGCGTGATTCATTGCCCGAATCGCGATGTAGCAGGACCAGCACGCCGATGGTGATGCCCTGGCGGTTGTGCAATCCGGTGCTGACCAGATGCACTCGCGGGCTTTCGAGGGTTTGCAGCAGGTCGCGGTAAGCGCCGGCCTGGTCATAGCCGAAGGAGCACACCTGGCTGGGGCCCTCGTGGGCCGGAAGATCCAGCCAGCGCGGCATGGCCGGGCTCTCCAGGCTGAAACCACGGATGCCGTGGGTTTCCAGGTCCTGTTCCTGGTTATTAAGGAACAGGGCATGGGGTTCCAGGCGGCCCTTCTGGTTGTCTATCAGATAGATCAGGCCTCCGGATGCTTCGCTGATATCGATGGTTTCGTCGAGGACGCGGCGCAGCAGGTTGTCGAAGCGGGTTTCTGCCGAGAGGCTGGAGGCGATTTCGAGGAAGCTGGAAATGGTGTCTTTCATCCGCGCCATGGCCACCGCCAGTTGGTCCACTTCCAGTACCGGCGAGCGGCCCATGGCGGGCAGGCTGAAATTGAAACTGCGGATGGCTTCGGCCTGGGTCACCAGCGCCCGCAGCGGCTTGACCACGATTCGCGAAAGCAGGACGCCAACCGGGATGCACAGCAACAGGATGGCCAGGGTCAGCATCGCGCTTTGCCAGCGAATGCGGTAAGCGTCATCCAGCAGTTCGTCTTCCGGGACCAGGATGGCCAGTTGCAGGCCCTGGGGGCCTCCCTCCTTGAGGTGCTGGCGGGCGACGACCCAGCGGCGTCCGTCGATTTCCAAGCTGGTGCGTAGTTCTTCCCGCGCAGGGAGGCCGATCAGGGCGGCGAGCGGCGGGCTGAAGTTCTTCACCTCGCCTAACGTGGGCGCGCCGTTGATCCGTTTGACCAACCTGCTGGTATCGGGGTAGGCCACTGCACGACCGTCATGCTGGTACAGCACCACCTCGGTGGAAGGGGTGACCCGGTGGTTGGCGAGGGTAGCGGACAGGTCGTCCAGGGTCAGGTCTGCGCCGATGACGGCATCGCTGCCGCTGGGACGCGCCAGGGTTGTGCCAACCGCACCACTGGAGAAGAACACGTAGGGTGCGGTGGTGATCAGTCCATCCTGCTCCAGGGCCCGGTAATACCAGGGCCGGCCGCGGGGATCGTAGCGCTCGTTGAGCTCCTCGCGGGTGGTGATCTGATTGAGCTGGTCGTCGAAGAAATAGGTCAGCGAGCGTGCTTTGGCCTGGTTGTCGCGCTCGATGCTCCACACCTGGTACGCAGCGTTCGGCGGGGCATCGAAGGTTTCCTTCAGGGCCTCGCTGCGCAGGGGGCGGACCATGAAGAAGTCGCCGTCGTCATAGCCCAGGTAGAGCGATGCCAGCTTGGGGTTGTCCTTCAGCGCCTGCGTCAGGGGGCGCAGCAGGATGCCCAGGCGGTCGACGCTCTCTTGCTGCTGGTCCGAGCCGCTCAGGGCCAACAGGTTCAGCAGGTGGTGGATGGGCTGGTAGGTGCGTTGCAGGTCGGTTTCCACTGCCTGGCTGATGCGGCCGAAGAGCTCGTCGCTGCTGGAAAGGATGATCTGGCTGGTCTGGCGGTAGTTGAAAAGGCCCAGGACCACACCAGTGAGCAACAGAAGCAAGGTGAACAGCGCGCTGATATGGACGTGCAGCGGAAAGCGACGCTCAGCAAACTTTTGCGGCATTGCGGCAGCTCCTTTAGCCCCTCTCCCTGAGGGCTAAAGGAGCATAGATGAGGCCTGTGACGCTCGTCGTGCAAATCGCCATGTCAGTGCGGATGTCAGCGACAGCGCCGAGGATGCTGGGAAAAGGTAACGAGCTGCCATTCCGGAGAGAACGCCCGCTCATGGATATGACGGTCGCTTCCCCGGAACCGAGCCTTGGTTCCCGTTGAAATCAGCTCCTGCATGTAGGACAGAACCCAAGGTGGAGTAGGTTGCGTCCTGAAAGCGGTGAGCGGCCTGTTTCGGGGTCGACAGTGCATTGAGCTTCTCTATCTTGGCAGCCACCAAACCGCGCCAAGGGAGCGATGCTGTGAGCAAACTGGTCAATCTGGACGATTTCCTCGAGCCGGGGAGCGAGTCCGCCTACAAGGTCATGATCGTCGACGATCATCCAGTGATTCGTCTTGCCGTGCGCCTGTTGCTGGATCGAGAGGGCTACGCAATCGTGGCGGAGACGGACAACGGCGTGGATGCCATTGCCCTGGCACGAGAGCATCAGCCGGACATGGTGATTCTCGACATCGGAATTCCCAAGCTGGGTGGGCTGGATGTCATCGCTCGCCTGCATTCGCTGGATCTGCCCCTTCGGGTGCTGGTGCTCACCGGCCAGAATCCCAACCACTACGCCACGCGTTGCATGCAGGCCGGTGCCGCAGGTTTCGTGTGCAAGGAGGGTGACCTGGCCGAAGTCACGGCAGCGGTGCGCGCGGTGCTCTCTGGCTACAGCTACTTCCCCAGCGATGTGATCAAGTCAGGCAAGCGTCAGGTCGGCCTCCCCGACGAGATCGAGATGATCGGCCGTCTTTCCGACCGGGAGCTGGTGGTGCTCAAGTTCCTCGCCAACGGCTACAGCAACAAGGACATCGCTGAAGAGATGTTCATCAGCAACAAGACTGTCAGCACCTACAAGACGCGCCTGTTGCTCAAGCTCAACGCCCGCTCCCTGATCGAATTGGTGGAGTTCGCCAACCGCAACGCACTGGTCTGATCACTCCCATGCGCCTATTCGCCATGCTTGCCTGCCTCCTGCTCGGAGGCTCGCTGCTGCCGTCGGTCTGCCTTGGCGAAAGCCCCCTCTCGCTGGAACTGCTGGGCCGCTCTCTGGGGCGAGACCTGCAAGCGCCGCTGGACGAGGCGGACAAGCGCTGGCTGCAGCAGAAGGGCACGTTGCGAGTGGGTACCAGCGAGCCTGATTTCCCCCCGTTCGACATAACCGCCAGCGGCCAGGACTATGAGGGGGTGACAGCTGACTTCCTGCGCCTTATCACCCAGTCACTTGGCGTCGAGATCAAGGTCCTGCGCTTTACGGACCGCCAAGCGGCCCGTGATGCACTGCGCAGGGGCGAGGTCGATGTACTGGGCAATAGTGTAGAGGGAGATGCTGCCAGCCCCGGACTGATCCAGACGATGCCCTACATGCAGCACCAGCCCGTGATGGTGACGCGCATAGACGATCGTCGTGCCGCCACCGGAAACCTAAAGGGGCTGCGGCTTGCCTACTCCCCGGAGGGGCCAAGTCGTGAGCTGATCCACAAGCTCTACCCCGACGCCCGCCCCATCAAGTTCGGATCGGTGCGCAGTGCCCTGCAATCGGTGGCTTTCGACCAGAGCGACGTATTCATCGGCGACGCCGTGGCCGCCAACTACCTGATCAGGCAGGGCTACCTCATCAATCTGCGCATGACCAACTTCGCCGGCTTCGATGGGGTGGGCGTCTGCTTTTCATTGGCCGAGGGCAACGAGCGTCTCAGGCGCATTTTCGATAGCGCGATCCAAGCCATTCCCGAAACGGAGAAGGCCAGCATCCTGAAGCGCTGGGGAGGTGGTGTGGGAATGTTCCTGGACAATCTCCGGCCCCAGCTCACCCAGCGCGAACTTCGTTGGCTGGAGCAGCATGGCCCGGCCCGGCTGGTGGTGGATGGCACATTCGAACCCTTGACCTTCTTCAATGCCAAAGGCCGTTTTCGCGGGATAGTGCCGGACCTTCTGGACCTGATTCGACAACGGACCGGCCTGGAGTTCGAAGTCAGCAGCAGACCTTCGGCCAGAGGGATGCTCGCCGATCTGCGTGAAGGGCGGGCCGAAATGGCCGCCACGCTGTTCTTCACGCCCGAGCGGAACCAGTACCTGAGCTTCACCCGACCTTATTTCAGCACCAGCAGCGTGCTGGTGGTTCGCATGTCCGACACTGAGCCGCAGGGGCTGAACCAGCTCGGTGGACGAACCCTGGCGATCCCGGCCGGGCACTCCCTGAGCGCGTACATCCGGCAGCATTATCCCGGGGTGGCGGTGATCGAAGTGGAAACGGGCATGCAGGCCCTTGCCAGCGTGGCTGAAGGCAAGGTCGATGCGGCGTTGCATGCGATGGCGTCTTCGACTTTCCTGATCAATCGCTACTTCCCGGGCAACTTGCGCATTGCCGATACCATTGGGCGGGACCCGGGCCGTTTCTCATTTGCCGTGTCGCGCAATGCGCCCGAGCTGCAGAGCATTCTCGAAAAGGCCCTGCTGTCCATCTCCCCGGACGAGCTGGGCACGATCATCAACCGCTGGTACACCGATGCTGAGGAATCCGAAAGCACCTGGGTCGAGTACCGGGCACGGCTTTACCAGGTGGGCTTCGCCCTGCTGTTGCTGGCGCTGGTGTTTGCCGGCTGGGCGCTGTACCTGCGCCGTCAGGTGTCGCGACGTGCGCGAGAGGAGCGGCGCCTGAGTGACCAGTTGGCCTTCAAGCGTTCCCTGATCGATGGAATTCCCTTTCCGCTGTCGGTTCGGGGCCTTGATGGCCGGACCATTACCTGCAATCGCAGCTACGTCGACGCCATTGGGGTGCCGCGCGCGGCCCTGATCGGTCGACGCCTGACCGATGTGAAAGGGCTGCGGATCGATACCCTGGACGCGTTGGAGGGACTGAACCGACGGGCCCTGGAACAGGGGGAGGCGCTGTTCAGCGATCAGCAACTGCACTTGTGGGATTGCACGCTCGAGGTTTCCTACTGGGCCATTCCCTACCGCAATGCCCAGCAAGACATCCGTGGGCTGATTTGTGGTTGGGTCGATATCACCGAACGCAATCGGCTGATGGACGAACTGCGCCAGGCCAAGGAGCAGGCCGAATCGGCGAATGTCGCAAAAAGCCGTTTCCTCGCCACCATGAGCCATGAAATCCGCACCCCGTTGAACGCCATCATCGGCATGCTCGAACTGGCCCTCAAGCGTGAGCGCCTGGACCGGGAGGCAATCCTGGTGGCGCGGGATTCAGCCGATTCCCTGCTGGCGCTGATCGGCGACATCCTCGACATCGCCAAGATCGAGTCCGGACGCATGGTCCTGGAGCCGCGTCGAGAGGCGCCCCGCGCGCTGACGGAGTCGGTCGTACGGGTCTTCGAAGGATTGGCATGGCAGAAGGGCCTTCGGCTCTCGCTCGATCTGGACCTGCCCGATCAGGACGACGTGATGGTGGACCCCTCCAGCTTCAAGCAGATCCTGTCCAACCTCATCAGCAATGCCATCAAGTTCACCGACCGCGGCACGGTTCGAGTCCACCTGCGGGCCCGGCGCGACGGCGAAGAGCACCTGCTGCTGACCATCCTGGTGGAGGACAGCGGAATCGGTATCGCTGAAGCCGATCAGAAACGCCTGTTCCAGCCCTTCACGCAGCTTGCCGGCAACATGAGTGTGGGGCGAGGGGGCACCGGCCTGGGGCTGAGCATCTGTCGGCGGCTGGTGGACATGATGGATGGCCGTCTGGAGATGCACAGTGAACTGCGTGTCGGTACGCGGATATCGGTGAGCTTGCGCCTGCCGCGGCTGAAGCCTTTGCCACCCGTTGCGGAGCAGCCCGAAGTCCGGGAGCTGCCGCCAGGATGCTTGCGCGTGCTGGTAGTGGACGATCACCCGGTCAATCGGATGATGCTGGTGCAACAACTGGAACTCCTCGGGCAACTGGGCGAGCAGGCCGAGAATGGCGAGGAGGCCCTGCGCATCTGGATGGAGTCAGCGTTCGATCTGGTGATCACCGATTGCAACATGCCGGTGATGGATGGCTACGAGCTGGCCCGGCGTATCCGTGAACAGGAGTGCGAGCGGGGTGCGCACCCCGGCCTGATCGTTGGTCTCACTGCCAATGCCCAGGCAGAGGAGCGGATGCGCTGTCGTGAGGCGGGCATGGACGACTGCCTGTTCAAGCCCATCGGCCTGGAGGGTCTGCAGCGTTACCTGCAGCGCCTGGTTCCTCCGACCACGGCCCCCGAGATCCAGGAAGACGACCAATCGGTCTGCCTCGATCTGAGCTTGCTGGATCGCACCGCCGGCGGCTCACCCGAAGCGGCCCGCATGCTGCTGAGTGTGTTGCATCAGGCCAATGAGGCTGATGCTGCGGAGATGGAAAGCTTCCTGAAGGCGGGGCGTTGGGATGACCTGGAGCGCCTGGTGCACAAGATCAAGGGCGCAGTGGAGTTGATCAACGCCCAGCCGTTGTTGGCCCATTGCATCGCGTTTGGCGAGGCCCACGACAGGGGAGCCGAAGGTTCCGAACTGGCGCAACGGGCCGAAGCAGTGTGGCGAAGCCTGGGAAACCTGCAGGGAGAACTGGAGCAGCACCTGCTCGACTGACGTCGGGCACTAATCGCTCTGACGCACCGCTTCCATTTGCGGTGACCGTGTCCCCCAGCGCAAGCGAGCGCGGTGAGCCAGATAAGCGACCAATAGCGCCAGTCCGGCCCCCAGCAGCGTGTTGTAAAGACGCAGCACAGGCAGGTGCCAGTCAAGGGACAGGCTCTCGGCCAGCAGCACGAAGCACACGGTGGTCTGCACCACGAACAGTCCATAGTGCTGGGCGATAAAAGCCCGGCTGAGCACGATCAGCGGCAACATGCAGGCTACCAGCAGGGTAGGGCTCTGCAGCCAGCTTCCCACGCCGATCAGAACCAGCGCGCCTACAAGGCTTCCCAGGCAGCGCTGGATGCCACGTTCCAGGCTTCCATTGAGGTCCATCTGGATAGTGGTCATCACCGTCAGCGTCAGCCAATAGCCCCGCGGCAGTCCGGACAGGTTGACCGCCAGACCAGCGAAGGCACCGGCCGCGCTGCAGGCCAGGGCATGGATCAGCCAAAGGCGCTGGGGCAGGCGCTGGGCATGGCGACGCATCACCCGCGCGAAGTTGCCCAGGCGCGGCATCAGCGGCCACAGCCGCATTCCCTGTGAGGCTCGCAAGGCGAAGGCAAGCAGCATCACCCAGAGGCCGCCAATGGCAAACAGTGCCCCCACCGCCAGTCCATTGTGCAAGTTGCCGAGCCCTGCCTGGCCCTGACCCAGGCACAAGCATGCCGCAAGCCCTACTCCCAGCTTGCCGAGCTCCGTGCCGTAGCGTTGCAACACGGCCAACAGCAGTCCCATGAAGGCGAAACTGGCCAGGCTCAGGAGTGGATGGCTGGCCGCCCAGAAGCCCAAACCAGAAAAGATGGCACCCAGGCCAGTGAGCAGGCTCATACGCAGCATGCCGAGGCGATGGTAAGGATTCGCCAGGGCAGCCTGGAAGGCTCCTGTGGCTGCCCAGAGGAAGCCGCTGTGACTCGTGAACAGGCCCAGCATCAGCGGAAGGCCGCAGCCCATCCCGGCCATCAGCGCGGCGCCCCAGGCGGGTGGGCCGGCGTGCCAGCGCAGGCTTCTTCTGAACAAGGTACGCATCAACGCGACTCCTGTAGGCGCTGGGTCAGGTCGGGCTGGAGCGGCCGGTCATCTCTCGGGCCATTTCGGTAGCGTAGCTGTCGGTCATTCCGGCGATGAAGTCGATCACCCGGACGAATGCCCGGTAAAGCGGCCAGTCGGGGTCAGGGGCGTTGTTGCCGAGCAGGTCGAGGATGCGCCGATGCTTGAACGACGGCGTGCGCCCGCCGTGCTGCTCCAGAGCGGCTCCGCAGAAGGCGTTGAGGAGGATTTCCAGGGTGGTGTAGGCACCGATCTCATGGAGCGTCTTGCGCTTGTCCTGGAAGATCTTCTCACGGGCAATGGCCTTGGCCCGCAGCACGCAGCGCTTGGCCGGGCCGTGCATGTGTTCCACCAGGTCGCCTTGCAGCGTGCCGGCCAGCAGCGCGTCGTGTTGCTCGACAAAGGCACGGGCGGCAGCGTTGGTCAGGTGCTCGATGGCTTTGCCCCGCAGGATGGCCAGTTTGCGTCGGCGGGAGTCCTTGGGGCCGAGCTGGCGGTAGGTCTCCGGCAGGTCGTCGCCAACCAGGCCAAGCAACAGCGCCTCGACTTCCGCGTACTCCAGTAGCTCCATCTCCAGGCCGTCTTCCAGGTCGATCAGGCCGTAGCAGATGTCGTCCGCAGCTTCCATCAGGTACACCAGCGGATGCCGTGCCCAGCGGTGCTCGTCGATGCGCGGCAGCTCCAGCTTGGCGGCGATCTGCTCCAGCAGCGGCAGCTCGCTCTGGTAGCAACCGAATTTGTGCTTCTTGTAGCCCAGCGCCTCGGCATGGCGCGAGGTCCAGGGATACTTCAGGTAAGTGCCGAGGGTGGCGTAGGTCAGACGCATGCCGCCATCGAACTGGTGGTATTCCAACTGGGTCAGCACCCGCAGCCCCTGGGCGTTGCCCTCGAAGCTGAGGAAGTCGGCCCGCTCCACTGGGCTCATGGCGTCCAGCCAGCCCCGCGCGGCGGCCTGTTCGAACCAATGGCGGATCGCGTCTTCGCCTGAATGGCCGAAGGGCGGGTTGCCGATGTCGTGCGCCAGGCAGGCCGACTGGACGATGACGCCCAAGTCCGAGGGCTCACACCAGTTCGGCAGCACATCGCGCAGGGTTTCACCGACCCGCATGCCCAGCGAGCGCCCGACGCAGCTCACTTCGAGGGAGTGCGTAAGGCGCGTGTGAATGTGGTCATTGCTGGAGACCGGATGCACCTGGGTCTTGCGCCCGAGGCGGCGGAAGGCGCCGGAGAAAATGATGCGGTCGTGGTCTTTATGGAAGGGGCTGCGGCCCAGCTCATCGGCGCTGTGCACCGGTTTGCCAAGGCGTTCGCGGGTAAGCAGAGTCTGCCAGTCCAAGGCCTGTCCTCGCCGTTCAGTGGCTGAAGACCCTACTCTAACCCAAGCGTTCGCGCACGACTCAGCCCATTGCCAGACCGGCGGCGTCGATATCCACCAGCAGCAGGCGGCGACCGTTGTCGATGAACTGTCCGGCAGTCAGGCAGTACTGGTTGGTGGTGGCATCGCGGTAGGTCGTGGACAGCGTCAGGCGGCGTTCTTCCCAGCCCTCGGCCAGCAGTTGATAGAAGTAGGGGCGCCAGGACCAGTTGTGACCCCGGTAGCTCGCATCTTCCTGCCAGCCGCCCGGCCCCCAATGCAGATTGGGTGTGATCTGCGTACCGTTGCGGTCGCACTGATAGATGCGCAGCAGCCAGGGATAGTCCTCCGGGCTGACCAGGCTCGACGTTGGCGCGCCGCTTTCAGCCCAGGCGCGCAACCGCGACATCAACTGGTTGAGACTGCGGCGCAACGTCATCAGCCGCGCCCGTTCGGCCAGCTTGCTCTGTACGTAACGGTCGCGCAGGAGGGCGAACCGCTGTACGAAGGCATCGGTTTCAAAGAACTCCAGGCGGGGTTCGGCGAACAGGTACCCCTGCACGTAGCGGGCCCCGCACTCCAGGGCAAAATCCAGTTCGGCTTCGGTCTCCACCCCCTCGGCGATGATCCAGCAACCGGTTTTCTCGGCCATCTGCGCGAGGGCCTTCACCACTTCGCCGCTGGGTCCGCCGCGGGCTGCGGCCTGGAACAGGCGCATGTCGAGCTTGAGGATGTCCGGTTGCAGGGCCAGCACCCGGTCGAGCTGGGAATAGCCGGCGCCGAAGTCGTCGATGGCAATCCGCGCCCCGGCCTCGCGGTAACGCGCGACCACATCTGCCAGGCGCTGGCTGGCGCCGCCCAGTTCGGTGATTTCGAAGACGATGCGTTCGGCGGGTACGCCAAAGCGTTGCAGTTGCTTGAGGCTGGGCAGGGTCTGCCCCGGACGCAGGCGACTGATCCAGCGCGGGGAGATGTTCAGGCTGAGGAACCATTCCGAGGGAGCTTCATGCAGGCGCCGCAGGGCATCTTCGCGCAATTGCCGGTCGAGTCGGCGCAGGGCCGTCGGCGACACTCTCGAATCAAGGAACAGCGGGCCTACCGATTGCAACGTGCCGTCTGGCTGGCGCAGCCGGCCCAGGGCCTCGACGCCAGCGATCAGCCCCGTAGCGGTATCGATGAAGGGCTGGAAGCAGGCGAGCGGTTGCCCATCGATCACGTTGACTCCTTAGGTGGAAGGCCATGGGAATGCGCGCGGCGCACGTTGGTGCCCATGCCTGGTGCAATGGACCGCTCATCTGTAGCAAGAATGTGGCCAGTTGCCTTCCAGCCGGGGGATGTCAGCCGGGACCGTCCCGTGGAGGGCTTCTCAACAGGGCCTGCAGCAGGGGGAAGAGCGCACTGCCCAGGCGCAAGCCGCGGCTCAGGCTGCCTTTGTTCGCGGCGAGAAAGCCCAGCGCTGCAACCGCTGCAATGCCCCAAAGTGGGGCGTGGGGAATGTCCAGCTTACGGGTGAAGTCCCGAGCCTGCCGCAGTGGCTGGGTCAGCAGAAGGGACTCGTGGCGCAGTTCCTGGCGCTGCATTTCCAGGCGCAGGCGCACCAGCGCCTTGCGCATGTCGCGACGGGTGGCGTTGCGGGGCAGTTCCGGCGGGTTCATGGCAACAGGCGCTCCCGGTCACGGGCCAGTTCTTCGAGGGTCGCGCTGAAGGGCGACTCGTCGCTATCCACTGCCGCCCTCAGGCGCACACCGCAGTAAAGCGTTGCGATCAGGTAGAAGGCGCAGAGGCCGGTGAGGGCCTCGAAGCGCCAGTTGTCCCAGAGCAGCGCCAGTATCAGGCCGGACAGTCCGATCAGCAGCAGCATGGCGAAGATCAGCGTGAGCCCGCCGAACAGCAGCAGATAGAGGCTGTTGGCTTTTTGCTCCTGCAGTTCAATGCCGAACAACTCCACATGGCTGTGCAGCAGGCCGAGCAGCGAGGCGCTGAGGCGTCTGGGCGAGGGACCGCGTCCCGCCTCCTGGGCGGAAGGGGCTTCGTCGCTCATGATCAGCGCCGGGCGGCCAGCAGGCCGAGCAGGAAACCGATGCCGGCGGCGAGGCCGACGCTCTGCCAGGGATGTTCCTGGACATAGTCTTCGGTGGCCTGGACGGCAGCCTGGCCACGTTCACGCAGGTTCTGCTCGGTGTCGCGAAGGGTGTCGCGGGCGCGCTTCAGGCTTTCGTGGATCTGCACGCGCAATTCATCGGCCTGCTCGCCAGCCAGGCTGGCGGTGTCTTGCAGGAGCTTCTCGGTGTCGTTGACCAGGGTCTGGAAGTCGGCCAACAGGTCGTCCTGGGCGCGGGCGGCGGTCTTACGGGGCATGGCGATTCTCCTTGTAGGACTCAAACCCTAAGAGTAGGTGCCTTCGCCCAAGGTTCACGCGGAATTTTCTTTGGTGCTGCTGGTATAGCGCTTGCATCGCGCTGGTGCGCGGTTGTGGCGAGATGCGCTGGATCGGGGCGCCCTGGATGGCCTGTCGAGACGCGTAATCCACTCGCAACCTAATGAAAATCAAAAAGAAACGCCGTTCTAGATAATTCTTGCGCTGGCCTGCCTGCACCAATTCGGGAACCGGATTCGATCCTTTGCGGTGCGGCGTGGCCTCAGGATGGTGCGCTGGAAGTCGTTCATGAACTGCATTGGTGCTTTTTCCTTACTGCCGGAGTTGTCTTCGCCAATGGAAAACCTCAACAGCGCCGTGGAGACCCTGATCCACGGTTCCAACACCCTGTTCATCCTGATGGGCGCCGTCATGGTGCTGGCCATGCATGCTGGCTTCGCCTTCCTTGAAGTCGGCACGGTGCGCCAGAAGAACCAGGTCAACGCCTTGTCGAAGATCCTCTCCGACTTCGCCGTTTCCACCCTGGCCTATTTCTTCATCGGTTACTGGATCGCCTATGGCGTGACCTTCCTGGAACCGGCCAGTGCACTCGCCGCCGACCACGGTTATGCCCTGGTGAAGTTCTTCTTCCTGCTGACCTTCGCCGCGGCCATTCCCGCCATCATCTCCGGCGGTATTGCCGAGCGCGCCCGGTTCTACCCGCAGCTGTGCGCCACGCTGCTGATCGTCGCCTTCATTTATCCCTTCTTCGAAGGTCTGATCTGGAACGGCAACTTCGGCCTGCAGGACTGGCTGAAGAACAGCTTTGGCGCCAGCTTCCATGACTTCGCCGGTTCGGTGGTGGTGCACGCCGTGGGCGGCTGGCTGGCCTTCGGCGCGGTGCTGTTGCTGGGGCACCGCAACGGGCGCTACCGCGAAGGCCGCCTGGTGGCGTTCGCTCCGTCGAACATTCCCTTCCTGGCGCTGGGCTCCTGGATCCTCATCGTCGGTTGGTTTGGCTTCAATGTGATGAGTGCGCAGACCCTGCAGGGCGTCAGTGGCCTGGTGGCGGTGAACTCGTTGATGGCCATGGTCGGCGGCACCGTCGCCGCACTGCTGGTGGGCCGCAACGACCCGGGCTTCCTGCACAACGGACCACTCGCCGGTCTGGTCGCGATCTGCGCCGGCTCCGACCTGATGCATCCGGTTGGAGCACTGGTGACTGGCGCGGCGGCCGGTGGCCTGTTCGTCTGGGCGTTCACCGCCACCCAGGTCAAGTGGAAAATCGACGACGTGCTCGGCGTTTGGCCGCTGCACGGCCTTTGCGGCGTCTGGGGCGGCATCGCCTGCGGCATCTTCGGCCAGGAGGCGTTGGGTGGCCTGGGTGGCGTCAGCTTCGTCAGCCAACTGATCGGCACCGGCCTGGGTGTGCTGGTCGCGCTGGTGGGCGGCTTCGTGGTCTATGGCTTGCTGAGGTCCACTGTTGGCATCCGCCTTAGCCAGGAAGAGGAATACTACGGCGCCGACCTGTCGGTACATAAGATTGGTGCCACTTCGCAGGATTGAGCAGCAGTCGCGAATGAGTCCGCCTCTACCGGGGCGCTCTTGCAGGTGGGCCTGGCGTCATCGGCCCACCATTCGCGGGCTGGCGCGGCGTGGAAAGGTAGTTTCGTCCTATGAGTGGGACGCTCAATCACAAAATCGCTGGCTAATCAGCGTTTGTCGACATGGATAGGATTGCCCCCAATCCGATCGGCCGTCGCCGGTCGCCCAACTGAGGGTAACCATCCATGAAACTCCTGCACCTCGATTCCAGCATCCTCGGCGACGCCTCCGCCTCCCGCCAACTGAGCCGTGACGTCGTCGCCGCCTGGGAAGCCGCCGAGCCGAACGCCCAGGTTACCTACCGTGACCTGGCCAGTGACGCCATCAGCCACCTGTCGGCCCTGAGCCTGGTTGCTGGCGGTACCCCGTCCGAACTGCGTGATGCTGCGCAGAAGCACGAAGCCGAGTTGGGTGAGTCCACCCTGAACGAATTCCTCGCCGCCGATGCCATCGTCATCGGTGCGCCGATGTACAACTTCACCATCCCGACCCAGCTCAAGGCCTGGATCGACCGCATCGCCGTCGCCGGCAAGACCTTCCACTACACCGAAAACGGCCCGGAAGGCCTGGCGGGTGGCAAGAAAGTGGTGATCGTTTCCACCGCAGGCGGCATCCACGCCGGCCAGGCCAGCGGCCAGGCTCACGAGGACTACCTGAAGCTGGTGCTGAACTTCCTCGGCGTGACCGACATCGAGATTGTCCGCGCAGAAGGCCTGGCCTACGGCGAAGAGCCTCGTGCCAACGCCTTCAGTACCGCCAAGGCGCAGATCGGCGAGCTGTTCACCGCCGCCTGATTCCGCTAGCCGGAAAACACAAAGCCCCGCACGCGGGGCTTTGTCGTTTGCAGTGAGTGAGCAATCTCAAGCGGCAATGTCCGCTTTACCTGTAGGGGCGATTTCAATCGCCAACCGGACCGCAGGTTCGGCCTGCAATGCCGAAGGGGGCAGCTTCGCCGCCCTTGGCGAATGAATTCGCCCCTTCTACAGATACGGCCTTCATCCTGGAAGGGATCAGACAATCACACCCTGGCTACGCAGGTAGTCGTCATAAGTGCCGCTGAAGTCGGTCACACCGTTCTCCGACAGCTCGATGATGCGAGTGGCCAGGGAGCCGACGAACTCGCGGTCGTGGCTGACGAAGATCAAGGTGCCCGGGTAGTTCTCCAGCGCCAGGTTGAGCGCCTCGATGGATTCCATGTCCAGGTGGTTGGTGGGTTCGTCCATTACCAGCACGTTGGGCTTCTTCAGGATCAACTTGCCGAACAGCATGCGGCCCTGTTCACCACCGGAGATCACCTTCACCGACTTGAGGATCTCGTCGTTGGAGAACAGCATGCGGCCGAGGGTGCCGCGCACCAGTTGCTCGCCGCCCTGGGTCCACTGGCCCATCCAGTCGAACAGGGTGACGTCGTCTTCGAAATCATGGGCATGGTCCTGGGCGTAGTAGCCCAGGTCCGCGCTTTCGGTCCATTTCACAGCGCCACTGTCCGGAGTCATCTCGCCGACCAGAGTGCGCAGCAGAGTGGTCTTGCCGATGCCGTTGGGGCCGATGATGGCGACGCGCTCGCCCGCTTCGATCTGCAGGTCCAGGCCCTTGAACAGTTGCTTGCCTTCGAAGCCCTTGGCCAGTTTCTCCACGGTCACCGCCTGGCGGTGCAGCTTCTTGTGCTGGTCGAAGCGGATGAAGGGGCTGACGCGGCTGGACGGCTTGACCTCGGCCAGTTGGATCTTGTCGATCTGCTTGGCGCGCGAGGTCGCCTGCTTGGCTTTCGAGGCGTTGGCGGAGAAGCGGCTGACGAAGGTCTGCAGTTCGGCGATCTGCGCCTTCTTCTTCGCGTTATCGGCCAGCAGCTGCTCGCGCGACTGGGTCGCAGCGGTCATGTACTCGTCGTAGTTGCCCGGGAACAGGCGCAGTTCGCCGTAGTCCAGGTCCGCCATGTGGGTGCATACGCTGTTCAGGAAGTGGCGGTCGTGGGAAATGATGATCATGGTGCTGTTACGCGCCGTGAGGATGTTTTCCAGCCAGCGGATGGTGTTGATGTCCAGGTGGTTGGTCGGCTCGTCCAGCAGCAGTACGTCCGGGTCCGAGAACAACGCCTGGGCCAGCAGTACGCGCAGCTTCCAGCCGGGGGCGACCTCGCTCATCGGGCCGAAGTGCTGGTTCAGCGGGATGCCCAGCCCGAGCAGCAGCTCGCCGGCGCGGGACTCGGCGGTGTAGCCGTCCATTTCGGCGAACTCGGTCTCCAGCTCAGCCACGGCCATGCCGTCTTCTTCGCTCATTTCCGGCAGCGAGTAGATGCGATCACGCTCGGCCTTCACCTTCCAGAGCTCTTCGTGGCCCATGATCACGGTGTCGATCACGCTGAAGTTCTCGTAGGCGAACTGATCCTGGCGCAGCTTGCCCAGACGCACGTTGGGTTCCAGCATCACCTGGCCGCCGGAAGGCTCCAGGTCGCTGCCGAGAATCTTCATGAAGGTCGACTTGCCGCAGCCATTGGCACCGATCAGGCCGTAGCGGTTGCCGCTGCCGAACTTGACGGAAACGTTCTCGAACAGCGGCTTGGCGCCGAACTGCATGGTGATATTTGCGGTGGAGATCACGGTGGAATCCTGAGCTTGGGGCGCACGTAGCGCAAAAAGGGCGCGATTGTAGCGTTTCTGGTTCGGGAAAGGGGCAATCGATCTTCGCCATCGATCCGGTCGCTCGTCGTCGCGTATCCAGTTATATGCCTTGGTGAATATCTGAAATACGGCAAATAAATTGGATGAATGTGTGAGGCGCACGCATGCTTTGGTCAACCCGCAGTCAAGGAGCCGAGCCTGTCGAAGATCCCGTTCATCCTCGCCAGCCTTGACCGAATGCTGGAGCGCTAGGCTGGACACAAGGTGTTGTCACGCCTGATCCGCTGCCCGGGTTCCCGGTGCCGACGACCGCCGAATAGGCACATTCATTGAAAACCCAGGGCGAAGGCGTGGCCTTCGCCTCCTTTCGCAAAAAGGAGAACACCATGGCGCTCAAAGATATTCTTCCCGGCCAACTGGGCTTCGGTACCGCCCCGCTGGGCAACATGTTCCGCGACATTCCCGAGGAGGAAGCACGGGCGACAGTGGACGCCGCGTGGAACGACGGCATCCGTTACTTCGACAATGCGCCGTTCTACGGTGCGGGGCTGGCGGAAATCCGCATGGGCGAGGCGCTCGCCGGAAGGCGTCGCGAAGACTACGTCATCAGCACCAAGGTCGGCCGCCTGATTCTCGACGAAGTCGAGGATGTGAATGCCCGCGACCTCGGCGAAAAGGGTGATGTCTTCCGCTACGGCCGCCCGAACCGGATCGTCAATGACTATTCCGAAGCCGCCACCCTGCGCTCCATCGAAGACAGCCTCAAGCGGCTGCGGACCGATCACATCGAGATCGTTTGGGTCCATGACGTGGCGCAGGACTTCTACGGCGACGAATGGCTCAGCGTATTCGAAAGCGCGCGCAAGGGTGCTTTCAGGGCTCTCGACCGCCTGCGCGATGAAGGTGTGATCAAGGCCTGGGGCCTGGGCGTCAACCGGGTGGAGCCCATTGAACTGCTGCTCGCCCTCGACGAACCGCGCCCGGACGGCTTTCTGCTCGCGGGCCGCTACACGCTGCTCGACCATGAGCGCGCCTTGCAGCGGGTGATGCCACAGGTTGCGGCGCGCGGCCTGGGCATAGTCGTTGGCGGCCCCTACAGCTCCGGCGCGCTCGTCGGCGGCCCCAACTTCGAATACGCACCGGCCACGCCCGAGATACTCGCCAAGGTCGCCCGGATCAAGGCCATCGCCGATCGCTATGGCATCAGCATGAAGGCCGCAGGGCTCCAGTTCGCCCTGGCCAATCCGGCGGTGGCCGCGGTCATCCCGGGGGCGAGCAAGCCCGGCCGCATCGCCGAAGACCGCGCCGCGCTGAACGAAGTGGTGCCGGCGGATTTCTGGCGCGAACTGCGCAGCGCCGGACTGGTCGACCCGGCCGCGCCGCTGCCGATCGCGGATTGAGGTGCGCGAGGTGACCGGGGCGGTGGCTTCGGTCACAGGTCTGTCGCAAAAGTGTCAACTTCCGGCGTTAGCCTGACTCGGCTTCCACGGCATATTCGATGCGGCAGCGCATCCCCACACCTTCGCGGTGCAGGCCAACCTCATCAGTTGGCCTTTTTTCTGCCTGCCGCTCCTGCCGTGGTCCCACCGGGTTCAGCGGAGCAGTCCATGGAAATCGCGATCCAGCAGGTCAACCGTGGCGGCAGGGAAGAGTGGCAGGTAGAAGCCCTCGGTATGAAGGTGCCGTTCCGTGATCGGGCCTCGGCGCTGGCGTTTGCAGTCCGATTGCAGGAGCGTGTGGACGCCCCGCACTGGTTGCCAGGACGGGAGCAGCCAGCGTCCACGGAAGAGTGAAGTCGCGCCCTGTCGTTTTCAGCTATTGCCTGCCAGGTGCCCGCTGCGGCAAGAATGCGCCTTCAGGACCAGCAGGAGATTGCACGTGAAGAAGACTCGGTTTTTCGCTGTACTGGCCTTGCAGGCCTGCGCAGTCGCGGCAGTGGCGGGGGAGTGGCCGCAGGGTGGCGGGGAGAAGTTCACCCAGGAGTGCGTTATCAGCGCGGCGCGGCAGGTTCCGCCGGACAAGGCCGCCGCCTACTGCAAGTGCTCCAACGGCATGATGCAGGAGGCGTTCACCTCCCAGCAGTTGGTGGGGGTCACCGAAGGTCGTAAACCTACCGATGAAGAGCTGACGGTCCTGACCGATATCTCGCGTTCCTGCGCTCGCGAAACCTTGCAGTGAGACGGTAACAGGAGCGTCACATCCGCTCCCTAGAATGGGCACTGCGCCACGGACGGTGCCCATCTCCCCGCAATGCCCTCATTCCCTGAAGAACACCTGCACCAGGTGATAGCCGAACTGGCTTTTCACCGGGCCGTGGATCACCCGCACGGGTTTCTTGAAAATCACCTGATCGATCACCCGCACCATCTGGCCGGGGCGGACTTCGCCCAGGTCGCCGCCGCGCTTGGCGGACGGGCAAATGGAATGCTTCTTGGCCAGGGTCGCGAAGTCTTCGCCTTTATCCAGGCGCTTCTTCAGTTGCTCGGCTTCCGCCTCGGTCTTGACCAGAATATGGCGGGCAAGGGCCTTGGCCATGGGATTTCCTCTTGGAGTGTGGAGCGGTTCATTGTGCCAGCACGGGCCGCCGCCATACAGTTGCTGACCTGTGATCCGCCACGCGGATGCCTTCACACCTGACCGGACGCGCACACCCATGGACCTCTCATCGATGCTGAAAATCCTGGCCAGCCAGGATGGTTCCGACCTCTACCTGTCCACGGGCGCGCCGCCCTGTGCCAAGTTCAACGGCCTGCTCCGACCGCTCAGCAATGAGCCGCTGAAAGCCGGCGACGTGGCGAAGATTGCCGAATCCATCATGGATCCCGAGCAGCGCGCCGAGTTCGACCGCGAGCTGGAAATGAACCTGGCCATCTCGCTGCCGAACATTGGCCGTTTCCGTATCAACATCTTCCGCCAGCGCAACGAAGTCTCCATCGTTGCGCGGAACATCAAGCTGGACATCCCGCGTTTCGAAGACCTCAAGCTGCCCGAAGTGCTGTTGAAAATGGTGATGGAAAAGCGCGGCCTGGTGCTCTTCGTCGGCGGTACGGGGTCCGGCAAGTCCACCTCCCTGGCGGCCTTGATCGACTACCGCAATCGCAACACCGGCGGCCACATCATCACCATCGAAGACCCGGTGGAGTACGTGCACCGGCACAAGAAGTCGATCATCAACCAGCGCGAGGTGGGCGTGGACACCCGCAGTTTCCACGCCGCGCTGAAGAACACCCTGCGCCAGGCGCCGGACGTGATCCTGATCGGCGAGATCCGCGACCGCGAGACCATGGAGCACGCCTTGGCCTTCGCCGACACCGGTCACCTGGCCATTTCCACCCTGCACGCCAACAACGCCAACCAGGCGCTGGACCGCATCATCAACTTCTTCCCCGAAGAGCGCCGTCCGCAGCTGCTCAACGACCTGGGCAACAACCTCAAGGCGTTCGTCTCCCAGCGCCTGGTGCGCACCCAGGACGGCAAGCGCCGGGCGGCAGTGGAAGTGCTGCTGGGCACCTCGACCATCAGCGACCTGATCAAGCGCGGTGAATTCCACTCCATCAAGGAGATCATGGAAAAGTCCCGCGGCCTGGGCATGCAGACCTTCGACCAGGCGCTGTTCGACCTGGTGGTGGAGGGCGCCATTCCCGAAGACGAAGCGATCAAGAACGCCGACTCGGCCAACAACCTGCGCCTGAAACTCAAGTTGTACCGCGACGGCCCGGCAGCAGCGCCGGCACCGGCAGCGGCCGCCCCTGCACCTGCCGCTGCGCCGGCCCGCACCGAGGATGCCGCCAGCTGGGGCCTGGAGCTGAAGCTGGAAGAGCTGGAAGAGGACGGGCCGGAGGAGCCGGGGCCTCGCTAAGCCTCTTCCTTGTAGGGGCGATTTCAATCGCCAAGGGCAGCGGAGCTGCCCCTCGGGGCTTACCGGCCGAACCTTCGGTCCGGTTGGCGAATGAGTTCGCCCCGACACGCCTGTATGGCCAAATTTAATTTTGTCTGTACATAGCGACCGCTCCCCGGCCCGCATAGATTCGCTGCATGCCCCAACCGATCCGGGAGGTCGTGATGCGTATCGCTGTACTGACGTTCGAAGGCTTCAACGAGCTGGACTCCTTCGTGGCCTCCGGCCTGCTCAACCGCATGCGCGGGGAGGGTTGGAAGGCGGAGATCACTGCACCCAGCGAATGGGTGACATCGATGAACGGCGTGCGGGTGCAGGCCCAGCAGCCCCTGGAGGCGGCCAACACGGCGGACGTCGTGCTGTTCGGCAGCGGCATCCAGACGCGTGAAATCGCCAAGGACCGCAGCATCCTCGATCGCCTGCGCCTGGACCCGCAGCGCCAACTGATCGGCTCGCAATGCTCCGGCGCCCTGCTGATGGCCAGGCTTGGCCTGCTCGGTAACCTGCCGGCCTGCACCGACCTCACCACCAAACCCTGGGTGATCGAGGCTGGCGTCCAGGTGCTCGATCAACCGTTCTTCGCCAATGGCAACCTGGCCACCGCCGGCGGCTGCCTGTCCGCGCCGTACCTGGCGGCCTGGGTGATCGCCAAATTGGCCGGCGAGGATGCCTGCGCCACGGCACTGCACTACGTGGCGCCGGTGGGGGAGAAGGAGGCGTACATGGAACGGGCCCTGGGTGTGATCAGGCCCTACCTCTAGGCAGGATTCCTGTGGGGGCGAATTCATTCGCCAAGGGCGGCGAAGCCGCCCCGCAGGGGTTCAGGCCGAACCTTCGGTTCGGTTGGCAAATGAATTCGCCTCTAAAAGTTCCGGCAGGTCCCGGAACAGTTCCAGCGCCTGCGGATTGGCCAGGGCGTCGGTGTTCTTCACCGGCCGGCCGTGCACCACGTTGCGTACCGCCAGTTCGACGATCTTGCCGCTCAGGGTGCGGGGAATGTCGGCTACGGCGATGATCTTCGCCGGCACGTGGCGTGGCGTGGTGTTGGCGCGGATCACCTGGCGGATACGCTCGCGCAGGGCGTCGTCCAGCACCACGCCGTCACGCAAGCGAACGAACAGCACCACCCGCACATCGCCTTGCCAGTCCTGGCCGATGGCGATGGACTCCAGCACCTCTTCCACCTTTTCCACCTGGCGATAGATTTCGGCGGTGCCGATGCGCACGCCGCCGGGGTTGAGCACCGCGTCGGAGCGGCCGTGGATCACCAGGCCGCCGTGCGGGGTTTCCTCGGCGTAGTCGCCATGGGCCCAGACGCCGGGGAAGGTGTCGAAGTAGGCCGCCTTGAACTTCGCCCCGTCCGGATCGTTCCAGAAGCCCACCGGCATCGACGGGAAGTGCCGGGCGCACACCAGCTCACCCTTCTCGCCGAACACCCGCTTGCCGTCCTCGTTCCACACCTGCACGTCCATGCCCAGGCCCTTGCACTGCAGCTCGCCGCGCCAGACGGGCAGCACCGGATTGCCCAGGGCGAAGCAGGACACGATGTCCGTGCCGCCGGATATCGAGGACAGGCACAGCTCGCCCTTGATGTCGCGGTACACGTACTCGAAGCTCTCGTGGGACAGCGGTGAGCCGGTGGAAAGCAGCGCCTTCAAGCGTTCCAGGCGATGGCTCTGACGCGGCCTGGCGCCGGCCTTCTCCAGGGCGGCGAGGTACTTGGCGCTGGTGCCGAAGATGCTGATGCCCTCGGCATCGATCAGGTCCATCAGGCGCTCGGGGCCGGGGTGGAAGGGCGAGCCGTCGTAGAGCACCAGCGTGGCGCCGAGGGCGAGTCCGGAAACCAGCCAGTTCCACATCATCCAGCCGCATGTAGTGAAGTAGAACAGGGTGTCCGAGGCCGACAGGTCGCAATGCAGGCCGTGTTCCTTGACGTGCTGCAGCAAGGTGCCGCCCACCCCGTGGATGATGCATTTGGGCACGCCGGTGGTGCCGCTGGAGTAGAGGATGTACAGCGGGTGGTCGAAGGGCACCGGGACGAACACCGGCTCGCCGCCGGGCGGGTAGACGTCGTTCCACAAGGCCACCCGGGCACGGGTGGTGAAGTCCTCCGGCCGCGCTTCGGCCTGGGAGTAGGGCACCACCAGCAACTGTTCCAGCCAGGGCATGCGCTCGAGGATTTCATTGAGCTTGGCCGTCAGATCCAGATTCTTGCCGGCGTAGCGGTAGCCGGCAGCGGCGATCAGCACCTTGGGCTCGATCTGGCCGAAACGGTCGATCACGCCCTGGGTGCCGAAGTCCGGCGAGCAGGATGACCAGGTGGCGCCCAGGCTGGTGGCGGCGAGCATGCCGACGACGGTCTGCCAGGTGTTGGGCATGAAGGCCGCCACCCGGTCGCCGGCTCTTACGCCCATGGCTTTCAGGCTCTGTTGCAGGCCGGCGACATGGGCGGCCAGTTCGGCGTAGGTCAGCTGTACGCGGCTGCCGTCTTCGCCGATGGCCACCAGGGCAGGATGTCCGTCGCGACGGCGCAGCAGGTGTTCGGCGAAATTCAGCGTGGCGCCGGGGAACCAGCGGGCATTGGGCATCGCGCCGCCTTCCTCCAGAACGGCGCTGGGCTGCGTGCTGAAGCGGATGTCGAAGAACTCGACGATCGCCTGCCAGAAGGCCTCGCGGCGATCCAGGCTCCAGGCATGCAGGGCAGGGTAGTCGGGCAGGTCCAGCCCCTGTTGCCGGCTGACCTGGCGGCGGAAGGCATCCATGCGGGTGGCGGCGATCCGCACTGGGCTGGGGGTCCACAGTGGCTGGTCCATCTGCGCATCCTCATCTTGCGAGTCTTGAGTCGTCCGACTGCTATCAGCATAGGCCCTGGCTCAAGGCCGGGGCAGGTCGAGGCGGTTCCAGTCGGGGGTGTGCAGGAGCACATCGCTGAGTGCCTGGGCGGCGGTGGAAAGCGTGTGCTCGGCCAACCGCAGCAGGCCCACGCGGCGCTCCACCTGGGGGCTGTGCAGGGCGATGCAGTGGGCACCCAGCTCTTCCATCTGCTGGATGCACAGGCTGGGCACGGCGCTGACGCCCAACCCCTGGGCCACCATCCGGCCCACGGTCACCAGTTGGTGGCTCTCGAAGGCGACCGGCAGGCGGCCGTGCTGCGGGGCAAGTACCTCTTCCAGCATCAGCCGCACTGCGGATGGGCGTTGCAGGGTGATGAAGTTGCCCTGCAGCAGCTCTGCCCAGCCCACCTCGGCGCGCTGGGCCAGTTCGCAATCGGCGGGCACCACGGCGACGAAGCGGTCGGTGTAGAAGGGCGTGAAGTCGAGCCCGTCGAGGGATTCGGGCTCGAAGGCGATGCCCAGTTCCACCCGGCGGTTGCGCACCATCTCCAGCACCTGCTCGTTGATCACGTCATGCACCGCCACGTTGACCTTCGGGTGTTGGTCGCGGAAGGCCTTGAGCGCGGCCGGCAGCAGGTTGCCGGCGAAGGAGGGCATGGCGGCGATGGAGACCTTGCCCAACTGCAAGGTGAAGTGCTGGCGCAGCAACTCCTCGGCATTGTCCCAGTCCGCCAGCAGGCGTCGGGCGATGGGCAAAAGGGTTTCCCCTTCGGGCGTCAGGGCGACGCTGCGTGTCGTGCGCACCAGCAACTGGCCGCCGAGGGAGTCTTCCAGGTTCTTGATCGACAGGCTCAGCGCCGGTTGGGACAGGTGCAGCCGTTCGCAGGCCTGGGCGAAGCTCAGGCTCTGGGCTACAGCGAGGAAGGCGCGCAACTGCTTGATGGTCATTGATTTGGTTTGCTTATGAATTGTTAGGAAAAACAAACTTAACAAATCAGTCTGTGCGGGAGAAGCTCTGACCCACTCACCGGCGGCACTGCGCCGCGACCAATAAAGACAAGAGGCACATGAGCATGAGTGGACTCGACAAGCGAGTAAGCAGCTACGAGGAAGCCCTGGACGGGCTGACAGACAACATGACCGTCCTGGCCGGTGGTTTCGGCCTTTGTGGCATCCCCGAGAACCTGATCGCCGAGATCCGCCGCCGTGGCGTCACGGGCCTCACCGTGGTTTCCAACAACTGTGGCGTCGATGGTTTCGGCCTCGGCGTGCTGCTGGAAGACCGCCAGATCCGCAAGATGGTTGCCTCCTACGTGGGTGAGAACGCCCTGTTCGAGAAGCAACTGCTGAGCGGCGAGCTGGAAGTCGAACTCACCCCGCAAGGCACCCTGGCCGAGAAACTGCGCGCAGGTGGTGCCGGCATCCCGGCCTTCTTCACCGCCACCGGCTACGGCACCCCGGTTGCCGAAGGCAAGGAAGTGCGCGAGTTCAACGGCCGTCCTCACATCCTCGAACCTTCCATTACCGGTGACTTCGCCATCGTCAAGGGCTGGAAGGCCGACTACTACGGCAACGTGATCTACCGCCACACCGCGCAGAACTTCAACCCGGTGGTGGCCACTGCCGGCCGCATCACCGTGGTCGAAGTCGAAGAGATCGTCGCGCCGGGCGAACTGGACCCGACCCAGATCCACACCCCGGGCATCTACGTTGATCGTGTGATTCTTGGCAGCTTCGAGAAGCGCATCGAAAAGCGCACCGTTCGCTCCTGACCACGACAAGAAGAATTCGAGGAAACCGACATGGCACTGACCCGCGAACAAATGGCCCAGCGTGTGGCCCGCGAACTGAAAGATGGCTACTACGTCAACCTGGGCATCGGCATCCCGACCCTGGTGGCCAACTACGTACCCGAAGGCATGGAAGTGATGCTGCAGTCCGAGAACGGCCTGCTGGGCATGGGCGCCTTCCCCACTGAAAATGAAGTCGATGCCGACATGATCAACGCCGGCAAGCAGACCGTCACCGCGGTCAAGGGCGCGTCCATTTTCTCCTCGGCCGAGTCGTTCGCGATGATCCGCGGCGGCCACGTCGACTTGACCGTGCTCGGCGCCTTCGAGGTGGACGTCCACGGCAACATCGCGTCCTGGATGATCCCCGGCAAGCTGGTCAAGGGCATGGGTGGCGCCATGGACCTGGTCGCCGGTGCCGACAACATCATCGTCACCATGACCCACGCCTCCAAGGACGGTGAGTCCAAGCTGTTGGAACGCTGTGAGCTGCCGCTGACCGGCGCCGGCTGCATCCGCAAGGTGCTGACCGACCTGGCCTACCTGGAGATCGAGAACGGCGCCTTCATCCTGCGCGAAACCGCGCCGGGCGTGAGCATCGCCGAAATCGCCGAGAAAACCGCCGGCCGCCTGATCGTCCCCGACGACGTGGTTGAAATGACCTTTTGATTGCTCTACCGCTCTGGAGGAGGCCACCACGCATGGCGTCCTCCGGCGCGGTCTTTTCGTTTTGTAGTTCGTAGGATGGGTGGAGCGGAGCGATACCCATCAATCGAGAGCCGCCCCATGTGGTGCAGGAGTTCCAAACATGCAAGATGTCGTTATCGTCGCCGCCACCCGCACCGCCATCGGCAGCTTCCAGGGTGCCCTGGCGAACATTCCCGCCCCGGAACTGGGTGCCGCAGTGATCCGCCAGTTGCTGGCCCAGACCAGCCTCGACGGCGCTGAAGTGGATGAAGTCATCCTCGGCCAGGTGCTCACCGCAGGCTCCGGCCAGAACCCAGCCCGCCAGGCGGCGATCCTCGCCGGCCTGCCGCACGCGGTACCGGCCATGACCCTGAACAAGGTCTGCGGCTCCGGCCTCAAGGCCCTGCACCTGGCGGCCCAGGCCATTCGCTGCGGCGACGCCGAGGTGATCATCGCCGGCGGCCAGGAGAACATGAGCCTGGCGCCGTACGTGATGCCGGGCGCCCGCACCGGCCTGCGCATGGGCCACGCCAAGCTGGTCGACACCATGATCCAGGACGGCCTGTGGGATGCCTTCAACGACTACCACATGGGCATCACCGCCGAGAACCTGGTGGAGAAGTACGGCATCAGCCGTGAAGCCCAGGACGCCTTCGCCGCCGCCTCGCAGCAGAAGGCCGTGGCCGCCATCGAAGGCGGGCGTTTCGTGGATGAGATCACTCCGATCCTGATCCCGCAGCGCAAGGGCGACCCCGTTGCCTTCGCCACGGACGAGCAGCCGCGCGCCGGCACCACCGCCGAAGCCCTGGCCAAGCTCAAGCCGGCCTTCAAGAAAGACGGCAGCGTCACCGCCGGCAACGCCTCCAGCCTCAATGACGGCGCCGCTGCCGTGCTGCTGATGAGCGCCACCAAGGCCAAGGCCCTCGGCCTGCCGGTACTGGCGCGCATCGCCAGCTACGCCAACGCCGGCGTCGACCCGGCGATCATGGGCATCGCCCCGGTCTCGGCGACCCGTCGCTGCCTGGAAAAGGCCGGCTGGAACCTGGCTGATCTCGACCTGATCGAAGCCAACGAAGCCTTCGCCGCCCAGGCGCTGTCCGTCGGGCAGGAGCTGGGCTGGGACGCCACCAAGGTCAACGTCAACGGCGGCGCCATCGCCCTGGGCCACCCCATCGGCGCCTCCGGCTGCCGCGTGCTGGTGAGCCTGCTGCACGAAATGATCAAGCGCGATGCCAAGAAGGGCCTGGCGACCCTGTGCATCGGCGGCGGCCAAGGTGTAGCCCTGGCCATCGAACGCTAAGCCGCAACACACCCGACCCGCATTGCGGGTCATGTAGGGTGGATCGATGAAGCGCGATCCACCCTACGATTGCTTCACCCATAACTAGAAAGCTCCAACGGACCGGGCCCACCTGGTTCTCGCAAGGCCATCACGCACGAGCCCAAGGCCGAAAGGTCACGGGCACCCGACCTCACCATGCCCCTGATGGGCGTGGCGTCGTCGTTTCAGACAGAAAGAGGGCAAAGACCCTCGGATTCGATCAAGACCACTGTCCCGGCGCCCGGCCGCCATTGCGGCTGGGCGATTGCCGATAAAAACAACACTCCCGAGGTACCCGATGGCCACACAACTTCAAGAAAGCCGCTCAGCACGCTTTGCCATGCGTTGCTCGAACTGGGCGGAACGCTGGTTCCCTGATTCCTGGGTCTTTGCCGCAGTCGCCGTTCTGCTGGTGACGGTCGCTACCCTGGCGATGGGCGCGCCGGCCAGCCAGGCCGCCAAAGCCTTTGGCGACGGATTCTGGAGCCTGATCCCCTTCACCATGCAGATGGCCTTCGTGGTCATTGGCGGCTATGTGGTTGCCAGCTCCGGCCCGGCTTCGCGCCTGATCGACCTGCTGGCCCGCGTGCCGAAGAACGGACGCTCGGCCGTGTGCTGGGTAGCGCTGATCTCCATGGTGGCGTCGCTGCTGAACTGGGGCCTGTCCCTGGTGTTCGGCGGCCTGCTGGTGCGTGCCCTGGCCCGCCGTGAAGAACTGAAGATGGACTACCGCGCCGCCGGTGCCGCCGCCTACCTGGGGCTGGGCGCCGTGTGGGCCCTTGGCCTGTCTTCGTCGGCCGCGCAGTTGCAGGCCAACCCGGCCAGCCTGCCGCCGTCGATCCTCGCCATCACCGGCGTGATTCCCTTCACCGAAACCATCTTCCTCTGGCAGTCGGGTGTGATGCTGCTGGCGCTGATGGTGGTGTCCCTGGTAATCGCCTACATGACCGCGCCCAGCGCCGCCAGCGCGCGTGATGCCAAGTCCTGCGGCGTTGACCCGAGCTTCACCGCGCCGCAGCAAGTCAAACCGACCCGCCCGGGCGAATGGCTGGAACACAGTCCGCTGCTGATCATCCTGCTGGTGGTGCTGGCCGGTGGTTGGCTGGCCCAGGAGTTCGCCAGCAAGCCGGCGATCACCGCCATTTCCGGCCTGAACACCTACAACCTACTGTTCATCATGGCGGGCGCGCTGCTGCACTGGCGTCCGCGCAGCTTCCTCGATGCCGTGACCCGAGCGGTGCCCACCACCACGGGCGTGCTGATCCAGTTTCCGCTGTACGGTTCCATCGCTGCGATCATGACCACGGTCAATGGCAGCGACGGCCAGACCCTGGCCCACCACATCTCCACCTTCTTCGTGCAGATCGCCAACCACGACACCTACGCGCTGCTGATGGGCGTGTACTCCGCCGTGCTGGGCTTCTTCATCCCGTCCGGTGGCGGCAAGTGGATCATCGAGGCGCCCTACGTGATGCAGGTGGCGAACGAACTGCAGTACCACCTGGGCTGGTCGGTGCAGATCTACAACGCCGCCGAGGCGCTGCCGAACCTCATCAACCCCTTCTACATGCTGCCGCTGCTGGGCGTGCTGGGCCTGAAGGCGCGCGACCTGATCGGCTTTTCCTTCGTCCAGTTGCTGGTGCATATCCCGCTGGTGCTGGTGCTGCTGTGGGGCCTGGGCAAGACGCTGGCCTACATTCCGCCGGTCATGCCCTGACGTTTCGACTCGGGGGTGACCCTCACCCCCAGCCCCTCTCCATGCCACGGAGAGGGGCTCGTGCCTGACCGCCCGCGCTAGCCCAGCAGTCGGCACGAACAATCCCCGCCTCCCTCCAGGCGAGGGGCAGTGAAGATCGTTGGCCCCGGAACGGGGCCAACTTGCCACTTCTTTACGCTTTCTTGATGCCCCCGCGCTCCCTCTGGGCTCGTTCCTTTACGCCCTCCGTTCCGACAATGGCTCCACGGCGGCATAGACCGCATTCAGGAGCACAAGCAATGAGCATTCTCGACGGGGTGTCCCTGGTTCTGGCCATGGGACTTTTCATTTATTTGCTGGTCGCGCTGCTGCGCGCCGAGCGCGGCTAGGAGGCCACATGCAACTTCAGGACATCGGCCTCATCCTGGCCTTCTTCGTGCTAGTGCTGGCGCCGGCACCTTTCCTCGGACGCTTCTTCTACCGGGTGATGGAGGGACAACGCACCTTCCTGACCCCGGTTTTCTCGCCCGTCGAGCGTTTCTGCTACCGGGTCTCAGGCGTCGACTCCGAGCGTGAGCAGGACTGGAAGACCTACGCACTGGCCCTGGTGGCCTTTTCCCTCGCCAGCCTGGTCGTTCTGTTCTCCATCCTCATGCTGCAAGGTGCATTGCCGCTGAACCCGCAGAAATTGCCGGGCCTGGAGTGGAGCCTGGCGTTCAACACTGCCGTCAGCTTCATGACCAATACCAACTGGCAGGCCTACAGCGGTGAAGCCAGCCTGAGTTACTTCAGCCAGATGGTCGGCCTGGGCGTGCAGAACTTCGTCAGCCCTGCTGTCGGCCTGGCCGTACTGGTCGTGTTCTGCCGCGGTATTGCCCGTCGTTCGACCGACAGCATCGGCAACTTCTGGGTCGACCTGACTCGCGCGACCCTCTACGTGCTGCTGCCGCTGTGCCTGCCGCTGGCGCTGTTCCTGGTCTGGCAGGGCGTTCCGCAAAGCTTCTTCGACTACGCCCATGCGGTGACCCTGCAGGGCGCCGACCAGAGCATCCCGCTGGGGCCTGCCGCCAGCCAGATCGCCATCAAGCAACTGGGCACCAACGGTGGCGGCTTCTTCGGCGTCAACTCGGCGCACCCGTTCGAGAACCCCACGGCCTGGAGCAACCTGCTGGAGATGGCTTCCATCATCCTGATCCCGGCGGCCCTGGTGTTCACCTTCGGCCACTACGTCAAGGACCTGCGTCAGAGCCGTGCGCTGCTGGCCTGCATGCTGGTGCTGTTCGTCATCGGCCTGGGCGTGACCCTGTACAGCGAATACCAGCCGAACCCGGCCCTGGCTGCACTGCCGATCGAGCAGAGCGGTTCGCTGGAAGGCAAGGAAAGTCGCCTCGGTATCGCCGCTTCGGCGCTCTGGGCCGTGACCACCACCGCGGCGTCCAACGGTTCGGTCAACGCCATGCATGACAGCTTCAGTGCCCTGGGCGGCATGATCCCGATGTTCAACATGATGCTCGGCGAGATCATCTTTGGCGGCGTTGGTGCTGGCCTCTACGGCATGCTGCTGTTCGTGCTGATCGCCGTGTTCCTCGCCGGCCTGATGATCGGCCGCACCCCGGAATACCTCGGCAAAAAGCTGGAGGCTCGCGAAGTGCGTCTGCTGGTGGCGACCCTGCTGGTGATGCCGGTTGGCGTGCTGGTGTTCTGCGGCCTGGCCATCAGCCTGGCGGGCCCGGCGGCTTCCATCACCAACCCCGGCGCCCACGGCTTCAGCCAGGCCCTGTATGCCTACACCTCGGGTACCGCCAACAACGGTTCGGCCTTCGCCGGCTTCGGCGCCAACACGCCGTTCCATAACGTGTTGATCGGCCTTGCCATGATTCTCGGCCGCTTCGGCTACATCCTCCCGGTGCTGGCCATCGCCGGCAGTCTGGCTGCGAAGAAGCGCGCGCCGCTTGGCGCCAACAGCTTCCCCACCCATGGTCCGCTGTTCGTCACCTTGCTGATCCTGACCATTCTGCTGGTCGGCGGCCTGACCTTCCTGCCGGCGTTGGCCCTTGGGCCGATCGCTGAACACCTCGCGTTGATCCAGGGCTTCTAAGGGAGATCGATGATGAATGCCCCCATGCAGGCGCTCAAAGGCGCCAAGCAGCAACCCAAGACCTCCTTCGCCGCGCTGTGGAAACCGGCGCTGCGCCAGGCCTTCGTCAAGCTGGACCCGCGCCAGCTGGTACGTTCGCCGGTGATCCTGGTGGTCGAGCTGACCGCGGTGCTGACCACCGTTCTTTGCTTCATCCCCAACCCGGCGGTGAGCACCGGCCTGGCCGTGCAGATCGCCCTCTGGCTGTGGTTCACCGTGCTCTTCGCCAACTTCGCCGAAGCCTTGGCCGAGGGGCGTGGCAAGGCCCGCGCCGACAGCCTGCGTGCCGGTAGCCAGGGCCTGACCGCGCGCCGCCGCAAGGCCAATGGCCAGTTCGAGACCGTTCCGGCCGCCAGCCTGCGTCGTGGTGACGTGGTGCGGGTTGAAGCCGGTGAGCTGATCCCCGGTGATGGTGAAGTGATCGAAGGCATCGCTGCGGTCAACGAAGCGGCCATCACGGGCGAATCGGCGCCGGTGATCCGCGAGTCCGGTGGCGACCGTTCCGCCGTCACCGGCAACACCCGCATCGTTTCCGACTGGCTGCTGGTGAAAGTCACCGCCAACCCCGGCGAGTCCACGCTGGACCGGATGATCGCCCTGGTGGAAGGCGCCAAGCGCCAGAAAACCCCCAACGAGGTGGCGCTGGACATCCTGCTGCTCGGCCTGACGCTGATCTTCCTGTTGGTGGTGGCTACCCTGCAGCCCTTCGCCCGCTATGCCGGTGGCGACCTGCCGCTGGTCTATCTGGTAGCGCTGCTGGTGACCCTGATCCCCACTACCATCGGCGGCCTGCTGTCGGCCATCGGCATCGCCGGCATGGACCGCCTGGTGCGCCTGAACGTGATCGCCAAGTCCGGTCGCGCGGTGGAAGCCGCCGGTGACGTGCATGTGCTGCTGTTGGACAAGACCGGCACCATCACCTTCGGAAACCGCCGTTGCAGCGCGATGATCAAGGCCCCCGGCGTGGCCGGCAAAGAACTCTCCGACGCCGCGCTGCTGGCTTCGCTCGCCGACGAGACGCCGGAAGGCAAGTCCATCGTCGAATACCTGCGCGCGCTGCACGCCATGCAGGAGCCGGCCCGCGACGAGATTACCGTCATTCCCTTCACCGCCGAGACCCGTCTCTCCGGCGCCGACTGGGCTGGCCACAGCTACCGCAAGGGTGCTGTGGATGCGGTACTCGACTGGGTCGGCATGGCTCGCGAGGACATGCCGGCGCCGCTGGCCCGCGAAATCGAGAAGATCGCCCAGAGTGGCGGCACGCCGCTGCTGGTGGCGGCCGACGGCAAACTGCTGGGGGCCATCCACCTCAAGGACGTGGTCAAGCCTGGCATCCGTGATCGCTTCGCCGAACTGCGCCAGATGGGCATCCGCACCGTGATGGTGACCGGCGACAACCCGCTGACCGCTGCCGCCATCGCCGCCGAGGCCGGGGTGGACGACGTGATCGCCGAAGCCACGCCGGAGAAGAAGCTGGCGCGCATCCGCCAGGAGCAGGGCGAAGGCAAGATGGTCGCCATGTGCGGCGACGGCGCCAACGACGCACCGGCGCTGGCCCAGGCCGACGTGGGTCTGGCCATGAACGACGGCACCCAGGCCGCTCGCGAGGCTGCCAACCTGGTGGACCTGGATTCCGACCCCACCAAGCTGCTCGACGTGGTGCAGGTGGGCAAGGAACTGCTGGTGACCCGTGGCGCGCTCACCACCTTCTCGGTGGCCAACGACGTCGCCAAGTACTTCGCCATCCTCCCGGCGCTGTTCGCCGGCATCTACCCGCAACTGGGTGTGCTGAACATCATGGAGCTGGCCAGCCCGCAAAGCGCCATCCTCTCGGCCATCGTGTTCAACGCGCTGATCATCATCGGCCTGATTCCGCTGGCCTTGCGCGGGGTGCGGGTGCAGGCCGCGGACGCCGCCAGCCTGCTGCGCCGCAACCTGCTGATCTACGGCCTGGGCGGCATCGTCGCGCCCTTCGTCGGCATCAAGCTGATCGACGTCCTGCTCAACGCAGTGGGACTGGTGTGAACTAGCCCCCTCTCCCTCTGGGAGAGGGGCCGGGGGTGAGGGTTTCTCACCCCCGCAAGACTTAGATTTCCCGCGAGGAACTGAATATGCTTAGCCAACTCCGCCCAGCCATAAGTCTTCTGGCCCTGATGACCCTGATCACCGGCGTCGCCTATCCGCTCACCGTTACCGGCATTGCCCAACTGGCCTTCCCCGAGCAGGCCAACGGCAGCCTGGTGCATGACGCCAAGGGCGAGGTGCGCGGCAGCTCGTTGCTGGCGCAGAACTTCGACGGCCCCGAGTGGTTCCAGCCGCGCCCGTCGGCCGCAAGCTTTGCCACCGTAGCCAGCGGCGCCAGCAACCTGGCGCCGAGCAACCCGGCCCTGGCCGAGCGCATCAACAAGGACGCGCACCGCCTGGCCACCGAAGGCCACGGCAAGGTGCCCATGGCCCTGGTCACCACATCGGGCAGCGGCCTCGATCCGCACCTGCCGCCGTCGGCGGCGCGTTTCCAGATTGCGCGCATCTCGGCCGAACGCAGCCTGCCGGCCGATTCCCTGGAACGACTGGTGGAACAACACACCGAGCGGCCCCTGATCGGTCCGGCGGTGGTCAACGTACTGGCCCTGAACACAGCGTTGAATGAGATGACTCGATGAGTGATGCGCAGCGCGCCGATGCGCTTCTGGCCGAGATGCCCCAGGGAGGGCGCGGCCGACTGAAAGTCTTCCTCGGCGCCGCACCTGGCGTGGGCAAGACCTACGCCATGCTGCAGGCCGCCCAGGCGCAACTGCGCCAGGGCGTCGACCTGCGCGCCGCCGTGGTGGAAACCCATGGTCGCGCCGAGACCGAAGCCATGCTCGCCGGACTGCCGCAGCAACCGCTGCGGCGTTTCGATTACCGCGGCATGCAACTGACCGAGATGGACCTGGACGGCATCCTCGCCCGTCCGCCGCGCCTGGCCCTGGTGGACGAGCTGGCCCATACCAATGCCCCCGGCAGCCGTCACGCCAAGCGCTGGCAGGATGTGCAGGAGCTGCTCGACGCCGGCATCGACGTCTACACCACCGTCAACGTCCAGCACCTGGAAGCGCTCAACGACCAGGTGCATGACATCACCGGCGTGCAGGTACGCGAGACCTTGCCGGACTGGGTCCTGCAGGAGGCTGACGAAATCCTCCTGGTCGACCTGCCGCCGCGCGAACTGCTCGAACGCCTGCGCGAAGGCAAGGTCTACGTGCCTGAGCAGGCGCGCGCCGCCATCGACGCCTTCTTCTCCCAGACCAACCTCACCGCCCTGCGCGAGCTGGCCATGCAGACTGCCGCTGCACGGGTGGATGCCGACCTCAATCGTCGTTACCGCCAGCGTGGCCTGGAAGCACCGGCTGTGCGCGGGCGGCTGCTGCTAGGTATTGATGGTGACCATCAGGCCGAGCGCCTGGTGCGTCATGCCAGCCGGGTGGCCGAGCGGCGCCACCTGCCCTGGTCGGTGGTGCATGTGGACACAGGCGGAGTGCGCTCGGAAGAGTCTCGCGCCTGTCTGCAAGCAGCTCAGCAACTGGCAGAACGCCTGGGCGGCGAGGTGGTAACCCTGCGTGCCGAATCGGTGGCCAAGGCCCTGGTCCAGCACGCCAACGAGCGCCGTGCCAGCCTGTTGCTGGTCGGCCGCAGCCGTCAGCGTCTGCGCCGCCGCCTGCTCGGCCGAGGGCTGGCGGAGCGCTTGCTGCACCTTGGCGAGGGACTGGAAATCAGCGTGCTGGATACCGAAGCTGACCGTCGCCCACCCAGTCCGCGCGCCAGCGATTCTGCGCGTCTGGTGGACTACGGCCTGGCGGTGCTGGCCGCCATCACCGCCAGCGCCCTGGCCTGGTTGGTGTCCCATTCCCTGGAACTGCCGAACATTTCCCTGGTGTTCCTCGCCGCCGTGCTGCTGGTTGCGGTTCGCAGCAGCCTGGGACCTGCGCTGCTGTGCGCCGGATTGTCCTTTCTCGCGTACGACTTCCTGTTCATCCCGCCGACGTTCTCGTTGACCATCGCCCGCCAGGAAGACGTGCTGACGCTGCTGTTCTTCCTGCTGATGGCCGGGCTGACCGGCAACCTGGCCTCGCGCCAGCGCCGGCAGTTGGATGCCCTGCGTGAAACCCAGTCGGAAACCACGGCATTGCTCGACCTGTCGCGCAAGCTCACCGCCGCAACCGACCGCCAGGCTGTCCTGAATGTCGCGATTCAACAGTTTGGCGCCTGGACGGATGTGGAGGTTTGCCTGCTTTCCCGAGGCCGCGACGGCATCTGGAAGGTGGAAGCGGGCGTTCAACGCCTGCTGGCTGACCAGGAGCGGGCAGCGGCGGAATGGTCCTGGCAACACGATCAACCGGCGGGCCTGGGGACCGACACCTTGCCGGGCGGGCGCTGGTGGTGGCTACCGCTGTCGGGCGAGGAAGGGCCATTGGTGCTGCTGGGCATCAGCCCGCGCGACGAAGCGCCGCTTCCGGCGGGCCGGCGTCGGCTGATCGCCGCCCTCGGCCAACCGCTGGCCCAGGCCCTGGCCCGTGCCCAGCTGGCCGAAGACTTGGAGGCCGCGCGCCTGCACGGCGAAACCGAACAGTTGCGTAGTGCATTGCTGGCGTCGGTTTCCCATGACCTGCGTACGCCGCTCACCGCCATGCGCGGCTCCATCGACAGCCTGCTGGCCCTGGGCGAAGCCATTCCCATGGCGGACCGCCGCGAGTTGCTGGAAGGCACCCGCGACGAAGCCGAACGCCTGGACCGCTACATCCAGAACCTGCTGGACATGACCCGCCTCGGCCATGGCGGCCTCAAGCTGGCGCGGGACTGGGTGGCCCCGGTGGACATCGTCGCCAGCGCGCTGCAGCGCCTGCGCCCGGTACTGGCGCCGTTGCAGGTGGAAACCCGGGTGCCGGAGCAACTACCGCTGCTTTATGTCCACGCCGCGTTGATCGAGCAGGCGCTGGTCAATGTGCTGGAGAATGCTGCGCGCTTCTCGCCCAGCCAGGGGCGCCTGAGGGTTGCGGTGGAAGCGGACGAAACCGAGCTGCGTTTCTCCGTCAGCGACCAGGGGCCGGGTATTCCGCCGGAAGAGCGCGACAGGATCTTCGACATGTTCTATACCGCCGCACGGGGTGATCGGGGCGGGCAGGGTACGGGCCTGGGCCTGGCCATCTGCCAGGGCATGGTCGGCGCCCACGGCGGCCGCGTGACCGTGAGCGACGGCCTGGACAGTCGCGGTGCCACCCTGACCCTGCACCTGCCGCTGCACCCGCAGCCGCAGTTGGAAGAAGAATGATTGCAGTAAATGCGCTCCAGCAGGATACCGATTCAACGAAGGACCCCATGACAACCAACCAACCGACCATCCTCGTCATTGACGACGAAGCGCAGATCCGCAAGTTCCTGCGCATCAGCCTGGCTGCCCAGGGCTACCGGGTTCTGGAGGGCGCCAATGGCCGCGAAGGGCTGGCCCAGGCGGCATTGGCCAAGCCCGACATGGTGGTGCTCGACCTCGGCCTGCCGGACATGGACGGCCAGGACGTGCTGCGCGAGCTGCGCGAGTGGTCCCAGGTGCCGGTGCTGGTGCTCTCGGTGCGCGCCAGCGAGGGCGAGAAGGTGCTGGCCCTGGACGGTGGCGCCAATGACTACGTGACCAAGCCGTTCGGTATTCAGGAGTTCCTCGCCCGCGTGCGGGTGCTGCTGCGCCAGGGCGCTCCTGGCGAGCAGCAGGAAGCCAGCGTCACCAGCGGCCCGTTGCGGCTGGACTTCGCCTATCGCCGGGTGACCCTGGACAACGAAGACGTGTCGCTGACCCGCAAGGAGTACGCCGTGCTCGCCCAACTGGCTCGCCACCTCGGCCGGGTGGTCACCCAACAGCAGTTGCTCAAGGACATCTGGGGGCCGACCCACGTGGAGGACACCCATTACCTGCGCGTGGTTGTGGGGCACCTGCGCCAGAAGCTCGGCGATGACCCGGCCAACCCGCGCTTCATCATTACCGAAGCGGGCGTCGGCTATCGGTTGAAAGAGGCCTGAACAAGGCTGTGCCGTCACGCCCGCGGCGCGCGTCCAGTGCTCCATGAGCGCGAAGACGCTCTCTCAACGGAAGGACCGGCATGCAGCAACTGTTGAACGAAATCCTCGATGAAGTCCGCCCCCTGATCGGCCAGGGCAAGGTCGCCAGCTACATTCCCGCACTCTCCAGTATCAGCGGGGACCAGCTCGGCATTGCCGTCTACAGCAACGACGGCGAACTCTATTACGCGGGTGACGGCCTGACGCCGTTCTCCATCCAGAGCATCTCCAAGGTCTTCAGCCTGGTGCAGGCCATCCAGCACTCGGGTGAGGACATCTGGCAGCGCCTGGGGCACGAGCCTTCAGGCCAACCGTTCAACTCGCTGGTGCAGCTGGAGTTCGAGCGCGGCGTGCCGCGCAACCCCTTCATCAACGCCGGCGCCCTGGTGATCTGCGATATCAACGAATCGCGTTTCGCCGCACCGTCGCTGTCCATGCGCGACTTCGTCCGGCGCCTGTCGGGCAACCCCCATGTCGTGTCCGATGAAGTGGTGGCCCGTTCCGAGTACCAGCACCGTGCGCGCAACGCCGCCATGGCCTACCTGATGCAGTCCTTCGGCAACTTCCGCAACGACGTGGAGGCCGTGCTGCACAGCTACTTCCACCACTGCGCGATCCGCATGAGCTGCGCCGACCTGGCCCTGGCCTTCAGCTTCCTCGCCAACAACGGCGTCAGCCCCCACAGCGGCGAGCAGGTGCTCACCCCGCGCCAGGCCAAGCAGCTGAACGCCATCATGGCCACCAGCGGCCTCTACGACGAAGCCGGCAACTTCGCCTACCGGGTCGGCCTGCCGGGCAAGAGCGGGGTAGGGGGCGGGATAGTCGCGGTAGTGCCGGGGCGCTTCACCGTCTGCGTCTGGTCACCGGAACTCAACGAGGCCGGCAATTCGCTGGCGGGCATGGCGGCGCTGGAAAAACTGTCCGAGCGGATCGGCTGGTCGATTTTCTAACCTCCCCCCGACGCACCGGACGCTGCCCGTCCAGAGCCGGGCCGATCTGCACGCCGGCAGCCTTAACGCCACCGGCGCTCGCCGTCGCTCTCTCCTCATCAGCTATTTTTCGGAATCTCTCTACGCCTCACACCTCGAAACCGCGAGCTTGCGAGGCGTTCGGATGGACACGAGCGAACGGTTCGATCCTGCGGATTCTGCCCGGGGCGGCCCTGTAGCCTGCCCAGGATGGCTTGTGCCTAACCGGCGAGAGTCACCCCTCGCCCCGCTTGCGGGAGAGGGGCCGGGGGAGAGGGCTGCGTCAGGCCGGCACGAAAGCCTGGAAGGCCTGTGCTAGAGAGCTTCCCTCACCGTTGCAACAACCAACGCACACAAAACCGTGCCGCAGGAGCAGCTTCAAGTCACTGGGACGCCGGTCGCTCGGCCAGCACCCACTGCCTGATCCTCCGCTGCTCGTGCTCAAGCCTCATGGCAACACCTCCTGGCTGTCCTTCATCAACACCGGCAAGTCCCGCCAGGCCACCCACACTTCGCGCTGCCACTTCACCACGCCGATCTTGCGGTCGTCCCACGTGAGAAAGGCCCGGCGCGGCTCCGCACTCAGGTCGCGGTGATAGTCATGCAGCGTCGGCACCAGCACCTCGCTCAACCAGCGACTGATCTCGACATACCCCGGCCGACCGAAGCGAAACAGCACCTTGTAGGCCCCGGCATCGCTGATGGCTTCCACCTCTTCATGAAAGCCACTGGCGCTCGCCAGCAAAACGGTACGCCTTTCAAAACGCTCCAGGGCATCGAGCAAACGGCGGGAATTGCGAACCCCCATCAACTGGGCGAAGTCATGGGCGATGAACCAGGGCTGGTTGTCGATCATCACGGCGCGCAGGCGCTCGGTGTGGTGATGGAAAACGATGGGGGTGTATGCGTCGTGCATGGCGAAGCTCCTACTAGTCTGTTGAGGCTTGCCGTCACTCGCTGTCATTCGAAGGGCGGCAAATCGCGCGGGGTTGACAGACCGGCTAGTAGGCACCGGCAGACCACGAGGGTCTCCCCGCGCGACCTGCCATAGAGCAGAGCAGTCAAAAACTGCATGCGTGTGAATGCCTGCAAGAAACGTCCGCCGTTTCTCGCATGCACCATGCGGCGCATTCGCGCCTACTAATTCAGGCTGTCAAACCCGGCCACGGGATTGACCGTGGCCGGGGCAGGATAGGGATAGAGCTGGGGGAGGGCAAGGGGAGTGGGCTAGCCACGCATGTCAGGCGGCTTTCGACCCAGAGCCACAGGAGGGACCGGCAGAAACCGGCCAGAAGCTGCCCTTCATGACGGGTAACTAGCAGCCAATAGGTGAGGTTCGGCAGCGGGTAGCTGCGGTTTGCCGCCGGCTATTTCGTTCGTAAGCAGTTATCGGGGCAATCCCGGGGGGGGACACGTTAGGCTTATTTAGCTCGCTGCTGGCAACGCTTCCATGTGGCGCCGCATTATGAGGATCATGGTCTCGTAGGCAAGTACGGCTCTACCCCGGGCGGATGTGTTTATTTCTACCTTGAAGATTACCCAACCTCGATCCTCCCTCCAGGAATGTGGCATTACCTCCACGACTTGTACTGAAAGTCGAAGCACGTCCCCGTTTTGGACTGGGCTGAGCATGACGAAGCGGTCAATTCGTCCGCCAGCAACTATGTGCGTCTGGAGGAGGAAGGCGTCACACATCATTCGTTGCGCCATGCCAAGGGTATGAACTCCGCTGGCACAGTGCATACCTATTGGACTCAACGCCGCTCGATCTGGATCAACATGAAAATCGAGAGGGTCGTACCGAATAGCAAACTCGATTATTTCTTCACAACTGACAGGAAGTTCCCGTTGGGTACTCCAAACTCTTCCAAGAGTGAAGTCTTCCCAGTACAAAGTTTTTTCAATCATTCTTGTTTCCAATAATGACCATACCAGCGCTGTATCCAGATCGTTACAGCGCTAGCGGAATTGGGCTGGACGCTTCTCGACGAATGCGCGCATTCCTTCTTTCTGGTCAGGAGTGGCGAACACTGAGTGGAAGATTCTGCGCTCGAACCGCAATCCCTCAGCGAGCGACCCTTCATCCACGCGCCCAATGCACTCCTTGATCATCATAACGGCGGTGCGCGATTGAGCTGCAATGCGCCGAGCCGTTTCTAGGCCTACGGAGTGCAACTCCTCTAGCGGCACAACACGCGCGACGATTCCGCAGCGCTCCGCCTCGGCTGCGTCCATGGTTCGGCCAGTCAGCGTCATTTCCATAGCCTTTGCTCGGCCAGCTAGGCGCGCGAGGCGCTGGGTTCCACCGGCACCGGGAATCACCCCAAGTTTCACTTCGGGCAGGCCAAAGCGCGCGTTGTCCGCTGCGATAATGAAATCGCACATCAGGGCAAGCTCGAAGCCTCCACCCAACGCATGGCCGGCTACGGCCGCAATGATGGGTTTACGTCGTTGTGCGACTTGATCGAGGCGTCCGAGGTAGTTCTCAAGATAGGTGTTCGGGTAGCAGAGTTCGGCCATCTCCTTGACGTCCGCACCAGCGGCAAACGCTTTGCTGCCACCGGTAATGAGAATGCAGCCAACGGAAGCCGCATATTCGAAGTGATCGAGTACCGATTTTAGGTCGTCGATCAACGCGCTGTTAAGCGCATTCAGCGCTTCGGGGCGGTTCAGCGTGATCACGCCAACGCCGTCGACCTGGTCGGCTAAGAGAGTCCTGAAATTCAAGGGGAAGGCTCCCGAGCAATGAAGTGAGAGAGGCGGTATGGCCGACTCTTAGTAAGGATCTAGTGGCTTGTCAGGCCATCAGCTCGATGGCCACAGCAGTGGCTTCTCCGCCACCGATGCATACCGATGCGATGCCTCTCTTGAGCGAATACTGTTTCAGTGCATTGACCAGGGTTACGAGCACGCGTGCTCCTGATGCCCCGATGGGATGTCCCAGAGCACATGCACCCCCATGGATATTCAGTTGATCCCGGCCGATTCTCAGATCGCGCATCGCGGCCATCGGAACGACAGCGAACGCTTCGTTGATTTCAAACAAATCCACGCTCTGCTGAGACCATTTCGTGCGGTCGAGCAGGCGCTTGATGGCTCCAATCGGAGCGGTGGCAAACAAGTTAGGGGCATGAGCGTAGGAGGAGTGACCGACTATGCGGGCCAGCGGTGCAAGGCCGCGTCGCTCCGCCTCGGACAGTCGCATCAGCACCAAAGCAGCGGAACCATCGGAAATGGAGCTAGAGTTTGCTGCGGTCACGGTTCCGCCCTCGCGGAAAGCTGGTCTCAGTGTGGGGATCTTGTCCAGCCGGGCTTTCCCCGGTTGCTCATCTTTTCCCGCACAGACAACATCGCGACCCGATCTGGCTTGCACCGGGGCGATTTCGTTGTTGAAGAGACCTTCCATATTGGCCTTTTGTGCCCGGATGAGCGAGTCGATGGCGAACTCGTCCTGCTGCTCGCGCGAGAACCCGTAACTCTCGGCGCAATCCTCGGCAAAGGTGCCCATCAGACGACCTTTTTCATAGGCATCCTCGAGACCGTCCAGAAACATGTGATCGACGACCTTCTGATGCCCCATACGATAGCCGGAGCGCGCTCTATCCAGGAGGTAGGGGGCGTTCGACATACTTTCCATACCACCAGCGATTACCACCCCAGCGCTGTCAGCAGCGAGAAGGTCATGCCCGAACATCACGGCCTTCATACCTGAGCCGCACATTTTATTGACGGTCGCGCATACGACTTGCTGCGGTAGCTGCGCTTGGAGGGCGGCCTGGCGCGCTGGAGCTTGTCCCTGACCAGCCTGCAGGACACAGCCCATGATGACTTCGTCGATGTCCTTGGCGAGCAGGCCCGCGCGCTCCACAGCGGCACGTATGGACACTGCGCCAAGTTCTGCGGCGGTGAGTTCTTTGAAGTCACCGAGAAAGCCGCCCAAGGGCGTGCGAGCGGCGCTGACGATGACGATAGGATCTGTGTGGCTCATGTCTACTCCTCAATTCGTTGGCCGAGTGACCCCTGACGAAACACGGGAACAGCCTTCAGGTGATTACTTTGCAGCCATCCGGAGGGCGCCATCGAGACGAATCACCTCACCGTTGAGCATGGTGTTTTCGATGATGTGCCGCGCTAGCGCTGCGTATTCCATTGGGCGGCCCAGGCGCGGCGGGAACGGCACATTGGCAGCCAGGGAGTCCTGCACGTCCTGGGGCATGCCGGCCATCATTGGGGTCTCGAAAATACCCGGTGCGATACACATCACTCGGATACCACTGCGGGCCAGGTCACGGGCTATTGGCAGCGTCATCGCGGCGACTCCCCCCTTGGATGCGGAATAAGCAGCTTGCCCCATCTGGCCATCGAAGGCGGCGACGGAAGCAGTGTTGATGATCACGCCACGTTCGCCTTCCTCGTTTGGTTCACCACCGGCCATTGCTTCGGCGGCGAGTCGGAGCATGTTGAAACTACCGATCAGGTTGATTTCGATAGTGCGGCGGAAGCTGTCGAGGCCATGGGCGCCGTTGCGGCCAAGCACCTTCTCGGCAGGTGCGATCCCGGCGCAGTTGATCAGACCTTGTAGACCGCCAAATGCATCCTGAGCGATGGCTACAGCCTTGCGACAGTCCTCTTCGTCGGTGATATCTGCGCGTACAAAGCAGGCGTTCTTGCCTAACTCGTCCGCTCGAGCAGCACCGGCAGCCTCGTTGATATCGACCAGGATGACCTTGCCGCCCAGCCCCACCAGTTCACGCGCGGCAGCGAGGCCGAGGCCGGAACCTCCACCGGTTACCAGGAGGACGGAGTTTTCGACGCGCATGATGAAGAACCTCGTGTTATGGGCAACACCGCATACGCGGTTGCTTGATATGAAATACTCAGCGCTTATTGGCGTAGGCTCGCTATGTAGGCTGATCTTCCAATAAGGAATCACCGCCTCAAGGAATCCACGGAAACACAGAGCAGATAACTAGCTCTTCCAAGGCAGTTCGCCACGCGAGCTATAGCCAGGCGCCAGCTGGGGGCGATCTTTGGCTAACGTCAACCTAACGACAATGTTCAAAAGCCTCATTCTGATTGAGTAGTTTGGGCATCTCCGGCTGCGGAAGCACAAACGGCAAGCCACGTCGGCTTGACAGTCGGTGCCCTGAAAAAGGAGCGTTAAAAGGCGACTGCAGCTTGGCTGTCCCTTGTTATGAAGACAGCTGGTGCAGGCGGTTGGAATCAACAATGAAGCAGCTCGCGCCGAAGGGCGCGCAGCGGAAGATGGAAAAAGCATGGTGCTCCCCGCAGACAAAGGAACCACTTCGATAGGGTTGGTGCATGAAGCGCTTCATGGGGCGCTCCATCGAGGCTTGGATGTCTCCCTCGCCCTCCGGCAGGCGCACATTGATCCCGAGCTACTGACAGCTCCTCAGGCTCGTGTGTCAGCCGCTGCGTTCTCACGCCTCTGGGTCGCACTATCCGATCTGCTCGACGACGAGTTTTTCGCTATCGACAGCCACCCAATGCGACGTGGCAGTTTCAGGCTGCTGTGCCATGCGACGCTTGGTTGCGATACCTTGGAGCAGGCGTTGCGCCGCATACTGGCGTTTCTTCGGCTGGTGCTCGATGACGTGTACGGAGAGCTCCAATTCGAGGGGAATGCTGCCGTAATCGTGATCCACGATTACGGCGTAGAAAGACGGCTCTTTTGCTATGGCACCTGGCTGATCTTGGTGCATGGCCTGCTGTGCTGGCTTGGCAATCGGCGAATTCCCATCCAGCAGCTGTGCTTGCGCCCGAAACGTCCGGAGGACGACAGCGACTACCGCATGCGCTTCTGTGAAGACATCCAGTTCGAGACGCCTGCTTCGCTGGCTCGTTTCGACCGTAGCTACCTGGAGCTGAAGGTCGCTCAGACTCCGGCAAGCCTGTCGGTATTCCTCAAGGAATCGCCTGCCAGCCTTCTGGTGAAGTACCGCAATGACCAGAGCATCAGTGCCAAGATCCGACAGCGGCTCCGTGGCCAAAGCCCGGAGGAGTGGCCGGAGCTCGAGGCGCTCGCCAAAATGTTGCGCATGTCCAATTCGACTCTCCAGCGCAGGCTGCAGGCCGAGGGCGTCAGCTACAAACTTCTGAGGGACAACCTGCGGCGCGACATAGCGATTAACCTGCTATGTCGCGCAGACCTGACCGTGAACGACGTCGCCGAACAGACTGGTTTCCAAGAGACCAGTGCGTTTCATCGTGCGTTCAAGAAATGGACCGGGGTAAGCCCAGGTGCCTACCGGCGTTCGCACGGTGGCGACGCTGACACCTAGCGACATCTCTGCGGGCTGCTGACTCCGGCAGCACTCTCTTCCACTGCCCGGAGACGGTTCTGACCGTCTCTGGTGTGGCCCGCCTCCTTTCCCTCGAAACTGCCCAGATCGGTCAAGCACAACGATGCCCACGGGCATGGGCCCTGCGGATTTCTGATCCTACGATGCGCTGCAGGTAGCCCTCTGCGCTGTGTACCGTCCATCCAGCCCACGTTGCTTGAGTTGGTGTGCGACGCCTGAGACTCCCTTCACCTGAAAGGGCCGGCAGACCTAGTGACTGATGGGCTCTTCACAAACAAGAACAAGATTGAAGGAGACACGATATGCAATCACTGAACGCATATGCGCTTGCGGCGGAATCAAAATTCGGCCGATTCCACGGGCTCATTCTCTTCTGGTGCGTCCTCATCCTGATCATTGATGGCTACGACCTCGCCGTAGTTGGCGCAGCGTTGCCGGCAATCATGCAGGATATGAATGTTGATCCGACTAGCGCCGGCATCATGGCTGGTTCTGCGCTGTTCGGCACCATGCTCGGGGCGATATTCCTCGGGACGCTAGCAGATCGCATCGGTCGGCCAAAGATGATAGCCATCTGCGTGGCACTGTTCAGCATATTCACTGCAGCTGCCGGTTTCACCAACGACCCCATCACTTTTAGCATCAGCCGCTTCATCGCTGGTCTTGGCATCGGCGGTGTACTGCCGGTATGCACCGCCCAAATGGGCGAGTACTCGCCCCTGAAGTTGCGGACTCGTCTGGTGACCATTGTTTTCGCCGGCTACTCCGTCGGCGGCATCCTGGTCGCACTCACCGCGAAGCAACTCATCGAGAGCCATGGCTGGCAGTGGGTCTTCTATGTGGCAGGCCTACCGGTACTCCTGATCCCCTTCATCCTGAAGAGCATGCCGGACTCCATCGGCTTCATGCTGAAGAAAGGTCGCCAGGACGAGCTTCGTGAAATCGCCCGGCAAATCGAACCCGGTCTAAATATCAGCAACGACACCGCGATGACCGGCAACCCCGCGATGGTGGGCAAGCAAGAAACCCCGGTTCGCAATCTGTTCAAGGACGGTCGTGGCTTCAGCACTGTAATGATCTGGGCGGCCTTTATGACCGGTCTATTCATGGTGTATGCGCTTAATTCCTGGCTGACCAAACTCATGGCCATGGCCGGCTTCAGCCTCGGCTCGGCACTGAACTATGTCATCGTGTTCAACGTCGGCTCTATTGCTGGAGCCATTTTCGGCGGCTGGTTGAGCGACAGGCTGAACATCAAGCATGTGCTGGTCAGCTTTTACATCGTGGGGGCCATTGCCCTGACGTTGCTGGGCTACACCCGCTCGACGACTCTCTTGTTCGCTGTCGTGTTCGTCGTGGGCGCATCCACCCTCGGCACTCAGCTGCTGGCCTATGCCTACGCCGGGGACTTCTACCCATCAACGATCCGCTCCACCGGTGTCGGCTTCGCATCGGGTGTAGGGCGTATCGGCGCCATCGTCGCCCCAGTTCTCATCGGTTGGCTGGTTTCCCTGAGTTTGCCGCTTGAACAGAACTTCATGGCGATCAGTCTCGCCGGTCTGATCGGGGCCGTGGCAGTCACCATGATCAACCAGTCGTGCGCCGACTCCACCCAAGCCAGAAAGGCTCCAGCCCTATCTAATTAACTTTGGACGCCGGACGACCCTTCGCTTCCTCAGAAAAACGAGTCTGTAAGAGATGATCATGAACCGCTTATCGCAACCGCCGCTCTCGCCAGAGCTCCTGAGCCAGACGGTTGATTGGGCGATTACTACCCGCCGGAGCATCAGGGCTTTCCTGCCTAAGCCGGTGCCGCACGAGGAAATCGAGTCAATCCTCAACGTTGCGCGCTTCAGTGCCACTGGAGTGAACATGCAGCCGTGGCGGGTTCATGTCGTTACGGGGGAAACGAAGGATCGCCTTTCCCAGGCAATCGCTGGGATCGACAACGATCCGTTGCTGAGCATGGGCCTCGAAGATCCCTACGAATACTATCCGCGCGAGTGGGTGACTCCGTACGTTGATCGTAGGAGAAAGGTGGGTTGGGAACTCTATGGCTTATTGGGTATTGCCAAGGGTGACAAGCACCGCATGCATCAACAGCACGGCCGCAATTATCGTTTTTTCGATGCCCCGGTCGGCCTGCTTTTCACCATTGACCGAGTGCTGCAGGAGGGGAGCCTGCTTGATTATGGAATGTTCCTGCAAAGCGTGATGGTGGCGGCGCGCGGCAGAGGTTTGCATACCTGCCCGCAAGCCGCATTCCTGAAGTATCACAACGTGATTGCAAAGGTTCTCGCGATTCCCTCCGATCAGATGCTGGTGTGTGGGATGAGTCTCGGGTATGCCGACGAGTCCAGCATTGAGAACACCTTGGTTACTGATCGAGAGCCGGTAAGGGCGTTTACCACATTTCATCACAATAATAAGGAGACAACCCCATGAAACCTGATGCCTATGAGAGCGGGCTTGACCGTAATCCTGCGAACCACGTTCCGCTCACTCCGCTCGGCTTCCTTGACCGTGCAGCCCTGGTACATCCAGAGCGGCATGCCGTGGTTCATGGTGAACTGCGCAGAACCTGGACTGAAACTCGCGAACGCTGCCGCCGACTAGCTTCCGCCTTGGTCAGCAGAGGCCTGAGTAACGGTGAAACCGTGTCCATCCTGTCCCCCAACACTCCGGCGATGCTGGAAGCCCACTACGGAGTGCCGCTGGCCGGCGCAGTCCTGAATACCATCAACTATCGCCTCGACGCTGAGGGTGTTGCCTTCATCCTGCGACATGGCGAGTGCAAGTTGCTTCTGGTCGACCGTGAGTTCGCAGGCCTAGCTGCGGCGGCACTCGATCTGCTTGAGCAGCCCCCGGTGGTGATCGACATCAATGACCATTTAGCGCCGGTTGGCCCTGCGATTGGCGAAACCGACTACGAGACCCTATTGGCAGGCGGCGATCCTGAGTTTGACGGCGTGTGGCCGAGCAGCGAATGGCAGCCGATTGCTCTCAATTACACGTCGGGTACCACGGGTGATCCCAAGGGAGTCGTGGCCAGCCACCGTGGCACGTACTTAATGAGCATGCTGCAAATGACCAACTGGCCGCTGGCACGAGCTCCGCGATACCTCTGGACGCTGCCCATGTTCCATGCCAACGGCTGGTGCTTCACTTGGGCAATCACCGCAGCCGCCGGCACGCATATCTGCCTACGTAAGGTGTCGGCCGAGACGGTGTTCGATGCCATCGATAACCATGGCGTAGACCACTTCTGCGCCGCGCCCATCGTAATGGCAATGATCGCCAATGCGACGGATCGCCGCCCGCTGAACACTCCAGTACGCGTGCTTACTGCTGGTTCGCCGCCGCCTGCTGCCGTACTGAAAGCTGTGCTGGCTCTTGGCTTCGATGTGGATCACGTTTACGGCATCACCGAGGTGTCTGGTACTCCTGTGAGCTGTGTATGGCAGGACGCGTGGGACGATCTTCCAGAGAACGAACAGTGCGCTCTTCGTGTGCGCCAGGGTGCCCGCGCTGCGGCCTTTGAAGATCTCATGGTCGCGGATCCCGAGACCTTGGTGCCGGTACCGCACGACGGCCACACCACTGGTGAACTACTAATGCGCGGCAATACCGTGATGATGGGCTACTTGAAGAATCAGAGCGCCACTGAGAAAGCGTTCGCAGGTGGCTGGTTCCACACGGGGGATGTCGCCGTCGTCCATGAGAACGGCTATATCCAAATCACGGATCGCTGCAAGGATGTGATCATCTCCGGCGGCGAGAACATCTCTTCCATCGAAATTGAGGAGGCCATTCACTCCCACCCCGCCGTCCTGCACGCCGCTGTTGTTGCCCAACCGGATGACAAGTGGGGAGAAGTACCCTGCGCATTTGTCGAACTCAAACCTGGCGTCGCTGCACCCACCGAAGAAGAAATCATAGCGTTCTGCCAAGGCCGCCTCGCGCGATTCAAATGTCCGCGCCGAGTAATCTTCGATGAACTGCCGAAAACAGCCACCGGGAAAATTCAGAAGTTTCTTCTCCGTGAACGTGCGGGTAGCCGTGACGCCATTGTCCGCCTCGCTTCGAACTGTTGAGCCGAAGCTTCAGCGCCGGGTGCATACACGCGGCGCTGAATGTTAGTTGCCGACAAGAAACCAAGAAAAGCCCGGTCAAAGAGTTATTGACTTAGATATAAACCGAATGCTGCCAACTATGGCGGCACGTACTCATGCACACTAAAACAACAAAAGGCACCTATAATGTCGAAACACTCCATCAGATTTTTTTTAGCTTTAGCAATCGCGACTCCAGTGCAATTTGCATCAGCTGAGTTAATTAAGGATTCGAAGGGATCTTTGGAGCTTCGCAACTTTTACTACAACCGTGATTTTCGAAACGACGGCGCTACGCAGTCTAAACGGGACGAGTGGGCCCAAGGCTTTATCCTTAACTTGCAATCCGGCTTCACCGAGGGGACGGTCGGCTTTGGTGTAGATGCTCTCGGCCTGCTAGGGGTGAAACTGGACTCCAGTCCCGACCGCACAGGTTCGGGGCTCCTGGCGTTCGATTCGGAGCGGAACGTGGAGGATGAATATGGCAAGTTTACGCTCACGGCCAAGGCTCGCATGGGCAAAAGCGAACTCCGGGTGGGCGGTATAAGTCCACTGATGCCCTTGCTGTGGAGCAACAATAGTCGCCTCCTGCCACAGGTCTTCCGAGGTGGTTCGCTAGTGTCCAACGACTTGGATCCACTGACAATTTCGGCAGTGCGAGTGAACGCGGTCAAGCAGCGCAACTCAACTGACTTTGAACATCTCACCACCTTCGGCTACCGAGCCGTCGAGGCGGATCACTTCGACTACCTGGCCTTCGATTATAAGGCTCTGCCGACGCTAACACTGAGTTATCACGTTGCTGAGCTCGAAGATCAATATCGCTCCAACTTCTTCGGTCTGAAGTTGAACCAGCCCCTGTCGACTGGCGCTGTGATCGCAGACATCAGACTGTTCGACGCAGGGGAGACTGGTGACGAACGCTTGGGGGAAGTGGATAACCGCACTCTTAGCAGTTACTTCGCCTACAACCTGAAGGGGCACACCATCGGCGGGGGGTACCAGAAGGCCTGGGGTGATACATCGTTCGCCTTCGTTAACGGCAGCGACACCTATCTGTTCGGTGAATCCCTGGTCAGTACCTTCACTGCACCCAACGAGCGGATCTGGTTCGCGCGCTACGATTACGATTTCGCCACTATCGGTATTCCCGGCCTAACGCTCGGACTGAAGTATGTGAAAGGCGATGATGTCGATCCTACTTTGTTGAGCACTCGCCAGGCGGCAGCCCTGCGTGCCGAAGGGCAGGAGGGCAAGGAGTGGGAGCGTGTCACAGACATCACCTATGTCGTTCAGAGCGGGCCAGTGAAGGGCCTGGCTGTGCAATGGCGGAACTCCACCAACCGATCAACCTACGCGGATAGCGCCAACGAGAACCGCTTCATCGTTCGCTACACGTTGAATTTCTAGGACACCAATCTCCGTTAGGTTTTTTTGCGAAAGTAAGCTTCACCGATGCTCCTTTCTTTGGGTCAGATTGCTCGGTTAAACGACAGTCTGGCTCTTTTTTATTCAGAATTTGCCACGTACTAAGTAAATGTAATGCCGCTTATTCATATAACTCAAAAATATTATGACAGTTACTGATGCAGAGCCTCGAGAACTCCAGTCTTGGCGTCGATACACTGCGTCATCGAGAAAAAAACTTGATGTGGCAGGGTGGGTATTTACGGGGCACTTATTTCTTCTGTTAGGCTCCGACAATCACTTGCAAGTTTGGCCGAGCGGGACATATTCAGTCTTTCTGGAGTGGCCGCTTATGGCCGAAATAAGCCCGCCGCAACTTTCTCCTTCCGGCTCTAACCGCCTACTTACAATCCCCCTAATCAACTACCCCCTCATTTCCCCTGCTCATACCGCTCCAGGGTTTCCCGGGCGATCTGCCGGCCGAGCTGGATCAGTTCCGGCGCTTTGTAGAACTCGAAGAAGCGGCACACGCGCTTGGGCACGTTGATGAGGATGTCCGGCGGGTAGCCGGCGATCTTGTATTGGGCGAGTGAGGTTTGCATGACCTCGAAGCTCTGGTTCACCAGGTCCAGCAGGGAGGCGGGGCCGACGCTGGCGATGACTTCCGACCCGCTGGCGGATCGGGGGGCGCCGTGGGTTTCCGGGGCGGCGGCGGGTTGCTGCATTTGCGGTGCGGCGTTTTCCAGCCAGGGGTTGCCGCCGGGCAGGCTCTCCGGGTCGAGTATGTCGTGGGGTTCGAAACCGCTGCGTTTGAGGAAGGGCAGCCGCGAGCCCAAAGAGGCCATCAGCAGGTCGATGCGGCTCTTGATTGCCGGTGGGCGCTCGATCACCGGAAGCTGGTAGTCGCGCTGGGTGGTGGCGTTGAGGTTGACGGCGATGATCAGGTCGCAGTGGCTGGACACCACCGGGATGATGGGTAGCGGGTTCAGCAGACCGCCGTCCACCAGCATGCGGCTGCCCTGGACCACCGGCGTGAACAGGCTGGGAATGGCTGCCGAGGCGCGCATGGCCTGGTGCAGGCAGCCTTCCTGGAACCAGATTTCCTGCTGGTTGGTGAGGTCGGTGGCGACCGCCGTGTAGGGGATGGACAGGTCTTCGATGTTGATTTCGCCGACGATGTCGCGGATGCGCCCAAAGACTTTCTCGCCACGGATGGCGCCCAGGCGGAAGCTCACATCCAGAAGGCGCAGTACATCGAGGTAGTCCAGGCTTTCGGTCCAGTCGCGGTAGTGGTTCAGCTTGCCGGCGGCGTAGATGCCACCCACCACGGCGCCCATGGAGCAGCCGGCAATGCAGGCGATTTCATAACCGCGCGCTTCAATTTCTTCTATCACGCCGATGTGCGCATAGCCGCGCGCACCCCCTGACCCCAGCACCAGTGCCACGCGTTTGTTCATTCGGAATTCCCCCACCAACAGTGTTTCGACGATACGCCCGTGGCGGGGCGTCGCCAAGGCGCTCTGCAAACCTGCCGGGGCTAGTACACGAAGTTGAATGTTGTGAGTATCGGACCGTCTATCGAGACACTAGACTCTGCCGATCTTCACCACAGGAGTTGTATAGATGAAAGCCTGGATCAGCCTGCCTTTGATCGCCTTGTTGCTCGTCGGTTGCGCCGGCAAGACAGCTTTTCGCACGAGCTGCGCTTCAGAACTCGATGCCGCCTGGAAGGAGCTGGACCTGGCCAAGGCCGAAGGTTTCTCCGGCACCGTGAGTTACTCCAAGGCGCTGAGCCTGCTCACCGCGGCCAAGACCCAGCAGCAGTTCGAAGCCTTCGAGGGCTGCACCAGCAAGGCCGAGAAGGCCCGCTTCTATATTCGCGAATCGCGTGCCGGCCGCTGACTCTCGAGCCGGTACTGACCCGGCGTGATTCCCTTCCAGCGCTTGAAGGCATGGATGAAGTTCGACACTTCGCCATAGCCCAGGCGCTCGGCAATTTCCTCCAGGCGCAAGGCGGTCGAGCTCAGCAGCTCTTCCGCCAGCGTCTCCAGCACTTCCTCCTGCAACTGTCGGAAGCTGGTGTCTTCGGCCGCCAGCTTGCGGCGCAAGGTGCGTGACGTCATATGCAGCGCCTGCGCCAGGCGTTCCATGTCTGGCAGCTGTCCCGGCCTGGCCAGCAGCAGGTCGCGGATGCGCCCGGCAAAGCCGGTGCGCGCCCGACGGCGGGCCAGGATGATCTTGCACTGCGCCTCGCAATGCTGCGCCACCTGCGGGTTGGCGCCGGGCAGGGGAAGGTCGAGCAGGGCGCGGGGAAAGACGATGCAGTTGCGGCTGGCACCGAATTGGGGCGTCACCCCCAGCAGTTCACGCCAGGGTGTGACGTCGGCGGGCTCGGGAATGCGGAAGCTGGCCCGGCGCACCGCAAGCGGGGCGTTGACCAGGTCGTGGTACACGCTGAGCGCACCGGAAACATCCCGCTCCAGCAGGAAGCCGCGCAGGTCGTCCGGCAGGTCCTGCTCTTCCAGGGTCAGCCAGGCGTCGTCGCCCTGTTCCTCCAGGTGCATGCTGTGGAAGGCGTAGGTCAGGTCCAGGTAGCGCAGGCCCAGTTGCACGGCGCTGCGAAAGGTGGCGCTGCTGAGCAGGGCGAAGCCCCAGATGCCGTAGGTGTTGAGGCGATAGCGCCGCCCGGCCTGCAGGCCCATGCCGGGATGCTGGCCGAGGTGTCGGGCGAGGTTGCGCAGCAGTTCGAGCTCCTGACTGGCGACGACCTCCGCACCGGGATCGCCGAGCAGGCACCAGTCCAGCCCGGTTCCGGCCAGGCATTGTTCCAGGGTGAGGCCCTGGTCGAGACCGAACTGGGTCATCAATTGCACGCTGATGGCGCTGCGGCGGGGTGGTCGGGGTGTGGGGCTGGGCATCGAGGCTTTGCTCTGGGTTGTCCGAAATTCACAATTTACTGTCCGACTATGCCATAACACGCCGATTTACGCCGAACTAGCATGCTTCCATCACGCAGGCCCCGTGCCGGCGTGTCACTACCAATGGGAGATAACAATGACCAACAGTTCCCAGCCCGGTGCGCCCCTGCACGTGCTGATCATTGGCGCTGGCTTCGGCGGCCTGGGCCTGGCCATCCAGTTGCAGAAGGCGGGCATCCAGGACTTCCTGATCCTGGAGAAGGGCAGCGAAGTCGGCGGCACCTGGCGTGACAACAGCTACCCCGGGGCGGCCTGCGATGTGCCCTCGCACCTCTATTCCTTTTCCTTCGAGCCCAAGACCGACTGGTCGCGCAAGTACGCGCCCCAGCCGGAGATTTTTGCCTACCAGCGTCATTGCGCCGACAAGTACGGGCTGCACCGGCATATTCGTTTCGGTTGCGAGGTGGCGGGTGCGGAGTTCGATGAAGCCAGCGGCACCTGGCAGGTGCAGACCCGCACGGGCGAACGCTTCCACGCCCGGGCGCTGGTCAGTGCCTGTGGCCAGCTGAACCGCCCGGCCTGGCCGCGCATTCCCGGCCTGGACGGGTTCAAGGGCGAGCTGTTCCATTCGGCTCGCTGGAACCATGGCTACCCGTTGGAGGGGAAGCGGGTGGCGGTGATCGGCACGGGCGCCAGCGCCATCCAGTTCGTTCCGCAGATTGCCCCGAAGGTGGCACAGCTCACGCTGTTCCAGCGCTCGGCGGCTTATGTGATTCCAAAGTCGGACCGTGCCTACCAGCCCTGGGAGCTGGCGCTGATGCGGCGCCTGCCCGGGTTGCAGAAAGTCGACCGGATGCTCAAGTACATCCAGCATGAGTCGCGGGTGCTGGCGTTCTCGGTGTTCCCATCGTTGATGAAGCTGATGCAGTTCCGCTTCCGCCGACACCTGGCACGCGGCATCACCGACCCGGCATTGCGCCAGCGTCTGGTGCCGGACTACCCGCTGGGCTGCAAGCGCATCCTGATCTCCAACGATTTCTATCCCGCCCTGGCGCGATCCAATGTCGAGGTAGTCAACACGGGCATCCGCGAGGTGACGGAGCGTGCGGTGGTCACCGATGACGGCCGGCATCATGAGGTGGACGCCATCATCCTCGGCACCGGCTTCACCGCCACGGATTTCCTCGCCCCCATGAGCATCCGCGGGCTGGGTGGGCGCGACCTGAACCAGGCCTGGCGTGAGGGCGCGGAGGCCTATCTGGGCGTCAGCGTCAGCGGCTTCCCGAATCTCTTCATCCTCTACGGACCCAATACCAACCTGGGGCACAACTCCATCATCTACATGCTGGAAAGCCAGTTCCGCTACGTACTCGACGGAATCCGTGCGCTGAGCGGTTTACGCTACCTCGACCTCAAGCCCGAGGTGCAACGCCATTTCAACCTGCGGCTGCAGCAGGATGTGCGCCACACCATCTGGGAGCAGGGCTGCAACAGTTGGTACAAGACCGCTGACGGCCGCAACACCAACAACTGGCCGGGATTCACCTTCAGCTACCGTCAACAGACTCGTCGCCTGGAACTGAATCACTATGAATGCACCCGTTGAATTCACTGCTCCCGAGCCCGGCCAGCCGCTGCTGCGGGCGACCCTGCGCGGTGCCCTGCGCCTGCTGTTCCGTGGCCTGATGCGGCCACCCATGCCGGTGGCATTGCAGCGCCTGGTGCTGCGCTTTCTCACCGCCAGCACCCTGGCGCCCCGGGGCGTGGTGCGCGAAGGCGGGCAATTGGGCGGTCGCCCCTGCGAGTGGCACCGGCCCCAGGGCGGCAGCCATGTGGTGCTGCTTTATCTGCATGGCGGGGCCTTCATCACCGGCTCGCCTGCCACTCACCGGGCGATCACCGCCAGCCTGGCCAAGCGGGCCGGTGTGGCGGTGTGTGCGCTGGATTACCGGCTGGCACCGGAGCATCCCTTTCCCGCGGGGCGGGAGGATGCCGTGGCGGCCTACCGCGAGCTGCTGGAGGCGGGCTATCCGGCTTCGCGCATTGTCATTGGCGGCGATTCGGCGGGGGGCAACCTGACGCTCCTCTGCGCATTGGAGATACAGCGTCAGAACCTGCCCCAGCCGGCAGGGCTGGTCTGCTTCTCGCCGGCCACGGACCTCAGCGGCACGGCGCAACACACTCCACCGGCCGGCGACCCGCTGATTCACCCGGCGTGGGTGGAGCAGGCGATGGACCTTTATTGCCCGCCCGGAATGGATCGCCGCGACCCGGCCCTGTCGCCAGTGTTCGCCGATCTCTCGGGGCTGCCGCCCACGCTGGTGCAGGTGGCCGAGGACGAAATCCTGCGCGATGACAGCCTGCGTCTGGCCAGACGGGTGCGTGAGGTCGGGGGCTGGGTGCGGTTGGAGCGTTATCCCGGCCTCTGGCATGTGTTCCAGGCTCACACCGGGGTGTTGCGCACGGCCGACCAGGCCCTGGCCAGTGCTGCGGACTTCATCTGCAAGCATGTGGAGGCGGAGGCCTGAGATGGACAACATCCTGATTACCGGCGCTGCGTCCGGCATTGGCGCGGCGACCGCGCGGCTGTTCCATGAACGGGGCTGGCAAGTGGGGCTGATCGACCGGGACGCCGCGGCGCTGGCCACCCAGGCGGCTGCCCTGGGCGGTGTCTGGCACCAGGCCCTGGATGTGACCGACCTGGCGGCCGTCGAAGCCGCGCTGGCGGACTTTTGTGGCCGCCACGCGGGGCAGTTGCGCCTGCTGTTCAATTGCGCAGGTGTGCTGCGCTTCGGCCATTTCGAGGAGATCGACATGGCCGAGCATGCGCGCATCCTCACGATCAACGTGCTGGGGCTCGTGCAGGTCACCCACGCGGCCTTTCCCTACCTCAAGGCCACCCGTGGCGCCCAGGTGATCAACATGGGGTCGGCTTCGGGCGTCTATGGCACGCCGCACATGGCCAGCTATTCGGCCTCCAAGTTCGCGGTGCGCGGCTTCACCGAGGCCCTGGAACTGGAGTGGCGCCGCCACGGCATCCGCGTCGGCGACCTGATGCCACCCTTCGTGCGCACGCCGATGGTCAGCAGCCAGGGTTTCGAGCCGCCGGTGCTGCGGCGCCTGGGGGTGAACCTGGACGCCGAGGACATCGCCCAGGCCGCCTGGCAGCAGGCCCAGGGTGCAGCGGTGCATCGGCCGGTGAGCTGGCTGTTCCGCCTGATGTACGGCGCGGGGCAGGTTTCGCCGGCCTGGGTGAACAGGGGGATCATGAAGCTGTTGAGCGGGGCGTGATGGATACAGGTGGCCGAGCGCAGGGCCAATTTGTTGACAGAGGAAGCCTGGACGCCGCCTGTCGCCACTTTTGTGACAATTTGTCCTGCTTTTCGGCAGACCGGCCGTGGTGGCGCTACCCTGCAAAATGAAAGCTGAAACAATCACTCGACGAGTGAGTCAGTGGCCAGGTCCGCGCGGGGCTTGGCCAGGGTCTGGCGCTGTGTCTGCAGAGTCGGCCCGGGGGCGGCACTGCGTGGTGCCGCGAGGCCGATTCCACCGGCTTCTCGGATTAGCGGAAAAGCGAAAAAGCGGAACTCTCATCCATCGCTAAGAGGAGGTCGTTTCATGAGCACAGCCTTCCACGATGATGTCAGCAGTAGTCTGTTGCGCCGCATGAAAGAAGGCGGTTTCGATTTTGCCCGTGTCCATCCGATCGAGTTTTACGCCATCTTCCCCGACGAGGACCGGGCGCGACTGGCGGCGAAGAATTTTCGTGGTGAGTCCTTGAATGCCCAGGTATCGGTACGCGCCGACGGGGTCTGGCACCTGCAGGTGAGCAAGGTGATGTACGCCACCCACACGGGAATCGGTGATTTCGAGCACGATCTGGAGGCCCTGGTGGTCCCGCTCGGCGGTGTGCTCGATGGCTGGGGCGTGACCCAGGAAGTGGGCGTCACGCGACCTTGAAGCCAGCCCGGTTCGTGGCGGTCAATTCGCTGCGAACCGGGCATTCCGGACAATTCTTCGGCTGGTTTTCCTTCCCCCCTCTGGCTCGCGTATTTCCTGCAAAAACATACACTTCCATTACTCGACCTCGGCATGGCCTTTGCCTCAGACTCCGCCAACGGAGGGGACCCCATGACCGACATCCTGATTCTTACCCACGCGGATTTCTGCCCACCCGGCCACCTGGCCACCGTCCTGGACCGAGAGCAGCGCGACTTCACCGTATTGCGCACGGACCTGGGCGAACTGGATGGCTACGACCTGGACCGGCCCAAGGCCGTGGCCATCATGGGCGGGCCCATGAGCGTCAACGACCCGCTGCCCTGGATCGGGGCGGAGGTCGACGCGTTGCGTCACTTCATCGCGCGCGATGTGCCGATGATCGGCCACTGCCTGGGCGGCCAGTTGCTGGCTCGTGCCCTGGGCGCCTCGGTGCACCGCATGCCCTACACCGAGATTGGCTGGCAGCCGCTGGAGAAGCGCGCGCTGGCGACGGACAACCCCTGGCTGGCGCACCTGCCACGGGAGTTCTCGATCTACCAATGGCACAGCGACACCTTCGACCTGCCTGAAGGCGCCCAGTGGCTGATGGACAGCCCCTGGTGCCCTAACCAGGGTTTTTCCTGGGGCAACAAGGTTCTGGGCCTGCAGGGCCATCCGGAAATGACCGAGGACCTCGTGCGGGGCTGGCTGACCGATTGGGCGCACCTGCTGGATGAGACCCAGCCCAGCCAGCAGGCCAGGGCACGCATGCTCGATGACCTGCCCACCAAGGTGGCGGCGCTGAACCAGGTGGCGGAAGGGTTCTACCGGAGATGGTTGAAGCTGGCATTTGGCTGAATGGCCTGTGGGGGCGATTTCAATCGCCAAGGGCAGCAATGCTGCTCCCTGCGGGCTCGAAGGGCAGACCTTCGGCCTGCTTGGCGAATGAGTTGGCTGTGTCTGCGTTAGCTGTTGCTAGAGGGCAACCGGTGAACCTGGACGCCTGTAGGAGCCAGCTTGCTGGCGAAAATGTCCGCGTTCGCTAGCAAGCTAGCTCCTACAAGGGATTCCAGGACCTTCAACACTTTACGCAGACATAGCCAATGAGTTCGCCCCTACGGAAAGCAGTTCTCCCCGACAGGTACTTCTGCCTCCACCGCTAGTGCTTGATCATCACATGCCGCACCACGGTGTAATCTTCCAGGCCGTACATGGACAGGTCCTTGCCGTAGCCGGACTGTTTGAAGCCGCCGTGGGGCATTTCGTTGGTGAGCATGAAGTGGGTGTTGATCCAGGTGCAGCCGTATTGCAGCCGTGATGCCACGGCCGCGGCGCGGCCCACGTCGCGGGTCCAGAGTGATGACGCCAGGCCGTAGTCGGAGTCGTTGGCCCAGCGTACGGCCTCATCCACGTCGCTGAAGGGCGTAACCGTCACCACCGGGCCGAACACTTCCCGCTGCACGATCTCATCATCCTGTTTCGCATGGGCCACCACTGTCGGCTCGTAGAAGAAGCCGCTGCCGGCCACCGGCTTGCCGCCTGTGGCGATCTGGATGTGGGGCAGGGTGCTGGCGCGTTCGACGAAGCCGGCTACCCGCTCGCGCTGGCTCTGGGTGATCAGCGGGCCGAGCTCGGTGGCTGGGTCGTTCTGCAGGCCGGTCTTGAGACTGGACACCGCGCTGGCCAGGTCGGCCACGAAGTTGTCGTAGATCTTCTTGCCGGCGTAGATGCGGCAGGCGGCGGTGCAGTCCTGCCCGGCGTTGTAGAAGCCGAAGGTGCGGATGCCGGCGACCACGTCGGCGAGGTCCGCATCATCGAAGACGATCACCGGCGCCTTGCCGCCCAGTTCCATGTGGGTGCGCTTCACGCTGTCGGCGGCACTGCGGATGATGGCCTTGCCGGTGCCGACCGAGCCGGTGAGGGACACCATGCGCACCAGCGGGTGCGACACCAGCGGGCTGCCCACGGTCGGGCCACGGCCCAGGACGATGTTCACCACGCCCGCTGGAAGCAGTTCGGCGATGAATTCGGCCAGGCGCAGGGCGGTGAGGGGCGTCTGTTCCGAAGGCTTGAGTACCACGGTGTTGCCGGCCGCCAGTGCCGGTCCCAGCTTCCAGGCGGCCATCATCAACGGGTAGTTCCACGGGGCGATGGAGGCAATCACGCCGACCGGGTCGCGGCGGATCATCGAGGTGAAGCCTGGCAGGTATTCACCTGCCGCAGAACCGCTCATGCAGCGGCTGGCGCCGGCGAAGAAGCGGAACACATCGGCCACCGCCGGGATTTCGTCGTTCAGCGCCGCGGCGTAGGGTTTGCCGCAGTTGTCCGACTCCAGCGTCGCCAGTTCTTCGGCATGGCCTTCGATGGTGTCCGCGAGCTTCAGCAACAAGGTGGCGCGGTCGCGCGGCGAAGTTCGCGCCCAGCCCTCGAAGGCTGCGTCGGCAGCGCGCACGGCCGCGTCGACTTGCGCTTCGCTGGCCTCGGGAATCTTCACCAGCACGGTGCCGGTGGCCGGGTTGAGCACGTCCAGCGCCTCGCCTTCGCCGGAGGCGAACTGGCCGTTGATCAGGAGTTTGGTTTGCATGAGACAGGTCCTCGTGCGGACTAGCCCCTCTCCCCCAGGGAGAAGGGTTGGGGTGAGGGAAGTTCGGTGTGGCTCGGACCACCCTCACCCCCGGCCCCTCTCCCGGAGGGAGAGGGGAGCAAAGCCGGGTGAGGGTATGCATGTGTGTTCACTTCCCACCCCCTGCCACTGCCTCGGTCCCCCGCGTGAGGTAGTAGGCGCCGAGAATGGGTAGCATGGTGGCGAGCATCACCAGCAGGGCGACGACGTTGGTCACCGGGACGTCGCGCGGGCGGCTGAGTTGGCTGAGCAGCCAGAGCGGCAGGGTCTGTTCGTGGCCAGCGGTGAAGGTGGTGACGATGATCTCGTCGAAAGACAGCGCGAAGGCCAGCATGCCGCCTGCCAGCAGGGCGGTGGCGATGTTCGGCAGGATGATGTAGCGAAAGGTCTGCCAGCCATCGGCGCCCAGGTCCATGGAGGCTTCGATCAGGCTCTGGGAGGTGCGGCGGAAGCGCGCGATCACGTTGTTGTAGACGATCACTACGCAGAAGGTGGCGTGGCCGACGACGATGGTGAAGATGCCCGGTTCGATGCCGAGGGTCTTGAACGCGGAGAGCAGGGCGATGCCGGTGATGATGCCGGGCAGGGCGATGGGCAGGATCAGCATCAGGGTGATGCTTTCCTTGCCGAAGAAGTCGCGACGATAGAGCGCGGCGGCGGCCAGGGTGCCGAGTACCATGGCCAGGGCGGTGGCCATGCACGCGACCTTCACCGACAGGACGATGGCTTGCAACACATCCTCGCGGCCGAACACCACGGCAAACCATTCCAGGGTGAAGCCTTGCAACGGGAAGCTGTAGGACGACTCCTCGGTGTTGAAGGCATAGAGCAGGATCACCAGGATCGGGAAGTGCAGGAACACCAGCCCGCCCCAAGCGGCCAGGCGCAGGCCCCAGGATGCTCGTTCAGAGTGCATCGAAAGCTCCCAGCCGTTTGGCGATGGACAGGTAAATGGCGATCAGCACGATCGGTACCAGGGTGAAGGCCGCCGCCAGCGGGATATTGCCCACCGAACCCTGCTGCACGTAGACCATGGTGCCGATGAACAGGCCGCTAGGCCCCACCAGCTGCGGAATGATGAAGTCGCCCAGAGTCAGGCTGAAGGTGAAGATCGAACCGGCCACCACGCCGGGGAAGGCCAGCGGCAGGATCACTTGGGCGAAGGTTTGCCGGGGCCTGGCGCCGAGATCCGCCGAAGCTTGCAGCAGCGACGGCGGCAGGCGCTCAAGGGAGGCCTGGATCGGCAGGATCATGAACGGCAGCCAGATGTAGGTGAACACCAGGAAGCGCCCGAGGTGTGAAGTGGACAGGGTGTTGCCGCCGACGCCGGGCACAGTCAGCAGGGCGCCCAGCAGACCCTCCAGGTGCAGTTGCTGGATCAGCCAGTAGAGGATGCCGCCCTTGGCCAGGATTACCGTCCAGGCGTAGGCCTTGACGATGTAGCTGGCCCACATGGGCAGCATCACGGCGATATAGAAGAAGGCTTTTTCTTTCGGCGTGGCAAAGCGCGCCATGTAGTAAGCGATGGGGAACGCCAACACCGCGCTGGCCAGGCTCACGGCGATGGCCATGGTCAGGGTGCGCAGGATGATGTCGTAGTTGGCCGGGTTGAACAGGGCGGCGTAGTTGGCCAGGGTCAGGTCCGGCGTCACCGCCATGGTGAAGTCATCGAAGGTGTAGAAACTCTGCCAGAGCAGGGCGAACAGCGAGCCTACGTAGACCACGCCGAACCAGAGCAGCGGCGGCGTCAACAGCAGCAGCAGGTAGAGCGTGGATCGGCGGTAGAGCAGGTTGGACAACCCGCGCAGCGGGCCGCTCTGATGGCTGGCGATGACGGTGCTCATGGCCTACTCGCTGAGCGCAACCATCGCGCTGCGCGCCCAGCAGGCGTCTACCTGCTGGCCGGGCTGCGGACGTGCACTGTCGGTCTCTTCGCCATTGGGCAGGCTGACCGCCAGACGCCCGCCACCTTCCAGGTTGAGTTCGTAGCGGCTGCTGGCGCCGAGGTACTGCACGTCGTGCACCGTGCCGCTGACCTGCAGTTCGCCGTTGCTGGCACTGCCGAAGCGCACATGCTCGGGGCGCAACGAGAAAGCGCCCATGTTGCCGGTGAGACGCTGGGCCAGTTCCCCGGAGAGGACATTGGCGGTGCCGACGAATTCGGCGACGAAGCGGGTACGCGGCTGTCGATAGAGGTTCTGCGGGCTGTCCACCTGCTCGATGCGGCCCTTGTTGAAGACCGCCACGCGGTCGGACATGGACAGCGCCTCGCCCTGGTCGTGGGTGACGAAGATGAAGGTGATGCCCAGTTGGCGCTGCAGCTTCTTCAGCTCCACCTGCATCTGTTCGCGCAGTTTCAGGTCCAGCGCGCCGAGCGGTTCGTCCAACAGCAGCACGCGCGGTCGGTTGATCAATGCGCGGGCCAGGGCCACGCGCTGGCGCTGGCCACCGGATAGCTGCGCCGGCTTGCGCTCGCCGTAGCCGGGCAAGGCGACCATGGCGAGCGCTTCCTCGGCACGGGCCAGGCGCTCGGCCTTGGCCACGCCTTTTACCTTCAGGCCGTAGGCGACGTTGTCGCGCACGCTCATGTGGGGGAACAGCGCGTAGTCCTGGAACACGGTATTCACATCGCGCTCATAGGGCGGCAGGCCGGCGGCCTCTTCGCCGTGGATGCGGATGGAGCCTGAAGTGGGTTGCTCGAAGCCGGCGATCAGGCGCAGGCAGGTGGTCTTGCCCGAGCCTGAGGGGCCAAGCATGGAGAAGAACTCGCCGTCGCGAATCTCGATGGACACCCGATCGACCGCCTTCACCTCGCCGTAGTGGCGGCAGACATCGGTGAACTGGACGGCTGTGGTCATGCTCGTGCTCCGGAGGATGGGCTCCCTCTCCCTCCGGGAGAGGGGAGCTATCAGCGCCCGCCCATGATCGCGATGTAGTCCTGGGTCCAGCGACTATAGGGCACGAACTTGCCACCCTCGGCCTGCGGGGTTTTCCAGAAGGCGATCTTGTCGAACTGGTCATAGCCATTGGTGGCGCAACCGCCGGGGCCGAGGAGTTCGCTGCTGGTGCAGCCACCGGCGACCACGGGCAGGGAGCCGAACCAGGCGGCCAGGTCACCCTGGACCTTGGGCTGCAGGGACCAATCCATCCACTTGTAGGCACAGTTCGGGTGCTTGGCGTCCACATGCAGCATGGTGGTGTCGGCCCATCCGGTGACGCCTTCCTTCGGGAACACGGTAGCGACTGGCTGGCCTTCGGCTTTCAGGGTGTTGGCCATGTAGCCCCAGGTGCTGGAGGCGGCCACGCCTTCGTTCTTGAAGTCGCTCATCTGCACGGTCGCGTCGTGCCAATAACGGTGTACCAGGCTGTGCTGCTTGCGCAGCAGGTCGAGCACGGCGGCGTACTGTTCTTCGGTCAGCTGGTAGGGGTCCTGGATGCCCAGTTCCGGTTTGGCGGACCTGAGGTAGAGGGCGGCGTCGGCGATGTAGATCGGGCCGTCGTAGGCCTGTACGCGGCCCTTGTTAGGCTTGCCGTCGGCCAGTTCCTGTGGCTCGAAGACCACGGCCCAGCTATCGGGCGCCTGCTTGTACAGCTTGGTGTTGTACATGAGCAGGTTCGGCCCCCACTGATAGGGCGTGCCGTAGTGCTGGCCGTTGACCGTGTGCCAGGGGGCGTCCTGGAGGCGTTCGTCGAGGGTCTTCCAGTTGGGGATCAGGGCGATGTTGACCGGCTGCACCCGCTTGCCGAATACCAGGCGCAGGGAGGCGTCGCCGGACGCGGTGACCAGGTCATAGCCGCCCTTGGCCATCAGGCTGACCATCTCGTCGGAGGTGGCGGCGGTCTTCACGTTGACCTTGCAGCCGGTGTCTTTCTCGAACTGGGTTACCCAGTCGTAGTTCTTGTCCGACTCGCCACGCTCGATGTAGCCGGGCCAGGCGATGATGTCGAGCTGACCTTCGCCGGCACCGACTTGCTTCAGCGGTTCGGCGGCCTGGGCGGAGGCAACGAGGCAGGCGCAACTGACGGCGAACGAAAGGAGAGCGGGGTTGAGCGAAGGCATTGTCGACTCCTGTTGTACATGACGTGCGGAGCCTGTTCGGCGGAACTGCGTGCCGTTGGCGGTGCGGCGAATGCGAGCCGAAAAAAGCAGTTGCTGCTCGCATTCAGCAGCGTAGTTCGGGGCTTTGGGGCTGACAAGGAAGGAGCGGAGGGAGGTGGCGGCGCGGCGGATCGGGGCGGATATCCGTGGAGGCGAATTCATTGGCTATGTCTGCATTACGTGTTGCAGGCAGCTGCATGCCCGTAGGAGCTGGCTTGCCAGCGAATGGCCCCGTTTCGCTGGCAAGCCAGCTCCTACAAGGAAGTTGACCACTCGCACGCTCAGAAATGAATGGTCGCTTCGCCCTTGTGCCAGTTGCAGGGGCACAGCTCCTCGGTCAGCAGGGCGTCGAGCAGGCGCAGGGTTTCCTGGGGGTTGCGGCCTACCAGCAGGTCATTCACCGAGACATGGCGGATGACGTTGTCCGGATCGATGATGAAGGTCGCGCGCAGGGCTACGCCTTCGCGGCGGTCAAGGATGCCCAGGGCGCTGGACAGCTCGTGTCGGGTGTCGGCCAGCCAGGGGAAGCTCAGGCCTTTCAGGTCCTTGTGGTCGCGGCGCCAGGCGAGGTGGACGAACTCGCTGTCAGTGGATGCACCGATCAGCTGAGTATCTCGGTCGTTGAACTGCTCCAGCAGGTCGCCGAAGGCCCTGATTTCGGTCGGGCAGACGAAGGTGAAGTCGTTCGGCCAGAAGAACAGCACCTTCCACTTGCCACGGTAGCTGTCCTGGTTGACCCGCTTGAAGGCGCTCTCAGGGCTGGGTGCGTGTTCCGAATCATGGTCCACCGCCTGCAGGTCGAATGCCGGCAGTTTGTCTCCGATGGTGAGCATGGCAGGTTTGCTCCAAGGCAGGATGGAGGCACTGGAATGGAGCAAGTATGGAAGGCTCCCGGGAGCTTGGAAAATGTGCTCGGGCTATACCGTCCATAGAAGGCGCTCCGTGACCATAGGTCGACGAGTTATAGGGCAAATTCCAAATCGCAACATATGTATAGAACAATCGGACCCTAGTGGTCACACAAGGCCGGACTAGACTGTCTGTTCCAGGGATGGCGGTGCCCCCAGGCGCAATCAGGGGAACACCTCGCCGTCGCAATCCGTCCAACCCTGTATCGCCGCCAAATAGGGCGGCGCGGTCAGTTCCGCTTCGCGGGCTGCACCAGACTGGGGCGCGACGGCTGTGCGTGTGTTGCAAGTTGTTGAAATGCAAGCGGTTGTTGCGATGGCACGGGGCTTGCGACTGCAAAACGGCCCGTGGCGACAAGGAGTTAGGCATGTCCCGCACTTTTTATGACGAAATGTACGACGCGAGTGGCGAATGCCGTCCGCACTACCGGGAATTCGCACGCTGGCTGGCGGACACGCCCCAGGAGCTGTTGGCCCAGCGACGTCGTGATGCCGACCTGCTATTCCACCGTGCCGGCATCACCTTCACCCTCTATGGCGACGAGCAGGGCACCGAGCGACTGATTCCCTTCGACACCATTCCTCGTTCCATCCCCATGAGCGAGTGGCGGGTGGTGGAGAAGGGCTGCATCCAGCGCGTCAAGGCGCTGAACATGTTCCTCGCCGACCTCTACCACAACCAGCGGATCATCAAGGCCGGGATCATTCCCGCCGAACAGTTGCTGGCCAACGAGGGCTATCAGATCGCAATGCAGGGCCTCGACCTGCACCGCGACATCTACGCCCACATCGCCGGGGTGGATCTGGTCCGCGATGGCGACGGCACCTATTACGTGCTGGAAGACAACCTGCGTACCCCCAGCGGTGTCAGCTACATGCTGGAGGACCGCAAGATGATGATGCGGCTGTTCCCCGAGCTGTTCGCGGCGCAGCGTATCGCCCCCATCGACCACTACCCCAACCTGCTGCTGGATACCCTGAAAAGCTCGAGCCCGCTGGACAACCCCAGCGTGGTGGTACTGACTCCCGGCCGCTTCAACAGCGCCTACTTCGAACACGCCTTCCTGGCCCGCGAGATGGGTGTGGAACTGGTGGAGGGCGCCGATCTCTTCGTGCGCGACGACCGCGTGTACATGCGCACCACCTCCGGCCCGCAACCGGTCGACGTGATCTACCGCCGGCTGGACGACGCCTTCCTCGACCCGCTGGCCTTCAATCCCGAATCCATGCTCGGCGTGCCTGGCCTGCTGGCCGCTTACCGCTCCGGCAACGTGGTGCTGGCTAACGCCATCGGTACCGGGGTGGCGGACGACAAGTCCATCTATCCCTATGTCTGCGACATGATCCGCTTCTACCTGGACGAGGAACCGATCCTGAAGAACGTGCCCACCTGGCAGTGCCGCAAACCCGAAGACCTGTCCCACGTGCTGGCCAACCTGCCCGAGCTGGTGGTCAAGGAAACCCAGGGTTCCGGCGGCTACGGCATGCTGGTGGGGCCCGCCGCCAGCAGCAAGGAGATCGAGACCTTCCGCGAGCGCCTCAAGGCCCGCCCCGAGGCCTACATCGCCCAGCCCACGCTGTGCCTGTCCACGTGCCCGACCTTCGTCGAGCAGGGCATCGCCCCGCGCCATATCGACCTGCGTCCCTTCGTGCTTTCCGGGCGGGAGACTCGCCTGGTACCTGGCGGCCTGACCCGCGTGGCACTGCGTGAGGGTTCTCTGGTGGTGAACTCGTCCCAGGGTGGTGGCACCAAGGACACCTGGATCGTGGAGGACTGACCATGCTGAGCAGAACTGCCTCCGAGCTGTACTGGATGTCGCGCTATCTGGAGCGTGCGGAGAACCTCGCGCGCATGCTCGACGTCAGTTATTCGCTGTCGCTGATGCCCCAGGACGGTCGTGGTGACGGCCTGGAAGAGCTGGCCATGTCCCTGCTCAGCACCGGCACCCTGGAGCTGTACCAGGAGCGTCACGGTGAGCTTAACGCTGGGCGTATGCTGCACTTCTTCGCCCTCGACGCCGACAACCAGGCGAGCATCTTCAGTTGCCTGCGCGCGGCCCGGATCAACGCCCATGCCGTACGTGGGCGGATCACGGCCGACATCTGGGAAAACATCAACGCCACCTGGCTGGAGATGCTGAGCATTTCCAACGAAGGTCTCGGTCGCTATGGCATCAGCCGTTTCTGCGAATGGGTGAAGGAGCGCTCGCACCTGTTTCGTGGCGCCACCTACGGCACCATCATGCGTGGCGAGGCCTACCGTTTCATTCGCTTGGGCACCTTCATCGAGCGGGCGGACAACACCCTGCGCCTGTTGGACTCGCGCTACGAAATGTATGGTGAAGAGTCGGAGGAGGTCAGCGACAACTCCGCCCGTGGCTACTACCAATGGAGTGCCTTGCTCCGCGCACTGTCCTCCTTCGAGGCCTATACCGAGGTGTACCGCGGCTCCCCCAATTCCCGCCAGGTTTCCGAACTGCTGCTGTTGCGCGCCGACGTGCCGCGCTCGCTGCGCGCCTGCATGGAAGAGCTGAACCTCATCCTCGCCAGCCTGCCGGGGGACAACGGCCGGCCGGCCCAGCGCCTGGCCGCCGAACTGGACGCGCGCCTGCGCTACACCGCCATCGACGAGATTCTTGCGGAGGGCCTGCACACCTGGCTCACCGACTTCATCCTGCTGGTCCGCCAACTGGCTCGGGCCATCCACAGCTCGTATCTGGAGGCTGTATGAAACTGTCCATCCGCCACGACACCACTTACCGCTACGACGATCAGGTTCGCGCCAGCATCCAGTACCTGCGCCTGACGCCCCAGGAGAACGAACGTCAGCACGTCTTGAGCTGGCAACTGACCTTGCCGCGTCCGGTACGCGCGCAGATCGACCCGTTCGGCAATACCTTCCATGTGCTGACCCTGGACGAGCCGCACGACGCCATCGTCATCAGCGCTCGCGGCCTCGTGGAGATCGACGAGAAGCGTGAGGCCGAGCATGACAAGCAGTCGGCCTTGCCCTTCCTGCGCTTTACCCGCCTGACCACCGCCGACGACGCCTTGCGCGAGTTTGCCGCGCAACAGTGCGGCAACCGCCGTGACCGCAATGGATTGATTGATCTGATGGCAGGCCTGCACGAGCAGATGCCTTTCAAGAAAGGCGTGACCCGCGTCGACAGCACTGCTGCCGAAGCCTTCGCCGGGCGTGCGGGAGTCTGCCAGGACCACACTCACGCCTTTCTCGCCTGCGCCCGCAGCCTGGGCATCCCGGCGCGCTTCGTGTCCGGCTACCTGTACCAGGGCAATAACCAGAACCTGGCCAGCCATGCCTGGGCCGAAGCCTGGCTGGGCGATGCCTGGTACAGCTTTGATGTGACCAATAAGCTGGCTCGCCCGGAGCGCCATCTGAAGCTGGCGGTCGGGCTGGACTACCTGGACGCCTGCCCGGTTCGCGGCATGCGCCGGGGCGGTGGTGGCGAGCAGATGCACGCCAAAGTGGACGCGCCGCCTCTGCTGTTGGTGCAAGAACAGTAAGTCGGGTTTCCCGACTTCCCACGGCGCCGGCCGCCGCTTACTGCCAGCCCGCAAGGGCCGGCGGCCGGGTACACGACGCGGGAAGCCTCAACAAGGAGAAGTAGCGGCATGACCTACTGCGTCGCCATGCACCTGGCCGACGGCCTGGTGTTCGTATCCGATTCGCGCACCAACGCGGGCATCGACCACATCGCCACCTTCCGCAAGCTCTACACCTTCGGCGTTACCGGCGAACGGCTGATCGTGCTGCAGAGCGCGGGCAACCTGGCCACCTCGCAATCGGTGGTTAACCTGCTCAAGCAGCGCCTGGACGGCTCGATCCCCAACCTGCACAACGTACCGACCCTCTACGACGCCACCGCCCTGGTGGCCGAGACCGTTCGCGAAGTCATCGCCCGCGACGGCGCACCGCTGGCCGGCAATACCGATCTCACCTGCTCCTTCCTGGTGGGTGGGCAGATCGCCGGCAACCCACCGGATCTCTACAGCATCTACCCCCAGGGCAACTTCATTCAGGCCACCCGGGACACACCCTTCCTGCAACTGGGGGAGAGCAAGTACGGCAAGCCGATCCTCGACCGCAACCTGGAGTTCGAAACCAGCCTGGAAGAGGGCCTGCGCTGTGCCCTGGTGTCTTTCGACTCCACCATCCGAAGCAACCTCTCGGTGGGCATGCCGCTGGACCTGCTGGTGTATCACCGCGACAGCCTGATCCTGCCGGTCGGCTACCGGGTGACCGAGGAAGACGAATACTTTGCCGACATCCGCCGCCAATGGGCCGCCGGGTTGCAGAAACTGATCGGCGAGCTGCCGCCGCCGCCGGTGGAATACAACGTGTGATCGGGGAGACCTTCGGCCTCCTTGGCGAATAAATTCGCCCCTACAGGGCTCGGGCTAGGCACTCACCTAAGGGCTGACCTTTCTCCCCGCCATGTGCTTCAGGTAGCCAATCAACTGCCCCAACTCCTCATCGGTTATCGCTTCCTTCGAGAATCCCGGCATCTTGCCCTGGGGCCAGCGGCGCAGGCTTTGCGGGTCGCGGATGTAGCGGGGGAGGAAGTCGCCGGCCAGATACTCAGTCGGGTTGTGGGGGATGTTCAGGTCCGGGCCGAACTGCGCGTCGCCGGCACCGTTGAGGCGATGGCAGGCCAGGCAGTTTTTCTGGAACTGGGCGAAACCGGCCTGAACCTCAGCGCCGGCATTGTCGGCCGGAAGCAGGGCAGGGAAGCGTTCGGCCACGGCGGGCAGATAGCGGATGCGTGCCACCTGGAAAGGCCACTGCTCCGGGCCGATGCGCGCGGCCTTGGGCTCGGTCCAGACCAGGTAGAAGGGGCCGGCGCTGGGTTTGCCGGTGGCCAGTGGCGGCCAGGGCTTGGCCGGATCTTCGATCGCGAGCCAGGCCCGGGCGCCTTTCGTGGCCAGCAGTGGCGCGGCGGTCAGCTCGGCAGCGAAGCCGTCCAGGGCTACGGCCTGCAAGTGCTGGTCAGGCGTGACGCCTTCCAGCAGTGCGGCCAGCGGGACGGCGCGGTAGTGCATGGTCTTCTTGTAGGAAACGTCATCCGGAATGCTCACCTCCTGCGCCTGGGGATGGCTGAGCAGGGCGTCTGAATCCCAAGTACGGGTGCCGCCGGGCAGTTCCAGGGTCAGCTCGGCGGCGTGGAGCGGGGTGAAGCAGAAGAGCAGGGCGAGTAGCGCTTTGCGCATTGATCAGTCCTTGTGCACGGCGGTTTTCAGGTCTTGGTAGCCGCCGCCGTTGATCACCCGGCTATAGCCCAGTTCCTGCAGGCTGTCCTGGGCGATGCCGGCCCGGCGGCCGCTGCGGCAGTAGAGCACTATGGGGGCGTCCTTGTCCGGGGCGACCTCGGCAATGTGTTGGCCGATGTCTTCGTAGCCGATGTTGCGTGCGCCGGGCAAGGTGCCGTCTTCGGCGACTTCTTCGGGTGTACGCACATCGATCAGGATGGCATTGGGTTGGCGCAGGGCTTCGACGGCGGCGGCCTGGTCGGTTTCACCGGCGGTGGCCGGAAGGCTCAGGACCAGGGACTGGGACAGCGCGAGAACAGCGAGCAGGGTACGCATGATGGTGTCTCCCTCGAGGAAGGGTCTTAAGGCAACCTAGCACAATTGCCTGGAGGTGGCGCAGGCCGTTAGGATCGCGGCTTTCCGTCAAACTTGCGCGTGTTTCGGGCCCTGTTTTAGGGTGTCGGCAGCTGTTAAGGAGAGGCCATGCTGGCCGAGTTGTTCGCGGTCATGGCGCCGGTGCTGATAGCCGCCGGTATCGGTTACGGCTGGGCTCGTTCGGGGCAGTCCTATCCCACCGAGTTCATTGCGCGCCTGGTGCTCAACATTGGCACCCCGAGCCTGGTGCTTTCCACCCTCAGCCGCACCGAGATCGATCGCCACGCCTTCGGCCAGGTTGCCATTGCCTGCCTGGTGGTGATGCTGGCGATGGGGCTGATCGGCAGCCTGCTCAGCCGGGTGTTCCGGCAGGACTGGCGCATCCTGGTGCCGGCCTATCTCTTTCCCAACTCTGGCAACATGGGCCTGCCCATTACGCTCTATGCCTTCGGCGAAAAAGGGCTGGCGTTGGCCGTGGCCTTCTTCCTGGTGCTGTCAGTGGGGCATTTCAGCTTGGGCTTGTTGTTGTCCGGCACCGAGCGCTCGCCGAAGAAGCTCCTCGCCAACCCCATCATCATCAGCCTGGCCCTGGCGTTGCCCCTGGTGATCTGGGACCTCCAGTTGCCGCTCTGGCTTGCCAACACCATTGGCCTGCTGGGTGGCATGACCATCCCGCTCATGCTGCTGACCCTCGGCGTCTCCCTCGCCAGTATCCGCGTCCATCACCTGGGCAACGGCATGTTGCTGGGCGCGATGCGAATTCTCTGCGGTGCGGCCGTGGGTTGGCTGGCGGGCTGGATGCTGGACCTGCCGCCGCTCGCCCAAGGTGTGCTGGTGCTGCAATCGGCAATGCCGGTGGCGGTGTTCAACTACCTGTTTGCCGTGCGCGCAGGGCGCTCGCCGGAAGCGGTGGCGAGCCTGGTGATGTGCTCGACGCTGCTGTCCTTCGTGTTGATTCCATTGTTGCTGGCGTGGTGGCTACCCGCGCTGCGTTGACCGCAGGGGCGGTACGCAGCACAGGACGACCAGTGGTTGGGCGGCGATCAGCTGACCAGGCGGGTCAGGTTGGGAAGGATGAGAATTACTGTGGTGGCAAAGACGATCAGGCTCGCTTGCCGCATTTTCGGCTGCTTGAACATGGCCAACTGCCTTTGTTGTTGTTGGAGGTGCGTTGGTCCGGGCTCCCTACGGCCGGCCCGGAACTTCGCTCGCCTCCGTGGCTAGGAAAAACACCGCCCCGGCAAAACCCGGCAACGACGGCTACTTGCATTTCAAACTCTAGGGCCGGCATCACATATCGCTTATATCGGTTGGTAACTAGCGCATGGATGCTAGTAACGCCGGGCTATTGGGAACCCCCTGCCTTCGTTGGGCGGCCCCGAGGCCAGACACATCCCTTTCACCTTGGCCAGCAACTGGCCATCAACTGACCGTTCGTCTGAGCGCAGCGGTCAATGGGGCTGAGCACTTCCGTCATTGAGCCCATGGCCTATAGCGATAAGGTAGCCACAACCTGCCGGAGCACCGGCGGCCGACGGAAAGAACAACAGGTACCTAAGGTGCCGCCAAGCTGCCTCAAGAGGACGCCATGACCGAAGCATTCATTTTCGACGCGGTGCGCACGCCCCGCGGCAAGGGCAAGAAGGACGGCGCTCTGCACAGCGTCAAGCCGGTCAACCTGATCGCCGGGCTGCTGCGCGCCCTGGCCGAGCGCAATGACCTGGATACCAGCCAGGTCGACGATATCGTCCTTGGCTGCGTGACCCCGGTGGGCGACCAGGGTGCCGATATCGCCAAGACCGCCGCGCTGGTCGCCGACTGGGACGAGACGGTTTCCGGCCAGCAGATCAACCGTTTCTGCGCGTCCGGCCTGGAGGCGGTGAACCTGGCCGCGATGAAGGTGCGTTCCGGCTTCGAGGATCTGGTGGTCGCTGGCGGCGTGGAGTCCATGTCCCGCGTGCCAATGGGCTCCGACGGCGGCGCCTGGGCGATGGACCCGGAAACCAATCTTCACACCAGCTTCGTGCCCCAGGGCATCGGTGCCGACCTGATCGCCACCCTGGAAGGCTTTAGCCGCACGGATGTCGACGCCTTCGCCCTGCGTTCCCAGCAGAAGGCCGCGCGCGCCCGTACCACCGGTGCGTTCAAGAAATCCCTGGTGCCGGTCACGGACCAGAACGGCATCGTCCTGCTCGACCATGACGAGTTCATTCGCGCTGATTCCACGCTGGAAGGCCTGGGTGCGCTCAAGCCCAGCTTCGAGATGATGGGGCAGATGGGCTTCGACGCCACCGCCCTGCGCAAGTACAGCCAGGTCGAGCGCATCGAGCACGTGCACACGCCGGGCAACAGCTCCGGCATCGTCGATGGTGCCGCCGCCATGCTCATCGGCTCCGCCGCCAAGGGCAAGGAACTGGGCCTGAAACCCCGCGCACGCATCGTCGCCACGGCGGTCACCAGCACCGACCCGACCATCATGCTCACCGGCCCCGCGCCGGCCACCCGCAAGGCCCTGGCCAAGGCCGGCCTGAACGTGGCCGACATCGATCTGTTCGAAGTCAATGAAGCCTTCGCCTCGGTGGTGATGAAGTTCATGAAGGACATGGGCGTTCCGGAGGAGAAGGTCAACGTCAACGGCGGCTCCATCGCCATGGGCCACCCGCTGGGCGCCACCGGCTGCGCCATCCTCGGCACCCTGCTGGACGAGCTGGAAGCGCGCAACCTGCGCTACGGCCTGGCCACCCTCTGCGTTGGTGGCGGCATGGGTATAGCCACGATCATCGAGCGAATCTGATCCGTCTGTAGGAGCGAGCTCTGCTCGCCAATGGTGCCCCTGTGAGGGGTGTTTGTGAGCGGAGCTTGCTCCTACGGCGACTGCGAATGGGACATAAGAAATGACTGACGCCATCCGTTACGAAAAAGGCCAGGACAATATCGTCGTCCTGACCATGGACATGCCCGGCCAGAGCGCCAACACCATGAACGCGGTGTACCGCGAAGCCATGGGCAAGATGGTCGAGCGCCTGGAGACCGAGAAGGACAGCATCGCCGGGGTGATCATCACCTCGGGCAAGAAGACCTTCTTCGCCGGCGGCGACCTCAATGAGTTGATCAAGGTCACCAAGGCGGACGCCAACGCCTTCTACCAGATGGTGCTGGGCATCAAGGGCCAACTGCGCCGCCTGGAAACCCTCGGCAAGCCGGTGGTGGCCGCCATCAACGGCGCGGCCCTGGGTGGCGGCTGGGAAATCTGCCTGGCCTGCCATCACCGCATAGCCCTCAACGACAACGCTGTGCAGCTCGGCCTGCCGGAAGTGACCCTCGGCCTGCTGCCCGGTGGCGGCGGCGTGGTGCGCATGGTGCGTTTGCTGGGCATCGAAAAAGCGCTGCCGTACCTGGCCGAAGGCCGCAAGGTGCGTCCGGAACAGGCCCTCAAGGCCGGCCTGATCCACGACCTGGCGCAAACCCCGGACGAGATGCTGGCCAAGGCCCGCGCCTGGATCGCCGCCAATCCCAAGTCAGCACAACCCTGGGATACCGCCGGCTACAAGATTCCCGGTGGCACCCCGTCCAGCCCCAACGTGGCGCAGATGCTCGCCATCGCTCCATCGGTGCTGCGCGACAAGACCAAGGGCTGCTTCCCCGCGCCGGAGAAGATCATGTGCGCGGCCGTCGAAGGTGCGCAGGTGGACTTCGACACCGCGCAGCTGATCGAGGCGCGCTACTTCACCGAGCTGACCACCGGCCAGGTGGCGAAGAACATGATCGGTACCTTCTGGTTCCAGCTGAACGAGATCAACGCCGGCAGCTCGCGGCCCAAGGGGCCGGCGCCTTATGTGACGAAGAAGGTGGGCGTGCTTGGCGCCGGCATGATGGGGGCGGGCATTGCCTATGTTTCCGCCGTCGCCGGCATCGAGGTGGTACTGAAGGATGTGTCGGTGGAGGCTGCGGAGAAGGGCAAGGCCTATTCCCAGGGCCTGCTCGACCAACTGGTGAACCGTGGCCATATGGCGGCCGAGAAGCGCGACGCCATCCTCGCCCGCATCAAGCCGACCGACAGCGACGCTGACTTTGACGGCTGCGATCTGATCATCGAAGCCGTGTTCGAGAATCGCGAGCTGAAGGCCAAGGTCACCGCCGCCGCCGAAGCTGCTGCACTGCCGGATGCAGTGATCGCCTCCAATACGTCGACCTTGCCGATCACCGGTCTGGCGCAGGCGGTGGCCAAGCCCGAGAAGTTCATCGGCCTGCATTTCTTCAGCCCGGTGGACCGCATGCCGCTGGTGGAGATCATCCGTGGCGAGAAGACTTCGGACGAAACCCTGGCCCGTGGCTTCGACTACGTCCTGCAGATCAAGAAGACTCCCATCGTGGTCAACGACAGCCGCGGTTTCTTCACCTCCCGCGTGTTCGGCACCTTCACCAATGAAGGCATAGCCATGCTGGGCGAGGGTGTTTCCGCTGCGATGATCGAGAACGAAACCCGCAAGGCCGGCATGCCGGTTGGACCGCTGGCGATTTCCGATGAAGTCTCCATGAGCCTGATGACTCACATCCGCAACCAGACCGCTGAAGACCTCAAGGCCGAAGGGAAGGTGATGCCGACGCATCCGGCCTTCGCTGTGATCGACCTGATGGTCAACGAGTACAAGCGGCCGGGCAAGGCGGCCGGTGGCGGCTTCTACGACTACCCGGCTGGCGGTCGGAAGCATCTGTGGCCAGAACTGAAGACGCGCTTCGAGAAGGCCGACAAGCAGATCCCGCAAGAGGACGTGCGTGATCGCATCCTCTTCATCCAGGCCATCGAAAGCGTGCGGTGCGTGGAGGAGGGCGTGCTGCTCTCGACCGCCGACGCCAACATTGGCTCCATCTTCGGCATCGGCTTCGCGGCCTGGACCGGCGGCGTTCTGCAGTTCATCAACCAGTACGGCCTGCAGGATTTCGTCGCCCGTGCCCGCTACCTGGCCGAGCAGTATGGCGAGCGATTCGAACCGCCAGCGCTGCTGTTGGACAAGGCGGCCAAGGGCGAGCCGTTCTAGCGTCCCGCCGCGCATAAAAAAAACCGGCTCGATATGAGCCGGTTTTTTTGTGCCAGGAACCTCGTTCAGGACTTGGCGAAGCGGCTTTCCAGGTAGCGGATGATGTCGTTGGACTCGTACATCCAGCGGCTTTCACCGTTCTCGTCGATGCGCAGGCAGGGCACCTTGATCTTGCCGCCGCCGGCCAGCAGGGTCGCGCGGTGGGTTTCATCATTCTTCGCGTCGCGCAGGGCGATCGGCAGGTTCAGCCGGTGCATGGCGCGCCGGGTCTTCACGCAGAAGGGGCAGGCGTTGAACTGGTAGAGCGCGAGGTTGGCGGTCTCTTCCGCTACCCGGGCTTGCGCCTCGGGGTTGCGGCGCAGCTTGCGCGGACGGGTGATGAAATCGAGGAAGATGATCAACTGGCCCAGGCCGACTCGTAACGCCTTGATGAACACTGCTGCGTACCCTTGAGTGAAAAACGGGCCGGCAGTCTACCGGAACTTGGCGGACGTGAACGCCTTTCACGCCAGATGGTCGCCGCCCCTATCCATTCCAGGGAGAGGGGCGGATCGATGAGCGGTCAGCGGGGTAGTGAGATGTCCGGCATCGCATGCGCCGGAATGATCGCGCCAGGGTGGCCGATCACAGTGGCCGCCAGGCAATGGCCGTTTGCGGCGGCTTCGTGGGCGGAAAGGCCCTGGATGCGGCTGGCCAGGTAGGCGGCGGCAAAGGCGTCTCCGGCGGCGCAGCTATCGACCACTTTCCCAGGCGCTTGTGCCGGCACGTCTATCTCTCGCTGCGCGGTGGCAATCAGGCAGGGCTGCGCGCCCTGCTTGATTACAACCTCAGTGCAACCCAGGGCCACGGTGCGCCTTGCCGCTTCTTCAGCGGTGTGCTGGCCATACAGCTGGTGTTCATCATCCAGCGTCAGCAGGGCGATTTCGGCCATCGCCAGCACGCGCTCATGGGCGGCACGCGCGTCCTGCGCCGACCAAAGGGCGGGGCGGAAGTTGTTGTCGAACCAGAGCCGACCTCCCTCTGCCACAAAGCCTTCCAGGGCATCGAGCAGCGCCAGGCGGCGGTTGGCGGGTAACAGCGCGAGGCTGATGCCGGACAGGTAGAGGGCATCGGTCCGGCCCCGGTCCAGCCAGGCACTGAAGTCGGTTTCCATGGCGAAGTACTGGCGGGCTGCGCTGGTATCGCGCCAGTAGAGAAAGCTGCGCTCGCCCTGCGGGTCCACGTCCACCAGGTAAAGGCCCGGCAGTGTGCCGGGCAGGCGCGTCACGCGCGCCGTCTCGATGCCTTCGCATTGCCACTGGTGAATCAGCTCGTCGCTCAGGCGGTCGTCGCCCAGTGCGCTGATGTAGTGGACGCGGGCGCGGCTACCGGCGAGCAGGCGTGCCATGTACAGGGCGGTGTTGAGGGTGTCGCCGCCGTATCGGCGCTGCAGCGGCTGGCCGCTCAGTTCGACCATGCATTCACCCAGGCAGGCGATGTGAAGGCAGTCGCGCATGCTGTCAGGACTCCCGGTAGGCGATGCAGTCCACCTCGACCTTGCAGTCGATGACCATGCTCGAAACCACGCAGGCGCGGGCCGGGGGATGGGCGCCGAAGTACTGCTGGAAGACCTGGTTGAAGGCGGCGAAATCGCGCGGGTCGTCGAGCCAGACGCCGCAGCGGACCACGTGTTCCGGCCCGTAGCCGGCTTCTTCAAGGATATCCAGGACGTTACGGATGCACTGGTGGGCCTGGGTGACGATGCCGCCGTCTACTACCGCCCCGTCGCGCATGGGCGTCTGCCCGGAAACGAACAGCCAGCCGTCGGCCTGTACCGCTCGCGCGAAGGGCAGTTGCTGGTTGCCGGTGCCCTGGGCGACGCCGTGGCGTTTGAGTGATTTCATCGTGTGTTCTCCTTGAGAGTTGTTGCAGGGATGGACGTGTTGCGAGGCAGGAAGCGACCGGCACGCCGGGGCAGGGCGAGGCCGTCGCGGTACGACAGCACCCCGTTGACCCACACGGCTCGAATGCCGGCAGCGGGTTGTTCGGGGTCGTCGAAGCGGGCGGTGTCTTCGATGCGTTGCGGGTCGAACAGCACCAGGTCGGCCCAGTAGCCGGGGGCGAGCAGCCCGCGCTGGGCCAGGCCGAAGCGGGCTGCGCTGAGGCCCGTCATCTTGTGTACCGCTGTTTCCAGCGGCAGTAGGCCGAGGTCCCGGCTGTAGTGTCCGAGTACGCGGGGAAAGGCGCCCCACAGGCGTGGATGCGGCCGCGGGTCTTCGGGCAGGCCGTCGGAGCCGACCATGCTCAGCGGGTGGGCGAGGATGCGTTGGACGTCGGCCTCGCTCATGCAGTGGTAGACCGCGCCAGCCGGTTGCAGGCGCTGGGCCGCGTCGAGCAGTGGGACGCCCCAACGTTCCGCAATGACTGCGAGGGTGCGTCCCGCCATGTCCGGATGCGGCTGCGACCAGGTGATGAGGATGTCGAAGTCCCCGGTGACCTGCTTGAGGTCGAGGGTCGAAGAACTCGCTGAATAGGGATAGCAGTCGCAGCCGACCTCCTGGTGTTGGTGGGCGGTTTCCAGGCTGGTGAGTACCTCCTGGCTGCGTCCCCAGTTGCCGGCGCCGGCGCATTTGACGTGGGACACCACCAGTGCGCAGCGCGCGTGGCGGGCAGTCGCAAAGGCCTCGTCGAGTGCACCGAGGATGTAGTCGAATTCGTCGCGCAGGTGGGTGGTGTAGAGCCCACCGTAATCACCCAGCACTTCGGCGAGCTGCATGACTTCAGCGGTGCTTGCGCTCCTTGCCGAGGCGTAGGCCAACCCGCTGCTGAGGCCCAGGGCACCATGGGCGAGGGCATCCGCCAACTGACTGCGCATGGCCGCGATTTCGTTGGGATGGGCACTGCGGTCGAGGCGGTCCATGTGGTTGCTGCGCAGTGCGGTATGGCCGACCAGGGCCGCTACGTTGACCGCCGGCACGGCTGTATCGACCGCTGCGCAGTAGTCCGCGAAGGTCGGGTAGACAAAGGCGGAGGCGGGCCCCAGCAGGTTCATTGGGTCCGGCGGCTCGCCCGCCAGGGACACGGGCGCGGCGCTGATGCCGCAGTTGCCGACGATCACGGTGGTTACGCCCTGGCTGAGCTTGGGCAGCATCTGCGGTTGGCGGATCACCACGGTGTCGTCGTGGGTGTGTACGTCGATGAAGCCCGGCGCCAGCACCAGCCCGTCGGCATCGACGACCTCTGTTGCGGTGGCGTGAGCGGCGTCGCCCAGCAGTGCGATACGACCGCCAGCGATGCCGAGATCGCCGATGAAGCGGGCGTTTCCGCTGCCGTCGATGACGGTCGCCCGGCGAATCAGCGTTTCGAAGTGGCGCATGGTTCAGTCTCCCAGGGGCAGTCGGTCTTCGCCGCGGCGATGGTCATCCAGCGCCAGCTTCACGCGACGCAGTAGTTCCTGGCTGGCGTCGGGGGTGCGCAGGGCGGTTTCGGTTGCCAGCAGGTCGATGGCCAGCAGCATCCCGTAGCGCGCGGCTGTGGGTTTGTAGATGAAGTCGGTTTCGTCGAGGACGATGGGGATCTGGATATCGGCCAGGTCGGCCAGCGCGCTGCCGGCACGGGTGATGGTCAGCAGGCGCGCGCCATAGGATTTGGCGAGACGGGCGGTGGTGAGCAGTTCGGGGGTGATGCCGGTGATCGAGAGAATGACCAGCAGGTCCTTGGGACCCAGGGTGGCGGCCGCGATGCGCATCAGTACGGGATCGTGGTAGGCCGACACTGGGTAGCCCAGCCGTACCAGGCGGTACTGCACTTCGCCGGCAAGCAGTGTCGAACATCCGCCCATGCCGAAGGCGAAGATCTTCTGCGCCGAGCAGATGAGGTCCACGGCGGAGCGAAAGTTCCTTTCGTCGAACGCCGCCAGATGCCGATGCAGGCTCTGTTCTATGTCTTCGACTATCTGGCCGAAGTAGCGTGGCACCCGCACCGGTGCGGCACCAAGGAAGCGGCTGCCGACGGTGCTGGCGCGGGCCAGCTTGAGGCGCAGTTCCCGCAGGTCCGCGCAGTCCATCAGGCGGGCGAATCGCGACAGCGCCGCCTTGCTTACTCCTGCCTTCGCCGCCAGTTCACCGATGGCGGCCGAGGCGGCGAAGCCGACGTCATCCAGGATCGTCTCGGCCACTTTTGCCGAGTTGCCGCGCAACTGGTCACGGCGGCTGCGGATCAGATAGAGGATGTCCATGTCAGAGCATCCGCGCGAGGCCGAGGGTCAGGATGAAGGCCACCACTGAAACCAGCGTCTCCAGCACCGTCCAGGTCTTCAGCGTCTGCACGACGGTCATGTTGAAGTACTCCTTGATCAGCCAGAAACCGCCGTCGTTGACGTGGGAGAGGATCAGCGAGCCGGCTCCTGTCGCCAGAACCAGCAGCTCCGGATGCGGATAACCGCTGGCCAGGGCAATCGGCGCGACGATGCCTGCCGCGGTGGTCATGGCGACGGTCGCCGAGCCGGTGGCGACGCGCATCAGTGCTGCCACCAGCCAACCGAGCAGCAGCGGCGAAAGGTCGAAGCGCGCGGAGAGTTCGACGATCTCCCGAGTCACGCCGGTTTCGATGAGGATGCGGTTGAGCCCGCCGCCGGCGCCGACCAGCAGGGTGATGGCCGCGGTGGGCGCCAGGCATTCGTTGCTGAAGCGCAGGATGGCGTCACGGTTGAAGCCACGCGCCAGGCCCAGGGTCCAGAAGCTCACCAGGGTCGCGATCAACAGGGCGATCACCGAGTTGCCGATGAAGTGCAGAACGGCATTGAGGGTCGAGCCCGCTGCGCTGAGCTGGTCAGCCCAGCCACCGAGCAGCATCAGCAGCACCGGCAGCAGGATGGTGCCCAGGGTGATGCCGAAGCCCGGCAAGTTGGCGGGCCGGGATTGGGATTCGGTGAACTGCTCGGCAATCGGGTTATGCGCCGGCAGGTTGATGCGGGGCGCCACCAGGCGGGCGAAGATCGGTCCGGCGATGGCCGCAGTGGGCACGCCGACGAGGATGGCAAAGAGCACGGTGCGACCGACCTGGGCCGAGTATTCGCCCACTGCCAGCATGGCTGCGGGGTGCGGCGGAACCAGACCGTGCACCACCGAGAGCCCGGCAACCATGGGTAGTCCGGTCATCAGCACCGACGAGCCAATGCGCTTGGCGATGGTGAAGGCGATGGGCACCAGCAGCACGAAGCCCACCTCGAAGAACAGCGGCAGGCCGCAGAGGAAGGCAATGCAGGCCATGGCCCAGTGGGCGTTGCGCTCGCCGAAGCGGGCAATCAATGTCTGCGCGATACGCTCGGCGCCACCCGATTCGGCCATCATCTTGCCGAGCATGGTGCCGAGCGCCACGACCAGGGCGATGTGGCCGAGGGTTTTGCCGACGCCCGCCTCGTAGGCGATGACGATGTCTTTGGCCGGCATCTGGGCTGCCAGCGCCAGTCCCACCGAGACCAGGGTGATGACGATGAAGGGGTTGAGGCGGTAGCGCGCGATCAGCACCACCAGGGCGATGATGGCGAGCGCGGCATAGACCAACAGCGGGCTTCCAGTCGCTGCTTGCATGGGGTGTTCCTTGTTTTTCAGGCAAAAGGGGGCCATCCCGCCCGTGGGCGGGGGCTTGGTTGGGTAATGGGGGGCGGCTAGAAGAAGGTTTCCACAGCTCCGACCACGCGGTAGTCGTCATCCACCAACAGCAGTTGCCGCCACTTGTCGAAGGTCAGGCAGGGGTGGGATATCTCGAAGGCCAGCAGGTCGCCGACCTGCAAGTCGGCATCCTGCGGGAGGGTCATGAAGGCGTGTTGGTCCATCATGCGGGTGATGCGCCAGTCCGCCGGCGCCGCCGTCGGTGCGTGATCCGAGCCGGGGCGGTGGTGCAACGACGTGATGGGCATACCGGCATCGAACGCGGCATCGCGCTTGCCCAGGGCGATGATTGCCAGGCCTGGCTCCGGCATCGACTGTACGTTGGCCCAGAGTTGCAGCGCCGGCAACAGGCTGCGGCCCATTTCCCGCGCCACTCTGTTGTTGGCCTGGATGCGTTGCTCGGCGTCGCGGTAGATGCCGGCGTCGTGGGTCAGGTAGCAGCCGGGGCGCAGGATCACCTGCAGCGGGTGGCCGATATCCTGGCCGGCGAACTCTTCGGCAACGACGTCGAACCAGGCCGAACCCGCACCGGAAAGCAGAATCTCCGGCTCGGCGAAGCAGTTTCCATCGGCCAGGGCGCGGGCGCGCTGCAGGACATGGCGGAGCAGCGCGCGAATGGCGTCCTCTTCCTGCAGCACACCTTCGTAGAGCTCGATGCCCACCAGATCGATGGACTGCGGCCAGCGTCTGATGGCCTCGAGCAGCTCGGCTTCCTGATCCGCATTGCGGATGCCGGTGCGACCGCCCGGAACGCCGTACTCGATCAGCACGCGCAGGCGCTGGCCGGTCTCGTCGAAGTAGCGTCCGAGGGCGTCCACGTTGGCGGGGGAGTCCACCAGGCAGCAGAAGCTGAAGTCCAGGTCCTGCAGGAGCCGCGAGACGATTGCCATGTTGCCCTTGCCCACCAGTTGATTGGCCAGCAGGACGCGGCGGACGCCAGCGGCATAGGCGGCCTGTACCTGGGGCGCGGTTGCCAGCGTAATGCCCCAGGCGCCGTGCGCCAGCTGCAGGTGGAAGAGGGTGGGGCTCATCGTCGTCTTGCCATGGGGGGCCAGTTGCACGCCGTAGCGCTGGATGAACTGGCGCATCCACTCCAGGTTGTGGTGGATGCGGCTTTGGCGCAGGACCGCCACCGGCAAGCTGACGTCTTCGTCGAGTATGTTCCAGCCCAGCGTTTCTATCGCTTCCAGTGGGCAATCCGGAGGGGTGGCGCCAAGGCCTTTGGTGAGCGGATTCAATGACCGTTCTTGAAACTTGTTTTCAGTCATGCGGGCTATCTCCCTAAGTTCCTGAAAACAAGTATCACTGAACTCCACCGCAAGCCAGGTACCCCCACAGAACCGAAAGTAAGCTGATCTGATGCGGGTGCTGACCGTCTGAAGGATTGACCAAATAGCTCTACCCCAGCCGTTCGCGCGCTGTTCCGTCAGTTTGGCTGGTTGCCGCAGAGAACGAGTCCAATCGTTCGGCGTCAGTTGCCTACGTGTAGATGGGTTGGTGTCTGCATTCGTCGACGAATGCTTCTGACGCCGTAGCGGATAAGTCCTAGGGGTTATGCCATTTCGATGGCTAGGCCTGGCGCCATTGCAGCGGTTAGCTGGTGCAGCAGGCCAGCGAACTCATGTCGAAGACAGCGGGAAGCGAGATCTCGCGGCCGGTCGGCGGGTTACCCGACAGAACCTGTATGGCGCGCTCGTTGGTGATTCCGCGGCTGATGTTGTGGTTGGCTTCGATGGTCTTTGCCACCGAGCCCACCGAGCCGTGGGCGCAGCCTATCAACGAAAAGCCGTTGGTCATGACTGCCAGGGCGGTGAGGAAATAGAGTCGATTCCTGTGCTGTTTCATTTTCAGTCGTGCCTGTGCCTGGTGTCAGCCTTGGTGTCTGCCGCTGGGTTTCTTCTGGCTCGCCAGCAGCACCGGGATGCTCTGACTGAGTTGCTGGTAGAAACTCATGGATGCGTCTGTGGGACTCACCCCGATGCGACCGCGCTCGTAACCGAAGCTGATGGCAAGCACCACCATCACCACGACGAAATACAAGCCGAGGCTGGCAAGGGCGCCATTGCGTGCGTACTGAATGGTGGGGTTGCTCATGTCTGGACTCCGCGACCGGGGGACTTGGGGTGGGCGTAGAGTCGCGAAAATCCTTTCGATGAAAAAACGACGTTCAGGCATGGTAAGTATCGACGGCACCAATAGTTCCGTCGGGCTCCGTCAATTTTACTTGACGTGGCGTGTAAAGCGCCGAGCTAGAGCGGCACAGCCTTGCGGCTTCGGCAGGGGAGGCACGGCACCTGATGCAGCCTATCGCCCTGTTAGACGTTGGCTATGGGGGAGGGGATCAAGCGGTATTTCAATCACACCGTCACTGTGTTAAATAAATCGCACATTTTCCCTACATAGAGCCTCTCTGCATTTCAGGAACCATGAGCTAATGCCACTTCGCATCTGCATTCTCGAAACTGACATTCTCCGCCCCGAACTGGTCGATCAATACAAAGGCTACGGCCTGATGTTCGAGCAGCTGTTCGCCAAACAGCCGATTGCTGCGGAGTTCAGTGTCTACAACGTGGTGCAGGGGCATTACCCGCCGGAGGGTGAGACGTTCGACGCCTACCTGGTGACCGGCAGCAAGGCCGACTCTTTCGGCACCGATCCCTGGATCCTGAAGCTCAAGGAGTTCCTGCTGGCGCGCTACGAGGCCGGCGACAAACTGCTAGGCGTCTGCTTCGGCCACCAACTACTCGCCCTGTTGCTGGGTGGGCGTACCGAGCGCGCTACGCAGGGCTGGGGCGTGGGCACCCATAGCTACCAGCTGAAACAGAAGCCGGAGTGGATGACCCCCGAGCTGGAGGACCTGACCCTGCTGATCAGCCATCAGGACCAGGTCACCCAACTGCCCGAAAACGCCACGCTGCTGGCCTCCAGCGACTTTTGCCCGAACGCCGCTTACGCCGTAGGCGACCAGGTGCTGTGCTTCCAGGGCCACCCGGAGTTCGTTCACGATTACTCCCGCGCACTGCTCGATCTGCGCCAGGATTTCCTCGGCGATGAGGTCTACAAGCAAGGCGTAAGCAGCTTGAACCGCGACCACCAGGGGGCTGCCGTGGCTGAGTGGATGATGCGCTTCATCGCTCGCGACCGCGCGGCCTGATCGGAGTTGTACGGAAAAACCCGCCTTCAGGCGGGTTTTTTGTCGCACGGGGCGTTGCCCGTTCGCGCACTGTCCGCTGCCCTTCACAGCCAGCCGTAGTGCTTGAAGCTGGCATAGAGCGCGGTACACCCGGTTGCCACCAGCCCCAGCACGCCGAAGTAACCGTATTGCCACGTCAGCTCCGGCATGTATTGGAAGTTCATGCCGTAGATGCCCGCAACTGCCGTCGGGAAGGCAAGGATGGCGGCCCAGGCGGCGAATTTGCGTTGCACCACGCTCTGCCTGGACGACTCCAGCAACAAGCCGATTTCAATGGCGTGATCGGCCATTTCGCGCAGGCCCGTCAGGTCTTCAAGCAGGCGTTTGACATGGATGGCGATGTCGCGGAAGTAAGGCCGCATGTGCTTGTCGATGAAAGGGAAGTCCAGACGCTGCAGCTCCTCGCAGATTTCCCCCATGGGGCCGATGTAACGTCGCAGGCGCAGCAGGTCGCGGCGCAAGCAGTGGATGCGCTCGACATCGGACTTGCCCAGCGGGCGCTCCAGCACGTTCTGTTCGATCGCCTCCAGCTCCACATGGAAGCTGTCCATCAGCGGCCGATAGTTTTCCAGCACGAAGCTGAGCAGCGCGTAGAGGACGAAGTCTTCGCCGTGGTCGAGCAACAGCGGGCGTGCCTCGCAGCGCTGGCGAACGCGGGAGTAGGGCGCGGATTCGCCGTAGCGGGCACTGATGATGTAGCCCTTGCCGGCGAACAGTTGCGTCTCGATGAACTGCAGTTCACCTTCGACTTCGATCGGCGAATAGACCACCAGGAACAGGGCGTCACCGAAGGTCTCCAGCTTGGGACGGGTATGGCGGGTGAGGGCGTCTTCGAGGGCCAGTTCGTGCAGGTCGAACTGTCGCTGCAGGTTGCTCAGTTCTTCCGCACCGGGGTCATGCAGGCCTATCCAGACGAAGTGCCCCGGCTTGCTGGCCCACTGCAAGCCTTCATCGAGGGTTATGTCGGTGACTTTCCGGCCTTTGGTATATACAGCGGCGGCAACGACTCGACCCATGGTTCAGCTGTTCCTTCATCCGTTGGTGGGAAGTTTGGCGCGCAGGTTATCGCGCCTGATCTTCTGAGTCTTGCCGAAGGCCGAGGTTCTGCAATGGCAAGACTAGAGCAATGGCTCTAAATTGATCGCTCCCCTCACCGATCGAAACAAGGAGAACACATTGATCGAGGCCTTCCGATTTTCTGCAGGTCGGTTCCATTGCCCCTATCGGGTCTACCGTTCGGCCGTTGCCGGTCCGATACTGATCCTGTTGCCGGCCCTTGGCGTAGCTGCGCGCAAGTACGAAAACTTTGCCCTGGGCCTAGTGGCTGCAGGCAACCAGGTGCTGGTAGTGGATTGGCCCGGCCAGGGAGAAAGTGCCCCACGACCGAGCCGCCAGTTGGACTATGGCTACCGTGACCTGATCGATGAGTTCGTACCGAGCTTGCTGACGGCTGCTCGCCAGCATTTTCCCCAAGGTCGCCTGGTTCTGCTGGGTCATAGCCTGGGCGGGCATATCGCGACGTTGTTCGCTGCTGCCAATCCCCAGGCCGAGGTGGCGGTGGTGGGCGTGGCCTGCGGGAATATTCATTTCCGCAACTGGCAGGGCAGGCAGCGCTTGCTGACGCCCAGCGTGGCCATGATCTTCAACCTGTTGACGGCCGTGTTCGGATACCTGCCGGGCAAGACCATCGGTTTCGGTGGCCACGAAGCGCGCAGCCTGATGCGCGATTGGGGGCGAGTGGCCTGGACGGGTAACTTCGATCACCTCGGGTTGGATCTGACCCATCCTCGACACAACCGGACGCCTTCTCTGTTCATTGGCATTCACGGCGACTCTTTCGCCCCGGAAGCCTCCACCTGCGGCCTGGCCGCGTTGATCCAGGAACAACCCCAAGTCCGCATGCTGCGCTCTCCAAGGCCGGCATCAGAGAATCCCCATAGCGCCTGGTTACGTTCCCCGGTGACCGTAATCGAGGAGGTCGTGAGTGGGTTGGCGCTGCTTCGTTGTGAGGTCACCACCGGTCAGGCGGTATGAAATATTCTGTTACAGCCGCTAGTGTTCACTAGGTAACTCACTAGAGAACGCGGGGCCTGTCATGACGCTAAAGAAGTGTTTACTGGCGATGGCGATCTGCTCGGTTTTGAGTCTGTCCTTCACCGTCTTGCCGGGTGATCTCTCCAGCGCATCGAGTGCCTATGCCAAGGATGGTGGGGGTGGCGGTGGAGGAAGTGGCGGCGGCGGTGGAGGAGGTGGCAGCGGCGGTGGAGGAGGTGGCCACGGCGGTAGTGGCGGTGGCCACGGCGGTAGCGGAGGTGGCCACGGCGGTAGCGGAGGTGGCCATGGCGGTAGCGGAAGCGGCCACGGTGGCGATGGCAGTGGTCACAGCGGTGACGGTGGCCACTCTGGAAATAGCGGCCCCGGCAGCGCCCACAGCGACCGCGGGGCAGGCGATGGCCCCGGTCATGACGACGGCGGGCCCCATGGCGTCGGACACGGCGCGGACGACGGGCCGGGCCATGATGTCGGCGACGATCACGGCCAGCATGCGGGTGCCGAACCGGGCGATGACAACGGCGGAGCCATGTAACTCCACCCCAAAAGAGAAAGCCCCGCATCGCGGGGCTTCTTCGTGTCCGGGAGCTTAGACCAGGTGCTGTTTATCCAGCTCGATGGCCGCATCCAGGGTTTCCAGCAGCGCCTTGCGGACCTTGAGCTTGGTGTTGCGGTGGGCGGTCATGTTGATCTTCTTCAGTTGCAAGGCGGCGGCGCGGGTGGCCTCCTGCAGATGCTCGATCGGTACGACCTTGTCGAGGAATCCGGCATCCAGCGCGCCCTGCGGATCGAACATCTCGCCATTGATCACCGAACGGTGGAAGGCGGACTTGCGCAGACGATCACGTGCCAGTTCGATGCCCACGTGGTGCATGGTCATGCCGATCTGCACTTCGTTGAGGCCAATGCTGAACGGACCTTCGACGCCGATGCGGTAATCCGCGGACAGCAGGATGAAGGCTCCTTTCGCGACGGCATGACCCGGGCAGGCGACGATGACGGGGTAGGGGTGTGCCAGCATGCGGCGAGCCAGCGTGGAACCGGCAGCGACCAGGGCGACGGCGTTCTGCGGACCGGACGTCATCACTTTCAGGTCGTAGCCACCGGAAAGGATGCCCGGCTGGCCGGTGATGACGACAATGGCCCGGTCCTGTTCGGCGCGATCCAGCGCGGTGTTGAAGGCAGCGATCACATCCGGGGAGATGGCATTCACCTTGCCGTTGCTGAGGGTCAGGGTGGCAACGCCGTCTTCGAGTTGGTAGGAGATCAGCTCACTCATGGCAGGTTCCTTGTTAAGAAGTGGATCGACGTTACTCAGCGCCACCGTGGAGGTAAAGGGCTGAGACTGACTGCTCGGTCAGCTCCAATTCCTGGCTCCTCGCCCCTGGTTCAAAAAGCCTCCGCTATGCTGCGACCGGCCACTTGACAGCAGAAGTGGAAATTGGCATGCGGAAGAAATTTTCATAAACGCATGAAATTTATGAAAAAAGTGTTTGCATTCCGGAAAACACTCCACTAAATTAGCGCACCTCGACGGGGCCAACGCCTCGAAGAGATTCCGGTGAGGTGTCCGAGCGGTTGAAGGAGCACGCCTGGAAAGTGTGTATACGGGAAACCGTATCGTGGGTTCGAATCCCACCCTCACCGCCACTTTCCGTACAGATAAGCCCCTGATTTCTAACGAGATCAGGGGCTTTTTCTTTGCCTGCAAAAAAAAGCGGGTGTCGAAAAAGTGTCAAGGGCACTTTCGTCCGTTGCCGGACGATCCCCTAGGGGACGTGTATAGTGAGCCCATTGCAGCCAAGGCTGCGCTTTGCTGGAAAGGGTTACTGCTATGGCGGGTCGCGCAGAAGATCGCAACGGTGGAAGGGGTTTCGTCTCTCGGGACAAGCAGACCGGCCGCTTTGTGCGCGTTGTTGCCAAGAAGAAGGCAGTGAAATCCCAATCCGCACCGGTTCAGCACCTTTCCGACAGCGAATCACGCGAACTGTCAGACGTCTTCGTCGAGCTACTGACCTCGCGATAAGGCTTCCGGTCAAGGATGACGAAGCCAAGGATCGACAGATCTCCCGTATTCGACGCAGCCTGGACAAGATAAGACCAGCGACTTCGCTCCTTCCTAGATTCCCTCGTCGATGCGTTCGCCACCTATGTTCAGCAGGGCGACCATGATCATTTTGGCCGCGACGAACCTCTGGAGTGGCCTTCCAGTGCTCGTGCAGCAGCGCTCAAACACATCCATATCATTCCTGTCGACCCTGACCTGAATCCCCGATTCTTCAAGAGTTGGAAGTTGAAGCAGCCGTTTCGGCGTACCTCTGACCGGATGCTGATCTATGTTAAGGACGACAGGGGTAATTACTGCTTGCTCGCCTATCTACATGACGATGCACATACTCTGCTGAACAAGGCATCCCTTGTGGGGCAACTGGCCGATCTGGCAGAAGAGTGGTTTTGGCAGAACGAATCTTTCCCAATGAGCTGATTGACCCTCGTTCAGAGAATGCTTGTCCTGGGCAGGAATGGCCAATTACCGTGAAAGACAGAGCCCGTCCAGGATGCGCACGAACTACGTTCTAAGCGACTACGAAAACGTCCAGGTCAAGTCCGTGGAGTTGCTGCGCGCCGGAGCGTCTCCATGCAATGTGTAAAGCGCCCGTGACGAGCCAAGTGGGCCTTCCGCGTCTTCTCCAGCTCGGCACTGATGGGAATGGTACGGGTGCGCTTTGACCCTGATTTCTAACGAGATCAGGGGCTTTTTGTTTGTCTGCGAGAAAACCAGGGAGGCACCCTGGTGCGGACCTTCTTGGGCTGTCCCCTAGGCGTTGCGGCCTCCTGAATACAGCCCGGTGATTCCTGGTGCCACGGCGGTAAAAGGGCCGCGTGGGCCGAAGCCAGCGGCGCGGTGGCATCGATCAGTTGTGGTAGCCCGCCTTGAACAGGCCATCGAGAAATGTGTAACCCACGACGTAGATGGTTTTGCCGGTGTCCATGGCAAGTGCTTCGGGGGTTCGTTGGAGCTTGATGGCGACGTTCTTGGCGATCTCCATGGGCGCCACTTTCGCGTAGCAGACCTTGTCCGTATCACGGTCAATCCTGTAGCGCTGCGCGCAGTGGTACTCGCGGCCAGACGATTTCAGCCCGACCTCAACATCCTCGACCGGGGTGGAGGGCACGATCCGGACGTACTCGGCTTGAGGTTCCCTCCAGACTTCGGTGGTCTGGCGGCTCCACTGTCTCGGCGCTATAGTCCGCGACCTTTCGATTCCCCTTACGGCACAGTGCTATGGACGACGATCTCGACCTCCACGAACCCGAGCATGATCACCTGCTGGACAACGACGATGACCTGGATGACGAGTTCTTCGACGACGAGGAAATCGATCCGCTCGGTGCGTCGGATGGCGAGTGCGATTACTGCGGCGAGTTGACCGGCAGGACGGACCGGCGCGGCCAGTTCGTGTGCGGCGATTGCGCTGATTTCGACTGAGATCAGGCGAAGTTTTCGCCCTGGTCCAGCACGGCCAGGGCCCATTCCTCTTGCCCTGGCTCTACCAGTTCGGCGACGCGCCAGCTTCTGACGCGACCAACGTCGACGTGGATGAAGCCTTTCGAGGGATAGAAGCCCACGCCACCGGCACCGATGCCGCGAACCAGTTTGCCCAGTCGTTCGATACTGACGCCGGGGATGCAGATGTCGGCGGCCATGCCGCGGATGTGCAGGGAGTGGCGGGCAGCGCCTTCCAGAGTGGCGTTGTGCTGCGGGGTGCGATATCCGCTGTTGACCAGGATACGGGTGGGCAACTGGTTGATGCGCAGCCAGGCCTGGATGAGGAAGAGTAGGTCCAGCAATTTGACGTTGACCTTCACCGTACTCCGGTATTTCACGTCCCGCAGGATGCGGCAGCCCTGGCGATAGCCTTCCAGATCCCAGCCCTTGCCCTTGCGGAAGTAGCAGAAGGTGACGACTTCGCCGGAGGCTGGGCGTTCCAGGCGCAGGTGGCGATCGCGGTTGAGCAGGCGGGCATGGAGGTGTCGGGGCCGCAGTGTCACGTCGATCCGCGTGGCCAGGGCATCGCCCATGGCCAGGGCGGCGCCGAGGGCGGCGAAGGCCGTGAGCACGTGGCGTCTGGACATTCCGGGAGAGGAAGCAGCCATGGGCGACCGCTCGCTGGGAGGCCGGGGTTTTCGACTATACACCTGGCCGCTGACGATGCAGAAGATTCATCAAGAGCCCTGCGACCGCATGGCTCCCTGCAGTTCAGCGGTGGCCTTTCCTGTGACCGTCCCGGTCTTTGTCATCGTGTCCGTGGCGGCCGTCCCAGCCTCCACGGTGATGGTCGTCATCGAAGTGATGGATGATGCAGCCGCTGCTGCTGGCGAGTATGACGGCCAGCAAGGCGATCTTCATTACGTTGGCAAGCATGGGCGGTACCTCACGATGCACGGGGATCGGACACCCCATGTCCATGAGACAGGTAGCCGGTGCAAAGGGTCGACTCGAATCAGTCGTCGGACTTTTCCAGGCGACGGGCGATCTGTTCCAACAGGATCAGATCCTGCTCGACCAGGCGACCTTCGTTGGCGGCAAGCGTGAGCCGCTCCAGCACCTGGCGTGAGCGTGGGCTGAGGGGCTGTGTGGGGCCGTAGCGGCCATCTTTGGATTCGGCAATCTGCATGACGGAATTGAGCAGGTCGTTGAGCGATACCTCCAGCGCCTTGGCGATTCGCCTGAGGTCTTCGAACGAGGGCTCGCGGGTATCCCGCTCGTAATTGCCGATACGGGACTGTGATTCCCACCCGCACTCGTTGGCCAGGGCCTGCTGTGAGAGTCCTTTCAGCTTTCTGTAGTGCGCAATGCGCGATCCAAGCGTGTTCATGCCGCGAATCTTAATGACGGAATGAATCGTCCTTGGCTCACTTATCGTGTTTGCATGGTGTGCGAAACGTGTTTATGGTAGGCCGCAATCCACGAATTGCCAAGGTCACTCAAGGATGATGAGGAAAGCTCGCAGGGTCGCGAGGCGGTCACCACCAGGGACCTTGCCGCTCGGCAGCACAGCGTGCCGAGGATGCGATAGGCCCGCAGCCGCATGTCGCGATGCGGCGCGGCCGGCCTCGCCAACGGGCTGCCGGTGGTGGTTGGGGCCCTGGGCAACCGGACCCCCTGTTGAAGCCGCTGTACTGTCTCTGGTTGCCCCCTGTCCGCGCGAGCGGACAGGGGGCTTTTGCATTCAGGCCAGACGAAAGCGGCCGACTTCGGTTTGCAGCTCTGTGCCGAGTCGGGCGAGGTCCACGCTGGCGACCGAGGTCTCTTCAGTCGCAGCAGCGGATTGCTCGGCTACGTCCCGGATGCTGGTGACGCTGCGATTGATCTCTTCCGCCACGGCGCTCTGCTGCTCGGCAGCAGTCGCGATCTGCTGGTTGAGCTGCTGGATGTTGGACACCGAAGTGTTGATCGCCAGCAGGGCGTTGCCGGCTTCCTTGGCGGCTTCTACGGTCTGGCCGGCCTGGGTGCGGCTGCGGCCCATCATGTCCACTGCGCCCTGGGCGCCGTCCTGCAGTGTGCTGACCAGTTGCTCGATCTGGGTGGTCGATTCCTGGGTGCGGCGGGCGAGGGCGCGTACTTCGTCGGCCACCACGGCGAAGCCGCGTCCGGCGTCTCCGGCCCGGGCCGCTTCGATAGCGGCATTGAGTGCGAGCAGGTTGGTCTGTTCGGCGATGCTCTTGATCACATCGAGCACCGTACCGATGTTGGTGCTGTCGTGCTTGAGCCGCTCGATGGCACCTGCGGATTGCTCGATGGCATGTGCCAGGTTCTCGATGCGTTCGATGGCCTGCTGGACGACGAGGGTGCCATGCTGCGCCTGGCGATCGGCGTGGCCGGCAGAATCGGCTGCGGATTCGGCGTTGCGGGCGACGTCCTGGACGGTGGTGACCATCTGGTGCATGGCAGTGGCCACTTGCTCGGTTTCCATCTTTTGCTGGGTGACGCCAGCGCTGGTCTGCTCGGTCACGGCGGACATCTCTTCGGCGGCGGTGGCCAGTTGTTCGATGCCGCTGCTGAGGCGCTTGAGCAGGCTGCGCAGGCTCTCGGTCATGTCCTGCATGGCTTGCATCAACTGACCCAGCTCATCCTTGCGGTCGCTGCGGATATCCGAGGTCAGATCACCGGCCGCGACCTTGCGTGCCTGGCTAACCGCCTGGCGCAGGGGCACCACGATCAGTTGGGCGATCAGCAGGGCCGATAGCAGCCCCACCACAAAGCCGATGGCGGCCGCGGTGGCCAGGATGGTCTTGGCTTGGTGGGCGTCGGCTTCCAGCAACTGCATCTGCATGTTCAATGCATCGGTGGAGGAGTCGGAAATGCCCGAAGCACGGGTATTGAGTTCGATTTCAGAGTCGGCATGGAGCTGGATGCTCTGGCGCAGGTTGGCGAATTCGCTGCGGTAGCGCTCGATCTGCTTGCGTGCCGCATCAAGGTCCTCGCGGGCGCTCGGCTCGATGATCCTGCCGGCCAGTTCATTGGCCCGGCTGTCGAGGGCATCGAACAGGGCATTGAGCTTGCCGGCGTACTGGTCGTCGCCGCGCATGACGAAGTCCTTTTCATGGCGCCGCGCGGTGAGCACATCCTTGGCCATGCCGGAGGCGTGGGTCGCGCTTTCCAGGGCGCGAATGCCATTCTCGTCGCCGCTCTGGCGGATCTGTTGCAAGGCCGCTTCAGTGAGGCGCTGTTCCAGCTCATCGAACTGCTTGAGCGCCTCACGGGCGGCCTGCTCCATGTTCTGTTGGGCGCTGCGCTTGTTTTTCTCCATATCCGCAAGGCCGGTCAGCTTCTGCTGGTACTGGCCGAGATCCGCCTGGATCTGCTTCATCAGGTCGATGGTCCTGGGGATGGTCATCACCTTCAGGGTGCTGTCGGCGATGCCCTGAATCTCCCCGATAAGCTGCAGTGCACTGCTGATGGCCTGCTCGTCACTGCGAATGATGAAGTCCTTCTCGTGCTGGCGCACCTGATAGAGCTTGGTATCGATGTCGTTGACCCGTAGCAGGATGTCGAAGCGGTGCAGGGCGCCTTCCAGTGCGCGCCAGCTGGTCCAGGCCACGAGCAGGGTGATGGCGAGTACCAGGCCGAATCCGGTCAGCAGCTTCTGGCGAACGCTGAGGTCATTGAAGAAACGCTTGATCGAGCTGTTCATGGCAAGCGCCTTGCGCTGAGCTGGCAAGGGGCGGCGCACAGGGCGGACAAAGAGGTGGGGCAGGCGAGGGCGAGCATGGATTGACGTCCTGTCGAAGGGAATGATTCATGACCAATGGCCATGAGCCATCAATCTAGACGCACCAATTCGGTGCTGTCCAGTCTGCGCACAGGCGCCCAATTGCTGATATGGATAGCCACTATTGAGGCAACTGATTTCTATTGGTCCGGCCCGCCCCATAGTCTTTGCAGCATGTGAAGCGAAGGAGGTGAGGCCATGTCCCACGTCGATGTCATGTCCCTGGTCGGTACAGCGGTTCCGGAAACGCTCCGGGCTGATGGTCATATAGCCTGCTGGTTCGTGGTGGTGGACGGCGTGATGCGTTCCGGCCCCTTCACCTCCCGCGAGGCCGCTGGCGCCAGCAAGGCAATCTGGCACCTGGAACTGGCCCGCCGCCAGCACAGCCCGCACGCGCTGCTGGCCTGAGGCTCCACGCAATCCTTTTTCGGCACCATGCTCCCTTGGCCCGCCTTTATGGCGGGCATTTTGTTTGTGCGCCCGGTGTCTTGGTTAAACTGCGGTTTTCTGCTGGAAGCCGCATCGTGAAGTGGGACATTTTCTGCAACGTCGTCGACAACTTTGGCGATATCGGCGTGACCTGGCGCCTGGCGCGCCAATTGGTGGCCGAGCATGGCCAAGTGGTGCGCCTCTGGGTGGATGAGCCGGCGGTTTTCGCGCCGCTCTGTCCCCAGGCCGATCCCGAGGCGGAAAGCCAGTGGCAGCAGGGCGTGGAAATTCGCCACTGGCAGCGCGACTGGCAACCGGCGGAGCCAGCGGATGTGGTGATCGAAGCCTTCGCGTGCCAGCTGCCTGAGCCCTACCTGGAAGCAATGGCCGCCAGGGCGAATGCGCCCCGTTGGCTGAATCTGGAGTACCTCAGCGCCGAAGACTGGGTGGCCGGTTGCCACGGGCTGCCGTCTTTCCAGCCCAACGGATTGCAGAAGGTCTTCTATTTCCCTGGATTTTTCGATGGCACCGGGGGCTTGCTGCGGGAGGCTGCCCTGATGGAGCACCGCCAGGCCTTCCAGGCTGACCCGCAGGCGCGCCGGGCTTTCCTCGAAACGCTGGGCGTGGAACTGGAAGAGGACGCACTGCTGATTTCACTCTTTGCCTACGAGAACGCCAGTCTGGCCGGGTGGATGGACGCGTTGGCGGCAAGCCCTCGACCGGTGCAATTGCTGGTGCCCGTTGGTCGGGTGCTGGCGGACCTGGCTCGTTGGCTGGGGGAGGATAGGGTGAGCGCGGGCAGCCGTTTCCGTCGGGGCCAACTGGTGATCCAGGTCCTGCCTTTCGTCAGCCAGGACGATTACGACCGGATTCTCTGGTGCTGCGATCTCAATGCGGTGCGCGGCGAGGATTCCTTTGTCCGTGCCCAATGGGCCGCGCGTCCGCTGATCTGGCATATCTACAAGCAGGACGAGAATGCCCATTGGGACAAACTGGAGGCGTTTCTCGGCCTCTATTGCCAGGGCTTGTCGCCGGCCGCGGCTACCGCGCTGACCGAAGCCTGGCGCGCCTGGAACCGAGGCGAAGGCATGGGCGAGGCCTGGAACACGCTGTCGACGCACTGGCCGGAGATCGCGCAGCATGCCGAGCGCTGGTGCGTCCAACAGGCCGCGCGCACTGATCTCGCGACGGGTCTGGTGCAGTTTTGTACAAATTCGCTATGATACGCGGCCTGTTTTTTGTCACTCATCCACATCGGATATTCGTATGAAAACCGCTCAAGAGTTCCGCGCCGGCCAAGTCGCCAACATCAATGGCGCTCCCTGGGTCATCCAAAAGGCCGAGTTCAACAAATCCGGCCGTAACAGCGCAGTCGTCAAGATGAAGCTGAAGAACCTGCTGACCGGCGCTGGCACCGAGACCGTATTCAAGGCCGACGACAAGCTGGAGCCGGTCATCCTCGAACGCAAGGAAGTGACCTACTCCTACTTCGCGGACCCGCTGTACGTGTTCATGGACCCCGAGTTCAACCAGTACGAGATCGAAAAGGCCGACCTGGAAGGCGTGCTGACCTTCATCGAAGACGGTATGACCGACGTCTGCGAAGCCGTGTTCTACAACGATCGCGTGATCTCCGTCGAACTGCCGACCACCATCGTTCGCCAGATCGCCTACACCGAGCCGTCCGTCCGTGGCGACACTTCCGGCAAGGTCATGAAGACCGCTCGCCTGAACAACGGTGCCGAGCTGCAAGTATCCGCCTTCTGCGAAATCGGTGATTCCATCGAAATCGATACCCGCACTGGCGAGTACAAGTCCCGCGTCAAGGCCTGAGCCTTTTAGCGAGACAGGAAAAAGCCCGCGAAAGCGGGCTTTTTCGTTTCTGCTGCCAGTTCTTACTTCAGGTGTTCCTTGATCGCCTCGCCGGCTTGCTGCATCGCGGCGCGGGTGCCTGGGACCTTGGCCAGCACGTTGAGCAGGCCGAAGTCGTGGATCATGCCGTTGTAGCGCACGGAAGTGACTTCCACGCCAGCGGCGTCCAGCTTGCGGGCGTAGGCTTCGCCTTCATCACGCAGTACATCGAACTCCGCGGTCTGTACCAGGGCCGGCGGCAGGCCTTTCAGTTGCTCGGTCGAGGCCTGCAGCGGCGAGGCGTAGATCTCGGCGCGCTGGCGCGGGTCGGTGGTGTAGCTGTCCCAGAACCACTTCATCATGTTGCGGGTGAGGAAGTGGCCGTTCTCGAACTGGTTGTAGGATGCGTTGTTGAAGCTTGCGTCCGTGACTGGCCACAGCAGGGCCTGGAAGCGGATCTTCGGCGTGCCCTTATCCTTGGCCATCAGGCTGACGACTGCGGCCATGTTGCCGCCCACGCTGTTGCCGGCCACCGCCAGACGGTTGCCATCCACACCGATTTCCTTGCCGTGCTCTGCCACCCACTTGGTGGCGGCGTAAGCCTGGTTGATCGCGGTCGGGTACTTGGCTTCGGGGGAGGGCGTGTAGTTCACATAAACCGCCACGGCGCCGGAGTTGGCCACCAGGTCACGGATCAGGCGTTCGTGGGTCGGGTAATCCCCCAGCACCCAGCCACCGCCGTGGAAGAACATGAACACCGGCAGGGTGCCTTTAGCGCCGGCTGGGCGGACGATGGTGAGGTCGATCTTCTGGCCATCGGCTTCGATGGTCTTCTGGCTGACATCGACCTTCGGCAGTTCCAGTTTCACGCTGGCCTGCGCGCCCACCAGTACCGCACGCGCATCCTTGGGTGCCAAGGTTTCCAGGGGCTGGCCGCCACCTGCCGCCAGGGCTTCGAGGAAGGCCTGGGTGTTGCGTTCCACGCCCGGGCTGCCGGCAGCGAAGGCATGGCTGACGGAGAGGGCGAGCAGGCTGCCGGCAACGAGGGTGCTTATCGATTTCATGGTGGGTTCCTCTATCTGTCGTTTGCTTTGATGTCTAAAAGTTTGCGCGCTAAGTAAGTGCGTGAGGTGGAAATTAAACGCGATTTAGTTAGCGCGCAAGATATTTGTTGGAGAATTTTGGAATAGTGACCTGAAGATTCAGGAATAAGGCCGTTAGACGGCCTTTCCCAGACTGCTGCGCAGCGACACCAGTTCGTCCTTGAGGCTACCCAACTGCTCGGTGGAGCGTTCGGAAGCGGCGATGATACAGGCGGGTACAGTCTTGGCTTTCTCTTGCAGGGCTCGACCCTGTTCGGTGAGGCGCAACTCGACTACGCGTTCATCCTTGCTGCTGCGCGTGCGGGTGATCAGCCCTTCGGCTTCCAGGCGCTTGAGCAGCGGGGTCAGGGAGCCGGGATCGGTGAGCAGGCGATTGCTGATTTCTCCCACGGTGATGCCGTCGCCTTCCCAGAGCACCATCATGGCGAGGTACTGTGGATAGGTCAGGCCCAGCTCCTGGAGCAGGGGTTTGTACACCTTGGTCATCATCAGGGAGGTGGAATAGAGGGCGAAGCAGAGCTGGTTGTCGAGCAGCAGTTCCTTGCAGGGAGGCGTAGACATGGCGGGTCTCCAGAGACGGTGATGGCGACCAATTTAGCGCGCAAGCCTTTCGTGGGCAAAATTCATTCTTTCCATCGCTGACCGTGCGTCCTTGCAATGCCTTCATCAGGCGCCACAATTTCCCGGTCAATCTCTGCAAGGACTGCATCATGGACAACCTGCAAAATCCCTATCAGGTGCCTCAGGCGGAACTCACGGTCAGCAGTGTCGCCGAGCCCTTGCTCGCCTCGCGCTGGACGCGCTTGGGTGCCGCGTTGATCGATGGTCTGATCATGAGCGTGGTGACCGTACCTGTGGCGTACTTCTCCGGGACCTTCGCGGCCGCCCAGCAAGGCATCGAGCCGAGTCTGGGCCAACAACTGCTGAGCCTGGTGGTTGGCGTGGCAGTCTTCCTGTTGGTCAACGGCCACTTTCTCAAGACCTACGGCCAGACCCTCGGCAAGCGGCTGCTGAAGATTGCCATCGTCGACCTCAATGGCCAGGTGCCGGAACTGGGCAGCCTGTTGCTCAAGCGTTACCTGGTCTGGTGGTTGCTCGCGTATGTCCCGATCGTCGGCATGTTTCTGGTGCTGGTGGATTACCTGTTCATTTTCCGCGCAGACCGTCGCTGCCTGCATGATCGGCTGGCAGCCACCCGCGTGGTGCAATTGCCACGCTGATCAGGCCCAGCCCAGGCCGCCCAGGGCGAGGTCCCAGGGCGGTACCGGGCCGAAGCGATTCTTCAGGAATTCCAGCATCAATCGGCTTCTCGAGCTGGCTTCTCCTTCCAGGCGCAAGGCGTAGATGCCGCTGGGCTCCGGCGCCGGCAGGCCGTTTTCGCAGAACAGCGGTACCAGTTCTCCGCGCACCAGATGTTCGCTGATCAGCCAGGTCGGCAAGTGGGCGATACCGAGCCCCGCCGCGGCGCTGAAGAGCAGCGCTTCGGCGTTGTTCGCGGCCAAGCGCATGCGTCCCGGACGGATATGCTGCAACTTGCCATCTACCTCGAAGCGCCAGGCATAGGGCGGTGCCAGGGCATCCCAGTCGAGGTCGTCATGCTCAGGTAGTTCGCGCGGGTCACGGGGAATGCCGTGCCGCCGCAGGTATTCCGGGCTGGCGCAGAGTATCCGCACCAAGGGCGCCAGCGGTGTGGCCACCCGGCGGCTATCGGCAAGGGGGCCGATGCGCAGCACCAGGTCCACCTGGCCGAGGTTTTCGCCCTGCATGTCGATGAAGCTGTCGATCAGCCGCAACTGCACGTCGAGCCCGGGATAGGCGGTGAGAAATTCGGCAATGGCTGGCGCCAGGTGGCGGCGGCCGAACGGGGCGGGCGCATCGATGCGAATCAAGCCCTCGGGTACGCTGCTCAGGGACACCGCCTCGGCGCGAGCCAGGCGTAGTTCTGCCAACACCCGCTTTGCTCGTTCGGCAAAGGCCAGGCCGGCCGGAGTGGCCTTCACCGCATGGGTGCTACGCACGAAAAGACTGCTGCCCAAGGCACGCTCCAGGGCGTCGATGCGCCGTGCCACGGCCGAGGGCGTGAGCGGGTGGCGCCGGGCTGCGGCGGAAAAGCTGCCGGTCTCCAGCACGTCCAGGAAAAGGGCCAGCTGTTCGGTGAGGGCGTCGGGGTTCATTCGGATTGCCTATGCGAATTACGCAAAGCCATTGTGCGTCGCTGTGCGTTTCCGTGGCAACGACGCGGGCGTAGCATCCGCTTCCATCTGATAGGGAGGCGCCATGGATCTCTGGGCTTTTGCTTTGAATATCGTGCTGGGCGCGCTGCTCGGTACCCTGGGTGGGCTTTTCGGCATCGGCGGCGGGCTGATCGCCATTCCCGCCCTGGGCGTACTCTTCGGCCTCGACCAGCAACTCGCCCAGGGCACGGCCCTGGTGATGGTGGTGCCCAACGTGTTGCTGGCGTTATGGCGCTATCACCAGCGCAACCGCATCGATCCTCGCTACGCCATGCTGCTGGCGGCGACCAGCGTTGGTTTCGCCTGGTTGGCTTCGCTGTTCGCAGTGGGGGTAGACGCCGAGCGCATGCGCTTGGCCTTCGTTGGTTTCCTGCTGGCCTTGGCGGCCTACAACTTTGCGCGGATGTTCATGGCCAAGACTCAGGCGAGCGCAGAGTTGCGCCAGCCTTGGCCCTGGCTGGGGTTGCTGGGCGGCGTAGCGGGTGCGGCCGGTGGCCTGTTCGGGGTGGGGGGCGCGGTGATCGCCACGCCGGTTCTGACCAGTGTATTTGGCACCAGCCAGGTAGTGGCCCAAGGGCTTTCCCTGGCGCTGGCTGCGCCCAGCACTGCGGTGACCCTGGTCACCTACGGCCTGCACGATCACGTGAACTGGGCCATGGGTTTGCCGCTGGCGATGGGCGGCCTGCTCAGCATCAGTTGGGGCGTGCGCCTGGCCCATGCTTTGCCGGAGCGGGTACTGCGTTCGCTGTTCTGCGCTTTCCTGCTGTTGTGTGCAGGGATGCTTGCGTTGAGCTGAGTCTTGACCGATGGAAATCCGCTTCGGGGATTCCATCGGCACTGACGGCACCTTTGGCGTCAGATTCGGAAGCCTTCGATGATGTGTTCGGCCAGGGTCTCGGTCACCGGCGACTGATGGCGCTCGTTGCGCAGCAGCATGATGTTGCACAGGGGTAGTTGGGGCAGGCCTTCCGCTTCGCCGAGAATGCGCATCTCGGGGGGAATCAGGCTTTGCAGTTGCGCGGTCACGGCCAGGCCGGCACTGACTACCGCCATGAGGGCCGACAGGCTCGGGCTGGTGTAGGCGACACGGTATTCACGGCCCATGGCGTCGAGGGCGTTGCAGGCCCAGGCGCGGCAAAAGCAGTCGCTGTTGAACATGGCCAGGGGCAGGGGCGTCTGCTCATGAGGGCTGAAGCCGATGGCCTCGGCCCAGACGAAACGTTCCTGGCGCAGGAATTCACCGATATCGTCCCCGGGCTTGCGGGTGACGATGGAAAGGTCAAGGTCCTGGCGCTGTAGCAACTGGGAGGTGGACTCGCAATGCACTTCCACCTGCACCAGCGGATAGGCCTGGGCGAAGCGCGAAAGGATGCCCGGCAGGAAGCGCATCACGTAGTCATCCGGTGTGCCGATGCGCACCGAACCCACCATATGCGGCTGACGCAGGGTGTTCATCACCTCGCCGTGGAGCTTGAGGATGCGCCGCGCGTAACCCAGCAGGATCTGCCCTTCGGCAGTGAGCCTGACCTGGCGGCCATCGCGCTCGAACACCGTGCGTTGCAGTACATCTTCTTCCAGCCGCTTCATCTGCATGCTCACGGCCGACTGGGTACGGTTGACCATTTCCGCTGCGCGGGTGAAGCCGCCGTAATCGGCGATGGCGACGAAGGTACGCAGCAATTCGGTATCGATGGCAGGGTAGTTCATTCATCAAATCCTGAGATGCAAGGCATAAGAAACATTCGTTGGATTGATCATAGGCCCGAGTGGAAACTGGCGCCATCCCCACTGGGAGGGCACCAAGATGAAAGGTCAACACGGCTTTATCGGTACGTCGCAACATGCTCGTTTCGAGCCTCATCGGGAAAGCTGGCTCGCCGCTGCCTGGCATAAGGTCAGACGCTGGGAGCAACTGGCATATGAGCGTGAACAGCTATCACGGATGAGCGACGACATGCTCAAGGACATCGGGCTGTCCCGCGCCGATGTGATGGAAGAAAGCGAGCGTCACTTCTGGGAAGACCCACTGAAGAAGTGAAACACAGAGGCGGCCCGCCACCGGTGAAGCGCAGGGCGGGCCGCAATCTATACGGATGGACTCAACGGAACAAACCCATGTCGAATACCCACGAACTCGCCCAATTGAACATCGCCACGATGAAGGCGCCTCTGGATTCTCCGGTCATGGCTGATTTCGTCGCCAACCTGGAACCGGTAAACGCCCTGGCCGACCGTGCGCCGGGCTTCGTCTGGCGGATGCAGGACGAGGAGGGCGATGCCACTGCAATCCGGCCCTTCGGTCCTGAGGTGCTGGTCAATCTCTCGGTTTGGCGCGATGTGGCCAGCCTTACTGATTTCGTCTACCGCTCCGCTCATGTCGAGATGCTGCGCCGGCGCAAGGAGTGGTTCGAGCGGGTTTCCAGCGCGCATCAGGTGCTCTGGTGGGTGCCAAAGGGGCATAGACCCGATGTCCACGAGGCCGCTCAACGCCTGGCGCAGTTGCGTGACGCTGGCCCCACGCCGGAAGCCTTCACCTTCCGTCAGACCTTCCTCGCCCCGGATCAGTCCGTACCCTTTGCTCCCTTCGAGTTGGAGCGCGAAAGCCAGGCAGGCTGATGCTACTGTGAAGCGTTGTTCCCCTACCGGCACGGAGCCCTATGACCCTGAGCCTTTCCCTTCCCGAAGCCCGTCGCCTGGCCCTGGCGGCACAGGGGTTCGCTCGTGCGCCACGCGGCGCCATTCGTCATGGGCAACTGCGGGCACAACTGGACGCGCTTGGGGTGGTGCAGATCGACTCGGTGAACGCCTTGGTGCGCTCTCATTACCTGCCAGCCTTTTCCCGCCTGGGACACTATGACCGTGAGCTGCTGGACGACCTGGCCTGGGGCAAGCCCCGGCGTCGGGCGTTGTTCGAGTACTGGGGCCATGAGGCCTCGCTGTTGCCGCTGGAGCTCTATCCGCTGATGCGTTGGCGCATGCGCCGGGCGGCCAGGGGGCAGGGCATCTATCAGCAACTGGCGCGCTTTGGCTTCGAGCAACAGGAGGTGATCCAGCGAGTGCTGCAGGCGGTGCGTGAGCAAGGTGCGTTGGGCGCCGGTGCGCTGAGTACCCGTGAGGAGCGCGCCGGGCCCTGGTGGGACTGGAGCGCGGAAAAGCACGCAATGGAATGGCTGTTCGCTGCCGGAGAAGTGACAGTTGCCGGGCGTCGAGGTTTCGAGCGCCTCTACGACTTGCCGGAGCGAGTGATTCCCGCCGACATCCTGAACCGGCCGGAAATGCCTGAAGCCGATGCCCAGCGCCAGTTACTGCTGCGTGCCGCCCAGGCGCTCGGCGTGGCCACCGAGCGTGACCTGCGCGACTACTACCGTCTGGAGACCAGCGACAGCCAGGCTCGGCTGGCCGAACTGGTGGAGGAGGGCGAGCTGCATCAGGCCCGGGTCGATGGCTGGAAGCAGCCCGCCTACTGCCTGGGTGAACCCAAGGTGCCTCGCAAGGTCAGGGCCAGCACGCTGCTGTCGCCCTTCGATTCGCTGATCTGGGAGCGGGCGCGTACCGAGCGCCTGTTCGACTTCCGCTACCGCCTGGAAATCTACACACCGCAGCACAAGCGCCAATATGGCTATTACGTGTTGCCGTTCCTGCATGACGAGCGCCTGGCCGCGCGTGTCGACCTGCGCGCCGAGCGCGCCCAGGACCGCCTGGCGGTGCATGCCCTGCACGAGGAAGAACACGGCCTCAGTGAGGCCGGCATGCAGGCATTGGCAGACAATCTGCAGGAAATGGCGAGGTGGCTGGGGCTCGGCGAGGTGGCAGTGACTTGCCGCCGGCCGGGAACGATGCGGCTGCAGGCGCGCCTGGCGTGATCTCTTTCCTGTTGGGGGCGAATGAATTGGCCCCCAACAGGAAAAGCGCAGTCCTAGCGGCGTATCTGCTTCAGCGTCTCGGCGATCAGGAAGGCCAGTTCCAGGGACTGGTCGGCGTTCAGGCGCGGGTCGCAGTGGGTGTGGTAGCGGTCGGAGAGGCCGTCTTCGGTGATGGGGCGGGCACCGCCGATGCATTCGGTGACGTTCTGCCCGGTCATTTCGATGTGGATGCCGCCGGCGTGGCTGCCTTCGGCCTGGTGCACATCGAAGAACTGCTTCACCTCGCCGAGGATGCTGGCGAAGTCGCGGGTCTTGTAGCCGCTGGAGGCCTTGATGGTGTTGCCGTGCATCGGGTCGGAGCTCCACAGCACTTTGCGGCCTTCACGTTCGACGGTGCGGATCAGGCGCGGCAGGTGCTCGCCGACCTTTTCTGCGCCCATGCGCACGATCAGGTTGAGGCGGCCGGGGTCGTTGTCCGGGTTGAGGATGTCGATCAGGCGGATCAGCTCCTCGCTGTCCATGCTCGGTCCGACCTTGACCCCGATGGGGTTGCCGACGCCACGCAGGAACTCCACATGGGCCCCATCCAACTGGCGGGTGCGGTCGCCGATCCAGAGCATGTGCGCGGAGCAGTCGTACCAGCTGCCGGTGAGGCTGTCGCGGCGCACAAAGGCTTGTTCGTAGTTCAGCAGCAGGGCTTCGTGGGCGGTAAAGAAGCTGGCTTCGCGCAGTTGCGGCGCGCTGTCCAGGCCGCAGGCACGCATGAACGCCAGGGACTCGTCGATGCGACCCGCCAGTTGGCTGTACTTTTCGGTCAGTGCCGAGTTGGCGATGAAGTCGAGGTTCCACTGATGCACCTGGTGCACGTCGGCGAAACCGCCCTGGGCGAAGGCGCGCAGCAGGTTGAGGGTGGCGGTGGCCTGGTGGTAGGCCTGCAGCAGGCGTTCCGGGTCCGGTATGCGGCTGGCGGCGTCGAAGCCGATGCCGTTGACGATGTCGCCCCGGTAGGCGGGTAGGGTGATGTCGCCCTGGGTTTCGTTGCCGGAGGAGCGCGGCTTGGCGAACTGGCCAGCCATGCGGCCCACCTTCACCACCGGGCAACCGGCGGCGAAGGTCATGACGATGGCCATTTGCAGCAGCACCTTGAAGGTGTCGCGGATCTTCGCGGCGGAGAACTCGGCGAAACTTTCCGCACAATCGCCGCCCTGGAGCAGGAAGGCGCGGCCTTCGGTGACCTCGGCGAACTGCCGGCGCAGCTCGCGCGCTTCGCCAGCGAACACCAGCGGCGGGTAGCTTGCCAGCGTCTGCTCGACATGCGCCAGCTTGGCGGCGTCCGGGTACTCGGGCTGTTGCTGGATGGGTTTGTCCCTCCAGCTTTCAGGGCTCCATTCTTGGCTGCTCATCAGGGTCTCGATACGGCTGCTTGCGGTAGATGAGCCATGGTAACCGAAAGGCCCGAAAGCAGCGCTAGGCGCGGTAGCAGAGCAACGCGCCGCAGAGGCAGAGCAGCAGGTGGATGGCGGTGCGGAAATGCCTTTCGGCCAGGCGTTTGTGCAGATACTCCCCGGCCACCACGCCGAGGATGAGCAACGGCGCATAGGTTGCGACTCGGGGCAGCGCCGGGGCCAGGCTGCCGTCCAGCAGGAACGCCAGGGTGAGCAGGCTGTTCAGGCCGAACCAGACGCACAGCAGCGTGGCGCGCAGCCGCGTCTTGTCCAGCTCGGTGCCGGCCAGGGCATGCACCAGTAGCGGCCCGCCCGAGGCGAACAGGCCATGGCTGATGCCCGCTGCGCCGGTTTGCAGCCGGGTCATCCAGCCAGGCGTATGGCCCCGTGGCCGGCTGCGCAGCAGTTCGCGCAAGGCGAACCAGAGGATCAGCACGCCAAAACCCAGTTTCATCGCGCCGTCTTCCAGCCAGGGCCGCAGGCCATAGCCGACCAGCGTGCCGATGAGCATGCCGGGCAGGACGGTCCCCAGCAGCAGGCGCCACTGCACCAGATGTCGATGGCGCCAGGCGAGAAAGCCGCTCATGAGGATGTTCAGCGGTACCAGCACCGGCAGCAGATCATGGATCGGCAGCAGCAGGGCGCCCAGCGACAGGGCGACGATGGTGCTGCCGAAGCCGGTGACGGCTTCCAGTGTGTAGGCCAGGAGAATGAACCCACCCAATGCCAGCCAGGCGGTTTCCATCACCCCAGGTCCCCGGCGAAGCGTCGGCTCATCTGCCGGTGGTAGAAGGCCGGTGCCAACCGCCACAACAGGCTGGCGAGCCAACTGCCGCGATCAGGGAACAGCCTCTGGCCGCGGCGGTCGACGGCCTTGAGGATTTCGCCAGCCATCCAGTCGGCGCGGCGTACCTTGCCGATGGTCGAGCGCGCGTGCTGTGCCGGGCGTCCGTCGCCGCCGAGGGCGTTGCGCTCGATGGGGGTATCGAGAAAGCTCGGATAGACCATCAGCAGGCCCACGCCGTCACGGGCGATTTCCGCGCGCAGCACTTCGAAGGCCTGGGTCAGGGCGCTCTTGGCGGCGCAGTAACCCGCGCGTCCGAGCACCGGCATCCAGCCCGCCATCGAGCCGATGGCAACCACCTGGCCACCGCTTTCGCGCAGCAGTGGCAGGGTGGCCAGGGTCAGTTCCAGCGGCGCGTGGTAGTCCACCGCCATCACCCGGCGCAGCACCTGCGGCTCGGTGCGTAGGGTGGGTGAGCGGTGGGTGATGCCAGCGTTGTTGATCAACAGGTCGAGGCGGCCGAAGCGCAGGTGGCACGCTTCGACGAGTTGCCTATGGACGCCACCGTCCGTGATGTCGCCCGCTATGCCGAGGACTCGCTCGTCGCCCAGTTCGGCGACCCGTACGGCCAGGCCGCTGGCGTCCAGGTCAGTCAGCAGCAGGGTGTCGCCGCGTGCGTGGCTGGCGCGCGCCAGCTCCCAGCCGAGGCCGCTGGCGGCGCCGGTGATCAGGACCACTGCCATCATTTGTCTCCGCGTCAGGCCATACCGTGGGCAGTCATGACTTCGCCACCGGAGGCCAGCTCCTTGCGCAGCTCGGCGCTGTGTCGGGCAACGCTCGCGCGGTAGCTGTCCTTGTGTACGTAGTAGGCCATGCGTTCGAGTTCCAGGTACTGGTAGCCGCCGTCCAGGCGCAGGGCGGCGCGTTCGCGCTTGAGTTGCTGGAAGGATCGGGCCGCCGGGCTGCCGGCCTGGTGCTGGCGAATGTACAGGGCGACCAGTTCGGCCTGTTCGGCGCGGCCCTGCCAACCCAGGCCCGAGGCTTCGACCATGCCCATCATGAAGAGGTCGTCGTACTCGGGATGGAAGATGTTCAGGTAAAGCTGCGGGGCGCCAGCGCGCTCAGGCCAGTTCAGCTCGCTGCGTTCGATGAAGGGGTAGTCCAGCTTGTAGCCGGTGGCCTGCAGGATCAGGTCGTACTCGGCCTGACGCCCGTCGCTGAAGGTCACGCGGCGACCGTCTACGCCGGTGATGTCCGGGCGCGGCTTGATATCGCCATGGCCGAGGTGATGCAGGACCAGGGAGTTCACCACCGGATGGGATTCGTACAGCTTGTAATCCGGGTCCGGCAGGCCGTAGTCGGAGGGTTTGCCGATCAGTGCGCGCACCAGTGCGGCATCCAGGCGCTGTTTGAGCGGTCGCGGCAGGCGGATGGCACCGCCGAAGGTGTCGATGGGGCGGCCCAGCAGGAACTTGGGCAGGAAGTAATAGCCGCGGCGTACCGAGAGGTCCACCGAGCGGGCGCGGTGCACGGCGTCTACGGCGATGTCGCATGCCGAGTTGCCGCAACCCACCAGCAGGACGCGCTTGCCTTCGAAGATCGCGGGGGAACGGTAGTCCGCCGAATGCAGCAGTTCACCCTCGAACTGGCCGGGCAGGTTAGGACGATTGGGTTTGTGCAAGGTGCCGTTGGCGATGAGTACGCCGTCGAACTGCCATTCGCGGGTCTGGCCGTTCTGCTCGCTGGTCAGCTTCCAGCCCTTGGCCTGGCGCTCCAGGCTGACTACGCGGGTATTGAACTGGTAATGCGAGTCGAGACCGAAATGCCGGGCGTAGTCGCGGAAGTAGCGGCACATCTCGCTGTGGTGCGGATAGGGCGCCACCTCGCTGGCCATGGGGAACTCGCTGAACTCGGTGGTGTGCTTGGAGGAGATCAGGTGTGCGGAGTCGTACATGGTGCTGTGGGGATTGTCGATGTCCCAGAGTCCGCCCACATTGTCGTGCAGCTCGAAGCCGACGAAGGGAATACCGTACTTCTGCAACTGGCGGGCGCTGCACAGGCCCATGGGGCCGGCGCCGATGATGGCGTACATGCTGGGTTCGACCTCTGCGCTGTTATTCTTGTGCGGTTTTCGCCCCCTGGGGCGCGCGGTCTGGATTATGCCGGGAGCATGGGCTCCGGCTTCAATGGCAATAGGCGCCGGTGTAGCGCCGGGTTGGTGCGAATTGTCAGCGCCGGCCTTGAAGGAGTGATGACTTGATGTCCGAGGAGCGCCTGCTCGCGGAAGTGCATGATGATTTCGGCGTGATCCGCGTCTACGAGGTCGGTCCCTACCGCATCCTCGAGTTTGGTGAGGCGGTCGAGCAGAGCTGCGTCTTCACCGCCGATCCCGCCTGGCTGGAGTACGACTACACCCGTGCCATGCTGCTTGGGGCGCTGTGCCATCCGGCGCCGGAGAACGCACTGTTCCTCGGCCTGGGTGCCGGCACCCTGACCCAGGCCTGCCTGAAATTCCTGCCGCTGGAAGATGTGGAAGTGATCGAGCTGCGTCCGGACGTACCGCGCCTGGCGATGGAGTACCTGGGGCTGACCGATGACCCGCGCCTCTACGTACGCATCGGCGATGCACTGGAGCTGCTGGGTAGTACTGAGCCTGCCGACCTGATCTTCGTCGACCTCTACACCGACCAGGGGCCAGGCGTTGGTCACCTGGCCTGGAATTTCCTGGGGGCCTGCCAGAAACGCCTCAGTCCCGGAGGCTGGCTGGTAATCAACCAGTGGGCCGCGGAAGACGGCAAGCCGCTTGGCGCAGCCCTGCTGCGCGGACTCTTCCATCGTCATTACTGGGAGTGCCCGGTGAAGGAGGGCAACGTGGTGCTCTTCGTGCCCGCCGACCTGGACCAGGTGCTGGATCGTGAGGCCCTCAAGGCCAAGGCTGATGCCCTGGCGCCAAGCCTGGGCTATTCGCTGCAGTCGCTGCTGGACGTGGTGCGGCCGGCGAGTTGAGCGCTTGCGTGGGCGGGGTGACAACGCCGTAGGGGCGAAAGAGCGCGCCCCTGCGGCGGAACCGGCTATTTCCCCTTGAAGTGCCCATCCCGCCTTTCCAGCATCGCCCGCAGACCTTCCTTTGCATCCTCGGTATTCAGTAGTTGCTGCGCCATGGCAGGAAGGGCTGCGGCGGCGGCCTTTTCCCCCTCATCCAGCGTCTGGTGGGCGGAAGCCAGGGTGGCCCTGATCCCCAGGGGCGCCTGGGCGGCTACCCGTTCCGCCAGCCAGATGGCCCGTGGCAGCAAGTCCTCACTGGCCAGAACCTCCTGGACCAGGCCCAGGCGATACGCCTCGTGGGCATCGAATTCGTCTCCGGTGAGCAGCCAGCGCATGGCGTTGCCCCAGCCGGCTATCTGGTGCAGGCGGAGGGTGGCCCCGGCAAAGGGGAAAATGCCCCGCTGCACTTCCATCTGGGCGAACCGGGTGTTGCTGGCGCAGAGATTGATGTCGGCCGCCAGCATCAATTCGATGCCGATGGTGTAGCAGTAGCCTTGCACCGCGACCATCAGCGGCTTGGTCAGGCGTGGGCCGCCGAAGGTGCCCCAGGGGTCGATGGCGCCTGTCGGTAGCTGCCAGCCCTGCCTGAAGGTGTCACCGACACTGGCCAGGTCCAGCCCGGCGGTGAAGTTTTCTCCGTGGGCAAAGATCAGCGCGCAGCGCACATTGTCGTCCCGTTCGTACTCGCCCAGGGCCAGTACCAGGTCGTCCAGCATCGCCTGGTCGAAGGCATTGCGTTTGGACGTTCGATCAAGGCCGATCAGCATGATATGGCCGTGCTTTTCACGGCTGACGCAGCCGGCAGAGCTGGTGGACATGGATGGCTTTCCTTCGTGGGAATGGCGGGTGGGCACGTGGGATATAGACCCGCGCTGCAGGCTTGTCCATAGGCTTGCGCCGTCTGGCGGGGAGGAAGAAAAGGTGTCGAAAAAGCTGCACGCGTGCCAGAAATTTCCTGTATGATGCGCGCCGGCCAACTGACGGCCCCGATCAAGTACTGCGTTTTCCCCGAGGCGCTTTGCCTTCGGCTGCAAGTCCGCCGTGCGGACTACCCTTGACGTTTCATCCATTCCCAATAAAGCGATCACGCAAATTCTCTACCAGGCTGCCAGGGTGACCCACAAGGTCCTTCACGGCATGTGCAGCCATGGAACAAGGGTCTTTGCGGATGCACACGAGGCAGACCCATGACCCAGGAACTCGGCACTTTCGCCGCGCTCGGCATTCATCCCAATGTACTGGCCGCAATTACTGCGGTTGGCTATGAAGAGCCGTCCCCCATCCAGGCCCAATCGATTCCGGTGATCCTCGCCGGTCACGACATGATTGGCCAGGCCCAGACCGGTACCGGCAAGACTGCAGCCTTCGCGCTGCCGATCCTGTCGCGCATCGATCCGGCCAAACGAGAGCCGCAGGCGCTGATCCTGGCACCGACCCGCGAGCTCGCACTGCAAGTCGCCACCGCTTTTGAAACCTACGCCAAGCAGATGCCCGGCCTGAACGTGGTCGCCGTCTACGGCGGCGCGCCCATGGGTCCGCAGCTCAAGGCCCTGCGCCAGGGCGCCCAGGTGATCGTGGCTACCCCCGGCCGTCTGTGCGACCACCTGCGTCGCGACGACAAAGTGCTCGCTACCGTGCAGCAGCTGGTGCTCGACGAAGCGGACGAAATGCTCAAGCTCGGCTTCATGGATGACCTCGAAGTGATCTTCGAAGCGCTCCCGGAAAGCCGCCAGAGCGTGCTGTTCTCCGCGACCTTGCCGCCGTCGATCCGTTCGATCGCCGAGCGTCACCTGAGGAACCCGCAGCACGTCAAGATCGCCGCCAAGACCCAGACCGTCGCGCGCATCGAGCAGGCTCACCTGATGGTCCATGCTGACCAGAAGACTGCTGCTGTGCTGCGTCTGCTGGAAGTCGAGGAATTCGACGCGCTGATCGCTTTCGTGCGTACCAAGCAGGCCACCCTGGACCTGGCCAGCGCGCTGGAGGCCAAGGGCTACAAGGCCGCAGCACTGAACGGCGACATCGCCCAGAACCAGCGCGAGCGCGTCATCGAGTCCCTGAAGGATGGCCGTCTGGACATCGTGGTCGCCACCGACGTGGCCGCCCGTGGTATCGACGTGCCGCGCATCACCCACGTATTCAACGTGGACATGCCGTACGACCCGGAATCCTACGTGCACCGTATCGGCCGTACCGGTCGTGCCGGCCGCGATGGCCGCGCGCTGCTGTTGGTCACCCCGCGTGAGCGTCGCATGCTGCAAGTGATCGAGCGTGTGACCGGCCAGAAGGTGGCCGAGGTGCGCCTGCCCAACGCCCAGCAAGTGCTGGATGCACGCATCAAGAAGCTGACTAACAGCCTCAGCCCGCTGGTGGCCGACGCCGATGCCAAGTACGGCGATCTGCTGGACCGCCTGGTTACCGACATCGGTTGCACTCCGCGTGCCCTGGCTGCCGCACTGCTGCAGCGCGCCACCAATGGCCAGGCGCTGAACCTGGCCGACGTGGAGCGTGAGCAGCCGCTGGTGCCGAGCGCCCAGCCCCGCGAGCGTCGTGAGCGTGACGGCGGTGAGCGCAGTGAGCGTGGTGAATACCGCGAGCGCCGTGCGCCCATGCCGCTGGCAGAAGGCCGCGTACGCTGCCGCACTGCCCTGGGTACCCGCGACGGCATTGCCGCCAAGAACCTGCTGGGCGCCATCCTCAATGAGGGCGGTATTGCTCGAGAGGCCATCGGTCGCATCCAGATCCGCGAAACCTTCAGTCTGATCGAGCTGCCGGAAGAGGGCCTCGAGCGTCTGCTGGGCAAGCTGAAGGACACGCGTGTGGCGGGTAAGCAGCTTAAGCTGCGTCGCTATCGCGAAGACTGATACACCCGGTAAATGAAAAAGCCTCGCATTGCGAGGCTTTTTTGTGCCCGGTCGCTGGGTAGTCTCTGTCGTTGCTGCTCAATCGAAGCGGTAGATATCCATCCCCAGCGCCCCCAGGGTGAATCCTCTGTGGACCAGGCTGAAATGTTCGCCGGCGCCTCGGGCGAAATAGAGCGGTAGCAGGTGTTCGTCCCGTGGGTGATTGCGCGCGGCATGGGGGGCCTGGCGGCGGTAGTCGTGTAGAGCGGCTTCGTCGTTGGCCTCAAGACGCTCCACCATCCAGTCGCGAAACTCCTTGGCCCAGGGCGTGACGACTTCCGGGCCGGCATGCCAGTCCAGTTCGCCCAGGTTGTGGGTGATACTGCCGGAGCCGACCAGCAAGACGCCATGTTGGCGCAGGCCGGACAGAGCCTGGCCGACGCGAGTCTGGAAGGCCGGGCCGAGTCGACTGGGAAGGGATAATTGAATCACGGGTACATCGGCCTGCGGATACATCAACGACAGCGGTACCCAGGTGCCGTGATCAAAAGGGCGTTCCGGGTCGATGCCTGCGGGAAGGCCGGCCTCGGTCAGTAGTCCAGCGATTTTCTCCGCCAGTTCGGGCGCGCCGGGCGCCGGGTACTGCACGGCGTAGAGTGGCGGCGGGAACCCATGGAAGTCGTGCCAGGTTTCCGGGTGTGCGTTACCGCTGAGCAGCAACTGGCTGCTTTCCCAGTGTGCGGAAACCACCAGGATCGCTTGGGGGCGTGGCAGTGCCTCGGCCAGGGCCTTGAGCGCGGGGCCGCTTTCGCCGGGCTCAAGGGCGAGCATGGGGGAGCCGTGGGAGATGTAAAGGCTGGGTAGCATTTCGGATTTCCTCCGGTAGGATTCCGGCATCATCCGGGCTGGATATATCGACTTCCAGCATAAATTATTGGGCTATTTGATCGAATTGATGGAGGAATCATGGACGAGCAATTCTGGCAGGCGCGCTGGTCGCAGAACCAGATCGGCTTCCACCAGCGCGAAGTGAATTCTTATCTGGAGCGTTACTGGCCGCGCCTCGGACTGCCGCAGGGGTGCCAGGTGCTGGTGCCGCTCTGTGGCAAGACCCTGGATCTGGTCTGGTTGGCAGGGCAGGGCCATCGGGTGCTGGGCGTGGAACTGGCCGAGCGTGCGGTGGAGGATTTCTTCGCCGAGCAGGGGTTGGTGCCCGAGGTGTCGCAACAGGGCGTGCTGCGCCGCTACAGCGCGGGTGCCATCGAGATTCTTCAGGGCGATTTCTTCGCCGTCACCCATGCTGATGTCGCCCCGTGCCAGGCGCTTTACGATCGCGCTGCACTGATCGCACTGCCGCCTGCCATGCGTGATGACTACGTGGCTCATCTGCAAAGCATCCTGCCGGCCTGTTGCGAAGGGTTGATGGTCACGCTGGACTACGAGCAGGCGCGCCTGGAAGGGCCGCCGTTCTCGGTGCCCGAAGCCGAAGTGCGCCGGCATTTGGAGGCCGGCTGGGAGGTGGACATGCTTGAGCGCTGCGACGTACTGGAGAGAAACTGGAAGTTCGCCTCTCGCGGGCTGGATAGTCTGCATGAACCGGTGTTTCGCCTGAAACGGCGCTGAGAGGTATTCGTCTGCGGCAGGGCGGATGTGTCTGGCGTTGAGGTCCGTAGGATGGCGTAGAGCGAAGCGAAACCCATCAAGGCCCTGCATCGCCGGCTACAAATGCGCAAAAAAAGGGCGGCCAGTTGGCCGCCCAAGTCAGTGTGATTCGTTTCAGCCGCGGCGGCGCAGGGCTTCGATGCGGTCTTCCAGCGGCGGGTGGCTCATCAGCAGGCCGGCAAGGCCATGCTTCAGGCCGCCATTGATGCCGAAGGCGGTCAGGCTGTCGGGCATTTGCACCGGCACACCTTGCTCGGCGCGCAGGCGCTGCAGGGCGCCGATCATCGCATTGGTGCCGGCCAGGTTGGCGCCGGCTTCGTCAGCGCGGAATTCGCGGCGGCGCGAGAACCACATGACGATGATGCTGGCGAGGATGCCCAGGACCAGTTCGGCGAAGATCGTCGCGACGAAGTAGCCGATACCCGGGCCTTCTTCGTTCTTCAGGATCACCTTGTCGACGAAGTTGCCGAAGATGCGCGCGAAGAACATCACGAAGGTGTTCACCACGCCCTGGACCAGCGCGAGGGTGACCATGTCGCCATTGGCCACGTGGCCGATCTCGTGGGCCAGTACGGCCTTCACTTCGTCAGGGGAGAAGCGTTCCAGCAGGCCCTGGCTTACGGCTACCAGTGCGTCGTTCTTGTTCCAGCCGGTCGCAAAGGCGTTGGCCTCGTAAGCCGGGAAAATGCCGACCTCAGGCATCTTGATGCCCGCTTCGCGGGACAGTTGCTCGACGGTCTGCAGCAGCCACTGCTCGTGGCGGGTACGCGGCTGGGTGATGATTTCGGTGCCGGTGCTCATCTTCGCCATCCACTTGGAGATGAACAGCGAAATCAGGGAGCCAGCAAAGCCGAACACGGCGCAGTAGACCAGCAGGCTGCCGTAGTTCTGGCCGGTAAAGCGGTCTACCCCGAGCAGCTTCAGCGTGATGCTGGCAATCACCAGGACTGCAAGGTTTGTGGCCAGGAACAACAGAATGCGCATCATGATTGGAACAGTCTCCTCACGGCGGAAAGCGTTTTGGTATGCGGGGTATATAAGGGGCGGCCCTGGCGTATTCAACCAGGGACTATTTCAAACTATGTCGCCTGAGGCGTCGGCTCTGCTTTCGAAGATTAGCCGAGTCAGGCATACGAGGCGTTCGCTATCGGCGTTGCGAAGGGCGCCGCGCAATTGCTGCGCCAGGCTGGCCTGGACCCGCAGGATGCTGGGAGGCAGGGATTCCGGGTTGGCCAGCTCGGCGGGTACCGCGCGGGACAGCCGAAGAAAGCCTTTTTCGGTCAGGACTGCCTGGTCCAGCGCCTCGAAGTGGATGGTGCTGTCGAAGCGCAGGTAGCCCTCGTCCGCGAGCCAGAGGAGTGCGCCCAGGCAGCTTTCGTGGCGCTTGCTGGGCAGGCCGAACTCATCCGGTTCCGACGGACCGATCAGATCCTCCACATACAGCGCCACGCGCCGCGGGAAGACCTGATACAGCTGCAGCAGGCCGCTGGCGCAGTCCTTGTAGAAGTCGTCGATCTGCAGATCCATGGGCGTTTATTGGCGATACGACTTGAGGAAGTTGCCGATGCGGCCGATGGCCTGCTCAAGGTCGTCGACGCGGGGCAGCGTCACTACGCGGAAGTGGTCCGGCCATGGCCAGTTGAAGGCGGTGCCCTGGACGATCAGCAGTTTTTCGGAGAGCAGAAGGTCGAGGACGAATTTTTCGTCGTTGTGGATCGGGCAGACCTTCGGATCGATCTTCGGGAAGGCGTAGAGCGCACCCATGGGTTTCACGCAGCTGACGCCGGGGATGTCGTTGAGCAGTTCCCAGGCACGGTTGCGCTGCTCCAGCAGGCGGCCGTTAGGCAACACCAGGTCGTTGATGCTCTGGTAGCCGCCGAGTGCGGTCTGGATCGCATGCTGGCTCGGTACGTTGGCGCACAGGCGCATGTTGGCCAGGATGTCGATGCCTTCGATATAGCTCTGGGCCTTCTGTTTGGGGCCGGAAATGGCCACCCAGCCGGAGCGGAAACCGGCCACGCGGTAGGACTTGGAGAGACCGTTGAAGGTCAGGCAGAGCACGTCCGGCGCAAGCGACGCGGTGGAGATGTGCACGGCCTCGTCGTAGAGGATCTTGTCGTAGATCTCGTCGGAGAAGATCACCAGGTTGTGCTGGCGTGCCAGCTCCACCATGCCTTCCAGGACTTCCTTGGAGTACACGGCGCCCGTGGGGTTGTTCGGGTTGATGATCACCATGGCCTTGGTGTTCGGGGTGATCTTGGCCTTGATGTCTTCCAGGTCTGGCCACCAATTGGCTTGCTCGTCGCACAGGTAGTGCACCGGCTTGCCGCCGGCCAGGCTCACCGAGGCGGTCCAGAGCGGGTAGTCCGGTGCCGGGATCAGGACTTCGTCGCCATTGTTCAACAGCGCCTGCATGCACATCACGATCAGCTCGGACACACCGTTACCGAGGTAGATGTCTTCAATGCCGACGCCTTCCACCTGCTTCTGCTGGTAGTACTGCATCACCGCCTTGCGAGCACTGAACAGGCCCTTGGAGTCGCTGTAGCCCTGGGCGGTGGGCAGGTTGCGGATCACGTCCTGGAGGATTTCCTCCGGGGCTTCGAAACCGAACGGCGCCGGGTTGCCGATGTTCAGCTTGAGGATGCGGTGGCCTTCCTCTTCCAGGCGTTTGGCGTGCTTGAGCACCGGTCCGCGGATGTCGTAGCAGACGTTGGCGAGCTTGTTCGATTTGCTGACCTGCATGATGCGTTACTGTCCCGAGGTGAAAAAAGTCGCGCCGGGGCGACGGGGATCGATGCGCCTTGGCAGCCTGTAACGCCGCTGCCAGACTGGCGTCTGATGAATCGCGCATGATACGTGCGGCCCGATGGCCCGAAAAGGTCGGGACCGGGCTTTTTTACCCCTTTCGAGGACTGCCATGGACAAGCTTGAGAAACCCCTTGAAACCTGGCGCGAGGAGCTTTCCGACGCCCAGTTCCACGTCTGCCGCCTGGGTGGCACGGAGCGCGCCTTCACCGGCGAGTACTACGCCACCAAGACGCCGGGCATCTACCACTGTTCCTGCTGTGGGGAAGCACTGTTCGACTCCGACGCCAAGTACGACTCCGGCAGCGGCTGGCCAAGCTACTTCCAGCCGGTGAGCGAGGGCGTCATTGCCGAGCGTGAGGACTTCAGCCACGGCATGCACCGTATCGAAGTGCGCTGCGCCCGCTGCGATTCCCACCTGGGGCATGTCTTCCCCGATGGGCCGCGCCCCACTGGCCTGCGCTATTGCATCAACTCGCTATCGCTGAAGCTCGAACCGCGCTGAACCGGGCTGAACCGGGCTATTCGAGAGGGCTCGCCGAAAGGTGGGCCCTTTTTATAGGTAAATTAAATTGCATGCAATTTAATTGAGAGCTATTTTTTAACGGTTCTCTTCCCTGCACAGGCCCTGACCATGAGCGACAAGATTCTCGATATCCCCGTGACCACCATCAAAGGCGAGCAGAAGACCCTTTCGGACTTCGGCGGCAAGGCTCTGCTGGTGGTCAACACCGCCAGCAAGTGCGGCTTCACCCCGCAGTACAAAGGGCTGGAGAGCCTCTGGCAGCAATACAAGGACAAGGGGCTGGTCGTGCTGGGCTTCCCCTGCAACCAGTTCGGCAAGCAGGAGCCGGGTGACGAGGGCGCGATCAGCGAGTTCTGCGAACTGAACTTCGGCGTCAGCTTCCCGCTGTTCAAGAAGATCGATGTGAACGGTGCCGGCGCCCATCCGCTCTACGTACAGCTTAAGCAGCGCGCTCCAGGCCTGCTGGGTAGCCAGGGCATCAAGTGGAACTTCACCAAATTCCTGATCAGCCAGGACGGCCGGCAGATCAAACGCTTCGCGCCCACCACCAAGCCGGAAGAAATCAGCGCCGAGATCGAAGCCTTGCTGAAATGACCACCCCTATGATCGAACCTGAGCTGCTGCTGGACAATCAGCTCTGCTTCAAGCTCTACGCAGCGTCTCGTGCGGTGATCCGCGGCTATCGACCGCTGCTGGAGCCGCTTGGCCTGACCTACCCGCAGTATTTGGCCATGCTGGTGCTCTGGGAGTGGCACGCGCGGCCGCCAGAGCAGCCCACGGTCAAGGCCCTGGGCGAGCGTCTGTTGTTGGATTCCGGCACGCTCACGCCTTTACTGAAACGTCTGGAGCAGCTCGGCCTGGTGCGCCGCCAGCGTGCCGCCCATGACGAACGCGAAGTTCACCTGGCGCTGACGGAAGAAGGTGCCGCCCTGCGTAGCAAGGTGGTGCCGCTGCGCAATGAGCTGATCTGCGCCAGTGGTCTGGATCTCAACGAAATGGCCGAACTGCGTGCGCGCCTTGGCGAGCTGTTGGGTCAGCTCATGGGGTTGCCTGAGTAGCCGGCAGCCAGGTGTCGAGCAGGGCCACCAGCTCTTCGCGGCGGAAGGGTTTGGCCAGGTAGTCGTCCATGCCGGCGGCGCGGCAGCGTTCGCGCTCGTCCGGTAGGGCATTGGCCGTCAGGGCAATGATCGGCAGGTCTGGCCAGCGCCCGCTCTGGCGTATGCGTCGGGTGGCTTCGTAACCGTCCATCACTGGCATGTTGCAGTCCATCAGCACCAGGTCAACGGCCGTTTGCTCCAGTCGGCTCAGCGCCTCGGCGCCGTGGCCCGCCAGCAGCACCTCGCAGCCCAGCTTGGTCAGCATGCCCTTAGCTACCAGTTGGTTCACCGCGTTGTCTTCGACGAGCAGCACTCGCGCATGTCGCTGCTGCGGCTCTGTCCTTTCCGGCGCGGGAACGGGTGTGGCCTCGGGGAGTTTCAGCAGCACCCGTTGCAGCGCCTGATGGAGGGCTGCACGAGAAAGTGGTCGGGCCAATTGATGCAGCGGCGTCAGGGTCGCTGCACGCGGCGGAGGCAGGAAACTGCCGTAACCTGTCACCAGCAGGATGGGCACCTGGGCAGCACGGCGCACATTCTCCAGGCAATCCGGGCTGTCGCTGATCAGCACATCGGCTCGAGCATCACTGAGGTCGGCGTCGTGGTCGCGTCGCTCGAATTCCAGGCCCCAGAGCGGGAGCCAGATGCCCAGCATTTCGGCCAGGCCGCTCTTGGCTCCGCACAGTGCAATGGCCTTGCCTTTCAATTGCGCGCGCGGCTCCGGCGGGCTGTGCTCCACCAGCGGTAGCTCGGCGCTGAACAGGCTGCCGAGGCCTTCCTGGGACTTGACGTCCAGCTCACCTTGCATCGCTTCGCAGAGGTGGCGGGTGAGCGCCAGGCCGAGGCCGGTGCCGCCGAATTGCCGGGTGATGCCTGCACTGCCCTGGGAGAAGGGTTGGAACAGCTTGGGCAAGGCTTCGGCGGAGATCCCGATGCCGGTGTCGCGAACGGTGATCAGCACACCGCCGGGGCTCGGCGCGGCGCGCAGGTCGACACGGCCCGAGCGGGTGAATTTGAGCGCGTTGGACAGCAGGTTGCTGATCACTTGGCGCACTCGCGTCGGGTCGCCCACCACCAGCGATGGCAATCGAGGGTCGATCAGACAGGTCAGTTCGACACCGGGGGCGGCATTTTGCGAGAGCAGGTTGGCCGTGTCTTCCAGCAGGGTGCCCAGGTCGAAGGGGATCTGTTCCAGCTCCAGTTGGCCTGCCTCGAACTTGGACAGGTCGAGGATGTCGTTGAGCAATTCCACGAGCACGCTGCCAGAGTCATGGGCGATCTGCAGCTGGCGCTGTTGCTCGTTGTTCAGGGGGCCATCGAGCGCGAGGTCGAGCATGCCCAGCAGGCCGTTGAGCGGGGTGCGGATTTCGTGGCTCATGTTGGCGAGGAACGCGGCCCTGGCCTTTGCCATCTCCAGGGCGGTGCCGCGCGCCACCTCCAGTTCCTGGTTGTAGCGGCTGAGGCGGCTATTGGCGGCCTTCAGCTCGGCGGTGCGCGCTGAAACGATGTTCTCCAGTTCGGCCAGATACTGGTTCAGCCGCTGGTCCGCTTCCCGGCGTTGCTGCATCTCGGTGGCCAGGCTGGCCAGTTGGCGGTTGATGACTTCCACCAGCACGCCGATCTCGTCCTGCTCATGGCCGGGCGGGCAGGGCAGTTTGGCATCCGGCGAGGCACGTGGGTCGCGCTCGCTGAGGCCGCGGATCAGTTCAACCAGCGGCTTGGTCAGCATGCTGTAGAAGAGCACCAGGAGGATCAGGGAGAGCAACAGACTGCGCACGAAGCCGCTGAGCAGGGTGATCATGGCGCGACGCAGAAAGTGGTTGCCGAAGGCGAAGGTGTCCACCTCCAGGCGCAGTACGCCAAGGGTCTCATTGGGAGCGTGGACGATATAGAGCGGGTCTTCGAACTCGCGCCGTTCACCGAACAGGTAATCGCTGAAGATGCGGAAATCGCTCTCTGCACGTGGCCGGCTGACGCTGGACAGCACGGCTCCGTTGTTGTCGATGATTTCGGCGCGGATCACCGCAGGCGAGCGCAACAGGCCGAGTACGAGTTCCTGGGCCAGTTCGGCGTCGATGTTGTAGGCGATACGCGCGGCGGGGCTGTGGGAGATTTCGAGAAGGGCCTTGATCTCCCGGTCGATGGTCTCGTTCTCGTTGAGATAGTCGCTGGCGACCTGGATGGCGCTGAGTACGGTGCCGAGTAGAAAGGCCACCAGCACCGTCAGGCTGGCCTGCTTGAACGACAGCCGTTGTGTCAGCGGAATATCCATGGGGGCGCGGGAATTGGCCTTGTTCCGAGGGCTTGCCAAGCATAGCCTATCCGGTCTGCCGACAGCGCCTGGTGACTGCGGCTGAGCAAGGAGTTGAACGTGGATTCCCGTCTGTTTGAGTTTCTCGAGCGCGCCGATGCGGTGCTGGCCCGCCTCGAACCCCTGTTGCCGGCGCCTCGTCCGGTCATCGATTGGCAGAAAAGCCTGGCGGCGCGCTGGCATCGCGATGGCCGCAGCGGCTACCTGCAGCCTCTGGACGTGAGCCTGGACCTGTCCCTGGCGGATCTGATCGGCGTCGACAAGCAGCGTGAACAACTGGCCGGCAACACCCGTCAGTTCGTCGATGGCCTGCCGGCCAACCATGCGCTGCTCTGGGGCGCCCGTGGTACTGGCAAGTCCTCACTGGTTCGCGCGCTGCTGGCTGAGCACGCTGGTGCGGGGCTGCGCCTGATCGAGATCGAGCGCGACCACCTGGCCGACCTGCCGCGCGTGGTGGAGCAACTGGCCAACCTGCCGCAGCGCTTCGTGCTGTTTTGCGACGACCTATCCTTCGAGGCGGGTGAGGGCGACTATCGCGTGCTGAAGAGCGTGTTGGACGGTTCCCTGGAACGCGCTCCAGACAACGTGCTGCTCTACGCCACCTCCAATCGCCGTCATCTGGTGCCCGAGAAGCAGAGCGACAACGAGCACTGGCAGATGGTCGACGGTGAGCTGCACCCCAACGAAGCTGTGGAGGACAAGATCGCCCTGTCCGACCGATTCGGCCTTTGGTTGTCCTTCTATCCCTTCACCCAGGATCATTTCCTCGCTGTGGTACGTCACTGGGTCGGCGTCCTGGCCGAGCCGGCCGCGTTGAACTGGGAATGGTCCGAGGAATTGGAAAAGCTGGCGATTCGCTGGGCCTTGGGGCGTGGCAATCGCAACGGCCGCTGCGCCTACCAGTTCGCCCGTCATTGGGTCGGGCTCGCTTTGCTGGAGTCTTCCAAATGATCGATCTGCAACAGGCCGGCGCCGGCCTTTCCGGCTATTCCATGTTGGCCGCCCAACTGGAATCCCTGCTGGCTGACGAGCGCGATTTCATCGCCAACAGCGCGCAGTTCTCCGCGTTCCTCTTCAATGAGTTGCCGGACCTGAACTGGGCGGGTTTCTATCTCAACCGCAATGAAGAGCTGGTCCTCGGTCCGTTCCAGGGCAAGGTGGCCTGCGTGCGTATCCCCTTCGGCAGGGGCGTGTGCGGTGCCGCAGCGCGCACCCTGGAAACCCAGCGGGTGGAGGATGTGCACGCATTCCCCGGCCATATCGCCTGCGACAGCGCCTCCAACAGTGAGCTGGTGGTGCCTCTGGTCAAGGATGGTCGCCTGATTGGTGTGCTCGACCTGGACAGCCCAAAACTGGCGCGTTTCAAGGAAGAGGACCAGTCCGGAATCGAGCAGCTCGCGGCGATCTTTCTGCGTCTGACCGATTGCTGACCGCACCGCAATGAAAAAGCCCGGACGTGTCCGGGCTTTTTCGTGTTCACTGGATTCGGGGTTTTCAGGCCCTGCCTGCCAGCTTGGCCAGGATCTTCTGTTCTCCCGGCAATACTGCCTGCACTGACTCCCGTGCGGCGATGCGTTCGTAGTGCGCGGCCAAGCGCGGCCAGCGTTCGGCATCCAGTCGCTCGCCGCCGTGTTCCATGTTGATCATCTGGGTGGCGAAGGCGAGGTCGGCCATGGAGAGGCGCTCACCGACGAAGTACGCCGCGTTGCCCAAGGTCTTCTCCAGGTAGTCGAAGTGTGGCGGCAGCCTGTCGACCAGTGCGGCCTGGACCGTGGCTTCGTCACAAGCCTGGCCCATGGATGGCTTCAGGGTGCGGTTGCGGAACACGCCGAAGGTAGCCAGGGGCGCTAGTTCATAGTCGGAATATTTTTCTAGCCAGCGCACCCGTGCGCCTTCTTGGGCGTCACGGCCATAGAGTGGGGTGAGCTCGGGATGTTTTTCTTCCAGGTACTGGCAGATCACGCTCGAGTCGGCGAGGGAGATGTCGCCGTCACGCAGGGCCGGGATGCGGCCCAGGGGGCTCAGTTCGCGAAACCAGGCCGGCTGGCTGAAGGGCGAAACGATCTCCAGCTGATAGTCCAGGCCCTTTTCCAGCAAGTAGAGACGCACCTTGCGCACGAAAGGAGAGAGCGGGGCGCCATAGAGGGTCAGGCTCATCGGGAGGTCCTCATCTGAGCGGATCAGTCGTAGATGTTCTTCTTCTTCCAGATGTCGTCGTCATCCAGTGACTTCAGACCTTCAGTCAGTTCGCTTGGTTCGTCGGCACTGGGCTGGGCGTTCTCCAGCACAAGGGCATTGGCCCGGGCGAGCTGGGCCTTCATCTGTTGCAAGCGATCCTGGTAGCGGGCGGGGTCAGGTTGCTTCTGCAGGTACTGGACGCCACGCTCAAAGGCCAGGCGGGCCTGGCGTGGCTGGTTTTCTTGCAGGGCCTGGAGCCCGAGGTTGGTGAAGAACTCCACGTGCAACTGCACGAGCATGTCGCGGATTACCTTGACCCAGTGCTTTGCATCATTGGCGGGCAGTTGGCCATCCTGGGCGGCACGGGTGATCTGGCCGTGGAGGCCTTCCAGTTGGAAGCGGATTTCCTTGGCCTTGGCTTCGGTGAGGATCTTTTGCGGCGGATTGTTCACCGGGATGGATTCGCCCTGTCCGGCCAGCGCGCGAAGCTGCTCGACACGTGTCTTGAGAGCGTTGTCGCCCTTGTCCACTTGAAGCAGGCGTTCGCTGAGCTGCAACTGCAGGCGAGTCAGCAACAGCTTGAGATCGGGGGAGACCATCTGGCCGGGGAGGGTTTCGGAAAGGTCGGCGCAGCGGCGGATACGGTCGGTGAGGTCGGCCTTGAGACGGGCCTTCTCCAGCTTGCTGTTCTCCACCAGGTGATTCACGTAGCCAATGGCGATAAGGATGACGATACCGACAACGATCAACAGGGTGATCACGAGTGGCGACATCTTCGGGGCTCCGGCGTGCTTATTGGGGTGCGGCTGAGTGTAGAGGCTTGACTCCAGCGCTCATAGAGGCGGATCAAATTTTGAGCAGAAGTCTTTGATTTTAAAAAGTTTTTGATAGAGGGTTGACGGGTGTTCAAAGCCTCCCTAGAATGCGCGCCACTTCGACGCGATGCCCACGGCAACGCAGCGAAGCCGGAAGTAAGCGTCAAAGCTGTTGTAAGCTCCGGGCCGCGTCCCCTTCGTCTAGTGGCCTAGGACACCGCCCTTTCACGGCGGTAACAGGGGTTCGAGTCCCCTAGGGGACGCCACTTTCAAAGTTGTATGCGGGAATAGCTCAGTTGGTAGAGCACGACCTTGCCAAGGTCGGGGTCGCGAGTTCGAGTCTCGTTTCCCGCTCCAGATTCAAGAAGCAGGGCCAATGTCTTGCTTACCCAAGCCCGAAAGGGTTGAGGGGCGCACCAAACGGTGCAGGCTGTAAAGGTTGCATGCGGGAATAGCTCAGTTGGTAGAGCACGACCTTGCCAAGGTCGGGGTCGCGAGTTCGAGTCTCGTTTCCCGCTCCAATTTCAGTCCCCTTCGTCTAGTGGCCTAGGACACCGCCCTTTCACGGCGGTAACAGGGGTTCGAGTCCCCTAGGGGACGCCACTTTCTGTTGTACGCGGGAATAGCTCAGTTGGTAGAGCACGACCTTGCCAAGGTCGGGGTCGCGAGTTCGAGTCTCGTTTCCCGCTCCAGTTAAACGAAAACGCCGCTCATTCGAGCGGCGTTTGCGTTTCTGCGTTTCCGACTTAGACCAGGTCGTGCTGGCGGGCCGGGGACGCCTCGATGGCACGTTCGGCCATCTCCTTCAGCTGCTTCATGGATTCGGCCGATTCCCGGTCGATCTTGCCGCGCATCACCAGCCAGTTCGCGATCTGCATGGCCAGCCCGGCGAAACCGTACTCCAGGGTGCGGACGAACCGTGTCCCGCTGCCGGTGCTTTCGCATTCATAGGTCAGCACCAGTTCCAGTCCATGGGTGCCTTTGGCGGTGGCACGCCAGAGCCGGCCGGGGTTGTACTCGGTCACATCCCAGCTCAGATGCCCCGCGCGCCCGCCGGCGTGGATGTCTTCTTCGAAATGGCTGCCCGCCGGCAGCGGCCCGGCCGGCCCGTCCACGTGCAGGGAGGAGGGGTGCCACTCCGGCCAGCGGGTGGCGGTGCTGGCGTAGGCCAGGACGTATTCCGGGGCGTGGGCGATTTCCACTTCGTGCTGCATTCGGGTCATGGCGCTCTCCTGTTCCAGTGGTTCCCAGTACAGGCTGCCCTTGAGCCAGTCCATGAGCGGGAATACCAGGTTGAAGTTGTGGGTCTGCATCAGGTCGCGGCGGTGGTGCAGTTCATGCAGCCGGCGCATGTGGCGGATCCATGGCAGGCGCGAGATGGGGTGGTTGGCGGGCAAGTGCTCGCAGGCGTGGAAGACCTCGTAGCTCAGGTATCCGGCCAGCAATGTCGCCGAAAAGAGGGCAGCGACGTTGCTGTTGATGAAGGACAGCAGCCACCAGGCCGCGAACAGGCCGATGCTGTAGAAGACGATTAGCCAGGCGGGGAAGAGGATCACCCGCCAGTCCCGAGCCGATTCCCAGGTCATGCGCCCGGCGACGAAGAAGCTATGGTGATCGCCCGTGTGGCGCTTGTAGAACATCGCGCCAAGGCGCGTTTTGTGATGGCCCAGGTTCTTGTGGATGGAGTACTCCCCCCAGCTGAAGAACACCAGGGCCGCCGGCACCACCAGCCACTCCCAAGGCGCCACGTGCTCCAGGCTGCCAATGAAAAAACGCAGGCAGGCCGCGCCGTAAAGCAGCACGAAGCCACCATGCAGCCAGACGTTGTAGAGGGGATGGATGCCCGCCCGATAGCGGTCGCGAAAGGCCTGGGTGTCGTGGCTCATGGCTGCTCCAGCAGTCTTGTTGACATACCGGGGAGCATAGTGGTGAATGCTTTATTCCGATAATGGATAGTCGAAATGAGCATTATTCATGAACCTGAATTTGCGCCGAATCGACCTGAACCTGCTGCTGGTGTTCGACGCCCTGATGCAGGAGCAGAACCTGTCGCGTGCCGCCACGCGTCTGCACATGAGTCAACCCGCGGTGAGCAATGCCCTGGCGCGGCTGCGTAGCCAGCTGGGAGAGCCGTTGTTCAAGCGTACCGCTCGGGGCATGTCACCCACCGCTCACGCGCAGGTGCTTTACGCCCCAGTGCGCCAGGCGCTTAACCTGCTGCAGCTCGGGCTGGGTGCCCAGGAAGTGTTCGACCCGGAGGCCGAGCACTGCTTTCGACTGTCGATGAACGACTACGCCCAGGCCATGCTGCTGCCCGCGTTGCTGGAGCAGCTGAGGCACGAAGCGCCGCGGGTGGTGCTGGAGGTGCAGGACGACGAGGCGCAAAGCCTGGTGACACGGCTGGCGACCGGCGAGCTGGACCTGGCCATCGACTACCTCTACTTCGACAACCCCGATCTCTGCTACCAGCCCTTGATGGAGGAGAATCTGGTGGTGATCGGCCGGGCCGGGCACCCGGCTTTCGCGGGAGGGCTCACTCGCGAGCGCTACCTGGGCAGCCAGCATGTGCTGATATTGCCGCGAGCCGGCCGTGGCTCGCCGCTGGAGATCGTCCTGGGCTCGGCGAAGATCAAGCGCCGGGCGGGGCTTCAGGTTCCCCACTACCTGGCGATCCCGCCCATCGTGGCGCGGTCCGACCTGCTGGGCACCGTGCCGCGCCGGCTGGCGGAGCACTTCGCGGCCATCTACGCGCTGGAGATTGCGCCGCTTCCGGTGGCGACACCCTCCGTGCAGGTGAGCCTGATCTGGCACCGCCAGCAGGAACTGGCACCCGGCCTGCGCTGGCTGCGAGAGCAACTGGCGCAGCTTGGCGCGACGCTTGCCGACGGCGACGCCTAAGTGTCATCGGTGGACGATGCCCTCCTGCCGTTCGCGCAGAGTGGCTCCAGCAGGTAGCCCGACGGCCGGTTCGAGCCGCTCTAGGCTCTTGGTGTTGGCGGATTCCGCCCGGCAATGCCGGGCGGGCCTTTTAGCACTTCTCGAATCAGCTCAGCGCTTGCGGCGGATTGGGCGCCGCAGCAGCGGCCAGATGCCCAGCACGGCTGGCGCGCCCAGGCCTAACCAGGCGATGGCGTCCCATCCGCCGTCACCGAGCAAGGCACTGAACAGGCCAAGGGCGCAAAGCAGGCCGATGATCGAGGGCAGGGCGAAGGTGGATTGGCGCCAGTTCATGCTGTCGCTTCCTCGGATGAGCGCTGTCCAGTACTGCGTCGCTGGCGAACCCACCAGAGATAGAGCCCGCTGCCGAGCACGATGATGGTGAGCACATCGAGCACGGCCCAGAGCAGTTGCATCGGGCGGCCGCCGTAGTCGCCGAAATGCAGCGGCTGCGACATCGCAAGGGCATCCATGTACCAGGGGCGTTGGGCGACGGCTGTGACGGCCAGGGTGCGTGCGTCGATCAGCACTGGCGTCCACAGGTGAGCAGTCAGGTGAGTGCTGCCGACCATGAACACCGTGTAGTGGTGCTCGCTTGAGAAACGGGTGCCGGGGAAGGCGATGAAATCCGCCTGCATGCCGGGCAGTGCGTCGGCGGCAATCGTCAGCACGTTGTCCACGGGGGCACGCTCAGTCAGCGGAGGTGCGTTGCGGTAAGGCTCTACCAGGGCGGTCAGCGTGTCCTGTCGCCAGGCACTGATCAACAGGTCGGCGCAGGCGCTGATGACACCGGTGACACCCACCACCAACGCCCAGGTCAGGGTGACGATGCCGATGAGGTTGTGCAGGTCCAGCCAGCGAGTTCGTGTGGAGCGCTGGTGACGCACTTCGGCGAACTTGAGGCGTCGCATGAAGGGCGAGTAAAGCACCACGCCGGAGATGATGGCGACTACGAACAGCAGGCCCATGAACGCCAGCAGCAGCTTGCCCGGCAGCCCGGCGAACATGTCCACGTGCAGGCGCAGGATGAACATCAGCACGCCGCCGTTGGCGGCTGGCATGGCCACGGGCTCGCCAGTGCGGGCATCGAGCATGAAGGTGTGTGAGGCGTTCGGCTCGGTACCGGCAGTGGCGGCAGTGATGGCGACCACGCCATTCGGCTCGTCTTTCTCATAACCCAGGTACTGCACTACCTCGCCAGGGCGGTGGCGCTGGGCGGCATCCACCAGTTGCTGCAGACCCAGGTGCGGGGTGCCAGGAGCCATTTCGCGCAGCTCGGGCGCTTCACCCAGCAGGTGCTCCAGCTCGTGGTGGAAGATCAGCGGGAGCCCGGTAAGGGCCAGCATCAGCAGGAAGAGGGTGCAGATCAGGCTGGTCCAGGTATGCACCTGGGACCAGCGCCGGATGGTGCGGCTTTGCATGGCGATTCCCGATTCAAGGGCCGCCCCGCGGGGCGGCCGTGCTTCGTCAGAACTTGTAGTTCACGCTGCCGACCACGGTGCGTTCGTCGCCGTAGTAGCACCAGTAGCCGTCGCAGGTGGACAGGTATTCCTTGTTGAATACGTTCTTCGCGTCCACCGCTACCGAAAGGCCGCGCAGTGAGCTGTTCAGGCGGCCCAGGTCGTAGTGGGCCGAGGCGTCGTACACGGTGTAGGAACCGGTATGGCCGAGCCAGGTGTTTGCGGTGTTGCCGTAGCTGTCCCCCACGTAGCGCACGCCGCCGGCGATGCCGAAACCGTCGAGGATGCCGCTGTGCCAGGTGTAGTCGGCCCAGGCGGTGGCCTGGTTGCGCGGCACCTGGGCCATGCGGTTGCCTTTGTCGGCACCTTTCTGGATTTCGCTGTCGGTGTAGCTGTAGGAGGCCACCAGCTTGAGGTTCTCGGTGACGTCGGCGGTGGCTTCCAGTTCCAGGCCGCGTACTTCCAGCTCGCCGATCTGGCGGGTCACGCTGCCTTCGGTAACGCTGACGTTGGTCTGGGTCAGGTCGTAGACGGCGGCGGTCAGCATGGCGTCGGTGCCGGGCGGCTGGTACTTGATGCCCACCTCGTACTGTTTGCCCTCGGTGGGTTCGAACGACAGCGTGCTGTCGACGTTCGCACCCATCGCGGGCTGGAAGGACTCGGCGTAGGAGATGTACGGGGTGATGCCGTTGTCGAACAGGTAGCTCAGGCCCACGTTGCCGCTGAAGGCCACATCGCGCTGGGTATTGGTGGCGTCGTTCTTGTTGTAGAAGGTGGTGCCGGTGTGCACCCAGTCTTCGCGGCCGCCGAGGGTCAGGCGCCAGTTGTCCAGGGCGATCTGGTCCTGGATGTAGAGGCCGGTCTGGCGGGTTTTCTGGTTGAAGTCCTGCATGGTGAAGTAGCTCACGCCGGACAGGTCCGCACCATAGATCGGGTTGTTGACGTTGATCGGCGGTACACCCATGCCGTACAGCCAGCGGTAGTTGGTGTTGGCGCGCTGATGGTCGAGGCCCAGCAGCAGGGTGTGGTCCAGCTCACCCGTGCTGAAGTCGGCCTGGAAGTTGTTGTCCACGGCGAATTGGCTGATGTCTTCGTCGACGATGCCGGACTCGCGGTTGACGTTACCGTCGGCATCGATGCTGTTGAAGGTGGCCACGTTCACCGCCTGGAACTCCAGGTCGCTCTTGGTGTAGCGCAGGTTCTGGCGGAACTGCCAGACGTCGTTGAAACGGTGCTCGAACGCGTAGCCAAGGGCGTAGTAAGTGCGGTCGTAGAAGTCCCAGTCCGGCTCGCCCAGGTTCTTGTGGTGGGAGATGTCACCGAAAGGAGAGTCGATCTTGGTGCCCTGCAGTGGCAGGAACTGGCCGGTAATGCCGGTGTCGTCGCGCGTGTACTGCGAGAGGAAGGTCAGGCGGGTGTCGTCGTTGATGTTCCAGGTCAGGCTCGGCGCGAGGTTGTAGCGCTTGTCCGGGATGTGGTCGATGGGCGAGTTGCTGTCGCGCACGGTGCCGCTGACGCGGTAGAGAAACTGGCCCTCGTCGTCGATCTTGCCGGTGCTGTCGAAGTTGATCTGCTTGTGTTCGTTGCTGCCGGCCTGCAGTTCCAGCTCGTTGGCCTGTTCTTCCTGCGGGCGGCGACTGACCATGTCCAGCAGGCCACCGGGCGGGGTCTGGCCGTAGACCGAGGACGCCGGGCCGCGAAGCACGGCGATGCGCTCCAGGTTCCAGGGTTCGATCTTCGGATTGGCGAAGGAGCCCACCGGCAGCGGCAGGCCGTCGAGGAACTGGGTCGGCACGAAGCCGCGCACCTTCAACCAGTCGGAGCGGGAGTCGGAACCGTAGCCGCTGCTCATCACGCCCGCGGTGTAGCGCAGGGAGTCGTTGAGGTTGAGCGTCGGGCGCGAATCCAGCTGCTCGCGAGTGATCACCGAGATCGAGCGGGGAACTTCGTTGATTGCGGTGTCGGTCTTGGTGCCGGCGGCGGTGCGGCTGGCGACCATGCCAGTGGTCGGGCCCCAGGCGGTTTCATAGCTGCGGCTGCCGTCGATGTTCACGTCCGGCAGGTTCATCGCCTCATCGGCGACGGGTGCCAGGCTGTAGCTGTCGGCGCCGTTCTGCACCAGGCGCAGACCGCTGCCCTGCAACGCCTGGGACAGTGCCTGCAGCGGGCTCAGTTCGCCCTGCACGGCCGGGGCGGTCTTGCCAGCGGTCAGGGCCGGATCGACGCTGAGGACGATGCCGGCATTCGCGGCGATGCGGTTCAGGGTGCTGGCCAGCGACGCGGAGGGCAGTTGGTAGGCCTCGGCCAGGGCCTGGGTGGACAGGCCGCCGAGGGTGATGGCCAGTGCCAGCAAGGTGTGGCGGAACGGGGCAGTTGCAGGGTGCATTGCGAACATCTCCTAAGTGAGAAATCGTCTCAATGCCTTCTTGCCGAACCAGAATCGAAAAGTGACAGGGGGATTGAGAAAATTTTCCGGTCCCGTCCCTGGACTCGTTGCTTTGTGGGGGGGAGAGCGCTTTTCTGGCTCGCTCACAGCCGCGAACGCCAAGGCACCGCCGCGTGGTGGGAATCGTTTGAGCGATTGCCACCCTGCGGGACAGTCATGGCGTGTCAGTCATTCGCGGGCACCACGCGCACCCACCAGTCGCTGTAGCGCTCGATGCTCACTGGCAGGCTGGGAGGCAAGGCGGCGAGCGCCTTGTCGCTGTCGTTCAACGGGAAGACACCACTGATGCGCAAGTCGGCCAGGGCCGGGTCCAGGCCCAGGTAGCCGCTGCGGTACTCACCCAGGCTGTCGATCAGCTGTGCCAATGGCATGTCGTCGGCCACCAGCATGCCGTGGCTCCAGGCCTCCGCGCCCACCGGTGCGGGTTCGCTCCGGCCCAGGTGTTCCCGGTCGATGCGCACCTGTTCACCGGCCTGGATCACCCGCTCGCCCGAGGCACTACGGGGCGCTGCGGCCACAGCCGATTCGAGCACGATCAACCGGGTCGACTTGCCCTCGCGGCGCACCAGGAAGCGGGTACCCAGGGGCTGCAGGCGGCCCTGCTCGGTTTCGACGATGAACGGGCGTGGGTCGTCGTGACCCGTCTTCACCAGGATTTCGCCGCTGTGCAGGTAGAGCCGGCGTTGCGCTCCGTCGAAGTCGATGTCCAGGGCGGTACGGCTGTTGAGTTGCACGATGCTGCTGTCTGCCAGGCGCAGCTCACGGTGCTCGCCACGGGCGGTCAGTTCATCGGCCAGGTAGTCCCCGAGGGGACGCTGCTGGGCGAGCAGGCCAAGACCCAGGCCCACTGCCAGCAGCAAGGCCAGGGTGTTTCCGGCGATTCGATGTGGGCTGCGTCGCCGCACGCCGCCGCTGCGCAACAAGGCCCGGCGGGCCGGGATGGGGGCGGCCGCTGCCAGTTGCTGGTCGATCCCCGCCAATTGCTGCCAGACCTGCGCGTGCTCCGGTCGTTCGCCGAGCCAGCGGCGGAACTCGTGCCGCTCTAGCTCGGTGGCCTCGCCGGAATCCAGGCACAACTGCCAGGCGATGGCCTCGTCCAGGGCGCGTGCGGATACCCGGCTCATGTCGGCTCTCCATAGAGGGCGATGTAGCACTGGCGCATGCCTTGGGCCAGGTACTGGCGCACCCGCGAGGGGGAAACCCCCAGGCACTCGGCGATCTCGGCGTGGCCGAGGCCGTCCAGGCGGTTGTAGAGGAAAGCCGCCCGCGCCTTGCTGGACAACTGACCCAGTAGACGGTCGATTTCCCGGAGGCTTTCCAGGATCAGTGCCTGTTCCTCTGGGCTCGGGTGCAGCTCCTGGGGCGCATGGGCCAGTTCGTCCAGGTAGGCGCGTTCCAGGTCATGGCGGCGGAACTGATCCACCAGCAGGCCACGGGCGATGGTAGCCAGCAGGGCGCGGGGCTCGCGGGGAGGTTGCAGATCGGCCCGGGCGAGCAGACGCACGAAGGTGTCCTGGCTGACGTCTTCGGCGCGCTGAGGGCATTGCACCGTCTTGCGTAGCCAGCTGAACAGCCAATCACGATGGTCTCGGTAAAGCAGCCCTACCAGATGCGGGTTCGCGGGATCACCGGCCGACACGCTGACCTCATTGAAATGATCTGAAAAGAGTGATTAAGAATGATTCGCGATGATGACAGAGGCTGGCCTCGTGCCGCAATCGTGGCGGGGGGAATGGGCGATGGGTGGTGGTGGGGCGGGGAAAGGAGGAGGGGCGGCAGGGAGGTGCCGCCCCGGAGTGGGGCTCAGTGCTTGCTGCCATTGTCCGGCAGGGCTAGCAACCGCTTCTCCTGGTTCCAATCGAAGGGCTCATCGTTCTGTTCCGCCTCGTAGCGGCGCTCGTCGAGGCGCTGGAACAGGTCGATTTCCTCGTCGGGCATGAAGTGCAGGCAATCGCCGCCGAAGAACCAGAGCAGGTCGCGCGGCACCAGGTGGGCGATCTGCGGGTAGCGGTGGAAGACCTGGCTGATCAGGTCCTGGCCCATGTACAGGCTGCCTTCCGGGTCGCGCGGCAGTTCACTCATCAGTTCGTCGAAACGTTCGACGAAGAGCGCGTGGTTCTCCTCGGGAACCTGTTCGGCCTCGCCCAGGGCGACCAGGATGCTGCGCAGGTGGGCGAGCAGAGCGAGGTGATGGTCGAGGTAGGGATTGGCCATGGCGGATTTCCTGAAGCTGGATCGGGCGCGGGAGTATAAAGTCCTCCGCGCCCGCTGTCCTGCCTGCGGGCTCAGCGGACCTTGCCCTGGCTGAGCGGGAGTTCGTCCTTGGCGAAGTCGTCCACGTCTATCACGCGTCGCCGCGCCGTTTCAGTGGCACGAAGCTGCGGGGCATCTGCCGTCTCGATCCTCCTTGAGGGCGGCGCAGGGCCGTCACGCGCTTGGTCGCCACCGGTAACCATGGCGACAGGAACGGCGAGCTTGGCCGGAATGTCGTACCCCGAGCGGAAAAGTGCTGGATAGACTGGGGCCATTGCCCTGAGGAGAACCTCCATGCAGCGCTACTTGCAGCCCGGCCGCTTCGTTGATAGTGACCACCCCCTGGTGGTCGAGTTCGCCGAAAGACACCGTGGCGCCAGCCGCGACCCCATTGACCAGGCTGTCAGCCTGTACCTCTCGGTGCGCGACGAGATCCGCTACAACCCCTACGTGTTCAGCCGGGTACCCGAGACACTCAAGGCCAGCCACGCGCTGGCTGCCGGGGAGTCCTATTGCGTGCCCAAGGCCATCCTCCTCGCCGCCTGCGCCCGGCATTGCGGCATTCCCGCGCGCATCGGGCTGGCGGATGTGCGCAACCACCTGGCTACGCCCAGGCTGTTGGAATTGCTGCGCAGCGAAGTGTTTGCCATGCACGGTTACACCGAGCTGTACCTCGACGGCCGCTGGGTGAAGGCCACGCCGGCGTTCAACCTGGCGCTGTGCCACCACTTCGACGTTCCGCCGCTGGAGTTCGATGGCCGTCACGACAGTGTCTTCCACCCGTTCAATCGCCAGGGCGAGCGCTACATGGAATACCTGGCGGACCATGGTCAGTTCGACGATCTGCCGGAGGCGCTGTTCTTCGACCACCTGGCCAGCGTTTACCCGCACCTGTTCTGCGAGGGCGCGGCTTTCCTTTCCGGTGACCTCCATGCGGAGGCCGGCACAGCGAGCTGACGCACAGTTTCATGAGTAAAGTTTGCCGGGCGCTTTGCCATTGTCCGGCCTGCCAGTAGCATCGTCGCATTACACAGGGAGCGATGAATGCGAACGAAACTGGACGCCTGTCTGCACGCGGTCAACCAGGTACTGCTGGGCAAGGAAGCGCAAGTGCGCCTGGCCCTGACCTGCCTCCTGGCCCGCGGGCACCTCTTGATCGAAGACCTGCCCGGCATGGGCAAGACCACCCTGGGCCATGCCCTGGCCAAGGTGCTGGGGCTGAGCTTTCAGCGCATCCAGTTCACGTCGGACCTTCTGCCCGGCGACATCCTGGGCACCTCGGTGTTCGACAAGGACAGCAGCCAGTTCGTCTTCCACCCCGGCCCGGTGTTCGCCGAGCTGGTGCTGGCCGACGAGATCAACCGGGCTACCCCAAAGAGCCAGAGCGCCTTGCTGGAAGCCATGGAAGAAGGGCAGGTGACCATCGAAGGCGCGACCCGCCCGCTGCCGGAGCCTTTTTTCGTCATTGCCACCCAGAACCCGGTGAGCCAGGGCGGCACTTTCGCCTTGCCGGAATCGCAACTGGATCGTTTCCTCATGCGCCTCTCCCTCGGCTATCCGGCCAGGGCCGCGGAAAAGGCCCTGCTGCAGGGCGAGGCGCGTCGCGCGCTGTTACCGCGTATGGAACCTGTCTTCACCCATGCCGAGCTGGGGTTGATCCAGGCGGAAGTACCCAAGGTGGTGGCTCGCGACGCGCTGGTGGACTACGTATTGCGCCTGGTGGACGCCACGCGCAGCCAGCCGCAGTTCGCCTGGGGGCTTTCTCCCCGTGCCAGCCTGGCGCTGCTGTCGGCGGCCCGTGCCTGGGCGCTGCTGGCGGGACGCGACTACGTGATTCCGGAAGATGTCCAGGCCGTGCTGCCCTCGGTGGTCGGCCACCGCCTGCGTGAGCGTGCCGATCCTTCAGGACATGGCGGCGGCGCATTGGTGCAGTGGCTGCTGCGCGAAGTGCCGGCGCTCTGATGCTGGAGTTCCAGGTCGCTCGCTGGCTGGCCCGGCGTATCCCGCCGGCCAGTCAGGTACGTCTCGATCAGCGGCGGATATTCATCCTGCCCACCCGCGCCGGCGCCGCCTTCGGGTTGGCCCTGGTGCCCATGTTGCTGGTGGCGATCAACTACCAGAACAGCCTGGCCTACGCGCTGACCTTCCTGCTGCTCTCCGTATTCCTCGTGGCCATCCTGCATACCTTCCGCAATCTGTCGGGGCTGAACCTCAAGGCCGCGGGCGGCGCGCCGGTGTTCCTCGGCGAGCAGGCGCATTTCCACGTCACCCTGGAAAGTGGCGGCCGCGAACACCAGGCCATTGCCCTCGGCTGGCTGCCTTTGCCCCTGCAGGTGCAGGACGTAGTGGCTGACGGCGCCTGTGGGGTGGAGCTGCACCTGCCGACCGAGCGCCGCGGTTGGCTGCGGCCCGGGCGCTTGCGCGTCGAAAGCCGCTATCCCCTCGGGCTGCTGGTGGCCTGGAGCTGGGTGGACCTGGATCAAGCATTATTGGTTTACCCACGCCCGCTGGAGGGTGATCTGCCGCTGATACCGGGACACGGCGACGAGGACGGCGACGATGGCCAGCATGTGCTCGGCGCCGGCGCGGATGACTACCAGGGGCTGCGTGCCTACCAGCCGGGCGACTCGCGCCGACGCCTGCACTGGAAGGCCTATTCGCGAGGGCAGGGTTTGTTCGTGAAGGACTTCGCCGCGTTGGCCGGGCGTGATCTCTGGCTTGACCTGGAGCCGCTGGACGGCGACCTGGAAAAGCGCCTGGGCCTGCTCTGCCATTGGGTGTTGCAGTTCTCCGCACGCGGCCAGCCCTTCGGCTTGCGCCTGGGGAGGCAGGAGCTGGCGCCGGATACCGGTGAGGCCCATCGAGAGGCCTGCCTGCGCGCCCTGGCGCTGTTCGGGGGGCAGCAATGAAGACCGGCCTGCCGATCACCCGCATCAGCCTCACCTGGCTGCTGGTCGCCCAGGTGCTGGTGATCCTGCCGCACTTGCCTTACCTGCCGCTGTGGATCATCGCCATGTGGCTGGGCTGCGCCGGTTGGCGCATCCAGATCTTCCGCATGCGTGCGCAGTACCCCAGTGGCGTGGTCAAGGCCGCGCTGATCCTGGCCATGGCCCTGGGCGTGTTCCTCTCACGGGGCACCCTGGTGGGGCTGGAGGCGGCCGTCGTGCTGCTGGTGGCGGTGTTCATCCTCAAATTGGTGGAGTTGCGCAGCCAGCGCGACGCCCTGGTGCTGATCCTGCTGGGCTTCTTCACCCAGGTCACTGCCTACCTGTTCAACGACGGCATGCTCGCCGCCCTCTACAGCCTCTTGCCCCTCTGTGCCTTGCTGGCCGCCCTGGTGGGGCTGCAGCAGAGCCGCTTCGCCGAGCGCCCGCTGGTGCCGCTGAAAGCCGCCGGCAGCCTGCTGCTGCAAGCGGTGCCACTGATGTTGCTGCTGTTCCTGTTTTTTCCGCGCCTGGGGCCGCTCTGGTCACTGCCGCTGCCGAACGACAAGGGTGTCACGGGGCTGTCGGATGCCATGAGTCCGGCCGACATCGCAGAACTCAGTCGCTCCGGCGATCTGGCCTTCCGCGCCAGTTTCGAAGGGCCGGTGCCGCCGATGAGTCAGCTCTACTGGCGCGCGCTGACGCTCGAGCGCTTCGATGGGCGTCGCTGGTCGCAGTCCCTGGGTGCCCAGCATGCGCCGGCTGCCGACTGGCGCAAGGAAGGTGAAGCGCTGCGCTACAGCATCGTCATGCAAGCCAGCGGCAGGCCCTGGCTGTTTGGTCTGGATGTCGCCGAGACGAGCGAGGAGGGCGTGCGCGCCACGGCCGACTTCCGTCTGGAACGACGTCGGCCGGTGGACCGTTCGCTGCTCTACCAGGTCACTTCCTGGCCTCAGGCGGTGCGCGAGCCCGAGGGTAATCCCGGAACACTGAGCCGGACCCTGCAGTTGCCGCCCGAAGGCGAGCCGCGCACGCGGGCCTGGGCGACTGAGCTCAAGCAACGGCACACCGATCCGCAGGCGCTGGTGGATGCGCTGCTGGCGCATTTTCACCGCGAACCCTATGTCTACACGCTCAAACCGCCGCCGCTGGGGGCGGACAATATCGATGGTTTCTTGTTCGATACCCGTCGGGGGTTCTGCGCCCACTACGCAGGCGCCATGACCTTTGTCTTGCGCGCCGCCGGCATTCCCGCGCGGGTGGTGGCCGGGTACCAGGGAGGCGAGCTCAATCCGGCCGGCAACTACGTGCTGGTGCATCAGTTCGATGCCCATGCCTGGGTGGAGTACTGGTTGCCGGGGCGTGGCTGGATCAGTGTCGACCCGACCTTCCAGGTGGCGCCGAACCGCATCGAGCAGGGCCTGGAAGAGGCCGTGGCGGGGGAGCAGAGCTTCCTCGAGGGTTCACCCCTGTCGCCCTTGCGCTATCGACAGTTGGCCTGGCTGAACCAGGCTCGGCTTGCCTGGGACAATCTCAATTACGGCTGGCAGCGCTGGGTGCTGGGTTATCAGGGCGAAGCCCAGGTCGAACTGGTGCGGCGCTGGTTCGGCAGCCTGGACAGCCGTGCCCTCGGCGTGGGCCTGGTGGGGGCCGGCGCGGTGCTGATGGCGGTACTGGCATTGTTTCTGTTCGCCCCCTGGCGGCGTGAACGCGACCCGCAATTGCGCCAGTTCCAGGTTTTCGAGCGGCTCCTGGCGCGTCATGGCGTGGTGCGCGGCAAGGGTGAAGGGCCGCGGGCCTTCGCTGAGCGAGCGGCTCGCGAGCTGCCGCGGCAGGCTGCGCTGATCCGTGCTTTCCTTGGGGCTTTCGAAGCGAGCCGCTATGGCAGTCGCCAGGGGCTCGACCCGGCCAGGCCCCTGCGTGCCCTACGTAAGGGATTGCCCTGGCGCCTGCGGGGCGTGCGCGGATGATCCATGCTCAATAGTGCCGCGCCCGTGTATGGGCCTGATACCTGGAGAGTCTGAACATGGCCAGTTCGCTGGACGACCTGATTGCTCAGGTGATTGGTCTTGAGATCCGTCTGAACGCCTGCGTCGAACGCCTGGCAGCCGGGACGGATGACGAGGCCCTGCATGACCTGCGAGTAGCGACCAGGCGCCTGCGCAGCTTGCTGCGTCCGTTTCGTGGGCTGCCCGCAGTGGATGTGCTGAGCCAGGCTGCGGCTGACGTGGCCACGCTGAGCGGCCCGCTGCGGGACCTGGAAGTCCTGATCGTCGAACTTCGCAGTCACGGCCTGGACCGACTGACGCAGGATCGCGAGCAAGCGCGGCGCACCGGCTATGCGCAGTTCCTCCTGGCGCCGGAACTGTCGCGCTTGTTTCAGGTGCTCGGCGCCTGGCCGCATCTGATGCGGGTGTGTGATCGCGAAGGGCTGCTGAAGGGGGGGCGCAAGGCCATCGAAAAGTTCCTTGCCAAGAGTCGGCGTCGGCTCGAAGACGGGCTGCGCGACCCCTCGCACGACCGGCATCGCCTGCGTCTGCTGATCAAGCGCCTGCGCTATGGGCTGGACGCTTACCCGGGAGTCGTCGAGCTGTCTCCCAAGACCCGGCGTCTGCTGGTGGGGGCGCAGTCCGCGCTGGGCAAGTGGCACGACCATGTCCAGTGGCTGGCCCGTGCGGAGCGGGAGCCGGACCTGCGACCGCGAATTCGCGCCTGGCAAGTGGCGCTGCATGCGGCGGAAGTTCGCTCGGACCGGGTGCTGGAGAAGCTCTTGCGGCGCCTCGCCTGAACCGACCTTGGCCGTTCTCCCCTTGGTGTTGGCGTGGCTGCCTTGCGGCGCGACTTTCGAGCGGGAGAGGCAATGCCCTAAGATCGCCGCTTGGGCGTTTCACTACAGGGATTTCTGATGAACTTTTCCGAATTGATCCAGGCGGCTCGCAGCATTCCGAGCGGCGTGGTAGTGCCTGCGACCTGGGGGCAGGGGCGGGCGGTCTTCGGTGGCGTGGTCGCCGCACTGGCCTTCGAAGCCATGCGGGCGAAGGTCGAGCCGGGCCGGCCGGTGCGTTCCCTGGCGACCACCTTTGTCGGTCCTCTGGAGCCCGAAGTACCGGCCAGTTTCGAGGCCGAGTTGTTGCGCGAGGGTAAAGCGGTGAGCCAGGTGTTCTGCCGCGTGGTGCAGAAGGGGCAGGTGGTAGCGCTGGTGCAAGGCAGTTTCGGTGGGTCGCGCCAGTCGGTGGTGCACATGGATGCTGAACCCGCTCCCGAGATGAAGCCGGCTGCCGACTGCTTCGAACTGCCCTTCATTCCGGGCGTTACCCCGGAGTTCACCCGTCATCTGGCCATGCGCTGGTCCATTGGCGGCATGCCATTCTCCAACAGTCGCGAGCGTGACATGGGGGGCTGGGTGCGTTTCCGTGGAGACGTGGCGCGTGAACCGATTGCCGAGGCCCACCTGCTGGCCCTGGTGGATGCCTGGCCGCCGGCTACCGTGCCGCACCTGCCGGAGCCCGCACCGGGCAGCACCCTGACCTGGACCATCGAATTCGTGCAGCCACTACCGAAGCTGGATACCCACGACTGGTGCAAGTACCGCGCGCGCATCGAGCATGCCCGCGATGGTTATGGCCACGCTGCGGCGGCCTTGTGGACGCCGGATGGCGAACTGGTGGCCATGAGTCGGCAGACAGTGGTGGTGTTCGGCTGAGCCCCAATCCATGGCACGAACGCCTTGGCTGGAACTGCCGTCATCCGGTATCCGTAGGATGGCGTTGAGCGAAGCGATACCCATCAGTGCTGATAGACGGGAATCGCAAACTCCACCGCTCCAGCGAACTACCGTGCGCCGGTTTTCAGCGCTTCTTGCGCCAGTTGCGCCACCACTGGCCACTGAGCAGGAAGCGCGGAAAGGTGACGAATTGCTCCACCAGCAGCCGGCCTATGGCGTCCTTGCGGTCGCTGAATGGCTCTGGTTGCACCCCTTCGAGCTTGTGCCCGCGCCCCTGCAGGGCCAGGGAGGCAATGATGCCTATGATCCCCAGCACGAATGGCCGGAAGCTGAAGCTGAACAAGCCATAGACCAGGGTGATCGCCGCGACGATGAACAACGGGACGGCAATCACATGCAGGATCAGGTTGGCGGGATGCTGGTGGTTGTCGGCGTAGGTCCGCCATTGCCATGCATGCAGATTGGGAAGTCGTTTGCCCATGACCGGCTCCTTGAGGGAATGTCGGCAGCATAGTCCGGCCCTTGCGAGCCGGCGAATGCCTTCTTCCTATGGAGCAGATAGGCCGCTGCGGGTCGTCAGGCGCGCAGTTTGAGCTGGCGTATGGCCTGGGATAGCTCGCTGGCCAGCCCCGCCAGTTCATTGCTGGTGGCGGCGGATTCCACAGTCTGGCTGACGGTGAGTTCGGTGACGTCGCGAATACCCACCACCGCGCGGGTCATTTCCTCGGCCACCTGGCTCTGTTGCTCGGCCGCCACGGCGATCTGTGTGTTGCTCTGGCGCATCTGCGCTACCGCGCCAGTGATGGCTGCCAGGGCGGCGCCGGCTTCATGGGCGGCCTGCACGCAATCATCGGCCTTTATCGAGCTTTCTCGCATGAACTCCACCGCGTCGCGCGTACCGGCTTGGAGCGTGCTGATCATGCTGGTGATCTCGTCAGTGGAGTCCTGTACGCGCTTGGCCAGGTTGCGAACCTCGTCCGCCACCACGGCGAAGCCACGGCCCATTTCCCCGGCGCGAGCAGCCTCGATGGCCGCATTCAGCGCCAGCAGGTTGGTCTGCTCAGCGATGCCGTGGATGACGTTGACCACGCCGCTGATCTTCTGGCTGTCCTCGGCCAGACGCTGGATGGTTTCGGCGGTCTGCTGTACGCCGGAAGAAAGCCCGGCGATGGAGTGCTCGACGCGTTCCACCACCAACTGCCCGGCACCGGCTAGCTGGTCGGCATTTTGCGACTGGTCGCGGGTGTCCGCCGCATGCTGGGCGATGTGGTGGACGGTGGCGGACATCTCGTTGATGGCGGTGGCCGCCTGGTCGGTCTCGCTCTGCTGGCCGAGCATCCCCTGACGGACCTCACCCATGCTGTTGGCCAGGCGTGCGGCCCCCTCGTCAAGGCGGGCAACGGCCTGGGCCACGGTGCTGACCACGCGTTCGTAGCCGGCCTGCATGGCATTGAAGGCGCTGGCCATCTGGCCCACCTCGTCACGGCTGTCGAGCGGCACGCGGGCAGAGAGGTCGCCGCTGCGCTCGACGTGGAGCATCACGTCCTTGAGGGTGTTCAGGTGGCTGAGCAGGAATCGGATCAGCAGCTGCGATGCCGCCAGCAAGGCAACCATCAGCAGGAACACGGAAATCGCATACTCGATGGCGCGGTCACCGAACAGCTGGATCAGGCTCGGGCTGCTGGCCAGCACTGCGACACGCTTGCCGTCGGGGCGCTCGAACACCTGGGCGCCGGTGGTGGGATCACTGCCGAGCAGGTTGTCGTGCTCCAGTGCCACCCAGCCATTGGCCTTGGCCAGGGCGTGGCCGCCGGGCAATTGCGGGGCGCTGCCAGCGTTGAATGTGATGATCCGGGGCGAAGCGGGAAGGGGCTGATCGGCGGGCCAGGACTTGAGCAGCTGCGCTTGGGTCGCGGCCGCGGCGCGGGCATCGTCGGCGCGGCCCTGCTGCTCCAGGAGGAGCGCGTGCAAGACCAGCAGCAGGGTGGTGAAGAAGGCGACCGCGTTGACGGCCCAGAACTTGTACTTCAGGGAAATATCGCGAATCCAGGTACCCATGATGTTCTTCTTGTGACTCGGACAGTATTGGCAAGGTGCCAGTATTTTCCGACAGAAATTTCCTACCGGAGTTGATCCGAGTCAACAGGAAACGGGGTCGCGTCGCTCAGTCGGTGGCCGGCAGCCCGAAGAAAGCGCGCGCGCATGCGGTGGTGTGAAGGGCGAGTTCTTCCTGGCTTTCGCCACGGTGCAGGGCGACCTCGCGCAGCACCTCGGTGAGGAAGGCCGGTTCGTTGTGGCCGTGCTTGGGCTTGGGTCGCAGGGAGCGAGGCAGCAGGTAAGGCGCGTCGCTTTCGAGCATCAGGCGGCCACGGGGAATGTCGCGCACCAGGGGGTGCAGGTGGGTGCCACGGCGTTCGTCGCAGATCCAGCCGGTAATGCCGATGTGCAGGTCGAGGTCGAGGTAGCCGTAGAGAGCGCGCTTCTCGCCGGTGAAACAATGCACGACGGCGGCGGTCAACCGGTCGCGGAACTCCCGCACGATGGCCAGCAGGCGTTCGTCGGCGTCGCGTTCGTGGAGGAACACCGGTTTGCCCAGTTCGACGGCCAGGGCCAATTGCTCTTCCAGGGCTTTTTCCTGCTGCGGGCGTGGTGAGAAATCGCGGTTGAAGTCCAGGCCGCATTCGCCTACTGCACGTACCCGCGCTTCACCCAGCAACGCGCGCAGTTGCCGTTGGCTATCGCTGTTCCAGTCACTCGCTTCATGGGGATGGACGCCGGCGGTGCTGAACAGGCGCAGGCCGCTTTCATCCAGTTGCTCGGCGGCCAGCAGGGCCTTCTCGCTGTCTTCGAGGCTGGTGCCGGTCAGCACCAACTGACAGACGCCGGCTGCCCGGGCGCGCTCCAGCAGGGCCCGGACGTCGCGGGCGAGGCTGGGGTGGGTCAGATTGACGCCGATGTCGATGAGTTGCATGGTGCTACCTCAGGTTGGAGCAGGGCAGCATAACAAAGCTCGAAATAATTCTAAAAAATCAATATTTACAGGAACTTGGCGGCATATGTTGAAGTCGATACCACGCTTTGACTGGCTTCGAGCGCGAAGCTGTGACACTCTCCGCGCCCCTCGCTCGCCAGCCAAGGATTCGCGGCGCAGCAGCTCTACACGTTCGGGCGCGCGCTGACACCCCGCCCAGTCCCTGGAGAATCGATGACGCGACCGCTGCTCTTCCTGCTCTGCTTGCTGGCGCTGCTGCCCTATCCGGCGAGCGCGCGCCTGGCAGGGCCGCCGGAAGTCTGGCAGCAGCCGGCAGAAGCTCGGGACCTGGCACAGATTCGTCGCACGGGTGTGCTCAAAGTGTTGGTGAACCAGAGTCGCAACAGCTCCGGTGAGGTCAAGGGCGAGCCGGTCGGCGTCGAGTACCACCGCATCCGTGCTTTCGAGCAGTTTCTCAACCGCAACGCCCGCGACGGGCGTGAAATCAAGCTGAAGATCTTGCCCAGGTCCAAGGACCAGTTGCTTGCTGCGCTACAGCGAGGCGAGGGCGATCTGGTGGCACCGGGAGAACTGATCAATCAGCGCGTTGGCGCTAATGTCAGCGCCAGTGCGCCACTACGCAAGGATGTGCCGCTGGTGCTGGTCAGCCGCCAGGGGCAGCGCCGTTATCAACGCCTGGAGCAGTTGTCCGGCCGTAGCATCGCGCTGCCCGTGGGCAGTGCCGCCGGCGAGGCGTTGCGCCAGGTGAACGAGAAGCTTGCCGGGCGTAAGCTGGCACCCATCGTTGTTGAATGGGTCGATCCGACCCTGGCGGTGGAGGACGTGCTGGAGATGGTCCAGGCCGGCATCTTTCCGCTGACGGCGGTGGAGCAGCCGATCGCCGAGCGCTGGGCCAAGGTGATGCCCAAGCTGCGCCTCGACAGGCACCTGGTGCTGGACCGGCAGGGAGACATGACCTGGTTCGTCCGCCGGGATGCTCCGACACTGCGAGCCAGCGTCAACCGATTCCTGGCCGGGTACCGGGCGCCGGATGACCAGGACGCGGCTTTCCAGCGCGTGTATCGGCGCTTGTACAGGGTGCATAACCCCCTGGCGCGCAACGAACGCCAACGCCTTGAACGGGTGCGCCCGGTGTTGCAGCGCTACGCGGACCAGCACGACTTCGATTGGCTCAGCCTGGCCGCGCTTGCCTATAAGGAGTCCAGCCTGAACCCCGCCGCCAAGGGCGCCAGCGGCGCCACCGGGCTGATGCAGATCACCCCCGGCGCGGCGCGCAGCGTCGGAGTGGGGAACATCCAGAAGCTCGATAACAACGTGCAGGCTTCGGCCAAGTATCTGGCCATGCTGCGTCGTAACTTCTTCGCCAGCGCCCAACTCGACGAGCGCGAGCGAATGGCCTTTGTCCTTGCTGCCTACAACCTTGGTCCGCAGCGGGTCCAGGCGATGCGTGCCGAGGCCAGGCGCCGTGGTCTGAACTCGAACCAATGGTTCTTCCAGGTGGAGCGCATCGCCGGTGAGCAAGCGGGTATGGGCGTCGTGAGCTACGTCAACAGCGTGAACAAGTACTACCTGGCGTACGACCGCGAGCGTTATCTACTGGAACCTTCGAAAAAGGCCGGTAAGACGCGTAAATAATCGAATTAATCGATTATTGCGCTGAGAAATTTGCGATTTTAATATCAAATAATTCTACTAAGCTTGTGTTCATCGACTCCCACAACACAAGGAACACCTCGATGAGCAACCCGATCAAACCCATCCTCGCTACTAACGCCGGTTATGGCATCACCTTGCTGCGGATCATTACCGGCCTGACCTTCATGGCTCATGGCGCACAGAAGCTCTTTGGCATGTTTGGCGGTCACGGCCTGGCGGGTACTGGGCAGTGGATGGAAAGCATCGGCTTGACTCCCGGCTACCTCATGGCCCTGATGGCGGGAAGTGCGGAGTTCTTCGGTGGCCTGGCCCTGGTGATTGGCTTGCTGGTGCGTCCGGCCGCAGCTGCACTGGTCGTTGCGATGGTGGTGGCGGTGTTCAGTGTGCACTGGGCCAGCGGCTTCTTCATCACCAACGGTGGCTACGAATACGCCATGATCCTCGCCCTGATCAGCGGCACCCTGCTGATCGAAGGTGCCGGCAAGATGTCCCTGGATCGCAACCTGGCCAACTGAACCAGGCAATGAAAGAGGCCCGCTTCGGCGGGCCTCTTTGCGTTTCAGGGCTGCCTTTTTTGTGCCGCTGCCAGTTCGGCCGCGGCACGGAGGCGCAAACGCTCCTGCGGATTGAATCCTTCTTCTTCCAGGCGGCTGATGGCCGCAGCCTTGTCGCTCGGACTGAGGCCCTCGCTGGCCTCTATACGCGTTTTTTCCTTCAGGTAGGCCTGCAATCGCTGCTGCCAGTGCAGGCGTTGCTGGTCCAGGGTTTCCAGCCTGGCCGTGGCCTCGGCGCCGACCAATTGCTGGCGCAGTTGGCGAACCTGCTCGGGGCTGCCGCCTGCGGCCTGAAGCGCACCCACCTGGGCCCGGAGTTCCGCCTGGAGTTGGCTGGCAGCCATGGCCTGCAGTGCCTCGGGCAGAGTGCTGCGCAACTGGTCGATGGCCGCAGCCTTGCCCGCAGGGTCCAGGGCGGTATCCCGCTGAATGGCCAGGCGCTGCAGCGTAAAGCCGTTGTAGGCTTCTTCGTTGGCGAAGAACGCCTGATGAGCATCGGCGCTGAATATCCTCGCCCGCAGCGCTTGTACCGCCGCTTCCCGCTGGCGCAGGGCCGTGAGGTCGGCGAGTAGCGGCAGGTCGCGCTCCAGTTGCACCAGTTGGCGCTTGTAATCGAGGTACTGGTCAAGCAATGCCAGTGCCTGTTCCTCGGCCGGTGCGTCCAGTTGCTCGGTGATATGGCCCCACAGGCGCTGGATGCTGCCGCTCAGGGGTTCTTCTCCCTGGGTGCTGAGGAAGTAATCGAAGATGCGCCGGATGTCCTCAGTGACGAGCAGGTTGCCTGCGGCATCGAGATGGAAGCGGCCATCCACGTCCGTTCCGGCCAGCGACGCAGGCATGGCTTGCTTGTTGGGCGGCGTCACAGGGGGATTGCCTGGAACGAGGACGGTGGTAGGTGCCACCGCCAGTGTGGTTGGCGTGGCGGCAGTTCTGAGTGGCGGGGCGCCGCCGGAGGCCGCCGGGGCCGGATTGCCGCCCCATTGCAGCAGGATGGCCAGGGCGCCGGCAAAGGCGATGGGAAGCAGCAGCAGGAATTTTTTCACTGGAGCTCTCGGCAGGCTGGGCAAGTGCGGGGCCGGAAGACCCCGCAGAAGGGGCTCAGAGCCCGTCGTTCTTCAGCCGGTTGGCCTGTTGACGATAGACGGTGACTGGATCGGTTTCGAACAGGCTGGTCAGTCCAAGCGTCTGGTTGACCTCGTCCAGGTGGTTCATTCGGTAGTTGTCGCGGATGACTTTGCCCAGGTGCGAGCTGCAGCGTCCCACGAGGCCGTCGTTGGCTTCGCCGTTGAAGGCCAGGGAACTGGCACCGAGCAGGGCATCGCTGACATCCAGCACGTTGGTCAACGGGCTGGTTCCACTCCAGGAGTAGTAGCGCACGCCATTGACCTGGTAGGCACCTTCTCCACAGGACGTGGTGGGCAGTCCCTGCGGGAATCGGGCGTTGAAGGCGGCGGCACCTTGGCTGTTGAGTGACGCCAGGGCGCCGAGGGCGTTCTGCTGGAGGTCGCTGCTGCTGCCGGAGAGGAAGTTGATCAGCGCACCCAGGCCGTTGACGATACCGGCCAGCAAGACTTCGCCGGCAGAGCCTGGCGGCACGTTGCGGATGAAGTCGGCGGTGGCCGAACCCTTGTGTGGCGCGCCAACGCTTGTGGCGGAGGCGACCAGGTCAGGGCGTACGGCGGCCACGTAGCGAATGGTCGGGCCTCCATGGCTGTGACCGATCAGGTTGACTTTGGGGCTGCCGCTGATCGCGACGATTTCTTCTACCTGCTCCAGAAGCTCTTCGCCGCGGGCTTCGGTGGTGTTCAGCTGACTGACTTCGGTGACGTAGACGCGGGCGCCGTCGCGGCGCAGTGCAGAGGGAACGCCGTACCAGTAGTCGACGCCGAGGATGCTGTCGAATCCGAGCATGCCGTGGGTGAGGACGATCGGGTAGCGGGTCTGGGTATAACCGCTGGAGCCGAACCAGAGGGCCTGGGTCTGTCCGGAGGCGGCGAGACCGGTGGCAAGGCATAGGGCGAGCAGGGTCTTGTTTTTCTTCATGTGCGCTCTCGACTGTTGTGCGTGGGAGGGCCGGACTGCATTCCGTGGCGCGGCCACGCCCATCCTGGGCGTGCACTTCAAGCAGGGCGAATGGCAGGAATCATGCCACCGGACGCGAGATGCGGATAAGTGCTCTGGATTGGGCTTTTTGCAGATGTTTACATCCGTTCACCCAATGATGTCGGCCAGTTTCCTGTTACGGGGCGAAACGTCAGGCTGGGGTCGGAGGCCGCAACGGCCATTGTCCGATGGCGTGATAGCGGGTGCCCCTGGCGCTGTTTTCCGAGGCATAGAGGGTGAATTCGGTGGCCGGCCAATCGAAGGTTGGGGTGGGTGCGGAGGGCAGTCTCGGGCAGTGGCGGGCCAGGGTCAGGTGGGGCTTGAACGGGCGTGTCTCCAGGTTGAAGCCTGCACTTAGCAATGTTTCACGCAGACTGTGCTCCAGGTCGGTCAGGGCGGGTGGAGTCCTGCTCGGTGCCAGGTACAGCAAGCCGTTCTTCCAGCGCGCCAGGCGATCCAGCTGCAGGGTGAACGCCGTGGGCGTCAGGCTTGCGGCCAATGCCTCCAGTGACGCCACCTGGCCTCGGGGTTGCGAGCCGAGGAAGGCGAGGGTCATGTGCAGGTTCTCGGGCGCCACGGACTTGCCATCGATGGGGTTCCGGGCGCGCCAATCGCTGATGTCGCGGACCAGTTGCGGGCAGCAGGGAATAGCGAAGAACAGGCGCAGCGGCGGGGTGCTCATGGGCGTCTCGCAGGGCGAAGTGGTCGCCTTGACAGTATTGCGCGGGCTTCTCTAGGATGTCGCCCCATGCGCCGATTTAGTCAGCTACTTGCGGGGCGCGGAAGTCTTCAGAGACTTCGAAATACCGCTAAAGCGCTGGTTCGGTGTCGCCTCTCACCGCTGCCCAGCGGGATCCAATGAGGCGGAGACATGACACCATGACCTGTCCCCAACCGCTGCTCCGACTAGCCCCGATCACCACTGGGCTGGTATTGCGCAATCCCCGCATACTGCTCGGCGGTTCCCATCAGCCGACACTCCTGCGTTATCTCGAAGGTTGGCCCCAGCGCTGGGGTCGCCCGCGCAACTTCCTCATCCAGTTCGTTCGCGAAGGCGAGTCGCTCGCGCGTTTCTCGTCCGACAGCTTTGACATGGCCGTGATCCAGGCGCCTTCGGCGGAGGCGCTGCCAGAAGCGCTCAGCCAACTGGTGCGGGTGGCGCGGCAGGGGCTGATTACTCGCCGTTGATTCGTCGCGTATCGCCCCAATCCCGTCGCTCTACGGATAATCGATCTCGACCACGTACCAGGTCTTTTCCCCCGTCGGGGCGTTGACCCGCACTTCGGCGTCCAGCGCCTTGCCCACCAAGGCGCGTGCCAAGGGGGAGTCGATGCTGATTTGGTTCTGCTTCAGGTCGAATTCGTCGGGCCCGACGATGCGGTAGCGGGCTTGCTCGCCATCGTCGTCTTCCAGGGTCACCCAGGCGCCGAAGTAGACCTTGCCGGGGTCGGCCGGACGTTCGCGCACCACCTTGAGGTTTTCCAGACGCTTGGTCAGGAAGCGCACGCGGCTGTCGATCTCTCGCAGCATCTTCTTGCCGTAGGTGTACTCGGCGTTCTCCGACCGGTCTCCCTGGGCAGCCGCTTCGCTCACGGCCTGGGTGACCTTGGGCCGGCGTACGTGCCACAGCTCATGGAGCTCAGCGCGCAGGCGGGCTTCGCCTTCCGGGGTGATCAAGGGCGTTCCGGCGGTGCGGGGTGGGCGATAACGGCTCATGGCGGTCCTGCAGGAATTCGGGAGGCAAAGCCTATCAAGCTTCGCGCAGGACCGTCAGTGGGCTGGCGTTGAGTGCGCGTCGCGTGCCAATCACTCCGGCGGTACCGACCAGCAGGGCGCCCAGCAACGGCAGCAGGAGCAGCCAGGGGTGGGGCTGCCAGTGCAAGTCAAAGGCGAAGCGGTAGAGCAGGGCGCTGACCAGTTCGCAGCCGAGTGCCGCGAGCAGACCGCTGCAGGCACCGAGCAGCGCAAACTCTGCACGCCGTGCCTTCAGCAAGAGCTGCCGTTCGGCGCCGAGCGCGCGGAGCAAGGCGCCTTGGCGGATGCGCTCGTCCAGCGTGGATTGCAGTCCGGCGAACAGCACGGCAAGACCTGCGGCGAGGACGAAGAGCAGCACGAACTCCACTGCCAGGGTGACTTGGGCCAGGATGCTACGCAGCTGCGCCAGGATGGCCTCCACCTGCAGCAGGGTGACGGCGGGGAAGGCACGGGACAGCTCCACCAGCTCGCGGTCGTGGCGCGGGGGCAGGTAGAAGCTGGTGAGGTAGGTGACGGGGAGGTCGGAAAGGGTGTCCGGGGCGAAGATCATGTAGAAGTTCGGCTGGAAGTTGTCCCAGTCCACTTCGCGCAGGCTGGTCACCTGGGCATCTCGCTGCAGGCCGCCCACGCTGAAACTGAGACGGTCGCCAAGCTTGAGCCCAAGGCTTTCGGCGAGCTTGGCTTCCACCGATACGCCCGGCAACGCGCCTTTCGGCAGGCCAGTCCACCAGTGACCCGCCACCAGCCGGTTATCACTCGGCAGCATGGCCGACCAGGTCAGGCTGAGGTCACGCTGCACGGCACGCTCGCCCTGGGATTCCTTGCTGACGAGCTTGCGTACAGCTTCGCCATTGATGGCGGTGAGGCGGCCAGGCACCACTGGGTAGAGTGGTGTGGGGTGGGGCGAGAGGCTGGCAAGGCGGTTGGCGAAGGCCTCCTTCTCGGCAGGCAGGACATTAAGGGCGAAATGGTTAGGTGCGTTCTCCGGTAGCTGGTTTTGCCAGGTGTCCAGTAGTTCGCCGCGCAGCAGTGCAATCAACGCCATGGCCAACAGGATCAGGCCGAATGCCAGCGATTGTCCGGCTGCCGCCAGGGGGTGGCGCAACAGTTGGCCGAGGCCCAGGCGCCAGGGCAGGGTTGCACTGGCCAGGAGTCGCCGCAGTCCTTTCAGTCCAGCCAGTAGCGCGCCGCCCAGCAACAGGGCGGCGACCAGGCCGCCGCCGAGCAGTGCGAGCGTGAGTTTCAGGTCGAGGCTCAGGCGCCACATGATCAGGCCGAGGGCTAGAAGTGCGGCACCGTATATGAGCCAGGCGCTGGGGGGCAGCGGCAGCAGGTCGCGGCGCAGAACCCGCAGTGGTGGAACTCGACCCAGCGCAGCCAGTGGCGGCAGGGCGAAGCCGGCAAGGGCAAGCAGTCCGGTGGCGATTCCCGCCAACGCTGGCACCATGCCACCGGAGGGAATCACTGCTGGCAGCAACCCGCCCAGCAGTTTGAACAGCACCGCCTGCGCAAGCCAGCCGAACAGGGCGCCCAGCGCACTGGCGAGCAGGCCCAGTAACGCCAGTTGCAGGCCGAATAGAAGTAGGGCTTCACGGCGAGACAATCCAAGGCAGCGCAGCAAGGCGCTGGCGTCATAGCGGCGCGCGGCGAAGCGAGCGGCGGACAGGGCCACGGCAACCCCGGCGAGCAATACGGCAGCGAGACTGGCCAGGTTCAGGTAGCGCTCGGCACGGCCAAGGGCGCCGCCGATCTGGCGGTTACCCTGGCGAGCGTCTTCCAGCCGCTGGTTGGCCTCCAGGCCGGGTTCAATGGCAGCCCGGTAACGACTCAGGCGTTCATCAGGGCCACTCCAGAGTTCGCGATAGCGTACGCGGCTGCCGGGCTGTACTACACCGGTCGCTTCGAGGTCGTCCAGGCTGATCAGCACCCGTGGGGTGAGGCTGTAGAAGTCGCCGGCGCGATCCGGCTCGTAGGTCAGCACCCGTGTCAGGCGCAGGGTCTTCTGGCCGACGTCGATACTGTCGCCGGGTTTGAGATTCAGGGTGGCGAACAAGCGTGCCTCGGCCCACGCTTCGCCGGGTTCGGGGCCGCTGCCAGTCGTTTCTTCGCCATAGGGCTGCGCCGCGCTCTTCAGTTCCCCGCGCAATGGATAGGCGAGGTCGACGGCCTTGACGCTGGATAGCTGGATCCCGCTGTCAGCGGCGATCACGCTGGAGAACTCCACCGCGCGGGCGTGCCTCAGGCCTAGCTGCAGGCCGCTGTCGATCTGTTCGGCCTTGGCTGGAGATGAGCCACTGAGCAGCAAGTCGGCACCGAGGAACTCAGTTGCACGTAGCAGCATGGCGGCATTGAGGCGGGCACTGAAGTAGCCGATGGCACTGCTGGCGGCGACTGCGACCAGCAGGGAGAAGAACAGCACGCGTAGCTCGCCGCTGTGGGCATCGCGCCACAGCTGGCGTGCGGCCATTGCCAGCAGGCGCGCGAACGGCAGTCGTCGCATCAGGGCTCCACCTGCTCGACCAGGCGCCCGCCTTCGAGGCGGATCAGGCGACGGCAGCGATGGGCCAGACGCTCGTCATGAGTCACCAGTACCAGGGTGGTGCCGCGTTCCTGGTTGAGCTGGAAGAGCAAGTCGCTGATGCGCTCGCCGGTATGGCTGTCGAGGTTGCCGGTGGGCTCGTCGGCGAAGAGCACATCGGGCTCGGCGGCAAAGGCGCGAGCGATGGCGACTCGTTGCTGTTCGCCACCGGAAAGCTGGCGCGGATAGTGGCTGAGTCGCTGGCCAAGGCCGACCCGCTCAAGCAGTTGGCGTGCGCGTGCGCGGGCATCCCGGTGACCTTCCAGCTCCAGCGGGAGCATGACGTTTTCCAGTGCGTTGAGGTTGTCCAGCAACTGGAACGACTGGAACACGAAGCCGACATGTTCTGCGCGAACCCGCGCACGCTGGTCTTCGTCCAGGCTCGACAGGGCGCGGCCCGCCAGGTGCACTTCGCCGGCACTGGGCAGGTCGAGCCCGGCGAGCAGGCCGAGGAGGGTGGATTTGCCAGAGCCGGAGCTGCCGACGATGGCCAGGCTGTCGCCCTTGCCGAGGTTGAGGGAGAGGTCGTGAAGGATGGTCAGCTCGCCTTCCGCGCTGGGAACCACTTTGCTAAGGTTCCGCGCATCGAGAATGCTTGCGCTCATGGAGAATCCAATGCGTGCCTGGTTGTTGGGCGGCTGCCTGTCCCTGTTTCTGTTGGCGCAGGAGGCCATGGCGGGGACCGTGCTGGTCGTCGGCGATAGTATCAGTGCCGCTTTCGGGCTGGAATCCAGTCAAGGTTGGGTGTCCTTGCTGGAGAAACGCCTTGCCGAGAAGGGTTACAAGCAGCGTGTGGTGAACGCCTCGATCAGCGGCGACACCAGTGCTGGTGGGCTGTCCAGGCTTCCCGCGCTCCTAGCTGAGCACAAGCCGGAACTGGTGATAATCGAGCTTGGTGGCAACGATGGATTGCGCGGCCAGCCGCCGGCGCAATTGCAACAGAATCTTGCCAGCATGATCGACAGCTCCAAGGAGCAGGGTGCCTCGGTGCTGCTGCTCGGTATGCGCTTGCCACCGAACTATGGGGCTCGCTACATCACGGCTTTCGCGAATGTCTACAGCACGCTGGCCGCGGAGAAGCAGGTGCCGCTGGTACCTTTCTTCCTCGAGGGTGTGGGCGGTGTGCCGGAAATGATGCAATCCGACGGGATTCACCCTCGGGCGCAGGCCCAGCCGCGGTTGCTGGACAACCTGTGGCCGACCCTGGAACCCATGCTCTGACGCTTTTCCCGCGGCTCGCTTTCGGCTAATGTTGCGCACCCTCCCTGGAGTCCTCCATGCCGCGCCCCGTCTGGTCCCTGTTTGGCTACAAAGTAATAGAGCCTGACGAGCAACTCGACCTGTTCGCCTGTCGCGAAGTGCGTCTGCATCTGGTGGCACGCCAGCTCGAACTGGGAGGTTTCGCCGATCGAACTCTTTGCGGTGGCCTGCTGCCCGCTCAGCCGCGCTGGAGTACTCTGGAGCTGCAGCTGTTGCGTGACCGTCGCCTGTGCTCCAACTGCCGTTCTACCCTCGAAGCTCAGCGTCAGGGGCAGCACTCGGTCTGGTCGGAAGCCTGAGGGCTCCCGGTGCGGCTCGCGCCGGTGTAGAATTCCGAGTCTTTTAATCAGTCAATTTGTCAAGGATTCCCGGATGTTGCCGCGCTTTACAGCCGTCGCCCGCTCCCTGTCATTAGCGTCCCTGCTGGTGGCTGGCCCCGTTGCAGCCCTTGAGTTGCCCCTGCCGCCGCCCGGCGAAGACATCGTCGGCCAGGTTCAGGTGATCAAGGCCAAGTACGAAGACACCTTCGCCGATATCGGCGTTGCCAATGACCTGGGCTACCTGGAAATGGTCGCAGCCAACCCCGGCGTCGATCCCTGGCTGCCTGGCGCGGGCACCGAGATCATACTGCCGACCCGCTATATTTTGCCGGCGGGGCCGCGCGAAGGCATCGTGATCAACCTCGCCGAGTACCGGATGTACTACTTCCCGAAAGGGCAGAACGTCGTTCATACCTATCCGCTGGGAATTGGTCGTGAAGGCTGGGGTTCGCCCATCGCGCACACCACCATTACTGCCAAAACCTCCAACCCGGCCTGGTATCCGCCCAAGTCCATCCGGGAAGAGCATGCGGCGGAAGGCGACCCGCTGCCTGCCGTGGTGCCTCCGGGCCCGGACAACCCGCTGGGGCCGTTCAAGTTCAAGTTGGGCGTGCCGGGTTACCTGATTCATGGTTCGAACAAGAAGTTCGGTATTGGTATGCGCGTTAGCCACGGTTGCTTCCGCATGCTGAACAACAACGTCCTGGCCTTGGCAGCCATGGTGCCGGTGGGCACGCCAGTGCGCATCATCAACGAGCCCTACAAGTTCGGCGTCAGTGGCGGCAAGGTCTATCTGGAAGCCCACGCACCGCTGGATGACCACGGCGACCCGTCGGTGGTGGACAAGCACACCGCCGTGATCAATGCGCTGCTCAAGCGTGAGGAGTTGGTCAACACCATCCGCCTGGACTGGGACGTGGTGCGTGAAGTGGTTGCGGCTGAAGACGGCCTGCCGGTGGAAATTGCCGAACCCAATTCGGCGATGGCGGCCAGCACGCTGAACACTGCGCTGTAAGCAAATTCGCGCTTGAAGTAAGCCCGCTGAGCGATACGCCAGCGGGCTTTTCTTTTGCCCGCCAGTTTGATGCGCATGACTCAGGCTCTTGGGTAGAGAGAGGTGACAGGTTAAGCCGGTAAACGGGGGGTGAAAAAGTGAGGGCAATAAAAAAGCCGATCCAGCGAACTGGATCGGCTTCATAGCCTGAAAGGCTATTACTTGCGGCTGGCTTTTTCCAGCATACGCAGGGCGCGCTCGTTAGCCTCGTCAGCGGTCTGCTGGGCTTTCTGAGCGGCGGCCAGAGCTTCGTCAGCCTTGCGGTAGGCTTCGTCAGCACGGGCTTGAGCGCGAGCAGCTGCATCTTCAGTAGCAGTCAGACGGGCTTCGGTTTCTTTGGATACGCTGCTGCAACCGGTGGCCAGAACTGCGGCCAGAGCCAGAGCAGAGAATTTCAGAACGTTGTTCATCGTGTTCCCCTTAAGGTGGACATTTCCATAAAGCAATTCCCCGAGCTTGGGAAATTAGCCGGCGTACATACTACCCATAACTTGTAGTAAGTAAACTCACCTTACGCAAGGCAGGCACATTTTTTTCAGCTTGCCGGCTAGTTCACGAGCAAACAGCGAGGTCGCTGATCAAAAAACAGGCAGCTTGATTGTTCTTTGATCAGTCGAAATACCAAGTGTAGGCCCAAGCCAGCGGCTCGGGCAGGTTCTTGCCCATCTTCTGACAAACGTTACCTTGACCTGGGGCGGGGTTGTTGTTCGGGGGCGAAATTTGCTTTGAAAAAGGGAACTTTTTCAGAGAACCGGGAATTATCTTCATCTATACAAAGAGCGGCCGTGGTAGTGCCTACGGGTGGCTGATAAGCTCTCCTGGCTTCCGATATCCATAGCGAAGCGCAGACTCCAAGGACGTCACTATGTCGAAGATTTTGAAGTGGGGATTGCTCTCGGTTCTGGCCGTGGGTCTGATCATCAAGTTGTCGCTCTGGTGGTCGGTCAGATCGATCATGGATGACGCCATCAATAAGTTGTCGCCGGTAATGGATATCACCTACGGCGGCATAACTTCCTCCTTTGATGGTCGGGTCGGCCTGGAGAATCTTCAACTTCGTGTTCCGGCCATGGGGGACAGCCTGCAGGTGCAGCGGGCTGAGCTGAAGTTCAAGAGTCTGAGCGAACTTCTCAGCTTCAAGGAGCGCCTGGCGGAGGGCAAGTTTCCGGAGCAGATGGCGGTCAGCTTGAAGGGCATCGCACTGGACGTGCACGGTCCGTTCATGCAGCAGCTATACAACACCCCGGCAGAGCGCAGCGTGTTCACGGCAATGAGCGAAGTGGCTTGCGGCGAGGTGCGCAATATCGGTACCGACGAACTGCTGGAGATGGGCTATCGCACCCTGGAAACGGACGCGGAGTTCTCCTACCTGTTCCAGCCCGGCGCACAGAAGCTGAGCCTCAATCTGACTTCCGATACCCGCGACATGGGTGAAGTGCGCCTCAGTCTGTCCTTGTCTAACATGTCGGAGAAGCCGGGTGACCTCAGGGTCAATCCGCCGCATCTTTCCAGCGTGATTTTCGAGCTGAACGACAACCAGTACCAGCGCAAGGTGCAGCAGTTCTGCGCCGGTAAGCTCGGCCAGTCCGCCGATGTGTACCTGAACACGGCAATGCAGCAGTTCGACACCGTGCTGCGCAGCCAGCGAGTGGCCCTGGGGCAGTCGATGCTGGACGCCTACGGTCGCTACCTGAAGGACCCGCAGTCACTGCGCGTGGAGCTGACGCCGAGCGAAGGCATGGCCTGGGATGGGCTGCAGTTCTTCGATGCCAAGGATGTGGTGACCATGTTGCGTCCGGTCGTTCTGGTGAACCAGGAGCTGGTGCAGCCGGTCGAATTCGCCTGGGTCGATCCGGCGGCAGCGCGAATCGAGCACACGGCGCTGGAAAAGATCACGGCAGAAGGGGGAAACGAAGACGTCGAACGTGCCGTGCAGCAGTATGAGTTCGTCAATGTTGCCGACCTGTCGGGATATGCCGGCAAGCGGCTGCAGTTCATCACCTTCGATGGCGCCTATTACCAGGGTGTATTACACAAGGTGGAGAACGGGAAGGCGTATCTCAGTGTGCAGTTCGGTTCCGGCACGGCTGAGATGTTCCTTCGGCTGGAAAAGATAGATAAGGTACGGGTCAGGTTTTAGACCCCTCAGAGGAGTAGTGATGAGCGAGGCATTGTCCATCCACCATGACCAGGCAGGTCATCAGTTCGAGACCACCGTGGACGGTCATCGTGCATACCTGGCCTATATGGACCTGGGTAAACAGACGTTGGACATCTATCGCACATTCGTGCCGAACGTCCTGCGTGGTCGCGGGATTGCCGCGGCGCTGACTGAATCAGCCCTGGAATTTGCCGAGGATCATGGTTACACCGTGATCCCATCCTGCTCCTATGTCGAACGCTATATCGAGCGCCGCCAGCGTCAGTCCCACCAGAATGGCTGAATAGGCGCGCAATGAAAAACGCCGGGCATTTGCCCGGCGTTTTCGTTTCCAGCTGTCGATCAGCGCTGGCGCTTGGGCAGCACATCCTTGAGCTTGGCGTGCATGCTGCGCAGGGCTTTCTCGGTGGTGTCCCAGTCGATGCAGGCGTCGGTGATGGAAACGCCGTACTTCAGCTGGTCGAGGTCTTTCGGAATCGACTGGCTGCCCCAGCCGAGGTGGCTTTCCACCATCAGGCCGACAATGGAGTTGTTGCCTTCCAGAATCTGGTTGGCGACGTTGTCCATGACCAGAGGTTGCAGGGCCGGGTCCTTGTTGGAGTTGGCGTGGCTGCAGTCAACCATCACGTTCGGACGGATGCCGGCCTTGCTCAGCTCCTGCTCGCAGATGGCAACGCTGACCGAGTCGTAGTTCGGCTTGCCGTTGCCGCCGCGCAGGACCACGTGGCCATAGGCATTACCCTTGGTGGTGACGATGGAAACGCCGCCTTCCTGATTGATACCCAGGAAGCGGTGCGGGCTGGAAACGGACTGCAGGGCGTTGATCGCCACGGTCAGGCTGCCATCGGTGCCGTTCTTGAAGCCGACGGCGGAAGACAGGCCGGAAGCCATTTCGCGGTGGGTCTGGGATTCGGTGGTGCGGGCGCCGATGGCCGACCAACTGATCAGGTCCTGCAGGTACTGCGGGGAAATCGGGTCCAGGGCTTCCGTGGCGGTGGGCAGGCCTTTTTCGGCTAGGTCGCGCAGCAACTGGCGGCCAATGTGCAGGCCATCCTGGATCTTGAAGGAGTCATCCAGGTACGGATCGTTGATCAGGCCTTTCCAGCCGACGGTGGTGCGCGGTTTTTCGAAGTACACGCGCATGACCAGGAAGAGGGTGTCTGACACCTCGGCGGCCAGGACCTTGAGGCGATCGGCATACTCGTGGGCAGCCTTGATGTCGTGGATGGAGCAGGGGCCCACGACTACGAACAGGCGATGGTCTTTGCCATCGAGGATGTTGCGGACCACCTGGCGGCCGTTGGCGACGGTGTTCAGTGCTTCATCGGTCAGGGGAATTTCGCGCTTCAACTGCTCCGGCGTGATCAGGGTCTCGTTGGAGGCAACGTTAAGGTCGTCGATCTGTAAATCAGCCATCGTGCTTTTCATCGTTCAGGGTCGTCAGGTCACGGGTGCAGGCCGCCAGCGATCCCCGTATGGCGGAGAGCACAGCAGTAAAAACGCGGCGGGGACGGGAACCTTAACGCTTTCCACGCAGCCTCGACAATGGCGAATGCACGCGCCGGACGTGGAATTTGCACGATTTCAGACGGGGGCGAAGTCCGCAGCGTGCAGGGCGATCCATTCCTGTGCCACGGCCTCTGGTGCCAAGGCGTGGCCAACGGATGCCTCGCGTTGCTTGCGGTACTGCTCGATCAGGCAGATCTGCTCCACCATTCGTGCGCGGAACATGTTTTCCTCATCGGTGAAGGCGATGCCGATCATGTAGTCCTCGGCCAGTTTGCGGCACCAGGCCACTGCCCCGAAAAAACGGGCCTGATCGCCCAGCAAGGGGATGCAGAGTTCTATCGCGGTGCCGCGCCGAAACGCACGGGTGGAGTTGCATGCCACCCCACCCAGGCTGATATCGTGCAGCCGCTGCAGGGGTATGTGCCTGCCTTTGCGCGGAACCAGCTCGACGGGCATCTCCGTCGTGTGACGCAGGAATTGACGCATGACCGCAAACTCCCGATGCCTCGAAAGCGGCATCGCACAAGACACTATAGTGCCCGAGCTGGAGCTGACCGACCTCGATGCCGATCACCGTCTGCTCGACTTCCCTGGCACCTCCTTGGTGATCTTTACGAGCCCGGGATGCGCCAGTTGCCGCTGGGCCCGCCAGAATCTGCCGGGTGCGGCCTTGCCGGTGGACCGATTGTGCTGGATAGATGCCGGCAATAATGGTGGGCTGGTCCAGCGTTATGAGGTATTCCACCTGCCTGCGTTGTTCGTGGTCCGAAATGGCCTATTCCATGGCGCGCTGCACTCCAGCCTGCGGCGCGAAGATCTGATTCATGCCCTTGGCCGGGCATCGGCCCGGCCGGCAGAGGAGCTTCCCTAGATGAGTTCAAGCAAACCGCGCATCGGCATCATCGGTACCGGTGCAATTGGCGGCTTTTATGGCGTGATGCTGGCCCGCGCCGGCGCTGACGTGCATTTCCTGCTGCGCAGCGAGTACGACGCCGTGGCGGCTCGCGGCCTGCAACTGAACAGCGCGGTGCATGGTGCCCAGGCACTGTTCCCGGCCCAGGCCTACCGTGATGCAGCCGAAATGCCACCGTGCGACTGGCTGCTGGTCGGGGCCAAGACCACCAGCAATGCTGCATTGGCGCCGGTCATCGCCCAGGCTGCGGCGCCGGGAGCCAAGGTCGTGCTGCTGCAGAACGGCCTGGCGGTGGAAGACGAACTGCGTCCGCTGCTGCCCGAGTCCCTGCACCTGCTTGGTGGTCTCTGCTATATCTGCGTGCACCGCTCGGCGCCGGGGGTGATCGAACACCAGTCCCTGGGCGCGGTGAACCTCGGTTACCACTCGGGGCCGGCTTGTGACGAGGCGGAACGCCTGGCTCTGACGGAGGAAGGTTCGGCATTGTTCAAGGCCGCCGGCATCGATTCGGCCGCCGTGGCCAACCTTGAGCAGGCTCGCTGGCAGAAGCTGGTCTGGAATGTGCCCTACAACGGCCTGTCGGTGCTGCTGAATGCCGGTACCACCGCGCTCATGGGCAATGCCGACAGCCGTGAGCTGATCCAGGCGATCATGGAGGAAGTGGTGGACGGTGCTACTGCAGTTGGCCATCGCATCCCGGACAACTTCGCCGCCAAGCTGCTGGCCTCCACCGACCGCATGCCCGACTATCTGCCGAGCATGTACCACGACTTCGTGCAGAAGCGCCCGCTGGAACTCGGCGCTATCTATGAGGCCCCGCTTGCCGCAGCCTCCGCTGCGGGCTTCGAGATGCCGCGCGTTCGCGCGCTCTACCAGGCGCTACGCTTCATCGATGCGCGCAACCAAGGCTGAGAGGCGGACCTTCATGGGTAAAGGGCTGGGTGACAAGCTGGTACTGGCAATTTCGTCGCGGGCGCTGTTCGACCTGGACGAGAGTCATCGGGTCTACGAGGCGGAAGGTATTGAAGCCTACCGCCAGTACCAGATCGACCACGAGGAGGAGGTGCTGGCCCCCGGCGATGCCTACCCGTTGGTGGAGAAGCTGCTCGCCCTGAACGAGCAACTGGGCCAGCAGCGAGTGGAGGTCATTCTGGTATCGCGCAATAGCGCCGATACCGGCCTGCGAGCCTTCAACTCCATCCAGCACTACGGTCTGGGTATCTCCCGCGCCGCCTTCGTCGGCGGGCGCAGCCCGGAGCCTTACCTGCGCGCCTTCGGCTGTCACCTGTTCCTGTCTACCCACGCCGAAGACGTGCGGGGCGCCCTGCAAAGCGGGTACGCCGCTGCCACCATTCTCTCGGGTGGCCCGCGTCGTGCCGCCAGCAATGAACTGCGCATCGCCTTCGACGGCGATGCGGTGGTTTTCTCCGACCATTCCGAGCGTATCTACCAGACTGGCGGTCTCGAGGCCTTCCAGGCCCACGAACGGGACTCCGCGCGCGAGCCGCTGGATGGCGGTCCCTTCAAGCCCTTTCTCTCGGCGCTGAACCGGCTGCAGCAAGAGTTCCCGCCGGACGCCTGCCCGATCCGTACGGCGCTGGTAACCGCACGCTCCGCACCGGCGCACGAGCGAGTCATTCGCACCTTGCGTGAGTGGGACATTCGTCTGGACGAATCCTTCTTCCTGGGCGGGTTGGAAAAGGCAGCGATCCTCGAGACCTTCGGTGCGGATGTGTTCTTCGACGATCAGGCCGGGCACTGCGAAAAAGCGCGCGATGTAGTGGCTACCGGGCATGTGCCCCATGGTGTGAGCAACGAGCCGCAGTTCTGACTAAGCTCTGGTGAGGCCGGCCATGTAGGGCGGGAGGAGGCCTCATGATTCGCTCCATTCTCTATGCCACGGACCTCGGTCTCTATGCTCCCTATGTGCTGCAACACGCCTTATCCCTTGCCCGGGCCTTCAATGCCCAACTCTATGTGGTGCACGCGGTCGAACCCCTCGGGCTGTTTGCCGAGTCGGTGCTGCAGACCTATCTCGATGACGACACGCTGAACGAGCTGCGGGCCAAGGGGCTGGGCACCGTCATGTCGAGCATCGAGCAACGGGTGCTGGAGGGGTTTCGCGACGAAATGGGCGAGGCCGTGCAGGACCTGGACATGATTCGTGCCGTGCGGGTGGTCCAGGGCGATCCGCCGCTGGTCATTCTCGAAGAAGTGCAGAAACTCTCGGTGGACCTGCTTGTGGTGGGGAGCCACAGCCACGGGACCTCACTGGAAACACCACTGGGGCGAACCGCCGCACGCCTGGTGCAGTTGTCCGAAGTGCCGGTTTACCTGGTTCCCATGCTCCAGCATCGCGGACGTAACGACTTCTGATCGCCGCTGGTCGCACGTTGTGCAAAGCAGAAAAAAGCGTCTAGTTTTATTCAGCAAACCATTAATATGGTTATAAACGCCGCCGACATCCTGCGGCGTATCCGCTTTGAGGATCGCCTATGAAGCTCCAGCAACTGCGCTACATCTGGGAAGTGGCGCACCACGACCTGAACGTGTCCGCCACTGCACAAAGTCTCTATACCTCGCAGCCGGGCATCAGCAAGCAGATCCGCCTGCTGGAAGATGAGCTGGGTGTCGAAGTATTTGCCCGCAGCGGCAAGCACCTCACCCGTGTAACGCCTGCCGGGGAGCGCATCATCACCACGGCGGGTGAGATCCTGCGCAAGGTCGAGAGCATCAAGCAGATTGCCCAGGAATTCTCCAATGAGAAGAAGGGCACCCTCTCCATTGCCACCACCCATACCCAGGCGCGCTATGCATTGCCGCCGGTGATCGGTGGCTTCATCAAGCAGTATCCGGATGTCGCGCTGCACATGCATCAGGGCACTCCGATGCAGATCGCCGAGATGGCCGCCGACGGCACGGTCGACTTCGCCATCGCCACCGAAGCCCTGGAGCTCTTCGGTGACCTGGTGATGATGCCGTGCTACCGCTGGAACCGCTGCGTCATCGTTCCCCAGGGCCACCCGCTGGCAAAACTGCCCAAGCTGACCCTCGAAGCCCTGGCCGAACACCCCATCGTGACCTACGTATTCGGCTTTACCGGTCGCTCCAAGCTGGACGAGGCCTTCAGCCACCGTGGCCTGACTCCCAAAGTGGTATTCACTGCCGCTGACGCCGACGTGATCAAGACCTACGTGCGACTGGGGCTTGGCGTGGGCATCGTGGCCAAGATGGCGGTGGACGCCAAGCTCGACAGCGACCTGGTGGTGCTCGACGCCAGTGAACTGTTCGAATCCAGCGTGACCAAGATCGGTTTCCGTCGCGGCACTTTTCTGCGCGGCTTCATGTGCGACTTCATCGAAAAGTTCGCCCCGCACCTGACCCGCGACGTCCAGGCCAGGGCCGTGCAGTGCCACAACAAGGCCGAACTGGACGAACTCTTCCATGGCGTGGAGCTGCCGACTTACTAATCGGTGCAGACAAGAACGAAGCCCGGCACACGCCGGGCTCTTCTTTTATTGAAGCATGGTCGTTGCGGGTGGGCTTCGCGGCGCTCAGCCACAACCTGCGAGACGCTTAGAGGCGATCCAGGCCGTTGCGGTTGGCCAGGTCCTTGAGGCGTTCGACTTCCTGCTCACTGGTTTCAGTGGTGGGCGAGGGCGGTTGCAGCACATCGCGTAGAAAAGCCAGGAACACGGTGTAGACCTGCTCCTGGCCATCATCATCACGCACCACGAAGAAGGGGGCTGTTTCCACGCCGTAGTGTTGCGCCGCCATCCAGCCGGCGCTGGCCGGGTTGCTCTCGTCGGCCTCCAGGATGCGGTCGATCCGCCCCAGGTGGCCGCCGCGCTCCAGACGCTCCATCACATCCCGGCATTTGCGGCAGTCCTGGCCGTCGGCCAGGACCTTCTTCACCAGGGTGATGCGCATGGCGTCAGGCCTTGCTGATGAGGTTGCCGGCGTGCAGCCCGCATTCCTTCTGGGTGGCTTCTTCCCACCACCAGCGGCCTTCGCGCTCGTGCTGGTTCGGCAGCACCGGGCGGGTGCAGGGCTCGCAACCGATGCTGATGAAGCCGCGTTCGTGCAGCGGATTGTAGGGAATCTCCAGCATGCGGATATAGGCCCAGACTTCTTCGCTGGTCATTTGTGCCAGCGGATTGAACTTGTACAGCGGCTTGTCCGGCGTGGAGAAGGCGCTGTCCAGTTCCAGTGCTGCCACCTGGGAACGGGTGCCCGGGCTCTGGTCGCGGCGCTGGCCGGTGGCCCAGGCCTTGACGGTGGAAAGTTTGCGCTTGAGTGGCTCGATCTTGCGGATGCCGCAGCATTCGCCATGGCCGTCCTTGAAAAAGCTGAACAGACCCTTTTCCTTGACGAAGGGCTCCAGCAGTCGCGGGTCCGGCGACAGCACCTCGATCGCGATGCCGTAGTGTTCGCGCACCTGCTCGATGAAGCGGTAGGTCTCCGGGTGCAGGCGACCGGTATCCAGGCTGAATACCTTGACGTTCTTGTTCAGTTTCCAGGCCATGTCCACCAGCACGACGTCTTCGGCGCCGCTGAAGGAGATCCACAGCTCGTCGCCGAAATGCTCGAAGGCTAGCTTGAGGATGTCCTGGGGGGACTTGGTGGCATAGGCCGTTGCGAGTTCGGCGACGTCGAAAGGTTGGCTCATCAGGCAGGCTTCCTTTTAGGGGATGGCGCTGGGCGCGCTCTATGGCGCGCATCTTAGCAAAGGGGAGTTATGCCCCTAAATAACCATGAGGAAGCACCACTGCTGTAATTGGCTATATGCGTTGCATTGCACGGTATCGGGTGAGTCGCTAGAGTGCCGCCTCCAATCAAAAAAGCCATGCGGGGAAACTGCTCGTGGAAATCGCCTGTCTCGACCTTGAAGGTGTACTGGTTCCGGAAATCTGGATTGCCTTCGCGGAAAAAACCGGAATCGAAGCGCTCAAGGCGACCACCCGGGACATTCCGGACTACGACGTGCTGATGAAGCAGCGCCTGCGCATCCTTGACGAGCATGGCCTCAAGCTCTCCGACATCCAGGAAGTGATCGCTACCCTGAAGCCGCTGGAAGGCGCCGTGGAGTTCGTCGACTGGCTGCGCGAGCGCTTCCAGGTGGTCATTCTTTCCGACACCTTCTACGAGTTTTCCCAGCCGCTGATGCGCCAACTGGGCTTCCCGACGCTGCTCTGCCACCGCCTGATCACCGATGAGACCGATCGCGTGGTGGACTACCAACTGCGCCAGAAAGACCCCAAGCGTCAGTCCGTACTCGCTTTCAAGAGCCTTTACTACCGTGTGATCGCCGCCGGCGACTCGTACAACGACACCACCATGCTCAGCGAAGCCCATGCCGGCATCCTGTTCCATGCCCCGGAAAACGTGATCCGCGAATTCCCGCAGTTCCCGGCGGTGCACACCTACGAAGACCTCAAGCGTGAGTTCATCAAGGCCTCCAGCCGCCAGCTGAGCCTCTGATTCCCCCGCCCATGAAAAAGCCCGCGAAAGCGGGCTTATTCGTTTTTGCTCCCCGCTCCCATTGGGAGAGGGGCCGGGGGTGAGGGGCTGTCTACTGGCTCGGTGTCGATCCGGCCCCCCAATTTTTACTCGCCCAACCCCTCCAGTGTCTGCATCAGCACCTTCACCTTGGTGATGGATTCCCGGTACTCCTCCTGCCAGTCGGAGTCGGCAACGATACCGCCGCCGCCCCAGCAACTGGCCTGGCCGTCCTTCACCAGCACGGTGCGGATGGCGATGGAACTGTCCAGTTCGCCGCGAACATCCAGGTAGAGCAAGGAGCCGCAGTAGATCGAGCGGCGGGTGGGCTCCAGCTCGTCGATGATCTGCATGGCGCGGATCTTCGGTGCGCCGGTGATGGAGCCGCCGGGGAAGCTGCCGGTGATCAGGTCCAGCGCATCCTTGCCTGCTGCCAGGCGGCCTGTGATGGCGCTGACCAGGTGATGCACGTTGGGATAGCTCTCCAGGGCGAACAGCTCTGGCACTCGCACCGAGCCGATGGCGCAGCTGCGCCCCAGGTCGTTGCGCAGCAGGTCGACGATCATCAGGTTCTCGGCGCGGTCCTTGTGGCTGGCCAGCAGTTCCGCTGCCTGGGCGCGGTCTTCTTCCGGCGTACGGCCGCGCGGCCGGGTGCCCTTGATCGGGCGGGTTTCCACCTGGCCCTGGCTGACCTTGATGAAGCGTTCCGGCGACAGGCTGAGGATCGCCCCGCCATCGTTCAGTGCCTGGTAGCCGGCGAAGGGGGTAGGGCAGGCGGCACGCAGGGCCTGGTACGCGGTCCAGGGATCCCCTTCACAGGGTGCCTGGAAGCGCTGGGTGAAGTTCACCTGGTAGCAGTCGCCGGCCTGGATGTAGGCCTGCACCCGTTCGATCGCGTTGTGGTACTGACCTTCCTCCAGGTTGGCGCGAAAAGGCGCGCGCAGGCGGAAGGGGCCGGAAGGTGCCTGGCAAGGCTCGCTGAACAGGGCGACCAGTCGTGCGCGCTCGGCCTCTGCCAGGCTCGGATGGAACACCAGTTGGCTGGTGCGCAGCTGGTGGTCGCTGATCAGTGCCCAGCCGTAGAGGCCGAGCTGGGCGTCCGGCAACTGGAGGTCGTCGATGGCCTGGTCCGGCAGTTGCTCCACGCGGCGGCCGAAGTCATAGGCCAGGTAGCCGATCAGTCCGCCGACGAACGGTAAGTCGATCCCCGCCGGCAGGCTGGCCTCACCCAGGCCGTCTAGAGCCCTCCGCAGGCGCCGGGCGAAGTCGTTGGCCGATTCGCCCGGTACCGCTGCAAATGCTGCCAATGGCCAAGCGCTGAATAGGTCATAGCGTCCACGCTCGGCGACTGGACGGCCAGCGTCCAGCAGCACGGCACCAGGCGCCTGACGGACCAGGGCGAAGCGTTCGCACGGAGATTCGTGATAGGGAAGAGCGTGTAATTGGCAGTCGGGCATAGGGCGACGCAGGCTAAGTGCAGGAGCGGATTCTAGTCTGCCTCTAGTGTCGATCCTAGAGCCTTTTCCGACGTTTACGTAGGAAAAGCATTCTGATACTTATGTACCAATCCCACGGGCATGTACGCCCGTTCCACAATGATAACGATACAGGGATTCAGGCAGTGGACGCAGTTCTCAACCCCGCAGCCGGTAGCCGCCAGCGCTCCAAGCTCGTCACACCCCAGGCATCCGCCGATTATCTGCCAAGACCCCAGGTCCAGGCGGCCTTGGCCGCTCATCCCCATGCTCGCCTCATGCTGTTCTCGGCGCCTGCCGGGTTCGGCAAGACCACCGCGCTTGCGGCCCTTGCCGAACAGCGCCGAGCCGCGGGCAGCGCCGTGGCCTGGTTCTCCCTGGAGGCCGAAGACGACGACCCCGCACGCTTCTTCCAGCAACTGATCAAGACCCTCGGCGAAGCCGTTCCCGGCATCGGGGACTACGCCCGGGGCTACCTGCAGAACACCATGCAGGTACCGGTAAACGCCGTGCTGGAAAGCCTGCTGGTCGATCTTGCCCGGCACACCGGGCCGCTCCTGCTGGTGCTGGATGATTTGCACCTGCTGAAAGACCCCGAACTCTTCTCCGCGCTCGGTCGTCTCGTGCGCCTGGCCCCTGCGAGCTTCACGCTGGCCGTAGGCAGTCGCTCCTTGCCACCGCTCAACCTGGCCACCTTGCGGGCCAAGGGCTGGCTGCTGGAGATCGGCCTCGACGAGCTGCGCCTGTCTGCCGACGAAACCCGCGACTACCTGGCCCGCTCCGGACTGCAAGTGGATGATGCCCTGGTGGCGGCGCTGCACAGCCATACCGAAGGGTGGGCGATAGGTGTCCAGCTGGCGAGCCTCTGGCTCCGTCACCAGCCCCAGGCGGCCGAGCAGATGGAGCGCCTGGGCAGTGACCAGGCCACCGTCGGCCAATACTTGCTGGCCAGCGTATTCGAACATCTGCCCGTCGAGCTGCAGGACGCCTTGCTGGCCTTGGGTGTTGCCAGCCAGCTCAGTGGCGACCTCGCCAACGCCCTGACCGGCCGCCACGATGGTCAGGCCCTGCTGGAACGGCTGGAGACCATGCAACTGTTCCTGCTGCCGCTGGACCGCGAGCGCCAGTGGTACCGCTTCCACCACCTGTTCGCCGACTTCCTGCGTAGCCGTCTCAAGGCCCGTGACCCCGAGCGCCTGAAGCAGCTGCATTTCAATGCCAGCCTCTGGTTCACCAACCACCACATGCAGAACCTCGCCATCGAGCACGCCAGCCTGGCCGAAGATCCGGAAATGCTCGCAGCCCTGGTGGATGGGTGCGGCCTGGAACTGATCAACCGGGGCCAACTGAACAAGATCTACCGCTGGCGGCAGAAGGTGCCGGACGACATCGCCGAGCGTTATCCGACCCTGGTGCTGGCGGACGTCTGGAATCGCGCCACCGAAATGGCGCTGCCGGAAGCCAACCAGATGCTCGACGAGCTGCTGGCTCGCTGGGGCGGCGCCCGCGCCGAAACCCAGCTCAGCGACAAGTACCTGGCGACCTTGGCCGTGAAGGCCGCTCTCGCCTTGCAGAAGGATGACCTCGAGCTCTGCGTGACCATCGCCCGCCGGGTCGAGGCCCAGCTCGGGCGCAACCAGGCCTTCCTTGAAGTGGCCATCCTGGTGATCGGCGCCATGGCCCTGGTGATCCTCGCCCAGCCGGAACAGGCGCGTCGTCTGCTGGCCCTGGCGCAGCAGCGCAATCACTTTCTCGAAGGCCGCTACCTGGACATGCAACTGGCCAACGTGGAAATCCTCCTCGCCCTGGAGCAGGGCCAGGTGAAGCAGGCGCAGATGCTCTTCGATCAGATGCGCGCCCAGGTCGTGCCGCATCTGGGCGAGAAGTCCCGCGCCATGGCCCTGCCGGTCATCGTCGAATCCCTGATCGCCTACCAGCAGGGGCGTATTGACGGTCTGGAGGAACGCCTCGGCGCCGCACTGACGCATATCGACGTCATTCGCCCGATCGACATCTACGCCCAGGGCATGCTCTTCCTGGCGCGCATCCAGCGCATGCAGGACAAGCCCAAGGAGGCCCAGGCCACCCTGGTGCTCATGCAGAACCTCGCCGCCCGCAACCAGTCCTGGCGTTTTTATGCGCGGGCGGTGGCCGACGAAATTTCGTTGATGCTGCAGGAGCCGGGTACCGATCGCATCAAGCGTGCCGAGCAACGCTTCAAGGGCGTGGACTGGAACAAGCTTGCCGGGGGGGGCAGCCAGCACGGCGCCAACTCGGCGCTCTGGGTGCAGGGGTTGATTCGTGTGCGCCTGCAGCAGGCTCGCGGTCACTTCAGCGAAGCCCTGCACGAAATCACCCAGTTGCGCGGCAAGCTCCAACCCAATTGGCATGGCTTGCAGCGCCTGCGCCTGGACCTGCTGGCCGCCCTCAGCTACCAGCGCCTGGGCTACCAGGAACGCTCCCAGAGCCTGCTGGTGCAATGCCTGCTGAGTGCCGAGCGCGAAGGCGTGCGCAGCCTGTTCATCGAAGAGGGCGAGGCCATTCGCCAGCTGCTGCAGCAGTTGGAGTCGGCGGAGCGTCAGCCCGCGCTGCAAGGCTTCATCCGCGACCTCCTGGCGTCCTGGCCTGGCAACGACGCTCGCAAGTCCCTGGATGTGCTCGAAGAGGGGCTCACCGACCGCGAGCGCGAAGTGGTCTGCCTCGCCGCCAAGGGCATGTCCAACGAAGAGATCGGTCAGCAACTGGCCCTGGCGCTGGGGACCGTCAAATGGCACCTGCACAACATCTACGAAAAGCTCAAGGTGCGTAACCGGACCCAGGCGATCCGGCGCGCCCGCGAGCTGGGGCTGCTCGAATCATGACCGACCTCTGCCTGTCACGCCCGCACCAGATCCCCTTGCTGCGCACCAAGCTGTTTCCCGCCGATGCCAGCGGTCGCCCGGTGCTGCCACGTCGTGCCCTGATCGAGCGCCTACAAGCGGCGCGCAGTCGTCGCGTGCTGGTGCTCAGCGCCCCGGCTGGCTTCGGCAAGAGCACCGTGCTCAGCCTGTTCCGCCAGCACCTGCAGGCTGACGGCGCGCACGTCGCCTGGCTGTCCTGCGATGAGGCCGACAGCGAACCCCAGCGTTTGCTGCAATACCTGGTTGCGGCGGTGGATGCGGCCTTGCCCGGCTTTGGCGGTAACACCGACGGGCTGCTGCAGGGTGATGTGAACTGGCCTATCGAAGCGGTGATCGACGCCTTCGTCGGCGATCTCAAACGCATCGACGGCGACCTCTACCTGATGCTCGATGACTTTCATCGCATCCGTCATGTCGCCCTGGACCAGGGCGCCCGCTACCTGATCGAGAACCTGCCGGCCAACGTCCACTTGGTCAGCAGTACCCGCTTTACGCCGCGCCTGTTGTTCAGCGAGGCAGAGTCCCTGTTGCTCAAGGCGGAAGACCTGCGCCTGACCTTCGAAGAGACCGAAGCCTACTTCCGCGAAGTGCGCCAGCTACCGTTGTCGAGTAATGAAGTGCGCCTGCTCCACACCCGTACCGAGGGCTGGATCACCGCGCTGCACCTGGCCAGCCTGGCGCTCGCCCGACATCCGGATCGCGCAGCGTTCCTTGCCAGCCTGAGCGGCACCGAGCGCAATATCGCCGACTACCTGGCCGAAGATGTGCTCGACAGCCTGCCGCAACCCTTGCAGCAGTTCCTCGATCAGACCTCCGTGCTGGATGAGTTCTGCGCCGACCTCTGCAACGCCCTGACCGGTCGCCGCGATGGGCTCGACATGCTGATGCGGCTGCAGCGCGAGCAGCTCTTCATCATCCCCCTGGACGAGCAGGGCGAGTGGTTCCGTTACCATCATCTGTTCGCCGAATTCCTCCAGGGACGGCTGGCGCGCCAGACCGATCCGGCGACCCTGCTGCACGCCGCGGCACGCTGGTGCGAAGGGCACGACCTGCCGGATCGCTCCATCAAGTACGCCTTGCGCGGCCGCGACTTCGCGTTCGCCGCTGAGCTGCTGGAGCGCCAGGGCGCGCGACTGATCGCCGGCAACCGGGTCTACGGGATTCTCTCCATGCTCAAGGGCGTGCCCGCCGAGGTCATCCGCGAACATCCGGTGTTCCAGATCTTCTACGCCTGGCAACTGGCCTTCGAGCAGCGCTTCGCCGAGTCCGAGGCGCTGATCGAGGAAGTCAGCACGCGCCTGCTTCAAGGGCGCGGCAAGGTCATTCACTTCGGCCTTGGCGAATTGCTGGCTGCGTCCCAGGTGCTCAAGGCCCTGGTCATGCTCTACCAGGACAAGCTGGAGGCCTGCCTCAAGGTTGCTCGCCAGTGGCTCGCCATGGTGCCGGACAACCAGCCGGTGTTCCGCGCCAGCCTGGCCTGCGTGCAGGCGGCGGCCTATGCGCTGATGGGTGAGTTCGGTGAGGCCGCGAAGGCCATCGCCGTTGCCCGCGACAACCTGAAGCTGGTGGACAGCGAATACCTGCACGTCATGACCAGCCTGATCGAAGCGCTGATCTGCAAGGAAAGCGGCGAACTGGAGCGCGGCCGCGCCATCGCCGAAACCGCGCGGGCACGTGTGGAGCGGGTGTTCGGTCGGCGCAGCCGGGTGGGTGGGCCGTTGGCCCTGGCCTATGCCGACCTGCTGTACGAACAGGACCGCCAGGCGGCGATACTCGCCGAGCTGCCGCTCGCCACCACCTGGCGCGACGTGGCGACACCGGTGGAACTGATCAGCCGGGGCCAGTTGGTGATGGCGCGGGCACGCTTCTTCGCCGGTGAGGCGGAGCAGGCCCTGGTCCAGCTCGACGAATGGCTGGCTGGGCTGCAGGGCGCGGGCTACGAACGGGTCTTTGCCCACGGCATGGCCTGCAAGGTCCAGTTCCTGCTCTGGCTGCGGCGGCCCAATGAAGCCGAGCGCATCTGCCTGCAATTGCAGCAGCACCTGGCGGTGTTGCCGCTGGCGCGCTACTCCGACGCCCATACGGCACTGGCCCTGACTGAAGCACGCCTGGCCCTGACCGAGCGTCGTCCCGAGCGGGCCCAGGCCAGCCTGGAAAATTGCCTGGCGCGGCAACAGGACGAGCACCAGCGGGACCGTCGTCTGCGACTGTCGCTGTTACTTTCTGTGGCGTATTGGCGCAAAGGTAACAGCGAAAAAGCCTTCGCCCTGTTCCAGAGCACCTTGGAAGAAGCCTGGAACCGCGGCTACCGCCGGCTGTTCCAGGATGACGCGCTCTGGCTGCTGCCGCTCTGGGATGCCTGGCGCGCCGCCGAGCCCAAGCGCGCCGGCGCCTGGCAGGGTGTGGCCGAGAGCTTGCGCGAGCAATGCCGCCGGCTCTCCGTCGACCCTGAAACTTTCGATGAAAATCAAGATGTTAGCCATCGCGAGCGGGAGATCCTGCGCTATGTCGCGGCCGGTCTTTCCAACCGCGACATCGCCCAGGCCGTGCATTTGTCGGAGGCCACCATCAAGTGGCACCTGCACAACCTGTTCGCCAAACTCGGGGTGCGTAGCCGCACCCAGGCGGTATTGAAAGGCAAGAGTCTGGGCCTCCTGAGCGAGGCCTGAGGTGGAAGCCCCGTCGCCCTCCATCCCTTGGATGGGCTGGCAGCGGGGGAGGGGCTCAGTAGTTTTGTTCCCAGGTCGAGAAGCACGGTGCTTCACGAATCCACGCCGGATGCGCCTAGGGAAGCAGTGTCCGGCCTGGAGATCGGCGTGAGCCGGTCCAACTGCCGATGACAGGAGTCGACGGCAGGCCCTGGGGCAACCCACCTGTGAACTTTGGAGATAAAAAGAATGAAAAGCTTCAAACAACTGGCTCTGGCCGCTGCTGTACTTGCTGCTCCGTTCATGGCCCAGGCCGACCTCAAGGCCATGGATGATTCCGCGCTGTCCGGTGTGACCGGTCAGGACGGCATCAGCATCTCCGGTAGCTTCAACGGCAGCATCGGCAGCATTGTCTACTCCGACTCCGAGACTGTCGGCAGCACCACCACCACCGGTTCGCTACGCCTGGAAACCGTGTCCTTCACCGGCTTCGACATCCTCGACAGCGACCCGCTGAAGATCGACGTCATTGACGGCGGCGCCAGCGGCGACAAGCTGCAGATCAGCCTGCCGTCCATCACGGGTCAGCTCGAAGTCGGTGCCATCCGTGTCGGCGACTCCAGCGCCGCCAGCATCGGCTCCCTGGCCGTCAACAACATGAACATGTCCGGCTCCACCATCAAGGTCTGGGGTCACTGATAGCGTTCAGCCGGTAATCCGGAGAGCCTCGCCGGCCTGGTCCGGCGGGGACTTTCCCCGAGAGAAGTCGAGTAGTCGGAACGGCAATGATCGAAATCCTGGTTGGCAGTTTGCTCGGTCTGTTTGGCTTCACCCAGTCGGTGGACACCAAGCCGCAACCACAAGGTTCGGTGAACATCAGTCAACCGCTGTCGCCCAACGGCCCCTACCGCGAGACGGCAGTGGTGGAGCCGATGAGCCAGTTGCAGTTCCGCAACGTCATCCGCCAGGCCTACGACTACAGCTGCGGTTCCGCCGCGCTGACCAGCCTGCTGGACTATTACCTGGGCCGGAACCTGGAAGAACGCCAGGTGATGGAAGGCCTGCTGCGCTACGGCGAAGCCGACAAGATCGTCGAGCGTCGTGGCTTTTCACTGCTGGACATGAAGCGCTTCGTCAGCGCCCTGGGCTACAAGAGTGGCGGCTTCCGTGCCGAGTTCGCCGACCTCGACGACCTGGAGCATCCGGCCATCGTTCCCATCCACTACGGTGGCTTCAAGCATTTCGTGGTGGTGCGCGACGTCTACAACGACCACGTGTTCGTCGCTGACCCCGCACTCGGCAACATCAGCTTCACCCGTGCCCGTTTCGAGGAAATCTGGGACCAGAACGTCCTCTTCGTGATCTTCCCCTCGGGCAATGAACCACAGAACGCCATGGCCCTCACCGAGCGTGACCTGCGCCTGGTGGACGACCGCATCGTCAGCCTGTTGGCGTTCCAGGAATTTCCGCAGATCACCAAGTTCACCCAGAACGAAATCGACGAACTGGGTTCGGGGGGCGATATCCGCTACATCCGCCGCAAGTGACACCCGCTCATAACAAGAAAGACCTGGGGATAGCACCATGGGACCAAGGGAATACGCATGGCTGGCCATGCTGGTGCTCTGTACCAGTCTGCCGCTGCACGCCGAGGAATCCTCGGTGGACGATGCGCGTGATGCGCTGAGCAAGAAGGACGACGACGCCGACAGCGCCAAGGCGCTGGAGGAGGTCTTCCAGGCGTCCGAGAAGAGCTACACGCTGCTGAAGAAAGGCGAGCGCACGCTCACCTACGGTTTCGACTATTCGCTGGTGCGCGATGTCCGGGTCGAAACCTTCCGTACCGGCGCCAACGTCTACAGCGTGCTCAGCGAGAGTGAGGCCCAGCACACCTTCACCAACGCCTTCACCTTCGACTACGGGGTGTGGGACAACCTGACCTTCAGCGTGCGCCTGCCCTTCGTCGCCAAGTACGACACCGAGCGCGACCTGAACGTCTACAGCCTCGGCGACATCTCCGCGTCCCTGCGCTGGCAACCCTGGGCGGCGACGCGCGGCCGGCCGGTCAGCACGCTTTTCGCCACCCTCGGCCTGCCGACGGGCGAGAGCCCCTACGACATCAACTCCGACAACGACCTGTCCACCGGCAATGGCTACTACAGCCTTGGCGTGGGCGCCAATATGTCCTACGTGATCGACCCGGTCGTGCTGTTCGGCTCGGTCGGGTACACCTACAACATGCCGGTGCACGACATCCACCAGATGCGCGGCGGGCGCATCCTGGAAGACGTGGAACCGGGCGACACCCTCAACTTCAGCATGGGCTTCGCCTATGCGCTGTCCTATGACGTGTCCCTGGCCACTTCCTACCAGATGGCCTACACGACAAAGCCGACCTACAAGTTCCAGACCGCCAACCTGGAGGGCACCGAACAGACCAGCTCGATCATGAACTTCTCCCTCGGCCTGCGAACGTCGCCGGACTACATCGTCAACGTCAACGCTGGCTTCGGCATGACCGAGGACTCACCGGACGTCCTCCTGGGGTTATCCGTTCCCCTCGACATCAAAGGCCTCAAGGCCCAGTAACCGGCGAGAGCGCACCTCATGAGCATGCATCTTTCGCCGCTTGCGCGGGCGATCGCCGGGGTCGGTCTGTGCTGGGCGGGCATCGCCCAGGCGCAACTGGCCAACGACCTGACCATCGGCAACCCCAAGGCGATGGCCATGGCCAACGCCGTTACCGCCGATTCGTCCGGTATCGACGCCGTGCACTACAACCCGGCCGCCCTGACCAAGCTCAAGGGCCGCCAGACCACGGTGAAGTTCCTCACCGGGGTGATGGACATCCGCGCCAAGTTCGAAGCGCCCGAGGACTACGGCTTCCTCGGCTACGACGACGACCCGGTCGCCAACTCCAGCAGCCGCACCCTGACCCCGGCCATGTACCTGCCCGGCATGGGCGGCATGACCGAAGTGCCCGTGCTGTTCGCGCCGCTGGCGGGCTTGTCGATCAACCCACCGGGTTCCAAGTTCACCTTCGCCACCAACGTCTACGCGCCCATGGCCCTGGGCTACTCGCGGGATTCCGACAGCGATCCGGCGCGTTACCAGGGCCGAGAGGTGGCCTTGCAACGCATCACCTACTTCTCGCCTTCGGTGGGCTACCAGGTGAATGACGAACTGGCGGTCGGACTGTCCGTCGGTTTCTCCCATCAGGCGATGGCCCTCAACCAGGACTTCCGCAACCCGGGCTTCCTTACCGGCCTGACCCGGCTGTTCAACGAGTTCCTCTGCCTGCCGGGAATGGGGGAGGTGGTGTCGGGGATCATCAACGTCTGTGGTGGCAAGATCGGGCCTTTCGATACCCTCGCCAACATGGACCTGGACCTGCAGCAGTCGCTGTCGCCCACCTGGAACATCGGCGTCCTCTGGGAGCCCACCGACTGGTTCGCCTGGGGGGCCACCTACCAGAGCGAGGCGCGCATGCACCTGCAGGGCAAGTACCGGGTCGACTACAGCAAGGACTGGCAAGGCTTCTGGTCCGGCATGCAGTCGTCGCTCTTCGGACAGGTACTGAGCCCGCTGTTCCCTTATGGCAACGTCGATGAGGAAATCGGCAACGCGTCGCTGGACATGACCTACCCGGACAACTTCTCCACCGGGATCAAGCTCGTGCCCTTCGACCGCTGGCAGTTCAACCTCGACCTGAAGTGGAGCGGCTACAGCGACTGGAACGAGTTCGAGATCGAGTTCGACCGCGAGCTGGACCTGCTACGCATCGCCAAGAACTTCGGCGGCGGCAACGCCACCAGCCACAGCATCATCCTCGACCGCGGCTACCGCGATACCTGGAGCTGGGCGCTCGGCGTGCAGTACCAGTGGACCGACAGGTTGGCCGTGCGCGCAGGCTACGAATGGCGCCCGTCGGCGATTCCCGACGACAAGGCGGATGTGCTCGCGCCCATCGGGGATGCCCATCTCTATGGCCTGGGCCTGGGGTACCGCTGGGACAAGGACACCAACATCGACATCGGCTTCAACTACTTCACCACCCAGCAAAGCACCAAAGCCAACACCAGTTGCAGCCTCAACTGCACCGGCATCGACAACCTGGTGTACAACCCCTATGCCGGGCAGAACGTCGAGACGTCCGTAAAGGCATACATCCTGGCCCTGACCTACCAGACGACCTTCTGATGAAAGCGCCCATCCTGTTTCTCGCCCTGACCCTCATCGGTACCGCACAGGCCAGCAGCGGCCGCTACCTGACCTGGATCGATGACCAGGGCCGGGTGCACAACACCTTCGTCGACAGCCGCTACAGCGACCAGCAGCGCCAGGCGGCCAAACGCATCGCCCAGAGTGATCAGGCGCGCCTCAAGGATGCCGATGGCACGGTCTGGCCCGGCAGTGCCAAGGCCGGCGAGAGCAAGCGGCGTTACTTCACCTGGGTGGATGCCAGCGGCAACCTGCAGAACAGCTTCTACGCAGCCGGGCAGGTGGAGGCGGGGGAACGCAACTTCGTCCTGCCCAACGGCCAGCGTTCGGAGGAGTACGTCGATTCCGACGTGCTCGAAGGCCGCGGCTACTCCCGACCGGAACAGGGGCCGGCCTATTTCACCTGGGTCGACGAACAGGGCCGCACCCACAACTCGCCGGTGCCGGCACGGGGCAGGGCGAGCGCGGATGACGAGGAACGGCCCGGCCCCATCGCCTACACCGAAGCACGCGAAATGGCGTTCAAGCGCAAGGCCGCGTTGCTGCCGTCCCTCGACGGTCAACCCACCGCCGCCATGAAAGCCTTGCTGGAAGGCAGCGAAGAGCAGGGCGAAGCGCTGTACCAGAGCCTGGTGGACCGCTGCTGCGGCCAACTGCCGGATGACGCCTTCACCGAAGTCTCGGTCGAAGAGCCGCGCTACGAAGAATTGAACAATCTCTCGCCCAGCTTCGAGTTCCCCATGGGGCGCAGCTACTACAGCGGCCACAAGCTGCCGCGCTCACAGCACAGCTATGGCCTGCGCATCCGCAGTTTCGCCAACCGCCAGGTCGTTTATCCGTCCCTGCTGTTCCTCGACGAAGCCAAGCGCCCGACCCGTCTGGTGAGCGACGCCGTCTACCAGCTCCACGGCGAAACCTGGTACCGCTACGCCTTCATCGAAGGCACCGTGCAAGTGCGCGCCAACCAGGGTGAGCGTTACGTGCTGCTGCTCACCACCGAGGAGGACCGCAGTCTGCAGACCCTGGACAACAAACCCTTCAAACGCCCCCTGCAGGACCTCGCCTTGAGCGAGTCGGGCATGCAGGTACACGAACACAGCGACCAGGGTTCGTTCGAGCTGGCCATCGTGAAGTAAGGACACGGACGGCCCCCTCTCCCTTTGGGAGAGGGCTGGGGTGAGGGCGGGTGGGAAATGCCAGGTGCCAAGGCCGATCTTCGGCCTCCTTGGCGAATGAATTGGCCCCTACAAGGCCAGCCCTACGGCTTCACCCGCGCTATGCTGGCAGCCCCCAGCGACCCGAACCGGATCTTCTGCCATGTCCGAAACCAGCGCGCTCTTCACCCGCAATTCCGACGCCTACCGCGCCAATCGTCCCACCTACGATCCCACCCTGATTGCCTGGCTCAGCCAACAGGCGCCCGACCTGTCCCTGGCCTGGGACTGCGGTTGCGGCACCGGCCAGGCCACGCAGGGCCTTGCCCGGCACTTCCAGCGTGTGGTGGGAACCGATATCAGCGCATCGCAACTGACCAGGGCCGAGCCGGCAGCCAATATCGACTACCGCTGCGAGCCGGCCGAGCAGACGTCGCTGGCCGACGCCAGTGTGTCGCTGACCCTGGTGGCCCAGGCGCTGCACTGGTTCGACCTGGAGCGCTTCTATGCGGAAGTACGACGCGTCAGCAAACCGAGTGGGCTGCTGGCGGTGATCTCCTACAACCTCACGCAGATCACCCCCGAGGTGGATGCGCTGGTCAGCCACCTCTACCACGATATTCTCGGCAGCTACTGGGCCGAGGAGCGCAAGCATGTGGAGCAGGGCTACCGCACCCTGCCATTCCCCTTCGAACGCATCGAAGTCCCGCCGTTTACCCTGGATGCCGAGTGGGACCTGACGCGTCTGCTGGGCTACCTGGAAAGCTGGTCGGCCCTGGCGACCTACCAGGCCGCCCACGGCAGCAACCCCCTCGACCCCTTGCGGGAACGCTTCCAGCAGGCCTGGGGCGACCCGGCCAGCACCCGCCGGGTGAGCTGGCCGTTGGTGGTGAATCTGGGACGGGTGAACTGAAGAGATCGTTGAGGTGAGTTCATCAACGGTAGCAACCCAAGAACGGAATATCGGTTTGGCGCTGCAAGACGTCGGCGGTGGCAAGCCGTTTGAGCAGGAGCACTCATGCACCAGGTTTCACGATTTGCGGTAACCGCAGGACTGGACGCCGAACGCCAGTTGCTGGAGCGCATCCAGCAAGGCGCGCAGCAATGCGGGCTGCTGCTCTGGCGGCCGAATGCAGCAGCACTGGTGATGCCGCAGCGGATGAGCCGGCTGGCCGGGTTCGCGGCTGCCGAGGCCGATTGCATGGCGCTCGGCTGGCCCGTCGCCCTGCGCGACAGCGGCGGCGAACCCGTGCCGCAATCGTCGGCGGTACTCAATGTGGCGCTGGCCTATGCCTTGCCACCGCGTGAGAGCGAGCTGACCCGCATCGAGAACGCCTACGTGCGCCTGTGCCAGCCCATGCTCGACTGGTTGTCCGGCATGGGCCTGGAAAGTGGGCTGGGCGAGGTGGACGGCGCTTTCTGCGACGGTCGTTACAACGTCACTGTCTCGGCACGCAAGCTGGTGGGTACCGCCCAGCGCTGGCGCCGTCGCCGCGACGACGGGCGCCATGTGGTCCTGGCCCACGCTGCAGTGCTGATGGAGAACCAGCGTGAGCCCATGGTCGAGGTGGTGAACGCTTTCTATCGTGGCTGCAATCTGGAAGACCGCGTTCGCGCCAGCAGCCACATCGCCCTCGAAGAATGCATAGGGCAGGTCTGGAGCCGGCTTGAGCCCTTGCGCGAGGGCTACCGCCGGACACTGGCCGAGGCCGGGCTGGCGCTGGAATGAGTGGGAGGGGAGAAGGGCCGCTGGTCAGTGAATAGCATTGATTCACATGTAGCAGTAAAAATCACTTGACTGAAAAATGAGAATCATTATTATTCCAACCACTGGCCTCGCGGCCAGCTGGATAAGCTGACAAGCCCAGATTTCGGACTCATCAGATTATCTCCTCATCAGGCTAATCACGGTTATTGACCCGGCAAATTGCCGGGTCTTTTTTTGGGTGCGATTTCTTGCCGGCGCCATTTGCAGAACGGGTGGCGCTCGTGGCCTGGATGCAATCCGGGGGCATTTCCTGGATTTCATCCAGGCTACTGTGCTGTGCAATCCCGTGGCATTGGCACTCATTTGAAGGGGCGAATTCATTCGCCATGCAGGCCGCAGGTCTGCCCATCGGACTTGCAGGGGGGCAGCTTCGCCGGCCTTGGCGATTGAAATCGCCCCTACAGCTCCCGGCGACTTCCGGTATTGGGATCAATGCCCCTTGGCCTTCCTGATCCGCAGGAATATCCCGCCCAGGATCAGCACCACCACCGGCGTCGTCACCAGGATTGCGGTCTTCGCCGAGATATCCAGCCCGAGGGTGTGCAGGCCGCCGTAGAACAGCTTGAACAGGCTCAGCAGGTAGTAGCTGATGGCGATGATGGACAGGCCTTCGACCGCCCTCTGGATCTTGATCTGCGTATCGGCGCGGGCGTTCAGGCTGCGCAGGATTTCCGAGTTCTGCTCTTCCACTTCCACCTGCACCCGCGCCTGCAGCAGGTCGCCCAGGTTGGCGACGCTTTGTCCCAGGCGTACCAGACGCTGGTCAGTGGCGACGCAGTAACGCACGGTGGGGCGGAAGCGGCGCTCGATGAACACGCCCAGACGCTGACAATCGCCGATGTGGGATTCGCGCAACTCGTTGATCCGCTCGAAGACGATCTGCGCGTAGGCTTCGGTGGCGCTGAAGCGCTGCCGGGTGCGTGCGGTGCTGCGCACGATGCGTGCGGAGAGGGCGGCGATATCGGCCGACAGCACCTTGGCGCTGCTCTTTCCCTCGGCGTTGCGGTCGGAAAGGCTGGTCAGCTCCTTGTCGTATTCCTTCAGCTGCAGGCTCACCGCCTGGGCTACCGGCAGGGTGAGGGAGGCCATCATGCGGTAGGTCTCGATCTCCAGCAGGCGGCGGATCATCCGGCCGAGGCGATACGCATTGAGCCGGCGGTTGACCAGCAGGATGCGGTTCACCCCGTCTTCAGTCAGGCGAAAGTCGGACCAGGCGATCGCATCGCCACCGCCCAGGGTGGAGCCTGAAGGGTCCTTGAAACCATAGGCTGACGTCTCGCCGGCCCAGTTCGTCTCGGACTCCACCAGCACCTGGTCGGCGTTGATCAGCAGGTGACGGTAGTCGGCCACCAGGCTTTCCAGTTCGGCAGGTAGCGGTGGCCAGAAGGCGTCGCCCGGTGTGCGCGGTACCACCAGCGTCAGGGTGAAGAACTCGGTGTGGCGTTCCCATTTCAGGGTGTTCTCGCCCATCCGCAGCAGACCCTGGGAGCCGTTGCTCGCCAGCGGTGCGTCGGTGACCTGGTTGAGCCTCTCTACCAGGGCGTCGCAGACGTCCTCGGCATCGGCGAAGGCGAAGTGATAGACGTGGGCCGGATCACGGAAGTAGATCGACGGACGCGAGTGCAGCTCGTTGTGCAGGGCTTTGCGTAGTGGATGCATGGAGACTTCTGCGGGCAGGGAGGTTTTCTTCGATGACGCGGCCCACCTGTGGGGCGGTCACACCCGAGAAGAAGTTGTGACGGGAGTGCCACCGACCCGTCAGGGCGGGTAGCCCTTCAGGCCGGTGGCGACGGGGAGTGGCAGCCGGGCTGCCTGACGACGCGCCGGGGTCTTGTGGACCTCAGGCACGAAACTGCTGCATCAGCCCTTGCTGATGATTGGCCAGTTCATTGAGTTGGCGACTGACCTGGGCCGACTGCTCGGCCTGGCCGGACAGCGACTCGGTCACGTCGCGGATGGCCTCGACGTTGCGATTGATTTCATCTGCGACGCTGCTTTGCTCCTCGGCGGCACTGGCGATCTGCAAATTCATTTCGGTGATCAGGTTTACGGCGTCGCTGATGCGCTCCAGGGCGGCTACAGCTTGCTGCACCTGGCTGACGTTCTCCTGCGCCAGGCCATGGCTGCCCTGCATGGCCTGGGTCACATCGCGGGTGCCGTTCTGCAGGTTGTCGATCACCTGGCGAATCTCTTCCACGGAGTCCTGGGTGCGCCGCGCCAGGCTGCGCACCTCATCGGCAACCACGGCGAAGCCGCGCCCGGCATCGCCCGCTCGGGCCGCCTCGATGGCGGCATTGAGGGCGAGCAGGTTGGTCTGTCCGGCAATGGAGAGAATGACCTCCAGCACCGAACCGATCTGCTCGCTGCTCTGCGCCAGCGTCTGCAGTTGAGCCATGGCCTCGCTCATGTCCCGCGCCTGGGCATGGATGGCGCGGGTGGTGAGGCTGATCACCTGCAAGCCTTCGCGGCTGGCCTGGTCAGCGTGGCGTGCGGCATCGGCGGCCTGGGCAGCGCTCTGGGCCGAGGCGTTGGCGGTGGCGGACATTTCGTGCAGCGCGGTGGCCACCTGATCGATCTCGCGAAACTGCTGCTGCATACCTTCACTGGTCTGGCGGGCGATCAGGGCCGACTGGTCGGCCGTCTCACGAGCATTGCGCACCGAACCCTGCACCTTGGCGATCACCGGCTGCAGCTTGTCGAGGAAGCGATTGAAGGCCAGCGCCAGGCGGCCCAGCTCGTCGTTTCGGGTGTAGGTCAGACGACGGGTGAGGTCGCCTTCGCCGTCGGCGATGCCTTCCAGCATGGCGGCCAGGCGCAGCAAGGGGCGGGTTACGCCACGGGCGGCCAGCCAGATCAGCGCGACACCGAGCAGAGCGGCGACCGAACCCAGGGCGAACTCCAGTGCTGAGCTTTGCAGGCGCTCGTCATCCATTTGCACTTTCAGGGCTTCGGCAGGGGCCAGCAGCACCGATTGCGGCACGCCCAGCAACACGCCCCAGGGCTTGGCGCCGGCAATGGGGGCGAGGGGTTCCAGCACGCTGATCTGCCCCTGGTCGATAAAGGCGTGGGGCTCGCTGCGGCCGAGAAAGTCGAGGACTTCGGCGGCCTGGTCTGGCAGCACCACCTGCAGGCGCTTGCCGAGCTGGCCGGCATCCTGGCTATGGCCGGCGACCACGCCGGATGGGCTGACGATGCTGACGCGGCCGTTTCCCTCATAGAGTTCGCGGCTGCCGGCCAGGGCGTCCTGTTGCAGGCTGTCGAGGCTGATGTCCAGGCCGATCACGGCCACTACCTTGCCGTTCTCCAACAGCGGGAAGGCGACGCTGGTGACCAGCTTGCGGCTGCCCGAAGACTCGTCGAAGTAGGGTTCCAGCAAGCACAGCTGCCCGCTGTCGCGCGGGCAGGTGAAGAAGGCGTTGAAGGGGGCGCCGCTGGGGCCGGGGGAGGTGTCCGACAGCAGTTTTTCGTCGCCCGGCACCGCCTGCAATTCACCGGGTTTCGCCTGCAGCCAATAGAGGGCGAAGCGTCCGGCATCGTTGCTGCCGAGGTCGCCGCGACCACGGAAGTCGCTATCGCGCCCATCGAGGGCATCAGGCTGGAAGATCAGGAACAGGCCAAGCAGATCAGCGCGCTGCTCCACGGCCTTGCGCAGTTCACCGGCCAGTTCGGCCCGCAGGGCTTCGGCGCTCATTTCGCCTCGGGCGGCGCGTTCGCGCAGGTAGAGCAGGTGCCGCGCCAGGCCCAGCCCGTATTCGTGGGTGCGGGTGAAGCTGCGCTGGATCTGCAGCGCCTGCACCTTGCCCTGCGCTTGCAGGTTGAGGCGCGCGGCTTCGGCCAGCATGCGCTCGCTGGAATCCTTGACTCGCTCGGTACTGGTGCGGGTCTGGTAGAGCGACAGGCCGACCAGCAGGCCCACCACCAGGATCAGGCAGAGGCTCGCCAGCAGGGTGATCTTGCTTTGGATGCTGAGGCTAGGGCTGGACATGGACGCGGTCGCTTGGAGAAGCCGGGGCGTTGCCGCCCCGGATGGATTCAGAAGACGGTGACGAACACCAGTTGGCTGTAGAGGTTGCTGTCGTCGCCACCGAGCTGGGTGCCGCCTTCGTCCGCACTGCGGTCAGGCTTGTAAAGGCCGACCACGGGCATGACGATCAGGTTTTCACTCACCGCCCATTCGGCGTAGAGGTCCACCTCGCTGCCATCGAAGTTGCCCAGGTCGCGATCCAGGGTGTTGAAGTCGAACCACAGCGCGCCAAGGCTCAGGTTCTCCAGCGGCGTCACCTTGAAGGCAACGTGGTGGACCTGGGTGTTGGAGTTGAACGGGCCGGCGTAGTTGCCCGCTACCTCGCCCTGGAACCAGGTGCCGTAGCCACGGCTGAAGCCGGTGAACAGCGGGTCGTAACCCTCCGAGAAGCGGCTGTAGCGGTAGTTCACGCTCGGGCTCCAGGCCACGTCGGAGAAGGTCCAGCCGGCTTCCAGGTACCAGGCGTTCTCGTCGTCGACGTTTTTCTTGTCCTGCCAGGCGTACTCGCCTGAGAGGAACAGGTTCTCCACCCCGGCATTGCCCTGGCCGCGCAGGCTGTAGGTCTTCATGCCGTCGCGTTCGGCCTGGAAGGGCGAGGCGAACTCTTCATCGATATCGCGGATATCGATGGCCGTCAGGCCCAGGGTGCCGGCCTCGGATACGTGCTCCAGGGTGCCCACCAGCAGCTCGGGCTTGGCTTGGGCGCGGTTGTCGGATTTCAGCCACATCAGGTCGCCGCGCAGGCCGTCCTTGCCGCCGAGGCGCAGGATGGCGGTCTGGTCGAACGCCTTGCGTGCCGCCAGCCAGTAGGCACCGCCACGGTTGAACTCGCCATCGGCAAGACCTTTGCCGAGGTTGAGGGCATCGCCATTGATGAGGAAGCCGTCGCCGACCATGACGTTCTGGCGGCCGAAGGAGAAGTCCACACCGTCTTCGCCCAGGGCCTCGAACAACTGGCCGGAGCGCCAGCCGAGGTAGGCGTCTTCGATCTTGGTGGTGCGCTCGGAGCCATCAGTGAAGCCAGCCGCGTCGCCGTCACCCCAGGTGCCGGAGCTGAGCAGGTTGAAGGCGCCATAGCTGGTGCCGGCCCCCGCCAGCCCCTGGTCGAAGCTGATGCCGTACTTGGCATAGCCCTCGCGCCAGGACGACGACCCTTCGCTCTTCGAGCCAGCGACGGCGTAGTTTTCCTGGCTGTGGAAGAAGCCGTACACGGCCTCCAGGGTGGCGTTCAGGCGGGTGTCTTCGTCGGCGTAAAGCTCATAGGCACCCGCGTGGGTAGCGGCACCCACCAGCAGCGCCAGGGTGGAAAGTCGGAACAGGTTCGACCGGGACATGGCAAGGCTTCCTTCTTCTTGGTATTGGCAGCGGAGCGTTTCTGCGACCGGATACTAAGGAGTTGCCGTGCACTGGCCTTGTGCCTGCTTGCCAAGGGCTTGATGCTGCGTGCCAGATTCGGGGGCTGTGCGTTGTAGGGGTGAATTCATTCGCTATGTCTGCGTTAGCAGTTGCGAGAGATTCACCATCGGGCCAAGAGCCTTGTAGGAGCTGGCTTGCCAGCGAAACGGAGCCATTCGCTGGCAAGCCAGCTCCTACGGGCAAAGCAGCTGCTTGCAACACGTTATGCAGACAGAACCAATTCATTCGCCAAGGGCGGCGCAGCTGCCCCGCTGTCTTGCACTGGCGGACCTGCGGTCCGCTTGGCGATTGAAATCGCCCCTACAGAACGCGAATCGTCCGAGCAGGCAAAAAAAACCGGCCCTAAGGCCGGTCGTAATCTCACGCAGCGACTCGGTTCACATGGCTCAAGGGCGTTTCAGCACCAGGGTGAGGATGTCGTAGCTGGCCACCAGCTCTCCGTTCTGGTTGGTGACCTCCACGTCCCAGGCCACGACACCTTGCGGCTCGCCCTTGGGGCTCTTCTTGCCCTGGTCGATCTTGCGCTTGCAGGTCAGGCGCGCCTGGATGGTGTCGCCGATGCCCACTGGGGTGATGAAGCGCAGGCTGTCCAAACCGTAGTTGGCCAGCACCGGGCCGGGGGCCGGGGAGACGAACAGGCCGGCGGCGGCGGAGAGCACGAAGTAGCCGTGGGCGATGCGCTTGCCGAACTGGGATTCCTTGGCGGCCAGTTCGTCGAAGTGCATGTAGAAGTGATCGCCCGACAGGCAGCCGAAGTTGACGATGTCGGCCTCGGTGACGGTACGGCGGTGGGTCAGCAGGGATTCGCCGATCTGCAGCTCGTCGAAGTAGCGGCGGAACGGGTGCACTTCGGTCTCGACCACCTTGGCACCACGCACGTATTCGCCGGTGACGGCGGCCAGCATGGTGGGCGAACCCTGGACGGCGGCGCGTTGCAGGTAGTGCTTCACCGCGCGCAGTCCGCCCAGTTCCTCACCGCCGCCAGCACGGCCGGGGCCGCCGTGCTTGAGCACCGGCAGCGGCGAGCCGTGGCCAGTGGATTCGGCGGCGGCTTCGCGGTCGAGGATGTGCAGGCGGCCGTGCAGGGCGGCGGCTTGCGGTACCACGTGGGCAGCGACGGTCGGGTCCTTGGTGACCAGGCTGGCCACCAGGCTGCCCTTGCCACGGGCGGCCAGGGCGATGGCCTCGTCGATGTCGTCGTAGGCCATCAGGGTGCTCACCGGGCCGAAGGCCTCGATGTCGTGGGCGCCGCCTTCGGCGTGCGGATCACGGGCGCGCAGCAGGGTGGGGGCGAAGAAGGCGCCTTCGTTCACGCCTTCACCGCGCGGGGCGAAGCCGTCACGCGCGCCGAACAGCAGCTCGCTGCTGGCCAGCAGGGCATCCAGGCGCTCGGCCACGTCGGCCTGCTGGGCATGGGACGCCAACGCGCCCATCTTCACGCCTTCCACGGCGGGGTCGCCGATCACGACTTTGGACAGACGCTCGCGCAGGCGCTCGGCCACGGCGTCGATGTGTTTGGCGGGCACGATGGCACGGCGAATCGCGGTGCACTTCTGCCCGGCCTTCACGGTCATCTCGCGGGCCACTTCCTTGACGAAGAGGTCGAACTCCGGATCGTCCGGGGTGATTTCCGGGGCGAGGATGGCGCAGTTCAGCGAGTCCGCTTCGGCGTTGAAGGGGATGGAGTTGCGAATCAGGTTGGCGTTCACGCGCAGCTTGGCGGCGGTGTCGGCCGAACCGGTGAAGGTCACCACGTCCTGGCCCTGCAGGCGGTCCAGCAGGTCGCCGGTGCTGCCGATGATCAGCTGCAGGCTGCCTTCCGGCAGCAGGCCGGATTCATGCATCAGGCGCACGGCGGCTTCGGTCAGGTAGCTGGTCGCGGTGGCGGGTTTGACGATGCACGGCATGCCGGCGAGGAAGCTCGGGGCGAACTTCTCCAGCATCCCCCAGATCGGGAAGTTGAACGCGTTGATGTGTACGGCCAGGCCGCCGCGCGGCACCAGGATGTGGGTGCCGGCAAAGGTGCCCTGCTTGCCCAGCGGCATGGCCGGGCCTTCATGCACGATGTTGCCCGATGGCAGCTCGCGGGCGCCGACGCCGGCGTAGCTGAACAGGGTGCTGGTGCCGCCTTCGATGTCGATCCAGCTGTCGGCACGGGTGGCGCCGCTGTGGCGGGACAGCGCGTAGAGCTGTTCCTTGCGCTCGTTGAGGTAAAGCGCCAGGGCCTTGAGGCGCGCCGCACGCTGCTGGAAGTCCAGGGCCATGAGGCTGGCGATGCCGCGTTTGCGACCGTGCTCGATGGCTTCGGAGAAGTCCAGGGCTTCCTCGTGGGCGCGGGCGATAGTGCTGCCGTCGATGGCACTGCGCAGTGCCTGGGCGCCGTGCTGGCCGATCCAGCGGCCGGCGATGAAGCTTTGCAGGGTAGTGGCTTGGGTCATCGGATGTTCTCTGCGGAGTAAGTAGGTGAAAGGGGCGCACTCAATGGCGCGCGGCGCCGGCTGCGCCGATTCCGGTCATGGAACGGATGAACTGCGCCAGGTAGCGGCCACGTTCTTCCCTGGCACGCTCGGAGGCATCGGTCACCGAGAGCAGCCAGGCACTGAAGAAGGCCATGCCCATGGAGAACAGCGCCGGGTTGGAGTACGGGAAAAGCGCCGTGTCGTGATGCAGCACGTTGACCCAGACGGCCGGGCTCAACACCAGCAGGACGATGGCGGACAGCAGGCCCATCACGCTGCCGGCCACGGCGCCACGGGTGGTGAGGCCCTTCCAGAACATGGAGAGGAACAGCACCGGGAAGTTGACCGATGCGGCGATGGCCAGCACCAGGCCGGAAAGGAAGGCAATGTTCTGCGACTCGAACAACAGGCCGAGGATTACCGCCAGCGCGCCGATGCAGAGGGTGGCGATGCGCGACACGCGCATTTCCTCGCGCTCGCTGGCGCGGCCCTTGCGGATCACACAGGCATACAGGTCGTGAGAGACGGCCGAGGCGCCGGACAGTGCCAGGCCAGCGACCACCGCTAGGATGGTGGCGAAGGCCACGGCGGAGATGAAACCGAGGAACAGGCTGCCGCCCACCGCGTGGGACAGGTGCACCGCGACCATGTTGCCGCCGCCGATGATGGCGCCGGCCGCGTCGCGGAATTCCGGGTTGGTGCCGACCATCACGATGGAGCCGAAGCCGACCACGATCAGCAGCAGGTAGAAGTAGCCGATGAAGCCGGTGGCGTAGAAGACCGACTTGCGGGCTTCCTTGGCATCGCTGACGGTGAAGAAGCGCATCAGGATGTGCGGCAGGCCGGCGGTGCCGAACATCATGCCCAGCCCCAGGGAAATGGCGTCGATGGGGTTCGACAGCAACCCGCCCGGCGCCATGATGGCGGTGCCCTTGGCGTGTACCGAGGTGGCGGCGGCGAACATGGACTCCACGCTGAAGCCGAAGTGCTTGAGCACCATGAACGCCATGAAGCTGGTGCCCGAAAGCAGCAGCACGGCCTTGATGATCTGCACCCAGGTGGTGGCCAGCATGCCGCCGAAGGTCACGTAGCAGACCATCAGCACGCCCACCAGCATCACGGCCTGGGTGTAGGAGAGGCCGAACAGCAGTTCGATCAGCTTGCCGGCGCCGACCATCTGCGCCACCAGGTACATCAGCGCCACGGTCAGGGTGCCGAAGGCGGCGGTGATGCGAATCGGGGTCTGCTCCAGGCGATAGGACACCACATCGGCGAAGGTGTACTTGCCGAGGTTGCGCAGGCGTTCGGCGATCAGGAACAGGATGATCGGCCAGCCGGCGAGCACGCCCAGGGCGTAGAGCAGGCCGTCGTAGCCGTTCATGAACATCATCGCGGAGATGCCGAGGAAGGACGCTGCGCTGATCATGTCGCCGGCAATCGCCAGGCCGTTCTGGAAGCCGGTGAGACCGCCGCCTGCGGTATAGAAGTCGGCGGTCGAACGGGTACGCAGGGCGGCCCAGCGGGTGATGCCGAGGGTGAAGAGCACGAACGCCAGGAACATGTAGATGGCGTTCCAGTTCAGCGGACGCGCGGCTGCATCGGCGGCGAAGGCGCTTTCCGTGACCAGCAGACCGCCGGTAAGCAGCAGGGAGGCGAGGGCTTTCATTGGCTGCACTCCTGCTTGAGCTTGTCGTTCAACGGATCGAGCTGGCTGTTGGTGCGCTTGACGTAGATGCCGGTCAGCGCAAAGGAAAGCAGGATGATGACCACGCCGACCAGCATGCCCACGCTGGTGACACCACCATTGAGCGATTGGCCGAGTACGCCAGGGGCGAAGGCCACCAGCAGCACGAAGCCGTAGTAGATGGCCAGCATGGCGGCGGTCAGGGACCAGGTCAGGCGCTGCTTGCGACGGACCAGCTGGATGAAATCCGGATGCTGCCGGATGCGATCGAGGTCGTGCGGGGTCATGGTTGCTCTCTCTTTTTGTGTTTGTCGAGGCGCCCGTTCAACGGCCGACGGCAAGGCTGCTTGTGTCGAACGGGGTACTGCGGGTGCTGCTTTTTTGTCTTTTTCGGTGGGCTGAAGCCCACCCTACGATTTGGCACGGTTGGCTGTAGGGTGGGCTTCAGCCCACCAAACAACGTTCCACCTACGCATCGTCAGAGCTGGTCGAAGTCCAGGACTACCTTCTCGCTGAGCGGGAAGGTCTGGCACGACAGCACGTAGCCGGCGGCCACTTCGTAGTCCTCCAGGGCGAAGTTGCTGTCCATCTCCACCTCGCCCTCGATCACCTTGCACTTGCAGGTGGAGCACACACCGGCCTTGCAGGAGTAGGGCAGTTCCAGACCCTGGGCGTTACCGGCGTCGAGCACGCTGGCGCTGTTGCGCGGCAGCTCGAAGGTCAGTTCGCGGCCATCGCTGATCACGGTGACCTGGCTCACGGCACTGTCCACACTGCGGGCGGCTTCGCGGGCTTCACGCTTGGCGCTGCTGCCGGCGGCGGCGAACAGCTCGAAGTGGATGCGTTCGGTGGACATACCGTTGGCCTTGAGCTGGTCGCGCACGGTCTCGGTCATCGCCTGCGGGCCGCAGATGAAGGCGGCGTCCAGGGCCTTGACGTCGATCCAGCGGGAGAACAGCTGGCCGCATTTGTCGGCGTCGATCCGGCCGTTGTAGAGGTCCACGTCCTGCTGCTCGCGGCTGAACACGAAGATCAGGTTGAGGCGCTGCAGATAGCGGTTCTTCAGGTCTTCCAGTTGCTCGCGGAACAGCGCCGAGGCACTGGAGCGATTGCCGTAGAGCAGGGTGAAGCGGCTGTGGGGCTCGCTTTCCAGGGTGGTCTTGATGATCGACAGGATCGGCGTGATGCCACTGCCGGCCGCCACCGCGAGGTAGTTGCCGTGGCGCGCGGCGTCCAGTTCCACGAAGAAGTGGCCGGACGGCGGCATCACGTCCAGGCTATGGCCGGCTTTCAGGCTGTCGTTGGCAAAGGCGGAGAAACGGCCGCCTGCCACGCGCTTGATCGCCACCCGCAGCTCGCCGTCGTTGACGCCGGTGCAGATGGAGTAGGAGCGGCGTACTTCCTCGCCATCCATCTGGGTGCGCATTACCAGATGCTGGCCCTGGGTGAAGTGGAAGGTTTCGGCCAGGCCTTCGGGAATGTCGAAGGCGATGGACACCGCGTCGCGGGTTTCCGGACGTACTTCTTTGATTGTCAGGCTGTGGAACTTGCTCATCTTGGTCGTCTCCGGTGGCAAGCCACTCAGATGCACTTGAAATAGTCGAACGGCTCTAGGCAGTCGCGGCAGCGGTACAACGCTTTGCACGCAGTGGAGCCAAACTGGCTGAGCAGTTCTGTATGGGCGCTGCCGCATTGCGGGCAGCACACTTCCGGGGACTCGCCCAGCAGGCTGCGCTTGCTGGTGCTGCCCGCCGGCGGGGCGATGCCGTAGGCGCGCAGGCGCTCGCGGCCCTCAAGGCTGATCCAGTCAGTGGTCCAGGCCGGGTTCAGGCGGCGTTCCAGCTTCGGCGCGGCGAAGCCGGCGCCTTCCAGGGCCTGCTCGATGTCCTGCTCGATCACCTCGGTGGCCGGGCAGCCCGAGTAGGTCGGGGTGACGACCACATGCAAGTGGCCGTCATGCCAGTCGAGGCCACGGACGATGCCGAGGTCGACCACGCTGACCACCGGCACTTCCGGGTCCATCACCTCGCCCAGTACCGACCAGGCGCGCGCCAGATCATCTGGCGCGCCGGCCCGGGCGCCACGGTCGCTGGCGATCAGCTCACCAGGACGCATCGGGGTGGGCCCGCTGGAGAAACTGCATTTCGGCCAGCAGCAGGCCGAGGTGCTCGGTATGCAGGCCGCGCTTGCCGGACAGGTAGAAGTAGCTGGCCGGCTCCGGCATCGGCAGGGTGGCGCTGGCGAAAATGTCGGCGACCTTGGATTTCCAGGCGGCAGCGATCTCTGCCGGGTTCGGAGCAATGCCGGCCTCGAATAGGTGCTGCTCAACCTCATCGCCATTCACCAGTTCGACGGTGAAGCGCCATACATCGCGAATGGCCGCCAGCATGCGTCGGTGGCTTTCCTCAGTGCCGTCGCCCAGGCGCTCGACCCATTCGCTGGAGCGGCGCAGGTGGTAGGTGACTTCCTTCAGGGCCTTGGCGGCGATGCCGGCAATGCGCTCGTCGCTGGACTGGCTCAGGCCGTGCAGGACCTGGAAGTGCCAGGCGTCGTAGAAGAACTGCTTGGTAATGGTCACGGCGTAGTCGCCGTTGGGTTGCTCCACCAGCAGCAGGTTGCGGTAGGCGCGCTCGTCACGGCGGAAGGCCAGGTGGTCGGCGTCACGGCCGTCGGCAATCAGCTCGGCGGCGTAGTCCAGCCAGTTGCGGGCCTGGCCCACCAGGTCGAGGCCGACGTTCATCAGTGCCAGTTCTTCTTCCAGCGCTGGGGCATGGCCGCACCATTCGCACAGGCGCTGGCCCTGGATCAGGGCGCTGTCGCCGAGGCGCAGCAGGTATTGGATGAGGTCTTCGCGTTGAGTCATGGCAGCGGCCTCACATGTGGCCGACTTCAGCCGGCAGCTCGTAAAAGCTGGCGTGGCGATAGACCTTGTCCTGGGACGGGTCGAACAGCGGCTCTTTCTCGTCCGGCGAGGAAGCGGTGATCAGCGCGGACGGCACCACCCAGAGGCTCACACCTTCGTTGCGGCGGGTGTACAGCTCGCGGGCGTTCTCGATGGCCATGCGCGCGTCGGCGGCATGCACGCTGCCGACGTGTTTGTGGTTCAGGCCGTGCTTGCTGCGCACGAAGACTTCAAAAAGGGTCCATTCAGACATGGCAGGAATCTCCAGCTCAGGGGCAGGTCAAGCGACGTTCGCTTTGCGTTGTTGTTTGCGGGCGTGGGCTACCGCGGCTTCGCGGACCCAGGCGCCGTCTTCGATGGCTTTGCGGCGGGTGGCGACGCGCTCGACGTTGCACGGGCCGTTGCCCTTGAGCACTTCGTAGAACTCTTCCCACTGGATTTCGCCGAAATCGTAGTGGCCGCGTTCCTCGTTCCACTTCAGGTGCGGGTCCGGGGCGGTGCAGCCGAGTAGCTCCAGCTGCGGCACGGTCTGGTCGATGAAGCGCTGGCGCAGTTCGTCGTTGCTCTGGCGCTTGATCTTCCAGGCCATGGACTGGGCGCTGTTGGGGGAGTCGGCGTCGCTCGGGCCGAACATCATCAGCGACGGCCACCAGAGGCGGTTGATAGCGTCCTGGACCATGTCCTTCTGGGCCTGGGTGCCGTGACGCATCATGTGCAGGAGGATTTCGTAGCCCTGGCGCTGGTGGAAGGACTCTTCCTTGCAGATGCGGATCATGGCGCGGGAGTAGGGGCCATAGGAGGTGCGCTGCAGCACCACCTGGTTGACGATGGCCGCGCCATCCACCAGCCAGCCTACGGCGCCCATGTCGGCCCAGCTCAGGGTCGGGTAGTTGAAGATGCTCGAGTACTTGGCGCGGCCCGAGTGCAGCTTGGCGATCTCTGCGTCACGGTCCGCGCCCAGGGTTTCCATGGCGCTGTAGAGGTAGAGGCCGTGACCCGCTTCGTCCTGGATCTTGGCCATCAGCTGCAGCTTGCGCTTCAGGGTCGGTGCACGGGTCACCCAGTTGCCCTCCGGCAGCATGCCGACGATCTCGGAGTGGGCGTGCTGGGAAATCTGGCGGATCAAGGTCTGCCGGTAAGCATCCGGCATCCAGTTCTTCGCCTCGATCTTGATTTCCGCGTCGATCTTTTCCTGGAAGGCGCGTTCCTCGGGGGACATCTCCTCCAGCGCCTTGATGCGCTTCACGCCGGTCTCAACCAATTGTGCGTACATGCCGTTCTCCAGCCATGCAGGGTTCGTGGGGTGGCTTGGCCATGGCGCTATTTTTAAATGATACGAAATCAAATATCAAACACTAAAACGTGTATCGAATATGATTTTTGTATCGCTTGCGGGGGCGGCCGAAACAAGTTGCGGGCATAAGGCGTCAGGCCGCACGGCTTCCGGGTGGAAGCAGATCTGGTCTGGACTGGGTAGGGAAGGCTGGGGAATGACTGTGGTAGACGCGGTGCGGCTGACTCTTGCACCTGAATCTGCTTTGGCAGAAGGCGGTTGGGGACGTATCGGGTTATCTGATACAGAAAGCGATGTTATGCATCGCTGTGTGATTACATTGTGTCGGGTTGCTCATCGAACTACAGCTGGATTTCGAGCTTCCGGGGTGGCGGGGCGCGCTGCTTGCTGCAGCGTTTTGTCGGGGGCGAACCTTCGGCCCGCTTGGCGATTGAAATCGCCCCTACAGGGTTTGTGCCCGGAATCGCCCCCACAGGGTTCGTTCCCGGAATCGGATTGTTCCTTGTAGGGGCGAATTCATTGGCTATGTCTGCGTTAGCTGTTGCAAAGTTGATTTAAGCGCTCTAGCGCAGGCATTCCAGGCTTTCGGGCCAGCCTGACGCAGCCCTCACCCCCAGCCCCTCTCCCAGAGGGAGAGGGGTGACTCGCGCCGGAGAGGCACGAACCATTCTGAAGCCCACACGGGCCTGATATCGGGCAGACGAGGTGGGGCAGCGACTGCGCCCCTTCAGGAGGCCGAGCAGAATCGTTGTGTAGGGGGGCGAGCGGCATGGATGCCGCGAGAGGCGTGTGGGGCCATGGATGGCCCCTCGCGCCGTGCCCCCGGAGCAACGATGGAGCGAGGGTACCCCGGCGAAGCCGGGGCCGGATGCAGGGGCAAGACTTTTGCTTCCTTTGGGTCGACTGCCAAAGGGAGGCGCCTGGGAAGGCGAAACCAGAAACATCAGCAGAACTCGGCAAGCAGCCTGGCTCCGGACGTTCTAGCAACACTTAACGCAGACATAGCCAATTCATTCGCCAAGGGCAGCGCAGCTGCCCCCCTTCTTGCGGTCGATCACGCACTCACCAACACTTCGAACCCGCCAAAGATCATCCGCTGGCCATCGAAGGGCATGGTGCTCGGGTCGGGTTTCATGCGCGGGTCTTCCATCACTTTCGCCATGCCTTCATCGCGAACCTGCTTCGAGGGCCAGGTGATCCACGAGAAGACCACGGTTTCGCCTTCCTGCAATTTCACCGACATGGGGAAGGAGGTCACCTTGCCCTCGGGCACGTCGTTACCCCAGCACTCGACGACGCTGAGCGCGCCGTACTCCTTGAAGACCCCGGCGGCCATCTCGGCCACCTTGCGGTAGGCCTCACGGCTGGCGGTGGGAACGGGCACTACGAAGCCATCTACATAGGTCATGATCGATCTCCTGTCTGGATTCCGTTTTGTCGATTGGAACCGGCCTTGACTGGCCGATCTAACCAAGAGTCGAAAGAGCTCGTTGGCGTTCGACAGGATTGTCGCCGTAATCGGATGGATCCGACCGGCGGTGAGGATTTTCTGATGGCCGCCGCCCTTGCTTTGGCCGGGCAGGGCCACCGATGATGCCTGGCTCTCACAACTGTGGCTGACAAGGAAGTACTGATCATGAAGTTCGGATACACGATCGCCTATGTGTCGGATGTGCGAAGCACCCTGGAGTTCTTCGGATTGGCATTCGGCTTACCTGCCCGCTTTCTGCATGAGTCCGGCGACTACGGCGAACTGGAGACCGGGGCCACGACTCTGGCTTTCGCTTCCCATGAGCTTGGGGATATGAATCTTCCGGGCGGCCATGTCCGCGCCAATGAATCGTCGCAGCCATTGGGCATTGAAATCGCCTTGGTGACGTGCGATGTCCCTGCCGCCCACCAACGTGCACTGGCGGCCGGAGCGCAGGAGCTGGCAGCTCCGCAGGAACGACCCTGGGGGCAGGTGGTCTCCTATCTGCGTTGCCCTGACGGACTGCTGGTTGAGCTCTGTTCACCCATGGGAGAGTAGAACCTGCAATGGGTATCGCGGGGCACTGATACTCGTCGGCGGCGAGGTTCTATGGACCCCCTCACAACCGGCATTCAGGGAGTTGAAATGCTCATTGTCTTCAGCGGATTGCCAGGTACTGGAAAAACGACGATCTCACGTCGATTGGCGCGCCGCCTGGGCGCGACCTACCTGAGGGTGGATGCCATGGAGCAGGCGATTCGGGACGCCGCAGTTCTTGCCGATGATGTGGGGCGCAGCGGCTACCGGGTCGCTATCGCCCTGGCCCAGTCGAATCTGGAAATGGGGCGTCTGGTGATCGTCGACTGCGTCAATCCGGTGGCTGAAAGTCGCGTTGCGTGGCGCGAGGTTGCGATGCAAGCCGGCGTGGCCTTGCTTGATATCGAGGTGGTGTGCTCTGACCCGCAGGTGCATCGACTCAGGGTGGAAACCCGCACGGTCGATGTGCCAGGCCTGACGCCGCCAACCTGGCAATCGGTTCTGGAGCATGACTATGAGCCGTGGGACGAGCGGCCTTTGCGGCTGGACTCTGCCGTGATCTCTCCAGATGAAGCAGTGGAGGTCGTCATCGAGCATGTTGCTCGCACTGCCTCCTAGCCCTTTGATCCGCCCAAGAAGAAGCCCCGCATGAACGGGGCTTCTTTTTGGCGCCAGCCTTACTTATTTCGATTGTCGTACACGTGGCAGGCCTTGCCCTCGGAGCGCTTCAGCGAGTAGCTGGGGCGCAGGATGATGCGCGAGCTGATGCCGATGTAGGTCTTGATGTACTTGCCCAGCTCGTTGCAGACAGCTTGCTGCTGGGACTCACCGAGGTTCTCGTGCTCGTGCTTGAGCTCGACGTGGACCTCGATGCTGTCCAGGTTGCCGTTGCGGAACAGGTGGATCTCGTAGTTCTCGGAGAGTTGCTTGACCTTCAGCACCTGTTCTTCGATCTGGGTCGGGAATACGTTCACGCCGCGGATGATCAGCATGTCGTCGCTGCGGCCGGTGATCTTGTCCATGCGCCGCATGGGGCGCGCGGTGCCCGGCAGCAGGCGGGTCAGGTCGCGGGTGCGGTAGCGGATCATCGGCAGCGCTTCCTTGGACAGCGAGGTGAACACCAGCTCACCCATCTGGCCGTCCGGCAGTACTTCGCCGGTCACCGGGTCGATGATCTCGGGGTAGAAGTGGTCTTCCCAGATGGTCGGGCCGTCCTTGGTTTCGGCGCACTCCATGGCCACGCCCGGGCCCATGATTTCCGAGAGGCCGTAGATGTCGAGGGCGGTGATCCCCAGGCGCTCTTCGATGGCGCGGCGCAGCTCGGCGGTCCAGGGCTCGGCGCCGAAGATGCCGAGACGCAGCGCCAGTTTGTGCGGGTCGATGCCCTGGCGCTCGATCTCGTCGGCCAGGTTCAGCATGTAGGACGGGGTGACCATGATGATGTCCGGCTGGAAGTCGCGGATCAGTTGGACCTGCTTCTCGGTCTGGCCGCCGGACATCGGGATCACGGTGCAGCCCAGGCGCTCGGCGCCGTAGTGGGCGCCGAGGCCGCCGGTGAACAGGCCGTAGCCGTAGGAGATGTGCACCTTGTCGCCCTTGCGGCCGCCGGCGGCGCGGATCGAGCGCGCCACCACGTTGGCCCAGGTGTCGATGTCGTTCTGGGTGTAGCCGACCACGGTGGGTTTGCCGGTGGTGCCGCTGGAGGCGTGGATGCGCACGATCTCGCTTTGCGGCACGGCGAACATGCCGTAGGGGTAGTTGTCGCGCAGGTCGCTCTTGCCGGTGAAGGGGAACTTCGCCAGGTCTTCGAGGGATTTCAGGTCATCCGGGTGCACGCCCTGTTCATCGAAGCGCTGGCGGTACAGCGGGACGTTTTCGTAGGCGTGCTTCAGGCTCCAGCGCAGGCGTTCCAGCTGGTGCTGGCGTAACTGGTCGACGCTGGCGGTTTCCATCGGGTCAAGCAAGGCGGTATTGGCAATCATGTTCATGGTTTCACTCAAATTATTTTTATGCCGAAGCCATGTAGGCTCCTGAGTGCTGAGGAAGAGGATACTCCTCACCCGTTTTTCAGATCTCGGTTGTTGCGTTTCAGAGCCTTTCAATGATCAGGGCGATGCCCTGTCCCACGCCGATGCACATGGTGCAGAGGGCGTAGCGGCCCTGGCGTTCTTCCAGTTCGTGCAGGGCGGTGGTGACCAGGCGTGCGCCGCTCATGCCCAGCGGGTGGCCGAGGGCGATGGCGCCGCCGTTAGGGTTCACACGCGGATCGTTGTCGGCCAGGCCCAGTTCGCGCAGCACGGCGAGGCCCTGGGCGGCGAAGGCTTCGTTCAGCTCGATCACGTCCATGTCGGCCAGCGACAGGCCAGTCAGTTCCAGCACCTTGCGGGTCGCCGGTACCGGGCCGATGCCCATGATGCGTGGCTCGACGCCGGCGGTAGCCATGCCCACCACGCGGGCGCGCGCCTTGAGGCCGTGGAGTTTGGCTGCGGCACTGCTGGCCAGCAGCAGGGCGCAGGCGCCGTCGTTCACACCCGAGGCATTGCCGGCGGTGACGCTGCCGCCCTGGCGGAACGGCGTGCCCAGCTTGGCCAGCTGTTCCAGGGTGGTGTCACCGCGCGGATGCTCATCCTGTTCGACGATCTTCGGCGGGCCTTTGCGCTGGGGAATTTCTACCGGGACGATTTCCTTCGCCAGTCGCCCTTTGGCCTGGGCGGCGGCGGCGCGTTGCTGGCTGCGCAGCGCGAAAGCGTCCTGGTCCTCGCGGGAGACGTTGAATTGCTCGGCGACGTTCTCGGCGGTTTCCGGCATGGAGTCGATGCCGAACTGGCGCTTCATCAGCGGGTTGACGAAGCGCCAGCCGATGGTGGTGTCGAAGATGTCCGCCTGGCGGGAGAAGGCGCTTTCCGCCTTGCCCATCACGAACGGCGCGCGGGACATGGATTCCACGCCACCGGCGATCATCAGGCCGGCTTCGCCACAGCGCAGGGCGCGGGCGGCGTTGCCAATGGCGTCCAGGCCGGAGCCGCAGAGGCGGTTCAGGGTGGTGCCGGGTACGGTCACCGGCAGGCCGGCGAGCAGGGCGGACATGCGCGCAACGTTGCGGTTGTCTTCGCCGGCCTGGTTGGCGCAGCCGTAGATCACGTCGTCGATGGCGCTCCAGTCCAGTTCGGGATGGCGCTGCATCAGTGCGCGCATGGGCACGGCGCCGAGGTCATCGGCACGCACCGCGGACAGGGCGCCGGCGTAGCGGCCGATGGGCGTGCGCACGGCGTCGATAATCAGGGCGTCATTCATCAGGGGTCTCCTGCGCGAGTACCGAGCCGCGCACTTTGTAGGACTTGCCGTGGAAGAGGGCGATCAGTTGCCCGTTCTGGTTTTCGATGCGCACGTCGTAGTTGCCGGTGCGGCCGCTGCGGCTTTGCTCGATGGCCTGGGCGGTGAGGGTGTCGCCGAGGCGCGCCGGGGCCACGTAGTCGATGCTGCAGCCGATGGCCACGGTGGCCTCGTTGTAGGTGTTGCAGGCGAATGCAAAGGCCGAGTCGGCCAGGGCGAACAGGTAGCCGCCATGGCAGGTGCCGTGGCCCTGGACCATGTCGTCGCGCACGCTCATGCCGACGCGGGCCTGGCCCGGTGCGACCGAGAGCAGGCGCATGCCCATGGCCTGGCTGGCGTTATCGCGCTCGAACAGTTCGCTGGCGCAGGCTTCTGCGAGGGAGAGGGCTTCGTGGTTAGTCACGGAAGTTCCTCCCTTCGGCAACCTGGCGGCGCAGCAGCAGGGAAGGGCGGTAGCGCTCTTCGCCATAGGCGGCCTGGAGGTTTTCCAGGGTGCGCAGGACTTCCTTCAGGCCGATGGCGTCGGCCCAGGCCAGCGGCCCTTGCGGATAGTTCACGCCGGCACGCATGGCCAGATCGATATCGCCAGCTGAGCCCACGCCCTGCAGCACGGCATCGGCACCTTCGTTGGCGAGCATCGCGACGGTGCGCAGCACGGCGAGGCCGGGGATGTCGCTGAGTTGGCTGACCTTCAGGGCGGCGCGTTGCAGTAGCGCCACCGCCTGGTCGCGGGCTTGCCCGGACGTGTTGGTGGCGCAAGCGATGCCAAGTCGGCTGGCCTTGGCGTAATCCAGTGCGAGGTCGATCAGCACCAGGTTGGCGATGCCGTCCTCGCGGGAACGCTGGCTGGCGAGGCGGCCGTCGGACAGGGCGATTACCGCGTCACCTACCCGCAGCAGGCCCTTGCCGTCACGGCGGACCACGTTCACGCCGGCGTCCACCAAACGCTGTACCAGGGGTTTGGCAACGCCCAGGCTGCCTTCCACCACACAGGATTTCACGCTTGCATCGCTGGTCAGCTCGGCCGGTTGTGGGCGCTCAGCGCCTTCGGCATAGCTGTAGAAACCGTGACCGCTCTTGCGGCCCAGACGGCCGGCGTCCACCAGTTCCTTCTGGATCAGCGAGGGCTGGAAGCGGAAGTCGCCGTAGTAGGCGTCGAATACCGAGCAGGTGACGGCGTAGTTGACGTCATGGCCGATCAGGTCGGTCAGTTCGAAGGCGCCCATGCGGAAGCCGCCCGCGTCACGCATCAATGCGTCGAGGGTGGCGCAGTCGGCGGCGCCTTCCTGCAGCAGGCGCAGGCTTTCGGCATAGAAGGGACGCGCCACGCGGTTGACGATGAAACCGGGGGTGGAGCGGGTATGCACCGGCTGCTTGCCCCAGGCCCTGGCGGTTTCGTACAGGCCTTCGGCGAGGTCGCGGTCGCTCGCCAGGCCAGAGACGATCTCCACCAGGGCCATCAGCGGCGCCGGGTTGAAGAAGTGCATGCCGATGACCCGGCCCGGATGCTGGAGGCCGGCAGCCAGGCTGGTGATGGACAGGGAAGAGGTGTTGCTGGCCAGGATGCAGTCGGCGCTGCACAGCGCTTCGAGCTGGCGCAGCAGGCCACGCTTGACCTCCAGGTTCTCGACGATCGCCTCGATCACCAGGCTGGCGTCGGCCAGGGTTTCGATGGCCTCCACCGGTTGCAGGCGGGCAATCGTGGCGGCGCGGGCCTCGGCGGAGAGTTTGTTCTTCTCCACCAAACGGCCGAGTTGGCGGTCGATGCCGTCGATAGCCTGGGCAGCGGCGCCGGGGCGATTGTCATAGAGCTTGACCGGATGACCCGCCTGGGCGGCGACCTGGGCGATACCGGCACCCATGGCGCCGGCACCGATCACGGCGACGGTGGCAGATGTGTGGAGGGCGGGCATGGGCTCAGCGTCCTTTGAAGGCTGGGGTGCGCTTTTCCATGAAGGCGCTGACGCCTTCGCGGTAGTCCTCGCTGCGGCCAGCAAGGCGCTGCAGGTCGCGCTCGAGGTCCAGCTGCTCGTCGAAGCTGTTGTTCAGGCTCGCGTTGAGGCTGCGTTTGATCAGGGCCAGGCCGTAGGTCGGCTGGGTGGCCAGGTGGCGGGCGAGCTTCTGGGCTTCCTCGCGCAGGGCGGCGTCGTCCACCACGCGGTAGATCAGGCCCCATTGCTCGGCCTGCTCGGCAGTCAGACGGTCGCCCAGCAACGTGAGGGCCTTGGCGCGTGCCATGCCGACCAGGCGCGGGAGGGTCCAGGTGCCGCCGGAGTCCGGGATCAAGCCGATCTTGCAGAAGGCCTGGATGAAGCTGGCCGAACGGGCGGCCAGCACCAGATCGCAGGCCAGCGGGATATTGGCACCGGCACCGGCGGCCACGCCGTTCACTGCGCAGATCACCGGCATGGGCAGGTCGCGCAGGGTGCGGATCAGCGGGTTGTAGAACTTCTCGATGGATTCGCCCAGGTCCGGCGCGGCGGTGCCGGGTGCCACGTTGCGGTCGCCCAGGTCCTGGCCGGCGCAGAAGCCGCGACCTTCACCCGTCAGCAGGAGGACGCGCACCTCGGGGTTCTGGCGAACCTGCTTGAGCGCTTCGCGGACTTCGCCATGCATGGTGGCGTTGAAGCTGTTCAGTTGCTCAGGGCGGTTGAGGCTGAGGGTGGCGACACCCGCCTCGATGGAAAACAGGATGTGTTCGAAGTTCATGGCTTTGGGCGCTCTACGGAGTTCGAAGGGGCAGGGGCCGGGGTTACTGGCCGGTGAATTCGGGGCGACGCTTTTCCTGGAAGGCACGGATGCCTTCGTCACGGTCGCGAGTGCCGGCCAGCAAGGTGAAGGCGTGGCGCTCGAAGCGCAGGCCGCTGGCGAGGTCGGTGTCTTCGGCCTTCAGCAGCGCTTCCTTGGCCAGGCGCACCGCCAGCGGCGCCTTCTGGGCGATGACGCGGGCGATGGCGATGGCGCGTTCGACGGTGAATTCCGGCTGGGTCACTTCGCTGACCAGGCCGGCGCGCTGGGCATGCCCGGCGTCGATGGATTCGCCGGTGAGCACCATCTGCATGGCCAGGGATTTGCCGACCGCACGCAGCAGGCGCTGGGTGCCACCGGCGCCGGGCATGATCCCGAGGTTGATTTCCGGCTGGCCGAAGCGCGCGTCTTCGCCGGCAATAAGGATGTCCGCATGCATGGCCAGCTCGCAGCCGCCGCCCAGGCAGAAGCCATTGATGGCGGCGATCAGCGGCTTGCTGAAACGGGTGATGCGCTGCCAGTGGGCCAGGCGTGGATCATTGAGGATGCCCACCAGGTCGCGCTCGGCCATTTCCTTGATGTCGGCCCCTGCGGCAAAGGCCTTGCGGCTGCCAGTGATGACCACGACACGGGTCTCGGCATCCTGTTCGGCGGCATCCAGTTCAGCGGCCAGCTCACCCAGCAACTCTGTATTGAGCGCGTTGAGCGCTTCCGGGCGCTGCAGGGTGATCAGGCGGACACCCTGCTCGGGCGGCAGGACAGCAAGGGTACGAGGCATGTCGACTCTTCCTCAGGTGCACGCACGGCCGTTGTCAGCCGCTCTTATTAGTGGGTTCGGGGTGGACCCCTTCCTGTATCGACCCCGCTGAGGGCAGGGCGACTTTGGCCGGAGTATAACCACAAAGCGATACAAAACAATAAGTGTAGATATGATTTATGTGTCTCATATCGAATGTCTTTACTACCAAAGGCCAGATAGCCAGGGGCAGGAATTATCTCTGTATCGCCGGATTTTCGGGCTTGCGTGGATGTTTATGGACTTGCCGAGCATGCCGATGACCGGTCGTCATCTGATACAGATGGCTGCGCTTTTATGTTTGTGATTGATGTGATACAAAATTCGGCATCGAGCGAATCACTTTGCGCCACCTTGTGGCTTCACCCGTTTGTTGAGGAGTTCTCTCATGTCGACCACCGCCCGTGCCGCCGCTCTCGAGTTGTTCGAGCACCACCGTGGCACCCTCGAGCGTGCCATCCAGGCAATCAGCGAGCGCGGCTACTGGTCGCCCTTCCCGGAAAGCCTCAAGCAATACCCGGAAGAGGCGGTGAAGGGCGCCCAGGCGGCCTTCGAGGCACTGCTCGGCCAGCACTTCACCCTGGCCGGCCCGCAGCGGGTGGGTCGAGCCGGCGCCGAGCGTTCGCCCTATGGTTTCGACCTGGGTGTGACTTACGACCAGTACGACGCGGACGCGCTGCTGGCGCGTATGCAGGCGGCGCTGCCGGCCTGGCGCGATGCAGGCCCGAACGCGCGGGTGGGCGCCTGCCTGGAGATCCTCCAGCGCCTCAACGCGCTGAGCCCGACCCTGGCCCATGCGGTGATGCACACCAGCGGCCAGGCCTACATGATGGCTTTCCAGGCTGGCGGCCCCCACGCGCAGGACCGTGGCCTGGAGGTGCTGGCCTACGCCTGGCGCGCCATGGCCGAGGTGCCGCAAGCGGCGCGCTGGACCAAGCCCCAGGGCAAGCAGGATCCGCTGGTGCTGGACAAGCGCTGGCACATCGTTCCGCGTGGCCTGTCGCTGGTGATCGCCTGCTCGACATTCCCTACCTGGAACACCTACCCCGGTCTGTTCGCCAGCCTGGCCACCGGCAACCCGGTGCTGGTCAAGGCGCACCCCGGCGCGATCCTGCCGGTGGCCATGAGCGTCAAGGTCGCCCAGGACGTGCTGGCTGAACTGGGCTACGACCCCGCGCTGGTCAGCCTGGTGGTGGATACCCCGCAAGCCCCGGTAAGCCAGCGCCTGGCCCTGGACCCGCGCGTGAAACTGGTGGACTTCACCGGCTCCAATGCCTTCGGCAACTGGCTGGAAGACAATGCCCGCCAGGCCCAGGTGTTCACCGAGAAGGCCGGCATCAACAGCGTGATCATCGACAGCGTGCGCGACATCAAGGCCGTGGCGCGCAACCTGGCCTTTTCCCTGAGCCTCTATTCCGGCCAGATGTGCACCACCACCCAGGCCATCTACGTACCGCGCGGAGGCATCCGCAACGGTGAAGAGCAATTGAGCTTCGATGAGGTCGCTCAGACCCTGGTCGGCGCCGTTCGCAGTTTCCTCGCTGACAACGAGCGTGCCTGTGCGGTGATCGGCGCCATCCAGTCCGAGGCCACCGCCCAGCGTATCCAGGCCTGCCGCGAGCTGGGCGAGGTGCTGCTGGACAGCGAAGCCCGCGAACATCCGCAGTTCCCCGGCGCGCGCATCCATACGCCGCTGCTGCTGAAGGTGGACGCCGCCGACCGCGATGCCTATTCCGAAGAACGCTTCGGCCCTATCGCCTTCGTCATTGCCACCGACGACACTGCGCACAGCCTGCGCCTGGCGGGGGAGGTTATCGCCGAGAAGGGCGCCCTGACCCTGGGCGTGTATTCCACTGACGAGGCCGTTCTTGACCAGGCCGAGCAGCTGTCCCAGGAGGTCGCGGTGGCCCTGTCGGTCAACTTCGATGGCGGCGTTTTCGTCAACCAGTCCGCGGCCTTCAGTGACTTCCACGCCAGCGGCGGCAATCCGGCGGCCAACGCCTCTATCACCGATGGCGCCTTCGTTTCCCGTCGTTTCGTCACCGTGCAGAGCCGTCGCCACGGCGTATAAGAAGAAGGAGCGTCCGATGACTTGCTACAGCCTTGATGGATTGACCCCGGTGGTGCATCCCACCGCCTACGTGCATCCCAGCGCCGTGCTGATCGGTGACGTGATCATCGGCCCGGGCTGCTACGTCGGCCCCCTGGCCAGCCTGCGTGGCGACTTCGGCCGGATCGTCCTGGAGGAGGGCGCCAACATCCAGGACACCTGCGTAATGCACGGCTTTCCCGACAGCGACACGGTGGTCGAGCGCAATGGCCACATCGGCCACGGTGCTGTGCTGCACGGGTGTCGCATCGGCGAAGACGCCCTGGTGGGCATGAATGCAGTGGTGATGGACGGCGCGCAGATCGGCGCGCGCTCCTTCGTTTCGGCTACCGCCTTCGTCAAGGCCGGCTTCAGCTGCGAGGCGCAGTCCCTGGTGATGGGCGCACCGGCGCAGGTCAAGCGCCGCCTCAGCGATGAGGAAGTGGCCTGGAAACAGGCGGGTACCCGTGAATACCAGCTGTTGGCCCAGCGCTGCCTGACGAGCCTGGAAGTCTGCGCGCCTCTGGCGGAGGTGGAGGCCGACCGACCGCGTATCGCCGACCGTGGCCTGCGCCCAAAGGGTACTTCGTCGCAATGAGTGCGGTCTTCGCACACCGGGGGTGTTCCCCGATGGTCATGCCGATGAGCCTGCGGGTATATTCGGCATCTTTTCCGTTTCCAGAATGCCCATGACTTCGCTCGTGCCCTTGGATCAACTCGTCACCCGCTTCCAGCAGCAGACGCCCATTCGTGCCAGCTCGCTGATCATCACCCTCTACGGCGATGCCATCGAGCCCCACGGCGGGACTGTCTGGCTGGGCAGCCTGATCCAGTTGCTGGAGCCCATGGGCATCAATGAACGGCTGATCCGCACGTCCATCTTTCGCCTGACCAAGGAAGGCTGGCTGAGTGCCGAAAAGGTTGGTCGGCGCAGCTACTACAGCCTGACCGGCACAGGCCGGCGGCGGTTCGAGAAGGCCTTCAAGCGGGTCTACAGCTCCAATGTGCCGGCCTGGGACGGCGCCTGGTCGCTGGTGGTGCTCTCGCAATTGCCCCAGGACAAGCGCAAGCAGGTGCGCGAAGAGCTGGAATGGCAAGGTTTTGGTGCGATTTCGCCCACCGTGCTGGCCAACCCGCGCTGCGACCGCGTGGACCTGACCGCGACCCTGCAGGAGTTGGATGCGGTTGAAGACAGCATCATTTTCGAAACCCGCTCCCAGGACGTGCTGGCCTCCAAGGCCCTGCGCATGCAGGTTCGCGAGAGCTGGAACATCGACGAGCTGGGCACGCACTACAGCGAATTCATCCAGCTGTTCCGCCCGCTCTGGCAGGCCCTGCGCGAGCAGGAGAACCTGCAACCGGCCGACTGCTTTGTGGCCCGAACCTTGCTGATCCACGAATACCGCAAATTGCTGCTGCGTGACCCACAACTGCCCGATGAACTCCTTCCGGGCGATTGGGAAGGCCGCGCGGCGCGTCAGCTGTGCCGCAATATCTACCGACTCATCTTTGCCAAGGCAGAGGAATGGCTGAACGCGGCGCTGGAAACCGCGGATGGTCCGTTGCCTGACGCCGGAGAGAGCTTCTATCAGCGATTCGGTGGATTGAGGTAAAGCAGCCGCCCAGGGGGCGGCAGTCACGGACGAGGTGAACCCGGCCTGGCCGGATAATGACAAGAACAACGCCTAGCGTGAGGCTGAGAAAGCCATGATGAGTGCACAAGCATTGAGGGCAGACCACTTCGACGAGTGGCTGCAAGGTATCAACCAGGTCTGCGGGCGCTTCGGCGCCAAGCTGCTGGGTTCGGAGTTTTCCGGTGCCATCCGCGAGCACAAGGCCGGCGCCATCAAGCTGAGCTTCGTGGACGTGGCCCAGGCGCGCCTGTTCCGCACCCCTAAGGAAGTGGCCCAGAGCGACGGCAAGCACTTCTACCTGGCGTTCCAGCTGGCGGGCCGCGCCGGCATGGAGCAGGGCGGTAACAGCATCGAACTCGCACCCGGCGACATCACCCTGATCGACTCCACCCAGCCCAGCGACTTCGTCTACCACGAGAATTCCCGCCAGCTGTCGCTGATCGTGCCGCGCCACGTGGTCGAGCAGGGGCTGCGCTTCTCCGGCGTGCGTTGCGCCCAGCGCATCCCCGCCAGTTCGCCGGTGGCGGTGCTGGCGAACCGGCTGATTATCGAATCCACCCACCAAGGCAGCCTCAGCCTGCCCGAGAGTGAAGCCACCCTGGAGGCGATGGTCAGCTTGCTGCGTCCGGCCCTGACCTGCGCCGAGGTCGAACCGGACTCCCACGAGCGCCTGTTCCGCAAGACCCTGCGCTTCATCGACGAGAACATCTGCGCCGAAGAACTCTGCCCGGAAACCATCGCCCGTGAAGTGGGCGTGTCGGTGCGTGGCCTCTACCGAATGTTCGCCAAGAAAGGCCTGGTGGTGGCGCAGTACATCAAGAACCGCCGCCTGGATTTCTGCGCCGAAAGCCTGCGCCACTCCAGCGGCGAGCAGAAGCTCTCGGCGCTTGGCTACGCCTGGGGCTTCACCGATTCCAGCTACTTCTCCACCGCCTTCAAGGCGCGTTTCGGCGTATCGCCCAGCGAGTACCGCAAGCAGTACAGCCAGGGCTGAGCGTTCTTGTAGGGGCGCTAACCCTGTAGGGGCGATTTCAATCGCCAAGGGCGGCGCAGCCGCCCCCGGAGAGGTCCCAGAGCAGGACTGCGTCCTGCTTGGCGAATGAATTCGCCCCCACAAGTGCGCCCCTGCCGCCAACACCTGGCAGCCCAGCCAACACGACTGGCACAGACAAAAAAACCTCGAATCCCGTCTGCGCCGAGAATCCGGACATCGGCCCTGTTTCCGTGCGCGTCCTTGCGACCCTGCGGGGCAGGCCTGTGAACGATCGAGGTGGTGATGTTGATGCACAAACGCAAGACGGGGCTGCTTTCCGTTGTTCTGCTGCTGGCGACGCAATCGGCGCTGGCAATGGACTGCGCGCCCGCCCACGTGCAGAAGGGCTTCGTCGCCAGTACCTACATGCCCTATGCCGGAATGGCCAGCGCCGACGATCGTCGCGCGGTCGGCTGCTTCCTGGGCGCACAGAAATGATGGCGCCGGGCAGGCGCCCGGCCCACGGATGAAGAGGATCGAGCATGAGCAAGGTTGAAATCCTGCCGCAGGTGGCGGCATTCCTGGAGCGCCGCCACGGCTGCTTCATCGACGGCCAGTGGGTGCTGCCGGAAGGCCCGACCACGCCGGTCTTGAACCCGGCTACCGGCGAGACCATTGCCGCCGTGCCGGACGTGCCGCTGGAGTACCTGGATCGTGCCGTGCAGTCCGCCCACAAGGCGTTCAAATCCCGCGTCTGGTCCGGCCTGCGTCCGGCCGACCGCGAGCGCATCCTCCTGCGCTTTACTGCCCTGGTGGAAGAGCACGCCGAGGAACTGGCCCAGCTGGAAACCCTGAGCCAGGGCAAGTCCATCAACATCTCGCGCATGCTGGATGTCGGCGCCACCGTCGAGTTCATGCGCTACATGTCCGGCTGGGCGACCAAGATCGAAGGCCAGACCATGGACGTGTCCATCCCGATCCCGCCGGGCTCGCGTTTCACTGCCTTCGCTCGTCGTGAGCCGGTGGGCGTGGTCGCCGGCATCGTGCCGTGGAACTTCCCGCTGATGATCACCACCTGGAAGGCGATGCCGGCGCTCGCCACCGGCTGCACCGTGGTCATCAAGCCCGCCAGCGAAACCCCGCTGACCGCCCTGCGCCTGGCCGAACTGGCCTTCGAGGCGGGCATCCCGGCTGGCGTGTTCAACGTCGTCACTGGCGGCGGCAGCACCGTGGGCAACGCCCTGGCTTCGCACCCGCTGATCAGCAAGGTGTCCTTCACCGGTTCCACCGCCGTGGGCAAGAGCGTCGGTGTGGCCTGCATGGAGAACATGACCCGCTTCGCCCTGGAGCTGGGCGGCAAGAACCCGATGATCCTGCTGGCAGATGCCGACGTGGAGACGGCGGTGCAGGGCGCGCTGCTCGGGGGCCTGCTGAACAACGGCCAGGTGTGCGCCGCAGCCTCGCGCTTCTACGTGCACCAGTCCATCTACGAGGAGTTCGTCCAGGGTCTCTCCGCTGCGGTGAAGGGCCTGTCCATCGGCCCGGGCATGGACCAGAACGCGGCGATCAACCCACTGGTGTCGTTCAAGCAGCAGCAGAATGTGCTCAAACACATCGACCTGGCCCGCCAGGAAGGCGCCCGTGTGGTGGCCGGTGGCGAGCGCCTGGAAGGCGAGGGTTTCTTCGTCCAGCCCACCGTATTGGCCGACGTGAACCACGAGATGACCGTGGCCCGCGAGGAAGTCTTCGGCCCGGTGCTGTCGGTGATCCCCTTCACCGATGAGGACGCCATGATCGAGCTGGCCAACGACAGCCCCTACGGCCTGGCAGCCAGCCTCTGGACCAACGACCTGTCCAAGGCGATGAACCTGGTACCGCGCATCGAAGCCGGCACCGTCTGGGTCAACGCCCACGTGCTGCTGGACCCGAACATGCCCTTCGGCGGCGTGAAGCAGTCCGGCATGGGCCGCGAATTCGGCCGCGCCGTGATCGAGGCGTACACCGAACTGAAATCGGTCTGCATCTCGCACTGATCCAAACCCTCGATTTCCGGCAGGCGCCTTCACGCCTGCCGGTTTTTTTTTGCATTGTTTTCGTCGGCCCCGAGCGCGTCCTTCTCGTAGGATGGGTAGAGGTACGAAACCCATCGAGGCGGGGGCGCTGGTAAAGAAGTCGCACCGCGTCGGTGCGCCAATGGCTTGCGGTTTTCATCGCTGGGCTAAGCTTTCGGCAGTCCCCCAATCGAAGGACAGCCAGATGAGCGAACCACTCCTCAGCTTCGACGAACTCAAGCAAGCCGTTGCCAGCGGCGAGATCGACACGGTGCTGGCCTGCATGGTGGACATGCAGGGACGATTGGTAGGCAAGCGCTTCCAGGCTGAATTCTTCGTCGACAGTGCCTATGAAGAAACCCACTGCTGCAATTACCTGCTGGCCGACGACATCGACATGGAGCCGGTGCCGGGCTATGCCGCGGCGAGCTGGAGCAAGGGTTATGGCGACTTCGTGCTCAAGCCCGACATGAGCACCCTGCGCCGGGTGCCCTGGCTGGAAGGCACGGCGCTGGTGCTCTGCGACGTGCTCGACCACCACCATCGCGAAGACCTGCCCCACAGTCCGCGGGCCATCCTGAAGAAGCAGGTGGCGCGACTGGCTGAGCGCGGCTACGTCGGCATGTTCGCCTCGGAGCTGGAGTTCTACCTCTTCGACGAGAGCTACGACGCGATCCACAAACGCAACTACAGCCATCCGAAGACGGCCGCGCACTACATCGAGGACTACAACATCCTCCAGACCACGCGTGAGGAACCGGTGTTGCGCGCCATCCGCAAACACCTGCAGGCGTGCGGCGTGCCGGTGGAGAACTCGAAAGGGGAGTGGGGGCCGGGCCAGGAAGAGATCAACGTCCGCTATGCCGACGCCCTGACCATGGCCGACCGCCACGTCATCATCAAGCACGCCTGCAAGGAGATCGCCTACCAGCAGGGCAAGTCGATCACCTTCATGTCCAAATGGCGCTATGACCTGGCTGGCTCCAGTTGCCACATCCACAGCTCGCTCTGGGACAAGAAGGGCAAGAAGGCACTGTTCTTCGATGCCAAGGACGAGTTCGGCATGTCGAAGCTGATGCGCGGCTGGGTGGCGGGACAGCTCAAGTACGCCAGCGAGTTCACCTATTTTCTCGCGCCGTACATCAACTCCTACAAGCGCTTCCAGGCCGGCACCTTCGCGCCGACCCGCGCGGCGTGGAGCCGCGACAACCGTACCGCCGGCTTCCGCCTCTGTGCCGAGGGCAGCAAGTCGGTGCGCATCGAATGCCGCATCGGCGGCGCCGACCTCAATCCCTACCTCGCCTTTGCTGCGCTGATCGCCGCGGGCCTGGCGGGCATCGATGAACAGCTCGAACTGGGTGCGCCATTCGAGGGCGACGCCTACATGAACGACAGGCTGCCGGAGGTCGACAAGACCCTGCGTGAAGCCACGGCCGCACTGGAGGGTTCGGCCATGCTGCGCAAGGCCTTTGGCGACGAGGTGGTCGACCACTACGTGCACACCGCCGAGTGGGAGCAGAAGGAATACGACCGGCGCATCACCGACTGGGAATTGCAGCGCGGATTCGAGCGCTACTGATCCCGGCCGGCCCCGAAGGGCCGGCCGGGCCTATCAGCTCTCCTGGCGCCGCAGGCGAATGCCGTCCACTTCAACCTTGTCGCCAGGCTGGAAGCGCTGGCCGGGCGTGCGGAAGCGCCGCACCGAGCCGTCATCCATCTTCACCAGATAGGCCGGTTCGGCGAGGCCGCCGGATTCCTGGGCGGTGCCGCCACCGAAATAACCCACGGCCGCACCGGCCACCGCGCCCAGCGGGCCGCCAATGGCGCCAAGCATTAAGCCAGTCATGCCGCCGGTGGCTTTGCCGACGGTGGTGTCAGGGACTTGCGAAACAACCTCCGCGGCGAACGCGGCGGGGGAGCAGAGCAGGGCAAGGCACAGGGTGACGCTGGGGATTTTCATTTGAGGTTCCCTTCGTTGGGTGGAGAGCGAAGGGAGCGAATCATTTTCTGTGCCAGGATTTAAGTCATTGATAATCAATGGCTTAATCGATATGTAGTCATTGTGACTGTGGTTCTAATGACAGCAATTGTTGTCTGAATGACGCGCGTGCACCGAACCCCATCAACCCCGCAATGGGTTCCTACATAAAGCACGTGCGTGGCTCGGTTTTAGAGCTTGATCAGAAAGTAGCCCGGATGCAATCCGGGAGCGGCGTTGGGCCATTCCCCGGATTTCATCCGGGCTACAGAGCGGCGTGCGCATGGCGCACCGGCTTTCACGTTTACAGCTTGATCAGCACCGACTTCAGTTCGGTGTAGTGTTCGATGGCTGCTGCACCCATCTCGCGGCCGACGCCGGAGAGCTTGTAGCCGCCGAAGGGCAGGGCCGGGTCCAGGGCGCTGTGGCAGTTGACCCAGACCGAGCCGGATTTGATGCGCGGAATCATCTTGTGTACTGCCGACAGGTCGTTGGACCAGATGCTCGCGCCCAGGCCGTAGGGGTTGTCGTTGGCCATGCGCACGGCGTCGTCGATGTCGTCGAAGGGCATGGCGACCAGCACCGGGCCGAAGATCTCTTCCTGCACCAGGCGGTGCTGCTGGTCGACGTCGACGATCACGGTCGGCTTGACGAAGTAGCCGGGGCCGAAGCCTTCGCCGCCGCAGGCGATGGTGGCGCCCAGTTCACGGCCGAGGTTGATGTAGCCGGTGACGCGGTCCTGCTGCTTGGCGGAGATCAGCGGGCCCATCTGCACGCTCGGGTCCAGGCCATTGCCCAGCTTCATGCCATTGGCGATGCCGGCGATGTCGGCCACCACGTTGTCGAAGTGTTTGCGATGCACATAGAGACGTGAGCCGGCGCAGCACACCTGGCCCTGGTTGAAGAAGATCGCGGTGGCAGCGCCGGCGGCGGCCTCCTGCAGGTTGGCGTCGGGCATGACGATGGTCGGGGACTTGCCGCCCAGCTCCAGGGTCACGCGGGTCATGTTTTCCATGGCCGCCTTGCCGATCTGCTTGCCCACTTCGGTGGAGCCGGTGAAGGTCAGCTTGTCCACGCCCGGGTGGCGGGTGAGGGCGACGCCGGCATTCAGGCCGGTGCCGGTGATGACATTGAACACCCCGGCCGGGTAGCCGGCTTCCAGCACGAGTTCGGCCAGCTTGAGGGCGGTGAGCGGGGTCTCGTCGGCGGGTTTCAGGATCACGGTGCAGCCGGTGGCCAGCGCCGGGCCGAGTTTCCAGCAGGCCAGCAGCAGTGGGAAGTTCCAGGCGACGATGGCGCCGACCACGCCCACGGCCTCGCGGCGGATGAAACCGTGGAACTGGTCGTCCGGCATCAGCGGCATGGACACATCGACGGTGGCGCCTTCGATCTTGGTGGCCCAGCCGGCCATGTAGCGGAGGAAGTCGATGGCCAGCTGCACGTCCATGACCTTGGCCACGACGGCGCTCTTGCCGTTGTTCAGGCACTCCAGCTCGGCCAGTTCCTGGGCGTCGCGCTCCATCAGGTCGGCCAGGCGCCACAGCAGGTTCTGGCGCTCGCGGGGGCGCATGCGGCTCCAGGCGGAATCATCGAAGGCCTGGCGGGCGGCCTGTACGGCACGGTCGACGTCCTCGGCGGTGGCGGAGGGCACGTCACCCAGGACTTCCCCGGTGGCCGGATTGCGGAAGCTCATGGTGTTGCCGCTGGCGGCGTCCTGCCACTCTGCGCCGATCAGCATCTTCAGCTTGCGGTTGAGGAAGGCTTGGGTCTGGGGAAGGACGGGCAGGTCGACAAGCATGGAGGTAAGCCTCTGTTCATTGAAGTTGTACCCGGCTTTCGCAACCCCCATGCCAATGCCGTTGATCGTGCATAACGCAATGATTCATAAGGATTTATTCAAGAGGTGCAGTTTCCCGTCGGATTGCGCCCTGTTGCAGTTTGAGACGGGCTGAGACAGGCCTGGAACAGTCGCAGCGTCTACCTTTAGAAGGCGCTGCGCGGCCCCGTCTCAGGCTGGAACAGTCTGTCGCGAAATTAGACGCCGGGGCCCATGGCCAGCATCCCCGTCAAGCCTGTGTTTTACGGCTAAATCGTTGTTATAAAAGGATTTTCATTGGCATGGCACACATTATGTATTTGCCGTGACAGATGCACCTGCGGCCCAAGGGGTGCAAACCATAAGAACAACACCGTGGAGGTCTGACCTTGAAGACGACTCGACTCCGGCAACACGCGGGCTCCCTGGCATTGGCCATGGCGTCCCTGATGTTCGCCCAGGCCCATGCAGCGGAGGGCGGCGAAGCCATCCTCAAGTCCAAGTGCGTGGGTTGCCATATCCCCGAAGGCAACGACTCTTTCAGCCGTATCAGTCACCAGCGCAAGACCCCCGAGGGCTGGCTGATGAGCATCGCGCGCATGCAGGTGATGCACGGCCTCAAGATCAGCGACGATGACCGCCGCACCCTGGTCAAGTACCTGGCCGACAAGCAAGGCCTGGCACCGAGCGAAACCGAAGGCGTGCGCTACGCCATGGAGCGCAGGCTGAACACGGTCGAGACCTTCGACGACCACCTCAGCCAGATGTGCGGCCGTTGCCACTCCGGCGCCCGGGTCGCCCTGCAGCGTCGCCCCGCCAAAGAGTGGGAGCACCTGGTCAACTTCCACCTAGGCCAGTGGCCGTCCCTCGAATACCAGGCCCAGTCCCGCGACCGCGACTGGCTGGAAATCGCCCTCAAGGAAACCGTGCCGGACCTGGCCAAGCGCTTCCCGCTGGAGAACAAGGCCTGGGCCGATTGGCAGAAGGCCAAGCCCAAGGCGGACAGCCTGCCAGGGCAGTGGAGCTTCAGCGGCCACATGCTGACCAAGGGCGATGTGCGCGGCGTGATGACCGTGACCGCCGATGAAGGCGACACCTTCAAGGTCGAGGTGAAAGGCCAGTACGCCGACGGCACGCCGTTCAACGGCAGTGGCTCGGCCATCCTCTACAACGGCTACGAGTGGCGCGGCAACGTGAAGGTTGGCGAGACCAACCTGCGCCAGGTATTCGCTGCCCTGAACGGCGAGATGAAAGGTCGCATGTTCGAGGCCGAGCATGACGAGCGTGGCCTGGACTTCAGCGCCGCCAAGGAAGGCAGTGCCAAGCTGCTGGCCGTGCAGCCCGCCTTCATCAAGGCTGGCAGCGAAGCGGAACTGACCCTGGTGGGCAGTGGCCTCTCCGGTACTCCAGACCTGGGTGCCGGCGTCGAGGTGGTGAAGGTGCTGGAAGTCACCCCGAAACAGCTTCGCGTCAAGGTCAAGGCCGCAGCCGATGCGGCACCGGGCGTGCGCAGCGTGGCACTGGGTAAGCTCAATGGCGTCGAGCTGGCCGTCTACAAGGACATCGCCGAAGTGAAGGTGGTGCCCGAGTTCTCCATCGCCCGCGTGGGTGAGAACGGCGGCTCCACGCCCAAGGTGCAGGGCCGCTTCGAGGCCGAGGCCTGGGGCAAGGGCGCCGACGGCAAGCCTTACCGCATCGGCTACCTGCCGGCGAAATGGTCGGTGGAGCCCTTCGACGAGCGCGCCAAGGAAGACGAGGACGTGAAGTTCGCCGGCGTGATGCAGAAGGACGGCGTATTCATCCCTGGCGGTGCCGGCCCGAACCCGGAACGCAAGATGATGACCAACAACGCCGGCAACCTGAAGGTGATCGCCGAGCTGGAAGAGGGCGGCCAGAAGGGCGAAGGCCACCTGATCGTCACCGTACAGCGCTGGAACAACCCGCCGTTGCCGTAGCCGGCAGTGGCTCGGGCGGGTTCGTCCCGCCCGGATTCGCAACGACGATTGGGCAAATTTCCGGGAGGTCGCCATGGGCGCAATCTTGAATCTGGTCGAACGCAACCTGCACGAAGTGCGGGTGGATGCCGACCGCATGCTGTTCCACATCCCGAGCAGTTCGCTGTTCGCCACCGACGAAATCACCGGCGGCATCATCGACGCGCTGCGCCAGCAGAGCTGCTCGTCCGAGGATCTGGTGCAACGCCTGGCCGGGCGTTTCGCCGGGCAGGACATCGATGAAACCCTGCGCGAGCTGATCGCGCTGGAAGTGGTCAGCGACGGCTCGCCGCTGACGCCGGAAATCGGCATCAGCAAGGTGGAGCGCACCGCGCTCAATACCGTGGTGCTGAACGTCAACACTGGCTGCAACCTGAGCTGCACCTATTGCTACAAGGAAGACCTGGACAAGCCGTCGGCCGGCAAGAAGATGGGCGCGGAAACCGCCGAGGCTTCGGTGGAAATGCTGCTCAAGGAGTCACCCGACGAGGAGCGCTACAGCGTGGTCTTCTTCGGCGGTGAGCCGCTGTCCAACCGGCCGCTGATCGAGCACATGGTGGACTACTGCGAGCGACGTTTTGCTGAGGCGGGCAAGCAGGTGGAGTTCATCATGACCACCAACGCCACGCTGCTCACCGAAGAGATCATCGACTACCTCAACGCCCACCGCTTCGGGCTGTCGGTGAGCATCGACGGGCCGAAGACCGTGCACGACCGCAACCGCATCACCGTGGGCGGGCAGGGCACCTACGACGTGGTCCGGCGCAAGGTGGACCTGCTGCTGTCGCGCTACCGCAGCCGTCCGGTGGGCGCGCGGGTCACCCTGACCCGTGGCATCACCGACGTCGAAACCATCTGGAACCACCTGTTCAACGAGCTGGGTTTCGCCGAAGTCGGCTTTGCGCCAGTCACCTCCGGCGACATGGCGAACTTCAACCTGACCAGCGAAGAGCTGGTGGAAGTCTTCGCCAACATGAAGGCCCTGGGCCGTCGCTACCTGGAGGCGGCGCTGGAGCACCGCAACATCGGCTTCTCCAACCTGCACCAGCTGATCACCGACATCCACGAAGGCCACAAGAAGGCGCTGCCCTGCGGTGCCGGCCTGAAGATGCTGGCGGTGGACCACAAGGGCGAGCTGAACCTCTGCCACCGCTTCACCGGCTCCAGCCTGCCGACCTTCGGCAACGTGCACAGTGGAGTGAAGCAGGCCGAGCTCAACGACTTCCTCTCCCAGCGCCTGGACCGCACCGGCACCGGCTGCGACACCTGCCGCATCCGCAACCTGTGCTCCGGCGGCTGCTATCACGAGAGCTACGCCCGCTACGGCGACCCCACTCACCCGACCTATCACTACTGCGAGCTGATGCGCGACTGGGTGGACTTCGGCATCGAAGTCTACAGCCGCATCATGGCCGTCAATCCGGCCTTCATCAGCAGCTACATCTCCCCGCGGAAGGCGCACTGACATGAAACATCTGAAGCCGCTCAACAACAAAGCGCAAATGCTCGAAAAAGCCGCAGCCGAAGATCGCATCGAAGAAGTCATGGCCATGAGTGCGGTGGCCGGTTGTACCGCCACCACCGATCCGGGCTGGGAAGTGGACGCCTTCGGTGGCGTCGCCTCGCTCTGCCAGCCGATGGAAGCGGACCTTTATGGCTGCTCCGACCCATGCTGGTGGCCGGCCCAGGTGCCCGACATGATGAGCACCTACCAGGACTGGAACGCCCAGGCGACGAACTCGCAAGAGGATTGGCGCAACCTCGGCACCGTATTCCCGAAAGACAAATGACCGGCGACAAGAACAAGAGGGGAAACCGTATGAAACTCAAAGCCATCGCCAGCCTGGCGACCGCTGTCGCCGGACTCGCACTGGGCACCAGTGCCTGGGCCGCAGATGAGGCGGGTCCTGCGCTGAAGGCCGGTCATGAATACATGATCGCCACCAACTACCCGAACAACCTGCATGTGGTGGATCTCGCCACCGATAGCCTCTACAAGACCTGCCGCCTGCCAGACGCTTTCGGGCCTGGCACCGCGATGATGGCGCCGGACAACAAGACCGCGTTCATCCTCAACAACCACTTCGGTGACCTGTACGGCATCGACCTGGACGGCTGCAAGACCGTGTTCCACGCCAAGCTGTCGCGCAATCCGGGCGAGAAGGTGCGCTCGATGTTCTCCTTCGCGCTCAGCCCCGATGGCAAGGAGCTCTACACCACGGTCAACCCGACCCAGATGATGAACGACCATTACGTGGTCAAGCAGCCGCGCCTGGAGGTCTTCCGCACCAGCGACGGCCTGGACGCCAAGCCCGTGCGCAGCTTCCCGATGCCGCGCCAGGTCTACCTGATGCGCGCCGCCGATGACGGCTCGCTGTTCGTTGCCGGGCCGGACATCTACAAGATGGATGTGAACACCGGCAAGTACGAAGTGGCGGTGCCCGGCCGCAACTGGCAGCGCCCGAACTACAGTGCACCGGACGTGCTGTATTTCTGGCCGCACCAGAGCGCGTACCACGAGTTCTCGATGCTCTACACCACGGCCAAGTTCAAGGACGAAAAGCAGGACCTGGCCACCGCCGACTTCATCTACGGCTACGTCAGCATCGACCTGAAGACCGGCAAGGCCACCGTGCAGGACTTCGCACCGCTGACCGAGCTGTACTTCACCGGCCTGCGCTCGCCGAAGGACCCGAACCAGATGTTCGGCGTGCTCAACCGCCTGGCCAAGTACGACATCAAGGAGCAGAAGCTGATCAAGGCGGCCAACCTGGATCACTCCTACTACTGCGTCGCCTTCAACACCAAGGGCAGCAAGCTTTACCTGGCCGGCACCTTCAACGACATCGCGGTGTTCGATCCGGACAGCCTGGAGAAGATCAAGAACATCAAGTTGCCGGGTGGGGACATGTCGATCACCACGACCCAGGTGTTCGTGAGGTAAGGGCAGGGCGGCTTGCAGGCTCTCCTTGTGGGGGCGACTTCAGTCGCTAAGGGCAGCGCAGCTGCCCCATCGACCTTGATGGCAGGACTGCGTCCTGCATAGCGAATGAATTCGTCCCCACAGGCCGTTCAACCAGGACAGGGAGGCCGACCACCGGCCACCTGACAACCGAACCCACATCCGACCAATGGGTCACTAGACAGGAAAACAGGCTTTATTTACCTTTCCGTTTACGTAAAGGTAAATAAAGCCGACTACGTCATTCACAGCTGTATCCCAGTACAAAGACAAGAAGGGAAAGCCATGAATCACCAGAGCTATACCCGGGGGCGGCAGGACAAGGACCTGCTCGCCATGACCATAGGCGCGGCATTCGATGCCACGGTTGCCAAGTTCCCCGAGCGCGAGGCGCTGGTGGTCAGGCATCAGGGCCTGCGCTACAGCTGGCAGGAACTGGCCGAGGCGGTGGACCGCCATGCCCGCGCCTTGCTCGCCCTGGGCCTGAACAGCGGCGACCGCCTGGGGATCTGGGCGCCCAACTGCGCCGAGTGGTGCATCACCCAGTTCGCCAGCGCCAAGATCGGCGCCATCCTGGTCAACATCAACCCGGCCTACCGCAGCAGTGAACTGGAATATGCCCTCAAGCAATCCGGCTGCCGCTGGGTGATCTGCGCCGATGCCTTCAAGACCTCCGACTACCACGCCATGCTCCTCGGCCTGGTGCCCGAGCTGGCCGCCGCCGAGCCGGGCAGCCTGAACTGCGAGCGCCTGCCGGAACTGCGCGGCGTGGTCAGCCTGGCCGCCAACCCACCGTCTGCATTCCTGCCCTGGGCCGCCCTTCAGCAGAAGGCGGGCGAGGTGAGTGACCAGGCCCTGGCCGAGCGCCAGGCCAGCCTGCAGTTCGATGACCCGATCAACATCCAGTACACCTCCGGCACCACCGGCTTCCCCAAGGGCGCCACCCTCAGCCACTACAACATCCTCAACAACGGCTACATGGTCGGCGAGAGCCTCGGCCTCACCGAGCAGGATCGCCTGGTGATCCCGGTGCCGCTGTACCACTGCTTCGGCATGGTGATGGGCAACCTGGGCTGCGTGACCCACGGCTCCACCATGATCTACCCGGGTGACGCCTTCGACCCGCTGACCACCCTGCGCGCCGTGGCCGAGGAAAAGGCCACCGCCCTCTATGGCGTGCCCACGATGTTCATCGCCGAGCTGGATCACCCGCAGCGCGGGGAGTTCGATCTATCGAGCCTGCGCACTGGCATCATGGCCGGCGCTACCTGCCCGATCGAGGTGATGCGCCGGGTCATCAACGAGATGCACATGAGCGAAGTGCAGATTGCCTACGGCATGACCGAGACCAGCCCGGTGTCCCTGCAGACCGGCCCGGACGACGAACTGGAACTGCGCGTGACCACCGTCGGCCGCACCCAGCCGCACCTGGAGAGCAAGATCGTCGATGCCGAGGGCAAGATCGTCCCGCGCGGCACTATCGGCGAGCTGTGCACCCGTGGCTACAGCGTGATGCTGGGCTACTGGAACAACCCCCAGGCCACCGCCGATTCCATCGACCCAGGTCGCTGGATGCACACCGGTGACCTCGCCTCCATGGATGAGAACGGCTACGTCTGCATCGTCGGGCGCAGCAAGGACATGATCATTCGCGGCGGCGAGAACGTTTACCCGCGTGAGCTGGAAGAGTTCTTCTTCACCCACCCGGCGGTGGCGGATGTGCAGGTGATCGGCATTCCCTGCAGCAAGTACGGCGAGGAAATCGTCGCCTGGATCAAGTTCCACCCCGGCCACACGGCCACCGAGGACGAGTTGCGCGCCTGGGCCAAGGAACGCATCGCCCACTTCAAGGTGCCGCGCTTCTTCCGCTTCGTGGATGCCTTCCCGATGACCGTGACCGGCAAGATCCAGAAGTTCCGCATGCGCGAGATCAGCATCGAGGAACTGACCCCGCCGAAGGACGACAAAGTGACGGCGATACGGTAGGGCACAGCTCTTCGCTCTTTTGAGGGGGCGAATGAATTCGCCCCCTCAGGTAAAGCCCCTACAATGCCGCATCGCCGGAAATCAGTACCAAGGGAGACCATGACAGGCACGTCCGCCGAAAAAGGCACCATCTCCGTCCGCCTGGTTCACGAAGCCCTGCTGGAATTGCGCCAGCGGGGCTTCGACGATTCGGGGCTGCTGGGCCAGGTCGGCATCCCCGCCGAGCTGCTGGCCAAGCCCTATGGTCGCGTGTCGTCGCAGCTCTACGGGCAACTCTGGCTGCTGATCGCGCGGACCATGGACGACGAGTTCTTCGGTATGAACCCGCGCCGCATGAAGTCCGGCAGCTTTGCCTACATGACCCGCGCCGCCGTGAAGGAGCCCACCGTGGGCGCGGCCCTGGAACTGTCGCTGCGCTTTCTCGAACTCATCTTCGACGGCCTTTCTCCGCGCCTGGAGCGTCGTGGCGGCCTGGCGGAAATCACCCTGGACGAGCCCGAAGGCCAGCGAGGCCGGGCCTTCAGCTACTTCACCCTGTGGCTGATGATCCACGGGTTGCTGTGCTGGCTGGCCGGGCGGCGCATTCCCATCCTCGGTGTCGACCTGCGCTGCGCAGTGCCGGACTACATCGAAGACTACCGGGTGATGTTCAGCACCAACCTGCGCTTCTCCCGTCCCCAGAGCCGCCTGCTGTTCAATGCCGATTGCCTGGAGCTGCCGGTGCGTCGCAGCAACCGCGACCTCAAGCGCTTCCTTGGTGGCCTGCCGGCGAACATCCTGGTGCGCTACCGCGACCCGCAGAGCCTGGCGGCGCGGATTCGCGCCTACCTGCGCAGCATCAAACCCGAGCGCTGGCCCGATGTGGAGGCGCTGTCCAGCCACTTCTACATGGCGCCGTCCACCCTGCGCCGCAAGCTGGCCCTGGAGGGGCAGTCCTACCAGGGGCTGAAGGACCAGGTGCGGCGCGACCTGGCCATCGCCCGGCTGGACAACGGTGAGGGCAATTTCACCGAGCTGGCCTTCGAGCTGGGGTTTGCCGACACCAGCGCCTTCTACAAGGCCTTCAAGAAATGGACCGGTTCCACGCCGGGGCAGTACCGCTCATTGATCCACCCCGACTCAGGTTGAAGCGGTTTTCCGCCGCCCTATAAGAAATGGCACCGACCACGCCACGCACCGGCCGTTTTTCTGTGGGGGCGAATTCATTCGCGATTGAAATCTCTCCCACAAACGGGGATGGCGTCAGGCCGGCGCGTGCTGCTGCCACCACTGGTGGATGGCGCTGGCCAGTTCACCTACTGACAGGGTGCCGTCGAGGACCAGGGTAAGGGGTTCGTCCAGCGGCTCTTCCAGGTCGGCGAACTGGCTGTCCAGCAGGCTCACCGGCATGAAATGTCCGCGGCGCTGCGCCATGCGCTCGGCCGCGGCGGTGGGGGAGAGTTGCAGGTAGGCAAAACCCAGCGCTGGTATGGCATGGCGCAGGCTATCGCGGTAGCTGCGCTTGAGCGCCGAGCACGTGAGGATGGGATGTTCGCCTGCGCGGTAGGTCTGGCGCAGCTGTTTCTCGAGCGCATGCAGCCAACTGGCGCGATCCTTGTCGGTCAAGGGTTGGCCAATGCTCATCTTCTGGATGTTGCGGTCGGGGTGGAAGGCATCCCCCTCGATCAGCCGCGCCCCGCTGCGCACCTCCAGCGCCCGGGCCACGGCGGACTTCCCGCTACCGGCAACACCCATGATCACTACTGCGTTGATGGGCTCGTACATCGCGATATCTCTGCTGCTGGTACTTAAACAGTAGGCAATGTGAGCGAAAAGTGGGTTTCAGCCGCAGATTCGATGACCGCGAAGAGGTATTTGCCGGGACCCGCAGGATGGGTAGAGCGGAGCGCCGTCCGGCCCCGCCTACGATGGAGCGAGGCGCTAGCCGGCGAGTGCAGTTTGGCCCCACAACCCCCGCACCACCTCTTGACTCACCCACCTGCGCAGCAGGCGGTTTTCCGGGTGGTAGCAGTACATCCAGAGCAGGGCGTGCAGGCCGGACTCGCTGATCACCGTTTCTTCATTGAAGAGACTGCTGCCGTTTTTCAGCAATACGCGCCGGTGCTGGTCGGGGCAGAGTCTGCCGATGAGGCGGTCGTTGATGTCGGTGTTGAGCAAACGGCGCAGGTCGCGGGCGGAGAACCAGGCTTCGTGGCCGATGAGGAAGGCGCGCAGCGGGCGGCGGTGGCGGCGGAAGACCTGCGGGGTGATTTCGGGAAGGGTCATGGCAAAGCTCCATCCATTGAGTTGTGGAGCCGCCACCAAATCCTTGAAGGGTGGCGGACCGTGCGAGTGTGGAAGTACCGGAGGAGCATAAGGAGACCGGTCGGGCCGAAGCCCCCTCGCACGATCCGCCATAGACAGCCGACGCTCAAGGCGTCGCTATGGCGCTTATGCTCCTGAATACGGGCTTCCACACCCGGCTGTGACCAGAAGGTCACAGCGCCGCAAACCCTATCCAAACGCCTTGTAAGCCAGCAACGCAGTTCCTGCGTAGGCGCTTTCCTTGCGCGTCTGTCGAATTTCCCTCCCCACGCTAAAGACGTAACAGCCTGTTTCGTCTGACTGGTTATGGCGGAAAGCGAACGCTTCCCAATGACTTTGTTGGATGGAAAGAACAGATGAATGCCCAAGACGCCCTGAGACTCGCCCATCGATTCATCGAGCTGCCCGTGGAAAAACGCCGGCTCTTCCTCGAAGGGCTGCGCAAGGAGAGCGTCGATTTCAACCTGTTCCCCATTCCCGCCAATGTCGCCATTGCCGAGCGCGAGCAGCTGTCCTACGCCCAGCGGCGCATGTGGTTCCTCTGGCAACTGGACCCGCACGGCGCCGCCTACAACCTGCCGGGCGCTGTGCGCCTGCACGGCGCGCTGGACGTGGCCGCGCTGGAACAGGCCTTCGCCGCGCTGGTCGAGCGCCACGAAACCCTGCGCACCACCTTCCATCTGGACGGCGGCGTGCCGGTGCAGCGCATTCACGCGTCGGCTCCCGTCGAGGTCGAGCACGAAGACCTGACCCTGCTGCCCACTGCCGCTCGCGAATCCCGCGCCCGCCAGAGCGCCGAGGAGCAGGCGCAAAAGCCCTTCGACCTGGAGCAGGGCCCCTTGCTGCGCCTGAAGCTGGTGAAGCTGGCCGAAGACGAGCACCTGCTACTGGTGACCCTGCACCACATCGTCTCCGACGGCTGGTCGATGAACGTGCTGATCGACGAGTTCTCCCGCCTGTACCGCGCCTTCTGCGCCGGCGAAGCCCCGCAACTGACCGAGCTGCCCATCCAATACCGCGACTACGCCCTCTGGCAGCGCCAGTGGCTGGAAGCCGGCGAGCAGGAGCGTCAGCTCGACTACTGGAAGGCCCACCTGGGCAGCGAGCACAGCCTGCTGGAGCTGCCCGCCGACCACCCGCGCCCGGCCAGCCCCAGCTACAAGGGCGTGCGCCTGGAGTTCGCCATCGAGCCCGCGCTGGCCGAGCAACTGCGCGGCCTGGCGCGGCAGCAGGGCGTCACCCTGTTCATGCTGCTGCTGGCCAGCTACCAGGTGCTGCTGGCGCGCTACAGCGGCCAGCGCGAAATCCGCGTCGGCGTGCCCATCGCCAACCGCAACCGCGCGGAAACCGAGGGGCTGATCGGCTTCTTCGTCAACACCCAGGTGCTGCGCAGCGAGTTCGACGGCCAGCTGCCGTTCGCCACCTTGCTGCAACAGGTGAAGCAGGCCGCCCTCGGCGCCCAGGCTCATCAGGAGCTGCCCTTCGAGCAACTGGTGGAAGCGCTGAACGTCGAGCGCAACCTCAGCCACAACCCGCTGTTCCAGGCCCTCTACAACCACCAGCCGTTCGTGGCCGACGTCACCGCGCTGGACAGCCTGGGCGGGCTGAAGATCAGCCGCCAGGAGTGGGAAGGCCGCACCACCCAGTTCGACCTGGCCCTGGACACCCTGGAAAAGTCCGGCCGCCTGGAAGCGGCACTGACCTACGCCACCGACCTGTTCGAGCGCGCCACCGCCGAGCGCATGGTGCGCCACTGGCTGAACCTGCTGCGCGGCATCGTCGCCAACCCGGATCAGGCGGTGGGCGAGCTGCCGCTGCTGGATGCCGAAGAACTGACCCGCCAGGTACAGGGCTGGAATGCCACCGCCCGGGATTACGCCTATGCCCCGGTGCAGCGCCTGTTCGAGGCCCAGGCCGCCACCCAGCCGGACGCGCAGGCCCTGGCCTTCGGTACTGAAAACCTGACCTACGCCCAACTCAACGCCCGCGCCAACCGCTTGGCGCACAAGCTGCGCAGCCTGGGTGTCGGCCCGGAGTCCCTGGTGGGCGTGGCCTGCGAGCGCTCCGTGGAGCTGGTGGTCGGCTTGCTGGCGATCCTCAAGGCCGGGGGCGCCTACGTGCCCTTCGACCCGGAATACCCGCGCGACCGTCTGGCCTACCTGTTCGACGACAGCGGCATCAAGCTGCTGCTGACCCAGAGTCACCTGCTGGCGGAGTTGCCGCTGCCGGAAGGGGTGACCAGCCTCTGCCTGGACCAGGACGGCGACGCGATGGAAGCCTTCAGCGCCGCCAACCCGGACGCCGCCATCGCGCCGAACAACCTCGCCTACGTCATCTACACCTCCGGCTCCACCGGCAAGCCCAAGGGCGCCGGCAACACCCACGCGGCGTTGCACAACCGCCTGGCCTGGATGCAGTCGGCCTACGCGCTGGATGCGAATGACACCGTGCTGCAGAAAACCCCCTTCAGCTTCGACGTGTCGGTGTGGGAGTTCTTCTGGCCGTTGATGGTGGGCGCGCGCCTGGCCGTGGCCAACCCTGGCGATCACCGCGATCCGGCCCGCCTGCTGGCGCTGATCGAGGCGCACCGGGTCACCACGCTGCACTTCGTGCCGTCCATGCTGCAGGCCTTCGCTTCGCAACTGGTGGTGGAGGAGCGGGGCGCCGCCCAATGCGCCAGCCTCGAGCGCATCGTCTGCAGCGGCGAAGCCCTGCCGGCGGAGCTGCAAGGCCAGGTCTTCGCCCAATTGCCGGGCGTCGGCCTGTTCAACCTCTATGGCCCGACCGAAGCGGCCATCGACGTCACCCACTGGACCTGCCGTGATGAAGGCCGCGACAGCGTGCCCATCGGCCAGCCCATCGCCAACCTCGCCACCCACATCCTCGACGCCCGCCTCAACCCCGTGCCGGTGGGCGTGGTTGGTGAGCTGTACCTGGCAGGTGCCGGCCTCGCTCGTGGCTACCACCGCCGCGCCAGCCTGACTGCCGAGCGCTTCGTGGCCAACCCCTTCGCCGCTGGCGAACGCATGTACCGCACCGGCGACCTGGCGCGCTATCGCGAAGACGGAGTGATCGAATACCTCGGCCGCCTCGATCACCAGGTGAAGATTCGTGGCTTCCGTATCGAACTGGGCGAGATCGAAGCCCGCCTGCAAAGCCACGCCGGCGTGCGTGAGGCGGTGGTCGTCGCCCATGACGGCGCCAGCGGCAAGCAACTGGTGGCCTACCTGGTGGCGACGGAGCAGGGCAGGGATGAGATCGCGCTGCGCGAGGCACTCAAGGCCCACCTGGGCGCCACCCTGCCGGATTACATGGTGCCGGCGCAGTTCATCCTGCTGCCGGCCATGCCGCTCAGCCCCAACGGCAAGCTCGACCGCAAGGCCCTGCCCAAGCCTGACCTGCAGCAGGTCCGCCAGGAATACCAGGCCCCGCGCAGTGCCGTGGAGCAGCAACTGGCGAGCATCTGGCAGGACGTGCTCAAGGTGGAGCGCGTTGGCCTGACCGACAACTTCTTCGAGTTGGGCGGCGACTCCATCGTCTCCATCCAGGTGGTCAGCCGTGCCCGCCAGGCCGGCATCCGCTTCAGCCCGCGCGATATCTTCCAGCACCAGACGGTACAGAGCCTGGCCGCTGTGGCCGAGTGCAGCGAAGCCAGCAGCATCGACCAGGGCCCCGTGGAAGGCGAAGCACTGCTGACCCCGGTGCAGCGCTGGTTCTTCGAACTGCCCATCGCTGAGCGCGGCCACTGGAACCAATCCCTGCTGCTGGAGCCGCGCCAGCCGCTGGACCCGGCCCTGCTGGAAGACGCCCTGCAACAGCTAGTGCGCCAGCACGACGCCCTGCGCCTGCGCTTCACTGAGGAGGGCGGCCAGTGGCGCCAGACCCACGTTGACGCTAACCAGACCCTGCTCTGGCAGGGACAGGCCAGCGGTGCGGAAATGACCGTCTTCTGCGATGAAGTGCAGCGCAGCCTCGATCTCGCCAACGGTCCATTGCTGCGCGCCGCGCTGATCGAACAGGCCGACGGCAGCCAGCGCCTGCTGCTGGTGATCCACCATCTGGTGGTGGACGGCGTGTCCTGGCGCGTGTTGCTGGAAGACCTGCAAACCGCCTACCGCCAACTGGAAGCGGGTGCTGCCGTGCGCCTCCCGGCCAAGACCAGTGCCTATCAAACCTGGGCCCAGCGCCTGCAAGGCCATGCCCAGAGCGAGGCACTGCAAGCCGAACTCGCCTGGTGGCAAGCCGAGCTGCACAGCGCACCGGCCGAGCTGCCCCGCGACAACCCGGAAGGCCGCCTGCAGAACCGACATGGCGACACGCTGAAACTCCGCCTCGACGCCGAACGCACCCGCCAACTGCTGAAGGAGGCACCCGCCGCCTACCGCACCCAGGTCAACGACCTGCTGCTGACCGCCCTGGCCCGCGTGCTGTGCCGCTGGAGCGGCGATGAAGCGGTGCTGGTGCAACTGGAAGGCCACGGCCGCGAAGACCTGTTCGACGACATCGACCTGACCCGCACCGTCGGCTGGTTCACCAGTCTGTTCCCGGTGAAATTGATTCCGACCGGCGAACTGGCGAGCGCCCTCAAGGCGGTGAAGGAACAACTGCGCTCAGTGCCCGGCAAGGGGCTTGGCTACGGGCTGCTGCGCTACCTCGGCAATGGCGCGGCCCTGTCTGCGTTGCCGCAGCCGCGCGTTACCTTCAACTACCTGGGCCAGTTCGATGCGCAGTTCGACGAAGCCGCGCTGTTCGTCCCGGCAGGCGAGGGCGGTGGCAAGGCCCAGGCCGACGATGCGCCGCTGGCCAACTGGCTGAGCGTGGAAGGGCAGGTATACGGCGGCGAACTGTCCCTGCAGTTCGGCTTCAGCCGCGAGATGTACCGCCGCGAAACCATCCAGGCCCTGGCCGATGCCTATCGCGCCGAGCTGGAAGCGCTGATCGCGCACTGTGTGGCCGAAGGCAATGGCGGCTTCACCCCGTCCGACTTCCCCCTGGCAAAACTGACCCAGGCGCAACTGGATGCGCTGCCGGTGCCGGCTGCCGAGGTGGAAGACATCTACCCGCTGTCGCCCATGCAGGAAGGCTTGCTGGTGCACACCCTGCTGGAGCCCCACTCGGGCATCTACTTCATGCAGGACCGCTACATCATCGACAGCGAGATCGACCTGCCGCGCTTCACCGCCGCCTGGCGCGACGTGGCCCGCCGCCACGACGCCCTGCGCGCGTCCTTCAGCCTGGATGACGACGGCCAGATGCTGCAGATCATCCATCGCGACGCCGCGCCGGACGTGGACTTCCGCGACTGGTCGGCGCTTCCTGAAGCCGAACACGAAGCCGCCCTGCAGGAGTTGCTGGCCGTCGACCGCGCCCAGGGATTCGACCTGCTCAACAAGCCGCCCTTCGCCCTGCGCCTGATCCGCCGTGGCGCCGGGCAGTACTGGTTCATCCTCAGCAACCACCACATCCTGATCGATGCCTGGTGCCGTTCTCTGCTGCTGCAGGACTTCTTCGCCTTCTACAGCGGCAGCCGCAGCCTGGCGCCGGCCGCCCGCTACCGCGATTTCATCGCCTGGCTGCAACAGCAGGGCGAGCGCGCCGCGCTGGAGGCCTGGAGCACGGAGCTGGCCGGCTTCGAACAGCCCACGCCGCTGCCCTACGACCGCCCGGTGCGCCGCCAGGGCGGCTTCTCGGTGATCGGCGACCGTTACGCCTACCTCGAAGCCAGCCAGGGCCGCGCCCTGCGCGAACTGGCCCAACGCTGCCAGCTCACCGTCAACACGCTGACCCAGGCCGCCTGGGCGCTGGTGCTGCACCGTTACGGCGGGCTGGACGAAGTGCTGTTCGGCGTCACTGTGGCCGGCCGCCCGGTCAGCCGCCCGGAAATGCAGGACACCGTCGGCCTGTTCATCAACAGCATTCCGCTGCGCATGCGCCTGCCGCAACCCGGCCAGAAGCTCAGCGTGCGCCAGTGGCTGCAGGACCTCTTCGAGCACAACCTGGCCCTGCGCGAGCACGAGCACCTGCCGCTGGTGAAAATCCAGGCCTGCAGCGCCCTTGAGAAGGGCCAGCAGATCTTCGACAGCCTGTTCGTCTACGAGAACGCCCCGGTGGAAAGCGCCGTGGAGAGCGGCGCCAGGGAAATCAGCGCCAAATCCGACACCGCGCGCACCCACACCAACTACCCGCTGACGGTGGTGGTCTATCCGGGCGATGCCCTGGGCCTGCACCTGTCCTACGACCAACGCTACTTCGACGAGCCCACCATCGACCGCCTGCTGGGCGACTTCAAACGCCTGCTGCTGGCCATTGGCGAAGGCTTCCTGGGCGATTTCGCCGACCTGCCGCTGGTGGCGGACGCGGAGCGCCGCGAACTGCTGGAAGCCGGCAACCGCACTGGACGCGACTACCCGCTGGACCAGGGCTACGTGCGCCTGTTCGAAGCCCAGGTGGCGGCCCAGCCGGAGCAGGTGGTTGCCACTTGCCTGGACCAACGTTGGACCTACCGCCAGCTCGACGAGCAAGCCAACCGCGTTGCCCACGGGCTGATCGGCGCCGGGGTTGGCATCGACCAGCCCGTTGCCTTGCTGGCCGAACGCAGCCTGGCGCTGCTAGGCATGATGGTTGGCACCTTCAAGGCGGGTGCCGGCTACCTGCCGCTGGACCCGCAGTTGCCGGAGCAGCGTCTGCTCAACCTGCTGGAACTGGGCCGCGTGCCCGCGCTGCTGGCAAGCGGCGCCTGCCGTGCCCAGGCCGAAGCGCTGATCGCCACGCTTCCCCAAGGCCGCCGCCCGGCGCTGCTGCTCTGGGACGAGGTGCAGGGCGCCGGGCTGCCCAGCACCCAGCCGGGCATTCACACCGGCCCGCACAACCTGGCTTACGTCATCTACACCTCCGGCTCCACCGGCACACCGAAGGGCGTGATGGTCGAACAGGCCGGCATGCTCAACAACCAGCTCAGCAAGGTGCCGTACCTGGACCTGAGCGGGGCCGATGTGATCGCCCAGACCGCCTCGCAGAGTTTCGATATTTCCGTGTGGCAGTTCCTCACCGCACCGCTGTTCGGCGCCCAGGTGGACATCGTCCCCAACGCCATCGCCCACGACCCCGCCGCGCTGCTGGCCCATGTGCGCAGCCGTGGCATCACCGTGCTGGAAAGCGTGCCCTCGCTGATTCAGGGCTTGCTGGACGAGCCCGCCGGCAGCCTCGACAGCCTGCGCTGGATGCTCCCTACGGGCGAAGCCATGCCGCCGGAACTGGCGCGCCGCTGGCTGCAGCGCTACCCGGCCATCGGTCTGGTGAACGCCTACGGCCCGGCCGAATGCTCGGACGACGTGGCGCTGTTCCGCGTGGATGCCGCATCGGCGGAAAGCGCCTTCCTGCCCATTGGTTCGGCCACCGACAACAACCGCCTCTACGTGCTGGATGGCCGCCTGCTGCCGGTGCCCACCGGCGCTGTGGGCGAGCTATATGTGGCCGGCACCGGCGTGGGGCGCGGCTACCTGAGCGACCCGCAGCGTACCGCCGCAGTGTTCATTCCCGATCCGTTCGGCGAGCCGGGCGCGCGCCTGTACCGCACCGGCGACCTCGCACGCCCCCGCCCGGACGGCCTGCTGGAATACGTAGGCCGGATCGACTCGCAGGTGAAGATTCGCGGCTTCCGCATCGAACTGGGCGAGATCGAATCCCGCCTGCGTGACCAGGACGGCGTGCGTGAAGCGGTCGTGCTGGTGCAGGAAGGCCCCACCGGCAAAGCGCTGGTGGCCTATGTGGTGGCGGATGTCGCCAACGAGGACCCGACCGCCCTGCGCGAGCGCCTTAAGAACGCCCTCAAGGCGCAACTGCCGGAATACATGGTGCCGCTGCAATGGCTGCTGCTGGAACGCCTGCCGCTGAACGCCAACGGCAAGGTGGACCGCAAGGCCCTGCCGCGCTTCGAGGCCAGCGACTGGCAGCGAGATTTCGCAGCGCCCGCCGAAGGCCTGGAAAGCCAACTGGCAGCCATTTGGGCCGAGGTACTGAAGGTCGAGCGGGTCGGTCGTAGCGACAACTTCTTCGAACTCGGCGGCCACTCCCTGCTGGTCACCCAGGTGATTTCGCGGGTGCGCCAGCAGCTCGGCATCGAACTGCCGCTGGCCAGCCTGTTCGAGGCCAGCGAACTGGCCGCCTTCGCCAAGTGCGCCGCCCAGGCGGGTGGCAGCGGCCAGTCGCAGCTCAAGCGACTGCCCGCCGACGCGCCGGCCGTGCTGTCCTACGCCCAGCAGCGCCAGTGGATTCTCTGGCAACTGGACCCGCAGAGCGCGGCCTACAACATCCCCGCCGCCCTGCGCCTGAAGGGCCGCCTGGACCGCGACGCGCTGCTGGCAAGCTTTGCCGCCCTGCAAGCGCGCCACGACACCCTGCGCACCACCTTCACCCAGGACGGCCACGAAGCCCGCCCGGTGCTGCACGCCAGCCTGCCGCTGCAGTTCAGCGAGCTGAGTCTGGAGGCGCCGAGCCAGGCGCAGATCGACGCGCTGGTGGAAGAGGAAATGCGCCAGCCGTTCGACCTGCGCAACGGCCCGCTGCTGCGGGTGCTGTTGCTGAACGTCGCGGAGGACGAGCATGTGCTGGTGCTCACCGTGCACCACATCGCCGCTGACGGCTGGTCGATGCAAGTGATGGTGGATGAGTTCGCCCAGCTCTATCAGGCCCAGGTTGAAGGGCGCGAGGCCCGCCTGCCGACACTGCCGGTGCGCTACGCCGACTACGCCCGCTGGCAGCGCGACTGGCTGGATGCCGGGGAGGGCGCCCGCCAGCTCGACTGGTGGAAGGCGCAACTGGGCGAGCGCCAGCCGCTGCTGGAACTGCCCAGCGAGCTGACCCGTCCGGCCCGCCGCAGCGAACGCGGTGCGCGCCTGGAACTCAGCCTGGAACCGGCACTGGTCGCCGGCCTGCGCCGCCGTGCCCAGGAGCAGCAGGTGACCCTGTTCATACTCCTGCTGGCCAGCTTCCAGGCCCTGCTGCACCGCATGAGCGGGCAGGACGACATTCGCGTTGGCGTGCCCAACGCGGGGCGTTCGCGCCTGGAAACCGAAGGCCTGATCGGCTTCTTCATCAACACCCAGGTGCTTCGCGCCGAGGTGGACGGCCAGCAACCCTTCAGCGCGCTGCTGCAACAGGTCCGACAGGCCGCGCTGGGCGCCCAGGCCCATCAGGAACTGCCCTTCGAGCAACTGGTGGAAGCCCTGCAACCGCAGCGCAGCCTCAATCACAGCCCGCTGTTCCAGGTGCTCTACAACCACCAGAAGCAACTGGGCCAGAGCGTTGAGCGCGAGCTTGCGGGGCTCAAGGTCGAGCGCCTGGACTGGCGCCAGCACAGCGCCCAGTTCGACCTGGCACTGGACACCGAAGAGCAGGGCGACACTCTCCACGCCAGCCTCACCTATGCGGCTGATTTGTTCGACGCCAGCAGCGTCCAACGCCTCGCCGGCCACTGGCAGCACCTGCTGCGTGCGGTGGTGGAAGACCCGCAATGCCGAGTCGGCGAGTTGCCGCTGATCACCACCGCCGAGCGTGATGGCCTGCTGCAAAGCTGGAACCCAAAGTTTGAGGCGCAGCCGGTTTCGCCGGTGCTGCACCAGCTCTTCGAGGCACAGGCTGCCCAGCGTCCCGAGGCCCTGGCGCTCAGCTGCGAGGGCGAGCACCTGTCCTACGGCGAGCTGAATGCCCAGGCCAACCGCCTGGCCCACAAGCTGCGCGAGCTGGGTGTCGGCCCGGAAGTGCGGGTGGGCATCGCCACGGAACGCGCCATGCCGCTGGTGGTGGGGCTGCTGGCGATCCTCAAGGCCGGTGGCGCCTATGTGCCGCTGGACCCGGAATACCCGGCCGACCGCCTGGCCTACATGGTCGAAGACAGCGGCATCGCCCTGGTGCTGACCCAGGCTCACCTGAAAGACGGGCTGTCGATGCGCGAAGGCCTCCAGGCGCTCTGCCTGGATGAGCAGGACCTGGCCGGCTACAGCGCCGAGAACCCTGGCAACCGTACCGCGCCGGACAACCTCGCCTACGTCATCTACACCTCTGGCTCCACCGGCCGCCCGAAGGGCGCGCTACTCAGCCATGGCAACGTCACCCGCCTGCTCAGCGCCACGGCGGAGGAATTCCGCTTCGGCGCCGAGGATGTCTGGACCCTGTTCCACTCCTACGCCTTCGATTTCTCGGTGTGGGAGCTGTTCGGTGCCCTCTGCACCGGCGGCCGCCTGGTGGTGGTGCCGTACTTCGTCAGCCGCTCGCCGGAAGCCTTCCACCAGTTGCTGGGCGATGAGCGCGTGACGGTGCTCAACCAGACGCCCACCGCCTTCCGCCAACTGCTGCCGCTGGCCTGCAGCAGCCCCCGCGAGCTGGCGCTGCGGGTGGTGATCTTCGGTGGCGAGGCGCTGGAGCTGGCCAGCCTCAAGCCCTGGTTCGAGCGCTTTGGCGACCGCAAGCCGACCCTGGTGAACATGTACGGCATCACCGAAACCACGGTGCATGTCACCTACCGGCCGATCAGCCTGGCGGACCTCGACGGCCCGGCGCAGAGCCCCATCGGCCGGCCGATCCGCGACCTCGCCTGGTACCTGCTGGACGCCAACCTGCAGCCGGTGCCGGTGGGCGCCAGTGGCGAGCTGTACATCGCCGGCGCCGGCCTCGCCCGTGGTTACCACGGCCGCGCCGGGCTGACCGCTGAACGCTTCGTGCCCAGCCCCTTCGCCGCTGGCGAGCGCCTGTACCGCTCCGGCGACTTGGCGCGCCAGCGTGCCGATGGCGGTATCGATTACCTGGGCCGCAAGGACCAGCAGGTGAAGATCCGTGGCTTCCGCATCGAGCTGGGCGAGATCGAAGCGCGCCTGTTGGAGCAGGACGGCGTGCGCCAGGCGGTATTGGCGGTGCAGCAGAGCGCCGCCGGGGCGCAGCTCTGTGCCTACGTGGTGCCCGAGGTGCAGCCGGTCGACCCGCTGGCCTGGCGCGATGCCCTGCGTACCGCGCTCAAGGCCGGGCTGCCGGACTACATGGTGCCGGCGCACCTGCTGCTGCTGGACCAACTGCCGCTGACCGGCAACGGCAAGCTCGACCGCAAGGCCCTGCCGACGCCGGATGCCGACGCCTGGCAGCGACCCTACGAGGCGCCCCAGGGCGAGTTGGAAGGGCGCATCGCCGCCATCTGGGCCGAGGTGCTGGAAGTGGAACGGGTCGGTTGCCGCGACAACTTCTTCGACCTGGGCGGGCATTCCCTGCTGGCGGCACAAGCCAGCGCCCGGGTGGAACTGGAACTGGGCATCGAACTGCCGCTGCGCGCGCTGTTCGAGTCCGCCGATCTTCGGGCCTACGCGGCCCTGGCCGGGGCACAGGCTCCGGCTGACAACGCTGCACGTCTGGACGCGCTCGAATCGCTGCTGGACGAGATGGAGACTCTTTGATGGAAAACACCACCGCCTGGCGTATCGCCACCCGTTTCGCCGGCCTGGCCCCCGAGCAGCGTCGCGAGTTCCTCAAGCGCATGGCCGAGCAGGGCGTGAGTTTCGGCCAGTTGCCGATCCCGCCGAGTGCCGAAGCCGGCGAGCCGCAGGCGTTGTCCTACGCCCAGCAACGCCAGTGGTTCCTCTGGCAACTGGACCCGCAAGGCGCCGCCTACAACATCCCGGCGGCCCTGCGCCTGATCGGCAAGCTGGACGTGGCGGCGCTGCAACGCAGCTTCGATGCGCTGGTGGCCCGTCACCAGACCCTGCGCACGCGCTTCATCGAGCAGGAAGGCCAGGTGCTGCAACAGGTGGAAGCGGCATTCAGCCTGCCGTTGGAACAGGTGGACCTGCGCCACGTGCCGCAAGGCCAGCGTCTGGACGCCGCCCTGCGCCGGGTGGAAGCGGAGATCCAGCGCCCCTTTGATCTCGCCACCGGCCCGCTGCTGCGCGTGACGCTCCTGCAACTGGACGACGAGGATCAGGTGCTGGTGCTGTGCCTGCATCACATAGTCGCCGACGGCTGGTCCATGGGCGTGCTGGTGGAAGAGTTCTCCCAGCTCTACGCCGGCTTCAGCCAGGGCGTTGATGCGGTATTGCCGGATTTGCCGATCCAGTACGCCGACTACGCCTTGTGGCAGCGCCGCTGGATGGAAGCCGGCGAGCTGGAACGTCAGCTGGACTGGTGGAAAGCCCAGCTCGGCAGCGAGCAGAGCCTGCTGGAACTGCCCACCGACCGCCCACGCCCGGCCCAGCCGAGCCAACGCGGTGCGCGCCTGGACTTCGCCCTCGACGCGGCCACCGCTGCTGGCCTCAAGGCCCTGGCACGGCAACGCGGCGTGACCCTGTTCATGCTCCTGCTGGCCAGTTTCCAGACCCTGCTGCACCGCTACAGCGGCCAGCGTGATTTCTGTGTCGGCGTGCCGGTGGGCAACCGCAACCGCGCGGAAACCCGCGGCCTGATCGGTTTCTTCGTCAACACCCAGGTGCTGCGCGCTGAGATGGATGGTCGCCTGCCGTTCAACCAACTGCTGGAGCGCACCCGCGATGCCGTGCTCGGTGCCCAGGACCACCAGGAGCTGCCCTTCGAGCGTCTGGTGCAGGCCTTGCAAGGTGAGCGCAGCCTGAGCCACAGCCCGCTGTTCCAGGTGATGGTCAACCACCAGCAGTCCAGGCCGGGTGCCCTCGACGGTGCGCTGCCGGGGTTGAAGGTAGAAAGCCTGGACTGGAGCGGTCGCACCACCCAGTTCGACCTGCAACTGGACACCCATGAAGAAGGCGAGCGCCTGCTGGCCAGCCTGACCTACGCCACCGACCTGTTCGACGCACCGCGCATCGAGCGCCTGGCGCAACACTGGCGCAACCTGCTGGGCGGCCTGCTGGCCAACCCGGAGGCGCCCATCGCCGAGCTGCCGCTGCTGGACGCCGCCGAACGCAGCGCCACCCTGGAAGCGCTGAACGCGACCGCTACCCGGTATCCCGGCCCGGTCTGCGTGCAACAGCAGATCGAAGCCTGCGTAGCCGAGAACGGCGCGGCCACGGCCCTGGTGTTCAAGGGGCAGCGCCTGTCCTATGCCGAGCTGAACCTGCGCGCCAACCGCCTGGCCCGTCACCTGCGCAAGCAGGGCGTCGGCCCGGAATCCCTGGTGGGCGTGGCCTGCGAGCGCTCGCTGGAAATGGTCGTGGCCCTGGTGGCCATCCTCAAGGCCGGTGGCGCCTACGTGCCGCTGGACCCGGAATACCCGGCCGACCGCTTGGCCTACATGATCGAAGACAGCGGCATCCAACTGCTGCTGACCCAGCAGCACCTGCTGGCCACGCTGCCGTTGCCGGAAGGCGTACAGAGCATCTGCCTGCAAGGTGATGCCGACTGGCTGGCCGAGGAGTCCGACGAGAACCTGGACAACCTCGCCACGGCCGAGAACCTTGCGTACGTCATCTACACCTCCGGCTCCACTGGCAAGCCCAAGGGCGCGGGCAATCGCCACGTTGCCCTGTACAACCGCCTGGCCTGGATGCAACAGGCCTACCACCTGCGCGCCGGTGACAAGGTGCTGCAGAAGACGCCGTTCAGCTTCGACGTGTCGGTGTGGGAGTTCTTCTGGCCGCTGATGGAAGGCGCCACCCTGGTGGTCGCCGAACCCGGCCTGCATCGCGACCCGCAGGGACTGGCGGCGCTGATCCGCAGAGAGGGCATCACCACCCTGCATTTCGTGCCCTCCATGCTCCAGGCCTTCGTCGGCGCCGATGAAGCGGCCGGCTGTTCGTCGCTGACCCGCATCATCTGCAGCGGCGAAGCCCTGCCAGTGGAGCTGCAGCGCCAGACCCTGCGCCTGCTGCCCAATGCGGGCCTGTACAACCTCTACGGCCCCACGGAGGCGGCCATCGATGTCACCCACTGGACCTGCCTGGAGGAGGGCCGCGACAGCGTGCCCATCGGCCGGCCCATCGCCAACCTGCGTACCCACATCCTCGACGCCGAGCTGCAACCCCTGCCCACGGGTGCCGTGGGCGAGTTGTACCTGGGCGGCGTCGGCCTGGCCCGTGGCTACCACCGCCGTCCGGGCCTGACCGCCGAACGCTTCGTGGTGGACCCCTTCGGCAGCGGCGAACGCCTCTACCGCACCGGCGACCTGGCGCGTTATCGCGCCGACGGCGCCATCGAGTACTGCGGCCGACTCGACCACCAGGTGAAGGTTCGCGGCCTGCGCATCGAGCTGGGCGAGATCGAAGCGCGCATGCAGGAACACCCCGACGTGCAGGAGGCCGTGCTGCTGGCCCTGGACGGCCCGAGCGGCAAGCAACTGGTGGCCTATCTGGTACCCAAGCGCCGCGAACTGCTGGACGCCGCTGCCCAGGGGCCGTGGCGCGAGGCGCTGAAGACGCACCTGCTGGCCAGCCTGCCGGACTACATGGTGCCGGCGCAGATGATCCTCCTGGAAAGCATGCCGCTGAGCCCCAACGGCAAGCTGGACCGCAAGGCCCTGCCCAAGCCTGAAGCCAGCGTCAGCCAGCGCGAGTTCGAAGCGCCGCGCGGTGAGCGTGAGGAGCAGATGGCGGCGATCTGGCAGGAGGTGCTGGGCGTCGAGCGGGTAGGGAGACAGGACAACTTCTTCGAACTGGGCGGCGATTCCATCATCTCCATCCAGGTGGTTAGCCGTGCCCGACGCGCCGGCCTGAAACTTTCCCCCCGTGACCTGTTCCAGCAGCAGAGCCTGGCAGCCCTGGCCGCCGTGGCCCGTGAGCAGGAAGCCAGCCAGGCTCAGCAAGGGCCGGTGGAAGGTGCCCAGCGGTTGACTCCGGTGCAGCGCTGGTTCTTCGAGCAATCCATCCCACAGCGCCAGCACTGGAACCAGGCAGTGCTGTTGCAGCCCCGCGAGCCGCTGGAACTGGGCCGCCTGCAAGCGGCCCTGCAGAAACTCCTGGCCCAGCACGACGCGCTGCGCCTGCAATTCCGCGAAGTCGACGGCCAATGGACCGCGCGCTACATGCCGCTGGACAGCACCGCCGCCACCGACCTGCTCTGGACCGGTCGCGCCATGGGCGAGGAGTCTCTGCAGGCGCTCTGCGATGAAGCCCAGCGCAGCCTATCGCTGCATGACGGCCCGCTGCTGCGCGCGGCGCTGGTCAACTGCGGCGATGGCAGCCAGCGCCTGTTGCTGGTGATCCACCACCTGGTGGTGGACGGCGTGTCCTGGCGCGTGCTGCTGGAAGACCTGCAAGCCGCCTACGCCGATCAACCTCTGCCGGAAAAGACCAGCGCGATGCAGGCCTGGGCCGCGCGCCTGGAGCAGTACGCGCGCTCCGGCCAACTGGATGCCGAACTGACCTGGTGGCAATCGCATCTGGCGGATGCCAGCGGTGAACTGCCAGTGGCCAACCCGACTGCCAGCCAGGCGCTGCGCCATCGCCAGTGCGTCAGCATCGGCCTGGACCGCGAGCAGACCCGCAGCCTGCTGCAACAGGCGCCGGCCGCCTACCGCACCCAGGTCAACGACCTGCTGCTGACCGCCCTGGCCCGCGCCCTGTGCAGCTGGTCCCGGCAATCGTCGGCCCTGGTGCAACTGGAAGGCCATGGCCGTGAAGAGCTGTTCGACGACCTCGACCTGACCCGTACCGTCGGCTGGTTCACCAGCCTGTTTCCGGTGAAGCTGGTTCCGACTGCGGACATGGCCGGCTCCATCAAGGCGATCAAGCAGCAGCTGCGCGAGATTCCCGGCAAGGGCCTGGGCTACGGCCTGCTGCGCCACCTGGGCGATGACGCCACGCGTGCCGCCCTGGCGGCGCTGCCACAGGCGCGAGTCACCTTCAACTACCTGGGCCAGTTCGACCAGAGCTTCAGCGAGGACGCGCTGTTCGCTCCCGCTCGCGAGAGCAGTGGCGCGACGCAGCATGCCGATGCGCCGCTGATCAACTGGCTGGCAGTGGATGGCCAGGTCTACGGTGGCGAGCTGAAGCTGGACTGGAGCTTCAGCCGCCAGTGCTTCGAAACCAGTGCCATCCGCGCCCTTGCCGAAGGCTTCCGCCACGAACTGCTGGCGCTGATTGCCCATTGCCAGGAAGAGGGCGCTGGCGGCGTGACCCCGGCGGACTTTCCACTGGCGCGCGTCACCCAGGCGCAGCTGGACGCGCTGCCCGTTGCACCGGCGCGCATCGACGACCTCTATCCACTTTCGCCGATGCAGGCGGGCCTGCTGTTCCACAGCCTCTACGAGCCGCTGGCTGGCGCCTACGTCAACCAGCTCAGCGTGGAGGTGCGCGGCCTGGACGCCGAGCGCCTGGGCCGCGCCTGGCAAGCGGCGCTGGATGCCCACCCAATCCTGCGCAGCGGCTTCCACTGGCCGTCTGGCGCCAGCGAACCGCTGCAACTGGTGGAGCGCGACCTGCGCCTGCCGCTGCAGGTGCTGGACTGGCGCGGTCGTGCCGATCAGGCCGACGCCCTGGCGGCGCTGAGCGATGCCGAGCGCCTGGGCTTCGACCCGGCGCGGCCGCCGCTGCTGCGTCTGGCCCTGGTGCGCCTGGACGATGACCGTCAGCAACTGATCTACACCCATCACCACCTGCTGCTGGACGGCTGGAGCAACTCGCTGCTGCTGGGCGAAGTGCTGCAACGCTATGCCGGCGACGACGTGGCGGCCCCGGCCGGCCGCTTCGCCGACTACATCGGTTGGCTGCACGATCAGGACGCCGAGGCCGACCAGGCCTTCTGGCGCGCGCAATTGGCTGAACTCGACCAGCCGACGCTGCTGGCCCAGAGCCTGGCCCATGGCGCGCCGGATGAAGCGGAGCAGGGCGGTTATGCCGACCACCGCCAACAGTTCGACGAGGCCACCAGCCAGCGCCTAGCCGAGTGCGCCCGGCAACGCAAAGTGACCCTCAACACCCTGGTGCAGGGTGCCTGGGTAGTGCTGTTGCAACGCTACAGCGGCCAGCGCTGCGTGGCCTTCGGTGCCACTGTGTCCGGCCGTCCGGCGGACTTGCCCGGTGCGGAAGGCCAGCTCGGCCTGTTCATCAACACCCTGCCGGTAATCGCCGCGCCCGAAGCGTCCCTGAGCGTCGCCCAGTGGCTGGAGCACCTGCAGGGGCAGAACCTGCAGCTGCGCGAGCATGAGTTCACCGCCCTGGCGGATGTTCAGCGCTGGGCGGGACGCGCCGGCGAACCGCTGTTCGACAGCCTGCTGGTGTTCGAGAACTTCCCCATCGCCGCGGCCCTGCAGCAGGGTGCTCCGGCGGGGCTGGCGTTCTCCATCCCGGAAAACCACGAGCGCACCAACTACCCACTGACCCTGGCGGCGGTGCATGAAGGCCAGCTCAGCCTGACCTGGAGCTACCTGCGCAGCCACTTCAGCCGTGTTGCCATTGCCCGCATGAGCGAGCATCTGGCGGCCCTGTTGGAGGCCATGGTTGCTGCGCCACAGAGCGCCCTGGGCGACCTGGACCTGCTCACCGTCGCCGAGCGCCGCCAGCAATTGGTGGAGTGGAACCTGCCGCAGCCAGAGCCGGAAACCCGACCCTGCGTACACCAACTGATCGAGGCCCAGGCTGCGCTGCGACCAGAGGCCACGGCGCTGATCTTCGGTGACCTGGAGTGGAGCTACGCCGAACTGAATGTCCGCGCCAATCGCCTGGCCCATCGTCTGCGCGAGCTGGGTGTCGGCCCGGAAGTCCGTGTGGGCGTGGCGGTGGAACGTTCGCCGGACATGATCCTGGGGCTGCTGGCCACCCTCAAGGCCGGTGGCGCCTATGTGCCGCTGGACCCGGCCTACCCGGCCGAGCGCCTGCGCTACCTGATGGAGGACAGCGGCATCGCGCTGCTGCTCAGCCAGTCCTGGCTGCACGCCGGCCTGCCGGTGCCGGAAGGCCTGCCGATGCTGGCCCTGGACAGCGAGCCGCTGGAGCACCTGCCCGAGAGCAACCCGGTCAACCTCAGCCACCCGGAAAACCTCGCGTACCTCATCTATACCTCTGGCTCCACCGGCCGCCCGAAAGGCGTCAGCGTCGCCCAGGGCCCGCTGGCCATGCACTGCCTGGCTATCGGCGCGCTGTACGGCATGACCCCGGAAGACCGCGAGCTGCAATTCGCCTCCATCAGCTTCGACGGCGCCCACGAGCGCTGGCTGACCCCGCTGGTGTATGGCTCGGCGCTGATGCCCCGCGACAACGAGCTGTGGAGCGTGGAGCGCACCTGCGCCGAGATCGCCCGCCACGGCATCACCATCGCCTGCTTCACCCCGAGCTACCTGTTGCAGATGGCTGACTACATCGGTGAGGCGGGGCGCGAGCTGCCGATCCGCTCCTACACCGTGGGCGGCGAGGGCATGCCCAAGCACGCCTTCGACGAGGTCCAGCGGGTGCTGCGGCCGCCACGCATCATCAACGGCTATGGCCCGACGGAAACCGTGGTCACGCCGCTGATCTGGCGCGCCTATCCCGATACCACCTTCGACTCCGCCTTCCTGCCCATCGGCCGGCCGGTGGGCCGGCGCACAGCCTATGTGTTGGACGGCAACCTGCAGCCGCTGCCAGTGGGCGTGCCCGGCGAGCTGTACCTGGGCGGCGAAGGCGTCGCCCGTGGCTACCACCAGCGTCCGGGGCTGACCGCCGAACGCTTCGTGCCCGATCCCTTCGTGCCCGGCGCGCGCCTGTATCGCTCCGGTGACCTGGCGCGCTTCCGTGCGGACGGCGTGGTGGAGTACCTGGGCCGCATCGACCAGCAGGTGAAGATTCGCGGTTTCCGCATCGAACTGGGCGAGATCGAGGCCAGCCTGCTGGAACATGAAGGCGTGCGCGAAGCCTGGGTGGTGGACCGCGAAGGCCCCGCTGGCCGCCAACTGGTGGGCTATGTGGTGCCGCGCGACCCGCTGGCCGACGAGGCCGCACTGCGCGAGGCATTGACCGCGCACCTGCGTGCCGGCCTCCCGGCGCACATGCTGCCGGCGCACCTGATGTGCCTGGCGGCCTTCCCGCTGACCCCCAACGGCAAGCTCGATCGCCAGGCGCTGCCGGCACCGGAAGGCAGCCGCGAGGTGGGTGAACGGGTGGCCCCGGCGACGCCGGCCGAAGCGTTGCTGGTGGACATCTGGCAGGAGCTGTTGGGGCTGGAGCGCATCGGCGTCACCGAAAACTTCTTCGAACTGGGCGGCGATTCCATCATCTCCCTGCAGGCGGTGAGTCGTGCCGGCCAGCGTGGCCTGGCGTTCACGCCCAAGCAGTTGTTCGAGCAGCAGACCATCCGCGCCCTGGCGGCGGTGGCCGTGCGCCGCGATGCCGCCCTGGACGTGGCGCTGGATACGCCGGCCTTCGCCCTGGCACCGAGCCAGGCAAATCGCACCGGGCTGAGCGACCTCTATCCGCTGTCGCCGATGCAGCAGGGCATGCTCTTCCACTGCGTGGATTCCCCGGAGCTGAACCTCTACGTCAACCAGCTCAGCGTCTCCGTCGACGGCTTGGACCCGGCGCGTTTCCGCGCCGCCTGGGCCGTATTGCTGGAGCGCCATGAAGTGCTGCGTGCAGCCTTCCTCTGGCGTGATGGCCAGGCCGACCCGTTGCAGGCCGTGCACCAGCAGGTGGAGCTACCCATCACCGAGCTGGACTGGCGCGACCGCACCGAGACCGAAGCCGCGCTGCAAGCGCTGGCCGCCGAGGACCAGGCCCGTGGCTTTGACCTTGCCCAGCCGCCGCTGATGCGCTTCACCCTGGTTCGCCTGGGCAATGCCCGCTACCAGATGATCTGGACCTACCACCACCTGCTGCTGGACGGCTGGAGCGCGTCGCGCCTGCTGGGCGAGATGCTGCGCTTGTACGCCGGCGAGAACCTGCCGGCCCTGGCCGGGCGCTATGCGGATTACATCGCCTGGCTGCAACGCCAGGACGGTGGTGCAGCCGAAGGCTTCTGGCGCAATCGGCTGGCGACCCTCGAGGAGCCAACCATCCTGGCCAAGGCATCCGGCGCCGAAGGCAAGGGCCACGGGGTGATGTACAGCTACCTCGACGCCGAGGCCACCCGTGGCCTGCATGCCTTCGCCAAGGCCCAGCGCGTCACCCTCAACACCCTGGTGCAGGCCGCCTGGTTGCTCCTGCTGCAACGCCACAGCGGCCAGCGCAGCGTGGCCTTCGGCGCCACGGTGGCCGGCCGCCCGGCGAACCTCGCCGGCGCGCAGGACATGCTCGGCCTGTTCATCAATACCCTGCCGGTGATCCAGACCCTGGAACCGCAGCGGGCGCTTGGCGACTGGCTGCGTGAGCTGCAGGACTACAACCTGGCGGTGCGCGACTTCGAACACACGCCGCTGTCCGATATCCAGCGCTGGGCCGGACAGGGCGGCCAGGGCCTGTTCGACAGCATTATCGTGTTCGAGAACCACCCGGTGGACCGCGCCCTGCGTGGCTCGCAGGAAGGTGAATTGCGCTTTGCCGAAGTCGGCAGCGGTGGTGTCACCAACTTCCCCATGGACCTGATGGTGAGCGCCACTGAACAAGGGTTGGAGATCGAGTACCTGTACCTGCGCGAGCGCTTCAGCGAGGCCGAAGTGGTGCGCATCCGCGCCCAGCTGGAAGGCTTGCTGGCGGTGATCACCTTTGACGCGGCGCGCCCGCTGGGCGAGTTCGGCCTGCCGGGTGCCTGCTTCGAGCTGCCAACGGTGGAAGCGCAGGCGGGCGACCTGCTGACTGCCTTCGACCAGCGGGTGCGCCAGCAGCCGGACCAGGTGGCGCTGATCTGCGCGGGCCGCGAACTGACCTATGCCGAGCTGGACCGCCAGGCCAACCAGTTGGCTGGTCAGCTCCAGCAGCGCGGCATCGGCCCGGAAAGCCTGGTAGCGGTGGCGCTGCCACGTTCCGAGCGACTGGTGTTGGCCTTCCTCGCCGTGCTCAAGGCGGGCGGCGCTTACGTGCCGCTGGACCTGGACTATCCAGCCGAGCGGCTGGCCTTCATGCTGGCCGACTCCCGCGCCAGCCTGCTGCTTTGCGACAGCGACCTGGACCAGCGCGTCGCCCTCGGCGGCGATACCCCGCGCCTGGAACTGGATCGTCTGGTGGTAGAGGGCACCGATGCCGCGCCGCAGGTCACGTACCTGCCGGGTCATCTTGCCTACCTGATCTACACCTCCGGCTCCACTGGCCTGCCCAAGGGCGTGGCTGTGGCGCGCGGACCGATACACCGCCATTGCCGCAGCATCATCGACCTGTATGAGCTGGACAGCGCCAGCCGCGAGCTGCACTTCATGTCCTTCGCCTTCGACGGTGCCCAGGAACGCTGGCTCAGTGTGTTGCTGGCCGGCGGCAGCCTGGTGGTGCGCGACGACAGCCTGTGGACACCGGAGCAGACGCTGGCTGCCCTGCAGCAGCACGGTGTCACCGTGGCCTGCTTCCCGCCGGCTTACCTGCAACAACTGGCCGAAGTGGCCGAGCGCCAGGGCCAGGCACCGGCCGTGCAGGTTTACTGCTTCGGCGGCGATGCGGTGCCCGAGGCCAGCTTCGAGCAGGTCAAGCGTGCCCTGCGTCCGCGCCGTCTGGTGAATGGCTACGGCCCCACCGAAACCGTGGTTACGCCGCTGCTCTGGCGCGCCGAGGCCAGCGAGCGCTGCGACGCCGCCTACGCGCCCATTGGCCGTGGCGTGGCCGGACGCGGCCTGTATGTGCTGGATGCCGACCTCAACCCGCTGCCGGTAGGCGTTGCCGGCGAGCTGTATCTCGGTGGCGAATGCCTGGCGCGCGGCTACCACCAGCGTGCAGGGCTGACCGCCGAGCGCTTCGTGCCGGACCCCTTCGACGCTCGGGGCGGGCGCATGTACCGCACCGGCGACCTGGTACGACAGCGTGAGGATGGCCTGGTGGACTACCTCGGCCGCCTCGACCAGCAGGTGAAGATTCGCGGCTTCCGTATCGAACTGGGCGAAATCGAGGCGCGCCTGCGGGCCTGCGTCGGCGTGCAGGATGCGGCGGTTGTGGTGCGCGAAAGCGCCACCGGCAAGCAGTTGGCCGGCTATGTGGTATCCAGCGCCGGGGCTGGCCTGGAACGCGCCCTCAAGGCCGAACTCCAGGCGCAGCTGCCGGATTACATGGTGCCGGCGCGTATCCTGATGCTGGAGCGCTTCCCGCTGTCGGCCAACGGCAAGCTGGATCGCCGCGCGCTGCCCGAACCCGAGTGGAGCGCCAACAGCTACCGCGCCCCGCGCAACGCCCTGGAACAGGCGCTGGTAGCCATCTGGCAGGAGGTGCTTGGCGTGCCCAAGGTCGGCATCGACGACAACTTCTTCGAACTGGGCGGCGACTCGCTGCAAGTGCTCAAGGTCATCTCGCGGGTGCGCAGCCAGCCTGAGCTGGGCTTCACCCTCAAGCTCCGCGACTTGATGCAGAAACCCTGTATTGCCGAACTGTCCGGCTATGGGCCAACCGAGCAGAACGAAGCGCCGGACCCGCTGCTGGCGCTGAACACCCGTATTTCCGAGGTGCCGGCGCTGTTCTGCCTGCATGCCGGTTTCGGCACAGTGTTCGACTACGAGCCGCTGGCCCGCCGACTCGACGGCCGGCGCACGGTCTACGGCCTGCAATGCCGGATGTTGCTGGACCCGACCTGGCAGGACGTTTCCTTGCAGTCCATGGCCGAAGCCTATGCCGCGCGCATCCGCCAGCAGCAGCCGCACGGCCCGTATCACCTGCTCGGCTGGTCCCTCGGCGGCGCCCTGGCGCTGCTGGTGGCCCGTGAGCTGGAAGGCCAGGGCCAGTTGGTGGAGTTCGCCGGCCTGGTGGACACCTTCGTTGCCGGCGTGGCCGAAGCGGGGGATTGGCGCGAGGACCTGCGCGACTTCCTGGTCTTCGTGCTGGGTATGGCGGCGGAAGAGGCTGAAGGGCTGATCGCCGTGCATGCGGCGAATCTGGCCGAGGCCGCGGGCGCCACACGGGTGATCGAGGCCGCGATGGATGCACCGCGCAGCGGCGAGGGCGACCACGGCCTGCTGGGTGCCAGCGAGCTGGGGCAGATCTTCGCCGTGGGCTCGCGCCTCAAGGCCTTGTCCCTCGGCCAGCACAGCCTGCCGTCGACCGACGTGGCGGCCCACTGCTGGTGGGTGGCCGGCCGCGACGAAGAACGCCGGGTGTTCGACGGCCAGGTTCACCGCGCCCTGGACCGCGTCGTCTCCGGTGGGCACTACGCGTTGCTGCAGCAGGACGAGCTGCTGGCCGAGCTGCAGGCGCTGCTGGCACCCCAGCCGGCGACGCTTTCGTAGGATGCGGTTGAGCGGAGCGAAACCCATCACCACGGAGCGATGGGTTTCGCAGGCTCTACCCATCGGAGTCAGCTAAATGTTCGAGCGCCGGAATCGTTCCTTAGGTTCTGTCGCCCTCCATTCAAGGACACACCATGGCCGTCGTGCCTGAACTCGAAGCCTTCCTCGAACTGGTCGAATTCGGCCGTCTTACCGGCAAGAGCCGGGCCATGCACGAACAAACCCCGGAGCAGGCCCGCGCCGATTTCGAGCTGGCCTCCCTGGCGCTGGACCAGCCGCTGGCACACGTCGCCTGCACGTCACTGGGCATTCCGGCACGCGATGGCTGGACGCTGTCGGCGCGGCTGTACCGAGCCCCCGATCTGGGCGCGGAACCGCAGCCGACGTTGCTGTACTTCCACGGCGGCGGCTATGTGGTCGGTAGCCTGGACTCCCACGACGCCCTGTGCCGTCGCCTTGCCGGCCACGGCTTCTTCGCGTTGCTGGCGGTGGACTACCGCCTGGCCCCGGAATGGCGTTTCCCGACACCGGTTGAGGATGCCTGCGATGCGGCCAACTGGCTGCTGCGCGAAGGTGCCGCGCTGAGCCTCGACCCGACGCGCGTGGCCTTTGCCGGGGACAGCGTTGGCGCCAGCCTGGCGACCGTGCTGTCGATCATCGCCGCCCGTAACCCCGAGGAACTGGCCCTGGTGCCCAAGGCGCAAGTGCTGGTCTATCCGGTGACCGATGCCACCTCCAAGCGGCCGTCGCACCGCGACTTCGCCGAGGGCTACCTGCTGGAAACCGCGACGTTGGACTGGTTCTACCAGCACTACGGACGCACCCCGCAAGACCTGGCCGACTGGCGCTGCTCGCCCTTGCTGGCGCCCGACCTGTCCGGCCTGGCGCCGGCCCTGGTCTACCTCGCCGGGCATGACCCGCTGCACGACGAAGGCCTGGCCTATGCGCAGAAGCTGGAAGCGGCGGGCAATGAGGTGAAGGTGCTGACCCAGCCCGGCCTGACCCACGACTTCCTGCGCATGGCCGGGTTGCTGGCCGAGGTGGAAGGGATTCACACCGAAGTGGTGGAGTGGCTGGCGGGAAAGTTGGTTTGACTGTAGGAGCCAATTCATTCGCCAAGGGCAGCGCAGCTGCCCCTGAAGGTTCGAGGGGCGAACCTGCGGTTGAAATGGCTATGTCTGCGTTAGCTGTTGCAACGTTGAGTAGAGCCTTCTAGCCCGGTACCTCCAGGCCTCCGTGCCAATCCCCCCCCCTCATCCGAACGCGGCCCGCCCCGGCCCCTCTCCCTGAAGAGGAGAGGGGGGACTCGCGCCGGCGAGGCACGAACCATCCTGAAGCCCACACGGGCCTGAAACCGGGCAGTCGAGGAGGGGCAGCGACTACGCCCCTTCAGGAGGCCGAGCGGAATCGTTGCGCAGGGGGACGAGCGGCATGGATGCCGCGAGAGGCGTGCGGGGCCATGGATGGCCCCTCTCGCCGGGCCCCCGGAGCAACGATGGAGGGAGGGAAGTCCGGCGAAGCCGGACCCGGATGCAGGGGCAAGCCTTTTGCTTCCTTTGGGGCGACTGCCAAAGGGA
>NZ_AUIE01000006.1 GCF_000423545.1 Metapseudomonas resinovorans DSM 21078
CTCGCGCCGGCGAGGCACGAACCATCCTGAAGCCCACACGGGCCTGAAACCGGGCAGTCGAGGAGGGGCAGCGACTACGCCCCTTCAGGAGGCCGAGCGGAATCGTTGCGCAGGGGGACGAGCGGCATGGATGCCGCGAGAGGCGTGCGGGGCCATGGATGGCCCCTCTCGCCGGGCCCCCGGAGCGACGATGGAGGGAGGGAAGTCCGGCGAAGCCGGACCCGGATGCAGGGGCAAGCCTTTTGCTTCCTTTGGGGCGACTGCCAAAGGGAGGCGCCTGGGAAGGCGAAACCAGAAACATCCGCAGAACTCGGTAATCAACTTGGCTCAGGACGTTCTAGCAACACTTAACGCAGACATAGCCAATTCATTCGCCAAGCAGGCCGAAGGTCTGCCCCGCTTGACCTCAAATAGCTCCATCCCCCTTCAGCGCCGTAATCTGCTCGGCGCTGTACCCCAGCCCTGCCAGCACTTCGCTGTTGTGTTCCCCCAGCTCCGGGCCGATCCATTCGGTCGAGCCGGGGGTATCGGAGAGCTTGGGTACGATCCCCGGCATCTTGAACGGCTTGCCGTCCGGCAGCTTCGCCGAGAGGAACATCTCGCGGGCGAGGAATTGCGGGTCGGCGAACATGTCCTCGGCGGAGAAGATACGGCTGGCCGGCACTTCGGCGCGATTGAGCACCGACAGTACCTCCTCCAGCGGCAGCCCACCCACCCAGCGGTCGATCACCCCATAGAGCTCATCCCGACGTGCGTCACGACCGTCGTTGCTGGCCAGTTGCGGGTCGTTGGCAAGGTCCTCGCGGCCGATGGCGAGCATGAAGCGCTTGAAGATGGCATCGCCGTTGGCGCCGATCTGTACATGACGGCCGTCAGCGGCCGTGTGAATGGAGGAGGGGGTGATACCTGGCATGATGTTGCCGGTGCGTTCGCGGATGAAACCGAAGACATCGAACTCCGGCACCATGCTTTCCATCATCGCGAACACCGCCTCATAGAGCGCCACGTCCACCACCTGGCCCTGGCCGCCGTTCACCTCGCGGTGGCGCAGCGCCATCAGAGCACCGATCACGCCCCACAGGGCGGCGATGGAGTCACCGATGGAAATCCCGGTGCGCACCGGCGGACGGTCCTCGAAGCCGGTGATATAGCGCAGCCCGCCCATGGACTCACCGACGGCACCGAATCCTGGCTGGTCCTTGTAGGGGCCACTCTGGCCGAACCCGGACAGCCGCACCATCACCAGCTTCGGGTTCAGGGCGTGGATGACGTCCCAGCCCAGGCCCAGCTTCTCCAGCACACCGGGGCGGAAGTTCTCGATCAGGATGTCCGCGTCGGCCAGCAGCCGCTTGAGGATGTCCTGGCCGTCGGGGTGCTTGAGGTTCAGCGTCAGCGACTTCTTGTTGCGTGCCTGCACGAACCACCAGAGCGAGGTGCCCTCGTACAGCTTGCGCCACTTGCGTAGCGGGTCGCCGCCGTCGGGGGATTCGATCTTGATGACTTCGGCACCGAATTCGGCGCACAGGCGGGACGCGAAGGGGCCGGCGATCAGGGTACCGAGCTCAATCACCTTGAGGCCGGCGAGGGGTTTGGCGGGGGCGTTCATCGGGTTATCCATGGGCCAGGCAATGGCGGCGACTCTACCCCGTGGGGCCGATAGCGAACAGTCCGGTTTGCCGCTGGCGCACCTTCCCGGGCCGACTTAAAGTGCTTGCAGGACCCACATTCTCGCGCGCCGACCGCCATGCCAACACGCTTCGCAACTGCCTGCCACTTGTCGCCCGGTTCGCGCTGGGAGGGGGGCTTATGCAGCTGAATGTCCCCACTCTGGTGCTGGTGGATATCTACGTTCTCGCCCTGGTGGGGCTGCTCATGCTGCACGCCTGGCGCCGTGGCCGCCGCGAGCCGACCCTCGGCTACCTGGCCGCCATGCTGTTGCTTGGCGCCCTGGGCACCGTGCTGGGCAGCTTGCGCGGCATGGGCATGGATTTCGTCCCCCTGGTGCTGGGCAACGTGGTGCTGCACGTCTGTGCGGCCATGAACTGGACCGCCATGCGGGTGTTCGTCGGGCGTCAGCCGCACCTGCCGGGTATCTGCGCCGGTGCCGTGATCTGGGCGGTGCTCTGCCTCAACCCGGCCTTCTACGAATCACTCACGGTAAGGGTGGCGGTCAGTTCGCTGATCACTGTCTGCTATTGCGGGCTCAGTGCCTACGAGCTCTGGCGCAGCCGCGCAAGCCTTGAAGTGGCCTACATGCCGGCTTTGGCACTGACCCTGTTCCACATGGTCTTCTACAGCGTGCGCATCGTGGTCGACCGTGGCATGCCCTTCGAGCAGGCGGTCGCGAGTTCCGGCCAGGGCACCAGCTTCTTCTCCCTGCTGGTGTTCGAAACCCTGCTCTACGCCATCGGTATCGCCTTCGTCACCCTGGCCATGGTCAAGGAGCGTGCCGAACTGAAGTTCCGCGCAGCCGCCTATTGCGACCCGCTCACCGGCGTCGGCAACCGTCGCGCCTTCATGGCCACGGGCGAATACCTGGTGGAAAGCTGCGAGCACCGCGGTGAACCGGTGGCCCTGCTGCTCTGTGACCTCGACCATTTCAAGCGTCTCAACGACAGCTATGGCCACGCCACCGGTGACGAGGCCCTGGTCGCCTTCACCCGCGTTGCCGCCGGCAGCATGCGTAAGCAGGACGTGTTTGGCCGCATCGGTGGCGAGGAGTTTGCCTGCTTGCTGGCCGATGCCGACGACGAGGCCGGCGCACAGGTGGCCGAGCGTATTCGCCGCGAGTTCGCAGAGCTGCCGTTCCAGGAGCCGGGTGCGCTCAGCGTCAGTATCGGTATCGTCAGTTCAAAGGAGGCCGGTTACGACCTGTTCCGCCTGCTCTCCCTGGCCGACGATGCCCTCTACGACGCCAAGGACAAGGGCCGCAACCGCATCCAGCGCTACCCCGCCGATTAGCCGGAAGGCCCAGCCACGACAGTGGAATCAGGGTAGACTTGCCGCCCTCCGAGAATCATCAAGAAGCCCGACATGGCCCTCCAAGCGACCCCCTACAAAGTCGAACTCAACCTCACCGACCTCGATCGCAGCGTCTACGAGAACCTGCGTTTCACCGTCGCCAAGCACCCGTCGGAAACCGAGGAGCGACTGGCCGTCCGCCTGATCGCCTACATCCTCTGGTACCACGAGCAGCTGGCCTTCGGTCGTGGCCTGTCGGACGTGGACGAGCCCGCGCTGTGGGAGAAGAGCCTGGACGACCGTGTGTTGCACTGGATCGAAGTGGGTCAGCCCGATGCCGAGCGCATAACCTGGTGCTCGCGCCGTACCGAGCGCTTCAGCCTGGTGACCTACGGCAACCTGCGGGTCTGGCAGACCAAGGTGCTGGACGGCGTGCGCAGCCTGAAGAACATCAACGTCGTTGCCGTGCAGCAGGAAGCCCTGGAAGAACTGGCCCGTGACCTGCCGCGTTCGATCAGCTGGAGCGTGATGATCAGCGACGGTTCCCTGTTCATCACCGACGAGCGCGGCCAGCATGAAATCCCGCTGGAGTGGCTGGTCGGGGAGCGCTGATCGGAGATCCGGAGGATTTCCGGGGCAGGGCATCAGGCCCTCGCCCCAAGGCCCTTTCCCGGGAGGGAGAGGGGAAGTCGAGTCAAAGATTGGACCTTTCATGCGTATCGAACACCGCGTCCTGCCCGATGTCCTGCCTGACCTGGGCGACCTGCCACCGCTGCTGACCCGCCTCTATGCTTCCCGGGGCGTGCAATCCGCGACGGAACTGGACAAGAGCCTGGCGCGGTTGATCCCCTACCAGCAGCTCAAAGGCATCGACGCCGCCGTGGCGCTGCTGGTGGAGGCCCTGCAGAAGCGCCAGCGCATCCTCTACGTCGGCGACTTCGACGCCGATGGCGCCACCGCCAGCAGCGTCGGCGTGCTCGGCCTGCGCATGCTCGGTGCCTTCCATGTCGATTACCTGGTGCCCAACCGTTTCGAGTATGGCTACGGCCTGACCCCGGAAATCGTCGCCGTCGCCCTGGAGCGCAAACCGGACCTGCTGGTGACCGTGGATAACGGCATCTCCAGCGTCGAAGGCGTTGCCGCAGCCAAGTCCGCGGGGCTGAAGGTACTGGTGACCGACCACCACCTGCCGGGCCCGGAGCTGCCGGCGGCCGACGCCATCGTCAACCCCAACCAGCCCGGTTGTGACTTCCCCAGCAAATCCCTGGCCGGTGTCGGCGTCATCTTCTACGTGCTGATGGCCCTGCGGGCACGCCTGCGCGAGCTGGACTGGTTCAATCGTACTGGCCTCAAGGAACCCAACCTGGGCGACCTGCTGGACCTGGTGGCGCTGGGCAGCGTAGCCGACGTGGTGCCCCTGGACGCCAACAACCGCATCCTGGTGCACCAGGGCCTGGCGCGCATCCGCGCAGGCCGCGCGCGGGCTGGCCTCAAGGCGATTTTAGAAGTCGCCGGCCGGCCGGCTGGCCGCATCACGTCGACCGACCTCGGCTTTATCCTCGGCCCGCGCCTGAATGCCGCCGGCCGCCTGGACGACATGAGCCTGGGCATCGAGTGCCTGCTTTGCGAAGACGAAGCCCTGGCCCGTGACATGGCGGTGCAACTGGATCAGCTCAACCAGGACCGCAAGGCTATCGAGCAAGGCATGCAGCGCGAGGCCCTGGCCCAGCTGAAGAACCTGCCCATCGAAGACATGCCGTTCGGCCTCTGCGTGTTCGAGCCGGACTGGCACCAGGGCGTGATCGGCATCCTCGCCTCGCGGCTGAAGGAGCGCTACCACCGCCCGACCATCGCCTTTGCCGATGCCGGCGACGGCCTGCTGAAGGGCTCGGCGCGTTCGGTGCCGGGTTTCCACATCCGCGATGCGCTGGACGCCGTTGCTGCCCGCCATCCGGGCCTGATCAGCAAATTCGGTGGTCATGCCATGGCCGCCGGCCTGTCCCTGCCTGTGGAAAACTTTGGCGCCTTCGCTGCCGCCTTCGACGCTGAGACCCGTCGGCAGCTCAGCGAGGATGACCTTACTGGCCGTCTGCTCTCCGACGGCCAACTGAGCATCGCGGAGTTCCACCTGGAGCTCGCCCGCGCCCTGCGCCTGGCCGGTCCCTGGGGCCAGCACTTCCCCGAGCCGTTGTTCCATGGCGTATTCCAGATCGTCCAGCAGCGGCTGGTCGGCGAGCGCCACCTGAAGCTGGTGCTGAAAAGTGAATGCGGTTCGGTGCAACTGGACGGCATCGCCTTCAACATCGACCGCGAGCAATGGCCCAACGCCAGCGTGCGCTGGGCCGAGGTGGCCTACAAACTGGACGTCAACGAATACCGTGGCCAGGAAAGCGTGCAACTGATGGTCGCCCACATCGCCCCGCGCTGACGCGAATGGTTGTGGGGGCGAATTCATTGGCTCTGTCTGCATGACGTGTTGCAAGCAGCTGCATTGCCCGTAGGAGCTGGCTCTTGGCCCGATGGTCAATCTCTCGCAACAGCTCGCGCAGACCCGCGAGGCAGGCCTTCGGCCTGCTTGGCGATTGAAATCGCCGCTACTTGCTCATCCGTCACCCTACCCTCGCAAACCTCCGATCCGGGTCTACGCTGTTCCAGTCCCGCGTCCCTGAAAAAAATTTCGTCCTGTTGTCGATCTGGTCCTTTCCCCATCGACCAATAAGCACAGTCAGCAGGCACGGGCCGCAGGCTGGAGTTCATGCCACCCAACAGGAGAACAACAATGCGCTTCATGGTGATTGTCAAAGCAACCAAGGAATCGGAAGCCGGCATCATGCCGAGCACGGAACTGCTCACGGCCATGGGCCAGTACAACGAGGAGCTGGTGAACGCCGGCATCCTGCTTGCCGGCGAGGGCCTGCACCCCAGCTCCAGGGGCGCGCGGGTGGTGTTCAAGGGCAAGGACCGCGCCGTGATCGACGGCCCCTTCGCGGAAACCAAGGAGCTGATCGCCGGCTTCTGGCTGTTCAAGGTCAATTCCCTGGAAGAGTGCATCGACTGGGTCAAGCGTTGCCCCAACCCCATGCTGTCCGATTCCGAGATCGAAATCCGCCAGGTGTTCGAGGCCGAGGATTTTGGTGAGGAGTTCACCCCCGAACTGCGCGAACAGGAACAGCGCGTCTTCGAGAAAGCCGGGCAGCAGTGACCGCCGTCCACCACGGACAGGAGACCCTCATGAAAATCGATCCCTACCTCACGTTCGATGGCCAGTGCGGCCCGGCCTTCCAGTTCTACGCCAAGGTGCTCAACGGCACCCTGGAAGCCTTCCTGAGCTTCGCCGAAAGCCCGGCCAGCGACGACGTCCCGGAGAACTTCCGCGACAAGATCATGCATGCCCGACTAGCGGTGGGGGACCAGGTGATCATGGGCTCGGACTGCCCGCCCCAGGCGCCTTTCGAAGGCGTCCGCGGCATCAGCATTTCGATCAACGTCGACCGCATAGTCGAGGCCGAGCGGGTGTTCAACGCCCTGGCCGAAGGTGGCCAGGTGCAGATGCCCCTGGCGCAAACCTTCTGGGCCGCGCGCTTCGGCATGCTGGTGGACCGCTTCGGCGTGCCCTGGATGATCAACTGCGAGAAGGATCAGTAATCCGCAGAAAGCCCATAACGCCGGAGATACTCCGGCGTTATGGGCCTAAGCTTCTGGAGTCGAATCGGGGACGACTCCCATGCGTATGACCCACTGGCTGCGTGACTACGCCAGCCGCTTCCATTACCGCCGAGAATGGCTGCGCACCGACATCGTCGCTGGCCTGTCGGTGGCCGCAGTGCAGATTCCCACCGCCATCGCCTATGCGCAGATCATCGGCTTTCCCGCGCAGGTGGGTCTCTATGCCTGCATCCTGCCGATGCTGATCTACGCCCTGGTCGGTGGTTCGCGGCAACTGATGGTCGGCCCCGACGCAGCCACCGCCGCGATGGTCGCCGCAGCCATCACACCGCTCGCCGCCGGCGATCCGCAGCGCCTGGTGCACCTGTCGATGATCGTCGCCGTGATGGTCGGCCTGTTGTCCATCGTTGCCGGATTCATTCGCGCCGGTTTCATTGCCAGCTTCCTTTCGCGACCCATCCTGGTGGGTTACCTCAACGGCATCGGGCTCAGCCTGCTGGCCGGGCAGTTGGGCAAGCTGCTGGGTTACCAGAGCGAGACCAGCGGTTTCATCGCCGGGCTGCTGGCAATGATTCGCAACCTCGCCAATACCCACTTGCCGACCCTGGGGCTGGGGGCCGCCACCCTGCTGCTGCTGATCCTCCTGCCCAGGCGTTGGCCGCGGCTGCCCGTCTCCCTGGTCGCCCTCGTGCTCGCATCGGTGGCGGCCGTCTGGCTGCAACTGGACCGGCACGGAGTGGCGCTGCTGGGCGCCGTTCCGGCCGGCCTGCCGGAGCTGAGCTGGCCGAAGACCAACTACCACGAGCTGCTCGGCCTGCTGCGCGACGCCACCGGTATCACCATCGTCAGCTTCTGCAGTGCCATGCTCACCGCGCGCAGCTTCGCCGCCCGCCACGGCTACGCCATCGATGCCAACCGCGAATTCATCGCCCTGGGGCTGGCCAACATCGGCGCCGGGGTGTCGCAGTCCTTCGTCATCAGCGGTGCGGATTCGCGCACGGCGGTGAATGACCTGGTGGGCGGCAAGACGCAGATGGTCAGCGTGGTGGTGGCCCTGGTGATAGTCGCGGTGCTGGTGTTCCTCCACGGCCCGCTGGCCTGGGTGCCCATTGCAGCCCTGGGCGCGGTGCTGATGCTGGCCGGCTGGGGGCTGATCGATTTCCGCGCGCTGAAGGCCTTCTGGCGCCTCAGCCGCTTCGAGTGCGGCCTCTGCCTGCTGACAACCGTGGGCGTGCTGGGTGTCGGTGTGCTGCCCGGCATCTTCGTTGCCGTAGCCCTGGCCCTGTTGCGTCTGTTGTACCTCACCTATCGTCCCAGCGACGCGGAGCTTGGCTGGGTGGAGGGTGTGGACGGCCAAGTGGAGCTTGGGCGTTATCCACAGGCCACCACCTTGCCGGGGCTGATCATCTACCGATTCGACGCGCCGCTGCTGTTCTTCAATGCCGATTACTTCAAGCAGCGCCTGCTGGCTGTGGTGGAGCGGGCGGAAGACCCGCGCGCGGTGCTGCTCAACGCCGAAACCATGATCAACCTGGATGTTACGGGCCTGGCCACCTTGCGTGAGGTGCAGGAAACCCTCGCGGCCCGGGGCGTTTTTCTCGGTTTTGCCCGTCTCTTCGGTCCGGCCCACGACCTGCTGCAACGCTCCGGGCAGTTTGGCGAGCTGAAACCGCCGCTGGTGTTCAGCTCGGTACGTGCCGGCATCAATGCCTACCGCATCTGGCTGGCGAAGCAGGCCTTGCAGGACAAGGATGCGGTCGCGTAAACAACCTGGCTCACCCACTGGATAACAAGGAACGACCATGGACCCTTTCATGCAAGCCGCCATCGAAGAAGCCCGCCAGGGCCTGGCCGAGGGCGGGATTCCCATCGGCTCGGTGATCGTCCACAAGGGCCGCATCATCGGTCGGGGCCATAACCGCCGTATTCAGGAAGGCAGTGCGATCAAGCACGGCGAGATGGACGCCTTCGAGAACGCCGGCCGCCAGCCCGCCAGCGTCTACCGCGAGGCGGTGCTCTACACCACGCTGTCGCCGTGTGCCATGTGCAGCGGCGCCATCCTGCTCTATGGGATTCCCAAGGTGATCATCGGCGAGAACCGCACCTTCATGGGCGAGGAGGAGCTGCTGCGCTCCCGTGGCGTGGAGCTGGAGGTCCTGCAGGACGCCGAATGCGTGAAGCTCATGGAGGATTTCATCGAAGCCCGGCCGGAGTTGTGGAACGAGGATATTGGCGAGCCGACGGCCTGATCCCAAACCAGCGCCACATCCGTATCGCCCCCCCCCGGCGCACGCCAGTGGGCATCCCTTGCGAGAGCCCGTCTCGCAAGGGGACTACCAATCGTCGAGTAGCGACTATGCTGGTATTCAGCCGATTCAGCAGCGGATCGCAGATGTCGCTGCAGGCTCGACACGATAGGGGTGTCGAGGCCGGGAACCGACAAAAATGACGATCATTGAACAGAAATGACTTGGATCAGACTCCAGTGCGGCTTGAGGATCTCGCGCCGTACGTCCGTTGGATCGCTGCCAAGCAGTAGGAATGTCCGACTGGTTTTGCCTGATTGCTACAGCAGAAGGAGAGTTCGATGCTGCCAAGTTCCGTTTCGGAAAGGATCCTGTCTCGCGGTCTGATGGACGTGCTCATTCGAGCAGGCCTGGTCGCGATCCTCGCCATTTCCTGCTACCAGGTTTTCCATCCCTTCCTCAACCTGATGCTCTGGGCATTGATCCTGGGGGTCACGTTCTACCCACTGCATCAGAGCCTGAAGGCCAAGATGGGCATGCGTGATGGCCACGTGGCCACGCTGATCGTCCTGGTTTCCCTGATCCTGCTGATGGTGCCGATCTACTTGCTGGCGTCTTCCATGGCCGAGTCGGTGCAGGCGGCCATCGAGCTGTTCAAGGGCGGTGAGCTGGACATTCCATCACCCAACGCGTCCGTTGCCAGTTGGCCCCTGATCGGCCAGCCACTGTTCGACTTCTGGCAGCAGGCGTCGGTCGACCTGAGCAGCCTGATGAAGAAGCTACTGCCCCACCTGCGCGGCTTCGGCATGAGCATGTTCGGCAAGCTGGCCGGCGTAGGGGCGGGCTTTTTGCTGTTCATCGCCGCATTGATCGTGGCAGGTATCTTCATGGCCTTTGGCGAGAACGGTCACCGCAGTGCCGTACAGATCGCTTCGCGCATCTCCGGGCCGGACCGCGGCCCGCAGATCGCCGATCTTTGCACGGCGACCATTCGCGCAGTGGCCCAGGGCGTGGTCGGCATTGCCTTCATCCAGATGCTGCTGGTGGGCATCGCCTTCGTGCTGATGGGGATCCCGGGCGCTGGCCTCCTGGCGCTCGGCGTGTTGCTGCTGGGCATCATGCAACTGCCCGCATTGCTGATCACCATTCCGGTGATCATCTTCGTGTTCGCCACCCAAGGAGCGACCGCCGGCACCATCATCTTCGCCATCTACACCTTCGTTGCCGGGATGTCGGACAACGTCCTGAAACCCCTGCTGCTGGGACGTGGTGTCAACGTGCCGATGCCCGTGGTGCTGATCGGCGCCCTGGGTGGCATGGTCACCGGCGGCATCATCGGGCTGTTCATTGGTCCGGTCATGCTGGCCGTCGGCTACATGCTCTTCTGGCACTGGGTGGAGGACCAGCCCACGGCGCTGGACGCGAACGCGGAAGAGGAGGGGCGAGCGACCTGAGCCGGACCCGGTGCCATGGTCCACTCCGTCGCCTTCCGTCTGATCCTGCTCGGTGTGCTTGGCCTCGGCGGCTGTGTGCGGCTGGGGCCGGATTTTCAGTCGCCCCGCGAGCCCTGGGTGGAGCACTGGAGCAGCCCCGCGCTGGAGCAGATGAGCCTCGACCGACCGGAGCCGGACTTCCTGCAGTGGTGGCGGGTGTTCGAGGACCCGACCCTGGATGCCCTGATCGCCGAGGCGGACGCGTACAACGCCAGCCTCGAAATTGCCGGCCTGCGGGTGATGGAGGCCCGTGCGCAACTGGGTATCGCAGTGAGTGGTCGCTACCCGCAGTTCCAACAGGCCAGTGCCGATAGCCTCTACCTGGACCGTGACCAGTCCGGTGGCCGCAATCCCCAGGATAGCCATTCCTGGCAGTATGGCGCCGCGTTCGACATTGCCTGGGAACTGGACTTCTGGGGCCGATTCAGTCGCGCCATCGAATCTGCGGATGCGGCCTACTTCGCTGCCCGGGCCAACTACGAAGACGCCCTGGTGCTGCTGCGTGCCCAGGTGGCGGATACCTACTTCGTCCTACGGACTTTCGAGGCTCGCCTGCGCATCGCCCAGGAAAACGCGGAACGGCAGAAGCGCAGCTTCGAGATCACCGAGCGGCTGTTCCGCAGTGGCGACAGTTCCGAACTGGACTTCCAGCAGGCGAAAACCCAGTACCTGGGCACCCTGGCGACCATTCCCGACCTGGAGAGCCAGGTAGCCAGGACGCGCAACGCACTCGCCGTGCTGATCGGTCGGCCACCGGGCCCTTTGCCTGAACTGGCCGAGCGGGTCGGGCTCATTCCGCTTCCCGATGCTGCGGTGCTGCAGGATGTTCCGGCCAATCTGCTGCTGCGCAGGCCGGATGTGCGTTCAGCCGAACTGGCGGTCGCCGCCCAGTCGGCGCTGATCGGTTTCTCCGAGGCCGATCTGTATCCCTCGGTGGCCTTGCTGGGCAGCATTGCCTGGAGTGCCTCAAGCCTAGATGGCGCATCGGACACCCTGGACCTGGTCGGCGGTCCCAGCCTGGCCTGGAACCTGTTCGACCACGGCCGGATCAAGAACGACGTGCGTGTGCAGGACGCCCGCTTGCAGCAGTTGATCGAGGCCTACCGTGACCGGGTGCGCCAGGCCGCGCGCGAGGCCGACGACGCCGCCACCGGGCTGGCCAAGGCGCTGGAAAGCGAGCGCATCCGCCGCGAGAGCGCGCTGTCTGCCCTGCGTTCGCTGGACCTGGCCAACGCCCAATACATCGAAGGCTTCGCCGACTTCCAGCGGGTGCTGGATGCCCAGCGCGAGCTGTTCCAGCAGCAGGAAACCTACCTGCTCAGCCGCAGTGATGCAGTCAGCAACCTGATCGGCTTGTACAAGGCCCTCGGCGGTGGTTGGTACCGGGACGGCCCCATGATCGACGACTCCACCCGCGAGCAGATGCAACGGCGTACCGACTGGGACGATCTGCTGGACGAGCCGCCGGCTGCGGCCGGGCCAGACGCTGATACCGAGCAAGGTGAACGAGAATGAGCGAACAACCGCAGGCCCCGGCCGAGGAAACGGCGAAGCCCGAACCAGCCGGAGCGCCCGATGCGGCCGCGAAGGGGACGAAATGGGTGGCGCTGGTCATCGTCCTGACGCTGGCCTGGTACCTCCTGGCGGATCGATTCACCCCCTATACCCAGCAGGCACGGGTGCAGGCCTTCGTGGTGCCGGTAGCGGCCGAAGTCGCCGGCCGGGTCACCAAGGTGCATGTGCGCAACAACCAGGACGTCGAGGCCGGCGCGGTGCTCTTCGAAGTGGACCCGGAGCAGTACCAGATCGCCGCCGACCGCGCCCGGGCCGATCTCGAAACCGTTCGCCGACAGATCGGTGCCAGCACCGCCGCCATCGACTCGGCACTGGCGTCGCTGCGAGCCGCCCAGGCCAATGAACTGAAGGCGCGGCAAGACAACGATCGCCTGGAGCGGCTGTATCAGGACGATCCGGGCACCATCTCCGTGCGTCGCCTGGAAGGGGCGCGGGCGACCCTCGAGCAGGCCATCAGCCAGGTGGCAGCGGCACGCGCCGAAGTGCAGCGCGCGCGCGAGCAGCAGGGCGGCAGCGATGAGGAGAACGCGCAGTTGCGCAGTGCCGCCACCGCGTTGGAAAAAGCTGAACTCGATCTGGCCAATACCCGGGTGAAGGCCCGTTCCGCTGGCCTGATCACCGACCTGCGCACCGATGTCGGCCAGTACGTCGGCGCTGGCAGCCCGGTCATGACCCAGATCGCCATCCACGACCTGTGGCTGAGCGCCGAGATGACCGAGAACAACCTGGGTCATGTCGAGGTCGGCACGCCCGTGGCCATCGTGCTCGACGCCCTGCCGGGACGGCTGTTCGACGGAAAGGTACGCAGCATCGGGTATGGCGTCAGCGTCGGGCAGGCCCCGGCCCCTGGCACCCTGCCGACTGTGGATAACAGCCGCGACTGGTTGCGCCCGGCGCAGCGCTTCCCAGTGATCGTGGAGTTCGCCCCCGGTGAACTGGAGCAGCTGCGTGGCCTGCGCGTCGGTGGCCAGGCGGAGGTCATGGCGTTTCCGAGCGAGGGCAATCCGCTCAATCCCCTGGGCCGGTTGTTCATCTACCTGATGAGCTGGCTGTCCTATGCCTACTGACGGCGATCCACGCGGTCGACGGGCGCTGCGCATGGCCAGCGGTGTCGCGCTGTGCCTGGCGATCAGCTTCGGCTTTGCCGTGCCGATACCCTTCCTGCCGCCGATCTTCGTTCTCCTGCTGTTGGTCACCAACAACCGCCCGCTGCCCCTCAAGGCGGCCCCGGCCCTGGCCCTGCTCATCATGCTGACCACCGGCAGCGGCCTGCTGATGATCCCGCTGCTGCGCCATGCGCCGCCCAGTGGCTTCCTGCTGGTGGGGCTGTGCCTGTTCCTTTGCTTCCGCTACGGCCTGCGCGGAGGCAATCCCCTGGTGACGCAGTTCCTGGTGGTCGGCCTGACCATGATTTCCGCGGCCGGCACCTTCGATTTCGGCTTGGCGGTCACGGTCATCGAGGCCCTGGCCAAGGGCATCGTGCTCGCCGTGCTGGTCGCTGCGGTCAGCCACTGGCTGTTCCCGGAGCCGGCCAGTGCCCCGGCCTCGCCGAGCCGCCCGGTGCTGGGAGACAGCGAATCTGCCTGGATTGCGCTACGTGCCGCACTGGTAGTGCTGCCAGCTTTCCTGCTGGCGCTGATCGACCCTTCCAGCTACATGCCGCTGATCATGAAGGCGGTCAGCCTGGGCCAGCAGGTCTGCGGCGCCTCCGCTCGCAATGCCGGGCGCGAGCTGTTGGGCTCGACCCTGCTCGGTGGCCTGCTCGCGATGTTGTTCTGGGCTGCCCTGAGCCTGTTCCCGCACCTGTGGATGTTCTTTCTCTGGATGCTCCTGTTCGGGCTGCTGCTGGCGCGCCGGCTCTATGCGCTGGTGGCGACCCGACAGACACCGGGATTCTGGATGAACACCCTGGTGACCCTGATCATCCTGCTGGGGCAGTCGGTGCAGGACAGCGAGGCTGGCAAGGATGTCTACACCGCCTTCGCGGTACGTATGGGGCTGTTCATCGCCGTCACCCTGTACGCCTGTGTGGCGGTCTACCTGATCGACCGCCGGCGTTTTCACCGGCAAGGCCGTGCCGCCCTTTGAGAGGTCTGTTCGATGCTGATCAATCTGCTGGTTGGAATTCCCGTGATGGTGCTCTGCCTGTTCATGCAGTCGGTGTTCGTGGCCTTCAGCCTGAGGCCGTACATCCACTACGTGCGAAGCGGAAGAGTTCATCTATCACGCTGGCGCGTCACGCTGCTGCTGTCGGCGGTGATGCTGGTGATGCTGCTGGGCAATTTCGTCCAGATGGCGGTGTGGGGGGCTCTGTTCCTGATGCTGGGGGAATTCGACAGCTTCGCCACGGCGATTTATCACTCGGGGGTGAACTTCGCCACGCTGGGCTACGGCGACATTGTCATGACCGAGCAATGGCGGCTGCTGGGCCCGCTGGAGGCCGCCAACGGCATCCTGATGTTCGGGGTTTCCACGGCGGTCATGACGGCAACCGTCTCGGATCTCATCAAGCACAAGTTCGAAGAGGGCCAGTCCCACTAGCGTGCGGCTAGACTGAAACTGTTCGTCCCCATGCACCTGCGGGAGGAGCAGCATGGCGATTCGCGAAGGTTTCATCGGCGGCGTCGGCAACACGCCACTTCTGCGTCTGGATAGCCTCTGCGCCGAGACCGGCTGCGACATCCTGGCCAAGGCCGAATTCCTCAACCCCGGCGGCTCGGTCAAGGATCGCGCGGCCCGCTCCATCATCGACGACGCCGAACGCCAGGGCCTGCTGTATCCCGGCGGTACCGTGGTGGAAGGCACCGCTGGCAACACCGGCATAGGCCTGGCGCATATCTGTGCGGCACGGGGCTACCGCTGCATCATCGTGATTCCCGACAACCAGTCGCCGGAAAAGCTCGACCTGTTGCGCACCCTGGGAGCTGAAGTGCGGCCGGTGCCGCCCAAGCCCTACAAGGACCCGGACAACTACCAGAAGATCGCCGGGCGCCTCGCCGCCGAGCTGCCGGGCGCCATCTGGGCCAACCAGTTCGATAACGTCGCCAATCGCCAGGCCCATTTCGAGACCACTGGCCCGGAAATCTGGGCTGAAACCGACGGCCAGCTGGATGCCTTCGTCTGCGCCACGGGTACCGGCGGCACCCTGGCTGGCGTGGCGCGCTACCTCAAGGCGCGTGATCCACAGGTCCGCATCGTGCTCGCCGACCCGATGGGCAGTGCGCTCTACAACTGGGTGAAACGCGGCGAGCTGGTGGCCGAGGGCAGCTCCATCACCGAAGGCATCGGCACCACGCGCATCACGGCCAACCTCGAAGGCACCCCCATAGACGACGCCGTTCAGGTGGACGATCCCGCCTGCGTGGCCATGGTCTATCACCTGCTGCGGGAGGAGGGCTTGTTCGTCGGCGGTTCATCCGGCATCAACCTGGCCGCCGCCGTGCAAGTCGCCCGACAGCTCGGGCCGGGTCACCGGATCGTCACCCTGCTCTGCGACCGGGGTGGGTTGTATGCCGGGCGGTTGTTCAATCTGGCGTGGCTGGCGGAGAAGGGGTTGGCGGCGGCGGCGGGAGTCGAAGGGTAGCGGGACCCCATGCGTAGCGCCCCCAGCGGGGAGATTCCGGCGAGAGTGGTGAAAGAAGCCCAACGATGATGCGTTGGGCTTCATACCTCTGCCCGACCTGCAGGGCGCTCCGGAGAGCTTTGGCTTACCAGCCGAGCTGCTTGTTGAAACCGAGGGCGTCGTAGTAGTCGCCCTGGTAGGTGATCTTGCCGTTCTTCACGCGGATGAAACTCACGCCTTCGAACTTCAGCGGCTTGTGGGTGGCCGGGGTTTCGGCACTCCAGGCGCCGCTGTTGGTGCCGGCGAATTCCCATTGGAAGGCAATGCCGTCGGCACTGACGATGGGCTCGCTGGTCATCTTCCAGGTGAGGTTCGGCACGGCGGTGATGAACACCTTGATCACGTTGTCGCGGGCAGCGGCACGGCCTTGTTGCGGCGTACCGACGGTGGCGTCGAAGTACACCGCGTCCTCGGCCAGGAAGCTGGCGGCCTTGTCGACATCGTGAGCATTCCAGGCAGCCATGTAGCCGGCGACTATCGCCTTGGCATCGTCGGCCGCCTGGGCCATCCCGGCCAGGGTGCAAAGCAGGATGAAGCTGAAATTACGCAAGGTGTTACGCATTGCTCGTGCTCCTGTTTGAGGTGGCGCGAATGCGGGCGTCGCTCACGCCGCGCGGGCTAGGCGAGAAGTGCGGAGAACGCGGAATGTACTGTTGTACATGAGCATTTCGACGCTCTTCTCAACAACGCCCGGGCAAGCGAGCGGCGGCCGGATCAGTGCTTGAACATCACGTGGCGAATGGCGGTGTAGTCCTCCAACCCATACATGGACATGTCCTTGCCGTAGCCGGAGTGCTTGACGCCGCCGTGGGGCATTTCGCTGACCAGCATGAAATGAGTGTTGACCCAGGTGCAGCCGTATTGCAGGCGCGCGGACAGGCGGTGGGCGCGGCCGACGTCGGACGTCCAGAGGGAAGAGGCCAGTCCGTAGTCGGAATCGTTGGCCCATTCCAGCACCTGCTCCTCGCTGTCGAAGGCGGTGACGGAAACCACCGGGCCGAACACTTCGCGGCGGACGATCTCGTCGTCCTGGCCAGCGCCGGCGAGCACGGTGGGCTGGAAGAAGAAGCCGGGGCCGTCGACACGCGCGCCACCGGTGACCACCTGGATGTGCGGCAGGGCGGCGGCGCGCTGGACGAAGCCTTCGACGCGCTCCAGGTGCTGCTCGGTGATCAGCGGGCCGAGCTCGGTGGCCGGGTCGTCCTGCAGGCCGGTCTGGATGCTGCCCACGGCTTCGCCCAGCTTGGCCACGAAGCGCTCGTAGATGCCCTTCTGCGCGTAGATGCGGCAGGCGGCGGTGCAGTCCTGGCCTGCGTTGTAGAAGCCGAAGGTGCGGATGCCTTCCACGGCGGCGTCGATGTCGGCGTCGTCGAAGATGATCACCGGCGCCTTGCCACCCAGCTCCATGTGCATGCGTTTCACGCTGTCGGCGGTGCCGGCGATGATGCGCGAACCGGTGGCGACCGAGCCGGTCAGGGACACCATGCGGACTTTCGGATGGGTCACCAGCGGCTCACCGACAGTCGGGCCACGGCCGAAGACCAGGTTCACCACGCCAGCGGGGAAGATCTGGGCGATGAACTCGGCGAGTTTCAGTGCGGTCAGCGGGGTCTGCTCGGAGGGTTTCAGCACCACGGTGTTGCCGGCGGCCAGGGCCGGGCCGAGCTTCCAGGCGGCCATCATCAGCGGGTAGTTCCACGGCGCGATGGAGGCGACCACGCCGACCGGGTCGCGGCGGATCATCGAGGTGTGGCCGGGCAGGTATTCACCTGCCGCAGAACCGCTCATGCAGCGGCTGGCGCCGGCGAAGAAGCGGAACACATCGGCGATGGCCGGCAGTTCGTCGTTCAGCGCGGCGGCGTAGGGTTTGCCGCAGTTCTGTGATTCCAGGCGGGCCAGTTCTTCTGCGTGGGCGTCGATGGTGTCGGCGAGTTTCAGCAGCAGGGTGGCGCGGTCCTTCGGCGGGGTCTGCGACCAGGCCGGGAAAGCGGCGTCGGCGGCCCGCACGGCGGCGTCGACCTGGGCCGGGCTGGCCTCGGCGATTTCCACCAGGGCGCTGCCCAGGGACGGGTTGAGCACAGCGAGGCTGGGGCCTTCGCCGGCGACGAGCTGGCCATTGATCAGGAGCTTGGTTTGCATGGGGTGAGTCCTCGTTCGGTCTAGCCCCTCTCCCCCCGGGAGAGGGGTTGGGGTGAGGGTTGTCGTGTGCGGCTCGGACTGCCCTCTCCCCCGGCCCCTCTCCCTGAGGGAGAGAGGAGCAAAGCGAGGGAGAGGGTGCAGGCCTTGAACTCTTACTTCCCGCTACCCGCCACGCCCTCGCCACCCTTGGTCAGGTAGTAGGCGCCGAGGATGGGCAGCATGGTCACCAGCATCACCAGCATTGCCACCACGTTGGTCACGGGGACGTCGCGCGGGCGGCTGAGCTGGTTGAGCAGCCAGATCGGCAGGGTGCGTTCGTGGCCGGCGGTGAAGGTGGTGACGATGATCTCGTCGAAAGACAGCGCGAAGGCCAGCATGCCGCCTGCCAGCAGGGCCGAGCCCAGGTTCGGCAGGATGATGTGGCGGAAGGTCTGCCAGCCGTCGGCGCCCAGGTCCATCGAGGCTTCGATGAGGCTGTGGGAGGTGCGGCGGAACCGCGCGATCACGTTGTTGTGGACAATCACCACGCAGAAGGTGGCGTGGCCGATGACGATGGTCAGCAGGCCCGGTTCGATGCCCAGCCCCTTGAACGCCGACAGCAGCGCGATGCCGGTGATGATGCCGGGCAGGGCGATTGGCAGGATCAGCATCAGCGAGATGCCTTCCTTGCCGAAGAAACTGCGGCGGTAGAGCGCAGCCGCTGCCAGGGTACCGAGCACCATGGCGATCAGGGTGGCGATGGCAGCCACCTGCGCCGACAGCTTGATCGCTTCCAGCACGTCGGCGCGGCCGAAGGCGACGCTGAACCAGTGCAGGGTGAAGCCCTGCGGCGGGAAGCTGAAGGCGGCGTCTTCGGTGTTGAAGGCGTACAGGAAGATGATCAGGATCGGGATGTGCAGGAAGGCCAGCCCGCCCCAGGCGGCCGCTTTGAGGCCCATAGAGGCTTTTTCAGAGTGCATCGAAGGCCCCCAGGCGTTTGACGATGGACAGGTACACGGCGATCAGCACGATCGGTACCAGGGTGAAGGCGGCGGCCATGGGCATGTTGCCGATGGCGCCCTGCTGGGCGTAGACCATGCTGCCGATGAAGTAACCGGGCGGGCCCACCAGCTGCGGCACGATGAAGTCGCCCAGGGTGAGGCTGAAGGTGAAGATGGAGCCCGCGGCGATGCCCGGGATGGACAGCGGCAGGATCACTTGCATGAAGGTCTGGCGCGGGTGTGCGCCAAGGTCGGCCGAGGCTTGCAGCAGCGATGGCGGCAAGCGCTCCAGGGAGGCCTGGATCGGCAGGATCATGAACGGCAGCCAGATGTAGACGAACACCAGGAAGCGTCCCAGGTGCGAGGTCGACAGCGTGCTGCCACCCACGCCGGGAACACCCAGCAGCAGTTCCAGCAGCGGCTCCAGGTGCAGCGCCTGGACGAACCACATCACCACGCCGCCCTTGGCCAGCAGCAGGGTCCAGGCGTAGGCCTTGACGATGTAGCTGGCCCACATGGGCATCATCACCGCGATGTAGAAGAACGCCTTGGTCTTGCCCGTGGTGTAGCGCGCCATGTAGTAGGCGATGGGGAAGGCCAGGGCGGCGCTGGCGATGGACACGGCGATGGCCATGCTCATCGTGCGCAGGATGATGTCGAAGTTCGCGGCCTGGAACAGTGCGGCGAAGTTGGCCAGGGTGAGGTCCGTCGACACCGCCATGGTGAAGTCGTCGAAGGTGTAGAAACCCTGCCAGAGCAGCGTCAGCAGCGAGCCCAGGTAGATCGCGCCGAACCACAGCAGCGGCGGCACCAGCAGCAGGGAGAGGTACAGGGTCGGGCGGCGGTAGAGCAGGCTCGACAACCTGCGCATCAGGCCATTGGCGGCGCGCGGCCGCTCGGCGTTGAGGGTCAGTTCCATGTCACGCACCCTCGGTCAGCTGGACCATGGCATCGCGAGCCCAGCGGGCGGTAACCACCTGGCCCTGCTGGTGCAGCGGCGCGGCGTCCTGCCACTGGCTGTTGGCCAGGCTGACACAGAGGTTCTGGCCGTTATCCAGACGGATCTCATAGCGGGTGGCGGCGCCCTGGTACTGGATGTCGTGCAGCAGGCCGCTGATCTCCACATCGCTGCCGTTGCGCTCGCCACTGGCGAAGCGGATATGCTCGGGGCGGATGGAGAACGGCTGCTCGGTGCCGGTGAGTTGGCGCGCCAGGTCGCCGCGCAGGACGTTGGAGGTGCCGACGAATTCCGCGACGAAGGGGGTCGCCGGCTTCATGTAGAGGTTGCGTGGGGTGTCCACCTGTTCGATGCGGCCCTTGTTGAATACGGCCACGCGGTCGGACATGGACAGCGCTTCGCCCTGGTCGTGGGTGACGAAGATGAAGGTGATGCCGAGCTGGCGCTGCAGCTTCTTCAACTCGCTCTGCATCTGCTCGCGCAGCTTGAGGTCCAGCGCACCCAGCGGCTCGTCCAGCAGCAGCACGCGCGGACGGTTGACCAGCGCACGGGCCAGGGCCACGCGCTGGCGCTGGCCGCCGGAAAGCTGCGCCGGCTTGCGCTCGCCGTAACCAGCCAGGGCGACCATCCCCAGGGCTTCCTCGGCGCGGGCCAGGCGCTCGGCCTTGGCCACGCCTTTTACCTTCAGGCCGTAGGCGACGTTGTCGCGCACGTTCATGTGCGGAAACAGCGCGTAGTCCTGGAACACGGTGTTCACATCGCGCTCGTAGGGCGGCAGGCCGGCGGCCTCTTCGCCGTGAATGCGGATGGAACCTGAAGTGGGCTGCTCGAAGCCGGCGATCAGGCGCAGGCAGGTGGTCTTGCCCGAGCCGGATGGGCCGAGCATGGAGAAGAACTCGCCGTCCTTGATATCGATGGATACCCGGTCGACGGCCTTGACCTCACCGAACTGGCGGGAAACCTGGGTGAACTGGACAGCAAGTGTCATGGTGCGGTGCTCCGGTGACGCAAAAAAAGACATGACTTGGGCGGGGCTTCGCGGTGGAAGCCCTGCGGGAATTTCAGGTGGTGCGGACAAGCTCCCTCTCCCAGAGGGAGAGGGAAGGTTTCATCGTGCTAAGGGCTGGACTGAGCGAGCGGCCTGAGGGCAAGGCGCCCCGCAGCGAGGCGCGAGACATACCTTCTGGTAGGCGAAGCGCCGAGTGAGGACGCAACGCCGCCATCAGGTCGCGCAGCCAGTTCAGCGACCGCCCATGATCGCGATGTAGTCCTGGGTCCAGCGGCTATAGGGGACGAACTTGCCGCCCTCGGCCTGCGGGGTTTTCCAGAAGGCGATCTTGTCGAACTGGTCATAGCCGTTGGTGGCACAACCCTCGGCACCGAGCAGGGCGCTGGCCTTGCAGCCGGCGGGCACGGCCGGCAGGGCGCCGAACCAGGCAGAGACGTCGCCCTGGACCTTGGGTTCGAGCGACCAGTTCATCCACTTGTAGGCGCAGCTCGGGTGCTTGGCCTCGGCGTGCAGCATGGTGGTGTCGGCCCAACCGGTGACGCCTTCCTTCGGGAACACGGTGGCGACTGGCTGGCCTTCGGCTTTCAGGGTGTTGGCCATGTAGCCCCAGGTGCTGGAGGCGGCCACGCCTTCGTTCTTGAAGTCGCTCATCTGCACGGTCGCGTCGTGCCAGTAGCGGTGTACCAGGCTGTGTTGCTTGCGCAGCAGGTCGAGCACGGCGGCGTACTGCTCTTCGGTGAGCTGGTAGGGGTCCTGGATGCCCAGTTCCGGTTTGGCAGACTTCAGGTAGAGAGCGGCATCGGCGATATAGATCGGGCCGTCGTAAGCCTGCACGCGGCCCTTGTTGGCCTTGCCGTCGGCCAGTTGCTGGGGCTCGAACACGGCGCTCCAGCTGTCCGGCGCCTGCTTGAAGGCCTTGGTGTTGTACATCAGCAGGTTCGGGCCCCACTGGTAGGGCGTACCGTAGGATTTACCCTCGACGGTGAACCAGGGCGCGTCTTTCAGGCGCGGGTCGAGGTTCTTCAGGTTGGGGATCAGCTCCGGATTGATCGGCTGTACGCGCTTGCCATAGATCAGGCGCAGCGAGGCGTCGCCGGACGCGGTGACCAGGTCATAGCCGCCCTTGGCCATCAGGCTGACCATCTCGTCGGAGGTGGCGGCGGTCTTCACGTTGACCTTGCAGCCGGTGTCCTGTTCGAACTGGGTGACCCAGTCGTAGTTCTTGTCCGACTCGCCGCGCTCGATGTAGCCGGGCCAGGCGATGATGTCGAGCTGGCCTTCGCCGGCTCCGACTTGTTTCAGGGCTTCGGCGGCCTGGAGGCTGGTGCTGGCCAGGATCGCGGTGGCCACTGCGCTGAGCAGGGCGGTTTTGCGCACGGACATGATGTTCCCTCTTTTTCGTTATTGGTCGGGGCAGATCAAGCAGGTGATGCCGGCCTTCAGGGCCTTTTATCTCTCTTAGAGGTCGTTTCCGTGGCGGGCCATGATGTGGCGCACCACGCTGTAGTCCTGCAAGGAGTCGCTGGACAGGTCCTTGCCGTAGCCGGAGCGCTTGAGCCCGCCATGGGGCATCTCGCTGGCCAGCATGAAATGGGTGTTGATCCAGGTGCAGCCATACTGCAGCCGCGCGGCGACCTGCATGGCCTTGTCCAGGTTCTGGGTCCAGACGGAGGAGGCCAGGCCGTACTCGGAGTCGTTGGCCCAGTCCACGGCCTGGGCCAGTTCGTCGAAGCGGGTGACGGTGACCACCGGGCCGAAGACTTCGCGCTGGACGATCTCGTCTTGCTGCTTGCAGCCGGCCAGCAGGGTGGGCTGGTAGTAGAAACCCGCGCCGGAATGCACCGCGGCGCCGGTGACCCGTTCGATGTGCGGTTGGCCCAGGGCGCGTTCGACGAAACTGGCCACGCGGTCGCGCTGGCGCGAGCTGATCAGCGGGCCGATTTCATTGTCCTGGTCGCGCTTGCGGGCGAAGCGCAGGCTGGCCACGGCCTCGCCCAGTTCGCTCACCAGGCGGTCGTGGATGCCGGCCTGGGCGTAGATGCGGCAGGCAGCGGTGCAGTCCTGGCCGGCGTTGTAGTAGCCATGGGTGCGCACGCCCTGGACCACGGCGTCGAGATCGGCGTCGTTGCAGACGATCACCGGTGCCTTGCCGCCCAGTTCCAGGTGGGTGCGTTTCAGGGTGCGGGCGGCGCTCTGCAGGATCTTCTGGCCGGTGACGATGTCGCCGGTGAGCGACACCATGCGCACCCGCGGGTGGCTCACCAACTGACTGCCGACGCTGTCGCCGCCGCCGCAGAGGATGTTGATCACCCCCGGCGGGAGGATTTCGGCCAATGCCGGCGCCAGGGCCAGGATCGACAGCGGGGTGTGCTCGGATGGCTTGAAGATCAGCGTGTTGCCGGCAGCGAGCGCCGGGGCGATCTTCCAGGCCGCCATCATCAGCGGGTAGTTCCAGGGTGCGATGGAGGCCACCACGCCGACCGGATCGCGGCGCACCAGGCTGGTGTGGCCGGGAATGTACTCGCCGGCGAGCTGGCCTTGCTGGCAGCGCACGGCGCCGGCGAAAAAGCGGAACACGTCAGCAGTGGCGGGGATGTCGTCCTGGCGCGCCAGGTGCAGCGGCTTGCCACAGTTCAGGGCTTCCAGGCGGGACAACTGGTCGGCACGTTTCTCGATGGCATCGGCGATGGCCAGCAGGGCGGCGGCGCGTTGCGCGGGGGTGGTGCGCGACCAACGGGGGAAGGCTCGGTTAGCGGCAGCGACGGCGGCTTCCACCTGCTCGATGGACGCTTCGGCAATGGCTACCAGGGTTTCGCCGCTGGCGGGGTTGATGATCGGCTCGGCCAACCCTTCGCCGATGACGAGCTGGCCGTCGATCAGCAGTTCGGTGTGCAGGGTCGGTGTGCTGGCGGCGCCGGTCATCTTGCTGGCTCGTTTCTTCTCGGGTTTTTGTTCTTCAGTCATCCCGGTGCTCCCTGGGTGGGCCCGGCATGCCTCTGCTTATGGGGAGCAGAGACTAGAGGCCGGGCCTGGGGTCGACAAATTCTAAATATTGAAAGTGGCGTTCGATTAAATCGAAGGCCTGCGGTTGTTCGGCTGTTCCCGCGCCACGGTGAGGAAAGGGTCCACCAGGGTCGGGCGGGCGGTACCGCGTCGCCAGGCCAGGCCCACGTCCAGTGGGGCGCCCAGGTCCACCAGCGGGCGGGCCTCGATGATGTCGCCTTCCAGCGACCAGGGGCGGTAGGTCATATCCGGCTGGATCGACAGGCCGAGGCCCGCTGCCACCAGGCTTCGCACCGCTTCCACCGACGCGGTGCGCAAGGTCACCTGGGGCGTGAGTCCGGCGCGGGACCAGATGCGCTGGGTGTGCAGGCCCATCTCGTCGGCGTTGAGCTGGATCAGCGGCTCGCCTGACACGTCCGCCAGGCTGATGCTGTCGCGCTCCAGCAGCGGGTGCTGGGCCGGCAACCAGAGACGATGGGGCGAATGGGTCAGCACCTCGGTCTGCAAGGCGTGGCGGTCTTCCAGGTTGGAGAGGATCAGCACGCCCACATCGATCTCGCCGCTGACCAGCAAATGCTCGATGTAGGGGCGCTCGTCTTCGACCACCCGGGTTTTCACGTTGGGGTAGGCGCGCTGGAAACGGGTGATGAGGTCGGCCAGGTAGTAACCGGCCACCAGGCTGGTCACGCCGATGGTGAGGCTGCCGGCCACCTGGTCGGTGCTCTGTTGCAGGCTGCGCTTGGCGTTCTCCACCGTCGCCAGGATCAGGTGCGCCTGACGCAGGAACTGATGACCCTGATGGGTCAGGGACATGCCCTTGGCGTGGCGATTGAACAGGCTGACGCCGATCTCTTCCTCCAGTTGCTGGATGGCCAGGGTCAGGGTTGATTGGGAAATGAACACCGCCTGGGCCGCGGCGGAGATGGAGCCGGTCTCGGCAACGGCGATGAAGTGGCGGATCTGGCGGAGGGTCATCATGGGCGTGGTTCGCGTCTGGATGGCGGCCGATGGATAGGGAATATCGAAATCTGAACGAGCGTTTCGCTTTTTTAGATGGATTCTGTCAATCCCGCCACCTTGCGGACCCGCGGCAATATCTCGAAGCACACTGTGAACTGCCGCGGGGAATCCCAGCGGCTAGAGTCGGTCGATCTTTGGGTTTGGACTTATCTGGAGGCTTCGATGAATACCCGCGGACTGCTCGACCAACTGCTCAAATCCGGCCAGGACCTGCTGCAACAGAAAACTGGCGGCAAATCGGGAGGCTTCTCGGGCGGCAAGTCTGGCAACGGCGATCTCGGCAGCCTGCTCAAGGGGGCGGGCGGTGGCGCTCTGGCGGCAGGCGCACTGGGTCTTCTGCTGGGCAACAAAAGTGCGCGCAAACTGGGCGGCAAGGCGCTGACCTATGGCGGCCTGGCTGCGCTTGGCGTGCTGGCGTACAAGGCCTATGGCAACTGGCAGGCCCAGCAGGCGAACGCGCCAACAACCGAACCGCAGACCCTCGACCGCCTGCCCGCGCCCCAGGCCGAGCAGCACAGCCAGGCCATCCTCAAGGCGCTGGTGGCGGCGGCCAAGGCCGATGGCCATGTGGATGCCCGCGAACGCCAGCTTATAGAAGAAGCACTGGGCAAGCTGACCCAGGACGCGGAACTGCACCGCTGGCTGGACGCCGAACTGAACAAACCGCTGGACCCCGCCGACGTGGCTCGCGCGGCCACCACCCCGGAAATGGCCGCCGAGATGTACCTGGCCAGCGTGCTGATGGTGGACGAAGAGCACTTCATGGAGCGTGCCTACCTGGAAGAGCTGGCTCGTCAGCTGCGGCTCGATCCGGGACTCAAGGTCGAACTGGAGCGGCAGGTGCGCCAGGAACTCGTCTGACCGACACCACCGGAGTGGGAGCGGATTCATTCGCGATTTAAATCGCTCCCACAGGGCTCCCGCGCGTCGCCGGATCGGCGCAAATCGCGGCTGGCATGCTGCCGGCCTCCAGTGACTCGGGTATACTCGCCGGCTTTTCCGAAAGTTTTGCCAGCGAGAGCTTCCGCCATGGAAATCAACCCGATTCTGAACAGCATCAAGGACCTCTCCGATCGCACCCTGTCTATTCGGGGGTATCTTTGACTACGATCAGAAGCATGATCGTCTCGTCGAAGTAAACCGCGAACTCGAAGATCCCAACGTCTGGAACAACCCCGAATACGCCCAGAATCTCGGCCGCGAACGCGCCCAGCTGGCGCAGATCGTCGAAACCCTGGACGACCTCACCGGTGGCCTCGCCGATTCCCGCGACCTGCTGGACATGGCGGTCGAGGAGAACGACGAAGCTGCAGTGAACGACGTCGCTGCCGAAGTCGAGCGCCTGCGCGAGATTCTCGAGAAGTTGGAATTCCGCCGCATGTTCAGTGGCGAGATGGACATGAACAACGCCTACCTGGACATCCAGGCCGGCTCCGGCGGTACCGAAGCCCAGGACTGGGCCAACATGCTGCTGCGCATGTACCTGCGCTGGGCCGACAAGCGCGGCTTCGACGCCACCATCATCGAACTGTCCGAAGGCGAAGTCGCCGGCATCAAGGGTGCCACCGTCCATGTGAAGGGCGAGTATGCCTTTGGCTGGCTGCGCACCGAGATCGGCGTGCATCGACTGGTGCGCAAGAGCCCCTTCGACTCCGGCAACCGTCGCCACACCTCGTTCACCGCGGTGTTCGTCTCGCCGGAAATCGATGACAACATCGAAATCGAGATCAACCCGGCGGACCTGCGCATCGACACCTACCGCTCCTCCGGCGCGGGCGGTCAGCACGTGAACACCACCGACTCCGCGGTGCGTATCACCCACGTACCGACCAACACCGTGGTGGCCTGCCAGAACGAGCGCTCCCAGCACGCCAACAAGGACACCGCCATGAAGATGCTGCGGGCCAAGTTGTACGAGCAGGAGATGCAGAAGCGCACCGCAGCCTCGCAGGCGCTGGAAGACACCAAGTCCGATATCGGCTGGGGCCACCAGATCCGTTCCTATGTACTCGACCAGTCGCGGATCAAGGATCTGCGTACCGGCGTCGAGCGTAGCGACTGCGACAAGGTGCTGGACGGCGATATCGACGAATACCTCGAGGCCAGCCTCAAGCAAGGGCTTTGACGCACCACACTTTTGTAGGAGCGGGCTTGCTCGCGAAGAGCATCGAACGCTTCGCGAGCAAGGGCGAGTCGCCCTCTCGGTCCTACGGTTACCCAAATTGAAACAGACGCCAGGCAGATAGAACGACCATGAGCGACCAACAACTCGACCAGCACGAACTGCAACAGGAAGAAAACAAGCTGATCGCCCAACGCAAGGAAAAACTTGCTGCCGTGCGTGAAGCCAAGGCCATCGCCTTCCCGAATGACTTCCGCCGCGACAACTATTTTGCGGACCTGCAGAAAGAGTACGCCGACAAGACCAAGGAAGAGCTGGAAGCAGCCGCCATCCCGGTCAAGGTCGCCGGTCGCATCATGCTCAACCGTGGTTCCTTCATCGTCCTGCAGGACAGCAGCGGCCGCCTGCAGGTCTACGTGAACCGCAAGACTCTGCCCGAAGAGACCCTGGCCGAGATCAAGACCTGGGACCTGGGCGACATCATCGGCGCCGAAGGCACCCTGGCCCGTTCCGGCAAGGGCGACCTGTACGTCGAGATGACCAGCGTGCGCCTGCTGACCAAGTCGCTGCGCCCGCTGCCGGACAAGCACCACGGCCTGACCGACACCGAGCAGCGCTATCGCCAGCGTTACGTCGACCTGATCGTCAACGAGGAAACCCGCAACACCTTCCGCGTGCGTTCCCAGGTGATCGCCCACATCCGTCGCTTCCTCAGTGACCGCGGTTTCCTCGAAGTGGAAACCCCGATGCTGCAGACCATCCCCGGTGGCGCTGCGGCCAAGCCGTTCGCGACCCATCACAATGCGCTGGACATGGCCATGTTCCTGCGCATCGCGCCGGAGCTGTACCTCAAGCGTCTGGTGGTCGGCGGTTTCGAGAAGGTCTTCGAGATCAACCGCAACTTCCGTAACGAAGGCGTTTCGACCCGGCACAACCCCGAGTTCACAATGCTCGAGTTCTACCAGGCGTATGCCGACTACGAAGACAACATGGACCTGACCGAGGAACTGTTCCGCGAGCTGGCCCAGGCGGTGCTCGGCAGCACCGACGTGCCCTACGGCGACAAGGTCTTCCACTTCGGCGAGCCGTTTGTCCGCCTGTCCGTGTTCGACGCCATCCTCAAGTACAACCCGGAAATCACCGCCGCCGACCTCAACGATGTCGAGAAGGCCCGCGAGATTGCCAAGAAGGCCGGTGCCAAGGTCCTCGGCCACGAAGGTCTGGGCAAGCTGCAGGTGATGATTTTCGAGGAACTGGTGGAGCACAAGCTGGAGCAGCCGCACTTCATTACCCAGTACCCTTTCGAAGTGTCGCCGCTGGCGCGCCGCAACGACCAGGACCCGAGCGTCACCGACCGCTTCGAGCTGTTCATCGGTGGCCGCGAGATCGCCAACGCCTACTCCGAGCTGAACGACGCCGAAGACCAGGCCGAGCGCTTCATGCTGCAGGTCAAGGAGAAGGACGCTGGTGACGACGAGGCCATGCACTACGACGCCGACTTCGTCAACGCCCTGGAGTACGGCATGCCGCCCACCGCAGGTGAAGGCATCGGTATCGACCGTCTTGTGATGTTGCTCACCAATTCGCCGTCTATTCGAGACGTCATCCTGTTCCCGCACATGCGGCCGCAGGCTTGATGCAGGAGCAAGAAAAAACCGCCTTCGGGCGGTTTTTTCTTGGCTGCCGTGCGGCGCGCGAACCTTTTGCCCCGGCGCCGCTCCTAGTTGGCGCTCGTCAGGGTCGACAGAGCCTTAATCTTGCCCATCCCAGCATTGAATAGCCGGATAAATGGTCAACACTTTCACCTTGAGTGAGATCGGAGGGTTTCCTGTCTTGAACCAGACGTCCCGCAGTGACAGTGCCGCCCGCGTGGCCAGCGCGGTAGCCGAAAGCGTGAAGTACCAGGGCCGCAAGGCCAGCCGCCAGGGCAGCGAACAGCGCCGCCAGGCGATCCTCGATGCCGCCATGCGCATCATCGTCCGTGACGGCGTGCGTGCCGTACGCCATCGCGCCGTGGCCGCCGAGGCCCAGGTGCCGCTATCGGCCACCACCTATTACTTCAAGGACATCAACGACCTCATCACCGACACCTTCGCCCAGTTCGTGGAGCGCAGTTCGGCGGTGATGGCGGCCTTCTGGGCCAGCGTGGAGGACGACCTCCAGGCCATGGCTGCGGTGCTCAGCCGCGACGGTGACTCGCGCCGGGCGATGACCGACCAGATCGTCGAGCTGGCCATCCAGTACGTGCGCAGCCAGTTGGAGGAAAACCGCGACCAACTGCTCGCCGAACACGCCTTCCGCCAGGAAGCGCTGCTCAACGCCGGCCTGCGTAATCTTGCTGACGCACATCGCAGGATACTGTCGCAGGGCGCGGAGCATTTCTTCCAGGTGCTGGGCTCGGCCGAGCCAACTCAAGACGCCAAGGTGTTGACGGCCGTCATTCTGCGGATGGAATATCAGGGCCTCCTCGACGGGGTGGAAAACCTCGACATCGACGAGATGCGAGCCGTCCTGAAACGCTACCTTTACCTGGTGATGGGACTGTAGGCGCATAGATCGAACCCCGCCGAGGCGGGGTTTTTCGTTATCACAAGGAGAGCGAAATGAAAGTCTGGCGTGCCGTGGTTGCCCTGTCCTTCCTGCTGTTGGGCGGCTGCCTGGTCACCTTCAAGGATCCGATCCCGGCCAACGAGCCGGCACCCATGCCACTTCTCGGGGACTGGACCCGCAAGGACGAGTGGGGCGAGCGCCAGTACCTGGAGGTCAGCCGCGCCGGCTCCAACCTGTACAAGGCACGCAGCTTCGAGGGCAGCAAGGACAACCTGGAGGGCATGGAGGAGTTCGGCTTCACCGTCGCCCACCATGGACGCCGCTGGTACCTTTCGGCCGGTCTGCCGAAGAGGCTTGGTGCCAACTTCGCCATCGCCGGATTCGAGCTGACCACCGACAACGAGTTGGTGGTCTACAACCTGGATGTCGAACGTTTCGAGCAGGAAATGCAGGACGGCAAATTCCAGGGGCAGGTCGTGGAAATGCCGGAAGGCGACGGCGTGCTCATCACCAGCCCGCTGGATGTGGTCTTCGGCTGGCTGGACGACCCCGCCAACTCCGACGTTTTCGTCGAAGTGGCGCGGTACCAGCGCGCGACCGAGGAGTGAGCCACCGATGACCCGCCGCAAGCTGCCAGACGATTACCAGAAGACCATTCGCGCGCTATCGGACCGTATCGTCCAGGCGCAGACGCCGATCCGCGTGCTGGACGCCGTGAAATGGGACGACAGCGTCCGCCAGGGCTTCCTCAAGCACAAGGGCAAGGCCATGCCCCCGGTGGACCGCGCCTACTACGACAGCCGTCCGCTGGCCTTCGACTCGGTCGAGAAGAAGCTGGAATTCCAGAACATCGAGCGCGATATCACCCGTCACCTGGGCCAGTTCAACCCGGTGGGGCAGATCATGCGGCGCATGTGCAAGGAGTACCGCATGGTCATCCGCATGCTCGAAGCACGCGGCACCGCGGATTTCGGCCTGATCTCCCAGGAACTCTATGGTGCCGCCTCCGACGCCTTCCATGCCGGCGACCCGACCCTGGCCGACCTCGGCCTGATGCTCTCGGACTACCTGAACAACATCGCCCATCGCGGCGACCTCAAGGACGAGGCCAAGACCCTCACCGCCAAGGACGCCGTGGGCTTGCTGCAGAGTCGGCTGGCGGCCGTGTTCGGCGACGACACCATCCGCGTTTTCGAGTCTGACGGCATAGTCGCGGATGCCGCGGCCGGGGCGGACTACATCAAGGTGCGTGCCGACGCCATGTTCAACGAGCGCGACGTGCGTGCCCTGGAAGTCCACGAAGGGCTGGTACACGTGGGGACCACCCTGAACGGCCAGAATCAGCCGATCTGCACCTTCCTCTCCAAGGGCCCGCCGTCGTCGACCGTGACCCAGGAAGGCCTGGCGATCCTGATGGAGGTCATCGCCTTCGCCTCTTACCCGACTCGCCTGCGCCGGCTGACCAACCGCACCCGCGCCATCCACATGGCGGAGGAGGGCGCGGACTTCCTCGAGATCTACCATTTCTACCGCGAGCAGGGCTGCAGCATGGAAGAGAGCTACGGTAACGCCAGCCGTGCTTTCCGTGGCTCGCTGCCGGGCGGGCTGCCCTTCACCAAGGACCTGTCCTACCTGAAGGGCTTCATCCTGATCTACAACTACATCCAGCTGGCCGTGCGCAAAGGCAAGCTGGAGCAGATCCCTCTCCTGTTCTGCGGCAAGACCACCCTGGAAGACACCCGCACCCTGCGCCAACTGGTGGACGAGGGGCTGGTGGTACCACCCAAGTACCTGCCGCCGCAGTTCCGCGACCTCAACGCGCTGTCGGCCTGGATGTGCTTCTCCAACTTCCTCAACCACCTGAGCCTGGACCGCATCGAGGCGGACTACGCCAACATCCTCTGACCAGCCTGCAGGGGCGAAGGCACTCCCCCTGCAAGGCGGCACGAACCCTGTAGCGGCGAATTCATTCGCCAACCAGCCCGCAGGGCTGGCCTGTGATGTTTCAGGAAGGAAATGCACATGCCCGGTTCCCGCCTCTTGCCGATCCTCTTCGTCCTGCTCCTGCAAGGCTGCAGCGCGCTGCTCTTCTACCCCGACCGCTACCTGCCCATCACCCCGGAGAAGGCCAAGCTGGAGTACCGCGACATCAGCCTGACCGCCGCTGACGGTACGCGCCTGCATGCCTGGTGGCTTCCAGCCAAACCGGGTGTGGACGTGAAGGGCACGGTGCTGCACCTGCATGGCAATGGCGGCAATGTCGCTACCCACCTGGGCGGCAGCTGGTGGTTGCCGGCGCAGGGTTACCAGGTGCTGCTACTGGATTACCGTGGCTATGGCCGCTCCGAAGGCTCGCCCAGCCTGCCGGCGATCTACCAGGACATCGAGGCCGCCTTCGCCTGGCTCGACCAGGCGCCGGAAGTCCAGGGCAAGCCGGTCGTGTTGCTGGGGCAGAGCATCGGCGGCGCGCTGGCGGTGCATTATCTTGCCGAACACCCTGCGCGGCGCGAGCAACTCAGGGCGCTGGTGCTGGACGGCGTGCCCGCCAGCTACCGCGAAGTGGCCCAATACAGCCTCTCCAACGCTTTGGTCACCTGGCCGCTGCAGGTCCCGCTGTCCTTCCTGATTCCGGATAGTGACAGCGCTATCCGCGCAATCGGCGGGCTGAAAGGCCTGCCCATGCTGATCTACCACAGCATCGACGATCCGGTGGTGCCTCTTTCCAACGGCGTGCGCTTGTATCAAGCTGCGCCCCCGCCGCGGGTGTTCCAGCCGGTCCGCGGTGGCCATGTGCAGACCTTCGCCGATCCCACCTGGCGGCAGGTCATGCTGCTTTACCTCGAAGACCCGAAAGGCTTCGTCGGACTGCGCCGGCTGGCTGAAGTCCCGAATACAGAGAGTCCCCAATGAGCGAACGCAACCCCATTCCACTGATCCTCACCGGCATCGGCAGCATTGTCGGCACCGTGATGGTGCTCTGGTACTACGGCTACCTTCACTTCGCCAAACCGGAGGACGCCCTGCTGCTGTCCGACTTCACCATGCTCAAGACCATCCCGGGCGAGGATTACAAGGTTTCCCTGGAAGCTGCCCCGCAGGTCGCCCAGTGCATCGACGGCGTGCTGGTGCTGTTCGATACCCAGCAGAAGGGCCTGACCGGCGTGCTGGTGGACAACAAGCGCAAGGCCGTGCGCTGCATGGGTCAGGAGACCCCGCAAGAGGTCAAATAAGGGGCTAGCCTCCGTTTGGAGGTACCCGTCATGGACATTCGAATCTGGCAGGGTGATATCACCACCCTGAGCGTCGACGCCATCGTCAATGCCGCCAACAGTTCGCTGCTTGGTGGCGGTGGCGTCGACGGCGCCATCCACCGGGCCGCCGGCTCCGAGCTCCTCGCCCACTGCCGCACGCTAGGCGGCTGCCCTACAGGCGAGGCACGCATCACCCCGGGCTTCCGCCTGCCGGCGCGCTTCGTGATCCACACCGTCGGGCCGGTCTGGCACGGCGGCACTCGCCGCGAACCCGAACTCCTCGCCAACTGCTACCGCAACAGCCTGGCCCTGGCCGAAGCCGAAGGGCTGGTCAGCATCGCCTTTCCGGCGATCAGTTGCGGGGTGTACGGCTATCCGCTGGAGGCGGCGGCGCGAATTGCTGTGGCCGAGCTGCAGCGGCCGCGGCCGGTGGGCAGCGGTCTGCGTGAGGTGCTGTTGGTGGCCTTTGGGGCGGATATGGTGAAGATCTATCAGGACACCCTGAAGTAGGCTGCTGGGAGCGAACGGCCTGTCTTGCCGGACCTCTTTCGTAGGATGGGTAGAGCGGAGCGAAACCCATCATCGGATCGATGGGTTTCGCAGGTGTTCTCATCAAGGTGCCGCCCTCAGCAAGCGCATCCCGTTGAACACCACCAGCAGGCTGGCGCCCATATCGGCGAACACCGCCATCCACAGGGTGCCTTGGCCCATCAGCGTCAGCGCGAGGAACACCGCCTTGATGCCCAGCGCCAGGGTGATGTTCTGCATCAACACCGCGTGGGTCCGGCGCGACAGGCGTATGAACTGCGGCAGCTTGCGCAGGTCATCGTCCATCAAGGCAACGCCGGCGGTTTCGATGGCGGTATCGGTGCCGGCGGCGCCCATGGCGAAGCCGATGTCGGCACGTGCCAGGGCCGGGGCGTCGTTGATGCCGTCACCCACCATGCCCACCGGCACGCCTGAGGATTGGCGCAGGCCGATTTCCGCCAGCTTGTCTTCCGGCAGCAGGTTGCCACGGGCATCGTCCACCCCCACCTGGCTGGCGATGGCCTGCACGGTGTGCGGGTTGTCGCCAGAGAGCATCAGGGTCTTCACCCCCAGCTCATGGAGCTGGCCGATGGCTTCGCGGCTGCTGTCACGCACTGTATCGGCGACGGCGAACAGGGCCAGCACGGTGTCCTCGCCGCACAGCGCCACCACCGTTTTGCCCTGGGTTTCCAGGGCGTCCAGGCGCGCTTCCAGCGCCGATGAACAGAGGCTGAGCTCTTCGACCAGGCGGTGATTGCCCAGTTGATAGGTGCGGCCCTCGATCAGGCCGGTGACGCCGCGACCGGGCAGGGCGGCCAGGTTATCCACAGCGTAGAGCGCTATACCGTCGTCTTCGGCGGCACGGGCTACGGCCTGGGACACGGGGTGGTCCGAACGCGCCGCCAGGCTGGCGGCCACAGCTCGGGGATCGCGTTCATCCGCGTGCAGCAATTGGATGTCGGTCTGGCGAGGACGGCCTTCGGTCAGCGTGCCGGTCTTGTCCAGGGCGATCCAGGCCAGCTTGCGGCCCAGCTCCAGGAACACGCCGCCCTTGATCAGGATGCCGCCACGGGCCGCCGCCGCCAGGCCACTGACGATGGTCACCGGGGTGGAAATCACCAGGGCGCATGGACAGGCGATCACCAGCAGCACCAGGGCGCGGTACAGCCAGTCCAGCCAGGCGCCGTCGAACAGCAGGGGCGGCAGCAGGGCGGTGAGTACGGCGATGAGGATCACCACCGGCGTATAGATGCGCGAAAACTGGTCGACGAAGCGCTGGGTCGGCGCCCGCGAGCCCTGGGCGGCTTCCACGGCGTGGATGATGCGCGCCAGGGTGCTGTCGTCGGCGGCGCGGGTGGCGCGGTATTCCAGTTCGCCCTCGCCGTTGATGGTGCCGGCGAACAACGGGTCGGCCAGGTCTTTTTCCACCGGCAGACTCTCGCCGGTAATCGGCGCCTGGTTGACGCTGGAGCGGCCGCTCAGCACTTCGCCGTCGAGGGCGATGCGTTCACCGGGACGTACCCGCACGCGGGCGCCGGGCTTTACGTCGCGCGCCGGGCGTTCACGCCACTGGCCGGCCTCGAATACCGTGGCCTGCTCGGGGGCCAGTTGCAGCAGGCCGCGAATCGCGTCCCTCGCTCGCTCCAGGGAGCGCGCCTCGATCAGTTCGGCGATGGCGAACAGCACGCTGACCATGGCCGCTTCCGGCCACTGGCCGATCAGCAGCGCACCGGTGACGGCGATGCTCATCAGGGCGTTGATGTTCAGGTTGCGGTTCTTCAGGGCGATCCAGCCCTTGCGGTAGGTGGGCAGGCCGGCGCCGAGGATGGCGAGGATGGCGAGGGCCGCTACCACCCACTCGGGCGTGAGGGTGAACCACTCGCAGACTTCCGCCGCCATTGCGGCCAGACCGGCCAGGGCCAGCGGCCACCAGGGCTTCTGCGCTTCTTTCGGGGCGCTGGCGGGAGCGCCTTCGCGCAGCGGCACGGCCTGCATGCCGAGGCTCTCGATCAGGCGCTGCAGCGGTTCCACATCGTCGAAGCGGTGACGCACGCGCAGCAGGCGCTGCATCAGGTTGAACTCCAGTTCTTCGATGGCCGGGACCTTGCCCAGGGCATCGCGGATCAGGCGCTCTTCGGTGGGGCAGTCCATGGCATCGATGCGCAGGCTGCTCCAGCGCGGTTCGGCGGTAGCGGCGACGGCGGCCAGTTCCGGTGCGGCGGAGCGGGGCGCATGCTCATGGTCGTGGCAGCAATGGTGGCTCATGGGTCAATTCCTGTTTGACGCTTCGGTGGCCATTGCACACCCTGTAGCAACTACAGAGTCAAGCGGAGTCCGGCAATGAAGATCGGCGAACTGGCCACCCTCACCGGCTGCCCGGTGGAAACCATCCGTTACTACGAGCGCGAAGGCCTGCTACCGGCGCCCTCGCGCAGCGCGGGCAACTACCGGCAGTACGACACGGTCCACGTGGAGCGGCTGTCGTTCATCCGCCACTGTCGCTCGCTGGACATGACCCAGGAGGAAATCCGCGCCCTGCTGGCCTTGCGCGATCGTCCCGAGGCCGATTGCGGCACTGCCAACCGGCTCATCGAGGAACACCTGCACCATGTGGAGGTGCGCATCGCTGAGCTGCAGTCATTGCGCGACCAGCTTCATGACCTGCGCGCGCGCTGCAGCGGGGAGGGCGCAAGCGAAGCCTGCGGCATTCTCCGCGAGCTGGAGCAACCGGGGCCGCCGCCGGTGACCAGCGAGGAATGCGCGCACGCCGGCCACCTGCACGTACCGGGCGTGCATCGACGAGGGTGACGACCCCAGCGCTCGATCAGTGGTTGGTGCTGTCGCGCTGATCGCTGAGTTGTTGCAGGTAACGGCGTGAAAGGGCCAGGAAACGCGGTGTCGGCCCGATGTCCTCATAGAGCGGGTCGCCCTGTTCATCGGTAGCGACCACCTGGCTGCCCCTGACGTAGGGGAAGCTGGCTTCCAACTCTTCCAGGGCGGCGCCTACCAGTTCGCCGATCAGTTCCTCGACGCTGCGCTTGGGATACATCTCGGACAGCGCGGCAAGGCGTGCGGCGGACTCCAGGTCCAGGTGAATGCTGTACTCGCTGCGGGTCAGGCGACCCTTGGCGTTCTGCTCCCAATGGCGGGCTAGTTCTCGGATCTTCATAGACACCTCATCCTTTACCCACGTGGTGGTGGGTGACTGCGAAGCACCGGGCGATCTCTGCCGCCCGGGAGTCGTCATTCGTGATGGCGGCTAATCTTCAGACTAGCTTGCCGACGCGCCTGGATACGCCGTTCGTCGCGCCCTTGTATCTGTATGGCGCGCTGGGCAATCTGGAGGCCGCATACAGAACGGAGAGACGGTAATGGCCGAAATCGACGCGCGCCTGCGTGAGGATGTCCACCTGCTCGGTGAACTGCTCGGAGATACCATCCGCACCCAGCTGGGTAAGGCCTTTTTCGACAAGATCGAGCGTATCCGCAAGGGCGCCAAGGCTGCGCGCAAAGGCTCGGCCCAAGGTGAGCGCCAGCTCATCGAGACCCTCGACGGGCTTACAGACGATGAACTGCTTCCGGTGGCTCGTGCCTTCAACCAGTTCCTCAACCTGGCCAATATTGCCGAGCAGTACCACCGCATCCGCCGGCGCGGCCCGGATGAACCGCAACCTTTCGAAGATCGTGTGCTGGGCGACTTGCTGCAGCGCCTGCTCGCTGCCGGTCATGGCCCGGAACAGCTGGCCCGGCAGCTGGGGCGCCTGGATATCGAATTGGTGCTGACTGCCCATCCCACCGAGGTTGCCCGCCGAACGCTGATCCAGAAGTACGACGCCATGGCGGCGCAACTGGCCGTCCAGGACCACGCCGACTTGAGCGACGCCGAGCACGAGCGGACGCGCCTGCGCCTCCTGCGCCTGATTGCCGAGGCTTGGCACACCGAGGAGATCCGCCGCATCCGGCCGACACCGGTGGACGAGGCGAAATGGGGCTTCGCAGTGATCGAGCATTCCCTGTGGCATGCATTACCCAATGTGCTTCGGCATGTCGACCAGGTGCTGCATGAGGCCACCGGGCTGCGTCTTCCACTGACTGCCGCGCCTCTGCGCTTCGCTTCCTGGATGGGCGGCGACCGCGACGGCAACCCCAATGTCACGGCCGCCATCAGCCGCCAGGTGCTGCTGCTGGCCCGCTGGATGGCAGCCGACCTCTATCTGCGTGACATCGACCATCTGGCCGCCGAGCTGTCCATGCAGCGGGCCAGCGATGAGCTGCGGGTGCGGGTGGGCGTTCATCCAGAACCCTATCGAGCGGTGCTCAAGCAATTGCGTGATCGCCTTCGCGCCACCCGCGCCTGGGCCGAAGCGGCTCTGGACAGGGATATACCACCGAGCGTCGACGTGCTTCATGAGAACAGCCAGCTGCTTGAGCCCCTGGAGCTTTGCTACCACTCGTTGCACAGCTGCGGCATGGGCGTTATCGCTGACGGCGCGCTGCTCGATTGCTTGCGTCGCGCGGCCACCTTCGGCCTGTTCCTGGTGCGCCTCGACATCCGTCAGGACGCCGGGCGTCACGCCGCCGCGCTGGATGAAATCACCGACTACCTGGGGCTGGGCAATTACGCCGAGTGGGATGAAGAGGACCGTCTGACGTTCCTCCAGCGCGAACTGGACAACCGACGTCCGTTGCTGCCATCGCACTACCGTCCTTCGGCCGACACCGCCGAAGTGCTCGCCACGTGCAGGGTGGCGGCCAATGCGCCGGCTGCGTCCCTCGGTTCCTACGTGATCTCCATGGCCGGGGCGCCTTCGGACGTGCTGGCGGTGCAACTGTTGCTCAAGGAAGCCGGGTTGCAACGGCCGATCCGCGTGGTGCCACTCTTTGAAACCCTGGCTGACCTGGACAACGCCGGCCCGGCCATCGATCGCCTGCTGGGTCTGCCTGGCTACCGTGCGCGGCTGCATGGCCCGCAGGAGGTGATGATCGGCTACTCCGATTCGGCCAAGGATGCCGGGACCGTGGCGGCCGCCTGGGCCCAGTACCGCGCCCAGGAACGGCTGGTGGAGATATGCCGCGAACATCAGGTGGAGTTGCTGCTGTTCCACGGTCGCGGTGGCACCGTGGGGCGCGGCGGTGGCCCTGCCCATGCAGCCATCCTGTCGCAACCGCCGGGTTCAGTCGCAGGGCGATTCCGTACCACCGAGCAGGGCGAGATGATCCGCTTCAAGTTCGGCCTGCCCGGTATCGCTGAGCAGAACTTGAACACCTACCTGGCCGCCGTGCTGGAGGCGACCCTGATGCCGCCGCCGGAGCCCGAGCCGGCTTGGCGTGCCGCCATGGACCGCCTGGCTGCCGATGGCGTGGCCGCCTACCGCGCGGTCGTGCGAGAGCATCCTCAGTTCGTCGAGTATTTCCGCCAGGCCACACCTGAGCAGGAGCTGGGCCGCCTCCCCCTGGGAAGCCGCCCGGCCAAGCGTCGCGCGGGTGGTGTGGAGAGCCTGCGAGCGATTCCGTGGATCTTCGCCTGGACCCAGACACGCCTGATGTTGCCGGCCTGGCTGGGCTGGGAGGCCGCCCTGGCCAACGCCCAGCAACGCGGCGAAACCGCATTGTTGGCGCGAATGCGTGAGCGCTGGCCGTTCTTCGCCACCCGAATCGACATGCTGGAAATGGTCCTGGCCAAGGCCGACGCCAATATCGCCGCCCTCTACGACGAGCGACTGGTGTCTGGGGAGCTGAAATCCCTGGGTGCGCAGTTGCGCGACCTATTGTCGCAGGCGTGCACGTCGGTACTGGCTCTGACCGGTCAGTCCGAGCTTCTGGCACAGAGCCCGGAGACCCGCGAAGCCATCAGTGTGCGCAATACCTACCTTGACCCTCTACACCTGCTTCAAACCGAGCTCCTGGCCCGTTCCAGGCGCTGTGAGCAACATGTCGAAGGCCCTCTGGAACAGGCCCTTCTGGTGAGTGTGGCGGGTATCGCAGCCGGGTTGCGCAACACCGGTTGAGGCGGTTCCAGCCCCTACTTCCGGCGTCTTGTGCGCTATAGGGGCGCTGTGTATCTTGAACGTCCTTTTGGCCCGACAGCGACGCCGAAAACCTATTCTGAGATTGGCCCCATGAGGCGAATCCGACCGATCTGAAAATAAAATCTTTGAGGAGCACATCGATGCGCGTGATTCTGCTGGGGGCCCCTGGTGCCGGCAAAGGTACTCAAGCCGGTTTCATCACCAAGAAGTTCGGCATTCCGCAAATTTCCACCGGCGACATGCTGCGCGCAGCCGTCAAGGCTGGTACCGAGCTCGGCCTGAAGGCCAAGAGCGTCATGGATGCCGGTGGCCTGGTTTCCGATGACCTGATCATCAACCTGGTCAAGGAACGCATCGCCCAGCCCGACTGCGCCAACGGCTTCCTCTTCGACGGTTTCCCGCGCACCATTCCCCAGGCTGAAGCCATGAAGGAAGCGGGCGTGAGCATCGACCACGTGGTCGAGATCGCCGTGGACGACGAGGAAATCGTCAGCCGCATCGCCGGCCGCCGTGTGCACCCGGCCTCCGGTCGCGTCTACCACACCGAGCACAACCCGCCGAAGGTTGCCGGTAAAGACGACGAAACCGGTGAAGACCTGATCCAGCGCGACGACGACAAGGAAGAAACCGTGCGTCATCGCCTGTCCGTCTACCACTCCCAGACCAAGCCGCTGGTGAATTTCTACCAGAAGCTCTCTGCCGCTGAAGGCACCCCGAAGTACAGCGCCATCGCCGGCGTTGGTTCGGTGGAAGAGATCACTGGCAAGGTACTGGCCGCGCTCAGCTGAGACGTAGCTCGTATCTGACCAACGGCCCGCTTGCGGGCCGTTGGCGTTTATAATGCCCGCCTTTTTTCCTGCGTCTGGACTGATCGATGACCACTCTGCTGGCCCTGGATACCGCCACCGAAGCCTGCTCCGTTGCCCTGTTGCATGACGGCAAGGTGCTCAGCCACTACGAGGTGATCCCGCGCCTGCACGCCCAGCGTCTGCTGCCGATGATCCAGACCCTGCTGGCCGAAGCCGGATTGCCGCTGGCGGCGCTGGATGCCATCGCCTTCGGTCGCGGACCAGGGGCCTTCACCGGCGTGCGTATCGCCATCGGTGTCGTCCAGGGGCTGGCCTTTGCCCTGGATCGTCCAGTGCTGCCAGTTTCCGATCTGGCCGTGCTGGCTCAGCGTTCCCACCGTGAGCAGGGTGTCGATCAGGTGGCTGCGGCCATCGACGCGCGCATGGACGAGGTCTACTGGGGCTGCTATCGCCTGGAGGCCGGAGAAATGCGCCTGGCTGGCGCGGAAGCCGTGCTGCCGCCGGAAAAGGCCCAGCTGCCGCGCGACGCCAGTGGTGACTGGTACGGCGCGGGCACCGGCTGGGGCACCTTTGCCGCGCGGATTCCGGTTCTGGTCAGCGGTCAGTCACCCGCCTTGTTGCCCCATGCCGAAGACCTGCTGACCTTGGCCCGCTTCGCTTGGGCGCGGGGTGAAGGCCTGCCCGCCGATCAGGCGCAGCCGGTCTATCTGCGCGACAACGTCGCCACGCCCAAGGCGCCGCGCTAGAATTGAGCCTGTCGGCCCTCCGTCCCGGATTGCCAACGCCGGGGCGGGTGGCTAGAGTCCACCGGCACTCATTTCGAAACGCCAGCACTGCCGAGCAGTAACCGATGCGCATCGATGGCTTCACCTCTTCCTATCCGCTGGAGCGCAGCCCCCGTCAGGGCAGCGCGGTCACGCCTTTCCGCGAGATCCAGCGTGAAGCGGAGGCCCGTCGCGAGCAGCCGAGCACACCGTCTTCTACCCAAGGCTACGAGCAGACCGCCCAGCCCCGTCGTGTCCAGGCCAGCAATAGCTCCGGCGACAGCCTGCCGCTGCGTCCGCAGGACCTGATCCAACAGCAGCGCACTCTCAGCAACCGTGCTGCGCAGGCCATCGCCAGCTACAGCGCCACCGCCAGTTTCGCCGCCGACTACGACGCCCCCGAGGTGCTCGGGCTCGACCTCTACGCCTGATGTTGCCTTACCACCTGGGCTGCCCGTCGTGGAACGAGCCGGCCTGGCGCGGCAGCTTCTATCCCACCGACCTGCGCCCCGCCGACACCCTGGGGCATTACTGCCAGGTGTTCAACGCCGTGGAGGGCAACACGACCTTCTACGCGCGGCCTTCCGCCGACACTTTGCAGCGCTGGGCGCAGACCATGCCGGAGCAGTTCCGCTTCTGCGCCAAGATGCCTCGGGACATCAGTCATGAAGGTGATCTGCGCGACCAGTTCGCCGCCACTGACACTTTCCTCCAGCTCCTTTCGCCACTGGGCCCGCGCCTCATGCCGCTCTGGCTTCAGCTGCCAGCGGCTTTCGGACCCGCACGCCTGGGGGAGCTGGCGGCCTGGCTTGATGAATTCAGTCACCACCCCATTGCCGTGGAGGTACGCAACCCGGCGTTCTTCGACAAAGGCGACGCCGAGCGTATGCTCAATCGCCTGCTGCATGAACGCGGCGTGGAGCGTATCTGCCTGGACTCGCGGGCCTTGTTCAGCGTCCGTTCCCAGGACCCGGCGGTACTCCATGCGCAGGCGAAGAAGCCGCGGGTACCCGTGCGGCCCACGGCCTTCAGTACCCGTCCACAAGTGCGCTTCATCGGCGGGCCGGACCTGGACGCCAACCAGCCGTTCCTCGAGCCCTGGCTGGACAAGGTCGCCGGCTGGATCGAACAGGGCCTCACGCCCAACGTCTTCCTGCACACTCCGGACAATCATCTTGCTGCAGCCCAGGCCCTGCGCTTCCATGCCGCCCTGTGCAAGCGCCTGCCCGGACTGCCGGCCCTGGTGCTGCCGCAACCGCCGGCCGAACAACTCGGCCTCCTCTGAGCCTTGGGCTAGGCTATCGGCTTCTGCCTATGACTCCGGAGCCTGCCATGACCACCCAAGCGCAACGCGGTGAAGCCTTCGCCGCTCTGCACCGCGCTCCCGGCCTGTTCGTCCTGCCCAATCCCTGGGATGCCGGTTCGGCGAAGATGCTCGCCCATCTGGGGTTCGCCGCCCTGGCCACCACCAGCGCCGGCCTGGCATTTGCCCTCGGCCGGCGTGATGCGGAGGGCAATGTCAGCCGGGACGAAGCCCTGGCGAATGCCCGCGCCATAGTCGAGGCCACGCCCCTGCCGGTGGCGGCGGACCTGGAGAATGGCTATGGCGATCGTCCTGAAGACTGCGCCGCGACCATTCGTGCGGCTGCTTCAGTCGGGTTGGTGGGCGGCTCGATCGAAGATGCCAGCGGTCGCAGTGACGATCCCATCTACCCGCTGGAGTTGGCGGTCGAGCGCATTCGCGCCGCAGTGGAGTCCGCCCATCGCCTTGGATTCCCCTTCACCCTGGCGGCCAGGGCGGAGAACTACCTCCACGGCCGTCCTGACCTGGACGACACCCTGCGTCGCCTGGTGGCTTATGCCGAGGCGGGGGCTGACGTGCTTTATGCACCGGGCTTGACCACTCGCCAACAGATCCATGAAGTGGTGCATGCCGTGGCGCCACGGCCGGTGAATGTGCTGGTGGGGTCACCTGGCCTGAAGCTGAGCCTGGAGGAACTGGCCGAACTTGGGGTCAAGCGGGTGAGCGTAGGTTCCAATCTGGCGCGGGTGGCCTACGGGGCGTTTTTCCGTGCCGCCGAAGAACTGCACCAGGGCAACCTGGCGGCAATGGAGCAAGCCATTCCGTTCGATCGCATCAACGACCTGTTCCGGCCCTGAGCCGAGGCTCCTCTCCCGCTTGGGCGGATGGGGACGCTGGCTGCCGGCTCTGGCAGAATGCGCGGGTTTTCCGGTCAGGCGTGTAGGTCCATGAGTGAAGATTCCGTCAGGGTAAGGGCAGAAGCCCTTGAACCGGCCTATGCCGAAGCGCTTGAGACCTGGGCTGCGCGCCTGGGGCTGGTGCGGGAAGGCGAGGCAGATTTCGCCCTTCAGCTCGGTGGTGACGGTCTGCAACTGCTGCAGCTGGGGCCGGATTCGCCAGGCCCGGTGCGGGTGGATTTCGTCGAAGGAGCGGCAGCGCACCGGCGCAAATTCGGGGGTGGCAGTGGGCAGATGATCGCCAAGGCCGTTGGCGTGCAGCCGGGTATTCGGCCGAAGGTGCTGGACGCCACCGCGGGCCTGGGCCGCGATGCTTTCGTCCTGGCCACCCTGGGCTGCGAGATGACCCTGATCGAGCGCCAGCCGTTGATCGGCGCGCTGCTGGAAGACGGTCTGGCCCGCGCCGGACGGGACCTGGAGACAGCCGCCATCGTCGCGCGCATGCGCCTGCTGCAGGGCAACGCCATCGAGTTGATGCGGGGGTGGCAGGGGGAGGCGCCCCAGGTGATCTATCTGGACCCGATGTTCCCGCACCGCGACAAGAGCGCCCTGGTAAAAAAGGAAATGCGCCTGTTCCGTCCGCTGGTGGGCGATGACCAGGATGCGCCGGCGCTGCTAGAGGCCGCCCTGGCCCTGGCCAGCCACCGAGTGGTGGTGAAGCGCCCACGCAAGGCGCCGATCATCGAGGGCGCCAAGCCGAGCTATGCGCTGGAGGGTAAATCCAGCCGCTACGACATCTATCCGAAGAAAAAGCTCGAAGCCTGAGGCCAGCCAACGGCCTCGAAGTTCCGTGCCATTTCCGTCAGGGCCGGTAGGCCCTGATGAACAGCTCGACCACTTCCCGTACGTGCAACTCGGCCTCTTCCCCCTCCAGCGCCGCCGCGCAGCCGATCAGCAGGCGGAAGTTGTGCCCGCCCTTGATCAGGCAGAAGAAGTGCTCCGCGGCGTTCTGTGGATGGTCGATGCGCAGTTTGCCGGCCTCGTTGGCGTGGGCCAGCAGCCCGGTCATCTCCTGCAGGATCTGCAGCGGTCCCGCCTCGTAGAACATCCGTGACAGCTTCGGATCCTGGTTGGCCATGGCCACCATCACCCGGTGCAGCTCGAGGGATTCGCGGCTGTTGATCAACTGATGGAAGCTGCGGCCGATGTTCAGCAGCACGCTCTCGATGCTGGCGTCGGCCGGTAGCTCGAACAGCAGCTCTGGCAGCTGCTCCTCACATTTGGCCTTCACCGCGGCGGAGAACAGCCTCTCCTTGTCCGTGAAGTGGCTATACACGGTCAACTTGGACACGCCGGCCTCGGCGGCGATGGCGTCCATGCTGCTGCCGTCGTAGCCGTTCCTTAGGAAAAGATTCTTCGCGGCTTCGAGAATGGCCTTTCTCTTTACCGGATCTTTCGGACGGCCTGGGCCGTTGGTTGGAAATGAATTGTCTGACATTTCTTTATAAATACTGGACTGGTGAGTTTGCTATTTTTACTATACCCAGCAGTATAAATATTCCAGCTGTTCTTCGCGAAAGGTCATTCATCATGTTTCGCCATGCCTTGCCCCTCGCTCTGCCCCTTTCCCTCTCTCTTCTGATCGCGGCCTGCGGCAATGGGGAGCCTGTTCAACAGGTGGTTCGTCCGGCCATGGTGGTGCAGCCCGAACCGGCGGCAGATGCGGTGGATACCTTCCCGGGCGAAGTGCGTTCGCGCTATGAGCCGGAATTGGCCTTCCGCATCGGTGGAAAGATTGCCAAGCGCCTGGTGGAAGTGGGCCAGCGGGTGAAGAAGGATCAGGCCCTGGCCGAGCTGGACCCACAGGACGTGCGCCTGCAACTGGAGGCTAGCCGGGCCCAGGTGGCTGCGGCTGAGGCCAACCTCACGCTGGTGCGCGCCGAGCGTGATCGCTACCGCACCCTCTTGGATCGCCAGATGATCAGTCGCTCCCAGTACGACAACGTGGAAAACACCTTCCGCGCCGGCGAGGCGCGGGTGAAGCAGATCAAGGCCGAGCACAACGTCGCCAGCAACCAGGCGGCCTACACCGTGCTGCGTGCTTCCCGGGATGGCGTGATCGCCGCCCGTCGCGCGGAAGTCGGACAGGTGGTGGCCGCCGGCCAGACCGTCTTCACCCTGGCCGTCGATGGTGAACGCGAAGTCCTGATCAGCCTGCCGGAACACGCGATCGACCGTTTCAAGGTTGGCCAGGATGTGGCGGTTGAGCTCTGGTCGCTGCCCGGTCAGCGTTTCCCGGCACGCATCCGTGAACTGGCACCGGCCGCTGATTCGCAGTCCCGTACTTTCGCTGCACGGGTCGCCTTCGCCGACAACAAGGTCCCGGCGGAACTGGGCCAGAGCGCTCGCGTGTTCATCCGCAGCAACGGCGCGGTGCCGCTTTCCGTACCGCTGTCGGCACTGACTGCCGAAGCGGGCCAGCCCTATGTCTGGGTGGTCGATCCCAAGGACTCCACGCTGAAGCGTCGCCTGGTGCGCGTCGGTCCCTATGGCGAAGACCGCGTGCCCGTGCTCGAAGGCCTGCAACCCGATGACTGGGTGGTGGCAGCCGGCGTGCAGGTGCTGCGCGAAGGCCAGCAGGTGCGGCCGGTGGACCGCGCCAACCGTTCGGTGAAGCTGTTGGCCAAGGAGTAAGGCGCCGTGAATTTCAATTTGTCCGCCTGGGCGCTGCAGAATCGCCAGATCGTCCTCTACATCATGCTGTTGCTGGGCATTGTCGGGGCCATTTCCTACACCAAGCTGGGGCAGAGCGAAGACCCGCCCTTTACCTTCAAGGCCATGGTCGTGCGCACCAACTGGCCGGGCGCCAGTGCCGAGGAAGTCTCCCGCCAGGTCACCGAACGCATCGAGAAGAAGCTGATGGAGACCGGCGAGTACGACAAGATCGTCTCCTTCTCCCGTCCCGGTGAGTCGCAGGTGACCTTCATTGCGCGCGACTCCATGCATTCCAACGAGATTCCCGAGCTCTGGTACCAGGTCCGCAAGAAGATCAGCGACATTCGCCATACCTTGCCGCCGGGCATCCAGGGACCGTTCTTCAACGACGAATTCGGCACCACCTTCGGCAACATCTACGCGCTGACCGGTGAAGGTTTCGACTACGCCGTGCTCAAGGACTACGCCGACCGCATCCAGCTGCAGCTGCAGCGGGTCAAGGATGTGAGCAAGGTGGAGCTGCTCGGCCTGCAGGACGAGAAGATCTGGATCGAACTGTCCAACGTGAAGCTGGCCACCCTGGGGCTGCCGCTCGCCGCAGTGCAGCAAGCCCTGGAGGAGCAGAACGCGGTCGCTACCGCCGGATTCTTCGAGACGCCCAGCGATCGTGTGCAGCTGCGTGTTTCCGGCCGTTTCGATTCGGTTAAGGAAATTCGCGACTTCCCTATTCGCGTGGGTGACCGCACCTTCCGCATTGGCGATGTGGCGGAGGTTCGTCGCGGCTTCAATGACCCGCCGGCACCGCGCATGCGCTTCATGGGCGAGGACGCCATCGGCCTTGCGGTGTCCATGAAGTCCGGCGGCGACATCCTGGTGCTTGGCCAGGCGCTGGAGGGCGAGTTCGCCCGCCTGCAGGAGAACCTGCCGGCCGGCATGCAGTTGCGTAAGGTGTCGGACCAGCCGGCAGCGGTGAAGACCGGGGTCGGGGAGTTCGTTCGCGTGCTCACCGAGGCGCTGGTCATCGTGCTGCTGGTAAGTTTCTTCTCCCTGGGCTTGCGCACCGGCCTGGTGGTGGCGCTGTCGATCCCGTTGGTACTGGCGATGACCTTCGCCGCGATGTACTACCTCGGCATCGGCCTGCACAAGATTTCGCTCGGCGCCCTGGTGCTGGCACTGGGCTTGTTGGTGGACGACGCGATCATCGCGGTGGAGATGATGGCCATCAAGATGGAGCAGGGCTATGACCGTCTCAAGGCGGCGAGCTTCGCCTGGAGCAGCACGGCGTTCCCCATGCTCACCGGCACCCTGATCACTGCCGCCGGCTTCCTGCCCATCGCCACCGCGCAATCCGGCACCGGCGAGTACACCCGCTCGATCTTCCAGGTGGTGACCATCGCCCTGGTCGTGTCCTGGATCGCCGCGGTGGTGTTCGTGCCCTATCTGGGTGACCGCCTGCTGCCCGACCTGGCCAAGCTGCACGCGAAGAAGCACGGCGGCAGCGACAAGGGCCACGATCCCTACGGCACGCCCTTCTACCAGCGGGTCCGTCGCGTAGTGGAGTGGTGTGTGCGGCGACGCAAGACCGTGATCCTGCTGACCCTGGCTGCTTTCGTGGCCTCCATCGCCCTGTTCCGTTTCGTTCCCCAGCAGTTTTTCCCATCCTCGGGTCGCCTGGAACTGATGGTCGATCTCAAACTGGGCGAGGGTTCGTCCCTGGCCAACACCGAGGCTGAGGTCAAGCGTCTGGAACAGCTGCTGCGCGAGCATCCGGGTGTGGATAACTACGTGGCCTATGTTGGCACCGGTTCGCCACGCTTCTACCTGCCGCTGGATCAGCAACTGCCGGCGGCCAGCTTTGCCCAGTTCGTGGTGCTGGCCAAATCCATCGAGTCCCGCGAGGAAATCCGCAGCTGGCTGATCCAGGTGCTGAACGACGAATTCCCCGCCCTGCGCAGCCGCATTTCGCGCCTGGAGAACGGTCCGCCGGTGGGCTACCCGGTGCAGTTCCGCGTGTCTGGCGAACACATCGACGAAGTCCGCGCACTGGCCCGCCAGGTGGCCGACAAGGTGCGTGAGAACCCCCATGTGGTGAACGTGCACCTGGATTGGGAAGAGCCGAGCAAGGTGGTGCGGCTGAATATCGACCAGGACCGCGCCCGCGCCATGGGTGTGACTACCGCCGATCTCTCGCGCTTCCTGCAGAGTTCGCTGACCGGCGCGCCGGTGAGCCAGTACCGCGAGGACAACGAGCTGATCGAGATCCTGCTGCGCGGGACCGTGCGTGAACGCCAGGAACTGGCCCTGCTGCCGAGCCTGGCCGTGCCCACCGACAATGGCCAGAGCGTGCCGCTGTCGCAGATCGCCACCCTGGAGTACGGCTTCGAGGAAGGCATCATCTGGCACCGCAACCGCCTGCCGACGGTCACGGTGCGCGCCGATATCTACGACAAGTCCCTGCCGGCGAGTCTGGTCAAGGACATCTCGCCGACGCTGGACCCGATCCGCGCCGAACTGCCGGACGGCTACCTGCTGGAGGTCGGCGGTACGGTGGAAGACTCCGCTCGTGGGCAGAAGTCGGTGAACGCCGGCATGCCGCTGTTCATCGTGGTCGTGCTGACGCTGCTGATGTTGCAGCTGAAGAGCTTCTCGCGTTCGGCCATGGTCTTCCTGACGGCGCCCTTGGGGCTCATCGGCGTGACCTTGTTCCTGTTGGTATTCCGCCAGCCCTTTGGCTTCGTCGCCATGCTCGGCACCATTGCCCTGGCTGGGATGATCATGCGCAACTCGGTCATCCTGGTGGACCAGATCGAGCAGGACATCGCCCAGGGTCTGGATCGCTGGCATGCCATCATCGAGGCCACGGTGCGACGCTTCCGGCCTATTGTCCTAACCGCCCTGGCGGCGGTGCTGGCGATGATCCCACTGTCGCGCAGCGTGTTCTTCGGTCCCATGGCCGTGGCCATCATGGGCGGCCTGATCGTCGCCACCGCCCTGACCCTGCTGTTCCTGCCCGCGCTCTATGCGGCCTGGTTCCGGGTCAAGCCGGCGGAAGCCGAACAGACAAGGCCGGTGCTGGCACCGGACGTCCAACCCAGCCACTGACGACAAAGGCCCCTTCGGGGGCCTTTTTCATGTGTATGGGCTGTTTCTGCCAATCCTGCGGCCACTTCCTCTCCGGCCCTTGGCGTCGTCGCCTGCCAGGCAGAGACTGGCCGGGCTCGCTACCGCCAATCGCCACAAGAAGAGGTGCCCATGCAGCATGCGACCCAGGTGGAATTGCTCAAGCGAACCCTGGCACTGGTGGAACGGGGCGTATCCGAATGCCTCGACGCGCCTTCATCGTTGCCGGTGGACGTCTATCTCGATGAACAGCGATACCGCCGCGAGCGCGACGAGGTTCTGCGCCGTGAACCGCTGCTGGTGGCTCGTTCCAGCGAGGTTCCACCCGGTCATTTCGTCACCCGCGACCTCCTGGCGCCGCTGCTGCTGACCCGCGATGAGCACGGCCGACTGCGCGCGTTTCTCAATGTCTGCAAGCACCGGGGCACTCAGTTGGTGGGTGATGCCTGCGGGCGTAACCGGGTATTCGTCTGCCCCTATCACGCCTGGTCCTACAACCCGGACGGCCAACTGCGCGGCATCCCCCATGGCTATGGCTTCGAGGGCATAGACCGGGCTTGCCTGAACCTCACTGAGGTACCGGTGGCCGAGCGCTTCGGCGCCATATGGGCGCGCCACTCACCCGGGCCGGCACTGGACATGGATGCCTTCTTCGGTGAGCAGATCCTGGCCGACTTCGACAGCTTCGCCCTGGATGAGCATGTGGTCTTCGATCCCCGGGACATTCGCCGGCCGGTGAACTGGAAGCTGACCATCGACACTTTCCTGGAGAATTACCACGTCTCCAGGGCGCACCAGGCCACCATCGATCACCTGTTCTGGCCCAACCTGGGGCTGTTCGAGCGCTTCGGCCGGCATATCCGCAACTACTACGTGAAGCGCAACTTGCGTGAGGTTCTCGATCAGCCTGAACGTGACTGGAACCTGAGGCACCACGGTAACCTGCTGTATTTCCTCTGGCCCAACACCCTGGTACTGGTGGAACCGGACCACATCGACTTCTCCACTGTGTTCCCAGACGGCCCCCTCGCCACCCGCGTGCTAGGCCACACTCTGCTGCCGGAAGCTCCGGCGACGGAGAAGGCGCAGCGTTATTTCGAGAAGAACAACGCCATTCTCTACTCGGCGCTGGAGGAGGACTTCGCCATGGCGGCACGGGTGCAGGCCGGGATTCAGGCCGGCGCCAGCGACCGGCTCTGGCATGGGCGTTTCGAGCAGGCGCTGCGCTGGTTCCACCAGGGGCTGGATGAAGCGTTGGCGGATGAGCGCGTGGCGGTGTTGGCAAAGTGATTTCACGCCGGATTGCCAATCCGATATGCCGCTCATTCACTGGCGCTTGTTGGTCGTTCAAAGAAAAAGCCCGGCATCACGCCGGGCTCATCCGTACCTCGTTGAGGCTCAAAGCGCTCCAAACACCTTCTTCGCCAGACCAGTGGCGGCACCTGCCGGGTTCTGGCGGATGCTGGCCTCCTGCTCGGCAATCATCTTGAACAGGCCGTCCAGGGCTTCTTCGGTCACGTAGCTTTCGATATTGGCGCTCTTGGCATCCACGACGCCGAAGCTCGCGGCCTGGCCGGCGAAGCTGTTGTATTGCTGGGCCAGACCCACCTTGTCGGTGGCCTGCTTGACGATGGGCAGGAACTTGGCGCGCAGCTGGTCGCGGCTGGACGTGTTCAGGTATTGGGTGGCGGCGTCATCCGGGCCGCTGAGGATGCCCTTGGCGTCTTGCACGGTCATCTTCTTCACGGCGTCCACCAGCATTGCCTGGGCCTGCGGTACTGCGGCTTCGGCGGCCTTGTTCATGGTGTCTTCGAGCTGTTCCACCTGGGCGCCCATGCCCATCATCTTCATGGTTTTGGCGGCCTTGCCGAGGTTGCCCGGAAGTTCGATGCGGACGTCCGGGTTTTCGGCGAAGCCGCCCGGTTTGCCCAATTGCTGGACGGCGACCTTGGCGCCCTGGGTCAGCGCGTCCTTCAGGCCGCCAGTGGCATCCGACTGACTGAGATCGGCGATGGACAGGGCGAAGGCGCTTGCAGACAGGGCGAGGCCGGCGCAGAGGGTGGCAAAGCGGATCATTGCTGCATCCTTGTGGCTAGGGGGGAGGACGGTCTGTTTGTGCTCAGCGGACCGGATCGACCTTGATGCGAAGTGGCTGCGGGTCGGAGCCGTCGAGTTTAACCGAGTGCTGCTCGGTACTGATGAACATCAACCTGCCGTCCAGTTCGATGCGCGCACTCACCGCGTAGCGGTGGTTGGCCTGGACCTTGGCGGGGTCGTAGTCGAGCCGGAAGGCCAGCGGCACCTGGCCCTCTATCGGTCCCTGCTGGCGGGCCAGTTCCACGGCCGGGGCATCGGCCAGCGATACGTCCTGGAGGCTGACGCTGAGGGTCGCGGCCGGGGGAAGGGCCATGCGTTGCAGGTAGAAGACCTCACCTTCCAGTTGGCGAGTTTCGCTGGCGGGATGGCCGGCGCAGGCAACCAGCAGGCTACCGGCAAGGATCACGGACAGTGCTTTCATCAGGACCTCGGGGTCATGCGGGATCGACAGATGCCACTATAGAAGGCCACGCACGATGAGCCATGGTGCCAGGTCAAGACGCCCGAAAATGACATCGCCCCCGGGTGGGGGCGATGTGGCTGTAGGGTCAGTGCGGATTGTCGTCCAGTGCCGTGCTGGATATGGCGTTGAGGGTGTCGTTGAACTGCACCGTTTCGTTGAAGGACTTGACCAAGGCGCGGAAACGGTCCTTGGCGGCGATCAGTTGCTTGAGTTTCTCGGCCAGTTCGTCGTCCTTGCGATTGAGCGCGGCCTCGCGCTCCTCCAGGGCTTCGGCACGGCGCCCCAGGGACTCGGCCAGCTCATCGTTGCGTTGCTTCTCCAGGCGCAGGCTTTCGGCAAGCTTGGCGGTGCCGCGGTCGCGCGCTTCGACGCTTTCGGCCAGGGCCTTGAGGGCGGCGCTGCGCTCGGCGAGGGCGCGCGCGTTGTCCTCGGCGCTCCGTTCCAGATTGGAGACTTCGCGTGTAAGGCGTGCTTCCAGCAGCCGCAGTTGTTCGTCCTTGTCCGCGAGGAGGCGCTCCTTCTCTTGCAGCTGCGACTTGCGTTGCTCCAGGTTTTCCTGATGCTTCAGCGCGTCCAGTTTCTGCTGGGTCAGGCCTTTGGCCATGTCTGCGAGGGAGTCGAGGGTGCTCTGCACGTCGTACAGGACGCTGTCGGTATCGCTGCCGAGGAACGCCGCGTGGGGAGTATCTGCGGAGCGCTCGACCGCTACTTCGGTCTCGGTGTTGGTCATCGGTGAGGGCGTCACAGGCTGAGGGATGTAATGTCGTATGTCCTCGATTTCGAGGGGGCGTTCAGCCTCGATGCTGGGCTGTGGCTCAGGCTGGGGTTCAGGTTCAGGCTGCGGTTCTGGTTCTGGTTCTGGTTCTGGTTCTGGTTGGGGCTCAGGCTCAGTCTCGAAGGGAGCTGCCGAGGAAGGCGCGTCATCAACAGCGTCCACATCACTGGCGTGTACGTCAGTTTGCTCGTGCGAGATCAGTTCCGGGGCTTCCTCGGCGATCTGGGTGGGCTCCGCAACGGGAGTGTCGGCGATGGCGGGAAAGCTCAGGCTGAAGTCCACGCCAAGGGAGCGGCTGTCGATGGGGGAGGGCGGGGCTGCCGTGATGACGGCTTCCTCCACCAGCGGTGGACGGGTGGACGGCAGTGGCTCACCGGTGTTGGCACTTTCGCGGGTGGCAATCAGCCTGTTCACCGCGGACCGGTTGATGGCCAGGTTGTGGTGTGAGCCTGTCACGGCTGGCTTCTGGTCGCCGCCTGTGATCTCACCCTTGAGCTGAACGAAGTGGAATTCCAGCTTTTCAGTCGTGCTCACGATTCATCCCCCTTGGTGATCTGCTTGAGGACCTGCACGGCGTACTGCCATTCCTGTTCGGACTCCAGGCCGGCCAGGTGATAGCCGTCTTCCTGGGGCACGGCGCTGGCCACGTAGACCTTCGAGGTGCCGTTGCGGCCTTCTTCGTTGAGGGTGTAGACGAGGATGTTGCGGTCGATCAGGGGGATGGCGAAGCTGCACAGGACGGCAGCGTTGACCACCTCTCCGGTGTCTTTCTCGACAGTGATGGTTCTCAGCAGCATGGGCGGGGTCTTCCATGTTCGGGACTGGTGGTGCGCTCGGATGTCCGAGGCGGCGCAGCGCCGAATGGTACGGAGGGGACCCCGGCACGCCTGCCGGGAGCGGTCTTATTGTGATGTGGGAACGGTCTTAGTCGGGCAGCGCAAAGGAGGCGCCAGGCCCGGAGGCCTGGTACTGCAAGGGTCAGCCAGCTTCTGCCGGGGCTTCCGGCTCGGCCTCGGTCTGGCGATCGAGAGCTACCTGGCGGATAGACAGGCGGATCTCCGCCGGCAGCACGCGCTTGGCGGCGCCTTCAGCCAACTCGCCGAGCAACTCGTGGTAGCTCAGCTTGCCGGCTTCGTCGCGACGCAGGACGCGCTGGTCCAGCAGGGTCTGGATGAAGTGACGGAACAGGCTCTTGTCGAAGAACTCCGGGGCGTTCAGGCCATGGAGAATCGACAGGCGCTGCGCCATGACGGTGCAGAGGTCTTCCAGTTCCTCGGCGCTCAACTGGTTCTGCCCTGCGTTCAGTAGCAGGGCGATGGCCATGTAGAAGCGTTGAAGCGTCTGGACGATGGCACGGGCCAGCAGCGTCAGCAGGACGAACTGTCGCGAGCTCGGTGCCGGGCGCACATACACGTCGCCTTCGACTTTGAGCAGGCCTTGCTCAACGAAGGCGGCCAGCCATTGGTCGACCACGCCTTCCACCTCGCTGGCGTCCCAACGGATGAACAGCTCGGCCTGCAGGTAGGGATAGAGCGCGCGCGTATAACGCAGGATCTGCTCGCGGCTCATTCGCGCGCTGCTCTGGAAGAAGCACGCCAGCAGCGCCGGCAGCGCGAACACGTGGAGCACGTTGTTGCGGTAGTAGGTCATGAGGACGGCGTTCTGCTCGTCCAGATAGAGGATCTTGCCCAGCGCATCTTTCTGCTCGGCCAGCAGGTTCATGCTCTGCACGTACTGGGTCAGCGCCTGGCCATCGCCTTCCGGCAGGGTGGCGTGGGGCGAATAGGGGACGGCGCGGAGCAGCGCCAGGTAGAGATCGAGCACACGGGTCAGGGCGCGTTCGTCCAGGGCCAGGCGACTGGTGGAGAGCAGTGCCAGGGCCACCAGGTTGACCGGGTTGATCGCCGCCGCGTCGTTGAGGTGGCGGGCAATGCGCACGGCCAACTGATTGGTGGTGTCGTTGAGCCAGGCTGGGCGGAACTGCGGGCCCAACTCCTGGTTGCGCCAGTCCGGTTGCTGCTGGTCGAGGAACTCGGCCAGCTTGATCGGTTCGCCGAAGTTCACCGCCACCGAGCCGAAGCGCAGCTTCAGCGCACCGATGACTTTGAACAGGTCGAAGATGGATTCCTTCTTCTTGCTCGCACCGCGCAACTCACCCAGGTAAGTGCGACCTTCCAGCACGCGCTCGTAACCGATGTATACCGGCACGAAGACGATGGGCAGACGCGAGGAGCGGAGGAAGCTGCGCAGGGTGATGGCGAGCATGCCAGTCTTCGGATGCAGCATGCGCCCCGTGCGCGAGCGCCCACCTTCGACGAAGTACTCCACCGGGAAGCCGCGGCTGAACAGGGTGTGCAGGTATTCGTTGAACACAGCCGTGTACAGCGGGTTGCCCTTGAAGGTGCGGCGCATGAAGAACGCGCCGCCACGGCGCAACAAGCCGCCGATCACCGGCATGTTGAGGTTGATGCCGGCAGCGATGTGTGGCGGGGTCAGGCCGTTGCGGAACAGTAGGTAGGACAGCAGCAGGTAATCGATATGGCTGCGGTGGCAGGGCACGTAGATGACTTCATGGCCCTGGGCAATGTCTTGCACGCCTTCGATATGGTTGACCTTGATGCCTTCGTACAGCTTGTTCCAGAACCAGGACAGCACGACCTCGAGGAAACGGATGGCGGTGTAGGCGAAATCGGAGGCGATTTCGTTGCCGTACTTCAGCGCCAGGGCCTCGGCTGTGGGCAGGCTGATCTTCTCGCGCTCGGCTTCCTCGGCCATGGCTTGGCGGACCATGGGCGCGCGCACCAATCCCTTGACCAGGTTACGGCGATGGGAAAGGTCGGGGCCGATGACTGCGGTCTTCTGATTGCGGAAGTGCACCCGCAGGATACGGTTGACCATACGCAGGGTGCGCTCCGGGCCCTTGTCCTGTTCCACCAGCTCACGCAGGTGGATCGGGGCGGAGAACTGCACGCGGGTCTTGCGGCCGAGGATGAGGATGCTGACCAGCTTGCGCAGGCGTCCGGTTACCGCCCAGCTGTCGGCGAACAGCAGCTTCCATGGGCTCGTTTCGCGATCAGGCGACTGCCCCCAGAACACCGTCACCGGGATGATCTGCGCATCTTCCACCGCGTTCTGCTGAATGGCGCCCAACACCCGTACCAGAGTGGGGGAGGCACCGCGCTTGTCCTGGCCGCCAAGCCAGCCCGGCTCCGGCGACAGGTAGAAGAACGCGGCTGGCTCCAGCAGGTCACCCACCGCCACCGGCAGCACCGGACGAGGCAAGCCGGCCTTGGTGCACTCCCGGTCCACCACCGCCAGGTCGCTGGCCGACGGTTGCTGCAGCACGTAGAGCACCGGCTTGCTGCGGTCGAGCTTCAAGGTGAAGGCGGATTGGTTGATGGTCTCCGAGCGCACCCAGAGGTAGAGCAGGCGGCGCAGGGCACCAAAGGCAAGGCGGCGGAAGGGGGAGCGGGTCATGACGGGGGTAATGCTGTGAAACGAGCGATTGCTCGGGGCGGCTAGTTTGCCGTATTCGCCGCCGGGTCGCAAAAAGCCACTGGCTGTCGTTTCTAACCGAATATTCCTGCAACTTTTCGCACAAGTGGCTGTCTTGCAATGCCTGCGGGGGACTCCTTATAGTCCGCCAGCGTTTTGCAAGGCCCCGGTGGCCAGCATGGCCAGGGGCTGCTCCCTTCGGGACTAGAGGCCATGATCGAGATAACAAATCTGACCAAGCGCTTTGCGCACCATACTGCCGTGGATAATCTGTCCTTCAGCGTCGCACCTGGGGAGGTGCTGGGGTTTCTGGGCCCCAACGGCGCAGGCAAATCCACCACGATGAAGATGCTTACCGGTTTCCTTGCGCCGACCTCCGGTACCGCGAGCATCTTCGGCTTCGATATCCAGACCCAGACACTCAGGGCCCAGCGGGAAATCGGCTATTTGCCTGAAGGTGCCCCGTGCTACGGCGACATGACCGTGCGCGGCTTCCTCGAGTTCATTGCCGAGGTCCGTGGCTATCGCGGTGCCGAGAAAAGGTCACGGGTAAGCCGGGCGGTGGGCCAGGTCGAGCTCGAGAGTGTCTTTGGCCAGTCCATCGAGACGCTCTCCAAGGGCTTCAAGCGTCGTGTCGGCCTGGCTCAGGCCATACTCCACGACCCGCGCGCGCTGATTCTGGACGAGCCTACCGACGGCCTCGACCCGAACCAGAAGCATCAGGTTCGCCAGCTCATCCAGAGCCTGGCTCGCGACAAGATCGTGATCATCTCCACCCATATCCTCGAAGAGGTCGCGGCGGTCTGCACCCGCGCCCTGGTGATCGCTTCCGGCAAGGTAGTGGCAGACGGCACGCCGTTCGAACTGGAAAGCCGTTCGCGCTATCACCAGGCGGTCACCCTGGTAGCCGAGGAGCCCTTGGACATGCTCGCCCTGGCCGTACTGCCGGGCGTTGCCGGTATCGAGGAAAACGCCATCGAAGGTGGCCTGACCATCCTGGCCAAGCCGGGTGAGGTGATCTTCCCGCAGGTGAATCAGTTGATCCACCAGCGTGGCTGGAAAGTGAAGGAGCTGGATGTGGAGCGCGGCCGTCTCGACGAAGTATTCCGCCGACTGACCCGGGGAGAAGCGGCATGAGGCAGTTGCCGGTGATTTTCAAACGCGAGCTGGCGAGCTACTTCGCCACCCCGCTGGCTTATGTATTCATCGTGATCTTCCTGGTGCTCTCCGGGGTCTTCACGTTCTATCTGGGCGGCTTCTACGAAAGCGGCCAGGCGAGCCTCGCACCGTTCTTCAATTTTCACCCCTGGCTCTACCTGTTCCTGGTGCCGGCCATCGCGATGCGCCTTTGGGCCGAGGAGCGCAAGTCCGGCTCCATCGAGTTGCTGATGACCCTCCCCATCACCCGTTTCGAAGCGGTCACCGGCAAGTTCTTCGCTGCCTGGGCGTTCTCCGGGCTGGCGCTGCTGCTGACGTTCCCGATGGTGCTCACGGTCAACTACCTGGGCGAGCCGGACAATGGCGCCATCATTACCGGCTATATCGGCAGCTGGCTGCTGGCGGGTGCCTTCCTCGCCATTGGATCGTGCATGTCGGCGCTGGCCAAGAACCAGGTGATCGCCTTCATCCTCGCCGTCAGCGTGTGCTTCCTGTTCATCGTCAGCGGCTTCCCGCTGGTGCTCGATGCGTTCAGCGCCTGGGCACCCCAGTGGCTGCTGGATGCCGTGGCTTCGCTGAGTTTCCTGACCCGTTTCGATGCCATCAGCAAGGGCGTGATCGACCTGCGTGACCTGCTCTACTTCGTCACCCTGATCGCCGCCTGGCTAGCCGCCACCGCCGTGGTGGTCGATCTGAAGAAGGCCGACTGAACATGAAGAAACTGATGTATTCCAGTGCCGGGCTGCTGTTGATCGCCCTGGCTTTCCTGGCGTTCAACATGCTCGCCGGGCTGACCCTGACCAACGCGCGGGTCGACCTGACCGAACAGAAGCTCTACACCATCTCCGACGGGACGAAGAAGATCCTTGGCGAGATCGACGAGCCCATCAACCTCTACTTCTTCTACTCCGACAAGACTGCCAAGGATCTGGTGGTACTGCGCAACTACGCGCGGCGCGTGGAAGAGATGCTGAAGGCCTATGAGCGGGCCGCCGACGGCAAGATCAAGCTGCATATCGTCGACCCGGAACCCTTCTCCGAGGACGAGGACAAGGCCGCCGAATTCGGCCTGCAGGCTGTGCCGCTGCAGCAGGGGGGCGACCAGGTCTACTTTGGGCTGGCCGGTACCAACGGCGTCGACGACACCCAGATCATCCCGTTCTTCCCGCTGGACCAGGAGGAGTTCCTCGAGTACGAGATCAGTCGCCTGGTGCAGAGCCTGGCCAAGCCGGAGCGACCGGTGGTGGGTGTGCTCTCCGGGCTGCAGCTCAATGGCGGTTTCGACATGATGAGCCGCCAGCCGACCCCGGCCTGGATGGTGATGGAGGAGATCCGTCAGCTGTTCCAGATCGAGAGCCTGAAGAGCGACATCGACCAGATTCCCGAGAAGGTTTCGGTGCTGCTGTTGGTGCACCCGAAGAACCTGCCAGAGCAAACCCAGTACGCCATTGACCAGTTCGTCCTGCGCGGTGGCAAGCTGCTGGCCTTCGTCGACCCCTGGAGCGAGGCCGACACCGGTATGGAGATGCCGGGCGAGCCAGGCGGCGACAAGTCCTCCGATCTGGATTCCCTGTTCAAGGCCTGGGGCCTGCAGATGGTGCCTGGCAAGGTGCTGGGCGACGGCGCCAATGCCATGTCGGTCAGCATGGGCCAGGACAAGCCGCCCGCGCGTCATGCCGCGTGGCTCAACCTGCCCAGGCACAGCCTCGACCAGAGCGATGTCAGCACGGCCGGTCTGGAGAACATCACCGTAGCCACTGCCGGTATTCTGAAACCGCTGGATGGCGCCAAGACCCACTTCGTGCCGCTGATTCAGAGCTCCGAGTACTCGATGCCGTTCGACGTGCAGCGCTTCGGCATGCTTGCTGACCCCGAGGAGCTGATCCGCGAACTCAAACCCACGGGTGAGCGCTACGCGGTGGCCGCACGCATCAGTGGTCCGGCGGAGTCGGCTTTCCCCAACGGTGTCGAAGGACGCAAGGATGGGCTGAAGTCGGCAGCGAACATCAATGTGATCGCCGTCGCTGACACCGATATCCTCAGTGACCGCATGTGGGTGCAGGTGCAGGACTTCTTCGGCCAGCGTGTACCGCAACCCTGGGCCGATAACTCCGGCTTCGCCATCAACGCGCTGGATAACCTGGCCGGTTCCGATGCGTTGATCAGCGTGCGCTCCCGCGGCCGCTTCAGCCGTCCGTTCGACGTCGTGGAGAATCTCCAGCGCGACGCCGAGGTGAAGTTCCGCGAACAGGAGCAGGAGCTCCAGCAGCGGCTGGCTGACACCGAGCAGAAGCTGGCATCGCTGCAGCAGAGCCAGGACCCCGCCAAGGCCCTGGAATTGACCCCGGAACAACAGGCTGCGTTGCAGCAGTTCATCCAGGAGAAGCTGCGCATTCGCAAGGAACTGCGCGATGTGCGCTTCCAGCTCAATGCCAGCATCGAAGACCTGGGACGCACCCTGAAATTCATCAATATCGCCCTGGTGCCGCTGGTGTTGACCCTGGGTGTGCTGGTGCTGTGGTTCTGGCGCCGTCGGCGCAAGGCATAAGGGGGACAGCATGGGACGCAAAGGTCTGATCTTTCTTGCCCTGCTGGCCGCCGGCCTGACTGCGGCCTACGTCATCCAGCAGGACGGCTCGCGGCCTCAACCGCAGCCGCCCAGCGCCAGCCGCGAGTTATGGCTGCCCGAGCTGCAAGGCGAATCGGCAGCGGTGACTGCGCTGGACGTGCGATTGCCCGGGCAGCCCGATCTGCAGTTGGTGCGTAAGGACGGCGTCTGGGTACTGCCGGCCAAGGCCGACTACCCGGCAGCGGGACAACCTGTGGCGGCCTTGCTACGGGCGCTGACGGAAGCGCGCAAGGTGGAAGCCAAGACGGCCAATCGCGAATTGCATGGCCGTGTCGGCCTGGCCGACAAGGGCAGCGTCGAGGAGCAGGGTACGCGGATCACGCTGGAACGCGGCAGCGAAGCGCCTCTGGACTTGCTGGTCGGAAAGCCGGCACAGCAGGGCAAAGGACAACTGGTTCGTCGCTACGGTGACAACCAGGTGTGGCTGGTCGACCAGGCCATGCCGATGCCGCAGACCGAACTCAACTGGCTGGACCGCCGAGTGATCGAGATTCCGTTTGCCAGTGTCCGGCAGGTGGAGGTCGTCTATCCGAACGGCAGCCGCCTGACCGTCTACCGCGACTCGGCTGAGGAACCCAATCTCAAGCTCAAGCAATTGCCGAAGGGGCGCCGTCTGGCCTACGAGGCTGCAGCCAATGGTATGGCCACCCTCTTCGCTGGCCTGGAATTCGCCGACAACGCTCCCTTGGCGCAGGTGCAGTTCAAGGGCAAACCGATGCTGGCGTTCAGCCTTTCCACCTTCGACGGTGGCGAGTTGCGTGGTGAGGTCTACGGCCAGGGCGAGCAACCCTGGCTGGTACTCAAGGACAGGCAGAAGCTGAGCAACGACCAGGTGCCGGGTAAACTGGATTGGGCCTATCGACTGGAGCCATTCCACTATCAGGCACTGGCCAAGAGGCTCGAGGATGTACTTGCCGCCAAGTAGTGCAAGTTAGTGAAGGAAGGCGGTAAATCGGACAATGGACCGTTTATTTCCGCCTTTCCTTATGCCCCATTTTGTACTTCGAAAGAACCAAAAAAGGGCGTCCAGCCCGCGTGGCACGGCCATTCTGCACTGTCATAAAAAAGTGCTTTTCAGCGCGAACTCTTGTCGTATACTCCGATCGCGGTCATAAAAAGAACGCCATTCGAATACCCGCTCCAAGCTTGATTCCGCCGGGGTTGGATATAACAAGAAGAACGTCTTTACCGCACCGTCGAAACCCCCAATAAAGGGGGCAAACAACAAAATTGCGAGTTGGAGAGAGCAGTAATGGCTGATCGTGAGGTCGGAACCGTCAAGTGGTTCAATGACGCCAAGGGCTATGGTTTCATTCAGCGCGAAAGCGGTCCTGATGTGTTCGTTCACTACCGCGCTATCCGCGGCGAGGGGCACCGCTCTCTGCTGGAAGGCCAGAAAGTGGAGTTTTCCGTGATCCAGGGTCAGAAAGGCCTGCAGGCGGAAGACGTCGCCAGGGTCTGAGACTCGAAAACAAAAGGCCCGTCAGTGACGGGCCTTTTGCTTTTTGTGATGCCTGTATCCGGGCAGCCGGTTTTTCAATCGGTGCGCCAGATGAATTCCTGCTCGCCTTCTGCATTCACCTTGATCCAGCGGTCGGCATCCTCTTCGCCCTGCGTTTCCTGCCAGCCACCTGGCGCGCAGCGGATTTCGACCCCGAGGGCCGCAAAGGCTGCACGGGCGCAACCCAGATCATCGTCCCAAGGCGTGGCGTCGCTCTCCAGGTAGAGGCTGTTCCATTTTCCGACGGCCTTCGGCAGCCAGGTGACCGGGATGCTTCCCGCCAGGCATTTGAAGGTTTGCCCCTTTTGCTGCCAGGGCGTGCAGGCACCCAGCGCCTCGTTGAGCCAGGCAGTCACGGCGTCCTGGTCGGTGTCCTTGAGGTAAATCTCGATATCGGGTTGGCGCATGGGAAACTCCCTAAACTTTCTCGATCCAATCGTAGCGAATGGACACCGTCACATCGAAGGCTTCTGCCACCACGGCTGCACGGCGCTCGGCATTGGCGCGCCAGCCGTGCGGGGTCATGGCCAACAGGTCGGCGCGAGCCTCCGAGTCGGCCAGGTGGAGGCGATAGGTCAAGGTCTCGCTGTGGGCCAGACGCATGCCTGTCGGGATCTGCTCCAGGTGCTTCTGATCGTCGTAGTCGCGGACCTCGTCGTAGAGCTTCTCGCGCAACTCCAGCAGGTGGCCGCGGGTTGGCCCCATGCGCAGCAAGCCACCGCCGGGCGCTAGCAGGCGCAACGCCTCCTGCCAATCCAGCGGACTGAAGACGCTGGCCAGCAACTGGCAGCTGCCATCAGCCAGGGGCACTCGCGCCATGCTCGCCACCAGCCAATGCAGCTGCGGGGTGCGGCGGCAGGCGCGTTTCACCGCTTCACGAGAGATATCCAGGGCGTAGCCGTCGGTCGCAGGCAGGGCCATGGCCAACTGGCTGGTGTAATAGCCTTCGCCGCAGCCGATATCCAGCCAGCGCTCGGGATCGTACTTGGCCGCGAGCGCAGCCAGGCGGTTGGCCAGCGGCGCGTAGTGGCCGCCATCGAGGAACCGCCGACGCGCTTCGACCATGGTGGCGTTGTCGCCCGGGTCACGGCTTTTCTTGTGCTGTACCGGCAGCAGGTTGTAGTAGCCCTGGCGCGCGCGGTCGAAGCTGTGGTTGGCCGGGCATACCAGTCCCCGGTCGTGGGCGCTCAGCGCGCCCTGGCAGAGGGGGCAGATGAGCATCATTGGGCGAGCAGGCGGACCAGGGTCTGCTGGTAGATGTCAGCCAGCAGGTCCAGGTCGCTGGCCAGCACGCGTTCGTTGACCTGGTGGATTGTCGCGTTCACCGGGCCGAGTTCGACCACCTGGGTACCCATGGTGGCGATGAAACGGCCATCGGAGGTGCCGCCGCTGGTGGACGGGGTGGTATTGCGGCCGGTGATGGCTTTGATGCTGGCGGACACCGCGTCCAGCAACTCACCCGGCTGGGTGAGGAAGGGCAGGCCGGACAGGGCCCATTCCAGGTGGTAGTCCAGGCCGTGCTTGTCGAGGATGGCCTCGACGCGGCGCTGCAGGCCTTCCACGGTGGATTCGGTGGAGAAGCGGAAGTTGAATACCGCCACCAGCTCGCCAGGGATGACGTTGGTGGCGCCGGTGCCGGAATTGAGGTTGGAGACCTGGAAACTGGTGGGCGGGAAGAAGGCGTTACCGTCGTCCCAGTGCTCGGCAGCGAGTTCGGCCAGGGCCGGGGCGATCAGGTGAATGGGATTCTTCGCCAGGTGCGGGTAGGCCACGTGGCCTTGCACGCCGCGTACGGTCAGCTTGCCGCCCAGGGAGCCGCGTCGGCCGTTCTTCACCACATCGCCTACCAGCGAGGTGCTCGACGGTTCACCGACGATGCACCAGTCCAGGCGCTCGCCGCGGGCGGCCAGGCGCTCGACCACGGCCTTGGTGCCGTGGTGGGCGGGGCCTTCCTCGTCACTGGTGATGAGGAAGGCGATGGCGCCCTTGTGTTGCGGGTGCTCGGCGACGAAACGCTCAACTGCCACCACCATGGCTGCCAGGCTGCCCTTCATGTCCGCCGCACCACGGCCGCAGAGCATGCCCTGCTCGTCAATCAGGGCATCGAATGGCTGATGCTGCCAGGCTTGCACCGGGCCAGTGGGCACCACGTCGGTATGACCCGCGAAGCAGAGCACCGGGCCCTCGCCGCCACGGATGGCCCAGAAGTTCTCCACGTCCTCGATGCGCATGCGCTCGATGCGGAAGCCCGCGGCTTCCAGTCGGCGCATCATCAGGTCCTGGCAGCCTTCGTCGACCGGGGTGACCGAGGGGCGACGGATAAGCTCGCAGGCGAGTTCGAGGGTGGGGGACAGGGCAGGCATGGAAGGCTCCGGAAAGCAGCGCGGAAACTGACAGGGTGAAAAGGCGGTTATCTTAAAGCAAGAACGGCGGCCAATGGCCGCCGTTTAAGGGTTTCGCTCGCTATCAGGCAGTAGCGACTTCTTCTTCCTGCTCCTCCTGGCTCTTTGGCAGGGAGGAGAGCAGGGCCATGATCAGCGCCGCCAGGTAGGGCAGCGACTGCACCAGCAGCATGGCCACCCAGAATTTCACGTCCGGACTGGGCATGCCCTGGACGATGGCGATGCCAATGGCCGCGCCCCAGAGCAGCAGCATCACGAAGACCTCTTCGCGGGCTTCGGCCAGGGCCATCAGCAGCCCGTGATTGGTTCGCATTTTCGGCGTGCGGAAGAACGGAATGCTCTTGGTGAAGAAGCCGTAGAGCACGGCCTTGGCGATGGTGTGCGAAAGCGCGAGCCCTGCCACCGCGGCGCAGAAGGCATCCTTCAGGTTGACCCCCACCGCGCGCTGGTAGAGGAACACGATCTTGCCCACCTTGAAGAAGAACAGCGCCAGCGGCGGGATGGCGAAGATCAGCAGTGGCGGGTCGACCCGTTGCGGCACGATGATCATCGCCGCGGACCAGAGCAAGGCACCGATGGTGAAGAAGATGTTCAGGCCATCGGCGACCCAGGGCAGCCAGCCTGCAATGAAGTGGTAGCGCTGGCCTTGCTTGAGCTTGGAGTCCTGCCCCAGGAACAAGCTGCGGGCGTGCCCCTTCATGATCTGGACGGCGCCGTAGGCCCAGCGGAAACGCTGCTTCTTGTAGTCGATGAAGGTGTCCGGCATCAGTCCACGGCCAAAGCTCTCGTGCGCATAGGCCGCCGCATACCCGCTCTTGAACACGCGCAGACCCAGTTCGGCGTCTTCGCAAATGGTCCAGTCGGCCCATTTCAGCTCGTCCATCACGCTGCGACGGATCATGGTCATGGTGCCGTGCTGGATGATGGCGTTGCGGTCGTTGCGGGTGACCATGCCGATATGGAAGAAGCCCTTGTACTCCGCATAGCAGAGCTTCTTGAAGGTGTTTTCGTTACCGTCGCGATAGTCCTGCGGCGACTGCACCACGGCGATTTCCGGGTCGGCGAAGTGCGGAACCATGTACTTCAGCCAGTTGCGGTCGACACAGTAATCGGAGTCGATCACCGCCACGACTTCGGCGTCCGGTGCGGTGTACGGCAGGATGTAGTTCAGCGCGCCACCCTTGAAGCCTTCCAGCGGGGCAACGTGGAAGAACTTGAAGCGCGGGCCCAGTTGCTCGCAGTAGTCGCGCACCGGTTCCCAGACGGCCGGGTCCTTGGTGTTGTTGTCGATGATCAGGACTTCGTAGTCCGGATAGTCGAGGTTGGCCAGGGCGTCGAGGGTCTGTTTGACCATCTCCGGAGGCTCGTTGTAGCAGGGCACGTGCACCGAGACTTTCGGGCGGTAGGCGCTGTCGGCCAGTACCGGCAGGAAGGGACGTCGGCGCTTGCGTACCCAGACGGCTTCGGCCAGTTCGTGGGCCTCGGTCAGCAGCACGATGAACACGCCGAGGGCGCCGACACCGAGTAACAGGCCGACCGTCAGGCTGAACCAGGTGCTGTACTGCTGGCTGTAGTCGTAGGCGATCCACACCAGTACCGAGCCGCCGGCGAAGGCGACGAAGGTCAGGAAGGTGCGGCCGCGCTGGCGCAGGGCGCTTCCGTCGATCAACATCAGGGCCAGGGCCAGTAGCGCCATGACTACCGAGGCCACCGCGAGCATGCGCCATTGTGGGATGGCAATCACCGGGCCTTCGAAGGCGAATTTCGGCTGGCGTTCCAGGTTGTAGACGCCCCAGTAGGCACCCACCGCGCCCTCGTCACTGGCCTTCCACGGCTGGTCGAAGGCTTCGATCACGAAGTAGTTGTAGCCCTTGGCGTTCAGGGCGTTGACCAGTGTGCGCAGGTAGATGGCCTGGTCGGCCTGGGAGGCGTCGGCGCCGCCGCGCATGCGGCCGTTGCTCGGCCAACCCACTTCAGAGAGGAGCAGGGGCTTTTTCGGGAAAGCCTTCTTCAGGTCCTTGGCGCGCTCCAGGACGAACTCGGTGGAGTCCTCCATCGGCACGAATTCCCAGTATGGCAGCACGTGGGCCGCAACCAGGTCCACGTGTTTGGCCAGTTCCGGGTACTTCAGCCAGATGTGCCACTGTTCGGACGTGGTCACCGGCACTTTCACGGCGGCGCGAACGCGGTCCAGGTAGACCACCAGGTCCTTGCGGCTGATCTCGCGGCGGAACAGGGCTTCGTTGCCTACGACCACGCGAACGACGCTGCGGGAGGTGTTGGCGATTTCGATGGCCTTGGCGATCTCGCGCTCGTTGCGCTCTTCATCCGGGCTGATCCAGACGCCCAAGGTCACCCGCAGGCCGAATTCTTCGGCCAGACGAGGGATGTCCGCCAGGGTGCCGTCGACCGAGTAGGTCCGGATGTTGTCGGTCTGCTTGCTCAGCAGCTCGAGGTCCTGACGGATCTGTTCGTCGTTGGGGTAACGGTTTTGCTGGGGGTTCTGATCCGCGCGGAAGGGCGAGAAAGAGTAGCCGGAGATCTGTTCCGGCCAGTCCGGCGCGGTGACCGGGCGGTTGTAAAGTGCCCAGATACCGGTGAACAACGCGGCAACTGCCACGAAGACCACCAGGTTGAGTCCAAATTTACGCGATGGCATAGAGGTCAAGGGTTCCGAAGCTTGGAACTAGGGTAGGGCCAGCGGGTTGCTGGACGGCGCGAATCCTACCCCGGCGCCCAACAGCTGTATAGATTGCAACCAGCCGGGGGAGCCAGATGGCTGTCTCCGACTGTTCGTTTGTTTGCCTGAGGCTTCAGAAGTTCGGCCAATGTGGCAAAAAGCCGCTTCGGATTGTTCCAGGTCAGCCTCACAGCGCCCTGAGAAGAATGCGTTCGCTGGCTTCCAGATCGAGGTCGCGGCGCTCGCTCAGGGCGGTCATGCCGTGGCGCTCCAGTTGTGCCAGCACCTGGGGGATCACATCGGCGTCCAGGCCGTGTTCAGACAGACGGGTGGGCACGCCCATGCGTTTGAAGAAGTCGCGGGTGGCCTGGATCGCGGCATCGATGCGTTGCTCTTCGTCCCCTTCCTTGAGGCCCCAGACGCGGGTCGCGTATTGCAGCAGCTTTTCGCGTTTGACCTGGCGGCGCTCTGCCAGCAGTGCGGGCAACACCACGGCCAGGGTCTGGGCGTGGTCGATGTGGTAGAGCGCGGTCAGTTCGTGGCCGATCATGTGGGTCGACCAATCCTGCGGCACGCCGCAGCCGAGCAGGCCATTCAGGGCCTGGGTGGCGCACCACATCAGGTTGGCCCGCACGGCATAGTCCTCGGGGTTGGTCAGTGCCTTCGGGCCTTCCTCTATCAGGGTCAGCAGCAGGCCTTCGGCGTAACGGTCCTGCAGGGGTGCATCGGCCGGGTAGGTCAGGTACTGCTCGATGGTGTGGACGAAGGCATCCACCACGCCGTTGCCGATCTGCCGTGCAGGCAGGCTGAAGGTGGTGCGCGGGTCGAGGATGGCGAAGCGCGGGTAGAGCAGGGCGCTGGAGAAGGGCAGCTTCTCTTGGCGGGCGACATGGGTGACCACGCCGTGTGGGTTGCTTTCGGAGCCGGTGGCGGCCAGCGTCAGGACGCAACCCATGGGCAGGGCGGCGGTGATGCGCTTGCCGCTGAGCAGCTCCAGCGGGTCGCCGTCGTGGCACGCGGCAGCGGCGATGAACTTGCTGCCATCGATCACCGAACCGCCCCCCACGGCGACGATGAAGTCGCACTGCTCGGTCCTGGCCAATTGGGCGGCCTTGACCAGGGTGTCGAACTGCGGATTGGCTTCGATGCCGCCGAATCGGGTCAGTTGATGGCCTGCCAGCGCTTGTTCCACCTGCTGCCAGACGCCGTTCTGGAAGATGCTGCCGCCGCCGTGGGTGACCAGCACCCGGCTGCCGGCCGGAACATCGCGCGTCAGTTTGGATATCTGGCCTTCGCCGAAGTGGATGCGGGTGGGGTTGTAGAAGGTGAAATTGCGCATGACCGGCTCCCTTGTCGTTATCGGGCGACTATAGCCCTGGCGGACCGTGACCGAATCTATGGGCCACCATTCAGCGGCGATGGACTTGGGCCGAGGGATCGCGCTTCCTATAATGCGCGCCCGCCCGAAGGTTGGCGATGGGAGTGATTGGCATGAGTACAGACGAGCGTTTCGGTGGTATTGCCCGGCTTTATGGCCTGGAAGGACTTGCCCGGTTGCAGGCGGCCCATGTGGCTGTGGTCGGCATCGGCGGCGTGGGTTCCTGGGCGGCCGAGGCCCTGGCGCGCTCCGGGGTGGGGGAAATATCCCTGTTCGACCTGGACGACGTCTGCATCACCAACACCAATCGCCAGGTGCATGCCATCGAAGGTGCCGTGGGCAAGGCCAAGGTGGATGTGATGGCAGAGCGCATTCGCGGCATCAACCCGGCCTGCGTGGTCCATGCCGTGGCCGACTTCGTCACCCGCGAGACCATGGCCGAGTACATCACCCCGGAGATGGATGCGGTGATCGACTGCATCGACAGCGTGGCGGCCAAGGCGGCGCTGATTGCCTGGTGCAAGCGGCGCAAGATCCAGATCGTCACCACCGGCGGTGCCGGCGGCCAGGTCGATCCGACCCAGATCCAGGTCGCCGATCTGAACAAGACCTTCAACGACCCCCTCGCGGCCAAGGTGCGCTCCACGCTGCGCCGCGACTACAACTTCTCCCGCACGCCGGGACGCACCTACAGCGTGCCCTGCGTGTTCTCCACTGAGCAGCTGCGTTATCCGAAGCCGGACGGTTCGGTGTGCCAGCAGAAGAGCTTCGTTGGTGAAGGCGTGAAGCTGGACTGCGCCGGTGGGTTTGGCGCGGTGATGATGGTGACCGCCACTTTCGGCATGGTGGCGGCGGCAAGGGCTGTGGATAAGTTGGTGGCCGGAGCGCGCAGGCCGTCGGAACGAACCGCATCCTGACGCGTAGGATGGGTTGAGGAACGAAACCCATGTGGACCCCGGTAGATGGGTTTCGCGGGCTCTACCCATCCTACGGAATATCTGCCTTGTGCCTTGGCGAATGAATTCGCCCCTTCTACAGGGGCATCTCGCGCATTTTCTTGAGCACGGCATTCAGGCCGTTGCTGCGTGATGGCGACAACTGCCGGCCTAGTCCCAGTCGGTTGAACCAGTCCGCCAGGTCGACAGTCGCCAGTTCTTCGGCCGCAAGGCCCTCGACCCGTGCCAGCAGCACCGCCAGCAGGCCTCGGATCAGCCGAGCATCGCTGGCAGCGCGGAAGTGCCATTGGCCATCGCGCATCTCTCCCACCAGCCAGACCTGGCTTTCACAGCCATGTACCCGGTTGGCGTCGCTGCGCTCGGCGTCGGTCAGGGCTTCCAGTCGCTCGCCCCATTGCATCAGCAGGCGCGCGCGCTGTTCCCAGCTACCCGCGGCGGTGAAGGCATCGAGGGCTTTGCGGGCTTGTTCCGGCAGGCTCATCGCAGCAGTTCCATAGCCTTGTCCAGGGCGCTGAAGAAGCGCTCCAGATCTTCGCCGTCGTTATAGAGGCCCAGAGAGGCACGTATGGCACCCTGCAGACCGAGGTTTTGCATTAGCGGCATCGCGCAGTGATGGCCAGCACGCACGGCAATGCCCTGCTCGGTGAGCAGGTGGGCCAGGTCGGCGTTATGCACACCCTCGATGGTGAAACTGGCCAGGGCCAGCTGAGGTTCGCCCAGCAGGTGTACGCCGTCTCGGGCGGCCAGTCCGGCCAGCAGCTTGGCGTGCAGGGCAGCCTCGTGGCCGGCGACGGCGGCAGCGTCCAGGCTGTTCAGGTACTCCAGCGCGGCGCCCAGGCCGATTACCGAGGCGATGGCCGGGGTGCCGGCCTCGAAGCCCAGGGGCGCGCCGTGGAAGTCGGCCGTCTGGTAGGTGGCGGTGTGCACCATTTCGCCACCGAACTGCCAGTGTTTCAGGCGTGCCAGCGCATCACTGCGGCCGTAGAGCACACCAACGCCGTCCGGGCCATAGAGTTTGTGGCTGGAGAACGCGTAGAAATCGCACCCCAGCGCCTGTACGTCGTGGCGGCCATGGACTGCGCCCTGGGCACCGTCCACTACGGTCAGGGCACCCTGGCTGCGCGCCAAGGGCAGCAGCTCGGTCAGCGGCTGCCAGCGGCCGAGGACGTTGGAGAGCTGGCTTACCGCCACAAGGCGGGTGCGCGGACCGATCAGCGTGCGCGCCCGCTCCAGGTCGATCCGGCCTCGGTCGTCCAGCGGCAGTACAACCAGCTTGAGCTGCTTGCGCAGTGCCAGTTGCTGCCAGGGCAGCAGATTGGCGTGGTGTTCCAAGGCGCTGACAACGATCTCGTCGCCGGGGTGGAACAGGTGCTCCAGGCCATAGGCCAACAGGTTGATGGCTTCCGTGGTGCCACGGGTGAAGAGGACTTCCGCCGGGCTTGCCGCATTCAACCAGTGCGCCACATGGGTGCGGGTGCCTTCGAAGGCCCGGGTGGCGCGCTCGCCAGGCAGATGCTGGGCGCGATGCACATTGGCGGCGCCACTGGCGTAGTAGCCAAGCAGGGCGTCCAGTACAGCCTGGGGCTTTTGTGCGGTCGCGGCGCTGTCGAGGTAGGTCTGTCCCTCGGCCGCGAGAGCCGAAAGGGCAGGGAAGTCGGAACGCCAGGGAGAAGTCAGGGACATGGCACGCTTGAACGCTGGAGGCGGGAAGGGAAGCTGGAAGCCAATCTGCTTCGGGCCTCCAGCTTCAAGCTTAGTTTCAGTTATGGGCGTGGAGGGCTTCGTTCAGCTCGATCGCGGTCTTGTTGGTCTTGCACTCGACCGCGCCGTTCTGCGAGTTGCGGCGGAACAGCAGGTCCGGTTGGCCGGCCAGGTCGCGCGCCTTGACGACTTTCACCAACTGATTCTGGTCGTCCAACAGGGCCACTTTGGTGCCGGCTGTGATGTACAGGCCAGCTTCGACGATGTTGCGGTCGCCCAGCGGGATGCCGATGCCGGCGTTAGCGCCGATCAGGCAGCCTTCGCCTACGGAGATGACGATGTTGCCGCCGCCGGACAGGGTGCCCATGGTGGAGCAACCGCCGCCCAGGTCCGAGCCCTTGCCGACGAAGACGCCCGCGGAAACGCGGCCTTCGATCATGCCAGGGCCTTCGGTGCCGGCGTTGAAGTTGATGAAGCCTTCGTGCATCACGGTGGTGCCTTCACCCACGTAGGCGCCCAGGCGCACACGGGCGGTGTCGGCGATGCGGACGCCGGCCGGAACCACGTAGTCGGTCATTTTCGGGAACTTGTCCACGGAGAAGACTTCCAGCAGCTCGCCCTTCAGGCGGGCTTCCAGCTGGCGCCCGGCCAGCTCGGACAGGTCGACGGCGCCCTGGCTGGTCCAGGCCACGTTTGGCAGCAGCGGGAAGATGCCGGTCAGGTTCAGGCCATGGGGCTTGGCCAGGCGGTGGGACAGCAGGTGCAGCTTGAGGTAGGCCTCAGGCGTGGAAGTCAGTGCGGCGTCTTCGGCCAGCAGGGTGGCGACCAGCGGTTTCTGGCTCTCGGCCAGGCGGGTCAGCAGCGCGGCCTGGGTGGCGTCGATGTCCTTCAGGGCAGTGGCCAGCTGGGTGGCCTGGGCATTGCTGATGGCGATGGCCTGGTTACCGGCGCTGTAGCCGATCACCGGGGCGACGGCAGCTACCAATTGTTCCGAGGGCTTGAGCAGGGGCTGGGCGTAAAAGACTTCGAGCCAGTTGCCCTGGCGGTTCTGGGTGCCGACGCCGAAGGCGATGCTGAAGAGTGCGTTGGACATGAGGATTCCTCTTGCTGAAGGGTGTTGATCAGGCGTTGCGCATAGCCGTGCACGCAGGTTCCGGCGCACGGCTGGCAAGTGGGATGAACGCCTGGGCGGTAGTCATGGTTACTTGAAGGCGGCAGCGTAGAGGTCCGGCTTGAAGCCGACCAGGGTGCGATCACCCAGGTCGAGCACCGGGCGCTTGATCATCGACGGCTGGGCCAGCATCAGGGTAATGGCCTTGTCTTGGTCCAGGTCGGCCTTCTGCGCGTCATCCAGTTTGCGGAAGGTGGTGCCGGCGCGGTTCAGGACGGTTTCCCAGCCGTGCTCGGCGCACCATTTCTCCAGGTTGGCGCGGTCGATGGCCGAGGCCTTGTAGTCATGGAAGCTGTAGCTCACGCCCTGCTCTTCGAGCCAGGTTCGGGCTTTCTTCATGGTGTCGCAGGCTTTGATGCCGTAGAGGGTGATGCTCATCGTGTCGTTCCTTTGAGGCTCACAGTCCCTTGATGAAGGCGCGGATACGTTCGCCGGCTTCGACGCACTCGGCCAGCGGGGCCACCAGGGCCATGCGCACTCGGCCGGCACCCGGGTTGAAGCCATTCACGGCGCGCGACAGGTAGGAGCCGGGGACCACTGTGACGTGCTCACGGGCGAACAGTTCACGGGTGAAGGTTTCGTCGTCCACCGGAGTCTTCGGCCAGAGGTAGAAGCCGCCGTCCGGGCGCTGCACGTCCAGAACCGGGCCGAGGATATCCAGCATGGCATCGAACTTCTCGCGGTACAGCGCGCGGTTGGCACGTACGTGGACTTCGTCGTTCCAGGCGGCGACGCTGGCCAGTTGGGTCTGCACCGGCATGGCACAGCCGTGGTAGGTGCGGTACAGCAGGAAAGACTTGAGGATATCGGCGTCGCCGGCGACGAAGCCGGAGCGCAGGCCGGGCAGGTTGGAACGCTTGGACAGGCTGTGGAAAACCACGCAGCGCTTGAAGTCCGAGCGGCCCAGTTCGGCGCAGGCTGTGAGCAGGCCGGCCGGCGGGTTCTGTTCGTCGAAGTAAAGCTCGCTGTAGCACTCGTCGGCAGCGATCACGAAGTCATGTTCGTCGGCCAGGGCGATCAGTTTCTTCAGGGTGTCCAACGGGATCAGCGCGCCGGTGGGGTTGCCCGGCGAGCAGAGGAAGAGGATCTGGCAGCGTTGCCAGACGTCCGCTGGAACGGCGTCGAAGTCCGGGTTGAAGCCGTTCTCCGCCAGGCACGGCAGGTAGTGGGGCTCGGCGCCGGCCAGCAGGGCTGCACCTTCGTAGATTTGATAGAAGGGGTTCGGGCTGACCACCAGGCCCTTGTCGGTGCGGTTGACCACTGCCTGAGTGAAGGCGAACAGCGCCTCGCGGGTACCGTTCACCGGCAGCACGTGGCGAGCGGCCTCGAGCCAGCCAGCCGGTACCTTGAAGCGGCGCTCGCACCACTGGGCGATGGCTTCGCGCAGGGCCGGGATACCCAGGGTGGTGGGGTAGACCGACAACTGGTCGAGATTGGCCGCCAGGGCCTCGGCGACGAAGGCCGGGGAGCGATGCTTGGGCTCGCCGATCGACAGGGCGATGGCCTTCTTCTCCGCCGGTGGCTGGGCGCCGGCCAGCAGGGCGCGGAGTTTCTCGAAGGGGTAGGGCTGCAGTTGGTTCAAGGCTTCGTTCATGGTTGTAGGGCGTCAACAGGGAGGTCGTGGGTGAATCGGTGCAATCCGGCCAGCGGCCTTATTGCACCCTACGGGTTCAGATTTTTATCCGCGCCGGGTCCAGGCTCTGTCCGTTGGCTTGGGACAACTGGGAGACGATGGCCTCCTGGAGCCGCAGGCAGAACTCGGGGTCGGAAAGCGGCTGGTTGTTGGCGTCGGTGACGAAGAAGACGTCTTCCACCCGCTCGCCCAGCGTGGCGATCTTGGCGTTCTGCAGCGAAAGGTCGAACTCCAGGAAGATGCGCCCGATACGCGCCAGCAGGCCGGGGCGGTCGGGGGCAATCAATTCGAGGATGGTTACCGGGCGCTGGGCGTCATTGGAGATGGTCACCTGCGGCGGGAAGGCGAAATGCTTGAGCTGGCGCGGGACGCGGCGCTGGATGATGGCCGGGTACTCGTCCGGGTTCTTCAGGGCGTCGATCAGGCCTTCGCGGATTTCGCGGATGCGCGCCGGGTTCTCGCCGATCCGCCCGCCATCGGCATCGAGCACGATGTAGGTGTCGAGGGTGAACTGGCTGGTGGAGGTGATGATCCGCGCGTCGTGAATGTTCAGGTTCAACTGCGACATGGCGGCCACGGTCACGGCGAAGAAGTCGTGCTGGTCCGGTGCGTAGATGAATATCTGGGTGGCGCCCTCGAACTCGCGCTGGGCGGTTTCCTTGATCAATACCAGGGGATCGTTGCCGGCCGGATGCTGGAGGATGGCCTCGGTGTGCCAGGCCACGTCATTGGCGGTATGGCGCAGGAAATAGTCATCGCCCAGTTGCGACCAGAGCTGCTCGGCCTCGTCCTGGTCGATACCGTTGCGTACCAGGATGTCGATGGCGGCGGACTGGGTCTGGCGGATCTGCTCTTCGCGGTCCAGCGGGTTCTCCAGGCCGCGGCGCAAGGCGCGCTTGGTCTCGGTATAGAGCTGACGCAGCAGGCTGGCGCGCCAGGAGTTCCACAGGCTCGGGTTGGTGGCGTTGATGTCGGCCACGGTGAGCACGTAGAGGTAGTCCAGACGGGTCTGGTCGCCCACCAGGCGGGCGAAGTCGTAGATCACCTGCGGGTCGGAGAGGTCCTTGCGCTGGGCGGTGGTGGACATCACCAGGTGGTGCTGCACCAGCCAGGCCACCAGGCGCGAATCCCATACCGGGAGATGGTGGCGGGCACAGAATATCTCGGCGTCCACGGCGCCCAGCTCGGAATGGTCACCGCCGCGGCCCTTGCCGATGTCGTGGTAGAGCCCGGCGAGGTAGATCAGCTCCGGCTTGGGTAGCTTGTCGATGAGCTTGCTGGCCAGGGGGAATTTCTCTGCCAGCTCCGGCCATTTCAGCTTGCGCAGGTGTTTGATCAGGTTGAGGGTGTGGGCGTCCACCGTATAGATGTGGAACAGATCGTGCTGCATCTGCCCGATGATCTGGCCGAACTCCGGCAGGTACAGGCCAAGAATGCCGTAGCGGTTCATCCGCCGCAGGTTGCGGTGGATGCCTTGGGCAGACTTGAACAGCTCGATGAACAGGCTGGTGTTGCGGATATCCTTGCGGAAATCGTCGTCGATCAGGTGGCGGCTGTCCCGCAGCAGGCGGATGGTATCCGCGCGCACGCCCTTTATCTCCGGGTGCTGGGCCATCAGCACGAAGATTTCCAGCATGGCGAAGGGGGTGCGCTTGAAGACGTTGGGGTGGGTCACCTCGATGTAGCCGTCACGCAGTTGGAAGCGACTGTTCAGCGGCTGCGCCTGGCCGGTTTCGCCGGCGCGGAGGATGACTTCCTCGAAATGCTGGTTGATCAGGTCGCTGAGTTCGGAAACTCCCATCACCACCCGGTAGTACTTCTGCATGAAGCGCTCGATGCCGAGCTTGTCGTCACCGTCCTCGAAGCCGAGCAGGGCGGCGATCTTGCGCTGGTGGTCGAACAGCAGACGGTCTTCGGCGCGGCCGGCCAGCATGTGCAGGGCGTAACGTACCTTCCAGAGGAACTCCTGGCTGGAGGCGAGCATGCTGCATTCGCTTTCCACCAGAAAACCCTGTTGCACCAGGCCATGCAGGTTGAGGCTACCGAACTGGCGGCGGGCGACCCAGAGAATGGTCTGGATATCGCGCAGCCCGCCAGGGGAGCCCTTCACATTGGGTTCCAGGTTGTACTCGGTGTCGTTGTACTTGGCGTGACGTGCCTTTTGCTCGTTGCGCTTGGCGAGGAAGAAGTGCTTGCTCGGCCACATCTGCTCGGGGCTGGTGACTTCCAGCATGCGCTGGCGAAGGTGCTCCGGGCCGGCGATGGTGCGGCTTTCCATCAGGTTGGTGACCACCGTCAGGTCGGCGCGGGCCTCTTCGGCGCACTCGGCTACCGAGCGGACGCTCTGGCCGACTTCCAGGCCGATGTCCCAGAGCAGGGTGAGGAAGCCTTCGATGGGCTCGCGAAAAACTTCGTGGTCAGCGCTGTCCAGCAGGATCAGCAGGTCGATGTCGGAGAAGGGGTGCAGCTCGCCGCGCCCGTAGCCGCCGACCGCCAGCAAGGCGATGTCGGCGTCCTCGCTCCAGTCGAAGCGCTCCCATGCCGCCCGCAGGATCTGGTCGACGAACCAGGCGCGGTCCTCCACCAGGCGACGGATGTCGCGACCGTGGGTGAAACGGTTGTCGAGCACTTCACGGGCCTGGCGTATGGCTTTCTTGAAGGCAGCGATGGGGCTGGACTTCAAGGCCAGTTCCGCCTGGAACTGCCCGCGGTCGAACAACTCGGGATCCACCTGCGGCATGGGGCGGCTTTCCTTATATAGGTCGGTGATCAGGGCGAGGTGCGCGCCAGCGTATCGTCGCTGCGCAGCGTGAGGATCTCGTAGCCATCGGCAGTCACCAGGACGGTGTGCTCCCACTGGGCGGAAAGCTTGCGGTCCTTGGTGATGGCGGTCCAGCCGTCACCGAGCAGGCGGGTTTCCGGGCGGCCCTGGTTGATCATCGGCTCGATGGTGAAGGTCATGCCTTCCTTGAGCTCCATGCCGGTGCCGGCGCGGCCGTAGTGCAGGACCTGGGGCTCTTCGTGGAATACCGCGCCGATGCCATGGCCGCAGTATTCACGGACCACCGAGTAACCGAGCTTCTCGGCATGCTTCTGGATCACTTCGCCGATATCGCCCAGGCGCGCACCGGGCTTCACCAGCTGGATGCCCTTGTACATGCATTCCTGGGTTACGCGGCAGAGCTTGTCGGCCCACTCCGGCGCCTTGCCCACCAGGAACATCTTGCTGGTGTCGCCGTGGTAGCCGTCCTTGATGACGGTGATGTCGATATTGAGGATGTCGCCATCCTTCAGCGGCTTCTCGTTGGGGATGCCGTGGCACACCACATGGTTGACCGAGGTGCAGATCGACTTGGGGAAGCCCTTGTAGTTGAGGGGGGCGGGGATGGCCTGCTGCACATTGACGATGTAGTCGTGGCAGATACGATCCAGTTCCTCGGTGGTCACGCCGGGTTTGACATGTTCGCCGATCATCTCCAGCACTTCGGCGGCCAGGCGGCCGGCAACGCGCATTTTCTCGATTTCTGCGGGCGTCTTGATGGTGACGGTCATATTGGGTCTCGGGCGCAAACGGAAAAGGCTTGATATTAACAGCTTCAAGCCGCAAGCCATAAGCGGCTAGCAGGAAGCAGCCTGTTTTGCGGCGTATCGTTCCAGTAGCTTGGGTCTGCTTTTTGTGCTATAAAACGCGCCGCTTTACGGGCGTACTGTCCGAAAGCACAAACCCACACACGTATCGACACGATCTCCTGGGTGCCCGAAAGGGTTGGATATTGGGATACGTGGAGGCCTAACCCGACTTATCGAGGAATAGAAATGTCCCAAGTCAACATGCGCGATATGCTGAAGGCCGGTGTGCACTTCGGCCACCAGACCCGTTACTGGAACCCGAAAATGGGCAAGTACATTTTCGGCGCGCGTAACAAGATCCACATCATCAACCTTGAAAAAACCCTGCCGATGTTCAACGAGGCCCTGTCCTTCGTTGAAAAACTGTCTGCAGGCAAGAACAAGGTACTGTTCGTCGGCACCAAGCGTTCCGCTGGCAAGATCGTTCGCGAAGAAGCTGCTCGTTGCGGCTCCCCGTACGTCGATCACCGCTGGCTGGGCGGCATGCTGACCAACTACAAGACCATCCGTCAGTCCATCAAGCGCCTGCGCGAGCTGGAAACCCAGTCCCAGGACGGCACCTTCGCCAAGCTGACCAAGAAAGAAGCCCTGATGCGCACCCGCGACCTCGAGAAGCTCGAGCGCAGCCTGGGTGGTATCAAGGAGATGGGTGGCCTGCCGGACGCTCTGTTCGTGATCGACGTTGACCACGAGCGCATCGCCATTAGCGAAGCCAACAAGCTGGGCATCCCGGTTATCGGTATTGTCGATACCAACAGCAGCCCGGAAGGCGTTGACTACGTCATCCCGGGTAACGACGACGCCATTCGCGCCGTTCAGCTGTACCTGGCCAGCGTTGCTGATGCTGTAATCCGCGGCCGTCAGAATGCCGTTGGTGGCCCTGACGAGTTCGTCGAAGAAGCTGCTTCCGAGGCCGCAGAAGGCTGAGTTGACAGCCGTCTAGCGTTACCCGGTGCGCAAGAAGGGGGCTAGGCCCCCTTTTTGCCACCTCCGAATTGTGAATGCCCGGATTTCTGGGCTGAATGGTTGAAAACCTATTCAAGAGGATTGCGACATGGCAGAGATTACTGCAGCCCTGGTTAAAGAACTGCGCGAGCGTACCGGCCTGGGCATGATGGATTGCAAGAAGGCCCTGACCGCCGCTGAAGGCGACATCGAGAAGGCCATCGACGACATGCGCGCCGCTGGCGCCATCAAGGCTGCCAAGAAGGCTGGCAACATCGCCGCCGAAGGCGCCATCGCTGTCAAAGTGGCTGACGACAACAAGGTTGCCGTCATCATCGAAGTCAACTCCCAGACCGACTTCCTGGCCCTGCAGGACGACTTCAAGTCCTTCGTTGCCGCTTCCCTGGATCAGGCTTTCAACGAGAAGCTGACCGACGCTGCTCCGCTGGTCGAGTCCCGCGAAGAAGCTCGTCTGGCCCTGGTTGCCAAGACCGGTGAGAACGTCAACATCCGTCGCCTGACCCGCGTTGAAGGCGATGTGGTAGGTGCCTACCTGCACGGCCACCGCATCGGCGTAGTCGTGAACCTGAAAGGCGGCAACCCGGAACTGGCCAAGGACATCGCCATGCACGTGGCTGCCAGCAACCCGCAGTTCCTGAACTCGACCCAGGTTTCCGAAGAAGCTGTTGCCAAGGAAAAGGAAATCTTCCTGGCCCTGAACGCCGACAAGATCGCCGGCAAGCCGGAAAACATCGTCGAGAACATGGTCAAGGGTCGCATCGCCAAGTTCCTGGCTGAAGCCAGCCTGGTCGAGCAGCCTTTCGTCAAGGATCCGGAAATCAAGGTCGGTGACCTGGCCAAGAAAGCCGGCGCTGAGATCGTTTCCTTCGTTCGCTACGAAGTAGGCGAAGGCATCGAGAAAGTCGAAGTAGACTTCGCTGCCGAAGTAGCTGCCCAAGTCGCTGCTACCAAGCAATAAGACGGCCTCGGCTGTCGCCCCGCAAGAGGCTGCCCGCTAACGCGTGCGGCCTCTTCGTCAAACTGGGGAGCCATTTCGGGGTGGTTTCCACGGCGGGCTCCGGTCATCGGGCACCAACCGTCGTTTGCGCAGTCTCAGGACTCGCCAGTACACAGGGCCTTTCGAGGTCCGCGAATTCAAATAGCGCCGCAGGAGAGATACGCAATGGCTCAGCAGGTGAGTGGTCGCCAACCTCGCTATAAACGCATTCTGCTCAAACTCAGCGGTGAGGCCCTTATGGGCTCCGAGGAGTTCGGTATCGATCCGAAAGTCCTCGATCGCATGGCGCTGGAAATCGGCCAGTTGGTCGGTATCGGCGTCCAGGTCGGCCTGGTGATCGGCGGCGGCAACCTGTTCCGTGGTGCGGCCCTGAGCGCCGCCGGCATGGATCGGGTAACTGGCGACCACATGGGTATGCTGGCCACCGTGATGAACGCCCTGGCCATGCGCGACGCGCTTGAGCGTTCCAACATCCCCGCCATCGTGATGTCGGCCATTTCCATGGTTGGCGTGACCGATCACTACGATCGTCGCAAGGCCATGCGCCACCTGGCTTCTGGCGAAGTGGTGATTTTCTCCGCCGGTACCGGCAACCCCTTCTTCACCACCGACTCGGCCGCCTGCCTGCGCGCCATCGAAGTGGATGCGGACGTGGTGCTGAAAGCCACCAAGGTCGATGGCGTGTACACTGCCGACCCGTTCAAGGACCCCAATGCCGAGAAGTTCGAGCACCTGACCTATGACGAGGTGCTGGATCGCAAGCTGGGTGTCATGGACCTCACGGCCATCTGTCTGTGCCGTGATCAGAAGATGCCGCTGCGGGTCTTCAATATGAATAAACCGGGTGCCCTGCTGAACATCGTGGTCGGCGGCGCCGAAGGAACCCTGATCGAGGAGGGCGAAAAGTGATCAACGAGATCAAGCAAGAAGCGCAGGAGCGCATGAAGAAAACCCTGGAATCGCTGGATCATGCTTTCGCCAAGATCCGCACCGGGCGTGCGCACCCGAGCATTCTGGATAGCGTGATGGTGTCTTACTACGGTACCGACACTCCCCTGCGCCAGGTTGCCAACGTGATCGCAGAGGACTCCCGCACCCTGGCCCTGACCGTGTTCGACAAGAGCATGATCCAGGCTGTGGAGAAGGCCATCATGACCTCTGACCTGGGCCTGAACCCGGCCACCGCCGGTACCACTATTCGCGTGCCGATGCCCGCCCTGACCGAGGAAACCCGCAAGGGCTACACCAAGCAGGCACGTGCGGAGGCTGAAAACGCCCGTGTTGCCGTGCGCAACATCCGCCGTGATGCGCTTGCGCAGCTGAAGGACCTGGTCAAGGAAAAGGAAATCAGCGAAGACGACGAGCGTCGTGCCGCTGACGACGTCCAGAAGCTGACCGACAAGTTCGTCGGTGATGTCGACAAGGCTCTGGAAAACAAAGAAAAAGACCTGATGGCCGTCTGACGTCCGGAATCGTCATGGACAAATTCCAGCAAGGCGCGTACCCCGCGGTGCCACGGCATGTGGCGATCATCATGGACGGTAACAACCGTTGGGCGAAGAAGCGCCTGCTGCCCGGCGTCGCCGGCCATAAGGCTGGCGTGGATGCGGTCCGGGCGGTGATCGAGGTGTGCGCCGAGGCCGGCGTCGAAGTGCTCACCCTGTTCGCCTTCTCCAGCGAGAACTGGCAGCGCCCGGCTGACGAGGTCGGCGCCTTGATGGAATTGTTCCTGGGGGCGTTGCGCCGTGAGGCGCGGCGCCTGGACCAGAACGATATTCGTTTGCGCATCATCGGCGATCGTTCGCGCTTCCACCCGGAGCTGCAGGCCGCCATGCGCGAGGTTGAGCAGTTGACCTCCAGCCATCAGAAGTTCGTCCTTCAGGTCGCCGCCAACTACGGCGGACAGTGGGACATCACCCAGGCCGCACAGCGCCTGGCTCGTGAGGTCCAGGCTGGTCATCTGCAGGTCGACGATATTTCCCCGCAGTTGCTGCAAAGTTGCCTGGTCACCGGCGACCTTCCGCTGCCCGACCTGTGCATTCGCACCGGTGGCGAGCATCGCATCAGCAACTTCCTGCTGTGGCAGCTCGCCTATGCCGAGCTGTATTTCTCCGATCTCTTCTGGCCTGACTTCAAGCACGAAGCCATGCGCAAGGCGCTGGCAGACTTTGCCAAGCGACAGCGTCGCTTCGGCAAGACCAGCGAGCAGCTAGAAGCCGAGGCCCGAGCCAAATGCTGAAACAACGCGTCATCACCGCCCTGGTGTTGTTGCCGATCGCCCTTGCAGGCTTCTTCTGGCTGGATGGCGGCGCCTTTGCCCTGTTCATCGGCGCCGTGGTAAGTCTCGGCGGTTGGGAGTGGGCACGCCTGGCGGGCTTTTCGCCTCAACCCCTGCGCGTCGCCTACGGCCTGCTCGTGGCGGCGCTGCTGTATGGGCTCTATCTCGTGCCGGCCCTGGCCCCCCTGGTCCTGGTGCTGGGTGTGCTCTGGTGGGGCGCGGCGACTGTCCTCGTGCTGGGCTATCCCGAAACCAGTCGCTACTGGGGCGGTACGCCTGGCAAGCTGGTGATTGGCCTGCTGATCCTGTTGCCAGCCTGGCAAGGCTTGGTGCTGTTCAAGCAGTGGCCGTTGGCCAATTGGCTGATCCTGGCCGTGATGGTGCTGGTCTGGGCGGCCGATATCGGTGCTTATTTTTCCGGCAAGGCCTTCGGTAAGCGCAAACTGGCCCCTCAGGTAAGTCCTGGCAAAAGCTGGGAAGGCCTGATAGGCGGGCTGCTGGCCAGCCTGCTAATTACTGCTGGTGTCGGTTTCTACCGCGGCTGGGTCGGTTCAGAGCTGCTGCTCGCCCTGGCAGGTGCGGCCCTGGTGGTACTGATTTCAGTAGTAGGAGACTTGACCGAGAGCATGTTCAAGCGCCAGTCCGGCATCAAGGACAGCAGCAATCTTTTGCCGGGCCATGGCGGTGTGCTGGACCGAATCGATAGTCTGACGGCGGCCATTCCGCTTTTCGCCGCGCTGCTCTGGGCCGCCGGCTGGGGTGCGCTGTGAGTCAGCCGCAACGCATTACCGTGCTGGGGGCCACCGGCTCCATCGGTCTCAGCACCCTCGATGTCATCGGTCGTCACCCCGACCGATACCGGGCTTTCGCCCTCAGTGGCTTCAGCCGTCTGGGTGAGTTGGAAGCCTTGTGTCTGCGTCATCGTCCCGAGTTCGCCGTAGTGCCGGATGCCGATTCGGCCCGGCACCTTCAGGGCGGTCTGTTGGCGGCCGGTTTGCAAACTCGCGTTCTGGCGGGCGAGCAAGGGCTTTGCGAAGTCGCCGCGCACCCGCAGGCGGATGCTGTGATGGCCGCCATTGTGGGTGCTGCGGGTCTCAAACCGACTCTCGCGGCGGTCGAGGCAGGCAAGCGGGTGTTGTTGGCCAACAAGGAGGCGCTGGTGATGTCCGGCGCCTTGTTCATGCAAGCGGTGCGCAAGAGTGGTGCCGTGCTCCTTCCGATAGACAGTGAGCACAATGCGATCTTCCAATGTTTGCCGCAGGATTACGCGCGTGGGCTCGCACCTGTCGGCGTGCGTCGCATTCTGCTGACTGCATCTGGTGGTCCCTTCCGTGAGATGCCGCTGGAGCGGCTGTCGGACGTTTCTCCGGAGCAGGCTTGTGCTCATCCCAATTGGTCCATGGGGCGCAAGATTTCCGTGGACTCGGCCAGCATGATGAACAAGGGGCTGGAACTGATCGAGGCCTGCTGGCTGTTCGATGCCAGCCCGGCCCAGGTGGAGGTCGTGATTCATCCGCAGAGCGTGATCCACTCCCTGGTGGATTATGTGGATGGCTCGGTGTTGGCGCAGCTCGGTAATCCGGATATGCGCACCCCCATCGCCCACGCCTTGGCGTGGCCGGAGCGCATTGATTCCGGTGTATCGCCGCTTGATCTGTTCTCCGTGGCTCGCCTGGACTTCCAGGCCCCGGACGAAGAGCGCTTTCCTTGCTTGCGGCTGGCTCGCCAGGCGGCGGAGGAGGGCGGAAGCGCCCCGGCCATGCTCAACGCTGCGAATGAGGTGGCTGTGGCGGCGTTCCTGGATAGACGCATCCGCTTCACCGAGATCGCGAGTATCATCGACGAAGTGCTGAACCGCGAAGCGGCGACGGCTGTCGAAACGCTGGATTCCGTGCTGCAGGCAGATGCCCGTGCTCGGGCAGCCGCGCAGCAGTGGTTGGTCCGTCAAGATCGCTAGCAGGTAGCTCTCAAGCGACCACCTGCTCCAGAGGAAACCGATGAGCGCTCTATATATGATTCTTGGCACCCTGGTCGCTCTCGGGGTGCTGGTCACGTTCCACGAATTCGGTCACTTCTGGGTGGCGCGGCGCTGCGGGGTCAAAGTCCTGCGCTTCTCCGTAGGGTTCGGCACGGCGCTGTTCCGCTGGCATGATCGCCACGGCACCGAGTTCGTTATCGCCGCCATCCCTCTTGGCGGTTACGTGAAGATGCTGGACGAGCGCGAGGCGGACGTGCCGGCCGAGTTGCTCGACCAATCCTTCAACCGCAAGCCGGTGGGACAACGCATCGCCATCGTGGCTGCCGGGCCCGTCGCCAACTTCCTCCTGGCACTGTTGTTCTTCTGGGTGCTGGCCATGCTCGGCAGTCAGCAGGTGCGGCCTGTCATCGGTGGTGTTGCGTCGGACAGCATTGCCGCCCGGGCTGGCCTGGAAGCCGGCGAGGAAATCGTTTCGGTGGACGGCAAGTCCGTCAGCGGCTGGTCCCAGGTGAATCTGCAACTGGTTCGCCGCCTGGGTGAAAGCGGCACGCTCCAGGTCGGCGTGCGTGAGGCTGGCGCCACAACCGAACAGTTCCGAGAGCTGCAGTTGAATGCCTGGCTCAAGGGCGCCGATGAGCCTGACCCTATTGGTGCTCTGGGTATCACGCCCTGGCGTCCGGCCATCCCGCCGGTGCTTGCCGAGCTTGACCCGAAAGGGCCGGCTCAGGCGGCGGGGCTCAAGGTCGGTGACCGCCTGCTGGCCCTTGACGGCCAGCCGCTTGATGACTGGCAGCAATTGGTGGAACGGGTGCGCAAGCGTCCCGCCGAGCGAGTCACGCTTAGCGTCGAGAGCGACAGCCAGGTTCGCGAAGTTCAGCTGACCCTGGCTAGCCGTGGCGAGGGCGAAGCCCGCAGCGGTTACCTTGGTGCGGGGGTGAAAGGCATTGAATGGCCAGCGGAAATGCTTCGGGAGGTCAGTTTCGGTCCGCTCGATGCGGTGACCGAGGCAGTGGCCAGGACCTGGTCCATGAGCCTGCTAACTCTGGATTCCCTAAAGAAAATGTTGCTCGGCGAGCTCTCGGTAAAAAACTTGAGCGGGCCGATAACCATTGCTAAAGTGGCGGGCGCTTCGGCCCAGTCCGGGGTGGGGGATTTCCTTAACTTCCTCGCCTATCTGAGCATAAGCCTGGGGGTTCTCAATCTGTTGCCAATCCCTGTCCTGGATGGGGGGCACCTGCTGTTTTATCTGATCGAATTGGCGCGAGGTCGTCCATTGTCAGAACGGGTGCAGGCTTGGGGGGTGCAGATCGGTATCAGTCTAGTCGTGGGGGTGATGTTGCTCGCCCTGGTAAATGATCTGAGCCGTCTGTAACAAGTCACTGAATGCCGAGTCTGCCGCCTTGTGCGGCAGATTCTTTATTACCGGTTGGAATAAAAAAGGACTTCATGAAACGCCTGCTGCTACCTGCGGTGCTTGCCGCACTCATGATCGCCGAGGTTCACGCCGAGTCCTTCAACATCTCCGACATTCGCGTCAATGGCCTGCAGCGGGTATCCGCTGGCAGCGTATTCGGCGCACTGCCACTCAACGTCGGCGACACAGCTGATGACCGCCGCCTCGTCGAGGCCACCCGCGCCCTGTTCAAGACCGGTTTCTTCCAGGATATCCAACTGGGCCGCGAAGGCGACGTGCTGGTTATCACCGTAGTCGAGCGCCCGTCGATCTCCAGCATTGAGATCGAGGGCAACAAGGCCATCAGCACCGAAGACCTGCTCAAGGGCCTGAAACAGTCCGGCCTGGCTGACGGGGAAATCTTCCAGCGCGCGACCCTCGAAGGCGTGCGTAACGAACTGCAGCGCCAGTATGTGGCCCAGGGCCGTTACTCCGCCGAGATCGAGGCTGACGTGATCCCGCAGCCGCGCAACCGCGTAGCGCTCAAGATCAAGATCAACGAAGGCTCGGTCGCAGCCATCCAGCACATCAACATCGTCGGTAACACGGTCTTCTCCGATGAGGATCTGATCGACCTGTTCGAGCTGAAGACCACCAACTGGCTGTCCTTCTTCAAGAACGACGACAAGTACGCCCGCGAAAAGCTTTCCGGCGACCTGGAGCGTCTGCGTTCCTACTATCTGGACCGCGGCTACATCAACATGGATATCTCTTCCACGCAGGTATCCATCACCCCGGACAAGAAGCACGTCTACGTCACCGTCAACGTGGACGAGGGCGAGAAGTACACCGTTCGCGACGTGAAGCTCTCCGGCGACCTGAAGGTGCCCGAGGACGAAGTGAAGAAGCTGCTGCTGGTACAGCAGGGGCAAGTTTTCTCACGCAAGGTGATGACGACCACGTCTGAGTTGATTACCCGCCGCCTGGGTAACGAGGGCTATACCTTCGCCAACGTGAACGGCGTGCCGGAAGCCCATGACGAGGACAACACCGTTTCCATCACGTTCGTGGTGGACCCGGGCAAGCGCGCCTACGTCAATCGCATCAATTTCCGTGGCAACACCAAAACTGAAGACGAAGTGCTGCGTCGCGAAATGCGCCAGATGGAAGGCGGCTGGGCGTCGACCTACCTGATCGACCAGTCCAAGACTCGTCTGGAGCGCCTCGGCTTCTTCAAAGAGGTCAACGTCGAGACCCCGCAGGTGCCGGGTACTGATGACCAGGTCGATGTGAACTACACCGTGGAAGAGCAACCGTCCGGCTCCATCACCGCGAGCGTGGGCTTCGCCCAGAGCGCCGGTCTGATCCTCGGCGGTTCCATCAGCCAAAACAACTTCCTGGGTACCGGTAACAAGGTCAGCATCGGTCTGACCCGTTCCGAGTACCAGACCCGCTACAACTTCGGCTTTGTCGACCCCTACTGGACTCCGGATGGCGTGAGTCTGGGCTACAACGCCTTCTACCGCAGTACCGACTACGATGACCTCGACACTGACGTATCCAGCTATGCGGTGGACAGCTACGGTGCCGGTGTCAGCATCGGTTATCCGATCAGCGAAACTGCGCGTCTGACCTATGGCCTGACCGTGCAGCAGGACAAGATCAACACCGGTATCTACACCGTCGACGAGATCTTCGATTTCCTTGAGGAAGAAGGCGATAGCTACACCAACTTCAAGGGCTCGATCGGCTGGTCCGAATCGACCCTGAACAAGGGCGTAATGGCTACGCGCGGCCATTCCCAGAGCCTGGTGCTTGAAAGCACCATTCCGGGAAGCGACCTGTCGTTCTACAAGCTCGACTACCGTGGCCAGCTGTTCACTCCGCTGACCCAGAACACGGCACTGCGTTGGCACACCGAACTGGGCTATGGCGACAGCTATGGTTCCACCTCCGAGCTGCCGTTCTACGAGCATTACTTCGCGGGTGGCTTCAACTCCGTACGCGGCTTCGAAGACAGCAGCCTGGGGCCGCGCAGCACACCCAGTCGTGGCCAGGCTGTAACGGGCAACGAAGGGACCGCGGCCGACCCGGATCAGGATCCGCTGCCTTTCGGTGGCAACGTGTTGATCCAGGGTGGTGTGGAGCTGCTCTTCCCGCTGCCATTCGTCAAGGATCAGCGCCAGCTTCGTACCGTGCTGTTCTGGGACGTGGGTAACGTGTTCGACACCAGCTGCTCGTCCACCGCGACCAACTGCAGCAGCATCAACGCAGGTGACTTGGCGAGTTCGGTGGGTGTAGGCCTGACCTGGATTACTGCGCTGGGCCCGTTGAGCTTCAGTCTGGGCATGCCGGTCAAGAAGCCGGACAATGCTGATACCCAGGTGTTCCAGTTCTCCCTGGGCCAGACTTTCTAAGTGTTTCATCAAGACAACAGTATGTGTTGCAGGAGTTGCATCGTGCGTAAGTTGACTCAATTCGTTCTGGTTGCCGCTGCCTTGATGGCGACTCCGGCTTTCGCGGAAATGAAGATTGCGGTACTGAACTATCAAATGGCCCTGCTGGAATCCGACGCGGCCAAGAAATACGCCGTCGATGCAGAGAAAAAGTTCGGCCCCCAACTGAACAAGCTGAAGACCCTGGAAAGCGACGCCAAGCGCATTCAGGACCGTCTGGTGAAAGACGGCGAGAAGATGCAGCAGGCCGAGCGTGAGCGCCTGGAACTCGAATTCAAGCAAAAGGCCCGTGACTTCCAGTTCCAGTCCAAGGAGCTGAACGAAGCGAAAGCTGTTGCCGATCGCGACATGCTCAAGCAACTGAAGCCGAAGCTGGACAAGGCCGTTGAAGAAGTCCTGAAGAAGGGCAGCTTTGACCTGGTGCTGGAGCGTGGTGCCGTGGTTGACGTCAAGCCGCAATACGACATCACCCGCCAAGTCATCGAGCGCATGAACCAGCAGCGTTGATGATGACTGCCCCGGTCTTCACTCTCGGCCAACTGGCCGAACGCCTCGGTGCCACCCTGTGTGGTGCCGAAGGCACAGCGATCAGTGGCCTGGCTACCCTGCAGGAGGCCGGTCCGGGCCAACTCACTTTCCTGGCCAATCCGCAGTATCGCAAGTTCCTCGCCGATACCCGCGCCGCCGCCGTATTGCTGACCCCGGCCGATGCCGAGGGTTACAGCGGCAGCGCTCTGGTCGTGGCCAACCCCTACCTGGCTTACGCTGAGCTTTCCCATCTGTTCGACCCCAAGCCCAAGGCTCAACCTGGCATTCATCCGACCGCCGTGGTCGCCGAGGATGCCAAGGTCGATCCGAGCGCTAGCGTCGGTGCCTATGTGGTAATCGAGTCCGGCGTACAGATCGGCGCCGGGGTGACGTTGGGCGCTCATTGCGTGGTCGGTGCGCGCACCGTGATCGGTGAAGGTGGCTGGCTGGCTCCGCGTGTGACCCTCTATCACGATGTGATCATCGGCAAGCGCGTGGTGATTCAGTCTGGCGCCGTTATCGGTGGCGAAGGTTTTGGCTTTGCCAACGAGAAGGGCGTTTGGCAGAAGATCGCGCAGATCGGCGGTGTCGTCCTGGGTGACGACGTCGAGGTGGGTGCCAACACCACCATCGACCGCGGTGCCCTGTCCAATACCTTGATCGGCAATGGCGTGAAGCTGGATAACCAGATCATGATCGCGCACAACGTGCAGATTGGTGACAACACCGCCATGGCCGGCTGTGTCGGTATTTCCGGCAGCACCAAGATTGGCCGCAATTGCATGATCGCCGGTGGTGTGGGGATGGTTGGCCACATTGAGGTGTGCGACAACGTGTTCGTCACCGGTATGACCATGGTGACTCGCAATATCACCGAGCCGGGTGCCTACTCTTCCGGTACCGCGATGCAGACCGCCGCGGAGTGGAAGAAGAGCGCTGCCCGTATTCGCCAGTTGGACGACATGGCGCGTCGTCTGCAGCAACTGGAAAAACGCCTGGCGGCAGTGACCCCGGGCGGGGATGCTTCATCAGAAGCCTGATTTACGTAGCGCCGCGCATCCCCAATACTTTGAAAAGGCTCCAGGAACATGATGGACATCAACGAGATTCGCGAATATCTGCCGCACCGCTACCCCTTCCTCCTGGTGGATCGAGTGGTGGAGCTGGATGTTGAAGGCAAGCGCATTCGCGCCTACAAGAATGTCAGCATCAACGAGCCCTTCTTCAACGGCCATTTCCCGCAGCACCCGATCATGCCGGGTGTGCTGATCATCGAAGCGATGGCCCAGGCGGCCGGCATCCTCGGTTTCAAGATGCTCGACGTCAAACCAGCTGACGGCACCCTCTACTACTTCGTGGGTTCCGACAAACTGCGCTTCCGCCAGCCGGTATTGCCGGGCGATCAACTGATCCTCAGTGCGCAGTTCCTCAGCGTCAAACGCGGCATCTGGAAGTTCGACTGCAATGCCAGCGTCGATGGCAAGGAAGTATGCTCGGCCGAGATCATCTGTGCGGAACGCAAACTATGAGTTTGATTGACCCTCGCGCCATTATCGATCCGGCAGCGAAGCTGGCGGATGGCGTTCAGGTCGGCCCTTGGTCGATCATTGGACCCGATGTGGAAATCGGCGAGGGGACCGTGGTCGGACCGCATGTGGTCATCAAGGGACCGACCCGTATCGGAAAGCACAACCGCATCTACCAGTTCTCTTCGGTGGGCGAGGACACTCCCGACTTGAAGTACAAGGGTGAGCCTACTCGCCTGGTGATTGGTGACCACAATGTGATCCGCGAAGGCGTGACTATCCATCGTGGCACTGTGCAGGACCGCTCCGAGACCACCATTGGCGACCACAATCTGCTGATGGCTTATGTTCATATCGGTCACGACAGCGTGATCGCGAATCATTGCATTCTGGTGAACAACACCGCGCTGGCCGGCCATGTACATGTGGACGACTGGGCGATTCTCTCCGGTTACACCCTGGTGCATCAGTTCTGCCGCATCGGCGCCCACAGCTTCTCGGGCATGGGCACGGCCATCGGCAAAGACGTGCCGGCGTACGTCACTGTCTTTGGTAACCCGGCCGAGGCCCGCAGCATGAACTTCGAGGGTATGCGCCGTCGTGGTTTCAGTGCCGAAGCGATTGCTGCCCTGCGTCGTGCCTACAAGGTGGTCTACCGCCAGGGGCTGACCGTCGAGCAGGCACTGGCCGAACTCGCCGAGACCTCTGACCAGTTCCCGGAAGTTGCCGTTTTCCGCGACTCCATCCAGTCCTCGACCCGCGGCATTACCCGCTGAGCCCATGAATCGTCCTTTGCGCATCGCGCTGGTTGCCGGCGAGGCGTCCGGCGACATCCTTGGTTCCACCCTCATGCAGGCGCTCAAGGTGCGCCATCCTGACGCGCAGTTCATTGGCGTTGGCGGCCCGCGCATGCAGGCGGAGGGACTGGAATCCTATTTCCCCATGGAACGCCTAGCAGTCATGGGCCTTGTGGAGGTGCTAGGGCGTCTCCCCGAGTTGCTGGCGCGCCGTAAGCGTCTGATCCACACCCTGATCGACGAGCGTCCCGACGTCTTCATCGGCATCGACGCGCCGGACTTCAACCTGGGTGTCGAGCTCAAGCTTCGACGCGCCGGTATCAAGACCGTGCACTACGTCAGCCCCTCGGTCTGGGCCTGGCGGCAGAAGCGTGTGTTGAAAATTCGCGAAGGCTGCGACCTGATGCTCACGCTGTTCCCCTTCGAAGCGCGGTTCTATGACGAGCATGGGGTGCCGGTGCGCTTTGTCGGCCACCCACTGGCCGATGCCATTCCCTTGCAGGCCGATCGCGCGGCTGCGCGGCTCGCGCTGGATCTGCCCGAGGACTCGCCCGTGGTGGCGTTGTTGCCGGGTAGCCGGGGCGGTGAAGTTGGCAAGTTGGGGGGCTTGTTCCTCGACGCCGCCGAACGCCTGCGTTCGATTCGCCCCGGCATTCGCTTTGTATTGCCCTGCGCGAGTCCAGAGCGGCGCGCACAGGTCGAGGCGATGGTCGCCGGTCGCGACCTGCCGTTGAAACTGCTCGATGGTCGTTCCCACGAGGCCCTGGCCGCATGTGATGCGGTACTGATCGCCTCCGGCACCGCCACGCTGGAAGCCCTGCTGTACAAGCGCCCAATGGTAGTGGCCTACAAGGTTGCACCGCTGACCTACCGGATTCTCAAGCGCCTGGTGAAGAGCCCCTACGTGTCCCTGCCTAACCTGCTGGCCCAGCGCCTGCTGGTGCCTGAGCTGCTGCAGGATGCCGCGACGCCCGAGGCCCTGGCCCAGGCTGTTTCGCCCTTGCTGGATGACGGCGAGGTGCAGACCCATGGCTTCGATGTCATTCACCGTTCCCTGCGTCAGGACGCATCGCGCCAGGCGGCCGATGCCGTCCTGCAACTGATTGGAGTGTCCTGATGCAGCTCGGTCTGGATTTCAGCCTGGTAGAAGAACTGGTGGCCGGCGTCGACGAAGTCGGCCGTGGTCCTCTCTGCGGTCCGGTGGTTACCGCCGCGGTCATTCTCGATCCGGCACGGCCGATCATTGGTCTCAATGATTCGAAGAAGCTCTCCGAAGCCCGCCGGGATGCGCTGTTCGACGAGATCCGAGAGAAGGCCCTCGCCTGGTGCATTGCCCGTGCCGAGGTGGAGGAGATCGATAAGCTGAACATCCTCCATGCCACCATGCTGGCGATGCAGCGCGCCGTGGAGGGCCTCAGCGTTACGCCGAAATTGGCCCTGATCGATGGCAATCGTTGCCCCAAGCTCAAGGTTCCCAGCGCGCCTGTGGTCAAGGGCGATAGCCAGGTGCCGGCCATTGCTGCTGCTTCTATCCTGGCCAAGGTCAGTCGCGACCGTGAGATGGCCGAGCTGGAGGCGCTCTATCCCGGCTACGGCATCGCCGGGCACAAGGGCTATCCCACGCCGGTCCACCTTGAGGCCTTGCGTCGCCTGGGACCGACGCCCATCCATCGACGCTCCTTCGGCCCGGTTCGGGAGCTGATCGAGGGCGGCCGCTGAGGCCTGTTGTCGCTCCCGTCCGCGACCTTGCCCCAAGCCTGTAGCTTTATCCGATGGCCCGGTACAATCCGGGCCTTGTCGTTTTCGCGTTATGCATAGGACTTCCATGACCGCTTCCTTCGTCCATCTGCGTCTGCATTCCGAGTACTCCCTGGTAGACGGCCTGGTGCGGGTCAAGCCGCTGGTCAAGGCCGTGGCGGGAGCGGGTATGCCGGCGGTGGCGATTACCGACCAGAGCAACATGTGCTCGCTGGTGAAGTTCTACAAAACCGCCATGGGTGGTGGCATCAAACCCATCTGCGGGGCCGATATCTGGCTGGCCAGTCCCTTCGAGGACGGGCCCTTGAGCCGCATGACCCTGCTGGCGATGAACGCCAAGGGTTACCGCAACCTGACCGAACTCATCTCCCGTGGCTGGACCGAAGGCCAGAGCAATGGTCTGGTGATCATCCAGCGGGAATGGGTGAAGGAAGCTGCCGAAGGCCTGATTGCCCTGTCCGGTGCCAAGGAAGGTGAGATCGGCATGGCCCTGCTCAATGGCGACCAAGCCGGCGCCGAGGCCTTTCTGGCCGAGTGGCAGGTCGCCTTCCCGGATCGCTTCTACCTGGAACTGCAGCGTACCTCCCGCGTCCTGGACGAAGAACATGTGCATGCCGCGGTTGCCCTGGCCGAGCGCTGCGGCGCTCCATTGGTGGCGACCAACGATGTGCGCTTCCTCAAGCCCGGCGATTTCGAGGCCCACGAGACCCGTGTCTGCATCGGCGAAGGCCGGGTCCTGGACGACCCGCGTCGGCCGCGTAACTACTCCGATCAGCAGTACCTCAAGTCCCCTGAGGAGATGGCCGAGCTGTTCGCCGACATCCCCGAAGCGCTGGAAAATACAGTCGAGATCGCCAAGCGCTGCAATATAGAGGTCCAGTTGGGCAAGCACTTCCTGCCCGACTTCCCCACGCCCAACGGCATGAGCATTGACGACTACCTCCGTCATGCTTCCTTCGAGGGCCTGGAAGAGCGGCTGGCCGTGCTCTTGCCGAAGGACACCACGCCTGACTACGAAGAGAAGCGGCAGCTCTACATCGACCGACTGGAGTTCGAACTCGGCACCATCATCCAGATGGGCTTCCCCGGTTACTTCCTGATCGTTGCGGACTTCATCCAGTGGGCCAAGAACAACGGCGTGCCGGTGGGGCCGGGCCGGGGCTCGGGTGCGGGCTCGCTGGTGGCCTACGTACTGAAGATCACCGACCTTGATCCGCTGGCCTACGACCTGCTGTTCGAGCGATTCCTCAACCCTGAGCGGGTCTCCATGCCCGACTTCGACGTCGATTTCTGCATGGACGGCCGCGACCGGGTGATCGACTACGTTGCCGACAAGTATGGGCGTAACGCGGTAAGCCAGATCATCACCTTCGGCTCCATGGCGGCCAAGGCGGTGGTGCGCGACGTGGCGCGGGTACAGGGCAAGTCCTACGGCCTGGCCGATCGCCTGTCGAAGATGATCCCCTTCGAAGTGGGCATGACCCTGGAGGCCGCGTTCAAGCAGGAAGAAGCGCTGCGCGACTTCCTCAAGGTGGACGAAGAAGCCCAGGAAATCTGGGACATGGCCCTGAAGCTGGAAGGCATTACCCGGGGTACAGGCAAGCACGCCGGTGGTGTGGTGATCGCGCCGACCAAGCTCACGGACTTCTCGCCGATCGCCTGCGACGAAGAGGGCGCTGGCCTGGTGACCCAGTTCGACAAGGACGATGTGGAGGCCGCCGGCCTGGTGAAGTTCGACTTCCTCGGCCTGCGCACCCTGACGATCATCAAGTGGGCCATGGAGATGATCAACCGCGAGCAGGAGAAGCATGGCCTGCCGCTGGTGGACATCGACCGTATCCCGCTCGACGACAAGAAAACCTACGACATGCTGCAGAAGGCGGAGACCACGGCGGTCTTCCAGCTTGAATCGCGCGGCATGAAGGAACTGATCAAGAAGCTCAAGCCCGACTGCCTGGAAGACATGATTGCACTGGTGGCCCTGTTCCGTCCGGGCCCCCTGCAGTCAGGCATGGTGGACGACTTCATCAACCGTAAGCACGGCCGCGCCGAGCTCTCCTACCCGCACCCTGACTACCAATATGCGGGGCTGGAGCCCGTACTCAAACCGACCTACGGCATCATCCTGTACCAGGAGCAGGTGATGCAGATCGCCCAGGTGATGGCCGGTTATACCCTTGGTGGCGCCGACATGCTGCGACGTGCCATGGGTAAGAAGAAACCCGAGGAAATGGCCAAGCAGCGCGGCGGCTTCATTGAAGGCTGCTCGAACAACGGCATCGACCCGAACCTCTCGGGCAACATCTTCGACCTGGTGGAAAAGTTTGCCGGCTACGGCTTCAACAAGTCCCACTCCGCCGCCTACGGCTGGGTTTCCTACCAGACCGCTTGGCTCAAGGCGCACTTCCCGGCACCCTTCATGGCCGCGGTGCTCACTGCGGATATGCACAACACCGACAAGGTGGTGACGCTGATCGAAGAATGCCGGCACATGAAGCTGCGCATCGTCGCCCCTGACGTGAACAACTCCGAGTACCGTTTCACCGTCGATGAAGATGGCCAGATCGTCTACGGCCTTGGCGCCATCAAGGGCGTGGGTGAAGGCCCGGTGGAGGCCATCACGGAGTGCCGAGCCGAGGGTGGACCTTTCAAGGACCTGTTCGACTTCTGCAACCGCGTCGACCTCAAGCGCATCAACAAGCGGACCCTCGAGGCGCTGATTCGTGGCGGTGCCCTTGATCGCCTGGGGCCGTTCTTCAGCAACGAGGCCAAGGCCTACCAGGCTGGCATCGACCGCAACCGTGCGGTGTTGCTGGCCGCCATGGAAGAAGCCATCCAGGCTGCCGAGCAAACTGCGCGCAGCCATGACAGCGGCCACATGGACCTCTTCGGGGGGCTGTTCGCTGAGCCCGAGGCGGACGTCTACGCCAACCATCGCAAGGCTAAGGAGCTTTCCCTCAAGGAACGCCTGAAGGGCGAGAAGGACACCCTGGGCCTCTACCTGACCGGTCACCCGATCGACGAGTACGAAGGTGAGGTCCGCCGCTTCGCCCGCCAGCGCATCGTCGAGCTGAAGCCGGCGCGGGACACCCAGATCATCGCCGGTCTGATCGTCAACCTGCGGGTGATGAAGAACAAGAAAGGCGACAAGATGGGCTTCATCACCCTCGACGATCGTTCCGGCCGTATCGAGGCGTCTCTCTTTGCCGAAGCCTTCAACGCCGCCCACGGCCTGCTGCAGACGGACGCCCTGGTCGTAGTGGAAGGGGAGGTCAGTCACGATGACTTCTCCGGTGGTCTGCGCCTGCGTGCCAAGCGTGTGCTCAGCCTGGAGGAGGCGCGCACCGGCCTGGCCGAGAGCTTGCGCATGAAGGTGGACTTCAGTGCCCTTCAGGGCGATCGCCTGCGCTGGCTGGCGGAACTCTGCGGTCGTCATCGTGGCTCTTGCCCGCTGACCCTGGACTACAGCGGTAACGACGCGAAGGCCCTGCTGCAGTTCGGCGACGACTGGCGAATAGCGCCGGCCGACGCTTTGATTCAGGCATTGCGTGACCAGTTCGGGCGCGACAACGTCTTCCTGCACTACCGCTGATGCGAACGTGACAGCACGCCCGCAGAGGCCCGATTTCGATTTGATCTCGACCCGAACGCGCCCGATCCCTTAAGGTAGGGCGCCAAATGGAACCAGCCGCCTGGCCCCAAGCGCACGACGGAAGCCTATGAACCCGAACTTTCTGGATTTCGAACAGCCCATCGCCGATCTGCAAGCCAAGATCGAGGAGCTGCGTCTGGTCGGTAACGACAACGCCCTGAACATCACCGACGAGATCTCCCGCCTGCAGGAGAAGAGCAGCGCACTCACCGAGAGCATCTTCGGTAACCTTTCCAGCTGGCAGATCGCCCAGCTGGCGCGCCACCCTCGTCGGCCTTACACCCTTGACTATATCGAGCACATCTTCACTGAGTTCGACGAACTGCACGGCGACCGTCACTTCTCCGACGACGCGGCCATCGTTGGCGGCGTTGCCCGTCTGAACGACGAGCCGGTCATGATCATCGGCCACCAGAAGGGCCGTGAGGTGCGCGAGAAGGTCCGTCGCAACTTCGGCATGCCGCGCCCCGAGGGCTACCGCAAGGCCTGCCGTCTCATGGAAATGGCCGAACGCTTCAAGATGCCGATCCTCACTTTCATCGACACCCCCGGCGCTTATCCGGGCATCGATGCCGAGGAGCGTGGCCAGAGCGAAGCCATTGCCTGGAACCTGCGCGTCATGGCTCGTCTGAAGACCCCGATCATCGCCACCGTGATCGGTGAAGGTGGTTCCGGCGGCGCGCTGGCCATCGGCGTCTGTGATCGTCTGAACATGCTGCAGTACTCCACCTATTCGGTGATTTCGCCGGAAGGTTGCGCCTCCATCCTGTGGAAAACCGCCGAGAAGGCGCCGGATGCGGCCGAGGCCATGGGCATCACTGCCGAGCGCCTGAAAGGCCTGGGCATTGTCGACAAGGTGATCGCCGAGCCCCTGGGCGGTGCCCACCGTGATCCAGCAGCCACTGCCGAGTCCATCCGCGCGGAGCTCTCCGAGCAGTTGAAGATGCTGCAGAAGCTCAGCAACGAGGATCTGCTGAAGCGTCGTTATGACCGCCTGATGAGCTACGGCGTAGCCTGACCCCTCGCTTCAGGCTGCGCGTCTCGGGCCCCGGCTTTATGCTTGGGGCCCGAGTCGGTTACCCGAGCCTCCCATGTCCCTCGAATCCTGCCTGTTGTCCGCCCTGGCCCCGTGGCGCCATGCGCCGGCCTGGCGCGTCGCCTTCTCCGGCGGACTCGACTCCACTGTCCTCCTTCATCTGCTGGTGCGCCTCGCCCGTCGCGAAGCCCTGCCGCCGCTTTCTGCCATCCATGTCCATCACGGCCTTCAGGTCGCGGCCGATGCCTGGCCGAACCATTGCCAGCGGTTTTGCGATGAACTGGGCGTTCCGCTGCAGGTGTTGCGGGTAACGGTAGATTCCGGGCCCAGCCTGGAAAGGGCCGCGCGAGATGCGCGATATGCCGCTTTCATCGATGAGTTGGGCGCCGGGGAGGTACTGTTCAGTGCCCAGCACCGTGACGACCAGGCCGAGACGCTGCTCTTCCGCCTGCTGCGAGGGGCTGGCGTGCGTGGGTTGGCAGGTATGCCGGAAAGCCGCTCGTTGGGGCAGGGCACCCTGGTCAGGCCATTGCTGCGCGCAGCCCGTGCCGAGCTGGAAACCTACGCTCGCGCCGAAGGGCTCCAGTGGGTGGAAGACCCGAGCAACGCCGACACGTCGCTATCCCGCAATTTCCTTCGCCTCCGTATCTTCCCGGTACTGCAAGCTCGATGGCCAAGGGTGGCGGAAACCCTTGCGCGTAGTGCCGAACATTTGGCCGAGGCAGAAACCCTGCTCGGCGAGTTGGCGCACGCGGATCTCGAAAACGCACGAGACTGCGTTGATTTCCCCTGGCTGCCCCTGCCGTCCCTGGATTTGCAGGTGCTGGTCGGCCTGTCGCCAGCTCGGCAACGCAATGCACTGCGTTACTGGCTGGCGAAGCTGACGCCCCTTCCCGACAGCGGCCATTGGGCGGGATGGGAAAACCTGCGTGATGCCGCCGTCGATTCGGCGCCGGTCTGGCGTCTGGCGCGGGGCGAACTTCAACGTGCCGACGGACGGTTGTGGTGGTTATCCGGGGACTGGCTCGCCGCACCGGTTTCGAATCTTGCCTGGCACGCTCCCACTCAACCGCTCGAGCTGCCCGGTAATGGCCGGCTGGCGTTGCAGGGCGAGGCGCCGATTGGTCGGCTCGAGGTTCGCTATCGGCAAGGAGGTGAGGTGCTGGAGATAGCAGGGCGAGGGCGTCGCGACCTCAAGCGGCTGCTCAATGAGTCGCGGCTGCCCGCTTTTGCCCGTGGCCGATTGCCGCTGCTCTTCGTCGAAGGAGAACTGCTGGCCGTGGCCAATCTGCCGGGGTTGGACGGTCCGCAGGCGGGCCACTGGCGTCTGCGCTGGACCCCACCGACGAATGACCAAGGTTTGAGCTGATAGGGTCTTTCCGGTAGACTACGCTCCCGTCTTACATAGCATCCGCTGATTCCTTCGGAATCGGCGGTTGTTGCTTTTGAAGCAGCGCCCCAGTGGCGCTCCATGGTTGAAGGCCATAGCCCTTCATCGCTTTCCCCGGCGGCTTTCCGCCTAAACGCAGACTTCTAGGGTTTTTCATGACGCGCTATATCTTCGTCACGGGCGGTGTTGTTTCTTCTTTGGGGAAAGGCATCGCCTCGGCATCCTTGGCCGCCATTCTGGAAGCGCGGGGGCTGAAGGTCACCATGCTCAAGCTGGACCCGTACATCAACGTGGACCCGGGTACCATGAGCCCCTTCCAGCACGGTGAAGTCTTCGTGACCGAAGACGGTGCCGAGACCGACCTCGACCTGGGCCATTACGAGCGCTTCGTAAGCACCACCATGACCCAGAACAACAACTTCACCACCGGCCGCGTCTATGCCGATGTGCTGCGCAAGGAGCGCCGTGGTGACTATCTGGGTGCCACCATCCAGGTGATTCCGCACATCACCGACGAGATCAAGCACCGCATCATCAAGGGCGCCGCTGGTGCGGACGTGGCCCTGGTGGAAATCGGCGGCACCGTCGGCGACATCGAGTCCCAGCCTTTCCTCGAAGCCATCCGCCAGTTGCGCGTGGAAGTGGGTGCCAAGCGCGCCATGCTGATGCACCTGACCCTGGTGCCCTACATCGCCACCGCTGGCGAGACCAAGACCAAGCCGACCCAGCACTCGGTGAAGGAGCTGCGCTCCATCGGTCTGCAGCCGGACGTGCTGATCTGCCGTTCCGACCATGACGTTGACCTGTCCTCCCGCCGCAAGATCGCCCTGTTCACCAACGTGGAAGAGCGCGCGGTGATCTCCCTGCAGGACGTCGACACCATCTACAAGATTCCGTCCGTGCTGCACGCCCAGGGCCTGGACGACATCGTCGTCGAGCGCTTTGGCCTGCAATGCGGCAGTGCCGACCTCTCCGAGTGGGACCGCGTGGTGGATGCCAAGCTGAACCCCGAGAACGAAGTCACCATCGCCATGGTCGGCAAGTACATGGAGCTGCTGGACGCCTACAAGTCGCTGATCGAAGCGATGAGCCACGCCGGTATCCAGAATCGCACCAAGGTGAACTTGCGCTACATCGATTCCGAAGACATCGAAACCCAGGGCACTGCCTTGCTGGAAGGCGTTGACGCCATCCTGGTTCCGGGCGGATTCGGCCTGCGTGGTGTGGAAGGCAAGATCTCCACCGTGCGCTATGCCCGCGAGAACAAGATCCCCTATCTTGGCATCTGCCTTGGCATGCAGGTGGCGGTGATCGAGTACGCCCGTAACGTACTGGGCTGGACCGACGCCAACTCCACCGAATTCGATAAATCCAGCGGCCATCCGGTCGTGGGCCTGATCACCGAGTGGGAAGACGCTACCGGCGCTACCGAAATCCGTACTGAAGCCTCTGACCTCGGCGGCACCATGCGCCTCGGCGCTCAGGCCTGCCAGCTGGAAAACGGCTCCCTGGTCCATGACTGCTATGGCAAGGACGAGATCGTCGAGCGCCATCGCCACCGCTACGAAGTTAACAACAACCTGCTGCCGCAATTGCAGGAAGCCGGCTTGAAGGTCACCGGTCGTTCTGGCGACGGTGCCCTGGTGGAAGTCGTGGAAGCTCCGGATCATCCGTGGTTCGTGGCTTGCCAGTTCCACCCGGAGTTCACCTCCACCCCGCGTTACGGCCACCCGCTGTTCAGCGGCTTCGTCAACGCCGCTCTGGCGCAGAAAGCGAAGAAGGCCTGACCCATGGCGCAGAAGATCGTCCGCGTCGGCAATATCGATATCGCCAACGACAAGCCGTTCGTGCTCTTCGGAGGCATGAACGTGCTGGAGTCCCGCGACCTGGCCCTGAAGGTTTGCGAAGAATACGTGCGGGTGACCGAGAAGCTCGGTATCCCCTACGTGTTCAAAGCCAGCTTTGACAAGGCCAACCGCTCCTCGATCAACTCCTTCCGTGGCCCGGGCCTGGAAGAGGGCATGAAGATTTTCGAGGAAGTGAAGAAAACCTTCGGCGTACCGGTGATCACCGACGTCCATGAGCCCTACCAGGCAGCCCCAGTGGCCGAGGTATGCGACATCATCCAGCTGCCGGCCTTCCTGTCCCGGCAGACCGATCTGGTGGTGGCCATGGCCAAGACCGGTGCGGTGATCAACATCAAGAAAGCCCAATTCCTTGCGCCCCAGGAGATGAAACACATCCTGACCAAGTGCGAGGAAGCCGGTAATGATCGCCTGATCCTCTGCGAGCGCGGCTCCTCCTTCGGTTACAACAACCTGGTCGTGGACATGCTCGGCTTCGGCATCATGAAGCAGTTCGAGTACCCGGTATTCTTCGACGTCACCCACGCCTTGCAGATGCCGGGCGGACGCGCCGACTCCGCTGGCGGCCGCCGTGCCCAGGTCACCGACCTGGCGAAGGCCGGCATGAGCCAGGGCCTGGCCGGTCTGTTCCTCGAGGCCCACCCGGACCCGGACAACGCCAAGTGCGATGGCCCTTGCGCGCTGCGCCTGAATAAACTCGAGCCCTTCCTGTCCCAGCTCAAGCAGCTGGACGACCTGGTCAAGAGTTTTCCGCCGATCGAGACTGCCTGAACCGGCCTTTCTCCGGTAAAGTGCCGCGTGGGCACAATCTGACCGATCGGTCAGGACATTCGCCGGGTCAGCCGACCCCGAGGCCCGGCGAATCGCCTCACTTTCTGCTGAGCGTTTTCGTCAACTTTTGGAGTGCTAACAACAATGGCAAAGATCGTCGACATCAAGGGCCGCGAGGTTCTGGACTCCCGTGGCAACCCCACTGTGGAAGCCGATGTGATCCTCGAGAACGGCATCATCGGTAGCGCTTGCGCGCCGTCCGGTGCTTCCACCGGTTCCCGCGAGGCACTGGAACTGCGTGATGGCGACAAGAGCCGTTACCTGGGCAAGGGCGTACTGAAGGCCGTAGCCAACATCAACGGCCCGATTCGCGATCTGTTGCTGGGCAAGGACGCTGTCGATCAGAAAGCCCTGGACCGCGCCATGATCGAACTGGACGGCACCGAGAACAAGGCCAAGCTGGGCGCCAACGCCATCCTCGCCGTGTCCCTGGCCGCCGCCAAGGCCGCTGCCCAGGCCAAGGGCGTGCCGCTCTACGCTCACATTGCCGACCTGAACGGCACGCCGGGTCAGTACTCCATGCCCGTCCCGATGATGAACATCATCAACGGCGGCGAGCACGCCGATAACAACGTCGACATCCAGGAGTTCATGGTTCAGCCGGTTGGCGCCAAGAGCTTCGCCGACGCCCTGCGCATGGGCACCGAAATCTTCCACCACCTGAAAGCCGTGCTGAAGGCCCGTGGCCTGAACACTGCCGTAGGTGACGAAGGTGGCTTCGCGCCGAACCTGGCTTCCAACGAAGACGCTCTGGCCGCTATCGCCGAAGCCGTCGCCAATGCCGGCTACAAGCTGGGCACTGACGTGACCCTGGCACTGGATTGCGCCTCCAGCGAATTCTTCAAGGACGGCAAGTACGACCTGGCCGGCGAAGGCAAGGTGTTCGACGCTGCCGGTTTCGCTGATTACCTGGCTGGTCTGACCCAGCGCTACCCGATCATCTCCATCGAAGACGGTATGGACGAGTCCGACTGGGCCGGCTGGAAAGACCTGACCGACAAGATCGGTGCCAAGGTGCAGCTGGTGGGTGACGACCTGTTCGTGACCAACACCAAGATCCTCAAGGAAGGCATCGAGAAGAGCATTGCCAACTCGATCCTGATCAAGTTCAACCAGATCGGCTCCCTGACCGAGACTCTGGAAGCCATCCAGATGGCCAAGGCTGCCGGCTACACCGCGGTGATCTCCCACCGTTCGGGCGAGACCGAAGACAGCACCATCGCCGACCTTGCCGTAGGCACCGCCGCCGGTCAGATCAAGACCGGCTCCCTGTGCCGTTCCGACCGCGTCTCCAAGTACAACCAGCTGCTGCGTATCGAAGAGCAACTGGGCGGCAAGGCGCCTTACCGCGGCCGTGCCGAGTTCCGCGGCTAAGTCCGCAGCTGCAATCGGTCAGGCCGGGTTGAAATCAGCCGCTGAATGCCTCTTTACTTCATGTAAACTGCGCGTCATCACCTGATTTCAACCTGCCCGGCCGGCAGGGACTGGTAGAAGGGCAGCGCAAGCTGCCCTTTTCGCATGGATACTCCCTGGCAAAATGACTCGCCCAAACACTTACTGGTTGTTCGTTGTCCTGATCCTGATGCTGGCGGGCCTGCAGTATCGCCTCTGGGTGGGCGACGGCAGCCTGGCGCAGGTCCAGGATCTACAGCAACAGATTGCCGAGCAGCAAGGTGAGAACGAACGCCTGCTGGAGCGCAACCGTATCCTGGAGGCCGAAGTGATGGAGCTTAAAAAGGGTATGGAAACTGTCGAAGAGCGTGCCCGTCATGAACTGGGCATGGTCAAGGAAGGCGAAACCCTCTACCAGATTTCCGAATGAACCAGGCCGATATCCCTTTCTTCTGGGCAGTGATCCCTGCCGCTGGCGCCGGTGCCCGCATGCGTGCCGACCGTCCCAAGCAATACCTTGAGCTTGCCGGGCGAACCATTCTCGAGCACAGCCTCGACTGTTTCCTCGATCACCCTCAGCTCAAGGGGCTGGTGATCAGCCTTTCGGCGGATGATCCGTATTGGCCTGCGCTGTCCTGCGCCAGCGACGAGCGCATCATCCGTGCCGACGGTGGCAAGGAGCGCGCGGATTCGGTGCTAAGCGCACTGTTGCGTCTGGCCGAGCGCGGCGCCCGCGCGAATGATTGGGTGCTGGTGCATGATGCGGCGCGGCCGAACCTGTCACGTTTCGACCTTGATCTGCTTCTGGCCGAGTTGGCCGATGATCCAGTGGGTGGCTTGCTCGCCGTCCCGGCACGGGACACCTTGAAGCGCGCCAGTGCCGACGGCCGGGTAGCGGAAACCGTCGATCGCAGCCTGATCTGGCAGGCTTATACGCCGCAGATGTTCCGCTTTGGCGCTCTGCATCGGGCCCTGGCCGATGCCCTGGTCGCCGGTGTCGCCATCACTGACGAAGCGTCCGCCATGGAATGGGCGGGGAACGCACCCAGGCTGGTGGAGGGGCGCGCCGACAACCTCAAGATCACGCGCCCCGAAGACCTCGACTGGTTACGTCAGCGCTGGTCGACGCGCGGCTGATCCAGCGCGTACTCAGGCCGTTCGGCCAACCCTTCTTTCAGCAGATCCACCAGTTGCCGCACCTTGGGCGAGAGGTGGCGTTGCTGTGGATAAAGTGCCCACACCGCCGTGTTTGGCGGTCGATGTTGTTCCAGCAGAGACACCAATGCGCCGCTGCGCAGGTGCTCCAGCACGTAGTAATCAGGTAGTTGGCACAGGCCGAAACCGCGCAAGGCTGCATCCAGCACTGCTTGGCCGCTGTTGCAGCGCCAATTGCCATGGATGCGGATGGCGTGTTCGCGCCCCTGCTGCAGAAAGTCCCAATGGTCGGCACTGCCAACCAGACAATTGTGCCGGGCCAGTTCCGAGAGGCTGTGGGGGCGACCGTAACGTTCAAGGTAGGAAGGCGCCGCGCACAGGTACATGACCCGCGGTGCCAGGCGTGTGGCCACCAGCCGCGAATCCTGCAAGCGGCCCAGGCGTATCGCCAGGTCGAGCCCTTCGTGCACCAGGTCCAGGGCACGGTTGCTGAGCTCGATATCCACACGCAACTGCGGATGGCGCGCCATGAACTCGTTGACCAGCGGCACGATGAAGCGCTCGCCATAGGCCACCGCGCAGGTCAGGCGCAGCAAGCCCTTGGGTTCGCTGGTCAGGTCGCTCACCGCGCGCAGGGCTTCCTCGCGCGCATCCATCAGACGTTGGCAATGTTGCAGGAAGGTTTGTCCAGCCTCGGTGAGGGCGACCTTGCGGGTGCTTCGATAGAACAACCGCGTCTGCAGGCGTTCTTCCAGGCGGGCGATCTGTCGGCTGACATGGGACGACGAGATGCCCAGACGCTCGGCAGCTGCAGTGAACTGGCCTGACTCTGCGACCGCAACGAACTCGTCCAGGCCTTCCCACCGACTCATTGATTATCCCTCCACTGCAATAATGTTTTGCTTTGTGGCTGATTATTTACCATAGGCAGCTCAACTACACTCCCTGGCCATTTCAATCAGCTGGAGAATGACCATGATCAAGTCCCGTGCCGCTGTGGCGTTTGCGCCCAACCAGCCGTTGCAAATCGTCGAAGTCGACGTGGCACCGCCCAAGGCCGGCGAAGTCCTGGTGCGGATCGTGGCCACCGGCGTCTGCCACACCGATGCCTACACGCTGTCCGGCGCTGACTCCGAAGGCGTGTTTCCCTGCATCCTTGGCCATGAGGGGGGCGGCATCGTCGAAGCCGTGGGCGAGGGCGTCACTTCGCTGGCCGTGGGTGACCATGTGATTCCGCTGTACACGGCCGAATGCCGTGAGTGCAAATTCTGCAAATCCGGCAAGACCAACCTGTGCCAGAAAGTACGCGCCACCCAGGGCAAGGGCCTGATGCCGGATGGCACCAGCCGCTTCAGCTACAACGGCCAACCGATTTACCACTACATGGGCTGCTCCACTTTCTCCGAGTACACCGTGCTACCGGAAATCTCCCTGGCGAAGATTCCGAAAGAAGCGCCGCTGGAGAAGGTCTGCCTGCTGGGCTGCGGTGTGACCACGGGTATCGGCGCCGTGCTCAACACCGCCAAGGTTGAAGAGGGCGCCACCGTGGCTATCTTCGGTCTGGGCGGCATCGGTCTGGCCGCGATCATCGGCGCCAAGATGGCCAAGGCCTCGCGCATCATCGCCGTCGACATCAATCCGGAGAAGTTCGACGTGGCCCGTGAACTGGGTGCCACCGACTTCGTCAATCCGAAGGACCACGCCAAGCCGATCCAAGACGTCATCGTCGAAATGACCGATGGCGGTGTGGATTACAGCTTCGAGTGCGTCGGCAACGTCAACCTGATGCGCGCGGCGCTCGAGTGCTGCCACAAGGGGTGGGGCGAGTCCGTCATCATCGGCGTGGCGCCGGCCGGTGCGGAAATCAGTACTCGTCCGTTCCAGCTGGTGACCGGTCGCGTGTGGCGCGGTTCGGCCTTTGGCGGCGTGAAGGGACGTACCGAGCTGCCGAGCTATGTGGACAAGGCGCAGAAGGGCGAAATCCCGCTGGATACCTTCATCACCCACACCATGGGGCTGGACGACATCAACAAGGCCTTCGACCTGATGCACGAAGGCAAGAGCATCCGTTCGGTCGTCCACTACTAATCAGACGGGCAGCCCGAGGCAGGCAAGGCATCCAGCTTCGGGCGCGGCTTTGACGGAGATCGCTCCATGACCCTTGAAATCGTTTCCAGCAACAAGAGCTTCGGCGGGTGGCACAAGCGCTACCGTCACCGCTCTACCAGCCTGAACTGCGACATGGTGTTCGCCGTCTACCTCCCGCCCCAGGCGGAGCAAGGCGAGAAGTTACCAGTGCTCTACTGGCTGTCGGGGCTGACCTGCACCGATGAGAACTTCATGCAGAAGGCTGGCGCGCAGCGCCTGGCGGCGGAACTGGGGTTGATTATCGTTGCCCCGGATACCAGCCCGCGTGGTGCAGATGTACCCGGTGATCCGGACAACGCCTGGGATTTCGGCCTGGGCGCCGGCTTCTATCTGAATGCCACCCAGGAGCCCTATGCGCGCCATTACCGCATGCATGACTACGTGGTGCATGAGTTGCCGGCGCTGATCGAGGCCAACTTCCCGGTCTCCGAGAGGCGCGGGATCAGCGGCCATTCCATGGGCGGTCACGGCGCGCTGGTTTGTGCCCTGCGTAACCCGGGACGCTATCAGTCGTTGTCGGCATTCGCGCCGATCAGTAATCCCATGGCCTGCCCCTGGGGTGAGAAAGCCTTCGGCCGTTATCTGGGCGAGGACCGTACCCGTTGGCGTGAATGGGATGCCAGTGTGCTGTTGGCCGAGGCTTCTGAACGTTTGCCGATTCTGGTGGACCAGGGCGATCGCGATGACTTCCTCGCCAATCAGCTCAAGCCTGAGGCCCTCCAAGCGGCGGCCAAGGCGGCGGGACACCCACTGACCCTGCGCCTTCAGCCGGGTTACGACCACAGCTACTACTTCATCGCCAGCTTCGTCGGCGATCACCTGCGGCACCATGCGGAGGCGTTGAAAGCCTAAGCACAACCAAAGCAGGTAGAATCACGCCCTGACTTTTCAGGGCGTTCTTCCTTATGCGAATTGGCCACGGCTACGACGTACACCGCTTCGGTGAAGGTGACTTCATCACCCTGGGCGGCGTGCGCATCCCCCACAAGTTCGGGCTCGTCGCCCATTCCGACGGCGATGTGCTGCTTCACGCGCTTTGCGATGCCTTGCTAGGCGCTGCGGCGCTGGGGGATATCGGCAAGCATTTCCCGGACACCGATCCACAGTTCAAGGGTGCCGACAGCCGCGCGCTGCTGCGTCACGTGCTGTCGCTGGTGAAGGCCAAGGGCTGGAAGGTGGGGAACGTGGACGGAACCATTGTTGCTCAGGCACCGAAGATGGCCCCTCATATCGAGGCCATGCGCGCCAACATCGCCGCTGACCTGGGGGTAGAGCTGGACCAGGTCAACGTCAAGGCCACTACTACCGAGAAGCTGGGCTTCACCGGTCGCGAGGAGGGCATTGCCGTGCATGCGGTGGCCCTGTTGCTGCCGGCATGACCGAACTCGAACTGCTGGGCCCGCGCGCCCATGGCGAACCTCTGGGACGGGCTCAACTGAAGGCCGTGGCTGAGGATTTTCAGGTCGATGAAGTGCTGGACATTCCGCTGGAGGGTGCAGGCGAGCATCTCTGGCTCTGGGTGGAAAAGCGCGAGCTGAACACCGAGGAAGCAGCCCGGCGCATTGCCCGTGCTGCTGGCGTACCGCTGAAAGTGGTCAGCTACGCTGGACTAAAGGATCGGCAGGCATTGACCCGACAGTGGTTCAGCCTGCACCTGCCAGGCAAGGCCGATCCAGACCTGTCCGCTGCCGAGAATGCCAACCTGCGCATCCTCAAGATTGTGCGCCACAAGCGAAAGCTGCAGCGTGGCGCCCATTCGGCTAACGGTTTCATCCTTCGTTTGACTCGTCTGGAGGCGGATCGTGAGGCGATCGACGCGCGCCTGAAGTGCCTGGCGGAAGCAGGTGTGCCCAACTATTTCGGCCTGCAGCGCTTCGGGCATGGTGGCGGCAACGTGGTCGACGCTCGCGCCTTCGCCGAGCGCAAGGAGCTGCCGGTACAGCGCAACTTGCGTTCGCGGCTGCTCTCGGCCGGACGTAGCTACCTGTTCAACCGGGTGCTGGCCGAGCGCGTCGCCGCGGGCACCTGGAACCAGGCCCAGGTAGGTGACCTGTTGGCCTTCACCGACAGTCGCAGTTTCTTCCCGGCAGGCGAGGCTGAATGCAGCGACCCGCGCTTGGCGCAACTCGATCTGCACCCGACCGGTCCGCAATGGGGAGAAGGACCATCGCCCGTCCAGGGACAGGCGCAAACGCTCGAGGCGGCGGTGGCCGCGGCCGAGCCGGCACTTTGCCACTGGTTGGCGGAAGCGCGAATGGCGCACGAACGGCGCATCCTCCGCCTCCCCATTGGCGGCCTGACGTGGCATTATCCCGAGCCTGACGTTCTGCAACTGGAATTCGTCCTGCCGGCTGGATGCTTCGCCACCGCAGTGGTGCGTGAGCTCGTCGATCTGCTGCCGGCGGGGCAGACGGAAAACCCATGCGCATTCTGATTTCCAACGACGACGGGGTGAATGCCCCGGGTCTCGCCGCTCTACATGGCACGCTCAAGGATTACGCCGACTGCGTGGTCATTGCGCCAGACCAGGACAAGAGTGGTGCCAGCAGCTCTCTGACGCTGGACCGCCCGCTTCACCCCAGCACGCTGGATAACGGTTTCATCAGCCTCAATGGCACGCCGACCGACTGCGTCCACCTGGGGCTCAACGGTATGCTTGAGCATTTGCCAGACATGGTGGTGTCGGGCATCAATCTCGGAGCCAATCTCGGGGATGACGTGCTCTATTCCGGTACCGTGGCCGCCGCTCTGGAAGGGCGCTTCCTCGGGCTGCCGGCGTTCGCCTTCTCACTGTTGTCGCGTCAGGCGGACAACCTGCCCGCTGCCGCGCACATCGCCCGCCGACTGGTGGCCGCCCATGACCGGCTCGACCTGCCACCGCGCACCGTGCTCAATGTAAATATCCCCAATCTGCCGCTGGAGCGTATCCGTGGTATCCAACTGACCCGGCTGGGCCATCGAGCGCGGGCTGCAGCGCCCGTGAAGGTGGTCAATCCCCGGGGTAAGGAGGGATACTGGATTTCCGCAGCCGGTGACGCCGAAGACGGTGGGCCGGGGACGGATTTCCATGCGGTGATGCAAGGTTATGTGTCCATCACGCCCCTGCAACTCGATCGGACTTTCAACGAGGCTTTCCAGAGCCTCGATAGCTGGTTGGAGGGCCTGCTCTAATGCCCCGGGAACAGGACGACCTGATCCGGCGCGGGATCGGTATGACTTCCCAGCGCACCCGTGAGCGCCTTATCCAGCGTCTGTACGAGGAAGGGCTGTCCAACGCCCGCGTACTCGAAACCATTCGCCGGACACCGCGTCACCTGTTCGTCGATGAGGCCTTGGCCCATCGCGCCTACGAAGACACCGCGCTGCCGATTGGGCACAACCAGACCATCTCGCAGCCCTACATGGTTGCGCGGATGACCGAACTTCTGCTGGCCGCTGGCCCGCTGGACAAGGTGCTGGAGATCGGTACCGGTTCGGGTTATCAGACTGCGATTCTTGCGCAGCTGGTTGAGCGGGTGTTTTCTGTCGAGCGCATCCAGGTACTGCAGGACAAAGCCAAGGAACGCCTCGCGGTGCTCAACCTGCGCAACGTGGTGTTCCGTTGGGGCGACGGTTGGGAAGGCTGGCCAGCGCTGGCACCCTACAATGGCATCATAGTGACTGCTGCCGCGGCGGACGTCCCGCAGGCATTGCTCGATCAACTGGCACCGGGCGGACGCCTGGTGATCCCGGTGGGCGCTGGCGACGTCCAGCAACTGATGCTGATCATTCGTGAAGAGCAGGGCTTCACCCGTCATGTGCTCGATGCGGTGCGCTTCGTACCGCTGCTCAGCGGACCCCTGGCCTGAGCCCGCCGTCGGGGGAACCTGCGTCGCAGGTAACTTTCTGATGCATCGCCAAGCTGTCCACCTGCTGTACTTTGTGCGGCAGGCGGCTGGCTCGACCGGATATTTCCGGCACAATAATCAAGTATTAGGAACGTTGGGAAAGGGGACAAGAGTGAGCCTAATGGCCATTCGGCAGTGGATTCGCATGGGGAATGGGCTCATCTGGTTGCCCGCTGTTGCCGTTGGCGTCTTGCTCGCCGGCTGTACCAGCACCCAGAAAAGCAGCGTCGGCGTGGTCGACCGCAACCACTCGGGGGCGAACTCTGCCGTGCAGCGGCAACCCGTTACCAGCGGCCAGTACCGCGTCCAGCGCGGTGACACCCTCTATTCCATAGCTTTTCGCTTCGGCTGGGATTGGAAAGCTCTGGCCGCGCGCAATGGGATCCCCTCTCCGTACGTGATTCGCCCTGGGCAGATCATCCGTTTCGATGGCCAGCCTGGTCAGACCCGTCCTACGGCAGTTGCCACGGCACCTGTGGTGACCAATCCAAGGGCGGGTAGCAGCGTTTCCAGCCGCCCGCCCGTGCCGCCCCAGCAGCCGACTGTCCGCCCGCAGTCGCAGCCTCAGAAAACCGTGGCGGCAGTGCAGGCATCTACGCCGAACGCCTCTATTCCGCGCTCTGCAGCCGGGTGGGTGTGGCCGGCGAGTGGTCCTCTGATCGGGCGTTTTTCGTCAAACGGCAGTTTGAATAAAGGGATTGATATCGCTGGGGAATTAGGCCAGCCTGTCTTGGCTGCGTCAGATGGATCAGTTGTTTATGCCGGAAGTGGATTACGGGGCTACGGCGAATTGGTCATCATCAAACACAGCGATACCTACGTAAGCGCCTATGGTCATAACCGTAGGCTGCTGGTGCGGGAGGGACAGCAGGTCAAGGTCGGGCAGACAATTGCCGAGATGGGCTCAACGGGGACTGACCGGGTGAAGCTTCATTTTGAGATTCGCCGTCAAGGTAAGCCTGTAGACCCGCTGCAATACCTACCTCGTCGTTGATCCGTTTTTCAGCCCGTTCCACCACGTGGTAAGGACGGGCTCGGGCGGCGCCAGGGATATAAGGCATCGCCAGGGCTTGTTGTCGAACTCAGCAAGGGACAACAACAATGGCACTCAATAAAGAAGCGCCGGAGTTTGACGTCGATGACGAGCTGCTCCTTCTGGAGCCGGGCGTTATTTTGGATGATGCGTTGAGCGAGGAGAGCGACGCGCCTCCGCCCACCGCGAAATCCCGACATTCAAGCTCACCCAAGCAACACAAGTACATCGACTACACCCGCGCGCTAGACGCGACTCAGCTGTACCTCAACGAAATCGGCTTTTCCCCCCTGCTAACCCCGGAAGAAGAAGTGCACTTTGCGCGCCTAGCGCAGCGCGGAGACCCTGCCGGGCGCAAACGCATGATCGAAAGCAACCTCCGCCTTGTGGTGAAGATCGCGCGACGCTATGTCAATCGTGGTCTTTCGCTGCTCGACCTCATCGAAGAGGGCAACCTCGGTCTGATCCGGGCGGTGGAAAAGTTCGATCCCGAACGGGGCTTCCGCTTCTCTACCTATGCGACCTGGTGGATCCGTCAGACCATTGAACGGGCCATCATGAACCAGACCCGAACGATCCGCCTGCCGATCCATGTGGTCAAGGAACTCAACGTCTACCTGCGTGCTGCTCGAGAGCTGACCCACAAGCTGGATCACGAGCCTTCGCCGGAAGAAATCGCCAACCTGCTGGAAAAACCGGTCGATGAGGTCAAGCGCATGCTCGGTCTCAACGAGCGGGTGACTTCGGTGGATGTGTCCCTCGGGCCTGACTCGGACAAGACCCTGCTGGATACCCTTACCGATGACCGCCCCACCGACCCCTGCGAACTGCTACAGGACGATGACCTCTCGCAGAGCATCGACCAGTGGTTGTCCGAGCTGACTGACAAGCAGCGCGAAGTGGTAGTGCGTCGCTTTGGTCTGCGGGGCCATGAAAGCTGTACGCTTGAGGAAGTGGGCCAGGAAATAGGCCTGACCCGTGAGCGGGTGCGACAGATTCAGGTCGAAGCGCTGAAGCGTCTTCGGGAAATCCTGGAAAAGAATGGCTTGTCCAGTGATGCGCTGTTCCAGTAGTGAGTTAGCGATTCGAAAGAGCCCGGTTTAAGCCGGGCTTTTTTATGTGTTGCTGGTGGGAGCCCCGGCCGCTCGTTTCCCTTTTGGGAGGAGGGGAGACGGCCGCTTCGGCTGGAGTCACAAAGGTTCTCTTTTATGCATTGCTGTGTAAGTCATTGCTTACAAACTGTGTACGTGATCAGAGGAAGTTCCTGCTCGTGAATGGTGGGATATGTGCTGGGTTCAGGTTCAAGATATTGAAATATAAGGTTTTTATTGTTTTGTCTGATAACCCTTCCACTCTTCTAAGCACCGGCTCAGCAACTTGCTCGGTACTCCCGGATCGCTAATATCACTCCTGCGTACAGGATGTATGCAGGTTGATAAGGACATCGACCAAGGACATCGCCGGATGCGATTCATCAGGATGATGAGCAAGGAATACAGGGAATAGGGACAAAAGAGTGGGCGGGTATCCCCCGCCCCTTTTTTCGTCCCTAGGAAAGCAAAAGGCCCGCAGATGCGGGCCTTTTTGCGTTGGGGCTACCGAAGTGGATCAGCGCTCCAGGTGTTCCAGCTTGCCTTTGACTCCATCCCACTCTTCGGCGTCGGAGAGGGCGTCCTTCTTCTCGGTGATGTTTGGCCAGACTTCGGCCAGATCACGGTTCAGCTCGATGAACTCCTGCATATCCTCAGGCACTTCATCCTCGGAGAAGATGGCTTGCGCCGGGCACTCAGGCTCGCAAAGTGCGCAATCGATGCACTCGTCCGGGTGAATGACCAGGAAGTTCGGGCCTTCGTAGAAGCAGTCCACCGGACAGACTTCCACACAGTCGGTGTATTTGCATTTGATGCAGTTGTCGGTGACGACGAAGGTCATTTCTATTCTTCTCCTCAAGCGGCGGCTCGGAAGCCTTCTGTATCAGGCTTCTCGGCTCGGGAACTCACGGCACCGGGCAGGCTGATTCCCGGGTGCATTCCAGAGCGCGCGGGATTCTAGCAGCTTGTGCGGTTCAGGGGTTAGATGCGTGACTTCAATGTATATAACAGCTCCAGCGCCTGGCGGGGTGTCAGATCATCCGGCTTGATCTTCGCCAATTCGTCCAGCACCGGGTGAGGCAGGCTGGCGAAGAGGTCACTCTGCATGGGGGCACCCGGTTGGCCGGGGCTCTGGCGTGGGGTTTCATGGGGCAGGCTGGTAGTTTCCAGTCGCGCCAGATGTTCGCGAGCACGCTGGATCACATCGCCAGGCACTCCCGCCAGTTGCGCCACCGCCAAGCCGTAGCTTTGGCTCGCCGGACCGGGCAGCACGTGGTGCAAGAAGACGATGCGCTCGTTGTGCTCGGTGGCGTTCAGGTGGACGTTGGCCACTACCGACTCGCTTTCCGGCAGTACGGTCAGTTCGAAGTAGTGGGTGGCAAACAGCGTGAAGGCGCGCAGGCGGGCCAGGTGTTCAGCCGCCGCCCAGGCCAATGACAGGCCGTCGAAGGTGCTGGTGCCGCGGCCCACTTCGTCCATCAGCACCAGGCTGCTGGCGCTGGCGTTGTGCAGGATGTTAGCGGTCTCGCTCATCTCGACCATGAAGGTGGATCGGCCGCCAGCCAAGTCGTCGCTGGAACCGATACGGGTGAAGATACGGTCCACCAGCGATAGCTCGCAGCTGGCCGCCGGCACGAAGCAGCCGATATGGGCTAGCAGGACGATCAGGGCCGTCTGGCGCATGTAGGTTGACTTACCGCCCATGTTCGGGCCGGTGATGATCAGCATGCGGGTGGCATCGTCCAAGTCCAGGTCGTTGGCTACGAAGGGCGTGTCCAGCACCTGTTCCACTACCGGGTGGCGGCCCTCGCTGATGCGCATGCAGGGTTCGTCGACGAAGCGTGGCCGGTTCAGGTTGAGGTTCAGTGCGCGCTCGGAGAAGTTGCTCAGCACGTCCAGCTCGGCGAGGGCACCGGCCGTATCCTGCAGCGGGGCCAACTGCTCGATCAGCAGTTCGAGCAGTTCATCGTAGAGCATCTTTTCCCGTGCCAGGGCCCGGCTCTTGGCTGACAGTGCCTTGTCTTCGAAGGCCTTCAGCTCCGGGGTGATGAAGCGCTCGGCTCCCTTCAGCGTCTGGCGGCGGATATAGTCCGCCGGGGCCTGCTCGGCCTGCACGCGTGGCAACTCGATGTAGTAGCCGTGGATGCGGTTGTAGCCGACCTTCAGGTTGGGCAGGCCGGTGCGGGCCTTTTCCCGAGCTTCCAGGTCCATCAGGTATTGGCCGGCGTTTTCGCTCAGTGCCTGCAGTTCGTCCAGCTCGGCGTCGTAGCCGGTCTTGATCACGCCACCGTCGCGAATGACCGCCGGCGGATTGTCGATGATGGCGCGGGCCAGCAGGTCGGCCAGTTCGGGATAGGTACGGATGCTCCCGGCCAGGTCCTGCAGGTGTGGCGCTTCCAGTTCGGTCATGGCGCCTTGCAGTTGCGGCAGGGCGGCCAGGGCATCGCGCAGGCGCGCGAGGTCACGGGGACGCGCATTGCGCAGGCCGATGCGAGCGAGGATGCGCTCGACGTCGCCAATTTCCTTCAGCTGCGGTTGCAGGTTTTCGAAGCGATAGCGATCCAGCAGGCAGTCGATGGCATCCTGACGGGCCTCCAGCACGCCGCGGTCGCGCAACGGGCGGTTCAGCCAGCGGCTCAGGAGGCGGCTGCCCATTGCGGTCTGGCAACGGTCGATCACCGACTGCAGGGTATTGTCGCGGCCACCGGAAAGGTTGACGTCCAACTCCAGGTTGCGGCGGCTGGCAGCATCGAGGATCACGGTATCGTCGATGCGCTCATGGCGAAGGCTGCGCAAGTGGGGCAGGGCGGTGCGCTGGGTTTCTTTGGCATAGGCCAGCAGGCAGCCGGCGGAGCCGATGGCCAGGGTCAGGGTTTCGCAGCCGAAGCCTTTGAGGTCCTGAACGCCGAACTGCTGGCAGAGGCTCTTTTTCGCTGAGTCGCGGTCGAAATCCCAAGGCGCGCGACGGCGGACCCCCCGACGTTTTTCGGCCGGGAGCCCTTGGGGCCAATCGTCCGGGATCAGCAGTTCGGCGGGATTGAGGCGTTCCAGTTCTGCCAGGAGGTTCTCCCAGCCCTTGATTTCCTGAACGCTGAAACGGCCGCTGGTGATATCCAGCACCGCCACGCCGAACAGGCGTTCATCGCCCACTACGGCAGTCAGCAGGTTGTCGCGGCGTTCGTCCAGCAGCGCTTCGTCGCTGATGGTGCCAGGGGTGATGATGCGGACAACCTGGCGCTCCACCGGTCCTTTGCTGGTGGCCGGATCGCCGATCTGCTCGCAGATCACCACGGATTCGCCAAGCTTGACCAGCTTGGCCAGATAGCCCTCCACCGAGTGGAAAGGGATGCCCGCCATGGGGATGGACTTGCCGGCCGATTGGCCGCGCGCAGTCAGGGTGATGTCGAGAAGCTTGGCAGCCTTCTTGGCGTCCTCGTAGAAGATCTCGTAGAAGTCGCCCATGCGATAGAACATCAGCTGGTTCGGGTGCTGGTTTTTCAGCTTCCAGTACTGCTGCATCATCGGGGTGTGTTCGGAGAAATCCTGAATATCCTTTGCCATCAGCTAGTTAGCACTATGTCAGAATTTTTGTGGGGCAGAATTGGGGCTTTTCGCTTCTGGTTCTGGATGCTGCGCCAGATGTGTTGGGGCTCGTTTGGCCATTCGTCGCCCAACTACTTAGCGCGGCCCCGCGCCAGCATGGTGAAGTCCTAGAAGGCCTATCTGCGTCTAATTGCGCGCAAGGTTATCACGGTCATAGGGCGCTCGCAGGTAAGGTTGCGGCGGTAGGGGAAGGTGCTGCTTGGTCTAAGGTGGGTACGCTTTCGATCACTCGCCGATTGGCGATGAAGCTTTCAGTCTTACTGGTTGCGAAACGGTGGATAACGATAGCAGTGCCTTGGTGAGCGGCGGTCGATCTCGTCCTAAGGCTGTTCATTCCTAGCGCGAACAACCGTATCATCTGCGAATTTTTAGACTGCGGCAGGGCTATGAAAAGGGTATCCAGGGACGCGATTGACCTCCACAAGCGCAGGAGCTATGCGCTTTTCGCGAAGCAGTGCCGTGCTCAAGCAAGGCGCGTAAAGGCGTCTTCACTTCAGTTCTCGACCGTCAAGGTTCGCCTTCCGAGGATTGTGAGCTTGGGGAAGACAGAATGGAGGGACGCTTTGGTGCCCGTGCTGCGGCGTATGCGGGCCGCGGCTCAAGCGCCAGAAATCTCTAACGTCATCATTGACTTTTCCAATGTGACCCAGCTCCATCCGTGTGGGACATTACTGTTCTTGGCAGAGATTGAGCGGCTACTTGAAACACCTGGATGCGGTCCCAAGTTTACTGGGACGTATCCGCAAGATGAGGTGGTCGAGCAGCTGTTTCAGCATGTCGGGCTCCTGAGTAAGCTGGGACTGCCCAGCAGGATCCCTCAGATTGATGCGCAGAATGTGGTGCCTTGGCTTTATGTCTCGGGGCACGAAGGGGATCTGCGGGCGATCCCGGACAGCTTGCCTAGAATTCTTACTGATAGCAGTAACCAAGAGCTTAGGCTCGCGCTATTGAGTGGTATGGCTGAAGCCGTAGCGAACTCTTCCGAGCATGCCTACATCAAGGATCGTGAAGGGGCTAGCAAGGGGTATCCAGCGACAAAGAAAAAGTGGTGGCTATTCGCTAGGCAAGTGGATGAGGACATCGCTGTCGTTATTTGTGATCTGGGTGCTGGAATTCCTGGCACTCTTGAGTCGAATTGGAAAGAAGAAGTAAGAAGCTATCTGAAAACTCGGTCTGGCTTGAAGCGGGAGCACCACAAAATGATCGAGTTGGCTTTTACGGTAGGCAAGACTAGAACTAACGAAAAACACCGCGGGAAGGGTCTTAAAGATATTCTTAAGGTGGTGCGGGATCACAAGGTTGGTAGTCTTGGGATCTACAGCAATAAGGGTGTGTTTAGTTTGGATAATGCTGCTGGGAGAGAAGTTTCATTCGACGAAAAGCTGAGTATTGTGGGTACGGTAATTCAGTGGAGTATTCCGATCGAGGCTTTTGGTCTTGTCAGTGAGCAAGCATGATGAGTTCAATTATGATTAATGTCAGCAAAGAGTTTGCAAGGATGCCCTGTGTGAGGTCTAGGAAGGATGGGCCTCAGTCAGGAGAGGAGTTTAGGGATGATATTTTGATTCCAGCCCTGCGTGATAACGAACGTGTGACTGTAGATCTTAATGGGGTTATTGCGTTGGGATCTTCATTTCTTGATGAGGCGTTCGGCGGGTTAGTTCGTGAAGGGGTTTACACTGCTCAGGATCTTCATCGAAAGCTAACCATAAATTTTTCCCTGCAAAGCTATGTAAATGAAGCTTGGGGCTATATTGATAGTGCGAGGAGACGCGCTTGATTCCAGGTGATGAAGGGGGCTCTGGATGGGCCGTGTTGCTGGAGTTGGTAAAATTTGTCGTTCCATCCGCCTTGGTGATCCTTGGCTGGTTTGTTGTTTCTAAAGGCAACGACAGAAGAGAGACGCGGAAAGAGACTCGGCAGTTTCTTGATCGGACGATATCTTCTGTGGAAAAGGTTCGAGAGAGTGCGCTTGAATGCTTGTTGTCAAGCGATGCTGCTGTGATTCGTAAACTTGAAGCATCGATAGATCCCTGTCTGAAGACGCTTGAGGATTCTTTGGCGAGATTGAAGTTGCGAGACGATAGTGGGGTGCTCATAACAGCCCAGCAAGTCAGGACTGCTATCACGAACAATGGCTTCTATCGGGTTCCCAATAGGCCAGCCGTTGATTGCGATCATCGTGCGTTGCACGATATTAACTTGCAGGTCGCAGTTCTAATCGACGTTTTGGAGAAGGCTTACCAAGGCACTTATCATAAGTGACTTATCGTCCAGAACCAGGTTCAGGACCTAGTCCTGTATTTCTGGTTCTGGATTCCATTCCAAATGTGCTGGAGTTCATTCGGAGATTCGTCGTCCATCCATTTGGCGTAGACCTCCACCAGCATGGTGAAATCCTTATGGCCCATCTGTTTTGAGATGAAGGCTAGGTTGCCACGGGCCGTCAGACACCAGCAGGCGTAGGTGTGGCGGGTCTGATACGGCCGGCGCGGGCGGATCTCGGCGCGCTTCTGGATGGCCGCCCACTTGGTGTTCCAGGCAGTCGGCACGAACCATGGGTTCACCTTCTTCTTGCGGGCCAGCGTGCCCGGGGTGAGTAACGGGGTGATCGTGTCCATGCGAGTCTCATGGCGGGTCAGATGCACCGTCACGTCCAGCCGTTTTCGTTCGGTAGCCAGTTGCACCAGGGTTCGGCAGGCCTCGAGTGCCGGGGGCAGCATCATCACCGTCCTCGGCTTGCCGGTCTTCGGCAGCTTGAACGTTCCGCGGCTGGTGATGGCGCGTTGCACTTGGAGCGTGCCTGCCTCCAGGTCGATGTCCTCGCAGGCCAGCGCGCAGAGTTCGCCTGGGCGTAGGCCGGTGTAAACCGCGAGGGTGATCGCGGCGCTGTCCACCTGGTGCAGGCAGCCTTTGGCGATGAGTGCGTCAAACTCTTCCTGGGTCAGAGGGTCCGGCTCACGGTCGCTCATCTCGAATCGGGTGCACGCAGCAGCCAGGCCCGTTCGGCTGTAGCCGTTGCTCTCGCACCAGGCCAGGAAGCCGGCCAAGGCGGCGAGATAGTGGTTCACGGTCGACGTAGCCCGCTCCTCGATCAGGTCGACGCGGAGCTTCTGGATATCCTCGGGCAACAGAACGCTGGCCAGTCGCTCCGGCCCCAGTAGCTCCAGGCAGACATTCAGTGCTGTGGCGTAGCGGCTTTCGGTGTCCGGGGTAATATCCACCGCTTTCAGTGCCTGGTAGCGCTCGGCCAGGGACTTCAGCCGTTCGTTCCGGGCGCTGCTGAAGTTCGCGGCGTGCTTCGACTCGGGGAAGTGGCGGGCATAGTCGAAGGTGCCCATCTTGATGTCGTGCAGCACGGCCGCGCGCAACTGGGCGGCGTGCCGAATGTTCGCCTTGGTTACTGGCAAGCCGAGCGTTTCGCGGCAGCGCATGCGGCGCCACATGAAGGTGATGCGCAGGTTGTTGCCGTGGACCTCGACGCCCTTGTGCTTGGCGAGTTCCGTCTGTAGTGGATTACTCAATTGGATTTATCCCTCATCGCTGAGTCCAGTAGGTCCAGCAGGTGGTCTTCCATGTTCTCGATTTCAGTCTTCAAGACCGAGCACAGGATTGGGTGCCGGGGATCATTGGAAGGTAAGAGCTGAATGGCATGTGCCAATGATTCCAGCCTGGCGGTGTGCTGCTTTAACTGCTGTTGGATATGGGGTACGTGCGGCATATGCGGTCCTTTTTTTCACTGCTACCTATTCAGTGATAACGGCCGGTGCACCGTTCTAAAGGGGTGTCGCGACCGTTCGTCGGATTAACAGCCTGCACTCTTTTTGAAATATGCAACCCCTGGAGCGGGCACTGCTGGAGGGGTTGCATTCTTGGGGCTCGTGGTACGGTGTCAGGCCGCCGCTTCTTGCGGTGAGCTGTCCACCCATTTGTCCACCTCTTCCAGGTTGATGAATACGCGGTTGTCGCGTGCCTTCTTCCAGATCCGGCCCTGTGCCCAGGTACCGTTCTTCACCTTGTGCCGGATGGCGTCTTCGCTGTAGCCGGTCAGCTCCGCGGCGCGCTTGATCAGGACCCAACGTGGTGTGCTCATGATTGGCGGCTCCTGTTCATGCGGCTTGTGAGGGTGCCGGCCAGGCGCTGACGGCGTCGAAGATGCGGTCGGCCTGGGCCTCTTCCAGCGACACCGGGCCGGGGATCGCGATCCAGGCCATGCCTTGCAGGTGCTTGGGGTTGCAGCCGTCTCGCAGTTCGACGCTGTAGGTCTCAATGACCTGCTCAAGGTCTTTGGCGAGGTAGACACCTTGCGGCGTCACCTCGACCGCCTTCATGTAGCGCTTGCCCGCGTGGTCGCGGCAGAGCGCGGCCAGGTAGATGCACCACTGATGCGGGATGTCGCACACCGCGTCGACTATGGTGCGGCGGCTTCCGGAGGTGATCAGGGCCGCGTTCTTCCAGTTGATCAGCGTCTGGACGCCGCTGGCCTCGGCATCGACCACCGCCACGTGGTTGCTGCTCAGCATTGCCTTGAAGTAGGCGTGAAGCCGGGCGCGGTGGTTGTAGGGCTTGCGCTTGCTCATGCCGCCTCCTCGCTCTGCTGCTGATCCACCAGGTTCGCGCGCACCAGTGCGGCGGCCACGGGTGGGCAGACGCTGTTGCCGCACATGCGCACCTGGGCGGCCTTGCTCAGTTCGGGCTTGGTGGCGGTGCGGTGGTGGATGTAGTTAGCCGGGAAGCCTTGGGCGGCGTAGAGCTCGTGGGGCTCGAGCATGCGCATGCCGATGTCTACGATCTGATAGGGCTCGCCCTTTACCATCACCAGACCCATACGGTGTTTGGTGGTGATGGTGTGCAGCGGGTCCTCGAGTTCCTGGCCCACGGCAGTGTCGTAGTACTTCAGCAGGAAGGCACGAACCTCGGCGTGATGGTTGCCCTGAGCGCTTACGGTATGCAGCGGTTCGTCGAGAGGCTGCCCGTGGCGGCTAGTCCCGCGCAGCTTCACCAGACTGCTGGCGACCAGGGCGGCCTTGCCGCTGCCGCCGGCTGTGACGGTAGCCAAGGGTTCTCCCGCGCCATGGCCGGTGCTGCCGGTGAAGTCGCGCTGGATGTGGGCGGTTACCAGGGCGTGGTGGTCCTGCGTGGTGATGGTGTGCATCGGCTCGGCCAGCTCGGCGCCCGGGCCGGTGTAGTTGCCGCCGAAGTGTTTGGCGAGGAAGGCGGCGACTAGGCCGTGTTTACCGCCGCCGGCCATCACGGTGCCTAGTGGCTTGTCCAGGCCGGGCACACGAGGTGCTTGGCCTTCGCGTTCACCATAGCCGAGCTGAACCAGGGTGGGCGATACCAGCGCGAAGTGTCCGCCCTTCACCTCGGCGCAGATGGTGCGCAACGGGGCGTCGGCCGGCATGTTGCGCTGGGTGGTGCCGTTGGCATGCTCGGTGATGAAAGGGACCAGCGTCGGTACCACCAGACCAGTGCCCAGCTTGCTGGTGATGGTCTGCAGCGGTTCCTCGAGCGATTGCCCGCGGAAGTAGTCGTAGCCGTGGTTCACCTTCACCAGGAAGGGTTGCTCGGCGTCCAGCACGAAGCGCCGGATGCCCCGGGCGATGCGGCGCATTGTGGCCTCGGCCAGCGGTCGGCGCACTCCTGCGGCCTTGCCTTCTTCCCGGGTGAGGAAGATGGACGGGCAGGGGATGGACCAGTCGATGATATCGGCGGCCAGGCGCTGGGGTAGGGCGCGCTTTGTCTTGACCTCCGGGCTATCGGCCGGCGCGTGGGTGGGCTCCGGCCAGACGATGGGCCTGCCGTCACAACGGGCGATCAGGAACAGCCGCTTGCGGATGGTCGCCGCGCCATAGGCATTGCCCCGCAGCTCGCGCCACTCCACCTGGTAGCCGTGGCGACGTAGGGCGTTCACGAAGCTGTTGAAGGTCCGGCCCTTGTTCTTCGGGCAGGGGCGGCCATCAGCCAGGGGCCCCCAGGTGATGAACTCCTCGACGTTCTCCAGCATGATCACGCGGGGCTTCACCGTCGCGGCGTAGCGGATCGCCACCCAGGCGAGGCCCCGGATCTCCTTCTTCACCGGCTTGCCGCCCTTGGCCTTGCTGAAGTGCTTGCAGTCCGGGCTGAACCAGGCCAGCTCGACGGGCTTGCCGCCCGTGATGGTGCGCGGGTCAACCTCCCATACCGACTCGCAATAATGCTTGGTGTGGGGGTGGTTGATCTCGTGCATGGCGATTGCTTCGGGATCGTGATTGATGGCGATGTCCACCGGCCGGCCCAGGGCCATCTCGATCCCGGTGGAGGCGCCGCCGCCGCCGGCGAAGTTGTCGATTACCAGACCGTCGAAGTTGAAGCTGGACTGGGGGTGGATGCGGTAGAGATTGCTCATGCCATCACCCCTCGCGCCGCCTCATGGTGTACAAGAGGGCCGGGAGTGCGGACTACTACGATAGGGAGGCCTGAATGAGTAGAACACCTCGGCAAGAAGACGTTTCTAGCAAGGTTATTGGAGTGAAGTCTGTTGGGGACATGCTCTTCAAGTTGCACTGGGAGCTCATGCACTTGGCGATAGCGCAAAAGAAAAGTGCCAGGGTGTTTAGTGAAGTCACCAGTGCGTCGTTCTTTGCCTTCAATTGCGCTGTAACCGCGTGGCACATCGTGGATTGGGCGTGGGCAGCACTTCCTAGAGATGTAAAAAGAAAAATCTGCCCCGATGGAAGGCTGGACTCCTTCAGGATTGTACTGGCCAACGAGTGTCCCGCGCTGGCGACCTGTCAGGCACTGGCGAACAACGGTAAACACTCGGGTACCACCAATGGGCCCGGAATGAAGGTTCGGGAACACCTCGAAATGCGCTTCTTGCCTGTTGAGGAGGTTGGTGCTGGCGACCCGATGCGCACCATCATTCACGAGATGTACCTGAGCAACGCTGGAGTAGAGCGGCCAGCAATCGCTGTTTTCAGAGAGGCTGGCAGATTTCTGCAGGCGCGACTTCTTCAGTGGAACCTTGTTGATGACCTTTGGAGCAAAGCGACCTTCTTTGATGATCCTGTTCACGCTTGAGCCCTCCCGCGGTGAGTGGTGGCCAACAGCTGGAGTAGGCGGTGGTGGTAGTGGATGGCCGCGTAGCTGGGCGCCCACGGATCGATAAAGCCGGCGAAGGGTTCGATGCCGTCGAGGCAGGCCCAGGGCTCGGGGTGGTGGGGCATCAGGTCGCGCTTCTCGGTGGCCAGGGCGATCAGGTCAGCGTGCTTCACACACTCAGGCAGGATCGGGTCGAGGTTGAAGCGCTCACAGATCGCCAGCCAGACGTTCCGCTCTACCTCGTCATATAGGCAGGTCACGCCGAGGCTGTGGGCGTGGTCGCGCATACCTTCCTTCAGCGGGCGAACCATGTCGCCCACATAGGCTTCGGTGGCGTCGTGGAGTAGTGCGGCGAGCTGGTGTTCAGCCGGCACCAGGTCGGACACCAGGTAGCAGTGCTGGGCGACGCTGTAGAACCGGGCGGTGTGGCCGTTGAAGCGGCACTGCATGCTCAGGCTGTGGGTAATGTCGGTTGGGTCCACCATGTCAGCGGTGGGGCGGGCCAGGTCGAACTTGCGTCCGCTGCGGGTGACGATCCAGGTCATGCTGCGGCCTCCATGTTGATGTGTTCTGCCGGGTGGGCTTGTGCCTCCAGGGCAGACTTCAACCGGTCGTGCATGTTGCGCATGCTGACTGCTTGGCGAGCCGACTCGGCCTGCTTATCCAGCGCTTGTAGGCCGGCAAAGGTGTCGCGGGCCAGTTCCAGGCTTCTCACGGCGGCGGCCAGCGTGGCCAGGTCTTGGTCGTTGAATGGATTGGAGCGACGCGCGTATTCAGCGATGCGTTGGTCTGCGTCTTGGATGAGCTGGTCGCGCTCGAGGCGGTGGCCGGTCTTGTCCGCTTCGCGCTTGCGGGCCAGTTCGACGAGGTCAATGTTGAGCAGGTGGATGCGTTCGGCGTTGGCTTCGCGGGCGATCTTGTGGCCTTCGTCGTAGCCATTGGCCCGGGCGGTGGCAGCCATGCGAGTGGCGATCAGGGGCCAGGCGAATAGGGTGATGACCAGTGCGGCGGCCAACAGTTGGATGATGGTTGCTTCTTGCATGTGCTGTGTCCTCGTAGGTGCCCGCCGCCGGGAATAGCTGTCAGAGTCCGGCAGCGGGGCTTGAACGGTGGCTTACTTGCCGAGGTTGAAGGTGCCGATGGTCAGCGGTACCAGGCCGCCTACCTGCTGCTCGAGCACGTCCTTGAACTCCTTGGCGAACTCTTCGCGCTGGGCTTCTTCACCCACCCAGCGGAGTTTCAGCAGGGGTTCGTCGCGGCCGGTGATGACGGACAGGCGCAGGGTGATGCTGGCTGCGCTTAGGCCATCGAAGGGCGCGGTGGTGAACACGAAGGTGGTGGGCAAGGTGTCCAGGCTGCGGGCTTCGATCTCGTCCATGGCGCTGCGGCTGGAAGACAGATCGCCCACCACGCTGTCGCGCTGGCTGGCTGCCTTGATGGTCATGCGGCGCACGGCGTTGATGGCGGCGGGCATGCCGAGGGACTCATTACCGGTGCTGGCCACCAAGTGCGGCATCCAGTCTTCCAGCCACTCGGCCAGGGCCTGTTGCGACAGCCCGCGCCCGAGGATCGCCAGCAGGCCGGCATAGGCGGCGGTCTGCTTCAGGCTGAGGGTGGCGGAGTCGTCGCCGTGGCCGGGTACCTCGTCATCGCCCAGGTTGAAGATGATGGTGGCGCTCATCTGGTCCTGGTCCACGAAGCCGGCGGGGCGTTGGACGTCGCTGGTGTGAGCTGCCACGTACTTGGTGAAGTCCGTGATGGAGTGCGTGGTCAGCGCACCTCGAAAGCGATTGCGTCCGGGCTGGAACGGTTCCAGGTTGTTCAGCTTCACCGCCTCCGGTAGCACGGCCAGGGTGGCGCCGTCGGCGATGGTGATCTGCTGGCCTGCTGCGGCGAGGGCGTTGGCGAGGATCAATTGCAGGGTGTCTTTTTGCAGCATGGTTCAGTTCCTTGTGATGTCAGAGATTGGGTGGAACAGGGATCAGGTGCGGGCGTGGACAGGCGCATCCCTCTCGGTGAAGAGCTGCGCCGTGGGGTTGGTCAGGAACAATTGGAGGCCTTCCGCCGTCACGTAAAGCGGGGTGTCCAGGGTGGTGTCTTCGCGCTTCTTGCCCCGCTTGGTCGGCTGCACGTAGTCCAGGGTGTGGGTCACGGCCACCTGCTGGCTCTGGGCGATCTGCTTGAGCTTGAAGGTCAGGGTCACCTGGCCCTGCTTGCCGAACTCGACAACGCCCAGGGCGACGTCGGAGAGGGCCTTGCCGACCTGCTGGGCGAACACGCCCGCGTTGAGTGAGTTGATGAACTCGGCGGTATCAGTGGCTTTCATGTGCTGTGCCTCGTGGTTGTGGATCGTCAGAGAGTTGCCCGGAGCGGCCGGGCGCCGGTTACGCCGCCTTCTCGGACTGCTTGTCGAGGAAGTCGGCCAGGTCCTTCAGGCGCACCCACCAGCATGCGAGCCGGGACTCGCTGTGCTGGTAGGCCGCCAGGTCCACCTTCTGCTGGCGGATGAGCTTGCGCAGGTGCTTGTCGGTCTTGATGTGTGGGAAGTAGTGCTCCCTGACCTGGGTGAGCGTCAGGCTGCTGGCTTTCCACTGCTGCATCAGTTGGCTGAGGGTGTCGCTCATCCATGGGTCTCCCCGCGCCCCTTCCTTGGGAGCTGGGCTGCAATGAGCTCGACGAGACTGTCGACACTCTTGCCCAACTGGCGGGCGACCACGTTGTCGTTGGCGTCGGTGATCACGGCGCCGTAGGGGCGCTGTGGGTCTTGAGTGAGCGTCACGTAGGGCAGGTAGCCCGGCGGGGTGCGCTCCACCAACCGGGCGTACAGCAGCGCCAGGTGGTGGGCAGCCGGAGCGACTTGCTGCTGCAGGCGCTCGATGGCCTCGGTGCTGGCGTCCCGCACCAGCTTCTGGTTGATGACGGTGGGGTGGTCGATGTGCAGGCCGACGAGCTTGAGCACGCCCACGGCGTGGTCGACGGCGGTTGGTCGTGGCTGGCTCATGCCGCTGCGTCCTTGTCCTTGGTGATGGTGATCTCGACGCCGAGACGCTTGGCCAGCCAGGCGATACCCGCCTCGGTGACCATCAGCACGGCGTAGTGCTGGTAGCTCTTGGTGGCCTCGACCCAGCGGGAACGCGGGTCCATGAACAGGTTCCCGCCGCCGATGTGCTTGGCGGCGAGGCTGCCGTCACGGTTCAGCGCCTTGGTGTCGCGCAGGTGGTTGCGCAGGTCGCGCTCGCGCACCCCCAGCACCTGGGCAGCTTCTCGGATGGTCCGGTTCATGGCCGTGGCCTCAGGCTGCCTGCTGGATGGCGCGGTGGTGCAGCCGGGTGATCAGGGCATCGAGCTTGTCGTACAGCTCGGACAGGCTGCCGTCGTTGTGGATAACAAGGTCGCCCGGTGCGATGGCGAGCCCGTTCTCGGAGCTGTGGCCGGCCACCTGCTGGGCGTCGGGGCGCTGGAGGTGGACGATGATGCCGCCCTTGCTGCGCAGCCAGTCGGCCTCGTTCTCGAAACGCACGTCGCGGATCACCACGCCCTTCATATCCTGGTGATGCTCAGCCAGCAGTTGCAGGTTCTGCTCGGCCAGCAGCAGCCAGAGCTGCGGGTGGACCCGGTCGCGCCCCCACTCGGTTCCGAGCAACTGCATCAGTTCGCGCGGTGACTTGCCGATGCCGGGCAGCGGCAGCTCCTTGAGGTCGCCCTCCAGGTGGGCTTGGGTCAGGTGGAAGAGCTCGGCCAGGACCTGCTTCAGCGGCTCCGCGAAGGCGTAGCTGAGCAGGGAGAGGTGGACGGCCAGGTAGCGGGCCACGGTGTCTTTGCCGGAACGGGCGCGGCCGTGCAGGCCGATGATCAGTTGGTTCATGCGGATTGCTCCTGCGCGATGGTCGGGGTGGGGCGATGGGTGTAGGGAAACTTTTTCTCGCGCAGTTCGTGGCTGCGAAAGTTGGAGGCGTTCAGATTCAGCTCGCAGAGGCGGTCCCGTTCCTGCTCGGTAATGGCGTTGAGCGAGCGGGCAGACGAGACCATGCCCAGTACGATGTAGAAGGCGTTGCTGGAGGCGGAATCGAAACGCGAAGTACGGCACTCGCGGAGGTAGTAACTCAGCGTCGACCGCCAGCCGGCCTGGATAGCTTCGGGGATGGTGGCGTTCATGCCGCATCGCCCCCGAACGGGCCGGTACCGGAGGTGCGGTTGCGGCGCTGCTGGGTGCCAATGAAGGGCAGGCCAGCGTCACGCGCTTGGCGGCGGATCTCGAAGATCAAGCTGGGGTTGGTGGCTGCCGGGTGCAGGTGGACCTGGCAACGGGTGGAGCTGTGCTGTGTCGTTTGCATCGTCGCGTACTCCAGGGGGCAGAGGTGGGTACGGACAGAAAATTAGCTTTACTTATTTATCAAGTCAACAGTGTTACTTATAAAATTTCCGATGGACGTAAAAAAGCCGCCTTTGTGGCGGCTTCGCATCAGATGAGTACGGAGTACCAGAACACTTTCCCGATGACTCTGATGTGCTGTTCGACGTAGTCGGCGTCGTATCTCTCATCGGGATACTCGTCAGCGTTGTAGCTTCGGACCCGAATCCCACCGCCCGGGAGCCTGTATAAAAGCTTTACTCTGAGTTGGCCCGAGTGGTCGATCGCGTACATCTTGCCGTCTTGAATCTGGGTGGAAGAGGTGTCAACTCCGACAGTGCTTCCATCCGGCAGCACCGGCTCCATGCTATTGCCTGTTACTGGTGCGCAGGCTGCTGTCTCCGGTGATATGCCCTTACGCTGAAGGCTTCTCTTGCCGAAGCGCAGCTTCGCGCCGTTGGTCTCCAGCATTACTTCCGATCCCATTCCTGCTGAAATCTCTACTTCCTTGTAGAACGGCAACTCCACTTCGTCCGGGCCAAGTGGGGTGCTGTCGTCCCAGACCTCGATTGGACTGACGGGTAGCGGCAGGGCTACCGCTGGGCTTCGCTCCTCGTTGGGCTGCCCATAGCGGGGAGTATCGTCCTGGCGCCTTGAGAACTGACCCACCGACTCGGCAAGGCGAGGGCTTACCTCTTCGGGGGCGAAGTCTAGGATGGCTGCGAACTTCAGGAGCGCCGATAGATTGAGCGGGATCCTCCCGTTCATGTACTGGCTTACGACGCTTTGTCCAGACCAGCCGCAGAGCTCGGCCACACGCTCTTGGGTTAGCGTGCGATCCAGCTTTTTGCGGGCTGTGTAGATCGCCTTGAGGCGACTGGCTTCGGCGGCCTGTTCTTCGTGTGCAATGTCCATGTGCTGAATATATAAGCGACGCTTATTGGATCAAAACAGCTCCGCTTCTTTTTCCTGTTGCGCTGAAATAGAAGTGTTACTAATATCTCGTCCGGACACCCATCGAGGAAAGAGTGATGGACGAGTGCAGTGATCAAACCCTTGCGGCATTTGCCGAGGGGAAGACCCAGCCCGAGGTGGCTGGGTTGATTCGGGTTACGCAGAGCGCGGTCTCGCAGATGATGAAGTCGGGCCGGGACATTCGCGTGCGGAAGCTGACTGAAGGCGGCTATGAGGCGTATGAAATTCGCCCGATTGGCGGCCGCCGCAAGAAGGTTGCTTGAAGTTGCCGGCGCGGGACTCTGACCTCCCGCGCCGGCGGGGTGCCTGGCAAGGACTCTGACCTCCTTGCTTCGGCGTACGACGACACAGCACATGCATCGGTCGTGGTCATAGAGTAGGGCGCGCCCTGCTCGATGGCTACACCGTAAAGGGAGCTTTTACGGTTATGAGCCGCGTTGACCTTTTGCCGGACTCGGGTCCGGTCTTTTCTCTCCGCCAGGCGTTGTATCGCGCCGGGCGCGACTATCACGGCGGGATCACCGCCCTGGCCCATGACCTGGTCATGGATCTCGACGCCCTGCAGAAGAAACTGAAGCTCGACGAGGAGCGCCGCTGGCCGACGCCCGACGAGCTGGAAGAGATCATTGGTGCCACCAAGGATGCACGTCTGTTGGACGCGCTGAATCGTCCGGCTGGGGCGGTGTGGTACCGGCCAGAACCTGTGAGCGCGACGCCCGATGCTCTGAAGGCCGTGGGCGAGCTGCTGGTGAAGGAGGGCATGTTCGTTCGCAGCTTGCACGAGGGCGCTGATGACAACCGCTGGCAGGCCTATGAGGTGGCCGAACTGGAGTTTCACGGGAACGAGGTGATCCGTGCCGTGCTCGCCATCATGGCCGGCGCCCGCGCCGCGATGGAGGGTCGCCAGCATGGATGAGCGCTTTATCGAGCTGGCGGAGGCTGCTCAAGCCGAGGCCCTGCAACGGGCCATCGACAACCGGGTGCGGTACCAAGGCGAGAGTGCCGAGGACTGTGATTCATGCGGAGATGAGATTCCCGAAGCCCGGCGCCTTGCAGTGCCGGGGTGTCGTTTGTGTGTGGACTGCCAGGTGCTGCTGGAGGTGCAACGTGTGTAGTTCAGGCCGTGCGGTTACGTCTGCGCTGCCGAAGACGCGCGAGAAGGGGTTGGGGTCGAGGGTGAAAGTTTTCAACCTCGACAATAAAGGCCTCGACCCAATTGCACAGATTGAAGAATTCGGTCTGGAATTCACTGACGTGCGCGGCCAGATCACCACCATGATTAATGGCAAAAAGCATCTGGTCCAGATTGGCTCGCAGAAGGTGAGTCACCTGACTGATATGCAGCGCGCCATTGATGGTGTTGAAAGTCGGCAGTTGCTGAAACGGGAAAGCATCAACTGCTGCGATTACTCGATCGGTCGCAGCGATATCAACGCTATTGAGAAATGCGGCGGGCGAATCCTGGTTGATGGTGTCCAGAATCGTGAGGAAATGGCTGCGCGTGGTCCTCGCGATCGCGGTGAAGGCCTCAATCAGTTGGCGATTCGTCTCAATACGCTGCTCCATGATAAGTCGCAGTGCTTTCTGATTCTGCCACCAGGCCACGCCTATCACCGCCACCAGCGCGATGATGGAGCCAACGGCTTGTACCCAGCCGGCAGTGCCGGGGTGCCGCTCGAACCAGCAAATCAATTCTTCCATGTCCGCGTGCTCTGCAAGGTCACAACTGGCGGCGTGATACCACCTGTAGTTTCTGCAGTGTTGCAGCTTTCCGGCGAGGTGCACGCATGAGTCAGGCAGGGAACGCCACTCCGATAGCCGCCTGGGCGCGGCGCTACATCGAAACTTTCAACCTAGCCCTGGTCCCCATCGAACCGGGCGAGAAGGCCCCCAAGGGCAACGGTTGGAACCAACCCGGCGGCTACTTCGTCGACGCAGACCAGGCCGAAGCCTTCTGGCAGAAGCACCCCAAACACAACATGGGCGTGGTCCACGGGCCCAGCCGCTTGTGCTCGCTGGATGTGGACCATGTGGAGTACAGCCGCCAGGTGCTACGCGATGTGCTGGACCTGGACGTGGACAGCATGGCGGTGGACTACCCCACGGTGGTGGGCAACCCGGCGCGGTTCCGGGTGATGTTCCGCTTGCCTGAGGGCGTTGACTTCAGCCGGCACTCGCTGAGCTGGCCGCATCCGGAGGACCCGGATGGCAGCAAGTTCAAGCTGGCCATGGCGGCCGCCAAACGCGCGAAGGAGACCGGCGATACGGCGCTGGAGGCCGAAATGCGGGCGAAGGCCAAGGGGCTGTCGCCCATCACGGTGTTCGAGCTGCGGGCAGGGTTGGTGCAGGACGTGTTGCCACCATCGATCCACCCGGACACGGGCCAGCCCTATCACTGGCGCACGGCGCCCTCGACGGATGGTCTGCCGGAGTTGCCCCGCGACCTGGTGAACATCTGGCGTAACTGGGAGGTGTTCAAGCGCATGGCGCTGGAGGCGTGCTTGTGGGCGCCGAAGGCGAAACCGCCGGTGAAGACCAAGCCGAAGCGCCCCTCGGCGCCGGCCGGTGACAAGCCGTCGGTGATCGACGCGTACAACCAGGCCTACGACGCCGAGGCGCTGCTGAAGGCCCACGGCTATGTGCGGCGCGGGAAGAAGTGGCTGTGCCCGCAGAGCACCACGGGCTTGCCCGGGGTGACTGTGAGCGAAGAGGGCAAGGTGTACTCGCACCACGGCTCCGACCCGCTGGCCAATGGGCATATGAATGACCCGTTCGATGTGTTCTGCATCCTCGAGCATGGTGGCGACCAGGGCGCCGCGGTGAAGGCCGCGGCGAAGCTGTTGGGCCTGGAGGTGAAGCGTTCGCCCAGGGCGCCCAGCCCGCCGCCGGAGGGCGAGGTGCGTGCGTCGGTGCCGCCGGCTCGCGACTATTCGCTGGATGAGGTCGAGCAGCTGATCGACACCGCGGCGCAGCAGGACCTTCCCCCGGCCCCATCCGCCGATGACTCCGGCGCAGAGCCCGGCCGCTCCGAACACGGGGGGGCGGGGGAGGGCCTGACTTTGGCGCGCTTGCTGCGCCGGTATGCGCTGGTAGAGGGCACCACCCATGTGTGGGACCTGGACACCGCGAAGAAGATGAAGAAGTCGGCCTTCGTGGCGCATGTGGGCAAGGATCTCTTCAAGGAATGGGACTCGGTCACCGATACCAAGCGGAAGAAGCGGGTCGGCGAAGAGTGGGTGCGTGAAATCGAGCAGGCCCGGACGATGGCCGGCAAGGCGGTGGGGGATATCACCATGCCGCCGCTGGTGCGCTACGTGTACATCGACGGGACGAAGGACGTTTGGGACTACGCGAAGAAGCGCCGGGTTGCGGAGGGTGCGGTGAAGATGGCCCTGGGCGATGCCTACAGCCTCTGGCTGAACAGCCCGGATCGGCGGGTGGTGGACATGGATCACATCGTGTTCGACCCGACCCTGAGCCACGACCCCGAGGTGTACATCAACACCTTCGAGGGTCTGCCGCTGACGCCGAAGCGTGACGACGCGGCGTGCGAGAACCTGCGCTGGCTGATCCACTTCCTGTGCAACCACACCGAGGACGTGGCGCAGTGGCTGACCCGCTGGCTGGCGTTCCCGCTGCAGCACACGGGCGCCAAGATGGACACGGCGGTGCTGATGCACTCGACCATGGAGGGCTCGGGCAAGAGCCTGCTGTTTTCGGTGGTGATGGGGATTCTCTACGGCCGGTACGCGGCGACGGTGGGGCAGACCCAACTCGAGGGGAACTTCAACGCCTGGCAGAGCGGCAAGCTGTGGGCGGTGTTCGAGGAAGTGGTCTCGCGGGACCAGCGCTACAACCAAGTGGGCAAGATCAAGCAGTTGATCACCGGGCAGACGGTGCGCATCGAGTCGAAGTTCGTGAACGGCTGGGAGGAGGCGTCGCACATGAATGCGGTGTTCCTCTCGAACGAGATCATGCCATGGCCCATCGGCCAGGATGACCGGCGCTTCCTGGTGATGTGGCCGGAGGAGAAGTTGCCCGAGGAGCGGCAGAAGGCGATCAAGCACGAGCTGGCTAATGGCGGCGTCGAGGCGCTTTATGCCTGGTTGCTGGAGCAGGACCTGGGCGACTTCGACGAGCGCACCAAGCCGCCGTCGACGCCGGCCCGTGAGCGCCTGGTGGCCCTGAGCCGGGCGACCTGGCAAACGTTCATCCACCTGTGGAGAACGGGCGAGCTGGGCACCGGGATCTGGGGCGCCTGCCTGACCACGGACCTGTATGCGCTGTTCATCGAGTGGTGCCACCGCAACAAGGAACACGCGATGAGCCAGACGAAGTTCAGTCTGTTCATCAGCTCGGCCGGTATCGACAAGACGCGGGCGATTCCTTGGACGGACCGCAACACGCGCCGGTTCGCTGCGTTCTTCTTCCCCAAGGACGAGCTGGCCTTCCTGCCACCTTCCCCATCATCGGCCGAGCTGGGCAAGCACGTCGCCGAATGGCGGGAGCGCGCCAAGCTGGCGGGCTGGAGTGTGGACGGTTGGGACCACGTGAAGGCGGTGGCGGCATGACTACGACCGAAAGTGTGTTGGGTGTGTTGCCTGTGTGTCGGGTCGTTTCGCTCAACCCAACACAGCCGCAGGCCACGAATGATGCGGGGTGTGGTGGGTGTGTGTTGGGTGTGTTGGGTTTGCACGTGCGCGCACGCCTGCGTGAATTCATTTCCTTCGGTCTGCTGGGCGAGGTGTTTTTCTCCACGCGAGGGCTGAAAAAACCTTACCAACCCAACACACATTACACAGACATAGGCAAAGCCTTGTTTTTATTGGGTTTGTTTTGTGTTGGGTATGTGTTGGGTTGGCGGTTTTTGTGTTGGGTTGGGGTTCTGACCAGGGAGAGCGCGCATGATTGAGGCCATTGAGGACCTGTTGAAGCACTGGGGCGAGCAGCACCGCAAGAACGGCTCGGCCGGTGGCCTGGGCAGCACGCTCGGCACCATCCTGGAGTACGGCGGGTGCGCACCCCGTGGCGGTGTGTATGGCACGCGGGAGCTGGTAGCCGGTGCCGGGCCTGACCATGTGGCCGAAGAAGTGGAGGCGGCGCTGGTGGCCGTGGGCGCCGCAGCGGATGGCGGCACCCTGGTGAAGCTGGCTCAGGTGCGGTACCGGCCGGGTGCTGGGCTGGACGAGCTGAGCCTGGCAGAGCAGATCGACGTTCTGGAGCTGGGGCGGGGTGCGGGCGGACGTAGTGCGTACTTCCGTCTGCTGGATCGCCTGCATGTGCGCCTCGAGGCGGAGCTGCTCGCACGGTTGGAGCGCTTGAAGGTGCGCCGCCGTGAGTCCGGGCGGGCAGGGGGCAAGGTGCGAGCGGCAGCCGTGCGCCAGGCGAAAGCGGCGCACCGGGCACGGGGTGTGGAGTTGTTCAAGGGGGAGAAGGCTTGACCGCTCGTCGGGTCACTCGGCGCCGGTGGGAGCCGGTGCGGCGCCAGTCGGCGCCCGTCAGGAACAACCGAAAACTGGGGGTTTTCGGTTTGCAACTCGGGGGGTAAAAAGTCCCCACGATTCGACAGGTGCGCCTAGTTGAATAAACCGAGCACAGTGCTGTGTGCCCAAGCCCGAGTCCCACTCGGGCACCCGAACCCCGCCACCCGGCGGGGTTTTCTTTTCCGCCGATGGCTGTGGTGGCCGAAGGCGCTCCGCCCGCAGGCAGCGGGCTTTCTACTTCAAGGTGACGCAATGAGCGATCAGAGCCAGGTGGCGGCGGACATGCCGTTGTGGTCGGTGATGCTGGCCCTGGTGCTGGCGGGCCTGAGCGGAGAGATGTGGCGCGCGGACAAGGCTGGCCTCACCGGCTGGGACCTGCTGAAGCGGATCGTCCTGCGTGCCGGGGCTTCGGCCTCCTTCGGCCTGGGCACCTTCGGCCTGGTGCTGATCGGCTTCGAGGCCCACATAGTCGCGGCGGTGGCCATCGGCTGCATCGTGGCGACCATGGGTGCCGACGTGGCGTCGGCCCTGTATGAGCGGTGGCTTGCGCGGAAGGCTGGGCTCTCTGACTCGGCCCGCCCCGACCCTGAGGGCGGCGCCTGACGACCGGGCCCAGCCGAAGGTGGCGCTTAAATTATCAATTTTTACCGACGGGGACGGCGCTGGCCGGGCGCGGGTCCTTTCCGGGGTTTCCGGTTCACACGGCGACGTAGACCGCGAACTTTTCCCAGACAGACGGGCATATAGGGGGTTCCGCTTCCGGGGCTCTGACCCGGGGCTTCCAAGGAGCACACATGCCGACCCAACGGGAGATTGCCCAGCACCTGGACATGAGCGAGCGCAACTGCCGTGACGTCCTGAAGACGCTGGATATCGACTGGACCGAGGCGAGCCTGGACGAGATCCGCATCGCCTACATCCGCGACCTGCGAGAGAAGGCCGCCGGCCGAGGCAGCAGCCAGGCCGAAGCCCTCAACGCGGCGCGGATCGAAGAGTCCACGGTCAAGGCTGCCAACGGCCGCCTGACCTACCACGAGAAACTGGGGACGCTGGTCCCCGCCGCTGATGCCGCACTGGCCATTCGTGACTGGGCGGGCTTCGCCAACCGGGAGTATCAGGGCGGCGTCGAAAAGCTCGTCCAGCACGTGGAGAACGCGCACAAGATCAGCGTCGACCGAGCCGAGGTAACCCGCATTGCTGGATCTACAGTCAGCCGAATTGGCGGCTATGCGGACAAACTTGGCCGTCGTATTGCTGGAGGCAGCGGCACAGTTCAACCCGCCGAAGGACATCCCGACGGTTGAGTACCTGGAGTCCGATTACTACTTGCCGCAGGAAGCCGGCGTTCTCAATGGCCTCTACCAGTTTTACTACACCCCCTACTTTATCGGCGTCGCCCTGGCGATGGACGACCCGGAGGTGGAGGAAGTCGATCTGATGAAGGCCGCCCAGATCGGGTGGACCTACTTCCTCATCGGCGTCCTGTTCAAGCGCATCACCGGTCGGCCCATGCCGATCATGGTGCTGTTCGCGAAGGAGGGTGACGGCAAGGCCTTCCACGACGAGAAATTGGTACCGGCGACCAAGGCGAACAGCCATGTCGCCAACCGGATGGACGTATCCACCGCGAAGAAGTCTGGCAACCGCTGGAACCACAAAAGTTTCCCGGGCGGCTTCCTGAAACTGGTGGCGTCCAACTCGCCGGGCAACGTGAAGTCGACCTCCAGCGTCGGCCTGGCCGTGGTCGAGGAACCGGACGACACCAGCGATGACGTGAAGGGGCAGGGGGATGCTATCGGCCTGTTGGAAGAGCGGGTCAAGCGATACCCCGGCGCCAAGTTCGTTGTAGGCGGCACGCCTTCCCTGGCCGGGTTCTCGAAGACGGAGCAGCGCCTGGCCCAGACCGACCAGCGTGTGCTTCCAATCCAGTGTCATGACTGCGGCCAGTTCCATGTCCTGGACTTCGAGCACTTGAAGTACCTGAGTGCTGACCCCGAAGAGGGTGCCCAGCCTCATGAGGTCTACGGCTTCGCGCTCCCGGAGACGGCCTACTATGCCTGCCCGCACTGCGGCAGTGCCTGGGACGATTTCCAGCGGCAGGAGAATGTGCGCAACACCGTGTTTCGTGCGGTAGAGCAGGGTGACCCGCTGGCGGGGTGGGTGCGGACGGCGCCATTCCACGGCAAGGCCGGTTTCAAGGAGCTGAACGAACTCTATGCCTGCTTGCCCGGAACCTCGATGGCGGGCCTGGTGCGCGAGCGGTTGGCAGCGGAAAAGCTGGCCGACTCCGGCGACCTGAAGCAGCTGATCAAGTTCGTCAACCAGAAGCAGGGGCGGACGTACGAGTACAAGTCCGACATGCCCGGTGTCGACAAACTGGCCGAGCGCGTGGAGGAGTACGAGGAACTGGTGGTGCCGGCGGGCGGGCTGGTGTTGCAGCTGACGGTGGACGTGCAGCACGACCGACTGGCGCTGATCCTTCGGGCCTGGGGGCGGGGTGAGGAGAACTGGCTGGTGCTCTGGACGGAGATCGCCGCGAAGAATTCCACCTCGAGCATCGACGACCCTGTGTGGAAGGAACTGGACCACTACCTGTTCCGCAGCTACCGGCATGCCCGCGGCTACCGCTTGCGCGTCTCGGCGGCGAGCATCGACTCCTCGGATGGCCAGACCAGCGATGCCGTGTACGAGTACGTCCGGACGCGCCGGAAGCGGCTCGACAAGCTGCTGGCCATCAAGGGCAGCAAGAACATCGACGCGGAGATCCTGACGCCGCCCCGGAAGATCGACCTCAACTCCCGGGCGACCAAGGCCTCGAAGTACGGCCTGCAGGTCTACATGGTGGGGGTCAACAAGGCCAAGGACCTGCTCTCGGAGCGGCTCAAGCTCATTGGCTCAGGTTCCGGCCGGATGCACACCTACAAGGGCGTGCGTGCGGACTACTTCGAGCAGATCTGCGCCGAGGTGAAGGCACCTAGCCGTAAGCACTCGGGCAAGAAAATCTGGCAGCCCAAGGCCGGTGCCGCACACGAGGCGTGGGACTGCGAGGTTTATCAGATCCACCTGGCCCGGTACCAGCGGCTGCACCTCAAGTCGCCCGCTGAATGGGATGCCATCGAGGCCAAGCTGATGCAGGCCGACCTGCTGGCGGAGGCTGAGGAAGAAGATATGCCGCCGACTACCGAGGCGAGCACTACCACCCACCAGCCTCCGGCCGGAGCCCACGCCGTCAGCGTGGCCGACCTGGGGCGCATGCTGAACGGAGATGACTGATGGTCGCTGACACCAGGCTTCAGGAGGCGCGCCAGGCTCTGCACCTGCTGATTACCGGGCAGAGCACGGTCAGCATCCAGCGCGACGGCAAGCGGGTCGAGTTCGCCCAGGCCAACCGGGGCGATCTCGAGAAGTACATCAACCTACTGGAGGTCGAGGCCGGCGCGGCGAACCCCCGTCGGCGCGGCCCGGCGAGTGTGATTGCATGAACAACGTCCAGATCCTCCACCCCAGTGGCCGCCCGGCGCGGGAAATGCTGAGCGGTTGGCAGGGGGCCGGTGCCGGCTTTGGCGGTCAGTTGGATCGCTGGCGGCCAGCCCTGAAGACGCTCGACGCGGCTCTGCTGCCCCAGCTCGACCTGGGTAATGCCCGGGCCGAGGACGTCACCCGCAACAATGCCTTTGCCGCCAACGGTGTCCAGCTGCATGTGGATAACATCGTCGGGCACCTGTTCCGCCTGAGTTACAAGCCTCGCTGGCGTCGACTCGGCATTGCCGATGCGGACGCGCGGGCCTTCGCCCAGGACGTGGAAGCCTGGTGGACGGAGTACGCCGAGGACCCGGTCGGCTGCTGGCTGGACGTGGAGCGCAAGCGAACTGCCACCATGATGGTGCGGGAAGCGGTGGCCACGCACACCCGCTTCGGCGAAATCACCTCCGTGCCGATGTGGCTGGAGCGTGCGGGCACCCGGATGCGCACCGCGGTGCGGATGGTCAGCCCGAAGCGGATCAGCAACCCCAAGGGGCGCAGCGACTCCGACCGCCTGCGTGGCGGTATCGAGATGGACAGCAACGGTGTTCCGCTCGCCTACTGGGTGCGCAACACAACCGCCAGCATGCTCGGCTTGGGTAGCGGTCTGGGTCAGGAGTGGGTACGGGTGGAACGGGAAACCACCCACGGGCGGCCGAAGTTCATCCACGTGTTCGAGCCGATGGAGGATGGTCAGAGCCGTGGCACCAACCAGTTCATGACCATCCTTGAGCAGTCCCACATGCTGCCCAAGCTGCAGCACACCAAGCTGCAGAATGCCATCGTCAACGCCATGTACGCGGCCACCATCGAGAGTGAGCTGGGTACCGAGGCGGCGATGGAGGTGATTGGCGCGGGCTCGGAGACGAGCATCCAGAACCTCACCAATTACATGATGGCGGTGAACACCTTCAACAAGGGGTCGAAGCTGTCCCTGAACGGGGTGAAGATCCCGCATCTCTGGCCCGGCGAGAAGCTGAACCTGCAGACCAGCGGCAACGTCGACAACGGCTTTACCGACCTGGAGTCCTCGATCCTGCGCTGGATGGCAGCGGGGCTGAATGTCCCCTACGAGCCCTTCGCCAAGGACTACCGTCAGCTTTCCTACAGCACGGTGCGGGCCTCGATGCTGGAGGGGTGGCGCTACTACATGGGCCGCCGGAAGGTCATTGCCGCCCGCTACGCCACTTACCTGTTCGTGCTGGCGTTCGAGGAAGCTCTGCAGCGGGGTGAACTTCGTCTGCCGCGCAAGGCAACTCGGGGTTTCTACGAGGCCAAGGCATCCTGGTCGAACTGCGACTGGATCGGCTCCGGTCGGCTGTCCATCGACGGCTTGAAGGAGGTGAAGGAAGCGGTCTTGCGTATCGAGTCTGGCCTCAGCACCTACGAGAAGGAGTTGGCTCTGCTCGGCGAGGACTACCAGGAAACGTTCGCCCAGCAAGTCCGGGAGATGCAGGAGCGGCGCGAGGCAGGCCTGCCGCCGCCCAGTTGGATGAATACCCAGGCCCTGGCGCCTGAACAGACCGAACCCACCGAGTAAGGCCCGCACCGCGCGGCCTTCTCCATTCAGGACAGCACGATGAACAACTATGCGCACATTGCCAGCCGGGTGCTGAACACGCCCCTGTTGCTGGAGCCCGGCTACGCCCGAGTGTTCTTCAGCGCCCTGTCGAGCCGGCTGGGAATTGCCAGCCTCAACGACGCCGATGGGCCGGTGGAGGAGGGGCTGAAAATCAGGGTCGATGGACGGACTTACAACAAAACGCGGGTCAACGCCTGGGGTGATGAGGAGGTGCTGTTCCAGGTTGTGGAAGGTGTTGCCCTACTCGACGTCAAGGGCACCCTGGTCCACAAGCACGGCTACCTGAAACCCTTCAGTGGAATGACAGGTTACGACGGCATCATCAATCGCACCGCGATGATGTTTGCCGAGACGGACGTGAAGGGTGTGCTGATGGACCTGCACACGCCCGGCGGCGAAGTGTCCGGTTGTTTCGACACCGTCGACCGGTTGAGGCAAATGTCCGAGCAGGCGGGCAAGCCCATCTGGTCCATCTGCAATGACATGGCGTGCTCGGGGGGCATGGCTCTCGCCAGTGCGGGCTCGCGGCGCCTGATCACCCAGACCGGCATGGCCGGATCGGTTGGTGTGGTGATGGCCCACGCCAGCTACCAGGAAGCGCTGAAGGAGGCTGGGATCAAGGTCACCCTCATTCATTCCGGGGCCCACAAGGTCGAGGGCAACCCTTACGAGGACCTGCCGGACGAGGTCCTGGCGCGCTTCCAGTCCGACACCCATGCCTTGCGTCAGCATTTTGCCGAGCTGGTGGCTCGCCACATTGGCCTTTCCACCGAGGCCGTCCTGGCAACCGAGGCGGCGGTCTATCGCGGCCAGGCCGCCATCGATGTTGGCTTCGCCGACGCCCTGGTCAACGGCCACGAGGCCATTGCCGAATTTTCCGAACATCTGTCCACACCGGGCAGGGTCATCACTACAGGAGCAACCATGTCTACCCAAGAGACGACTACTGGTGCTGGCGGCGCGCCCGCGGTGAGCGTCGAAGGCGCCCAGCCGGACCCCAAGGCCGAACGCGAGCGCGTACGCGGCATTCTCGGCCACGCCGAAGCCAAGGGCCGTAGCGGTCTGGCCGAGCACCTGGCCTACGAAACCGATCTGAGCGTCGAGGCTGCCGGCGCGATGCTCGCCAAGGCCCCGGCCGATGGCGGTAGCCTCGATGCCAGCACCTCGCTGGACCGCGTAATGGCCAACGAGTCCCAACCCAAGGTCGGCGCCGATACCGCTGCCGGCGCCGATGAACCGAGCAAGGCGCAGAAGATCGTCGCTGCCTGGCAGTCCGCGAAAGGAGTGAAAGCCTGATGAGCACCGTCAACCAACCCACCGATGACTGGATCACCGGTTCCGCGCCCTACGTCACCACCCAGGGCATCATCGCCAGCGGCCAGAACCTGCCCGAGCGCACCCCGCTGGGTCAGATCGCCGCCAGCGGGCTGCTGGTGAAGTGGGCGCCCGGTGCCAGCGATGGCTCGCAGATTGCCGTCTACATCACCGAATACGCGGTGGATGCCTCGGCAGCTGCGAAGAAAGCCCAGGTGATCTCCGGCGGCCAGTTCAACCCTGCCAAGTTGAACTGGCCGGCCGGTACCACCGACGCCCAGAAGCTGACCGCCTTCGTCGGCAGTCCCATCACCCTTCAGCCGCCGGTCTGACCGGAGCCGCACAACCCCCTTCCGGGCCGCAGCAGCGGCCCGTTTCATTTCAGGAGAACTGAGCAATGGCCGCTGGCTACGATACGACCACTCTTCTGGGGGTGAAGGAGATCCTTCCGCGTTTCACCCCCCTGTTCATTCAGATGTTCTTCCCGTCCGTGGTGACCTTCGGTACCGAGGAAGTGGCATTCGACAAGATCAAGAAGGACCGCCGCCTTGCGCCCTTCGTCGCCCCCATGGTTGCCGGTCGTGCCCGCAAGGAGCAGGGCGGGTTCCTGACCACCCTCAAGCCGGCCTACGTGAAGCCCACCGATGTGGTCAAGCCGACCCGGCTGATCAAGCGCCGCCCCGGCGAGCCGCTGAATACCGAACTTAGTGCCGAAGATCGGCACGACGCTGTGATTGCCGACATCCTCGACGAGCAGGAGCAATCCATCGTCGCCCGCGAGGAATGGATGGCCGTCCAGGGCGTGCTGTTCGGCAAGGTCGTTATCGAGGGGGACGATTACCCGACTCAGGAAGTCGACTACGGTCGCAGCTCCGCCAACCAGGTCGTGCTGGCCGGCGCGGCCAAGTGGGACACCGTTGACCCGGATACCTACGACCCGACCGACGACATCGAGGACTGGGCCGCCGCCGCCAATGGTTCGCCCTCCATCATCATCATGGACAAGCTTGCTTGGCGCCTCTTCTCCCGCATGAAGGCGGTGAAGGAAAAGCTGGAGAGCCGTCGCGGCAGCACCTCCCAGTTGGAGCTGGCAGCGCAGACCGAGCGGGATGTACAGCGCAAGGGCTTCTACGGCGAGTACGAAATCCTTGTCTACAACGGCGCCTACACCGACGCCGACGGCAACAAGGTCAACTACATGCCAGCCAACACCGTGCTGCTGGCGCCGACCACCACCGACAACGTGATGGCCTACGGCGGCATCCAGGACGCCAAGGCCAATGCCAACGGCATCGCCGAAGCGACCCGCTACCCGTCGAACTGGTTCACCGACAACCCCAGCGTGGAATGGCTGCAGACCCAGGCGGCGCCGCTGCCGGTGCTGTTCGACGCGGACGAGTTCGTTTCCGTCAAGGTCGCCTGATCCAGGTCTTTTCCGTAACAGGGCCCGGCTCTGCCGGGCCACAGGGAGTAAATTCAGATGGCAAAGCAATACCTGGTGAAAGTCACCGTTCATTACCGCGACAAGGACGGCAGGAAGCTCGTGATTCCCAGCGGTCCCACACCCCAGGCCGTTCCCGGCACCCTCGTGAAGGAGCTTCTGGCTGCCGGCGCCATTGTTGAGCTTGGGGACGGTACCGACCAGCCTGCTGGCGGCACCGAGTCCTGACCATGGCCAGCGAGTTCGACCGCCTGATGTCGCGGGCGGACGACACGCTGTTCCGGGTCTTCGGCGAGAAGGGCTGCTCAACCTACACCGCGCCGGGCGGCATGAGTCGCTCGGTCGATGTCGACGTGATGCTGAGCAAGAACGTCCAGGTGGCTGGCGCCGATGGCATCTTCCGGGCCGTCCAGAACTTGGCGGAGTTGCGGCTCTGCCAGGTACCCAGGCCATCCCGCGGCGGCGTGTTGTCTCTGTCTGACGGCCGCTTCCTGCTGGACGAGAAGCTGGACTCTGACGGCCTGGTGGAGCGCTGGGCTCTGACGCCCTGGGGATAAGCATGGCCGGATACGACGCTTTTAGACTGGAGATCCGCGGCGACTCTGAGTTCCTGCAACGGCTGTGGACGGCCCCTGACCGCCTGCGCCGTCTTGCCCAGATGGCCCTGAACAGGGTCGGGCGGGGGCTCAGCACCCAGAGCTGGCGGGCGATCCGCGACGAAATCAACCTCAAGCCCAGTTACATCCGGGACGAGGTGAACTACATCCCGGCCACCGAGGACAAGCTGCGGGTGATCATCTTCGCGCGCAAGCGCGGGGTCACCCTGAGCCAGTTCCCCCACAAGCTCATCTGGAAGGTGGGGAAGAACGGTCGGCGAGTGCGTGCCGGGGTCGAGGTGAATGTCGGGCACGACTGGACGGAACTGGTCGAGGGCGCATTCATCGCCCGCATGGGGCCGCCGGGTGGGTTGATCGCTGAACGCGCCGGCCGCGCCAGGCTTCCGCTGGATGTACTGCATGGTCCATCCCCGTCCCAGGTCCTGGGCAGCAAGCTGGACGAGCTGAGCGAACAGGGCCGCGACGACCTAGAGCAGGAGCTGCAGCGTCTGGTAAAGAGGTTTGAGCTGTGAAAAACCCGATCGAACTGGCGCATCAGGCGCTGCTGGCCCGGCTCGGGCAGATCGTTCCCTCCAATGGCTTTCTGTCTGATGCGGGGACCCGCATTCGCCACGGCTGGCTGCAGGACGTCCTCGCGGAGCATGACCTGGCTTACCCGCTGCTCGTGGTCCAGCCCGGAGAGTACCCGCCGCCCTTGAACGGGAGCGGGTGTGTTCTGGCCAACATTGGTCGTCGGGTGATCGGTGTCGTGCGGCCCGATCACCCGGACACCTATCAGGCCGAGCTGGACATGCTGTACGTCGACCTGATCGCCGCCCTGCAGGTGCCGGAAGGCCTCCCCAACCCTTGGGGGCCTCTTGGCCCCTCCCGAGTCACCATCGGCAGCGCCAAGCCTTTCCCGCCAGGGGAAGGCATCGCCGCCGGAACCATCCTCATCCCCGTGCAACTGCACGTCATCATCAACGGAGCGTAACCATGGCGCGAACCGAGAACGCCGCTGATCCCAAGCAGCCGGCGACGGTCGAGGTCACCCTCGATAAACCCCACACCCACAAGGGCCAGCTGAAACCGGCGGGTACCAAGATCGAAGTTACAGAAGCCCGTAAGGCCTGGCTGGAGCAGCAGGGCGTGATTAGTGGCAAGGTTCAGGAGGAGCAGAACAATGGCTGATCTCCGCGGCGCTTTTCTGGGGGTAGGCAAGATCTACCTCGAAGACCTGGACGACCCGAAGGGCCTGATCCAGATCGGCAACTGCAACAGCCTCAACTACGAGGCTACCCCGCAGGAGATCGAGGAGCAGGACTACACCACCCCTGGCGGTGGTCTGGATGCCTCGGTTCAGCGCATCACGGCGGTGAACGTCAACTACAACGCCCGCCACTTTAAGGCCGAGAACATGGCGCGTGCTCTGTACGGCAACGCCACCAGCGTGGCCGCCGGCACCGTCACCGGCGAAGCCAAGAAGGCCTGGCCTGGCGCGCTGCTGGTGCTGGATCATCCGGGCGCGACCAACGTGGTCATCACTCCGGCGGCCGGTGGCGCAGCCCTGGTGCTAAACACCGACTACACACTGAACGCTGCGGGCTTCCCCGAGTTCACCGAGGAGGGCGCAGTCACCACTGCCGGCATGGATGTCGAGATCGACTACTCCTACGCCAAGCACGTCACCATCCAGGCCCTGGTGAAGTCCGGCAAGCGCTACCGCATGGTCTTCGTCGGTCTGAACGAGGCCCGCTCTGGTAAGCCGGTGATTGTCGAGGTGTTCCGCGTGAACCACTCGCCGGCCAGCCTGGGCTTCATCGGCGACGAGTTCCAGGGCATGGAGTTCACCGCTAAGTGCGAGAAGGACCCAACCAAGACTGGTACCGGTGTCTCTCAGTATCTGGTGATTAAGGACGTCGACTGATCATCTCGGGCCGGCTACATTCCCTCCCATTTCACGATGGGAGGGAAACCCTATGCGCCTCTTTGTCCTTGCTGCATTAGCTCTGCTCGTAAGTTTCAATGTTCCGGCGGCAACAGTCGTGAAGTGCATGGACTCGAGCGGCAAAGTGACATTTGTGCAGAACCAGTGCCCGGAAGGCTTGGTTGGCGAACTTCGTGATGTGAAGGCGAGCCAACGGCCCAGTGGAGACGGCCCAGCGGTCAGGATGGCGGACCCATCGAAAACATACGTTACTGCCAAGCCAAAACCTGTCAGAAAAGTAAGGACTGTGCAGCCCCAGCAAGTGGAGGCTGATGCGGCGCCCGTTGCCGCAGCACCGACGAGAGTCATTGTGCAGCAGCCATGTAAGCGTTATGTCGAGCAGCGAATTCGGTACACCCGGAAGGCAACGAATGGCGGGACGACTGGCGGGGTCAGAGTCGTGAAAGTCCCTGTCCCCTGCTGACCAAAATGAGACGATCCAGGCCCGCTTCGGCGGGCTTTTTCATGGGAGAAGGGAAATTGGCAGAGATCACCAACAGTCGCGAGATCAGGGTTGGCGAGCGCCGTGTGACGGTGCGTGAGCTGACGGTGGCGGAGGTGAGACAGTGGCTGGGGGACGCGTCATCCAGGCAGCAGATCGACACCGTGGACGCCATGCTCTTCGAGGACATCTCGCTGCCTGACCTGGCACGTATGACCAGCCTGGATGTGGATTCCATGGGTGACTGGCAGCCGAGCCAACTGCGCGAGGTCATCGCCGCGGCGAAGGACATGAACAAGGATTTTTTCGCCCTACGGGAGAGGATCGTCAGCGCGTTTCTCCCGACCCAGCCAGAGAACTGAAAGCGCTGGATGATTCGGTGACGGCCCTGATCGGGCTCGGTCACCACGCTGCCTGGGGTTACCCCTGGTCCCTCTACCTCAACACGTTAGCGGCGCTAACGCGGCGGAAAAAGTAACGCCGCGACCGACAGTCCAACCAACGCCACCCCAACCAGCACGAACAGCGCGATCACCACCGGCATGAATGCCTTGGGGGCGACGCACAGCGCTGCGATGGCGGCTATCCAGAAGAAGGTCTTTGCACTCATGACTGATGTCACGCTCACGCTTGGGGTGGATGACGGTGGCAGTATTCGCCAGCTGGACAAGTTCAGCAAGGCCGCCGCCGCAGCCATCAAGACGTTGCAGCAGCCGGTTGGGCGTGTCACGGCATTCCAGGAGTTGCAGACCAGCGTCGAGCGCACTGGGGCGGCGCTTCGGGATGCTAAGGATCGCCTTCGCACTATGCAGCAGGAGTTAGTGCGCCTGGATTCTGCCAACTCTAAAACCGCCGCCAGCTATCGCCAGATTGCCGACAGCGTCAGGACTATGGAGTCCAACGCGAAACGGCTGGACGCCCTGCAGTTTGGCCAACGCAATCTGGCCGTTGCCCGTGATCGTGTCCGTGAGCTGGGCAACGAACTGGCCCGAAGCGCTGAGCCTTCTAAACAGTTGCAGGGCCAATACAGCAAGGCCCTGGCGGAGTACCAGAAGCTGCGCAGCGCAGTGCGGCAAGGCGAGATCCAGCTCACCGGCGTCCAGGTAGACCCTCGCGCCTTGGCAGATGCCAAGCGGCAGATGGCTGAGCTGGGCGCTGAACTGCAGCGTGGCACCGCTACGTCGCGTCAACTTCAAGTCGAGTACAAGGCAGTGACTGGCGAGATGAACCGCCTTGCTGTCGCCGCTTCGTCCGATGGCGCCCAGTTGGAGCGTATGCGCACACAGCTGCGCGCCGCCGGCGTCGACACTCGCAATCTCGCCAGTGAGCAGTCTCGCTTGCGCGCAGAACTGGCACAGAAGGTGCCCAATATTGCCCTGCAGGATGCCGTTGCCCGGGCTCGCGACTCCTTCGGGGTTCGGCCATTCGCCGACGTTAACGAAGAGGTCGTCAAGCTTCAGCGCAACTTCGCCCTGTTGAAGTCCAGTGGTCGCCTGACTCAGACCGAACTGATCCAGGCCCAGGTGCGAATGCTCGAACAGACCCGCGCCCTGGAAGAACAGACGAATGGCTGGCGCACCAGCTTGGCTAATGTGAAAAACGAGATCATCGCTGGTGCGGCGGCCTTCAGTGGTGTTGCCCTGCTAGGCCAGCGCGCTTTCACCGAGTTTGCAAGCTTTAGCCAGCAGATGGCTGGCATCGCGTCAATCACGGACTTGACAGGCGAGCAGCTGGAGAGCTTGTCAGCTTCCGTTCGCCAGTTGAGTGTCGATCTCGGAAAGGGCGCCACCGGCAGTGCCGCAGCTCTTCGCGAAATTCTCGGCAGCGGTATTGATACCGGTCGAAGCCTTGATGTGCTAGCTCAAGCCTCTAGGGCGGCAGTGGCTGGCATGTCGGAGACGAAGACTGCTGCATCGGTCGGCGTGACCATCGTCAACGCCTACGGTGAGAGTGTCGACAACCTGGGTCAGCGCTACGACCAGCTGTTTTTGACCATCCGTGATGGCGTGGTGGAGTTCGACGAGCTTGCTGCTGGATTGGGCCAGGTACTGCCGACGGCTGCCGCCGCCGGTGTCGGCTTCGACGAACTCGGAGCAGCGCTGGCTCGCATGACCGTTCAGGGCATCAAGGCTCCTATCGCGATCACCTCGCTTCGCAGCGCAATCACTCAGCTCGCTTCTCCAGCTCCCGAGGCGGCCAAGGCCATGAAGGAGTTGGGCATTAGTTGGAATGGACTCCAGGGCACGCTGCAGCAGATCGCCAGCAAGAAGCTTGGTATCGAAGCAATGCGGCAGATCATCCCGGATGTCGAGGGGCGTACTGCTGTCTTGGCGCTCACCAATCAGATCGCCGCCTTCAACGAGCAAGTCGAGCGAATGGACGAGGCCGCCGGTGCTACGCAGCGGGCCTACGACATCATGAAGGACACGCCTGAGCAGCAGGTCGCGCGCTTCAAGTCGGCCGTAGGGGAGCTGCAGCTTGCGTTTGGCCAAGCGCTGGCCGCTGGCCTTCCTCTCGTCGAACTGCTGACGGACATGCTCAATGCGTTCAACGAACTCCCAGAACCGGTCCGGCTAACCTTGATCGGCATTGTTGCCCTTGGCACTGCTGGAAAGGCTCTTTCGATTGTCCTGGCAGCAATTCGCGGGCCTTTCTCCTTGTTCCTTTCCCATCTTGCTGCAACCCCAGCGGCTGCAACTGCTGCTGGTGCTTCGCTTGACACGCTCAGTGGTCAGGTCGGGCGCCTTGGTGGGCGCCTCAAGGGACTTCGCTTCTCCACGCTTGCGAAAGGCGGGTCTTGGTTGGCGATTGGAGCCATCGCGGCAGAGTTCTACATGCTGCACCGGGAGATGCAGAACCTGGCCCAAGATCAGCAGGCAATTGAGGCTGATCTCTCGAAGAAGACGGCAGAGACGGCGAAATATGCTGACACGCTGATCAAGTCGGCTGGCGCGGTACGTGGCCTGACCGACGATGAGCGTAAGGAGTACGCGAAACAGCTCCGGCTAGCTGAAGAGCACTGGCGACTCCGAGCGGAACAAATCAGCCGGGCAGATATGGAGCGCGATGGGCCGACTGCTCCTGTCAGCAAAGAGGCGCTCCTGGCTGCCGGGCAGGCTCGCGCTTATCGCGAGGCCTATCAGGCAATCGACAAGATCCAGGACGATCGCCTGAAATCCGAACAGGCTTTCCAAACCCGTCAGGACACCATTCGCAACTCCGAGGTCGACAAGGTCAAATCCCAACTGGCCGAGGTGCTGAAGGAGCACGAGAACGCCAACAAGCGGCTGGAGCAGGTGCGGAAGCGTCGGGAGGACATCCAGAAGCGCTTCGCGGCGCTGGCCGATAGTTTCGCTGCCGGTGGCCAGTCCGGGGCGCCAACGTTTGGTGACCTTACCCAGGCCAAGGTTAACGCTCGAAATGCGGCCAAAGTCGGCGATACCGATACAGCGCTCAAAGAGGCCGAACGTGCAGCGGTAATCCTCGAGCAGCTTCGTGATGCCGGCGCCAATACCTATGGCTTCGAGGGCATTGCCCGCGAGCTGGGGCAGATCGCAGATGCGGCAGCCAAGATCGATCAGGAAAACGCCGAGGCGTCGGTCAAGGCGCAGGAGCAGCGCGTTGAAGCGCTCCTTCAGAAGGCCGAAGCCCTGAAGCGAATCAGCGTCGGCTTCGTCTCCGATACCGAGTCCGAGGATCAGACGCGCCAGCGCATGCTTGAACTCGCCGAGGAGTGGCGCAAGTACATGCAGGTCCAGGTCACCCTGGTTCCGCCGGATACCTCCAACCTGAAGCGTGCGGAAGAGATGGTCGACGGTGCTGGTGTTGCTGCTGCACCGGGCTTTGCCACTGGTGGCGTTCTGCGTGGCCCGGGCACCGGAACAAGTGACAGCATTCTGGCGCGGCTGAGCAATGGCGAGGGCATCCTCACAGCTCGGGCCGTTCAGCATTACGGCGCCGGCCTGGTCCACCAGATCAATCGCTTGCAGCTGCCTGGGTTTGCCGACGGCGGGGTGATGGGGGAGCGGTTTGTGCCGACCGTACCGTCCATGGCCATCGCCCTTCAGCAGCAGTCTCAGGCGGGCGGTGAGCCGCCTCATGGGGGTACTTTCACCTTCAACATTGCGGGTGAAACCGTCCAGGTTCAGGCCTCACCTTCAGATGCGGCAGTTCTTCGCCGCTTGGCGCGAATGCATGGCCGGAACTGACCAAGGGAGAATCAATGAGCAGGATTATGTTGGGGGGAATCCCCATCCGTATCGACTCGGGGGCGCCAACGGTGGAGTACTCGCCCACTGGCGGGGTGTCCACGGCTCGGCGCTCAGGGGGCGCCCTGGTAAAAATGCGTCACTGGCGAAAGACAGCCATCACGATCCGGGGAACCGGTTGGATGGGGCCTGGATTCGCCGGCCTGGACTTCGACCAGCCGTTGGAACTGCGTTGTACCAAGCAGCAGTCGCTGACCACCACGGCGCTCACCGGCACCTTGCCGGGCACGCCCCGACCGGATGATTCGCCCTGGGCGCTGGCCTACGTGGGCGGTGACTGGCAACGCACTCCGGTGGAGGTCGAGCCTGATCGAACCTTCACCATCACTGCCGTCCCCGGCGCCCTGCAGTATCAGGTCTGCTGGCGCCCGGTGTTCACCGTGTTCTGTGAACCGCCACCGGAGTCCATGGACCCGGCCTCCAACACCCATGACTGGACCATCACCGCTGAGGAAGTCTGATGCTGCTGAATGGCTCGGAGCTGAACGCCGTCGAGTTGAACGGCGAGTCGGCGGGCGGGAGTGTGCCCGGCCCGGTCACCGTTACCCCCGTGGTGTCGGTGATCTGGGATGTTCGCCTGCTGCTCAATGGGGTGGATGCCAGCGACCTGCTCACCGGTGCTGTGCGTATCGAGCGGGAGGAAGGCGCCCGCGCCCTGGCTGACTTCAACCTGCTGATGGATGCTGGTGCGGTGAATCCGGCCAGCTACGTCGGGCAGAGCGTGGAGCTCTACTACCGCGACCTGCGCGAAGGTGACTGGACTGAAACCCTGCGCTTCAAGGGCCAGGTGATCCGTCCGCAGTTCAACTTGCAGACCCGGGTGCTGGCCTGCGAGTGCAGTGACCGCCTGCAGGAGGAAGTCGAGGCCATGGATGTGGCCGCCATCGATGCCCTGGTGGGTGGGCTGTGGTCGGCCGACGTGTTCGAGCCGGTCGAAGGCCGGTCGCGCTGGGACTACGCCCTGGAGCGGATGAGCACCCAGGCTGCCAGCCTGCAGCGGAGCGTCGAAGGCGCTTTGCAGGTGACGCCCTGGGCGGCGGGTGCAGCGGCTTTTGTCATCCCGGCCGGCGCCGTGCTGGATGGCACGCTGGACTGGGTGCCGGTGGAGCTCAACGACCGCATCAACGTGGTGGAGGTGGCGGCTGACTACCGCTTCATCCGCTTGCGCGAGCGGCACCAGGACTTCATCTGGGAGCATCCGGCGGTTGAGGGGGTGTCCATCATCGATGGCTTCTGCCTGACCTGGGGCCGAGAGGACAACACCGAAGTGCCGGACATCGGCATGGTGGAGGACGCCAGCAGTGGCGCGGGCTATCAGGCCATCCTCAGCACCGCGAACTGGGGTCTGGTGCCCGCAACGGGGGATGGGGTTCTGTGCGATCCGCCGTTCGGCTGGACCAACCCCTACCCGGACTTGCTGCTCAGCGCGACCTGGACCAGTGCCATGCGCTGGAGCCAGCGGGTGACCGAGCAGTACACCCTGCGGGTGGAGGCCGCTGCCAGCGTGGCCCAGGCCGGCGAGGTGATCAGCCGTGAGCGGGTTGCACTAGAGACTGAGAGCGACCGCGAGGCGGAATTTGAAGGTGCCGAGTTCACCGAGCACGAACCGGACGCCACCGAGGACGCCCTGGGCGACTGGGTGGTAGACCTGAGAGAGGAAGAACGCCGGACCGAGGCGCTGACCTGCGGCCTGGCCATGGCCGCCACGACCATCCTCGGCGCGCACCGTGGCAACCGCTTTGCGTTCCAGCTGCCGACCTCCGACACCCTGGGCTTTCGCCTGGAGCACACCCTGCATGTGCAGGATGAGATTCTTGGGCAGCCGGTGCAGTGCCGGGCGAAGGTGTTCAACCTGCTGGACGAGTGGGACCTCGACAGTGGCTCAGCCCTGACCAGCATCCAGTTGGCCGTGAGCCAGGGCGGCGGCGATGTCACCGATCCGCTGACGCCGCCGGCCAGTCCGCCCAGCACACCACCCGGCACACCGCCGTCACTGATCATCCTGCCGACCCAGCTGGGCTCGCGGAACATCAGCCCGATCTACGACGAGGAGCTGGACGGCTTCGCCGGCAACTACACGGTCGACGATCTGGACATCAACCCAGAGCTTGAGGCGTTCCCGCGCCGCTTCGATCTGACGGCCCCGGAAATCCCCGAGGATCATCGTGACGAGTACACGGTCAGCCAGGCTCAGACCTATCAGTTGGCCATCCCGAACGACCTGCTGGAGCTGTAACCCATGACCCTGGCCCAAGAACGTGCAGCGACCCGCGCGGGGATCACGGCTGCCCGCACGTCCACCCTGCGCCGTGATCTCAACTCGCTGGAGACCCAGCGTCGGCAGATCCGCGAGCTGGTGTCGCTGGAGCGGCGGGGGCTGCGCCCAGCAACCAAGGGGCGCGGTACCTGGGACCCCAACAAACCGACATTCGGGGGTGGTGGTGGCGGTGTGGACAGTCCGCTGACCGAGCCGGCATCGGAGGCCGGCGTACCGCTCCGCGAGTACCACCCGGCAATGACCATCACCAGCAGCGACGGCCTGTTCACCATGGAGCTGGAGCCGATCAAGAAGCTGACGATGGTGGACGCCAGCGGTCGATCCATCGACTTCCTCTACGCCGACCCAGAGCCTGACCCGGAGCCCGAACCATGATCCTGCAGCACAAGGGTCTGGGCCTCTTCCAGGCCAAGCTCTGGGGCAACCCGTGGCATGGCCCGGTGCGCGCCGGGGTGCTCACCCTGCCGAATGGTTCGACCCGGGTCTGGCCGCAGCCGGCGGTACACCAAGACCTCATCAGTGGCGTCTTGACCGACATCCCGGATACCTGGGGGGATGCGCACCGGGTGAAGGTGCCGGGTGTGCCCGAGGTGGTCCGCAGTGCCGAGGAACTGGCTGCCGATGCGGCTGCGGGGCGCCAGTGGCGCAACACCGCCATCCTCTCCGGCGACCGCCGGGCCTTGGGCGGAAAGCCGCTGGACGGCTGGATCTATATCGATCCGGACGGCGTGCGGTGGCTGGTGCGCTGCACCAATCTCGACGAGAACACCGTGCGCAGCTTCAGCACGCCCTGGTCGGCAACCCTGACCCTGAGCCGCTTCGGTGAGTTCGGCCAGGACGCGGAGAGCCACAGCTATCCGGTCGGCTCAGGCTGGGGCATCGATGGCGCTACGGCCCCGACCGCCGGGCGTCTGCGTCTGGAGTCGATCCGCGCGGATGGCTCGGCGGCCGTCCTGATGGTCCACGAGCGGCGCTTGGGCACTGCGGAGACGCAGATCCGTTGGCCTTATGCGTTCCTCGAACTGACCCTCAGCGGGCCAGGGGCTACAGCCACGGTCGGCTGCAGCGTGGTGAAGGCGCGTTCGGCGGTCTCCCAGGCCACGGTGGCAATGGACCTTGGTCCGGACTACCTGGCCGGCTACTACAACGGCCCGCCGGGCTATACCCCGGAATGGCGCTTCCAGCTTGCGAGCACGCCGCCGGGGCCGGGCGAGGGCAACTTCAGTGAATGGGGCGGGCGTTCCTGCAAGGTCTATAGCGGGACAGTGACCTTGGATATCCGCCGCACCCTGAGCATCTGGTACGACGTCGATGGGCTCCGCCGTGACGTGGACTTCGTCATTGCCTGGGACGGCAACGTGGATATCCCGGCGCCGACTGCGGACGGCCTGGAAAGCACCGGCAGCGCCAACTGGACGGCCTCCATCGAAGTCGGCGGCGAAGTGCGCAGCCAATTGCTCGGGGCCTGGACGGGTACGGCCAGCGAGACGCTGGACGGTACCGATTTGGGCAGCATGAGTTGGGCTCGGACGGTGACCACCGACGGCATCGACTACCCCGAGAGCGTCAGCGATGACGCCGCCGCCCATAACTGGGTGCCGCTGCCGTTCGACGAAATCCTGGTCTACGCCGCGCCCACCATCGCGCTGGTGGAGGCCAATGCCACCACCTTCAACGGACACCTGGACGTTATTCGCTATTCACCGCAGGTCATCGGTCTGTGTGCCGACCGACCTTCGGCGCGCGCCTACCACCCGCCGGCCACGCCGACGGGCACGGCCAGTGGCGTGGTCACGACGGGAACCACCGCCCGGCGCTACGGCGCCTGGGACCCCCATACCGGGGCGGCCCTCTGGCTGGAAACCTCACCTGTTTGCTGGGTCTGATTGGGAGACAACATGCAGCGATTCCTTAATAACTGGTCGACGTCCTTGGCTGCGGCGCTGACGGCGGCCGCTACGGCGATGGACATTCCGTCCGCCGCTGCCGCTGAACTGGTCGGTCTCGGTGCCGGCGATCATTACCTGCTGACCCTGGCCGAGATCGACGCCAACGGCCAGGAGGTCGGCTGGGAGATCGTCAAAGCCACCGCCAACGCCGCCGGCACACTGACGATCGAACGGGGCCAGGAAGGCTCCGGCGCGCGGGACTGGCCGGCGGGAACTCCTATCAGCGTCCGCCTCACGGCGGGTGCGCTTGCCAGCTTGGGGCAGGCCGGTGGGGCGCAGGTCGGGGACTGCCTCACCTCGGCCCGCGACCTGGGTGCCGACTGGCTGGCAGTGGATGGCAGTGCGCAGGCGAAGGGTTCCTACCCGGCCCTGCACGCGCTGCTCGGCGACCGACTGGCCCGCCTGCGCCGCTCGTCCGTCGTACGCCCGGATGCCACGGGTACGCCAGGGGCCATCAGCAGCGGTAACGGCATCTACCTGATCAGCTTCAGCGCCTCCAGCCAGTTGGTGCGCAGCGTCGATGGTGGTGCGACCTGGGCAGCCAGTACCGTGATCGATGCGGCGAATGTCAGCGTGTCGGTCAACGGCCTGGCGTTCGGCGCCGGGGTGTTTGTCGCGGTGGGCAGCTCCGGGCGGATCGCCTACAGCGCCGATGGGGTGAGCTGGACCCTCGCCACCTCGCCGTTCGCCTCTTCCGCGCTTCGCAATGTGGCTTTTGGTGGTGGGTTGTTCGTGGCGGTTGCCGACTCCGGCAAGCTGGCCACCAGTCCGGACGGCATCACCTGGACCCTGCGGACCAGCCAGTTCGGCACCAGTAACATCCTCGGCATCGCCTACGGCAATAGCCGCTTCGTCGTGGTTGGGGCCTCGGGCAAGGTGGCCTACAGCACCGACGGCCTGGCCTGGACCCTGGGCACCTCCGGGACCAGCGGCACGCTCAACGCCGTCGGGGCGGTCGCCAGCGGCTTCGTCACCTACGACACGTCGCTGGCGTACACCAGCAGCGATGGCATTACCTGGGCGAGCAACAACCCCGGCCACGTGGTCAACGATGCCTTCGTGGCGAGCGGTGGCCGGGTGCTGCTCTCCGGTCCTTCGGTGCTGGAGTCCACCGACGGGGTGACCTGGACGGCATTCGACAACCCGCTGCCGGGCGGTGCGGACGTCAGGTCGTTCTTCGACGACGGCGTGTTGGAGGTCGTTGGCGGCAGCGGCACCCAGCTGTTGTTCCGCCCAGAGGGCGGTAGCTGGTCGCGCAAGATCAATCCGGCCGGCACGTCGGACATCGGTGCACTGGCCTACGGTGCTGGGAAGTACGTGGCCATCTCGGCTGGCGGCGACCTGGTCGTCAGTGCCGATGCGGCGACCTGGACGCGGGTGGAATTGCCGCTCAGTGTCACGCCGCTGTCTGCGGTCTACGGCAATGGCTTGTTCGTCGTGGGCTGCAGCGCTGGCAAGGTGATCACCAGTGCCGATGGTGAGACCTGGAGCGTGGCCACCATCAGTGGCCTGGAGTCCTACTCTGCCGGTGTGACGGCTTACGGCGGTGGGCGCTACGCCATCATCTACAACAACTTCTGTGCCAGCAGCGCGGACGGGGTGAGCTGGACGGTCGGCACGGTTGGTGGCGGTGGCACGGCGCTGATTGCCTATGGTGCCGGGCGCTGGGTGCTGATCACCAGCGGTTCGACCATCATGACCAGTGCGGACGCCATTACCTGGACCACGCATCTGGGGGCGGCCGGGGGGCCGCTTGGCCTGGCGTTCGGCAACGGCGTCTTTCTCGCGGTGGACGCGAGCCGGGTCTACAGGTCGCGCGATGGGTTGGCCTGGGAAGTGGCGGGTGCCGCCCCTGAAGGCACCGTGCAACTGACGTTCGGCGAGGGCGTGTTTGTCCTGGTTGCTGGCCATCCGAGGGTACTGACCTCGCTGGATGGCGAGCACTGGGAGAGCCTCGCCTGGATCTACGCCAGCGAAAGCGCGCCAACCCCCAAGCGGGTGTTGGCCGCCAGCGGTCGGGCCTTGGTCGGCGGCAGTGGCGGCTACCTGGCCACCTACACCCCGGACTTCGACATGGCCACGCACTTCGCGCTGCCCTCCGGTGACCACCGAGCGTTCATCAAGGCGCTGTAACCCCCAAAAACTTCAAGGAGCAGCCAGCCATGCAGCCGGCCTGTGTACCCCTGCGCCTGATTCAGGGCGCGACCTTCCGCGACACCTTGCGGCTGAGCCAGCCGACCCTGGTCTACAAGGCCATCCAAGCCATTTCCGCCGTGGCGCCGGTCCGTTTGGCGGTGCCTGAGCACGGCCTGTCGGGTGACTGGCCGGTGTGGGTGCGCAGCGTGCAGCAGTGGCCGGAGGTCAACCGCGAGCCGCACAAAGGCCGGCCCTGGCAGGCCACCCGCGTGGACGCCGACACCCTGGAGATCAATGCGCTGTCGGCCGTGGGCCAGAAGCCTGTGGGCGGCCAACTGATCTATCAGCCGCCGGTGGACCTTACCGGCTGCAGCGCGCGCATGCAGATCCGCGACAAGCCGGGCGGCGTCGTGCTGCTGGCGCTGACGGTCGGCGCCGGCCTGGAGCTGGACCCGGCCGGCACCCTGCGACGCGAGATCACCGCCGAGCAGACCGCTCAGCTCAGCTTGGCAGCGGCGTTCCATGAGGTGGAGCTGACCTTCGCCGACGGTGCCGTGCTGCGCTGGGCGGAGGGGCCGGTCGAGCTATCGCCGTAGGTGAGCCCATGACCCAGACAACCCAACACGTCGAGGCCTGGACCCTGGTGGTCGAGGCCGCCACCACCCCGATGCTGATCGAGGGCGGTGAAGAGTACGTCGTCACCCTGCAGCAGCCCGAAACCATCCTCGTCGCCGCTGGCGAGCAGGGCCCGCCAGGACCTCCGGGCGTTGGTGCCGGCGAGTGGCAGGCCAACGACTGGTAACCCATCCCCTGAACAGGTGCCCCCATGGCTCAGATCGCTTTCTACAAAGTCGCCACGCTGCCCGGCAGCCTGGTGGCCAACGCTTTCTACTACGTCGAGAACGGTAACTATGCCGAGTCCTACCTGACCAACAGCGCCGGAGAGGCCAAGTCCATCGGCAACAGCGCGATGATCAATGCGCTGATCACCGAGGCCCTCAGCAGCCTGCCCAGCAGCGGGGCGCCGGTGCTGTTCGTGGCCGACATCGCCGCCCGCGATGCCCTGGAGCCGAGCCTGGAGGGCGCGGTGTTCGTCCTGGTGCAGGACGCGACGGGCGATCCCACCGTCGATGCGGGCGCCGCGCTCTACGCCTGGAACCCGGCCACCACCAGCTGGCTGAAGGTGGCCGAGTACGAATCCATGGACGTGACCCTGACCTGGGACGCGATCCAGGGTCGGCCGACGTCCACGCCCGCGCAGATCGACAGCGCGGTGGGCCAGGCCCACAGCCACGCGAACAAGACGACCCTGGACAAGTTCAGTGAATTGGCGGGCGCCTTGCGCTACAACGGCGCCGCCATCCCCGCCGAATGGAACACCACCAACTGGTGAGTAAATGGCCGACCTAAAGCTGCACAAGGTGGTTTCCAGCCTGCCTGGCGTGCTGGAGGCCGACTCGATCTACCTGGTGCGTGTGGGGGCCGGATACGACCTCTACGCCACCAACCACTCCGGCACCATCGTCAGTTACCCGCTGAACCTGCCAACCAAGGCCAGCCTTGGCCTGGACCAGGTGAACAACACGTCCGATGCCAACAAGCCCATCAGTACGGCGACGCAGGCCGCCCTGGATGGCAAGGTGAGCACCGGGGACGCGCGCCTGACGGATGCTCGTGAGTGGTCCGCCAGCACAGTCAGCCAGGCCGAGGCGGAAGCCGGCACGGCCACCACACGCCGCGCCTGGACGGCCGAGCGCGTGGCTCAGGCCGTGCGTGGCGGCCTGCTCACTGGTCTGTCGACCGCTACCAGCGCTGCTATTGCGGCGACCGACACCGTGCTGGCGGCGCTGGGCAAGCTGCAGGCGCAGGTCAATGGCAAGCAGAATGCACTGGGATACAACCCAGTCCAGCAGGGCACTGGCGCCGGCCAGTTGGGCAACAATGTGAAAATCGGCTGGTCCGCTGGTGGTTTGCTGCTGACCATCGACGTGACGGACTTCGCTAACAACTGGCCGATCAGCATCAGCAAGAACGCGGCCACCGCGACCAAGATAGCCACTGCACGCACCATCAACGGCGTGGCCTTCGATGGTTCAGCGAACATTACCATCACCGACGACACCAAGATGGCCCCTGGCGCGTTCGGAGTCGGCGGCGTCATGCCGGTGGTAACGGACGCCAATGCCATTGCAGCGGGTGGCCTGTACAACCTCGGCTCGCCGTACACCAATGGCCCCAGCGCCACTTTCCACCATATCTTGCATGCGCAGGCCAGCACGACCGCCAGCGAAATCGCCCTGACCAGTAATACCATCAGCCCCAAGGCGTCGATCCGGGGCTTTGCCAGCGGTGCTTGGGGGGCGTGGCTGGAGCTGGCGCGCCTGGCTTTCAGTAACACCTGGGCCGCTAAGCAGATATTCAACGACTACACCCAGCTGGGCGATACCGCGCCCGCGATCAAGCAGAAGAAGCTGACCGGTACCACGGCCGCCACCGAAGGCGGGACCGTATCGGCCAACCACGGCGTCACGTCGTCGAAGGTTATTGGTGTGCAGGTGTTGGTGTTCCATTCCGCTACCAACGCCATTCTTCCCGGTTGGGTTGCAAGTGCGGGCTACCAGTACGACGTGCAGCTGACCTCGACCGGGGTTCAGGTCGTCCTTCACCCCACCAACAGCGAGCACATCCTGAGCAAAGCATTCACGGTTCTGATCACCTACGAGGAATGACCCATGCCCGACTACCGAGAGAGCCAGGTGGCTGGCACGAGCTGGGTACGCACCGGCTACATCGCGATCAATAACCCGCGCCCGCAAGACGGTACGCCGTCCGCCACCTACGTGGAAGAGGAAGTGCTGGCCCTCGGCGAGGGCCAGGAGCGCACGACCAAGCTCGGCAACCTGGTGGAAATGTTCGACCCCGCCGCGACCTTCGACCTGGAAGACCCGGTGTCGGGCGAAGTCATCGGGCAGATGACGCAGTACCAGCTCTACGTGGCCATCTCCAGCAAGTACAAGGACGCCGCGCGTAAGCGCGATCTGGTTCAGGTCGACCCGCCGCCAGAACCTTCGGCCGAATGACCATCACACCCCATCAACCCCGCCTCGCCGGGGTTTTTCATTTCTGGAGGACGCATGGAGATCACCAAGGAGCAGTTGCTCCAGATCCTGCCGAACGCCGGCAGCCAGCGGGCGGCGCTGTTCACGCCCGCGATCAATGGCGCGGTGCGGCGCTGGGCGATCAACACACCCAAACGCATGGCGGCCTTTCTCGCCCAGGTCGGCCACGAGTCGGGGCATCTGCGCTATGTGCGGGAGCTGGGTGGCACTGCCTACCTGGCGAAGTACGACACCGGCAAGTTAGCCGAGCGGTTGGGCAACACCCCGGAGGCCGACGGTGATGGCCAGCTCTACCGGGGGCGGGGCCTGATCCAGATCACCGGCCGGTACAACTACCAGATGTCCAGCATTGCGCTGTTTGGCGACGCCCGCCTGCTGAAGGAGCCATGGCTGCTGGAGGAACCGGATTGGGCAGTGCAGTCCGCTGGATGGTTCTGGTTCAGCAAGGAGCTGAACACCCTGGCCGATGCCGGCGAGTTCGTGCGCATCACCCGGATCATCAACGGCGGCACCAATGGCCTGGTCGAACGTCGTGAACTCTGGGCGCGAGCACGCAAGGTGCTGGGTGTGGAGGTGTCGGCATGATGCCTTCGGCGCGTGTGTTCGCCATTGTCGTGGGGCTGCTGGCTCTGGTCGGTTTCGGGGCTGGCTTGGTGTGGTGGGGCCTCGGCCCCCGCATCGAGCTGCAGGCCCAGCGGGCCGATCAGGCAGAGGGCGCGTTGGCCAGCGAGAAGGAGCTGACTGCCCTGCAGGCGCGCGTGTTGGAGCGACAGCAAGAACAGATCGGAGCCATCACCGACCTGGAGCGCCGCATGCGGCTGCTGGGTCAGTCCGTAGACCGCAACGCCACGGCGCAGGCCGTCGCCATCGAGGAACTGAAAGCCCATGACCAGAGCGTCAACGACTATCTGCGCGCTGCTGTGCCTGCTGCCCTTGGTCGCCTGTACGAGCGCCCCGAAACCGCCGACCCCGCCGCCTACCGAAGCCCGGCAGTTCTGCCCGCTCGTTCCCTGTCGCCTGCCGGGGCGACCAGCGCCGAGCAGCAACGAGGATTGGCGTCGGGCGGTGGATGAGCTGGAGGGCGAGCTGCAGCGCTGTGCCGGTCAGGTGCTGGACTGCATCGGGCGACAGGAAGCGCAGTTGCCTTAGGGGATTACTTCCACGGGCGTGAGCAGCTCTGGGTAGTCGTTCCGGGTGTTGCCGACGTCAGTGGAAACTGGGTAGGCCGAGAAGTCCTCTCGGCTGAGCGCTATTGCGCCATGCACCTGCTCGACGCTTGTGGTGGGCGACAACCAGAGATCGAACTGCTCTGGTGCCAGAATCACGGGCATCCGATGGTGGATGGTAGCGACCGGGCCGGCGGCCTCCTTCGTAAGCAGCGCGCAGGACACCACATCCTGATCTTCCGGCCCAGTCCAGGTGGACCAAATCCCGGCAATGGCCAGCATGCCGCCTTCCACTGCGTGGTGGTAGTAAGGCTGATTGACCTGCCGCCCAGATCGGCTGCGAACCTGCTGGCGCTCGTTCCATTCGTACCAGCCCAGGGCCGGCATCAGGCAGCGATGGGTGCGCAGGCTCTGGCGCCACATCGGTTTCGCGGCAGCTTCTTCGCTGCGGGCGTTGAAGGTCAGCCCTGGCGGTTTGGGTTGCTTCCACCAGAAGGGAATCAGGCCCCACCGGGCGCCTACCAGTTCCAGCTCGCCCTGTTCGTTCTGGCGCAGCATGGGCACTTGAGTGGTGGGGGCGGCATTGAAGCTCTGCACCCATCGGCCCGAATCGTGAGCGCCGATGTGCCAGAAGTCCTCGATGGCCCGATCTGAGGGAGTGACGTAGCGTCCGCACATAGTCGTTCCTCCTGGCTGTTGAGAGTAGGCGGATGCGCAGCGGCCCGTTATCTCCGCGCGTTGCGCTGGTCCCGGCCAATGCCAAGGAAGTCGGGTCGGTACTGCGAAAACTTCTCGCGCAAGAATAGTCGGGCGCCTTCAGTGCCTAGTTCGTCCACCAGTAGCCGAAGTGCAAAGGCGGCCAAGTCCTCAGCGGTTTCCGGGGTTAGAGTCCAGTCGTGCTCCCGGCCCTTCACCACAATCAACGACTTAATGCTCAAGTGGCGCTTTGCCATTTCGAGTGCCTCTTCACGTCAAACCAAGAGAAGCGACCAGCCCAGGTGTTTCCAGCACCCGGGCCGGTCGCTGAACCCGCAGACCACACCTGCAAGCCCAGCCAAGGCTCCCCGCCTCGTGCACGAAGCGCGGCGAGTCTAACAACTGGATATTCATACAGTAAAGGCTTGCACAAAATGACCAATCCGATAGTCCCCTGGATGGGTGGTAAGCGCCGCCTGGCCGACCGCCTTATCCCGCTGTTCCCGCCCCATGAGTGCTACGTCGAGGTGTTTGCCGGCGGCGCGGCGCTCTTCTTCCTTCGCCCGATGCCGGCGCCCACCGAGGTGCTGAACGACATCAACGGCGACCTGGTCTGCCTCTACCGGGTGGTGCAGAACCACCTCGAGGAGTTCGTGCGCCAGTTCAAGTGGGCCCTTTCCAGCCGCCAGATCTTCGAATGGCAGAAGATGACTCGCCCCGAGACCCTCACCGATATCCAGCGCGCTGCGCGCTTCTTCTACCTGCAGCACCATGCCTTCGGCGGCAAGGTGTCGGGGCAGACCTTCGGCACGGCCACCACCGGCCCGGCCATCAACCTGCTGCGCATCGAGGAAAACCTCTCCGCGGCCTGGCAGCGGCTGTCGGGCACCTACGTCGAGAACCTGCCCTGGCTGGAGTGCGCCGAGCGCTACGACCGAGCACATACCTTCCACTACATGGACCCGCCGTACTGGCAGACCGAGGGGTACGGGGTGGACTTCTCGTTTGAGAACTATGAGCGCATGGCGGACTTCATGAGGCGCTGTAAGGGGAAGGTAATGGTCAGTATCAATGACCACCCGGATATTCGGAGTGTGTTTGAAGGATTCCACCTGGAGCGGACAGACATCCGCTATAGCAACACCAATCAGCGCCAGGGACAGGCGGAGGTCACTGGAGAGTTGGTGGTCATGAGCTGGAAACCGGACGATTTGGGCGGTTTGTTCTAGTGTCTTAGTTGGTTCGCACCCTATTCGTTGCTATAGACAAAATTTCAAAATGGTCTATTGCTCGAATGGATAAATACTAATTACCGGCTAAGCATTTACTTTGCCAACACTCTCTAAGCTTGGGCGGCTGCCATGAAAACAGCTTTGCGTATAGCTGCGACTATCGCTGCGATCTCATTCCATGGTTTATCGCAAGGGTTTGAGGCCTCTCTCTTGAATTCTCATGGTGATGGCGAGGGGGAGGAATGCGCTGCAGTTCAATACTTTACAGACCACGTTGTAATCGCCAATAACTGCGGCGTACCAATAGAGGTTCAGTACTGCTATATCGATCAACCCGACTTCGAAGGCGGTGACCGGAAAAGCACATGCGAAAATGAAGGTGCCCGCACGACTGGAGTTATTGAAAAAGGGAAATCTGTTAAGGCCATGATGAATGTAAGAAGGGTCTATACAGGAAAAAGAGATCTTGAAACCTTGCTATGGACGAACATCTGCAGCATGGCGAACAGGAAAGCCACTTGCGGAATGCCATACTACCCTTACACAGAAAAAAACAGACTGGGAAAGCTGTTCACAAAAGCAGAAACCGAAAAGTTAGAAAAGAAACCAGCCCCCGTCGCCGAAATAGCCAAAGCAAGCAGCGGTGCGGTTAGCTCGAAAAAAACAACAATTTATAATCACTATGTTGGCATATCAACCGACGGCCTCATCTATGGAGAACTTGCCAAGTCAAAAAGCGAAGCAAAAGCCTTGATGGAAAAAAGCTCCGGAAGAACCATGGGGGACGTCCTTGAATGCAATATTGGGTGGCAGGCCGATTGGACGCTAGAAATTATAGACGGCGGCGGTAACACTCGCTATGTAGGGGCCGCCTGTAATGCTAGGAGCAAGGATGAAGCCATAGCGGCCGCGCTGCGCGCTTGTAAAAAAAGAGGGTCCAATTGTTTACAGTCCAATAACGAATTTAGCTCGCGCGTCATGGTCAGCGTGTTTGAAATAGATGAAGGGCTGCTCAATGGCGAGCAAAGGGAAATGACCTGGGGCACATACTGCCATGTGCTTGACGGACGGCCAGGTGGCGACTGCTCGCTTAGAAGCGAACTGATGAATAATGGCGTCTATTTTAGTGAGTAAATATGGGGAAAATCGCAAGTGAATAAATTAATTGGCTTCTCCGCCCTTTCTCTCGGCTTGCTCATGGCTAACCATTCGAGCGCACAGGAATTCAACAAGGAACAATACATACAAGAACTCAATGAATGTGTAAGCATGCCGACACTGGGTGCAGCCAAAGACTGCCAGCAAAGGCTGCTAGATAAATATGTCAACGCCGGCCGAGATGGGCAATCAGTAACCAAGAATGACTCTGGTGATGAGGGTGTCTTGATATACCGATGCAAAATCCCTGCACTTGGTAGCAGCGACCTTGGAAGCCGAGTAGAGGTCTGGGGATCTATGGATGGGTCAAATCGGTACTACGTTGTCTCTAGCAACGACAGTAACGTCTACTACCCGGTAGAAGGGTTTGGAAGGCCCAGACGCGGCAATTTCTCGCTGAATTTCCAGGATGGCCGCCACATTACCATTGCCGAGAATGGTTGGACGACCACTTCCGAAGACAAGATTCACAACAAGAATTCGCTGTACGGGGAGGTCTCTTCAGAAAAGAACCTCCCATCAGGCGAATGCAAGCTGGCTGACGCCAAAAAACCGATATCTCGAATGTTCTAGCCTGCGCAGACAAAAGGAGCGATATCTGCTTTCGGCAGGTGGGCGATGTAGGGATTGACAGGTTCACAGTCAGTTTTGGGGTGGAGGGCGGAGGATACCCGGTATCGCGTTCACTTCCGAGAGGTCATTCAGCCGGCTTAGTGGGGCGGGGCGTGGGGCAAAAATGGGGCAATTTAATCGCCAAACTATGCCAACCCACGCCAATCGCCTTGCTAGCCGAATCGCCTAAAAATTTCATGAACGTCTGATGGCTCTAGGCCGTAGCGTATTTGCGACGATCTACTGCCACACAATCGGGGTGTGTTCGCTGAGATCGCTCTGACTCATGGGCTGGCCTTGCGTGCAAAAGGCGCTAGTGTACGGTATCCCGCTGGCCCGCTTTAACCCTGGAGTGCACATGTCCGTTACCGAAGATGAGCTGACCGAGCTGGCAGCCCGATTGGGCCAGGAATTGAAGGTGCGCAATGAACGGGTGAGCACCGCGGAGTCCTGTACTGGCGGCGGTATCGCCGAAGCGATTACCCGCATTCCCGGCAGTTCTGCCTGGTTCGAGGCAGGCTTTGTCACTTACTCGAATGACCAGAAGAGCGCGCAATTGGCGGTGCCGGCCGAGTTGTTCCCGCAGGTGGGGGCGGTCAGTCGTGAAGTGGTCGAGGCTATGGTGCGTGGTGCCCAGCAGCGCAGCGGCGCACGTTTTGCCGTCGCCGTCAGTGGGATTGCAGGGCCTGATGGTGGCTCGCCGGAGAAGCCGGTGGGTACTGTTTGGCTCGCTTGGGGAAATGGAAGTGCAGTAGAGGCTGTGCGCCGCCAGTTCCCGGGTGATCGTCTAGCGGTACGCCGGCAGACTGTCGTGGAGGCTCTCCAGGGATTGATCCGACTAGCTGCAGGAGAAAAAGCCACCCAGGGGTAGGCGAGCGACTTGCCCTATGGAATAATACTGTCTACTTATACAGTTGTTGGTGGCCGCCAGGCCCTCTTGATTTTAGTGAGGACTTCAATGGACGAGAACAAGAAGCGCGCCTTGGCTGCTGCCCTGGGCCAGATCGAGAAGCAGTTCGGCAAGGGCGCGGTCATGCGCATGGGCGACCATGATCGCCAGGCCATTCCGGCCATTTCCACCGGCTCCCTGGGCCTGGACATCGCGCTTGGCATCGGCGGTCTGCCGAAAGGCCGTATCGTCGAAATCTATGGTCCTGAATCCTCCGGTAAGACCACGCTGACTCTCTCTGTCATCGCCGAAGCCCAGAAAATGGGTGCCACTTGCGCCTTCGTCGACGCCGAACACGCACTGGACCCTGACTACGCCGGCAAACTCGGTGTGAATGTAGACGACCTGCTGGTTTCCCAGCCGGATACCGGCGAACAGGCCCTGGAAATCACCGACATGCTGGTGCGCTCCAACGCGGTTGACGTGATTATTGTCGACTCCGTGGCGGCCCTGGTTCCGAAGGCTGAGATCGAAGGTGAGATGGGCGATTCCCACGTCGGCCTGCAAGCTCGCCTGATGTCCCAGGCTTTGCGCAAGATCACCGGCAACATCAAGAACGCCAACTGCCTGGTCATCTTCATCAACCAGATTCGTATGAAAATCGGCGTAATGTTCGGCAACCCCGAAACCACCACCGGCGGTAATGCCCTGAAGTTCTACGCCTCCGTGCGCCTCGATATCCGCCGTACCGGCGCGGTGAAAGAGGGCGAGGAAGTGGTGGGCAGCGAAACCCGCGTCAAGGTCGTGAAGAACAAGGTGGCCCCGCCTTTCCGTCAGGCCGAGTTCCAGATCATGTACGGCAAGGGTATCTACCGTACCGGCGAAATCATCGACCTGGGCGTGCAGCAGGGCCTGGTGGAAAAGTCCGGTGCTTGGTACAGCTACCAGGGCAACAAGATTGGTCAGGGCAAGGCCAATGCCGCCAAGTATCTGGAAGACAATCCGGAAGTCAGCAATGCCATCGAGAAGATCATTCGCGAGAAGCTGCTGGTCAACTCTACGGCCAGTAACAAAGCGAACGCTTCGGTCGATGACCTGGCTGACGTAGACCTCTGATCCTCCCATGCCCGTTGTTCTCGACAGCCCCGCCGCGGTGCGGCGGGCCGCCATGGACCTGTTGGCGCAGCGCGAACACGGGCGAGTCGAGCTGACGCGAAAGTTGCGTCAGCGTGGCGCCCCTCCCGAGTTGATCGACGGTGCCCTCGACCGTTTGACGGAAGAGGGTCTGCTCTCCGAATCCCGCTACCTCGAAAGCTTCATCGCCAGCCGCGCCCGTGGCGGCTATGGGCCGCAGCGTATTCGCGAAGAACTGGCCCAGCGCGGCCTTCCCCGTGGTGATATTGACCAGGCCTTGCGCGAGGCCGATATCGATTGGAGCGAACAGCTTCGTGACGTCTGGTGTCGCAAGTTCAATCGGCTGCCCGTGGATGCCCGCGAGCGAGCCCAGCAGGGGCGTTTTCTCGCCTATCGCGGCTATTCCATGGAGATGATCAGCCGTCTCCTGCGCGGCAACTCCGACGACTGAGATCTCACACCTACAACCTTGAGCCATGCGCGGATGCGCATGGCTGATTGCAGGATGACTGTGCGTTCGTGTAACGGTTCAGGCCTTGCTGGTCCAGTGTTGCGGAAGATTGATGAAGTCGATGAGCTCCCGCAGGCGGCCATGGTCACGGCCGTTGAAGCGGAATGCCAGGCGGATCATTTCGTTGAGCTCCGGCTCGTCCGTCTCTGATTCCGAATTGGCCTGCTGGTTGAAGTCGCCTTCCAGGCAGAGGTCGGTGAACTGCTCCTGAATCTGACCCAGGGCCTTTTCGTTGAGTGGGTGATTCATGCGAATTACGAAGCAGTTCTTCAGCCAGCGGCTGGAGTGGTAGTTGCTGTAGAACTGTGCGATCTCCGCCGCTGCCTCATCGGCGCTGCGCACCAGACGCATCAGATTCATGTCGCTGGGCAGAATGTAGCGGTTACGTGCGAGTTGCTCGTGGAGGAAACCAATGGCGTCTTCCCAGTAACTGCCATCCGGCTCGTCCAGCAGAACAACCGGTACCACCGGGCTCTTGCCGGTCTGGATCAGGGTCAGCACCTCCAGTGCCTCATCCAGGGTGCCGAAGCCACCCGGACACAGCACCAGCGCATCGGCTTCCTTGACGAAGAAGAGCTTCCGCACGAAGAAGAAGTGGAACGACAGTAGATGCTCGGTGCCGCCCACAGTGGTGTTGGCATGTTGCTCGAAGGGCAGGGTGATGTTCAGGCCGAGGCTATTTTCCAGGCCTGCGCCGTCGTGGGCTGCGGCCATGATGCCGCCGCCGGCGCCAGTGATCACCATCAGGTCGCGCTTGGCCAGTTCGGCCCCCAACTGTCGGGCCAGGGTGTAGATCGGATGGCCCTCGGGGGTGCGCGCTGATCCGAATACGGTGACTTTGCGACGCCGCTTGAATTGTTCCAGGGCGCTGAAGGCGTGCTCCATCTCGCGCAGGGTTTGCAGCATGATCTTGGCGTCCCAGCGATTGCGGTCGGCTTGGGCCATGCGCACCACGGTAATCAGCATCTCGCGGTAGAGCGCGAGGTTGGGGCTGCCGCAGGGGACGGTGAGGTTGATCAACTCATCGACCTTCTGCGTCAGGTCGATTCCGCTGGTTTGGAAGTGCCGGGAGAGGTAATCGTCCGGATCATAGGGCATAGCAATCTCCTTGCTCATCAACTTCTCGGAGCTGCTCTGCTGGAATGGCCGGAAACCGGGCGACCTAGTCGAGCCGCTCAACTACAGCTTGCGGCAGGCGCTGGATCTTTTCCAGTTCGCCGCCACCGGAATGCGCAATGCAACGTGTCCGACGCATGTCGAAATGAGTGCGGTCCCTGGCTCGGCGGGCGGAAGGGGGCGGCACTCCCCGGAGAATCTCGCCGCAGTCGCGATCAGTTGGTCTTGGCCTTGAGGCCACAATCCCGTGCAGTGAAGCGTTCGGTGGTGACCGGGCGATTGGTCTTGTACTCGCTGAACTCGTAGCGCAGGCCGGCGCCGCGCGCGAGCAGTTGGCGGTAGCCGGTGTTGCGACAGACGCTGGCACCCAACTGGGCACGCACCGCATCAGGGTTGGAGCGCATCTGGGCGGCATGGGCTTCGCGAACGCTGAGGTGATTCACCAGCTCGTTTCCTTCCACCGTGTAGCCCTGGTCGAGGATGTCCTCGTTGATTGCGCGGGGCGTGCCGGCGCTGCTCTCCTTGGCGACTTTCTCGAGCATGTTGCTCAGCTCATAGTCCTTGAGCGATGTGGCTTGGGCAAAGAAAGGCAAGGTCGCGCAGAGGGCGATGGCGGTGAGGCGCAGCATGTGGATCTCCTAACAAACGGTAGCTGTTTGACCAGCGCGGCAATTGTGCGTTCGCAGCCAGCGCTTGTCGCGTGAAAAATCTGCTCCTGGCGACTCTGGTAGAATCGCGCAATCCTTCTTGCCATCCCGATCCCGTCCGCCGCCTTCCGGCCTGCGCAGGGCGGCCAGCTGCTGTACTGGAACCTGCTTCGATGACTCACGCCGTTTTCCGCCTGCGCGCCGAATGCCTTGCGCGCAGCACCCGTCCCTTCGTCGCCCGCGGATCGCGCTCGCCGCGTTGCCCGGAGTGCCGGGTGGCCTTCGACTACTGCTTCTGCGCCTGGCGCCCCGAGGTCCAGGTACGATCCGGTGTGTGCCTGATGATGTACTACTCCGAGCCTATGAAACCGAGTAACACCGGCTGGCTGATCGCGGATCTCGTGCCTGACACCTGGGCGTTCGGTTGGTCGCGCACCGAGGTGGACGGGGCATTGCTCGCCTTGCTGGAAGACCCGCAGTGGCAGCCTTACCTGGTGTTTCCAGGCGAGTATGCGGAGCCCGAGCGGGTGGTCGAGCGGGTGGATGTGACTGCGGGCAAGCGGCCGCTGTTCATCCTGCTGGACGCCACGTGGACCGAAGCGCGCAAGATGTTCCGCAAGAGCCCCTATCTGGATCGCTTTCCGGTGCTCAGCCTGACGCCGGAACAGATTTCCCGTTATCGCCTGCGTCGCTCGAAGCGTGACGAGCATCTCTGCACGGCCGAAGTAGGGGCGCTTTGCCTTGAGCTGGCGGGAGACGAACAAGCCGGTGGTGCGTTGAATGCCTATCTGGATGTGTTCACCGAACGCTACCTGGGGGCCAAGCGGGCCCTGCCCCTGGACGAGGCGAGCCCGGCACACCAAGCGCTCAGTAGCTTTCTCTGATCAGGCTTCGGCTTTGACAGAGGCTGCCTGCGCCTGGTGTTTCTGCGGCCAGAGCTGGGCCAACAGCATGCCGGCGAACATCAGGGCGCAGCCGATATAGCCGCGTGCATGCAGGGATTCATCCAGCATCAGCGCGCCTGCGATTGCTGCGAACACCGCTTCCAGTGAGAGGATGATGGCGGCGTGCGAGGCGATGGCATGACGCTGCGCCACCACCTGCAGGGTGTAGCCGATGGCGACGGCGATCACGCCACCATAAAGAATGGCGGGGCCGGCCTGGAGAATGGCGTCGACCTTGATCTCTTCGAACACGACCGCCAGGACCAGACTGACCACTGCGCAGACCGCGAACTGCAGGATGGACAGGCGGATCGGGTCGTAGCGGCTGGCGAAGAACCCCACCAATAGTACATGCACGCCCCAGACACAGGCACCGGCCAGCTGCAGCCAGTCACCGGACGCAACGTGGAATCCTTCGCCGACGCTGAGCAGGAACATTCCCAACACCGCCAGGCACGCACCCAGCCAAGTCCCCAGGCCGGTGCGATGCCCGAGGAACAGACCCAGCAGCGGCACTATGATGACGTAAAGGCCGGTGATGAAGCCGGAGTTTGTGACGGAGGTGAAGAGCAGGCCCACCTGCTGCAGGTTGATCCCCAACGACAGGGCCAGGCCCATCAACAGGCCGCCCAGCAGCATGCCGCGGTTGAGCGGTTGCTTTACCGCGGGCTTGGGCAGAATCAGCAGCAGGGGGAGAAGGATGAGGGCGCCGAGGGTGAAGCGCAGTCCGGTATAGAGGAAGGGGCCGATCGAATCCATGCCCAGGCGCTGGGCGACGAAGGCTGCGCCCCAGATGGCCGCGGTGATCAGCATCAGGATATCGGCGCGCAGTGCTTGGCTTCGCATGGTGGTTCTCGACGGGAAAAGCCGAGAACTTTGCCGCAAAGCGTTCGACTTGACCACCCCGTTCCGGCTCGGCATGCTGGGCGCCGCTTTACGGCCCGCCCGTATCAAGCTTCGGGTCTGGCCAGCGTATCCCGTCGTGCCGAAATGCCTCTCCACACCCCGGGGAGGCGTGTCTGGGCCCATTACAAAAAGGACATGCCCATGGCCTCATACGAAATCCTCATCGCCGATGACCACCCGCTGTTCCGCAGCGCGCTGCAGCAAGCCCTGACGCTGGGCCTCGGGCCTGATGCGCGGCTGGTGGAAGCGGCGAGTATCGCCGAACTCGAGGCTCGCCTGGCCGAGCGCGCCGACTGGGACCTGGTCCTTCTCGACCTGAACATGCCGGGTGCCTATGGCTTCTCCGGTTTGGTGCTGCTGCGCGGTCAGTACCCGCAGATTCCGGTGGTAATGATCTCCGCCCAGGAGGAAGCATCGGTAGTCGCTCGCTCCCGTGAATTCGGTGCCAGCGGTTTCATCCCCAAGTCCAGCCCGCTGGAAGTCATCCAGAGCGCCGTCCGTTCGGTGCTCGATGGCGACACCTGGTGGCCGCCGCAGGTGGAGGAAGCCCAGGCCTTGTCGGACGAAGCCAAGGCCGCTAGCGAAGGTCTCGCCAGCCTGACACCCCAGCAGTTCCGCGTGCTGACCATGGTCTGTGAAGGCTTGCTGAACAAGCAGATTGCCTATGAGTTACACGTGTCGGAAGCCACAGTGAAGGCCCATGTAACCGCCATCTTCCGCAAGCTCAACGTGCGCACCCGCACCCAGGCAGCCCTGCTGTTGCAACAGATGGAATCTATTCCCACGGCCTGAAACCAGGCTTTTCATGCAAATTTGAAGCGCGTTGCGCTAGGCTGCGCGCTCCTTTCAGTGACCCCTTTTTTTATGTCGCCATTCAAAGGCCAGACCGGCCTCAAACGCATCCTCAACGCCGCCGGCTATTCCCTCGACGGCCTGCGTGCTGCCTTCACCGGCGAAGCCGCCTTTCGCCAACTGGTACTGCTTAATGCGGTGCTGATCCCCTTGTCGTTCTTCCTTGATGTCAGCCGTGGCGAACGCGCGCTGATGATTGGCGTCTGCCTGCTCGCGCTCATCGTCGAGCTGTTGAACTCAGCGGTGGAGGCGGCCATCGACCGTATCTCCCTTGATCACCATCCGCTGTCGAAGAACGCCAAGGACATGGGCAGCGCCGCACAGTTCACCGCGCTAACCCTGATTACCGCAGTCTGGGCAACCATCCTGCTGGGCTAAGTGCTCAGGCGATCGACGGCAGCACGATTTCGTCGCTCCGGCTGACTCCGGCAGTCAGCGCACGACACTGGTCGAGGAATTCGCGCATGGCGGCCGTCTGGAATTTCTGCTTGTGCCAGATGAAGTAGAACTGCCGACGCAGGTCGATTCCCGGCGTCTCAACCGGGACCAGGCTGCCACGGCGGAAGGCGTCGCGCAGCGCCAGCCGCGAAATGCAGCTGATGCCCAGGCCTGACTCCACTGCGCGCTTGATCGCCTCGGTGTGTTCAAGCTCCAGACGGATGTTCAGCGGGGTAGGGTGGTGGCGCATGGCCTGGTCGAACGTCAGGCGGGTGCCCGAACCCTTTTCCCGGAGAATCCACGCCTCGCGGCTCAATTCTTCCAGACTTGCCTGGCCTTTGGCGGCCAGGGGGTGCTGGGGTGCACAGAACACCACCAGTTCATCCTCTACCCAAGGCAAGACTTCGATACTCGGGTGCTGGCAATCGCCTTCGATTAGACCCAGGTCAAGTTCATAGAGGGCGATCTGCTGGACGATATTCGCCGTGTTCTGCACATGCAGGCTGACCTGGCATTCCGGATGACGCTGCATGAACGAGCCGATCAGCAGGGTCGCGAGGTAGTTGCCCACGGTGAGCGTGGCACCGACATCGAGGGAGCCAAAGCCGGTCTTGCCGTTGAGCAGATCCTCGATTTCACGCGCCTGGTCCATCAGCGCCACGGCTTGAGGCAGCAATTGGCGGCCCAGGGCATTGAGGCTGAGGCGCTTGCCGGCGCGGTCGAACAGTTGGCACCCGGATTGGCGCTCAAGTTCGGTTAGCGAGGTGCTGGTGGCCGATTGCGACAGAGACAGCTGTTCGGCAGCACGGGAAACGCTTTCCTGCTGGGCAACGGCGACGAATACCTGGAGCTGACGGAGGGTAAATCGCATATCTATATAACCGATAACCTATATCTTGATAATTCAGTTAACAGATATTGTGGCGGTCATTACAATGTCGCGCAATTGCGCCCCCTGACCTGAGTGGCGCTGGCGACTTCCAAATCTTCGGAGCCCCGTAAATGAGCAACATGAACTCCGAGCGCATTCTCAGCGTTCATCACTGGAACGACACGCTGTTCAGCTTCAAGTGCACTCGCGACCCGGGTCTGCGCTTCGAAAACGGCCAGTTCGTCATGATCGGCCTGCAGCAACCCGGCGGCCGCCCGCTGATGCGCGCTTATTCCATCGCCAGCCCGAACTGGGAAGAGCACCTCGAGTTCTTCAGCATCAAGGTGCCGGACGGTCCGCTGACCTCCCAGCTGCAGCACCTGAAGGAAGGCGACGAGATCATCATCAGCAAGAAGCCCACCGGCACCCTGGTCCTCGATGACCTTAACCCCGGCAAGCACCTCTACCTGCTGAGCACCGGCACTGGCCTGGCACCGTTCATGAGCGTGATCCAGGACCCGGAAACCTATGAACGCTTCGAAAAGATCATCCTGGTCCACGGCGTTCGCTACGTGAACGAAGTCGCTTACCGCGAGTTCATCACTGAGCACCTGCCGCAGAACGAGTTCTTCGGTGAAGCGGTCAAGGACAAGCTGATTTACTACCCCACCGTGACCCGTGAGCCGTTCGAGAACCAGGGCCGCCTGACCGACCTGATGCGCAGCGGCAAGCTGTTCGAAGACATTGGTCTTCCGCCGATCAATCCGCAGGACGACCGCGCCATGATCTGCGGTAGCCCGAGCATGCTCGACGAGACCAGCGAAGTGCTCGACAGCTTCGGCCTGAAGATCTCCCCGCGTATGCGTGAGCCGGGTGACTACCTGATCGAGCGCGCCTTCGTCGAGAAGTAATCGCCAGCTGTTTAACAACAAAGCCCGCCTGAAATGGCGGGCTTTGTCATTTCCGGGGGCGTCAGACCGGGGAGCTGAAGCGTTGACCGGAGATCGCCGGGTGGTAGATCGGCTGGATCTTGTTCCCGGCCGGGTCCAGCACGTGGAAGCTGTGGGCGCCGTCGCCATGGGCGAAAGGGCGGTCGAGCATGGTCACGCCCCGGGCCTTGAGGTACTGGTACCAGGCGTCCAGCTCTTCGAGGCTGTCGACTACGAATCCGTAGTGATCCACCGCCTGCGCACCGCTACTGGGTGCAAAGGCGCGACCAAGGGACAGGTTGTCGTTGCCGCAGGTGAGGTAGACCAGGTCTTCGTTGGCGCGGTTGAGGACTTCCATGCCCAGCACATCCACGTAGAAGCGTTCGCACTCCTCCAGGTTGGGCACGACGATAGCGATGTGGCGAAGGCCGTTGAGGCGGCCTGGACGGCTGGGCATATCTGGGACTCCATTTTTGTATACAATTTGTGAGAAATATAAGACAAAACGGAGTTCAACGTGTACTGCCTTCTTCTCAAGACCCGCTTGCGCCCCGGTAGCCTGGACGCCTTCATGGACGCCATGCGCGTCAACGCCGCCGCTTCGGTGCGTGACGAACCGGGTTGCCTGGTTTTCGATGTGCTGCTGGATCGCAGCGATCCCGATCTCATCTGGCTGTATGAGGTCTACACCGACGAAGCTGCGTTCGAGGCCCATATGCAGACCGCGCACTTCCTCGCCAGCCGACCGCTGGTGGAACCTCTGATCCTCGAACAGGACGCCATCGAGGCCGATAGCCTGGCGCTCAACGCCTCCCGCTAGCGGTAGCGATGCCCAGCCGCAGGGTGGACAGCGCTTGTCTGTCCACCGTCGTCGTCAGGGCGAGCACGAATGGTGGGTTGATGAAGCGTGACCCACCCTTGGCAAGCGCGTGGCGGTTCAGCCCCGCGCAATCTCCAGCACGCGAATCCGCCCCGGTTCGGGATAGTGCCAGCGCACGTCCACATCCCACAGGCGAGCGCCGTAGCGGCGTTCGGGTTCGGGCTTCTGGTAGGCCGGGCGAGGGTCCTGGGCCAGGCACTGTTCCACCAGCTCTGCCAGGGGTTCGCCCAGGCGCTGACCATGCTCGCGAGCCTGGATCAGGGCTGTGGGCTCCCATTCCACGGGAATCAGCTCGGGCGCCGCGTCGGCGATGGCGTTCAGCGCACCGTCCTGGCGGTCGGCGTAGGGCACGTAGGGTTTGATATCGATGACCGGGGTGCCGTCCAGCAGATCGATGCCGGACAACCAGAGACGACCGGCTTCCACGTTCTCCAGCTTCACCACCGACTGGCCAATGCCGTTGGGGCGGTGGGTGGAGCGGCTGGCGAACACGCCAATGGACTGGTTGCCGCCCAGGCGCGGCGGACGCACCTTCAGCCGTGGCTTGTCTTCAAGGGCCTGGTGGAAGAGGAACAGCAGCCAGACATGGCTGACCTGTTCCAGCCCCGCCACGGCATCGCCGGTGTCGAAGGGCGGTACCAGCTCCAGCACGCCACGGGCGGCGGGCGCCAGGTGCGGCTGACGGGGGATGGCGAACTTCTCCTTGAAACAGGAGCGGACGTAGCCGACGGGCGAAACGCTGTGCTGCATATCAGTAGGGCACGCGGCAGCCGGCATCACGGAACGGCCCGCCAAGGCGCAGCCAGCCTTCGCCAGGGGTGGTCTGGGCACAGGTCAACGCACCGTCCAGCTTGCTTTGCCAGATGAAGAATGGAGCCGGCGCGGCATGGCTTGAGGCTGCGAGAGCGAACAGAAGTGTAAGGAAAGCGAGACGCATGGGCGAAGTCCGGTGGATAGCGCGGCTACCCTAGCGCCGGCCCATGCGCCGCGCAAGCGATGCGTTACAGGTGGAAACCACCGTCGATGGGGATGATGTTGCCGGTCATGTAGGCTCCCGCCGTGCTCGCCAGGCTGATGGCCAGCGCCGCCATTTCCTCGCCCCGGCCCCAGCGCTTCATTGGGATCAGGGCGGTGTCGCGCGCCATGGCGTCGGGATCGTTGGCGATGAAGCGGGTCATTTTGCTGGGGAAGCGCCCGGGAGCGATCACATTGACGTTGATGTGTTCGGCCACCAGTTCCCGCGCCAGCATCCGCGACAGTTGATGCAGCGCGGCCTTGCTCGGGCCATAGGCGTAGGCGTCCTCGCCGTGGGAGGTGATGCCGGCCACTGATCCGATATTGATCACCCGCGCTGGGCTGGCGTCGTTACCGGCTTTGCGCAGCAACGGCAGCAATTGCTGGATGCAGCTGAACACCGAGGTCACGTTGAGCTGCATGACTTTCTCCCAGCCCTTCACCGGGTAGCTCTCCAGGGGGGCGCCCCAGGTGGTGCCGGCGTTGTTCACCAGGATGTCCAGTTGTTCGATGCGTTGCTCCAGCGCTGCGGCAAGGGCTTTTGCGCCGTCCTCGCTGGAGAGGTCGGCGACGAGGGCGTGGCATTCGCCAAAAGCGGAAAGCTCGGAGGCGGTCTCGTGGCAGGCCTCGGCATCGCGGGCGCAGATGAAAACGCGCGCGCCGGCTTCGAGGAGGCCCTGGGCGATCATCCGCCCAATGCCGCGGGTACCACCAGTAACCAGGGCGGTACGGCCCTGTAGGCTGAAATAGGAATGCATGAGGATGCCTCGACGATGATCTGAAGAGGCCCATACCCTAGCCCCGGCGATGCCGGGGCGGTGGCATTATCGAGACGCGGAATACAGCGGCATTTCAGGCCGGTGCAGCCTGGGCGGCGGCCAGCTCGGCGTCCTTGGCCAGGGCGCGCTGGTAGGCGGGGCGTTCGACGAAACGGGCGATGTAGTCCTTGATCGCCGGCACCTCCGGGATCAACCCGAACTGGGTGGTCCAGTTCAGCGCGCTGCCCCAGAGCACGTCGGCAGCGGTGAACTGCTCGCCGAGCAGCCAGGGCCCGTCTTTCATCTGGCTGATCAGGGTCTTCATCACGCTGTCGAAGTCGCCGTAGGGCGAGCGTGCCTCGGGAATCGGCTCACGCTTCTGCACCCGGTCCACCACCGCCGGTTCGAAGCAGGACCCGTAGAACACCATCCAGCGCAGGTAGGGCCCGCGCAGCGGGTCGCCCAGGGGCGGGGCAAGCTTGGCCTCCGGGTAGAGGTCGGCGAGGTAGAGGTAGACCGAGACTTGCTCCGTGACCACTGCATCACCGTGGGTGAGGGTGGGTACCTTGCCCATGGGGTTGATCGCGAGGAATTCCGGCTTGCGCTGCTCCCCGGTCTTCATGTTCATCACGTGGAGCGTGAAGTCGGCGCCGAGTTCTTCGAGCAGGGTCAGGGCACCGGTGGAACGGGTGTAGGGGCAGTGGTAGAGGGTTACCTGGCGGTTCTGGCTGGTCATTGTTGTGGTTCCGCTTGGGCCGTGGATGGAGCGAGTCTAGACGCTGCCCCTAGAGCCTGCCGTCTCGGCGCAAGCGACGAAGCACCCAGCGGCGGTAGACGAGCGACAGAAGCGGTTTGACGACCGGCAGGCCGAGCAGCCAGGCGAGCGGTGCCAGCCTCGGCACGCGGGTGAGCAGGAGAATGTAGGCGTCGAGTTCGCGGTGGATGCGGCCGGTTTCATCCTGGACGTGTAGTTCGGTCAGGGCGAGGTAAGGGTCGATGCCGAGCGCGCGTAGTTCGGCGTCGCGACCGGTGATGTCGATCCACTCCACGCCTTCGGCGGCACGGGGCAAGGATTCGTACCAGCGGCGGTCGGCCATGCAGCGGGGGCAGGCGCCGTCGTAGAAGACCTTGAGCATGGTCAGGTTCCGGTGATGGGTAGCGCTGCGCTCCCGCGGAACGCCGCTCGCCACATCCTGCGACTCGATTCGGGTTCTATGTTCCGCTAGACGAATCAGTACCGCAAAGAAAAAGCCCCGCATCAGCGGGGCTCAATCAACACAGCATCACATCAGACCAGCTCGGCCCACATGTCGTATTCGTCGGCATCGACGATGCGCACGCGCACCTTGTCGCCCGGCTTCACGCTGGTGGACTCGATGAACACGCTGCCGTCGATTTCCGGTGCGTCCGCCCAGGAACGGGCCACGGCACCTTCGTCGTCGACTTCGTCGATCAGCACGTCCATTTCGCGGCCGATCTTCAGCTGCAGGCGGGCGGTGGAAATGGCTTGCTGATGCGCCATGAAGCGCTCCCAGCGGTCCTGCTTGATGTCGTCCGGCACCGGCTCCAGGCCCAGGTCATTGGCCGGGGCGCCGTCCACCGGGGAGTACTGGAAGCAGCCGACGCGGTCCAGTTGGGCTTCGGTCAGCCAGTCCAGCAGGTACTGGAAGTCTTCCTCGGTTTCGCCGGGGAAGCCGACGATGAAGGTGGAGCGGATGGTCAGGTCCGGGCAGATCTCGCGCCATTTCTTGATGCGCGCCAGGGTCTTGTCCTCGAACGCCGGGCGCTTCATGGACTTGAGCACTTTCGGGCTGGCGTGCTGGAAGGGGATGTCCAGGTAAGGCAGCAGCTTGCCTTCGGCCATGAGCGGGATCACGTCGTCCACGTTGGGGTACGGGTAGACGTAATGCAGGCGCACCCAAACGCCCATGGCGGAGAGGGCCTCGCAGAGTTCCAGCATGCGGGTCTTGACCGGCTGGCCGTTCCAGAAGTCGAGCTTGTACTTGAGGTCGACACCGTAGGCGCTGGTGTCCTGGGAGATCACCAGCAGCTCCTTGACGCCGGCCTTGACCAGGCGTTCGGCTTCGGAGAGCACATCACCCACCGGGCGGCTGACCAGTTTGCCGCGCATGGACGGGATGATGCAGAAGCTGCAGCTGTGGTTGCAGCCTTCGGAAATCTTCAGGTAGGCGTAGTGGCGCGGGGTCAGCTTGATGCCTTGCGGCGGCACCAGGTCGACGAAGGGGTCGTGGTCGGCCTTCGGCGGCACCACTTCGTGCACGGCGCTGACCACTTGCTCGTACTGCTGTGGGCCGGTGACGGCCAGCACGCTCGGGTGCACGTCACGGATGGAGTCTTCGGATACGCCCATGCAGCCGGTGACGATCACCTTGCCGTTTTCGGCGATGGCTTCACCAATGGCATCCAGGGACTCGGCCTTGGCGCTGTCGATGAACCCGCAGGTGTTCACCACCACTACGTCGGCATCCTGGTAGGTCGGTACGATCTCGTAGCCTTCCATGCGCAGCTGGGTGAGGATGCGCTCGGAATCGACGGTGGCCTTCGGGCAACCCAGGCTGACGAATCCGACTTTGGGAGTAGCGGTGGACATGTGCGGCTAACCTCAATGGGCGCTCGGGAGGGCGCCTCTGATCAAAAAGTGCGCAATTCTAGCGGCAGGCGTCGGTCATTTCTACCCTTACGTGTCGTCATTTCGCAGCTAGCCTTTGGGAAGCCGGCATAGGCGGGGCGGGACGCCCATGTTCGCCGGATGAGCTGCCCCAACGATGCGCTTCAACTGTCATCAGCAGGAAGGTTCAGATGAGCGAAAGCATCACGCAACCCGCCGAGCAGCATGCCGGACATACGGCTTCAGGGCTCGGTTTGCTGGTGGCCGCTGCCGGTGTGGTCTACGGCGATATCGGCACCAGCCCGTTGTACACCCTCAAGGAAGTCTTCTCCGCCCAGTACGGCGTCCAGATCAATCACGATGGGGTTCTGGGCGTGCTTTCGCTGATCTTCTGGTCGCTGATCTGGGTGGTGTCGATCAAGTACGTGCTGTTCATCCTGCGCGCGGACAACGACGGGGAAGGCGGCGCCATGGCCCTGACGGCCCTGGCCCAGCGCGCCGCCAGGTCGTATCCCCGATTGAAGGCAGCCGTGTTGTTGCTCGGCTTGTGCGGGACCGCGCTGTTCTATGGCGACAGCATGATTACCCCGGCGATCTCGGTGCTTTCTGCCATCGAGGGGCTGGAAATCGCGTTCGATGGCCTGGAGCAGTGGGTCGTGCCCTTGTCGCTGATCGTGCTGGTGGGCCTGTTTCTGATCCAGAAGCACGGCACCGCGCGGATTGGTACCCTCTTCGGGCCGATCATGGTGCTCTGGTTCAGTGTGCTCGGTGCCCTAGGCATCTATGGCATCGCCCAGCAGCCGGAAGTGCTGAAAGCGCTCAATCCCTGGTGGTGCGTACATTTTTTCGTTATCCACCCGGGCATCGGCGTCGCCATCCTCGGGGCCGTGGTGCTGGCCCTGACCGGTGCCGAAGCACTCTATGCCGACATGGGCCACTTTGGCCGCAAGCCCATCGCCCGCGCCTGGTTCTTCCTGGTGTTGCCGGGGCTGGTGCTGAACTACTTCGGTCAGGGGGCGATAATCCTTGCCGACCCTGCCGCAGCCCGTAACCCTTTCTATCTGTTGGCGCCGGGCTGGGCGCTGCTGCCCATGGTCGGGCTGGCCACCCTGGCCACCGTGATCGCCTCCCAGGCAGTGATTTCCGGGGCCTTCTCCCTGACGCATCAGGCTATGCAACTCGGTTACATACCGCGCATGTTCGTCCAGCACACCTCGCAGCAGGAGCAGGGGCAAATCTACATCGGTGCGGTGAACTGGGCGCTCATGGTGGGCGTGGTGTTGCTGGTGCTGGGCTTCGAGTCGTCAGGGGCGCTGGCCTCGGCCTACGGCGTGGCGGTAACCGGCACCATGCTGATCACCACCCTGCTGGTGGCCGTGGTGATGCTGCTGCTGTGGAAAACTCCGTGGTGGCTGGCCGTGCCCGTACTGTTGGGCTTCCTCTTCGTCGACAGCCTGTTCTTCGCGGCCAACGTGCCAAAGATTTTCCAGGGAGGGGCCTTCCCGGTGATCGCCGGCGTCGCGCTGTTCACCCTGATGACTACCTGGAAACGTGGCAAGCAGATCGTGGTCGAGCGCCTGGACGAAACCGCGCTACCGTTGCCACTGTTCATCAGCAGTATCCGTTCACAGCCTCCGCATCGGGTGCAGGGCACCGCCGTGTTCCTCACCGCGCGGACAGACGCGGTGCCCCATGCCTTGCTGCACAATCTGTTGCATAACCAGGTACTGCACGAGCAGGTGGTGCTGCTGACCGTGGTGAGCGAGGACACGCCACGGGTGGCGGCAGACCGGCGTTTCGAGGTAGACGCCTATGGCGATGGATTCTTCCGGGTGATCCTGCACTTCGGCTTTATCGAAGAACCGGACGTGCCAGCGGCGCTGAGGCTCTGTCACCTCAACGAGCTGGATTTCAGCCCGATGAGCACCACCTGGTTTCTCAGCCGGGAAACGGTGATCCCCACCAAACGCATCGGCATGGCGCGCTGGCGCGAGGCCTTGTTCGCCTTCTTGCTGAAGAACGCCAACAGTAACTTGAGGTACTTCAATCTGCCGCTGAACCGGGTGATCGAGTTGGGGACGCAGGTGGAGATTTGAAGGCGGGGATTGGAGAGTCGGGTGCGCCACGCGGCGCACCCTGAGGCATGTGGCGATCAGCCCTTGCGCGGCAGCATCCGCACCAGGGTGTTATCCCGGCTCACATAGTGGTGGAACAGCGCCGCCACCGCGTGCAGGCCGATCAGCCAGTAGCCGGCAGTGCCCGCCAGTTCGTGGAGTTCCTTGATCTGCCCGGCCAGCTCCTTGTTCGGGCCGATCAGTGCCGGCAGTTCAAGGCCGAAGAAGGGAGTGGGCTTGCCCGCTGCGCTGAGGATCAGCCAACCGGCCAGGGGCGCGCCGATCATCAGGGCATAGAGTGCCAGGTGCATCAGTTTGGCGAGGGCGTTCTGCCAGCTCGTCGGCGCGGGTTGAATGGCTGGCGCGGGGGAAATCATCCGCCCGATCAGGCGCAGCCAGACCAGGAAGAACACCGCCATGCCGAGCATGAAGTGCCACTGCTTGAGTAGTTCGCGGGTTTCGCTGCCCTTGGGAAAGTTGCCCTTCAGTTCGATGCAGGCATAGACGGTTGCGATCAGTACCAGCATCAGCCAGTGCAGGGCGATAGATAGGTTCCCGTAGCGGGAAGTTGCGTTCTTGAGACTCATCACGGTACCTCGTGCTCGATATTCAAAACGGAGCGGAGGATAGCCCCTTTGTCTTAAGCGAATCTGAACCTGGGTCAATCCTTGGCCAGTGGTTCCTGCCGCTTCTCGACGGCAGCCAGCATTTTCTCCGCCAATGCCGGGTAGTTCTCGTCGTAATGGTGGCCGCCGGGCAGCTCGAGGTTTTCCCCGACGGTGCCCGGCTGTGTGCAGCCGCTTTCGTCGGCTTCTTCCTTGCCGAACACGCAGAGCACCTTGGTGGCCGGCAGTCTGGCCAGTTCCGGCCCGGTGGCGGCTTCCTGGCCGGCTTTGCCGAGCCAACCCTGCACCTCGATCTCGAAGCTGCCACTGCGCGCCAGGGCCAGTAGCAGGATGGCGTCCACCTGATCCTGATCGGCCTTGGACAGGTGGTTATAGAAGGCCGGCAGCACGTCAGCGCCGAAGGAGTAGCCGGCCAGCACGAAGTGCTTGGCTCCCCACTTTTCACGGTATTCCTTCATCAGCCGGCTGAGATCGGCAGCGCCCTGCTCGGGACTCTTGTGCTGCCAGAAGTAACGCAGGGAATCGATGCCCACCACCGGGTAGTCGCGCTTGGCCATCTCATCGGCCACCGCACGGTCCAGGTCGCGCCAGCCGCCATCGCCGGAATAGAACAGGGTGACCGTCTCGGCAGGCTTGGCGGCCGGTACTTCCACCACAGGCAATGGCTCGCCCTGGCCCTGCAACAGGCTCTGCACGCGTTGCTGGAGCAACTGCACCAGGCTGGTGTCGTAGTCGCTGATCAGGGTTTCGGCGTTGGCCTGGTTGCGGGCGAAGGCGGCGCTGGGGTCGTCCGGGTTGTCGTTCCAGGCGGCCAGCCAGCGGCCGTGGGCGGCCTTCTGTGGCAGGTCGGCGGGGCAGTCGGGGGTCGCCAGGCTGAAGTCGATGGACAGGGCCTGGGCCGTGTCGTCGAACTGTCCGGCCAGCCAGCGCCAGGCGAAGCTGGCTCCCGGACCGATGCCGGCCACCAGGGTGGGCTCGCCGCCAAGGGTTTCGCGGGCTTGCTGCAAGCGCTGCTGCTGTGCCGCGCAATCCTTGGTCGGCAGGTCGAGTTGTAGAAGTCGCGCGTTGCTGCTGCGGGCCAGGGTCAGCAAATCGGCATCCGCCAGACGCTGATTGCCGCTGGTCACCAGCAGCACGCGGTGCTGCACGGCTCCCGAGGGATTGGCCAGGGTCATGGCACTGCCGTCGGGCAGTTTCAGATGGTCCAGCCTGGCCTGGGGGGCGGGGCGGCTCCAGACCAGTAGGGCCGCGCCCACCAAAGCGAGGATCAGGATCAGCAGCAGGCGTCGCCAGTTGCGTTTGAGCATGCGTACCTCAGCGTTTGATCAGGCCGGTAAAGCCGCCGGCGATCAGGGCAGCGGTATCGGCCAGCGCCACCAGCGGGTCGAGGCCTGCGGGCACGGCCATGTAGCGCGGCTCCCAGTCTGGCTGGAACTTCTCCTTGAAGCGACGCAGGCCCTGGAAGTTATAGAACTGCTCGCCACGCCGGAACACGAGGGCGCCGAGACGTTGGGTCAGGGGCGCACCGCGGCGCGGCTGCAGTCCGGCCAGGGGCACCATGCCCAGGCTGAAGCGGGCATGGCCGCGTTCCTTGTAGTGCAGCAGCAGGCTGAGCATGAGGAACTCCATGGTGAGCTTCGGGGCGTGCGGATGGACGCGCATCAGGTCAATGCTGGACAGGGTATTGCCCTCGGTTTCCAGCAGGTTGGCGAAGGCCACCGGCTTGCCCTCGAACTCGATGGTGGCGATGCGGAAGTGGTTCAGGTAGTCGGGGTCGAAGCGACCGAGGGAAAAGCCTTTCTCCCGTGCCTGTTTGCCTTGCATCCAGGCTTCGGAGATGGTCCTCAGCTGATCCAGGGGGGCAGTCCCGGCATCGTAGATCTGCAGGCCGAGGCCGTCGCGCTGGCCACGGCTGAGGGTGTAGCGCAGGTCCTTCATGGCCTTGTTCTTGGCGTCCAGGTCGAATCGGGGGAGGTCGACCCGGGCTTCCTCGCCCAGCTTCAGCGCGGACAGACCGATATCCATGTAGTAGGGCAGGTTCTCCGCGCGCACCTGGTAGAACACCGGCCGCGCATGGTGGTGGTCGCAGAGGTCGCGGAACTGCCAGATCAGCTCGGCGCGCCGGTAGGACGGACCAATGGGATCGAACAGCGCCACCAGGCTGCGGCCGCGGCGGGCGTACATGAGGAAGGCGTCACCCTCCGGATGGAAGAGCAGCGCCTTGTCCCCCGTCAGCACCAGGCCGCCATCGGGTTGGTCGGAGTTGCGGATGACCTCGACGGCGCGCAGCAGCTCCTCTTTCGTGGGTTCGTGGATGGTCGGTGGCAGCGGACGCAATAGCCAGGCCAGGGCGATGCCCGCGAGCAGCAGGCCGCTGGCCAGGGAGGCGCGCAGGGCGCGAGGGGCGTCGCCGTCCACCTCGAACTGCCACCAGAGCTCATGGCTATAGGGTACGTCCTGGAAGGCGAAGAACATCAACCAGAGGGCGGCGAGCAATACGCAGGCGCTGGCAGCGAGGTTAAGCGGCGAGAAGGGCACTTCCAGCAGGCGGCTGGGGCGGTAGAAAGCGCTGCGAAAAATGGCCAGCAGCATGGCCGTCATGGTCAGGAGACTGGCTTCCTCCCAATCGAACCCCTTCAGAAGCGACAGCCCGGCGCCAGCCAGCAGGAGCACTACTGTCAGCGCCCAGGCTGCCGACAGGCGATGGCGCAGGCCGTGGGCGAGCAGCAGGCAGAGCACGCCGATGAGGCTTGCTGCCAGGTGTGAGGCGTCGATCAGGCGATGGGGAATCAGGAAGCTCAGGTGTTCCAGGCGGGTGTCCGCTGCCGGGGTAACGCCGGAAAACAGCAGCACCACGCCGGACAGGAACACCAACAACGACAGCACCGGTGCGGCCAGGCCGGAGGCGGCGCGCAGGGCCTGGCGGCCAGCGGGGAACAGACGCTGTGCCTCGTTCGCCAGCAGCAACAGGCAGGCCAGTACCAGCGGCAGACCGACATAGATCAGGCGGTAGAGCACCAGGGCGGCCGCCAGCGGCGCTGCGCCCAACTGGCCGGCAAAGGCGGCCAGCAGTACAGCCTCGAACACGCCGACGCCGCCCGGTACGTGGCTGAGCACGCCGGCTGCCAGGGCGAGCATGTAGACCAGCAGGAAGGCGCCGAGCGGCGGCGCCTCCGGGAGCAGGACATAGAGCACGCAGGCGGCGGCGCAGACATCCACCACCGTGATCAGCAGCTGCACCGCCGACAGACGCAGTCCGGGTAGGCGCACGCTGCGATTGCCCAGGCGGATATCGATGCAGCCAGGCACGGGTGGTTCCGGCGCGCGCTGGCGGGAAATCCAGAAGATCAGCCCGGCACCGGTCAGCAGCACAGCCAGGGCCAGGCTGATCACCAGGCTTTCCGGCAGGCCCAGGGCCAGGGAAGCCGCTGCCGGGGCACTCAGCGCGGCCAGGGCAGCCAGCGGCGGGAGCGCCGAGCCCAGCGCGAGGCTGGCGAACAGGGTAATGCGGGCGATATCGCCGGCGCCCAGTTTGTCGCGGCCGTAGAGACGGAAACGTACCGAGCCGCCCGTGAGCATCGACAGGCCGACCGCGTTACCAATGCCCGAGGCGCAGAAGCTGCCGAGGGCCATGCGCTGCAACGGCAGGTGCACGCCAGCGAAGCGGCAGCCGGACCACTCGTAACCGACATAGGCCATGAAGCTGACGGAGGTGGCCGCCAGCGCCAACAGCAGGCTGGTGCCGGGAACGTCGTGGACGGCGGTGCGCAGGGCATTGGGGTCCAGTTCCCGCAGCAGGTGCCAGCAGGCCAGCAAGCCGAGCACGAAGACCAGCAGGGTGAAGGCGATGACGATCCACTGCCGGTAGGCTGTGAGGCTATCGAGCCAGCGTAGCGGGGCCGGTTCTTCGTTGAGTTGGCCGTTGGCCGGGCGTTCCACTGGCGGAGTGTTGGCGCGCATCGAGCACCTCTAGGCAATGTGCGCCACTGAGTGTGGGCGTCGACAGCAAGTTCCAAGTGTCTGGCAGAACTTTTTCTTCGCCGGCATTGCTGCAGTGAAGTGCGAGAAATGGCCGGGTGCATCGCCAAGTCTAGGCGAGCGCGGGGGGGCGGCTGAAGCGGGGGGCGCGGCGTGCGGAAGCGGCGGGCGGCAATTGGTCGCGGCCTGGGGGCGTCGGTCAGTGCCAGACCGAGCGGGTCTCCCAATCGCGGAACTGATCGGCGGGTATCGGCTGGCTGATCTTGTAGCCCTGGGCAATGTCGCAGCCGTACTGACCGAGCTGGTTGAGGGTCAACTGGTCTTCCACTCCTTCGGCCACCACAGTCAGGTCGAGGTTGTGGGCCAGTTCGATGATGGAGCGGACAATCTTCGCCGAGCCGTCGTTGCTGGTCATGTGGGTGACGAAGGACTGGTCGATCTTCAGCGAGTCCACCGGCAGCTTCTGCAGGTAGGCGAGGGACGAGTAGCCGGTGCCGAAGTCATCGATGGTCAGGTGCGCGTCAAGCTCCTTGAGCGCGGACAGGGTCTGCAGCGAGGCCACCGGGTCTTCCATCAGCGCGCTTTCGGTCAGTTCGAACTCGATCCAGTGGGGCTTTGCGCCCCAGGTGGCGAAGGAACCCTGGATGCGTTCCAGAAGCCGCGGGTCACGCAGGTCGTGGGCCGACAGGTTGACCGAGATCGGTCGCTCATCGCCCTCTTCATGCCAGGCATAGCGTTGGCCCAGGGCGGTATCCAGCACCCAGAGCGTCAGCGGGGTGATCAGCCCGGTGTTTTCCGCCAGGCGCACGAACTCGTCCGGCGGCAGCATGCCGTGCTGCGGGTGGCGCCAGCGCACCAGGGCTTCGGTGCCGCAAACGCGGTTGCTGGCGATGTTGACCTTGGGTTGGTAGTAGAGCAGCAGCTCGTTGCGATCGATGGCGCGGCGCAGATCGCCCATCAGCGTCAGGTGCTGGGCACATTCCTGGTCGAGTCCGCCCTGGAACACCGCGAAGCCGGCGTTGGAGCGCTTGGCCTGTTCCATGGCGCTGCCGGAACGGCGGATCAAAGCCTCGGGTGCCGTGCCGTGGCCGGGGTAGAGCGCAATGCCGATGCTGGCCCGTGCTTCCAGATAGAGGCCGGACAGTTCCACCGGGTCGTACAGCGCCGTGAGTATTTGCTTGGCCAGTTGCGACGCCTGCTCGGCGCCGCTATTGGGCATGAGCACGGCGAACTCGCACTCGCCCATGCGCGCCACGATGCGTTCGGCACCCACCACCTGTTTGAGGCGGGCGGCGATCTCGATCTGCAGGCGGTCGCCTTCGCGGTAGCCGAGGGTTTCGTTGATTTCCTGGTTGCGGGCGATCTCCAGCTGCAGCAGGCCGAAGGGGCGCCTTTCCTGGCGAGCGTTGACGATGGCGGTATCCAGCAACTCGCGCAGGCGTACGCGATTGGGCAGGCCGGTCAGGGTGTCTTCATAGGCCATCCTGCGGATCGTCGCTTCGGCTTCCATGGCGCGGGCGCGGGTACGCAGTGTGGTAATGCCAAAGCCCAGGTCATTCGCCATGGCGAGAAGCAGTTCCACTTCCGTCTCATCGAAGGCGTCGGCATGGGCCGCCATGATCACCAGCATGCCGATGAGGTGTTCCTCGGCCCGCAGGGGCAATGCCAGCGCCGCGGCGAAACCGTACTCGCGAGCTTCCTGGTGCAGCGCGGCGGCAGGGTCGTTGAGCAGGTCACGCATCACCAGCGGGTCGCCGGCCTGCAGGGCGGTTTCAAGCTGGCTGTGAAAACCGTCGTCATGGCCGCCCGCTCCCCAGCCCTGGCAGATGCCATTGGCAGCGTTGCAGGCCATCACTTTATAAGGGCGTGCCGCATCGTCCTGAAGGTAATCGACCCAGGCCTGGCGATAGCCGCACTCCTCTACCAGCACCCGGCAAATCTCCGCCAGCAGCGGTGTTTCATCGTTGGCGTGGATCACCGCATGGTTGACCGCCACGCGGGTGGCCAGGGCACGATTGAGGGCGTCGACCTGGAGCTCGGCCTGTCGACGCATGGCCTTGCCGCGCAAGGCCTGGAGTCCGAAAGCGAGGTCGTCGGCGGCCTCGCTGAGCAGTTCCAGTTCCCGCTCGCCGAAGGCATCCGGCTCCTGGGCGCAGATCGCCAGGGCACCGAAAACCTGGCCGTCCACCCGCAGGGGCAGGGACAGGACCGAGGCAATGCCGTGGGTGATGGCGCTTTCCCGCCATGGGCTGAGCCTGGGGTCGGTGAGGATATTGCGCGTGATGGTCGGGGTGCCGGTGCGGATGGCCGTGCCGGTGGTGCCGTGTCCGCGCTCACGGTCGGCCCAGGTGATGTTGAGAGACTCCACATAGGCCCGATCGAGCCCAACGTGGGCGAGGGGTGTCACCGACTGCGCTTCATCATGCTCAGCGCGGCCGACCCAGGCCATGCGGTAGCCGCCTTCCTCTACCACGACCCGGCAGATTTCCTGGAACAGGAAGCACGGGTCTTCGGCGCGCAACAAGGCGCGGTTGCAGCCGCTCAAGGTGCGCAGCGCACGGTTCAGGTATTCGACTTCCTCGCTGGAAGCGCAATAGGCGGGCATGACCAACCTCCACCGAGTGGATGGGTGCGCTTCAAGTATAGAGGTCGAGGTCTTGCCGGACGGGAGACTGACGAGCAGCCTGGACAGACGGAACTGGGGGAGGGGAAAAGAAAAAGGCCACTCCGAAGAGTGGCCTTTCTTGAAACTGGTTGCGGGAGCTGGATTTGAACCAACGACCTTCGGGTTATGAGCCCGACGAGCTACCAGACTGCTCCATCCCGCGCCGGCAATTCTACAGTTCTGAAGAGGGCTGTCAAACGATTTCTTTCATTTAAATCAAATACTTAATTCAGCCCAAACGAAAAAGGCCACTCCGAAGAGTGGCCTTTCCTGAAACTGGTTGCGGGAGCTGGATTTGAACCAACGACCTTCGGGTTATGAGCCCGACGAGCTACCAGACTGCTCCATCCCGCGGTCGCCATTCTACATTTCTGCAGGGGGCTGTCAAACGGTTTCGCAGAAAAATTCTTTTTCCCTCAAATATTTAGCAATCCGGAAGGCTTTTCGGGCGGCGCGCACCAGTGCGCTAGAGCGCCTGGGGAGCGGGCTGGCCTGGCTGCGGTATCATCGCCTGCTACCGGAATTGCGCTCGCGCCACTGACCCTCATGCCGCAACGAAAAATCATCCACATTGACTGCGACTGCTTCTATGCCGCCATCGAGATGCGCGATGACCCGGCGTTGGCGGGCAAACCCCTGGCAGTTGGCGGCTCTCCGGACAAGCGCGGGGTCGTGGCGACCTGCAATTACGACGCGCGCGCCTACGGGGTGCGCTCGGCGATGCCGATGCGTACGGCGGTCAAGCTGTGTCCGGACCTGACCATCGTCCGGCCGCGGATGGATGTCTATAAAGGTGTCTCGCGGCAGATCCACCAGATTTTCCGCGACTACACCGAGATCATCGAGCCGCTGTCCCTGGACGAGGCCTACCTGGACGTCTCCGACAGCCCGCACTTCAATGGCAGCGCCACGCGCATCGCCCAGGAGATTCGCCGACGGGTGGCGGCGGAGCTGCACATCACGGTGTCCGCCGGCGTGGCGCCGAACAAGTTCATCGCCAAGATCGCCAGTGACTGGCGCAAGCCTGACGGCCTGTACGTGGTGAAGCCGGACCAGGTGGATGAGTTCGTTGCTGCGCTGCCGGTGAACATGTTGCACGGCGTAGGCAAGGTGACCGCGGAGAAGCTGGCGCGCCTCGGCGTGCGCACCTGCGCAGACCTGCGGGATTGGAACAAGCTGGCGCTGGCGCGGGAGTTTGGAAGCTTCGGCGAGCGGCTCTACAACCTGGCGCGGGGTCAGGATGATCGCATCGTGCAGGTCGATAACCGGCGGCAGTCCATCAGTGTGGAGAACACCTACGACCAGGATCTACCCAACCTGGACGCTTGCCTGGAGCGGCTGCCGGCCTTGCTGGACGAGCTGCGTGGACGCATGGCGCGACTGGACAGCACCTACAAGCCGGACAAACCCTTCGTGAAGCTGAAGTTCCATGACTTCACCCAGACGACGCTGGAGCAGGCTGGCGCCCGCCGTGATCTGGACAGCTATCGGCAGTTGCTCAGTGCGGCGTTTGCCCGGGGCGACAAGCCGGTGCGCTTGATCGGCGTGGGCGTGAGGTTGCAGGACCTGCGCGGTGCGCACGAGCAACTGAACCTGTTCTGATGCGCGACCTGCTGTTCTGCAGGGGCGAATTCATTCGCTATGTCTGCGTTAGCTGTTGCGAGAGATTTGCCATCGGGCCAAGTGCTTTGTAGGAGCTGCAGGTGCTTGCAACACGTAATACAGACAGAGCCAATTCATTCGCCAAGCAGGCCGAAGGTCTGCCTTTCGACGCCGCGAGGGGCAGCGATGCTGCCCTTGGCGAATGAATTCACCTCTACATGGAAAGGACGGAGCGGCAGGAGGCGATCAGCCTTCCACCGGCCACAGCCGGATCGGCTTGCCTTCGGCTGGCCACAGGCGCAGCTGGTCGATGGGCGAAATGTCCCAGCGCTGGACCTTGCCCAGGGCGTCGAGGAAGCGCTGTTCCTGCTCCATCAGCGCGGGGGCGCACATCTTGCGGGTGCTGCCGGCGGCGCCGAAGGTCAGTTGGCCGCCTTCCAGGGTGTAGGACGCGAACCAGTGGTTACAGCCGGCATTGCCGTAGGCGCGGTTGTCGTCGCCCAGGGTGATGGTCAGGTGGCTACGGTCGATCAGCGGGCGTTCGCCGATCCATTCCACCTGGTATGTCGTGCCGGTCTCCAGCTGCGGGCGATCGGTCGCGCAACCGGCGAGGGTAGCGGCCAGTGCGGCCAGCAGCAGGGCTTTCTTGGTCATTCAGCGTCCTCCTGACGACAGTTCGGGCAGTAGTGCTTGCCAGCGTGGCTGCGCCAGCCCAGCTCGGCGATGCGCGCTTCGGCGGCCGGTGCCTGGGCCTGTTTGCCAAGGCCGCCGTCGACGGCGAACTCGAAGTCCAGGCGTGCGCCGCAGGCGTCGCAGTCTACATGCCAGTTGTGAATCGAAAGTTCCTTGAAGACCGGGCCCTTGGCTACCGCCAGCCATTGGCCGGGCGGGTTGATCAGGTGGCGGACCTTGTCCACGGACAGGCGCATGCTGAGGTCACGGCTGCCCTTGAGGGTCACCAGCAGGGTGTCGCCGGCTTGGATCGAGCCGCCAGTACCCGTGACTTGGTAGAGACCCGGTGAGAGGGCGCGGCATTCGTTCAGGGTGTGGGCGGGGTTGAGCAGGTTGTAACGGAAATCGTGTTCGGCCATAGGTCCTCCGGAAGCGCCGCGCATCCTATCACGGCCTAGGCGTCCACCTGATTGCATGGTCGCCCGGCGGCCCATGCGGTGATGTTGTCCAGGGTGGTGCGGGCGATGGCGGACAGGGCTTCGCGGGTGAGGAAGGCCTGGTGCGCGGTGACGATCACGTTGGGGAACGTGAGCAGCCGCGCGAGCACGTCATCCTGCAGGGGAAGGTCGGATCGGTCTTCGAAGAACAGGTTGGCTTCTTCTTCATACACATCCAGGCCGAGGTAGCCGAGCTGGCCGGACTTCAGTGCGTCGATCAGCGCCGGGGTGTCGACCAGGGCGCCGCGCCCGGTGTTGATCAGCATGGCGCCGCGTTTCATCTGCTCCAGGCTCTGGGCGTTCACCAGGTGGCGGGTGGCGTCGTTGAGCGGGCAGTGCAGGCTGATGATATCGCTGTTGGCGAGCAGTTCCGGCAGGTCGACGTAGATCGCCCCAAGGGCCTCGACGCTGGCATTGCGCTGCGGGTCGAAGGCCAGCAGGCCGCAGCCGAAGCCGGCCATGATGCGGGCAAAGGTGGCCCCTATCTGACCGGTACCCATGACGCCGACGGTCTTGCCCACCAGGTCGAAGCCGGTCAGCCCGTGAAGGGTGAAGTCGCCTTCGCGGGTACGGTTGTAGGCGCGGTGCAGGCGTCGGTTGAGGGCCAGGATCAGCGCCACTGCATGCTCGGCGACGGCGTGGGGAGAGTAGGCCGGTACCCGTACCACGGTCAGGCCCAGGCGTTTGGCGGCGGCCAGGTCCACGTGGTTGTAGCCGGCCGAACGCAACGCGATCAGTCGGGTGCCGCCGTTGGCCAGGCGCTCCAGCGCAGCAGCGGAGAGGTCGTCGTTGATGAAGGCGCAGACCACGTCGAACCCGTTGGCCAGGGCTGTGGTGTCGAGCGTCAGCCGCGCCTGCTGGAAGTGCAGTTCGAAAGTGGGGCAGGCGCCGAGGAAGCTTTCGCGGTCATAGGCCTGGCTGCTGAACAGAATGGTGCGCATGGGTTCTCCTTGAGTGTTCAGCAGCATAGCTGGCGGTTGGCCATTGCACGTGCCCTGGGTCAAGCCTCCAGTCGTGCCACCTCGGCCAGGCGGGCGATGGCCGCATCCAATTCTTCAAGGGCCTGCGGGGCAGCCGGGTCGTTTTGCTTGAGCAGCGTTTCGCTGCGCTGGCAGGCGGCGCGCAGTTGCGGTACGCCGCAGTAACGGGTTGCACCGTGCAGGCGGTGGACCCGCTCCAGAAGGCTGGTGCGATCGCCGCTGCGCGAGGCCTGCTGGATGGCTTCGCGGTCGGCGTCGAGGGAAGCCAGCAGCATGGACAGCATGTCGGCTGCCAGATCGGCCTTGCCGGCCGCCAGGCGCAGCCCTTCCTCCGGATCCAGTACCTCCAGGCCGTTGTCGTAATGGCTTTCTCTGCCCTGGCCCTGGCGTTGCGTCGGCTGACTGCCGAGGCTGAGGCCACTCCACTTGAGCACCACCTGGGCCAATTGGCGTTCGCCAATGGGTTTGGTCAGGTAGTCATCCATGCCGCCCTGGAGCAGGGCGCGCTTTTCGTTGGTCAGGGCATGAGCGGTCAGGGCGACGATGGGCACCGGATCGATGCGTTGCTCGCTCTCCCAGCGGCGAATCGCTTCGGTGGCCTGGGTGCCGTCCATGCCGGGCATCTGCACGTCCATCAGGACCAGGTCGAAGCGCTCGCGCTGCACCGCTTCCACGGCGGCGAAACCGCTGTCGACCGCTTGGACCTCAGCCCCCATGTCGCTCAGCAGGGTCTGCACCAGGAGGAGGTTGGCCGGGTTGTCGTCAACGCAGAGCAGCCTTGGCGCGCGGCTGTTGTTCGGTTGCGGCAGGTCGATGCGCGGCGGACGCGGGCTGACCAGGCCACTCAGGGCCTGTTGCAGCTTGAGGGTGCAAGCCGGTTTGGCCTGCAACTGGCTGTGGGCTTCGGGCAGGGCTCGGTGATAAAGCACCTGCTCGGTGGTGGGGCAGAGCACCAGGCTCTTGCAGCCGAGCTGCTCCAGTTCCCAGGCCCGTTGGCTGAGCTGCTCTGGCGAGAGCGTCTGGACGTCCGCACCGATCACGGCGAGGCCGATGGGGCGGTTGCTCAGGCGGCGCGCGGCGACGTCGTCGACCAGGGTGTCGATGCTGGGGTAGTCCAGCACCTCCAGGCCGCAATCTTCCAACTGATGGTGCAGCGATTGGCGGGTCAGCTCCTGGGGTTCGAGCACCGCCACGCGGCGGCCGTCGAGACTGTGCTGGGTGGCGTCGTCGATCTCGTCCAGGGATTTGGGCAGGCTGAGGGTGATCCAGAACTCCGAGCCCACGCCGGGCGTACTGCTGACGCCGATCTCGCCGCCCATCTGTTCGATCAGGCGCTTGGAGATCACCAGGCCAAGACCGGTGCCGCCGGCCTGGCGGGAGAGGGAGTTGTCAGCCTGGGTGAGGGCCTGGAACAGGGCGCGCAAGTCCGCGTCGGTGAGGCCGATACCAGTGTCCTGCACGCTGATGCGCAGTTGCGCCAGTTCGTCATCGCTGTCGTCCTCGAGCATGGCGCGCACAGCGATGGTGCCTTCGCGGGTGAACTTGATGGCGTTGCTGACCAGGTTGGTCAGCACCTGCTTGAGGCGCATCGGGTCACCCATCAGCTGCAGCGGGGTGTCGCGGTAGACCAGGCTGACGAGCTCCAGGCGCTTCTCGTGCGCGGCCGGGGCGAGGATGGTCAGGGTGTCCTGGACCAGATCGCGGAGATTGAACGGGATGTTCTCCAGGACCAGCTTGCCGGCCTCGATCTTCGAGAAATCGAGCACCTCGTTGATGATGCCCAGCAGGCTGTCGGCGGATTTCTCGATGGTGTTCAGGTAGTCCTGCTGACGCGAGGTGAGGTCGCTTTTCTTCAGCAGGTTGGTGAATCCGAGGATGCCATTGAGAGGGGTGCGGATCTCGTGGCTCATGTTGGCGAGGAACTCGGACTTGATGCGGCTCGCCTCCAGGGCCTCCTTGCGTGCCAGGTCCAGTTCGATGTTCTGGATCTCGATGGTCTCGAGGTTCTGGCGAACGTCCTCGGTGGCCTGGTCGATGTTGTGCTGCAACTCTTCCTGTGCCGTCTGCAAGGCCTCGGCCATGCGGTTGATGCCTGAGGCCAGCTCATCCAGCTCATGGCTGCCCAGGGGCGGCAGGCGGGTTTCCAGGCGGCCTTCCTTGAGCAGCGCGACGCCCTGTTTGATGCGCCGCAGCGGGTCGTTGATGGCGCGGCTCATGCGCAAGGCCAGCAGGGCGGTGACGCCCAGGCCGGTGGTGATCAGCAGCAGGCTGGCGAGCAGGCTTCGATAACCGCGGAGCAGGGTGCCCTGGTGGGACATCTCCAGCTCCACCCAGCCCAGCAGGTTGTCGTTGGACAGCGGTGCGTTGTCGCCGGACAGCACCCGGTGACGCTCGAACACGGGCTGCAGGAATCGGGTGGCATCGGTGTTGCTCTTCAGGGCGAGGTTGTCGCCCTCGCCGTCAGGGCTCTCATTGAGCATGCGCGGCCCGGCGTGGGCGAGGCGCTTGTGGTCGGCGCCAATGAAGCTCACCGAGCGCACATCAGCCTGATCCAGTGCGTGGTCGGCAATCCGCTCCAGCAGCACGGCATCGCCGCGGATCAGGGCGGGCGCGGCGAGTGGCGCCAGGTGTTCGGCGATCATCTGGCCGCGTTGAAGTAGTTGGGCTTGCATGTCGGCCTGCTGCACCCAGGTGAAATAGCCGCCCAGCACCAGCGCCAGCAGGCTGGTTGGCAGCAGCGTCAGCATGAGCACACGGCCCTTGATGCCCAGATCCTTGTACACGCCACTCCTCCCAATGCGCTTTCCGCGCAGTGTAGCGACTCATTGGATGGGAATCTTCCGGCAGTTTTGCCACAATTCGCATACGGTAATTTTTCGCATTTGCAGGTTATTTTCATGCAGGTCACACCCCGTGCCCCCGCTCGCATCCTTGCCATCGAGGACGATCCCCTGCTGGCAGCCCATTTGCACGACCACCTGCGTGGTCGTGGCTTCGATGTCACGCTCCGCCACGACGGCAAGGAGGGCCTGGGGCTGGCCCGCGAGGAAGACTTCGATCTGATCCTCATGGACATCCTGCTGCCAGGCTGCAACGGCCTGGACGCGCTCGCCCACTTGCGCCGCGAACGCAAGGTGCCGGTGATCCTGATGTCCGCCCTGGGTGCGGAGCAGGATCGCATCGCTGGTTTCAGCCAGGGCGCCGACGACTACCTGCCCAAGCCTTTCAGCATGGGGGAGATGGAGGTGCGCATTGAAGCCGTGCTGCGCCGCGTTGCCTACGAGCGGGTGGAAGCGTCGGTGGAACCCAACCAGGACCCGCAACTGGATTTCGTCGATAACCGCAATGACGTTCGCCTGGGCGAGCAGTGGGCGGGGTTGACCCCCACCGAGTACCGGCTGCTCGATCTACTCTCGCGCAACGCCGAGGAGGTGCTGAGCAAACCCTTCCTCTATCAGCAGGTGCTGCACCGCGCCTTCTCCCAGCATGACCGTGTGCTGGACATGCACGTCAGCCACATTCGCCGCAAGCTGCACGCCGTCGGGTACAGCGCCGGGCGGTTGGAAACGGTCTGGGGCAAGGGTTACCTGTTGACGCGCCAGCCATCATGAGGCTGCCCGGGCGCCATTCGCTGTTCTGGAAACTGGCGGTTCTGCTGGTGGCTTTCTGCTTGCTGGTGCTTTGGCTCAGCCGGTCCTGGAGTGCCTATGTGGAGCTACGTAGCTACCGCCTGACGCAAGCGGCCCGCGAGCAGCTCACGGCCTATGCCCATGAGGCGGAAACGGCCTGGATGCGTGGAGGCGCCAGGGGCGTCGATGCCTGGGTCGCGGACATGGCGACCCGCGAGTCGAGTTGGGTAGCGGTGATCGGCAGCGACCTGCAGTCCCTTGGCAGCCGCCCCTTGAGCGTCGAGGAGCGCAGCCACCTGACCTTCATGCGGCGGATCGACTGGCCCATGAGCAAGCGTGCAGTCGGATTGCCGACCGTAAGCTTGCCTTTTCCGGGCAATCCGCACGCCGGCCAGTTGGTGATTCAGCTGCCCGAGCGCTTCCTGCCCAGTGGCTTCGGCATGGCCTGGCAACTGGTAATCCACGGTCTGGTACCTGGGGCGCTGGCGTTGTTGCTCTGCGTGCTGCTCTATCGCGTGCTGATTTCCCCCCTGACGCATCTGCGCGAGCAGGCCAACGCCCTGCGCGGAGACCGCCTGGGCACGCGTGTCGACCGGGCGGTCAGTACCCGGCAGGACGAGTTGGGCGAGTTGGGGCGCGCCTTCGACCATATGGCCGGACGCCTGGAAAACACGGTCGCCTTCCAGCGCCAGTTGCTACGGGACCTGTCCCATGAACTGCGCACCCCCCTCAGTCGCCTGCGTGTCGCCAGCGAAGGTGCCGACGACATCGAAGCACTGCGCCAGCGCCTGGAACGCGAGGTGCGCAGCATGGAGAGCCTGGTCAACGACACCCTCGAACTGGTCTGGCTGGACACGGATCGTCCCGAGTTGCCTCTGGAGGAGGTGGAGGTGGCCTCCCTCTGGGAGGTGCTGCGGGAAAACGCGTCCTTCGAAGCGGGTTGGGATGTGGCTCGCATGCCTTGCGAACTGGGGCCGGAGTGCCGGGTACGTGGCCATCTCAACGGCCTGGCCCAGGCCTTGGAGAACATTCTGCGCAACGCCATTCGTCATTCGCCGGAGGCTGGCCATGTGCGCCTGGGAGGCCGTCAGGACGGGGGGCGCTGGCATCTCTGGGTCGATGATGAAGGCCCCGGAGTCGCCGACAGTCAGCTGGAAACCATCTTCATGCCCTTCACCCGGCTGGCGGCTGAAAGGCCAGGCGGCGATGGCTTCGGCCTGGGGCTGTCCATCGCCAGAAGCATGGTGCGCCTTCAGGGCGGCGAACTCTGGGCGGAAAACACAGGCACCGGTCTGCGCATGAACCTGCGGCTGCAAACGTATACTTTGTAAATTAGATTTACTCTCAAATAGGAATAAATAGCATTTGCGCCAATTCCCGAGCCGACAGCGGGGCAGGCCGGATAGTTCCGGCCAGGCAGGGCGCATTCGCCATCTGATCCTTTAGCTCGACGTGTCGCCCTTCACAGGGCGCCGTTTCCTTCGGCCCGGGTTCACCCGCGTCAAGGAGATGGAGCATGCAACCGCGTTTCAAACTCAGCCACCTGACCCTGGCCCTGCTGGCGATGTCCGCGCCTGGCCTCGGCTTCTCCGCCACCCTGGAACTCGAGGGTGACGAAGTGCCGGTGGAGTCCACTGACCTGCCGGTTCCCGGTACCCGCCAGGCCATGGAGCTGGAAGAAACCCGCGTGCTGGGCACTGCCGAAGAGGAGCTGAAGCAGGCGCCGGGTGTGTCCATCATCACCGCCGAGGACATCCAGAAGCGTCCGCCGGTGAACGACCTGTCCGAGATCATCCGCCGCGAGCCGGGCGTCAACCTCACGGGAAACAGCACCAGCGGCAGCCGTGGTAACAATCGTCAGATCGACCTGCGCGGCATGGGGCCGGAGAACACCCTGATCCTCATCGACGGTAAACCCTCCACCTCGCGCAACGCCGTGCGCTATGGCTGGAACGGTGACCGCGACACGCGCGGCGAAACCAACTGGGTACCGGCCGAGCAGGTCGAACGCATCGAGATTCTCCGTGGCCCGGCGGCGGCCCGTTATGGCTCGGGTGCCATGGGGGGCGTGATCAACATCATCACCAAACGTCCGACGGACAAGCTGAGCGGCTCGGTCACCGCCTTCACCTCGCTGCCTGAAGACGACGCCGAAGGCATGAGCAAGCGCACCAACTTCAGCCTCAGCGGCCCGCTCGCCGATGCCCTGTCTTTCCGAGTCTACGGCGGCGTGAGCAAGACCGACGCCGACGATGCCGACATCAACGCCGCTCACCAGGCAAGCGATGATTCGGTAGTCGCCGGTCGTGAAGGTGTTCGAAACAAGGACGTCAACGGCCTGCTCAGTTGGCAGCTGACGCCGGAACAGACCCTTGACCTGGAAGCCAGCTACAGCCGCCAGGGCAACATCTATACCGGCGACACCATGAACAACAACGCAGGCGGCAACCCGGACTTCATCAGCAGCCTGATCGGCAAGGAAACCAACGTCCTGCAGCGCACCAGCTATGCGCTGACCCATTCCGGCGACTTCGATTGGGGCTCTTCGACGGCGTCCCTCGGCTATGACTACACCCGCAACTGGCGCCTCAACGAGGGCCTGGCCGGCGGACCTGAGGGCGCGCCCAGCGAAGGCTCCGGCGATTTCACCTCGCGCCTGCGCAACACCCGCGCCAACGCCGAAGTGAACCTGCCACTGAGCTTCGGTCTGGAGCAGGTGCTGACACTGGGCACCGAGTACCTCTACGAGACCCTCAATGACCCGGGCTCCATGCGCGCGCAGAGCTTCGATCCCGGCACCGGCGGCGTGCCGAACCTGGCAGGCTTCGACCGCAACAGCACCAAGACCTCGGCCTACAGCTACGCCTTCTATGCCGAGGACAATATCGAGCTGGGGGCGGACACCATCGTCACGCCGGGCCTGCGCTACGACAATCACCAGGACTTCGGCCCCAACTGGAGCCCCAGCCTGAACGCGTCGCACCAACTGACCGACGAACTGACCCTGAAAGGCGGCATCGCCCGCGCCTACAAGACGCCGAACCTCTACCAGTCCAATCCCAACTATCTGCTCTACAGCCGTGGCAACGGCTGCAACGCCAACGAAACCAACAGCGGCGGCTGCTACCTGGTTGGCAACCCGGACCTGGAACCGGAAATCAGCGTGAACAAGGAAATCGGCCTGGCGCTGGACAAAGGGACCTGGCGGACCAGCGCGACCTACTTCCGCAACGATTACAAGAACAAGATCGTCGGCAGCAACGATTTCGCCTTCCGCCTGGCCAACGGTCGTCGTGTGCAGCAGTGGGAGAACGCTGGCAAGGCGGTGGTCGAGGGGGTCGAGGGCAACCTCTTCGTCGCCCTGGCACCGAATCTCGACTGGAACACCAACGTCACCTACATGATCGAGTCAGAGAACCGCGACACCGGCGAGCCGCTGAGCATCATCCCCGAATACACCATCAACACGTCGCTGGACTGGCGCGCGACCGAGCAGCTCTCCTTCCAGGTCAATGCCACCCATTACGGCAAGCAGGAAGCACCATCGCTCAACCCGCGCACCGACCAGGCCTACGACAGCAGCGCGCAGCAAGATGTCGACCCGTACTCCCTGGTGGGCATCAGCACTGGCTACGAGTTCAACAAGAACTTCAGCGTGCGCCTGGGGGTGAACAACCTGTTCGACAAGCGCATTTATCGTGAGGGCAACGCCGGCGACGCGGGCGCCAACACTTACAACGAGCCGGGGCGCGCTTACTTCGCCTCCTTCACTACCGCCTTCTGAGGGTTGGCAAGTCGATGATCGCCAGGTGGTTCGCCTGGGTTGCGCCAGCCTGGCTGGCGGTGCTGTCACGCAGCACCGCCGCCTTGCTTGGTGGCTACCTGTTCAGTTACGCCTTCACCGCCGCCCTGGCCCGGCTGTCGCCCCTGGACGGGGCGGACGCGGTGATAGTCGCCACGCTGCCGTCCTTTGCCGTCTTCACCTTCGCCATCCTCTGGGCCTTCTCCGCGCGCAGTGCGTGGAAGGCCTGGTTGCTCGCCGCCTGGGCGTTGCCGCTGGCGGCAGTGGGCTTCTGGCCGCAACTGTTGGAGTGGGTGGCATGAGGCAGCTGCTGCTCGTCCTGCTGTGCTGCTGGCCCTGGCTTTCGGAAGTCCAGGCCAGGCCCGACCTGGACAAGGCTGTTGCGCCCGGTGTCGCTGAGCAGGGCTCTGCGTATTACCGGTTCCAGTCGCTGGTGGTGACGTCCGCCGACGGCTTGCGCGGTTACCAGGTGCGAATAGGCATTCCTCGGCGATTGCCGTCGGCGGCCGGCTATCCGGTGATCTACCTGCTCGATGGCAACGCCGCAATCGAGGCACTACGCGAGGAGTGGCTGGCCGAACTGGACCGCGCCGATCCGCCCGTGCTGGTTGCCATTGGTCATGCTGGGAACCGTCGCTTCGACGTGGCGATGCGGACCTACGACTACACGCCACCGATGGGCGTCGAGCCGATCTGGGATGACCTCGAACAGACCCGCCGCGCCGGCGGGGCAGAGCAGTTCCTCGGGCTGATCGAGACCAGGCTCAAGCCGCAGGTGGCGGAACTGGCGCCCATCGATCCCGGACGTCAGGCCCTTTGGGGGCACTCCTACGGCGGATTGTTCGTGCTCTACAGCCTGTTCAGCCGGCCCGATGCCTTTCAATCCTACGCAGCGGCGAGTCCATCGCTGTGGTGGCGGGACGGTTACCTGCTGCAACTGGAGAAACGCTTCGGTGGCCTCGCCGCCGGCCAGCGCGCGCGCTTGCTGATGACCAAGGGTGATGCGGAACAGTCGTCGCGGGTACCGGCCAATGCTGCGGAGCGGGAGCGGCGGCTCCAGCGTGAATCCGTTCCCCCCGAAGCGGCGCGCGAGCTGGCGCGACGCCTCGGCCAATGGCCCGGCCTTGTCACTCGCTATATCGAATTTCCGGGGCTTGGGCATGGCCCGGCCCTGGCCGCCTCATTGCTGCCCGCGTTGCGAATGGCCGCTGGGGTTTCCCTTGAGCACCTGGAGGTTCAGCCGTGAAGAACACCTTCACCCAATCCATGGCCTGGCTGCACACCTGGGGTGGCCTGCTGTTCGGCTGGTTGCTGTTCGCCATTTTCCTTACCGGCACCCTCGCAGTGTTCGATCAGGAGATCGACAACTGGATGCGTCCGGAAGTACCGGTGCGAGCGGTCTCCCAGGTTGAGTCGGCCGAGCGCGCGTTGACCTGGCTCGGCGAGCACAAGGCAGACGAGAGGATCTGGAGCATCAGTCTGCCCAGCGAACGGGCGCCGGACCTGGTGGTTTCCACCGGTGGCCGGCGCCACGGCGGCGGCCAACACCTTGATCCAGCCACGGGCGAGCCTCTCGCTGTGCGTGAAACCGCTGGCGGTCTGTTCTTCTTCCGCTTCCACTTCACCCTCGACCTGCCGCGAAGCATTGGCATCTGGGTGGTCGGGCTGGCGGCTATGGCGATGCTCGCGGCTCTGGTTTCCGGCATCGTGATCCACAAGAAGATCTTCAAGGAGTTCTTCATTTTCAGGCCCGGCAAGGGCCAGCGTTCCTGGCTCGATGGCCACAACGCCAGCGCAGTGCTGTTGCTGCCGTTCCACCTGATGATCAGCTACACCGGCTTGGTCATCTTCTTTCTCATCTATATGCCCGCGGCGGTGGACGCCCTGTTCGAGGGTGACTTCCGTGCCTACGCCGAGGCCCAGCACGGCCATCATCACGCGCCGAGCCCGCGTGGGCCGGTAGCGGCCGCGCCGCTGACCGACCTGGGGGCGGTGCTGGCCGAGGCGGAGCGGAGGATGGGACCCGTGGGCGGTGTGGTGATCCAGAACCCTGGACGTGCCGATGCGCGTATCGAGGTTCGGCGTGTGCTGGGCAACCGCATCGCACTGACCAAAGGGCAGAACATGGTCTTCGACGGGGTGACCGGTGAGTTGCTGGAAGGGCCGCCAGAGATGCGGGCGGCCCAGCTCACCCAGCGGGTGATGGCCGGCCTGCATTTCGCTCAGTTCGGCGGTTATCCCATGCGCTGGCTCTACTTCTTCTGTGGCCTGGTGAGCAGCGCGATGATCGCAACCGGTCTGGTCCTCTTCACCGTCAAGCGCCGCCGTCGGCCCGATGCAGAGGGCGCCGTAGCCGCCGCTCTCTACCGGGCTGCCGAGCGGCTGAATGTGGCGGTGGTGGCTGGCCTGACCCTGGCCTGCGTGGGCCTGCTCTGGGCCAACCGTCTGTTACCGGTGGAGTTGACGCAGCGGGGTACCTGGGAAGTGCGGGTGTTCTTCGCCCTCTGGGTCCTTAGTCTGGGGCATGCCTGGCTGCGCCCGTACCTTGCTGCCTGGCGCGAACAATTGGGGCTGGCGGCGTTGCTTTGCCTGGCCTTGCCGCTGGCCAGCTTCCTGGGCCTGGAGGCGCCCTGGACCGAGCGAAGCCGGCTGTTGCTGGAACTCACTGCCATGGCGTGTGGCTTGCTGCTGGCCTGGACGGCGCATAGGGTTCGGCCCGCTGCCGATCGATCGACTGCGCGTCGCCCATCCCGCACGCTGGCGGAGGTGAACTGAAATGATTGCAGGATTTCTGTCAGGCCTGTGGCTCGCCTATGGCGGGATGCTGGCGCTGTGCATAGGACTGGAGCGTCATTTCAAACAGGTCTGGCAGTGCTTGCCAACGCCTCTGCTGCGCCGGGGTCTGCGAGCGGGCGGTTGGTTTGGCCTGGGTCTGAGTCTGGTTGCCAGCGTTGGTGCCTGGGGCTGGGCCATGGGGCCGGTGGGCTGGTTCGGCCTGATTTCCCTGGCGGGTTTTGCGCTGGTCCTGTTGCTGCCCTACCGGCCGCGCCTTGCGGTTTGGCTGCCCCTGGGCGTGGCGCCGATAGTGGCGTTGGTCTGGCTGATGGGGCTGTGAAGCCCTGGAGAACACAGGGCATCGCGCGCTGTACGTGGACTAATCTGCCCGGCCAACGCCTGCCGGAAACCGCGCGGTAAGGCGGGGTCAGGCGCATGTATAGGCCGCCAGTGCCTGGCGATCGCTTTCGTCGCCAAGCTCGGCGGCGCGCTGGTGGTAAGCAAGGGCGAGCGCACGCAGTTCTGCCTGCGGCGCTCGGGCGAGGCTGGCGCGACTGACCCGGAGGAAGTTCAGGTTACCGCCCGCCAGGGCCTTGTGCAGCCAGTGCAAGGCTTCGTCCAGTTGACCGTCATCCGCCAGTACGGCGGCGTGACTGAACTGACCGCGGAAGTCACCGCCTTCGGCTGAGCGGCGATACCAGTCCCGGGCTCGCTCCATCGACGGCTCGACGCTGATGCCTTCTTCGTAATAACGGCCTGTCAGGTTCATCGACTTGGCATGACCCATCTCGGCAGCCCGCAGGTAGAGGGCGAATGCCTGGCTCTGGTTCTTTTCCACCCCGCGTCCGGATGCCAGCAGGCCCGCATAGTTGTACATCGCCCAATCCAGCCCGGACTCCAGGGCACGGCAGTACTCACGAGCAGCTCCGGACAGGTCGACTGCGCCGCCCCAGCCCTGCTCCAGGCAGCGGCCCAGCATGTTGCGGGCCATGGCGTCGCCGCCCTCGGCAGCAATACCGAACCAGGTTCGCGCCAGCGTGGCGTCCTGTTCGATGCCTTGGCCGTCGAGGAGAATCTGGCCCAGTAGCGTCTGCGCCTCGGTCACACCCTCGCGCGCTGCAGCCAGAATGGTTCGTGCGGCTTGGCGCGGATCGGCAGCGAGGCGTTCGGGCAGTTCATCGACACCCAGGGTTTCGGTGCGACTCAGGGTGAAGTTCATCTAGACCTCGGCCCAGCGGCGCAACAGGTTGTGGTAGTTGCCTGTGAGCTGGAGCAGGGCTGGGTGGTCAGGCACGTCGCGGGCGAGGCTCTGGATCGCCTGGTCCATCTCGAACAGCAGGGCACGCTGGCTGTCCTCGCGGACCATGCTCTGCACCCAGAAGAAGGAGGCCAGTCGTTCGCCACGGGTGACCGGCTCCACTTTATGCAGACTACTGGCGGGGTAGATCACCAGGTCGCCAGCGGCCAACTTGACGCGATGAGCGCCATAGGTGTCCTGGATCACCAGGTCGCCGCCCTCGTAGGACGTCGGTTCGCTGAAGAACAACGTGGCGGACACATCGGTGCGCACCTGTTCGGGACTGCCCTTGATGGCACGTACGGCATTGTCGATGTGGTAGCCGAAGGTGCCGCCGCCGCGGTAGCGGTTGAACAGGGGCGGGTACACCTTGTTCGGCAGTACTGCGGACATGAATTGGGGGTTGTTCCACAGGCGCTGCAGCATGGCGGTACTGATCTCGCGCGCCAGTGCGTCGCCTTCGGGCAGTTGCTCGTTGTGCTTGGCCTTTGCCGACTGGTAGCCCGCGGTTGTCTTGCCGTCGGCCCATTCGGCCTGTTCCAGGGCCTCGCGGATACGCGCTGCTTCGTCGGTCGTGAAGATACCGGGAATGTGCAGGAGCATGGCGGATCACCGGGGAGAAATGGAGAGGAGGCGAATAGTATTTATTTTCATTAAGACTGTAAAACCGCAGCTCCTCCGGTAATTTCCGAATTCAGGCCGGGTGCGAAGGCTATGTCTGCATGGCGTGTTGCAAGCAACTGCATTGCCCGCAGGAGCTGGCTTGCCAGCGAATGGCCCGTTTCGCTGGCAAGCCAGCTCGTACAAGGCTCTTGCCCGCCGGGAAATCTCTCGCAACAGCTAACGCAGACATGGCAGGTGCGAAAGCCAAGGGAGCGCCGGCAAGCCCGGTGTCCACAGTTGCCGACCAGGCTGCCTGTCAGTGGTGCCTTCCGGAGCAATGAAGCATTCGGCGAGGCTTCAGGGAAACGCTGGTTTCGGTACATATATATAGCTGCTCGCCATAAGCCGAAACGCTTGCGCCATATGGCGTTGCGCGGTTTGCCGCTATCATATGCACCCCCTGCGTCTGGATTGCGAAGCCCGCCATGACCCTGCAGTACCCCACAATCGCCGATTGCATCGGCCACACCCCGCTGGTGCGTTTGCAGCGGCTGGCCGGCGACACCAGCAACACCCTCCTGGTCAAACTCGAAGGCAACAACCCCGCCGGCTCGGTCAAGGATCGCCCGGCCCTGTCGATGATCACCCGCGCCGAACTGCGCGGTGACATCAAGCCCGGGGACACGCTGATCGAGGCCACGTCCGGCAACACCGGCATCGCCCTGGCGATGGCTGCGGCCATCAAGGGCTACAAGATGATGCTGATCATGCCGGACAACATGAGCGCCGAACGCAAGGCTGCCATGACCGCCTACGGTGCCGAGCTGATTCTGGTGAGTCGCGAAGAAGGCATGGAGGGCGCTCGTGACCTGGCCGAAAGCCTGCAGCGCGGTGGTCGCGGCAAGGTGCTGGACCAGTTCGCCAACGGTGACAATCCGGAAGCCCATTACGTGGGTACTGGCCCGGAAATCTGGCAGCAGACCCAGGGCACCATCACCCATTTCATCAGCTCCATGGGCACCACCGGCACCATCATGGGTGTGTCGCGCTACCTCAAGGAGCAGAACGAAAATATCCAGATCGTCGGCCTGCAACCCCAGGAAGGCTCGGCCATCCCTGGCATCCGCCGCTGGCCTCAGGAATACCTGCCGAAGATCTACCAGGCCGACCGTGTCGATCGCGTGGTCGACATGGCCCAGATCGAAGCCGAAGAAACCATGCGTCGCCTGGCCCGCGAAGAAGGCATCTTCTGCGGTGTTTCCTCCGGCGGCGCCGTGGCAGCCATGCTGCGCCTATCCCGCGAAGTAGAGAATGCTGTGATGGTGGCGATCATCTGCGACCGTGGCGATCGTTATCTCTCCACCGGCATCTACGAAGACCCCAATGTCCCGGCGTAACACCGGTCTGCGCTTCCAGCCCAGCGGCGGAACGCGGACCCAGCAAGTCCCCGTGGGCAAGAAGCAGCGGCTCGCCATCGAGCGGCTGGCTCACGACGGACGCGGCATTGCCTTCTTCGAAGGACGCACCTGGTTCGTCGCCGGCGCCCTTCCGGAGGAGGAGGTGGAAGTCCGTGTAGTCGCCGCCCGCAGCCAGGTGGTGGAAGCCCGTACCGAACGCGTGCTGAGCCCCAGTCCAATGCGTCTCGTGCCGCCGTGCGCTCATGCGGGTCAGTGCGGCGGCTGCACCTTGCAACACCTGCCCCATGCCGAGCAGGTCGCCCTGAAACAGCGCACCCTGGCTGAGCAGCTCATGCGTTTCGCCGACCTCCAACCGCAGGAGTGGGTGGCCCCACTTGTGGGGACCGAATTCGGTTATCGGCGCCGTGCCCGCATCGCCGTGCGTTGGGATGCCAGGACCCGCCAGCTGGAAGTCGGATTCCGTGCGGCTTCCAGCCAGGCGATAGTCGGGATCAAGGATTGCCAGGTACTGGTACAGCCCTTGCAACCCGTGATGCGCGCGTTGCCCGATCTACTCAGGGCTTTGGATAAACCCCAGACAGTCGGTCATGTGGAGCTGTTTCATGGCACCGCGTCGGCGTTGCTGTTGCGCCACACTCAGTCCCTGGGCGAGGCCGACCTCCAGCGCCTGCGCGAGTTCTGTGCGGAGCATCAGGTGCAGCTCTGGCTGCACGGTGAAGGTGAGCCTCACCCCGTCCAGCCGGAAGCACGCCTGGGCTATCGCCTGGAGCGCTGGAACCTGGAACTTGAATATCGCCCCGGCGATTTCGTCCAGGTGAATGCGGCAGTCAACGAGGCAATGGTGGCGCAGGCGCTAGACTGGATGAACCCGCAGCCGGGCGACCGGGTGCTGGACCTGTTCTGCGGGCTTGGCAACTTCGCCCTGCCCCTGGCGCGCCAGGTGCGTGAAGTGGTGGCGGTGGAAGGTGTCGAGGCGATGGTGGAAAGGGCGCGTGGCAATGCCGCCGCCAATGGCCTGGAGAATGTGCACTTCTTCCAGGCCGACCTGTCGAACCCCCTGGCCAATGCGCCCTGGGCCCGACAGGGTTTTGATGCCGTGTTGCTCGATCCGCCGCGTGACGGCGCGTTCGAGGCCGTTCGGCAGATGGCTGCAACCGGTGCGCAACGAGTGGTCTATGTATCCTGCAACCCGGCGACCCTGGCGCGTGACAGCGCCGAACTGGTCAAGCAGGGATACCAGCTGAAGAAGGCCGGGATTCTCGACATGTTTCCTCATACGGCCCATGTCGAGGCCATGGCGTTATTCGAGGTGGGCTAGGAAGCCCGCGTAATCCGACCGGCACGACAGAGGCTGGCGACAATTCGACGTGAGGGGTTCACGTCGTAGGGAAGGTAGGCAAGATGGTACAGGTGAGAGCGCAACAGCCGGTCAATACGGACGGCAGCATCAACCTCGAGGCGTGGCTGGACCATGTCATCAGCCTCGACCCGGTGCTCGACCGCGCGGTACTCAAAGAGGCGTGTGAGTTCGCCCGTGACGCCGAACAACAGGCCATCGCCGCCCAGAATCGCTGGGCGGAAGGCAACTCCAGTTTCCAGACGGGTCTCGAGATCGCCGAGATCCTCGCTGACCTGAAGCTGGACCAGGAGTCCCTGGTGGCTGCGGTGATCTACCGTGGCGTGCGTGAAGGCAAAATCCAGCTCCCGGCCGTGCAGCAGCGTTTCGGTGCGGTGGTGGCCAGGCTGATCGAAGGCGTGCTGCGCATGGCCGCCATCAGTGCCAGTCTCAATCCCCGGCAATCCATGGTGCTCGGCACTCAGGCGCAGGTGGAGAATCTGCGCAAGATGCTGGTGGCGATGGTCGACGATGTGCGCGTGGCGCTGATCAAGCTGGCCGAGCGTACCTGTGCCATTCGTGAAGTGAAGAACACCGACGAAGAGAAGCGTCACCGCGTTGCTCGCGAGGTGTTCGACATCTACGCGCCGCTTGCCCACCGTCTCGGTATCGGCCACATCAAGTGGGAGCTGGAGGACCTGTCCTTCCGCTATCTGGAGCCGGACCAGTACAAACAGATCGCCAAGCTGCTCCACGAGCGCCGCCTGGACCGCGAACAGTACATCGCCGACGTGATGAAACAGCTGCGCGAGGAGCTGGCCGCCACCGGCATCAAGGCCGATATCAGTGGCCGCGCCAAGCACATCTATTCCATCTGGCGGAAGATGCAGCGCAAAGGGCTGCAGTTCAGCCAGATCTACGACGTGCGCGCCGTTCGGGTCCTGGTGCCCGAGTTGCGCGATTGCTATACCGCACTCGGCATCGTCCACACCCTCTGGCGACACATACCCAAGGAGTTCGACGACTACATCGCCAACCCCAAGGAAAACGGCTATCGATCCTTGCACACCGCCGTGATCGGTCCGGACGGCAAGGTGCTGGAGGTGCAGATCCGCACCCACGCCATGCACGAGGAGGCCGAACTGGGGGTCTGCGCCCACTGGCGCTACAAGGGCACTGACGTCAAGTCGAGCTCCGACCACTACGAAGAGAAGATCGCCTGGCTGCGCCAGGTGCTCGAATGGCACGAGGAACTGGGCGACATCGGTGGCCTGGCCGAGCAGCTGCGGGTGGATATCGAGCCCGACCGCGTCTATGTCTTCACCCCCGATGGACATGCCATCGATCTGCCCAAGGGTGCCACGCCGCTGGACTTCGCCTATCGGGTCCATACCGAGATCGGCCACAACTGCCGTGGCGCCAAGATCAACGGGCGCATCGTGCCCCTGAACTACAGCCTGCAAACCGGCGAGCAGGTGGAGATCATCACCGGCAAGCAGGGCTCTCCCAGCCGCGACTGGCTCAACCCGAACCTGGGCTACATCACCACCTCCAGGGCGCGGGCGAAGATCGTCCACTGGTTCAAGTTGCAGGCCCGCGACCAGAACGTCGCGGCCGGCAAGGCCATGCTCGAGCGCGAGCTGTCGCGCCTGGCGCTGCCGCCGGTGGACTTCGAGAAGCTGGCCGAGAAGTGCAATCTGCGCACGGCCGAAGACATGCATGCGGCCCTGGGTGCCGGTGACTTGCGCCTGGCCCACGTGGTCAATGCCGCCCAGGCCCTGGTGGAACCCGAGCGTGGTGCCAGCGAGCAGTTGGAGCTGATACCGCGCAAGATCTCCCATCACAAGCCGGGCAGGCGCGGCGACGTGCAGATCCAGGGCGTTGGCAACCTGCTGACTCAGATGGCGGGCTGCTGCCAGCCTCTGCCGGGCGATCCGATCGTGGGCTACATCACCCTCGGCCGTGGTGTCAGCATCCACCGTCAAGACTGTGCCTCGGCCCTGCAACTGGCCGGCCGCGAGCCCGAGCGGATGATCCAGGTGAGCTGGGGGCCGGCGCCGGTGCAGACCTACCCGGTGGATATCGTCATTCGCGCCTACGACCGCTCCGGCCTGTTGCGCGACGTGTCCCAGGTTCTGCTCAACGAACGCATCAACGTGCTCGCGGTCAACACCCGCTCCAACAAGGAAGACAACACCGCCGCCATGATGCTGACCATCGAGATTCCTGGTCTGGATGCGCTGGGCCGGCTGCTGGCGCGGATCGCCCAGTTGCCGAACATCATCGAAGCGCGGCGTAACAGAGCCGCCTGATCCTCTTGCCGGGTGGGGGCTTATCCCGCCCGGCAAGATGCCAGGATTCGCCACAGGACCCCGTCATGTATCAACTCAACGACCTGCTGCACCTGATGGCCAGGCTGCGCGACCCTCAGTACGGCTGCCCCTGGGACCTGAAGCAGGACTACGCGAGCATCGTTCCCCACACCATCGAAGAAGCCTACGAAGTGGCCGATGCCATCGAGCGCGGTGACTTCGACCACCTGCCAGGAGAGCTCGGTGACCTGCTGTTCCAGGTGGTGTATTACAGCCAACTGGCGAAGGAGGACGGGCGATTCGAGTTTGCCGGCGTGGTGGATGCCATTACCCGCAAGCTGGTTCGTCGCCATCCTCACGTGTTCCCCGACGGTGACCTCTACGGCGCACCCGACATGGCGCGCCTGGAAGAGGCGGCGATCAAGCAGCGCTGGGAAGAGATCAAGGCGGAGGAACGTGCTGAAAAGGCCGTCGCGCCTGAGCAGTTATCGCTGCTGGACGACGTGCCCACCGCGTTGCCTGCCCTGAGTCGCGCCGCCAAGCTGCAGAAACGGGCTGCCCAGGTGGGCTTCGACTGGCCCGAGGCGCTGCCGGTGATCGACAAGCTGCGCGAAGAGCTGGATGAGGTGCTGGAGGCCATGTCCGAGAACGATCCGCAGGCCATCGCCGATGAGGTGGGCGACCTGCTGTTCGTCGTGGTCAACCTGGCGCGTCACCTGAAGGTCGACCCGGAAACCGCACTGCGCGGCGCCAATGGCAAGTTCGAGCGACGCTTCCGTTTTATCGAACAGGCATTGCGCGATGCGGGCCGTCCCATTGAAGATTGCACCCTGGAAGAACTGGATGCCCTCTGGGGCGAAGCCAAGAAACAGGAAAAACTCAGCCTTGGCTGTTAACTCGAGAGACTGAACCCCGACATGAGCCTTTCCCTCCGCGACCAGCTGCTTAAAGCCGGGCTGGTGAATGAAAAGCAGGTCAAGCAGGCCGGCAAGCAGCAACAGAAACAACAGCGCCTGGAGAAGAAGAACCAGGTCGAAAAGGATGACAGCCTGCGTCAGGCAGCCATTCAGGCCCAGGCCGAGAAAGCCGCACGCGACCAGGAACTGAATCGCCAGCAGCAGGAGAAAGCCGAGCAGAAGGCCAGGGCAGCGCAGATCAAACAACTGATCGAAAGCTCCCGCCTGCCCAAGCTGACCAGCGACGACTACTACAACTTCGTCGACGAGAAGAAGGTCAAGCGTATCGCCGTCAACGCCTTGATGCGCGACAAGCTGAGCCGTGGCTCCCTGGCCGTCGTCCGCCATGGCGGCGGCTACGAAGTGATCCCGCGTGATGCCGCCCTGCGCATCCAGGAGCGCGACCCGCGTCGGGTGGTGCTGCTCAACACCCAGACCGAAGAGCCGGATGCTGACGATCCGTACGCCGCCTACAAGGTGCCGGACGATCTGATGTGGTGATGCGGTGAAGAGACCGGGCTTGTGCCCGGTTTGCTTTTGGAGCGGCGTCTGGCCGGCTACTGGGTGCTGAGGGTTGTGGAAACCCAGCGTTCGGGACTGCCAATCCGGGGTCGGTCCTCGAACCTGTGGGGGCGGCACCTACCTGGAGCAGGACTGCGTTAGCTGTTGCGAGAGGTTTACCAGCGGGCCAGGAGTCTTGTAGGAGCTGGCAAGCCAGCTCCTACGGGCAATGCAGCTGCTAGCGCAAACATAGCCAATGAATTCGCCCCTGCAGCCCGGATGCAGTCGGGGTGGCTCAGCAGATCTGATTTCCCAGCAACACCCGCCCGAAACTCGCCCCCTCCGTCAGTGGCGTGATCGCCGTGATCTGGTCCAGGCGCAAGCGTTCCTGGCCCCCCTCGTTTTGCACGATCAGGAACTCTTCCTTGTTCGGCGTCGTCAGGGTGGTCATGGCGCGGGCATCCAGGCGGGCGCCGCCGGCCAGTTCGATGTGCAGCTGGTAGCGGTGCAGGCAGGCGATCTCGATGTAGTCGTAAAGGTCGCAGGAGAGCGGCAGGTATTCGTCGGTCATGGCGGTTTCCTCTGCAGCGTGCCGGTAAATCAGCATAGGCGCTGTCGGCGCGCCCCGGCTTTCCTTCAAGTATCGGCCTGTTTCGTCCATCCAGGGCACGACCAAGGTACGGCGTGCATTCCTGCGGGCACAAAAAAACCGGGCACTGCGCCCGGTTCTTCGTGAGGGGAGGTGTTACTCCGGCAGGCCTTGTACCGACTTGCCGTTCACCGTGCCCTCCTTGAGCATGATCTGGTATTCCTTGCCGTCCTTCTCGACCTGGTGCAGGCGCACCAGCAGGAAGTCCCAGTCCTTGGCGAACCAGAGCACGGTCTTGCGGCTGCTCTGGGTAGGGTCACGTACACGCTCGACCTTGATGGCGTCCACCAGGCCGGCTTTGGTGCGCACGCGCTCCTCGCCCAGTACGCGGAAATCGTAGGTCTCGATCTCGTCGCCGTCGATCACCTGGTAGCTCATGCTCTTCTTGCCGTCAGCGACGTCATGCTGCAGCACCAGCTGGTAGGTGGATTTGTCTTGCAGGCCACGGTTCAGGGGCAGGCGCACCTGATTGCCGCGGTCATTACCGATGATCTGCTTCTGGGCCCAGTCGAAATCGAATTCCACCTGCTTGCTCTTGCCCAGGCCGCTGCGGTTGAAACGGTAGGTCAGAGGCAGAAAGGCATTGTTTTCGACGCGGAAGGTGCTCACTTCGCTCAGGCTGGCGACCAGCATGGCGGCTTCGAAGTCCAGTTCCCAGCGACCGTTTTCGAGCTGCTTCAGGCTGCGGCCGGCAGTGCCGCTGATGGGAAGCTGTTTCCAGTCGGCGGTGTAGCTGGCCTCGAAGGGTTTCAACTCGGCCGCCATGACGGGCAGAGTGACGAGGGCGAGGAGCAACAGCAAGGCACGACGCATTGGCGAATCTCCTAGTTACGCAGTTGTTGCCCTGAAGCGGGCAACGCTTGTCCATCCAGTTCGGCGCCGTTCTGGCCCAGGCGCAGCCTGCCTTCGGCAAACCAGCGCATGGCCAGCGGATAGATGTGGTGTTCCTGTGCATGAACCCGCTGGGCCAGGCTTTCCGGCGTGTCGTTCGACTCTACCGGGATCAGGGCCTGCACGACCAGAGGGCCGCCATCAAGTTCTTCGGTCACGAAGTGCACGCTGCAGCCATGCTCGGTGTCCCCGGCTTCCAGCGCGCGCTGATGGGTGTGCAATCCCTTGTACTTGGGCAACAGCGAGGGATGAATGTTCAGCAGGCGGCCCTGATAGTGGCGCACGAAACCGGGTGTGAGGATGCGCATGAAGCCGGCCAGCACCACCAGCTGCGGTGAGAAGGCATCGATGGCCTCGATCAGCGCACCATCGAAGGCTTCGCGGTCGGCGTAGGCCTTGTGGTCGAGAACCAGGGTGTCGATACCGGCATTTCTGGCGCGTTCCAGGCCATAGGCATCGGCGCGGTTGGATATCACCGCGCGAATGCGGGCTGGATGGTCGTCGCCGGTGATGCTGTCGATCAGCGCCTGCAGGTTGCTGCCGGAACCAGAGATCAGCACCACCACATCACAGCGTGCAACCATCAGTGGCTCTTCAGGTTGTTCAGTACGACGCGTTGGGCACCTTCGTCGGCCGCGGCGATTTCACCGATGACCCAGGGCTGTTCGCCAGCGGCACGCAGGACCTTGAGCGCGGCTTCAGCCTGCTCCGGCGCAACGCAAATGACCATGCCCACGCCACAGTTCAGCACGCGGTGCATTTCAGTCTCGTCGACGTTGCCTTTTTCCTGCAGCCAGTCGAAGACCGCCGGACGCTGCCAGCTGGCCACGTCGATCACGGCTTGGGCGTTGTCCGGCAGGACGCGCGGGATGTTGTCCAGCAGGCCGCCGCCAGTGATGTGGGCCATGGCCTTCACAGCGCCGGTTTCCTTGATCAGCTGCAGCAGCGGCTTGACGTAGATGCGGGTCGGGGCCATCAGCAGGTCGGTCAGGGGCTTGCCGTCGAGCTGGATCTGCTCGATGTCGGCGCCGCTGACTTCGATGATCTTGCGGATCAGCGAATAGCCGTTGGAGTGCGGGCCGGAGGAGGGCAGGGCGATCAGGGTGTCGCCGGTACGGACCTTGGAGCCGTCGATGATTTCGGCTTTTTCCACCACACCGACGCAGAAACCTGCCAGGTCGTAGTCTTCGCCTTCGTACATGCCAGGCATCTCGGCGGTCTCGCCGCCTACCAGGGAGCAGCCGGCCAGTTCGCAACCGGCGCCGATACCGGTGACCACGGTGGCTGCGACATCAACGTTGAGCTTGCCGGTGGCGTAGTAGTCAAGGAAGAACAGCGGCTCGGCGCCGCAGACCACCAGGTCGTTCACGCACATGGCGACCAGGTCCTGGCCGATGCTGTCGTGCTTGTTCAGGTTCAGTGCAAGGCGCAGCTTGGTGCCGACGCCGTCGGTGCCGGATACCAGCACCGGCTGCTTGTAGCCGGCCGGGATCTCGCAAAGGGCGCCGAAGCCACCCAGGCCGCCCATCACTTCCGGGCGTGCGGTGCGCTTGGCCACGCCTTTGATGCGTTCGACCAGGGCTTCACCAGCGTCGATGTCTACACCGGCGTCCTTGTAGCTCAGGGAGGGTTGCTTGCTCATAAATCCAGGCCTATAGGGGAAATTCGAGGATCGACCGGCAAGTCTGGCTGCCGGTTTGCGAAGGCGCGCGATTTTATCAGGCTTGCCCGGTAGCGGCCATCGGCAGCGGTCGCCCCGGGAGAAAAGAACGGAAAAACGCCGCGTTGCCGCGCGCCAGAGGGCTGATTAAGGTATAGCCCTTCGATTGCGGCCTATGCTGCATCTGTCCGCCTACAGAGAGTCCACCATGCGCCTGATCGCTTCAGTTTTCCTGCTCTGTCTCACGCTTCTCGGCCCGTCGGCCCATGCCGAAACGGTCAACGACCTCTACCAGGTTCGTGAACCCGTTACGTCGCAGCAGCCGGAGGAGCGCAATCAGGCCTTGGTACGCGCCCTGGACACGCTGGTTCTACGCCTGTCCGGTGACCCCAAGGCCGCCCAGAGCCCGGCCCTGGATGCCGTGCGCAAGGACCCGCAGCAACTCATCAGCCAGTACGGCTATGAAGGCCAGACCCTGGTGGTGGATTTCGACCCGATCACCGCCGAACGCACGCTGCGCCAGGCCGGTATTCCGCTGTGGAGCGCCAACCGACCGGCCATTCTCGCCTGGTGGTTGAACCGTTCCGGTGAGGGTAGCAACAGCCTGGTCGGTGACGGCCAGGAAACCGCAGCGCCACTGCGCCAGGCAGCGCAGAACCGTGGTTTGCCGCTGCGCCTTCCGCTCGCCGACCTCAACGAGCAGTTGTTGGCGACTCCCGAACAACTCACTTCCGCCGCGCCCGGCGCACTGACCCAGGCGTCCGAGCGTTATGGTGCGGATGCCCTGCTGGCAGTGGATGCCAGCGAGACCGACGGCAAGTGGCAGGCCCAATGGCGCTTGTGGCTGGGGGACAGCCGCGAGCAGGGTACTGCCGAAGGGGCCGACAGCACTGCAGTGGCCGATGCCGTGATGTCGGCGGTGAGCCAGCGTCTGGCGCCGCGCTTCGTGGTGGCACGTGGTGCTGGGCAGAGTCTGGAGCTGGAGGTTCAAGGTGCCAACCTGGAGCGTTATGCCGAGTTGTCGCGCCTGCTGGAGCCGTTCGGCGCACGCCTGCTCAAGGTCGAGGGTGACCGCCTGGAATTCCAGGTGACCGCCACTCCCGAGCAACTGCGCGCCCAGCTGGCCCTGGCTGGACTCCAGGAGTCGCCGCCCGAGGCGCCTGCCGCACCCGCCCCGTCCGCTGATTCTCAGGCTGCGCCAGCACCTCAGGTGGTGCCGCGCAACAACCTGCTGCGCTTCCACTGGTAGCGGGCGTACACTGCTGGCCTACCCGTGACGGGGATGCCATGCACCAGTTGCCCAATCTGCTGACCTTGCTGCGCCTGGCACTGGTTCTGCCCATTGCCGGGTTGCTGCTGTCCGATCGACATGACCAGGCCCTGGTGCTGTTCGTCCTGGCGGCCAGCTCCGATGCCTTGGACGGTTTTCTCGCCCGGCGTTACCACTGGACCAGCCGCTTCGGCTCGCTGTTCGACCCTTTGGCCGACAAGCTCCTGCTGGTGACCTGCTTCATCTGCCTGACCATTACCCAGGTGCTGCCGCTCTGGCTGGCACTGGTGGTGTTCCTGCGTGACCTGCTGATAGTGCTGGGGGCCGGGTTGTTCCGCGTGTTGGCAGGGCCGGCGGAGTTTTCGCCGAGCTGGTTGGGCAAGCTCAGTACTTTGCTGCAGATGCTCCTGGTGCTCTACGTACTGCTGGAACTCAGCCTGGCGCCGGCACTGGCTTCGTTGCGCGGGCCGCTGAGCTGGATGGTGCTGGTGGTGACATTGGGAAGCGGAGCCCACTACGTCTGGGATTGGGGGCGGAAATTTCGTTACGCAAGGATGAGGGCCTGACATGACCGATTCGCGCCGCTGGCTTTGGCTGGGTGGCTTTCTGTTTCTGGGGTGGTTGCTCTACGAGTTGCACCCCGTTCTCTCGCCCTTCCTCGTGGGCATGCTGCTGGCCTATCTCGGCGACCCGCTGGTTGATCGCGTGGAGCGGCTGGGCCTGTCCCGCACCTGGGGAGTTGCGTTGGTATTCGGCCTGTTCGGACTGATCCTGCTGGCGCTGCTGCTGGTGCTGTTGCCCATGCTCGGCCGTCAGCTTTTCCGCCTCTACGAGGTGGCGCCCCAGATGCTCGACTGGTTGCAACAGAGTGCGCTGCCCCGGGTTCAGGCCCAGCTTGGTCTGCCTGGGGACTTCTGGGGCTTCGATAGACTCAAGGCGGTGATCAGTGGCCACCTGGGCCAGACCACCGACATTGCCAGTACCTTGCTGGCAAGAGTCACGGCCTCGGGCCTGGCACTGTTGGGTTGGCTGGGCAACCTGCTGTTGATTCCGGTCGTGGCGTTCTACCTGCTGCGGGACTGGGACTTGATGGTGGCCAAGCTCCGTGGTTTGTTGCCCCGCAGCCGCGAGTCCTATGTCGTCCTGCTGGTAGGCGAGTGCCATGAAGTGCTGGGTGCTTTCGTGCGGGGCCAGTTGCTGGTGATGCTGGCGCTGGGCCTGATCTACGCCGCCGGGCTGATGCTGGTGGGGCTGGACCTGGGATTGCTGATCGGCCTGGTAGCCGGGCTGGCCAGCATCGTGCCCTACATGGGATTCGTGGTGGGTTTCGGCGCTGCGGTGTTGGCGGCAATGTTCCAGTACGGGGGCTTCGAACTCTATCCATTGATAGGTGTGGTGGCGGTTTTCACCATTGGGCAGTTACTTGAGGGTATGCTGCTGACCCCGCTGCTGGTGGGCGATCGCATTGGCCTGCACCCGGTGGCGGTAATCTTTGCGATACTTGCTGGCGGCCAGTTGTTTGGCTTCACCGGCGTGCTGCTGGCACTACCCGTGGCGGCAATCATCATGGTTTTGCTGCGCCATGCGCATGATTTCTATAAACTTTCCGACCTTTACGGACAGTCGAGTAGTGGTCCCGACGACCCTCCCAGTACGGCATGACACCGATCCAGCTTCCCCTGAGTGTGCGTCTGCGTGACGACGCCACCTTCGCCAACTTCTATCCCGGCGCCAACGCTGCGGCACTCGGCTATGTCGAACGCCTGTGCGAACCCGATGCCGGCTGGACCGAGAGCCTGATCTATCTGTGGGGAGGTGAAGGCGCAGGGCGCAGTCATCTGCTGCAGGCCGCCTGTCTGCGCTTCGAGCAGCGCGATGAGCAGGCGATCTACCTGCCCATGGACGAACTGGTGCACTACGGCCCGGAAGTCTTCGACAACCTGGAACAGTGCGAGCTGGTCTGCCTGGACGACTTGCATGCCCTGGCGGGGCGGCCGGAATGGGAGGAGGGTTTGTTCCACCTGTTCAACCGTCTTCGCGACGCCGGCCGCAAGCTGCTCCTGTCGGCCAGCAAGTCACCTCGCGAATTGGGTATCAAGCTGCCGGACCTGAAGTCACGCCTGACCCTGGCGTTAGTGTTCCAGCTGCATGCGCTGTCCGATGAAGACAAGCTGCGGGCATTGCAATTACGTGCCTCCCGCCGTGGCCTGCACTTGACCGACGAAGTCGGGCGCTTCATCCTGACCCGTGGCCCGCGCAGCATGAACTTGTTGTTCGACCTGCTGGATATCCTTGATCAGGCATCGCTTCAGGCCCAGCGCAAGCTGACCATTCCGTTCCTCAAGGAAATCTTTGGCTGGTAGTCACGAGCGCTTGCAAGCTGCCAGAAGAAAAAGCCCGGAGCGAAGTCCGGGCTTTTTTGTTTCTGGTCGGGAATCACTCCCCGGCGAGCTTGCGGTTGTACTGGAAACGCCACCGGGTATAGAGCAGCGCCGCGCAGAACAACAGCAGGCTAAGGCCGGCTTCCAGCCAGCCGAACAGGCTGCGTGCCGGGTCGATGGCGGCGAGTACGCCCTGGATGAAATAGATATTCACTACGAAGCAGGTCCAGGCATGGGCGCGGGCGTTGCCGAGAATCATGCCGGGGGCGAGCAGGGCCAGGGGGACCAGTTGGATAGCCAGGACTACCCAGGTCCTGGCGCCGTGCAGGTCAGCGAAGAATAGAGTGTTTACAGTCAGTAGCAGGGCCAGGGCGATGAAGCTCGCCAGGCTGACTACTCGGCTGGAAGACATGCGCGGAGCCAGCCAGGCGAGTTCCGGCAGTTTCTTGGGTTTTCTAGCCACGCGGGGTCTCCAGGCGTTGCGCCGTTTGCGCCAGGCGCTGGCCCAGGGCGCGGCAGAGTGCGATTTCCTGCTCGTCCAGCGGCCGCTTGCCGTCGGCCCCGGCATGATGGCTGGCCCCATAGGGGGTGCCGCCGCCACGGGTTTCCAGCAACGCGGGTTCACTGTAGGGCAGGCCGGTGACCAGCATGCCGTGGTGCATCAGTGGCAGCAGCATCGACAGCAAGGTCGTCTCCTGGCCGCCGTGCAGGCTGGCGGTGGAGGTGAACACTGCCGCCGGTTTGCCCACCAGTTCGCCGGTCAGCCAAAGGCTACTGGTGCCGTCGATAAAGTATTTCAGCGGCGCTGCCATGTTGCCGAAGCGGGTGGGGCTGCCCAGCACCAGACCAGCGCAGTGGCGCAAGTCGTCGAGGGTGGCGTAGAGCGCGCCGTCGGCGGGGATGTCCGGAGCCACGGCTTCGCACTCGGTGGACACCGCGGGTACGGTGCGCAGGCGCGCCTCCAGGCCGGTCAGCTCGACGCCACGGGCGATCTGTCGGGCCATCTCGGCGGTGGCGCCGTGACGGCTGTAGTAGAGAACCAGGATGTAGGGCGCGCTCAAGGAAGGATCTCCAGTACCTTCTCTGGCGGACGGCCGACCACGGCCTTGTCGCCGGCGACCAGGATGGGGCGTTCGATCAGCTTCGGATGGGCGGCCATGGCGGCGATCAGTTGCTCTTCGGAGAGGCTGGTGTCGTCCAGACTGAGGGCTTTGTACTCATCTTCACCGGTGCGCAATAGCTGACGGGCGGTCAGCCCCAGCTTGGCCAGCAGGTCTCGCAATTCGGTGGCACTGGGCGGCGTTTCCAGGTAGCGCACGATGGAAGGGGCCAGGCCCCGGGCTTCCAGCAGCTCCAGGGCGCCGCGGGATTTGGAGCAGCGAGGGTTGTGGTAGAGGGTCAGTTCAGTCATGTCGGGGGTCGCATGGGCTTGGTCGAGACGGCTATTCTAACCGTGTCGCGGTGTCGGCCTGAACCGTGCACCGTGGTTGCGGTCTGCTGAGCCGGGCCGGGCCGATATGAATCAAGGAGATGGAATGCGCCAACGCCTCACCGACGTCGTCGAATTCTGGCGCTTTCTGCTGCAACGCTTCATTGCCGATCGTGGCACCAACAGCGCCGCAGCCCTCACCTATACCAGCCTGTTCGCCGTGGTGCCGATGATGACGGTGACGTTCACCATGCTCTCGGCCATTCCGGCTTTCCAGGGCACGGGCGAGCAGATCCAGAGCTTCATCTTCCGTAACTTCGTGCCCTCCACGGGGGAAACCCTGCAGGAATACCTGCGTGGTTTCACGGTGCAGGCGCGGCACCTGACCTGGGTCGGCGTCGGCCTGCTGGTCGTGACCGCGTTCATGATGCTGGTGACCATCGAGAAAGCTTTCAACACCATTTGGCGAGTGCGCCAACCGCGGCGGGGCGTTTCCAGCTTTCTGCTTTACTGGGCGATTCTCAGCCTTGGCCCCTTGCTGCTGGGGGCGGGATTCGCCGTCAGTACCTATATCACCTCGTTGTCGCTGCTTTCCGGTCCGGATGCCCTGATCGGCGCCAAGACCCTGCTCGGGTTCATGCCGTTGCTATCCAGCATTGCAGCTTTCACGCTGATCTATGCCGCGGTACCCAACGCCCGGGTGCCGGTGCGCCACGCTTTGGCGGGCGGCGTCTTCACCGCGCTGCTGTTCGAGGCCGCCAAGGCCCTGTTCGGCCTCTACGTCAGCTTCTTTCCTGGCTACCAACTGATCTATGGTGCGTTCGCCACGGTGCCGTTGTTCCTGCTGTGGATCTACTTGTCCTGGGTCATCGTGCTGTTTGGTGCCGAACTGGTGTGCAACCTTTCCACGCCCTGGCACTGGCGTCGCCGCGCGCTGCCGCGCTTGCTGGTGCTGCTCGGGATCCTGCGGGTGTTCCATGATCGGCAGTTGCGCGGCATGCCGGTGCGTCACCTGGATGTACAGCGGGCCGGCTGGCACCTGCCGGAGGATGAGTGGCTGGAGATGCTGGAGTTGCTGGAAAGTCAGCACCTGGTCTGCCGCGCCAGTGGCGGTTCGTGGGTGCTCTGTCGTGATTTGAGCGGCTACGGTTTTTATCAGCTACTCGTCCACATGCCCTGGCCGCTGCCACGGCTTGGCCAGTTGCCCGAACATCTGGATGAGGCGTGGTATCCGCCGCTGCGCAAGGCTTTGGAGCTGCTTGAGGAAGAGCAGCAGGCCTTGTTTGGTGGCAGCCTGGCTCAATGGCTCAAGCCGGGGCACGACTGACGAAATTTGTCAGTGGACGGTAGACGGCGCCGGCTCGATCCAGCAGCGGGCCGTGAAGTTGCGGGCCGTTGCGGTTGGCATGTTTATGGCACTGACAGGGAAGGGGCCATCGAACCGATGGCCAGGGGATGAAGGCAATGGGTACCGCGAAAGACAAACTGATCCACCTGCACGAGCGCGCACCGCAACGGGCGCTGGAGGGGCTGAACCGGGTGACCGGGCTGACGTTCCGTCACTGGCCGGAATCCCTGGCGCCAGTGGTCGTGCAAGCGGAGCAGGACGGGGCGGAGTTACCGTCCCAGGAAAACAATCGGGCGCTGCCCGGCTGAAGCCCGTCAGGCACGTACCTGGCGGTTGGCTGGCTCGGCCAGTTCCACGGGCTGCACGAAGAGTTCTTCCACCAGCAATCCCTTGATCGGGACGGCGGCGCGAAGGCGCACCTGCATCTGGTCGATCTTCTGCTTGAAAGGCAAGCGAGCGATACCGGCCAGCAGGATCTTGCCCTTGGCATTGAGCCTGCCGTGATCCACCGCGACTTCGCGTCGTTGTTCGCCGTCCATGTAGCTCACCTGCAGCGAGACCGGCAGATCCGTCATGCCCGGTAGATGCAGCCAGGCCGCCACATTGAAATCTGCCACCCGGCCTTCGAAGGGCGTGACGGTAGAGCGGGCGACTTCGACGACGCGGGCAGGGACTGGGCCGATCAGGCTGTCTTGCTGTTGCATGGGGCATCCAGGCTGGAAAGGTACGCTCGTACCGATGGACCGGGATTATAAGCAGCCATTTCCACGCGAACTGTGCGCCTTGGCCACCGGATGACGTGACCCGCCTCGCAGTTTGACCACTCAGGCAAGTTGCAGGCGATAGCGCGCCACCAGCGAGGTGCAGAGATTGGGCTCTGGTAGTCGCACGATGGCCTGGTTGTGCACGCTGGCCAGCTGCAGCCAGAGGTTCTCTTCTTCGCCGAACTGTTTACACGGCAGCCACAGGCCGTGGTGCCAGCCATTGCCGGGTTCTGGCGTGCTCTGCAGTACACCGGGATGTGTCTGGGCGTTAGGCGCACGGCGCAACCAGACCGGACGTGGCAGGCCCTTCAGGTAGCGCAGGCCGAGGTGAAGCCCCTCGGTGTTCTGGTAACGCCAGCGCACCAAGGCGAGGACCGGTGAGCCCAGGGCCTGGACCAACACGAGCTGCCCCACCGGCAACGGGTTGCCCAGATCGCCATGGCAAAGCAGGCGAGCGCCGCCAGGGCTGGCATCGAGCAACTTCGCGTCGCAGCGGCCAGGATGCTGGGCGAGCAATTCGGCATGGATGGCCGCCAGGCCCACCACCAACTGGCACTGCCCCGATTGTTCGGTGCGCGGATGGCGGCGCTGCTGGCGTCCCAGCCAGTGCTGGCGAACCTTTTCAAGGAGCTGGTTTTCACTTTCGCTGCGCAGGGGAGCGGGTTCATGCACGGCGATCAGCAGCGCACCCAACTCGAAACGGCGCAAATACGTGCTGGCACCATCCGGGCGCTGATCCAGTGGCAAGCAGGGCTGGGATTCGGTCAGGTCGACGGTCGGGCTGCCATTCTCGTCTTCCTCGTCCCAGGGGAGAAGCCGCGCCAGGCCGGCGAGCGGCGCCAGGGCGCCGAACAGCAGCGGGCATTCGCCTTCGCTCAGATGGAAGGGGTTGCTCAGGGCCAGCAGCAGCATCTGCTGGTAGAGGCCGCGCAGGGTGTTCGCTGGCGTGGGGCGGAAGGCGGCTGCAACCGGCTCGTCCAGGCAACTCTGGTGCTCGCCGATCCAATACAGCAGGTGGCTGTCGCGCCACAGGCGCGGGCTGGGTTCCTGATAGAGCTGGTAGTGGCGCAGCTGGGTTTGGGCGAGGAAGTGCTGGGCCATGTACAAACACCACGCCAGGTGTGGGCGCGAAGGCTGGTGCCGCTGAAGAATCTGCAGCAACAGGCGCTTGAATCCGCAGGCCAGTTCGTCACATAACTTGACGAAGAGGGTGGGCGGCACCGTCCGGTCCTGATAGGACCGGGCGTAGTGGCGAAACTCCTCGCTGAAGCTTTGCAGCACGCGCTGCCTTTCGAGTAAGGTCAGGGTGCTGCGGTTGAGCCTGAACAAAAGCCCCAGGACCTGCTGCAGGGCACTATCCTGAGGGAGTTGACGCGCTTGCGCGAGGAGCGCCGGAACGCTTGCCAGTGGAGTGCTGTTTTCTTCCAGGATGTCCGGCACCTCCAGGCGCAGGGCATCGAGCGTCATACCAACCCCGCGTACACGAGGACCGAATGCATGGGATCGCGACTCCAGGCTGTAATAGGGGTGTTCGCACTGATGGGCGCCGGCCTGCTCCTGGCCAGCTGCTCGGACGACGTTGGCGTCGATCAGCATGGACAGAAGGTAGCGGTTGAGCGCCTCGAAGGCCAGTGGCTGGTCATCAATTACTGGGCCGAATGGTGTGCGCCCTGCCGTACGGAGATCCCCGAACTCAACGCTTTGGCCAAGCAGCAACGTGACAAGGGCGTAAAGGTGTTGGGGGTCAATTTCGACGGGCTGAAGGGCGATGAGCTCGGCCAGGCCGCGCAGAAAATGGGCATCCAGTTCACGGTGCTGGCAGAGGACCCGTCCACGCGTTACGACCTGCCGCGCAGTGAAGCGTTGCCTGTCACCTACATCATCGATGCTCAGGGCAAATTGCGGGAGCGCCTGCTGGGCGAGCAGAGTGCGGCGGGCCTGACTGCGCGCCTCGAAGAGCTGCGCAAAGGGGGGTAGGACGATGGCGCGAATCTGTCTGCATGGCTACGTGAGCGGCAAGGTGCAGGGTGTCTATTACCGCCAGTCGACGCAGGAACAGGCCGACCGCCTGGAGCTGGACGGTTGGATACGCAACCTGGCTGACGGCCGGGTCGAGGTGCTGGTTGAGGGGGCGGATGGCGCGGTGCGCGAGTTGGCTGCCTGGCTGGAGCAGGGGCCGGCCGAGGCACAGGTGACGGGCGTGGAGCTTCAGGAGCAGCCGCTGCAGGGCATAACCGGCTTTATCGTGCGGCGCTGAGGCCGCAAGGCAGGCGCGAGCGAGGCTCGCTCCTGAAAGGGCTCAATCCGAATCGCCGGGGTCGGCAGCCAGTCGCCCGGCATCTTTCATCAGTGATTGGAGAAACTCCTGCTGCAGCTCCGGATCGTTGCGAGTCAGCTCGATCAGGCTCTGCTCCAGTTCGCTGGCTTCCTCTTCCAGACCCAGCTCCGACAGGCGCTTGACCCGATGGACCCACTGCGGGACTTCGTCGTCTTCGAGGTCTTCGAAGATCAGCGCATGGGCTTCCGCCAGCTTGCCACGCAAGGTGTGGCTGATGCCGAGGGTGGCATCGGCTCGGGCGCTGTCCATGGGGTCTTCGACACTCAGCAGGAGCTGGCCGATGCGACTGATGTCCTGGTCGGCGAAGGGGCCGTCCAGCAGGTTCAGGCGCAGGATGCCGTTGCGATCGGTCAGCAGCTCATGGGTGTGGCCGCCCAACTTCACCAGTACCGGACGTTCGGCCCAGGGCAGGCTGGAGTACTCCATGCGCTTGTCCTGCTGCTTCTCGTCGATGCTGGCCAGGTTTTGCTCGGAGCGGCCGTTGGATTCGACGTTCATTGCCGGGTTGAGGCCGGCAAAGCCGTAGCTGATCCAGTCCTTGGTTGCCGTGTCCGGCAGGCTGCCGAGCAACACTACGTTGAGTAGGTTGGCGCCAACACCGGCTACTACCGCCACCGCGCCCAGCGGAACCTCGTAGAGCTCCCGCCAGGGCTGGTAGGGCGTGTAGCGATCATAGTGACGGCTAACTTCGAACTCAGTGACTTCGAAGGTCTTCTGCTCGTTGATGCGGATGCGTCGTTGCGGCAGTTCCAGTACCTGTGGATCACCCACGTCGATCTGCAGGCTATGGTTCAGCAGTTTGCGCTCGACACGCTCTTCGTGCTCACTGCGCTGTGGCAAATGGTTGGCACAGCCGCTGACGAAGAGGGTGCCGCACAAGGCGGCGCCGACGAGGTAATGGGAACTACGCATGGACATTCTTTCGATCAGCGATTCACGCGGGCGGTGATGAAGGACAGAACCTCAGCCACCGGCACAGCCTGGCTGTCGGCTTCGCGGCGGTTCTTGTATTCCAGGTTGCCTTCGGCCAGGCCGCGCTCGCTTACCACGATGCGGTGCGGAATGCCGATCAGCTCCATGTCGGCAAATTTGACGCCGGGGCTGGTTTTCTTGTCACGGTCATCCAGCAACACGTCGACGCCAGCTGCGCGCAGCTCGGCATAGAGCTTGTCTGTAGCTTCCTTGACGGCCGGGGTCTCGTACTTGAGCGGTACCAGGGCGACCTGGAACGGTGCCAGGGCTTCAGGCCACAGGATGCCGCGGTCGTCGTAATTCTGCTCGATGGCAGCAGCGACCACGCGAGAGACACCAATCCCGTAGCAACCCATGATCAGCGTGACCGGCTTGCCTTGTTCGCTGAGCACGTTCAGCTTCATGGCTTCGCTGTACTTGGTGCCCAGCTGGAAGATGTGACCGACTTCGATGCCGCGCTTGATCACCAGGGTGCCTTTGCCGTCTGGGCTCGGGTCGCCAGCGACCACGTTACGCAGGTCGGCGATTTCCGGCAGGGGCAGGTCGCGCTCCCAGTTCACGCCGAAGTAGTGCTTGTCGTCGATGTTGGCGCCGATGGCGAAGTCGCTCATCAGGGCGACGGAGCGGTCCACCACGCAGGGCAGCGGCAGGTTCAGCGGGCCAAGGGAGCCCGCGCCTGCGCCAATGGCCTGGCGCAGCTCAGCTTCGCTGGCGAAGACCAGCGGGTTCGCGACCTGGGGCAGGTTGGCGGCCTTGATTTCGTTCAACTCGTGGTCGCCACGAACGATCAAGGCGACCAGTTTGCCTTCCTCGGCGGCATGCACCACCAGGGTCTTGATGGTCTTCTCGATCGGCAGGTCGAAGTTTTCCACCAGGTCGGCGATGGTCTTGGTATTCGGAGTGTCGATCAGCTTGAGTTCCTGGCTCGCGGCGGGACGCTCGGTCTCGCGGGGCAGGGCTTCCGCCTTCTCGACGTTGGCGGCGTAGTCGGAGCTGTCGCTGAAGGCGATATCGTCTTCACCGGAGTCCGCCAGCACGTGGAACTCGTGGGAGCCCGTGCCGCCGATGGAGCCGGTGTCGGCCAGCACGGGACGGAAGTCCAGGCCCAGGCGGCTGAACACGTTGCAGTAGGCCTGGTGCATGCGGTCGTAGGTTTCCTGCAGCGATTCCTGGTTCATGTGGAAGGAGTAGGCGTCCTTCATCACGAACTCGCGGCCACGCATCAAGCCGAAGCGCGGGCGGATCTCGTCACGGAACTTGGTCTGGATCTGATAGAAGTTGAGCGGCAGCTGCTTGTAGCTGTTCAGCTCATTGCGCGCCATGTCGGTGATGACTTCTTCATGGGTTGGCCCAACGCAGAACTCGCGCTCATGGCGGTCCTTCAGGCGCAGTAGTTCGGGGCCATACTGCTGCCAGCGGCCGGACTCCTGCCACAGCTCGGCGGGCTGCACGGCGGGCATCAGCACCTCGAGCGCGCCGGCGGCATTCATTTCTTCGCGGACCACCGTCTCGACCTTGCGCAGTACTCGCAGGCCCATTGGCAGCCAGGTGTAGAGGCCGGAGGCAAGCTTGCGGATCATACCGGCACGCAGCAGCAACTGGTGGCTGATCACCACGGCGTCGGCGGGGGTTTCCTTGAGGGTAGACAGCAGGTACTGACTGGTACGCATGTTTGGCCGTTCTGTCGGTTGCGATGGGTTTGAATGGCTCGGCATTGTACGGCCCTGATCAAGTGGCGTACAGGATTGCAGTCCCGTAGAGGGAGGAGGGCGACGTAGTGAGTCTGACAGCGGAGCAGGTTGAAGCATTGATTCGCGCTGGGGTGCCCATGGCAGAGGATATCGACCTCCGTATCGAGCGGATCGACGATCGGGGCGCGCTGGCGAGGGTGCCTTTCCAGTCCAGATTGGTGCGTCCAGGGGGAACCTTGTCCGGTCCGACCATCATGGCGCTGGCCGATGCAGCCATGTATGCAGTCGTGCTGGGGCGGCTCGGTAAAGTCGAGATGGCAGTGACGTCCAACTTGAATATCAACTTCCTCGCGAAACCCAAACCAGTGGATCTAGTTGCTGAGGCGAAGATACTTAAACTTGGTCGCCGTCAAGCAGTTTGTGAAGTGTCCCTCTATTCGCAAGGTGAGGAAGAGAATCTCGTCGCACATGTAACGGGTACTTATGCGTTGCCCTTGGGTGATTAAAGTTTGAGCAAAAAGAAACCCGGCCTAGGCCGGGTTTCTTTTATCACTTACGTGTACGCGAGGGATATTACAGGATATCCAGCGGGTACTCGGTGATCACACGGATTTCGTCGTTGGCGGTGCCGCCAGCGGAGCCGAAGAAGGCCATGTCGTTGTTAGCGCGCCAGCTGGCGTGACGAATACGGATGGACAGGTCTTTAGCAGCACCTTCCTGAACCACGTATTTGGCTTCGATGTCGCGTTCCCATTCCTTGCCATCTTCGCCGATTGCACCAGCGAAGGCGCCATTCGGGTCGGCCTTGGTGCCGTCAACGTCTTCACCGGTGATGTAGCGAGCCATGAAGCTCAGGCCAGGTACGCCGTACTCAGCCATGTTCAGGTCGTAGCGAACCTGGATGGACTTCTCGTTCGGGCCGTTGAAGTCGGAGTACTGAACGGAGTTGGCCAGGTAGATGGAGTCGCCGGAGTTTTGGCCGTCCATCGCGATGTAGTCGAAGGGTTCGTCGCCGTTCACTTTCTGGTAGGCCAGGGTGAACTTGTGGGCGCCGATGGAGTAGGCGGCGGCGGCGGACCAGGCGGTGCTGTCGAGATCGCCAGCCAGGGCCTGACCTTCGTCCAGGGTGCGGTAGACGTTGAAGTCCAGATTCAGGGCTTGGCTGTCGCTGAACGGAATGTTCCAGTTCAGGTTGCCGTAGTACTGGCGCCAGATGTCTTCCAGCTCGGCACCGTACAGGCTTGCGCTGACGTTGTCGGTGAAGGAGTAGGAACCGCCCACGTAGTCGGCGCTATCACTGGCGATGCCAGTGTAGGTGGTGGTGATTTCGCCGTGGCTGTTGGTGGAGGAGCTGCCGTCACGGATGGAGGTGAAGTGGCCGGCGTCGATGTTCAGGCCTTCGATCTCGCTGCTCAGCAGCTGGAAGCCTTCAGCGGAGCCCGGGAACAGACGAGCGGTACCGGTAGCGAATACCGGAGCGGTCGGGAACAGGTTGCCGTATTTCAGCTGGGTGTTGGACACCTGCATTTTAACGGAGCCACCCGCATAGGAGTAATCATCCTGGGAGCGACCGTCAGAGCCGGTGGGGAGCAGGCCGGTACCGTTGGTGCCGTTGCCGCTGTCCAGCTTCAGGCCCAGCATGCCGTGGGCGTCAACGCCGAAGCCTACAGTGCCTTGAGTAAAGCCGGACTCGTACATGGCGCTGATGCCATGGGCCCATTCTTTACGGTAGTTCTGGCTGGTGGAAGGGTTGTTACGGAAGTCGCGGTAGAAGAAGAAGTTCTTGTTCAGAAGAGTCAGATTGCTGTCTTCTACGAAGCCCTTGGACTCTTCCTGGGCGCTGGCAAAAGCCAACTGCATGCTACCGGCGGTCACGGCCAGAGCCAGTGCGCTCCACTTCATCACTTGCATTGTGATTGCTCCTTTGGTTTTGAAGATTCTCGCCGCTTTCTTAATTTATGGAAGGCGGTTCTTTCTTTTTGTGTCGGCGCTAACTTATAGCACGGCGACAATTATGGCGATAGTTGAAACCTAGTCCTTACGATTTCTTCACAGTGCTGTCGCAAATCGAAAAGACCTGTGTCGCATATCTATAGGTTCAGCCTTGCATCCCTTCATCCCCTATGTATCCGAGGCACTATGCGGGTGGGCGTCCATTGGAGTTGTTGCCGTTCCCGCGTGTGACCTGGCACCTGTTAAGCAACAACCGTGCACAAACTGGGGAGGACGGAAAGAAAACCTCCCTTACCCACGTGGTGCGGTCGTTCCAGCTTGGCCAATGCCTGATCCCAGCATGCTTGGAGCGGAAAGTCTCTGCCCCGAAATGAGGCATTTTGCGCGTCGGGTGGCTATTGACAGGCGATCACGCCAAAGCCATGGATGGTCAGTGGCTGCGATCTGGCTTGCGGAGAGTAACTCGAGTGTGGCGAGAGGTAACGAAGCGCGGGATGTGCGCGATTCTGGTGCGCTGTATCGCTTCGCTTCCTTATATATAGGTGGCGGGGCGCTCCGAGTTCCGCTCTCCGCGCGCCTTGGCTATGCTGCGCGCCCCTGCGCTGGTGGTATGGCTGCGGCAGGGTGCTAATCTCGAATTCCCTACCGCCGAACAGGAGAGGCCAGTATGTTCGCCTTGGATCCAAGACTTCAGCAGGACGCCCTGCCCATCGGTGATTTTCCCCTGTGCCGCCTGCTGTTGATGAACGATGCCCAGTACCCGTGGTTCATCCTGGTGCCGCGTCGCGAGGAAGTCAGTGAGCTGTTTCAGCTCGGCGCTGACGAGCAGCATCAGCTCTGGCAAGAGACGACGTTCCTGGCGGAAACCCTCAAGGACACCTTCGGGGCCGACAAGATGAACGTCGCCACGCTGGGTAATGTGGTCAGTCAGTTGCACATGCATGTAATCGTGCGGCGCCGTGAGGATGTGGCCTGGCCTGCTCCGGTCTGGGGGCGCCATCCGGCCGTGGCCTATTCAACTGAGGATGTGGCCGCCATTCGCGCCAAGCTGCGCCTGGTACTGGCCGATGATTTCCGCTTCGTGGAGGAGTGAGCCATGAGTTTGGAGCTACGCATTGCTGACCTGGAGAGCCGACTGGCTTTTCAGGATGACACCATCCAGACCCTGAACGATGTACTGGTTGAGCAGCAGAAAGCGGTAGATCGCCTGCAGCTTCAGGTGGCGGCACTGGCCAAGCGCCAGGAGGAGCTGCTTGGCCAGTTCGGCCCTAGCGAGGACGAGGCGCCCCCGCCCCATTACTGATCGCCCATGAAACAGGTCGCCAATTAGCGGCCTGTTTCGTTGTTGCTATCAGCGTCGGCTGGGCAGTGCGGCAATCACGTCTTCGGCCTGCAGGCCTTTGTCCCGCTGGATCACAGAGAACTCCACGCGCTGGCCTTCGATCAGCACGCGGTGGCCTTCGCCGCGAATGGCGCGGAAGTGCACGAAGATGTCATCCCCGGAGTCACGGGAGATGAAACCGAAGCCCTTTGAGGTGTTGAACCACTTCACGGTGCCGGTTTCGCGGTTGGACATGTCCTGGGGCAGTAGCGGTGCCTGGGTTACCTTGCGCAGGTTGATGGCCAGATGAAGTGCGACGCCGAGAATCACCGCAAGGAGGCTGACGAGGACGGCCGGCTGCTCGCCGATTGTCGGCAGAGGGGCCAGAAGAATCAGGGTCTGCAGGATCACTGCCAGCACCAGTAGGGCGGAAACCAGGTTCTGCAGCTGGTTGTGAAGGCCCTTGGCCCAGGCAGGAACCACCGGCGCCAGCAGCAGGTTAAGCAGGCCGCAGAAGGCCAGGTAAAGCGCATCGGGTTGTTGCAGGTAGGGGAGGGCGTCAGCGCGCAGGCTAGGAATGAAGGACAGCAGCAAAGCGGCAGCGCCCGTCAACAGATGGACGATTTTCAGTATGTTCAATGGATTCACCTTGGAAACGGAATCTCTAACGGAAGAGCCGGGCCACGCGAGATGAAGAGGGCATGCCATCGGCCTATGCCGCAGGTCGCTGGATCGACCTGCGGCACCGGCTGTATTTAACAGGAAAGGAGAGGGCTACTCAAATCAAGCGGTTAGCGCTTCTTCCGTGGCTGGCGGATGCACCTGGTTGCGGCCATTGCGCTTGGCCTGATAGAGGGCGTCGTCGGCCCGGGTGATAAGGCTTTCCAGGGTGTCGCCGGGTTCCGCCAGGGCCAGGCCGAAGCTGGCGGTGATCGTGTCGAGCACTTGATCTGTGCGGCGGACTTTCACGCGCAGTGCTTGCATTTTGTTGCGCAGTTTCTCGGCAAAGGTCCGTGCAGCGTCCAGGTCCTGGCAGTCACGCAGTACCACACAGAACTCTTCGCCGCCGTAGCGACCGGCCATGGCGCGCGGTGGCAACAGCTCCCGCAGCAACTGTCCTACGTGCTGGAGCACGCGATCCCCCAGTGGATGGCCGAACTGGTCGTTGAATTGCTTGAAGTGGTCGATATCCAGCATCACCAGCGCCAGGCCTTCCTGGCCGCCTTTCAGGGATTGCTCCAGCAGGCGAGTAAATGCCTGGCGGTTGAACACCTGAGTCAGGCCGTCCAGGGTGGCGGCCAGCTGCGCGCGTTCCAGTTGGTTGCGCAGGTTCTGGATTTCCGCCTGTGCAGCGCGCAGGCGATAGAGGAACTGCTCCTGCTGTTCCTGCATCAGCTGGGTGCTTTCCTGGAGATGGTTCAGCACGCTGGGTAGATCGTCGATGATGGGTTCGTGCAGGGCGGCCAGCCCTGCAGTCAGGCTGTTCTGGTAGGCCTGGCTGCCATTGACGCTGCGGCTGACGTCGCCCTCGATGTCGTCTACCAGGTCGATGACCTGTTGCTGGCCATGACGCGCCTCGTCCAATTCTCCGCGAATGATGTATTCGCGGAACAGCTTGATGGCCGACTCCGGCGGGAAGATGTCGAAATCGTTGGTGATCTTGTCCAGTCGGCGGTTGAGGTCCGGCTCCACACCCTTGCTGTAGGTGTACCAGAGGGCGTAGTGCACCGGGTTTGGCGGTATTGCATGGCGCACCATGTGAGGAATGGCCTGCTTCAGCAGGTCGGCCGCCTCACGGGTTTCTTCGGGGAAAAGCTCAAGCAGCGACGGATGTTTCGGAGGCTTGCTCATGCACTTCACTGTGGCGAGATTTCGAATTGCCAGAGCATAGATCAGGCGGGCTTTCGCGCATAGCGAAAGGCCCGGCTATCCCGGGCCTATTTTATGTGCCTGGAGGTCAGGCGGCGAGCAGGCTGCGGAGCATCCATGCAGTCTTTTCGTGGACTTGCATGCGCTGGGTCAGCAGGTCGGCGGTGGGTTCGTCGCTGACCTTGTCCAATAGCGGGAAAATGCCGCGGGCGGTACGCACGACGGCCTCCTGGCCTTGGACCAGTTGCTTGATCATGTCCTCGGCGGCCGGTACGCCTTCTTCTTCCTTGATGGAAGACAGGCGGGCGTAGGCAGCGTAGGTGCCGGGCGCAGGGAAGCCCAGGGCGCGGATACGTTCGGCGATGGCGTCCACTGCCAGGGAGAGTTCGTTGTACTGCCCTTCGAACATCAGGTGCAGGGTGTTGAACATCGGCCCGGTGACGTTCCAGTGGAAGTTGTGAGTCTTGAGATAGAGGGTGTAGGTGTCGGCCAGCAGGCGGGACAGACCCTCTGCGATGGCGGCGCGATCCTGTTCCGCGATTCCGATGTTGATTTCCATACCAGTTCTCCTCTCGGTAGCTTGTGGCCCGAACCGGGGCCGTGATGGGCAAAGCCTAACACGGGGTGCGTAGGGGGTAGCCTTGTCTTCTATCAATGAAGGCGATGCTTAGAAGTCATTGGTCTGCACGGGGTTCAACTCTTTTTCAGCAGTTTGCCCAGCAGGCGAGGGTAGTTGGCAGGTAGCAGGCGTTGCAGGTGGTCGAGGAAGCGGGCATCGGCACCGACCATGATGCGCGGCTGACCGGCCTTTATGCCCTTGATGATGATCTGTGCGGCTTGATCCGCAGAGGTGCGCGCCAGTTTGTCGAAGCGGGCCGCAGCCTTGGTGGCGTCGGTCCTGCCATCGATGCCCTGATAAAAGCGCGCCGAGCGGGCGATGTTGGTTCGGATGCCCCCTGGGTGGACGCAGCTGACCTTGATCGCGGTGCCGCAGAGTTCCTGACGCAGCGCTTCGGTGAACCCGCGCACCGCGAACTTGCTGGCGTTATAGGCGCCCTGGGTGGGCAGACTGACGATGCCGAAGATGCTCGACACGTTGATGATGTGGCCTTCGCCCTTGCTCAGCAGGTGAGGCAGGAAGGCCTTGGTACCGTGGACCACGCCCCAGAAATTGATGCCCATCAGCCACTCGAAATCGTCGTAGCGAAGCTCGGCGATGGTCTGGGATACCGCCACGCCGGCGTTGTTGATCACAAGGTGGGCTTGTCCGTGGTGGGTCAGCACATTGACGGCGAAGGCATGTACGGCATCGCGATCGGAGACGTCCAGTGGATGGGTGGAGAGTTGCAGGCCATCTCGACGCAGCGGCGCGGCAGTGGCTTCGAGGCCCTCGACATCTATATCCGCAAGAGCGAGGTGGCAGCCCTGGTCGGCCAAGTGGTTGGCCAGGGCGCGACCGATACCGGAGCCAGCCCCCGTGATTACTGCGACTTTCCCTGCAAGCGATTGCATCTCCGCTCCTTCCTTGTGTGCTTCGCGTCCGTCCGTCGGGCGAGTGTTGGCGAGATTAGACACTGCCCTGCGGCCCAGCAAGCGACCCCGCTCTCGATCAGGGCTTGCGGGGTGGCAGGGCAGGCGGCTGCGCGGTGACAATTTACGCTATATAATCCCGCTCTTTGCCGCGAACCCCGGCCTGTCCGGCAGGGGGTTGCACCTCCGCCGGATGCTCTGCCGTCCTTCGGTGGGCGGACGAACTCACGACTCAAGAGAAGCGAAACACGACCATGATGCGCAGCCACTATTGCGGCCAACTGAACGAGAGCCTGGACGGCCAGGAAGTCACCCTCTGCGGTTGGGTACACCGCCGCCGCGACCACGGCGGGGTCATTTTCCTCGATATCCGTGACCGCGAAGGCCTGGCCCAGGTGGTGTTCGACCCGGATCGCGAAGAAACCTTCGCCCGCGCCGACCGCGTCCGCAGTGAATTCGTGGTCAAGATCACCGGCAAGGTCCGCCTGCGTCCGGAAGGCGCGCGCAACGCCAACATGGCGTCCGGCGCCATCGAAGTGCTGGGCTACGAACTCGAAGTCCTGAACCAGGCCGAGACTCCCCCCTTCCCGCTGGACGAGTACTCCGACGTGGGTGAAGAAACCCGTCTGCGCTACCGCTTCATCGACCTGCGCCGTCCGGAAATGGCAGCCAAGCTCAAGCTGCGCGCGCGCATCACCAGCAGCATCCGCCGCTATCTGGACGAGAACGGTTTCCTCGATGTGGAAACCCCGATCCTGGGTCGTCCGACTCCGGAAGGCGCCCGTGACTACCTGGTGCCGAGCCGCACCTACCCGGGCCACTTCTTCGCCCTGCCGCAATCGCCCCAGCTGTTCAAGCAGCTGCTGATGGTGGCCGGCTTCGACCGCTACTACCAGATCGCCAAGTGCTTCCGCGACGAAGACCTGCGTGCAGACCGCCAGCCGGAATTCACCCAGATCGACATCGAGACCAGCTTCCTGGATGAAAGCGACATCATCGGTATCACCGAGAAGATGGTGCGCCAGCTGTTCAAGGAAGTGCTGGATGTCGAGTTCGACGAGTTCCCGCACATGCCGTTCGAAGAAGCCATGCGTCGCTACGGTTCCGACAAGCCGGACCTGCGTATTCCGCTGGAGCTGGTTGACGTTGCCGACCAGCTGAGCGCAGTGGAATTCAAGGTCTTCTCCGGTCCAGCCAACGATCCGAAGGGCCGCGTTGCCGCCCTGCGCGTGCCGGGTGCCGCCTCCATGCCGCGCAGCCAGATCGACGACTACACCAAGTTCGTCGGCATCTACGGTGCCAAGGGGCTTGCCTACATCAAGGTCAACGAGCGCGCCAAGGGCGTCGAGGGCTTGCAGTCGCCCATCGTCAAGTTCATCCCCGAAGAGAACCTCAATGTGATCCTCGACCGCGTCGGTGCGGTTGACGGCGACATCGTGTTCTTCGGCGCCGACAAGGCCAAGATCGTCTGCGACGCCCTGGGCGCGCTGCGTATCAAGGTCGGCCATGACCTCAAGCTGCTCACCAAGGAGTGGGCGCCGATGTGGGTCGTGGACTTCCCGATGTTCGAAGAGAACGACGATGGCAGCCTGACCTCGCTGCACCACCCGTTCACCTCGCCCAAGTGCACTCCGCAGGAGCTGGAGAGCAATCCGGCCGCGGCCCTGTCCCGCGCCTACGACATGGTGCTGAACGGCACCGAGTTGGGCGGTGGCTCCATCCGTATCCACGACAAGTCCATGCAGCAGGCGGTATTCCGTGTGCTGGGCATCGACGATGCGGAGCAGGAAGAGAAGTTCGGCTTCCTCCTCGACGCCTTGAAGTACGGTGCCCCGCCGCACGGTGGCCTGGCCTTCGGCCTGGATCGTCTGGTGATGCTGATGACCGGCGCTTCGTCGATCCGCGAGGTCATCGCCTTCCCGAAAACCCAGAGCGCTGGCGACGTCATGACCCAGGCTCCGGGTGCTGTGGATGCCAAGGCCCTGCGCGAGCTGAACATCCGCCTGCGCGAACAGGCCAAGGCCGAGTAAATAGAACCAACCCGAGACGGCGCCAGAAGGCGCCGTCCGTTCAGAGAGTACGGAGTGAGTTATGGCTGGTCATTCCAAATGGGCCAACATCAAGCACCGCAAAGAACGCCAGGACGCCAAGCGCGGCAAGATCTTCACCAAGCTCATCCGTGAGCTGACGGTAGCCGCCAAGCACGGCGGTCCGAGCCCGGCGGACAACCCGCGTCTGCGCCTGGCCGTGGACAAGGCGCTGACTGCGAACATGACCCGCGACACCATCGATCGGGCCATCGCTCGCGGTGCCGGTTCCAACGACGCCGACAACATGGTCGAGCTGAGCTACGAAGGTTATGCGCCGAGTGGCGTGGCCATCATCGTCGAAGCCATGACCGACAACCGTAACCGCACCGCGGCCGAAGTGCGTCACGCCTTCAGCAAGTGCGGCGGCAACCTGGGCACCGATGGCTCGGTTGCCTACATGTTCGATCGCAAGGGTCAGATCAGCTACGCCCCGGGGGTCAATGAAGAGGCTCTGATGGAAGCGGCGCTGGAAGCTGGCGCTGACGACGTCGTGGCCGAAGAAGACGGTTCCGTCGAGGTCTACACCACCTTTGCCGACTTCCTCTCGGTGAACGAGGCCCTGACCGCCGCTGGCTTCAAGGGCGACGAGGCCGAGGTGGCGATGATCCCGTCGATCACCGCGCCGATCGCCGATCTGGAAACGGCGCAGAAGGTGTTGAAGCTGATCGACATGCTGGAAGATCTGGACGACGTGCAGAACGTCTACCACAACGCTGAAATCTCCGACGAGATCATGGAACAACTCGGCTGATTGCTTGCGTGATCCCGAAGCCGGAAGTCGCCCCCGTGCGCTTCCGGCTTTTTTGTTGGTGGGCCGGTCCGTATACTCGCGGCTGGATAAATAAACAGTGTGCTGGCCTTGGGTCAGCTCGTGGAGCTTGCGGCGGCATGACCCTGATTCTTGGTATCGACCCCGGCTCGCGCATCACCGGCTACGGTGTGGTTCGCGACACCGGGCGCGGCTGCGAATACATCGCCTCGGGCTGCATCCGCACCGGCGCCGGTCCGCTGCATGAACGCTTGCAGATTGTCTTTCGCGGCGTGAGCGAGGTCATTCGCACCTTCGAGCCCGTGACCATGGGCATCGAACAGGTGTTCATGGCGCGCAACGCCGATTCCGCGCTCAAGCTGGGCCAGGCTCGGGGTGCCGCCATAGTCGCGGCAGCCGAGGCTGGCCTGGAAATCGCCGAGTACACGGCCAGTCAGGTCAAGCAGGCCATCGCTGGAACCGGCGGCGCCGACAAGCAACAGGTCCAGATGATGGTCATGCACCTGCTCAAGCTGGTACAGAAGCCGCAGATCGACGCCTCGGACGCTCTGGCCATTGCGCTTTGCCACGCGCACCACCGGCAGAGTCTGATTCCCCATGGTCTGGCCACCGCCAAGCGGCGGGGCGGCCGTCTCCGTTTGTAATCAATACATAGGACGCTATTCGTGATTGGACGCCTGCGCGGCAACCTGGCTGAGAAGCAACCGCCGCACCTGATTCTCGACGTCAACGGCGTGGGCTATGAGCTGGAAGTGCCCATGACGACTCTTTATCGCCTTCCGTCGGTAGGTGAGCCGGTGACCCTGCACACCCATCTGGTGGTGCGCGAGGACGCCCATCTGTTGTACGGCTTCTTCGAGAAACGCGAGCGTGAGCTGTTCCGTGAGTTGATTCGGCTGAACGGGGTCGGCCCCAAGTTGGCCCTGGCCCTGATGTCCGGCCTGGAAGTGGACGAGCTGGTGCGCTGTGTGCAGGCCCAGGATACGTCGACCCTGGTGAAGATTCCCGGTGTCGGCAAGAAGACCGCCGAGCGCCTGTTGGTGGAACTCAAGGACCGCTTCAAAGCCTGGGAAAGCATGCCGGCCATCGCCACCCTGGTGGTCGAACCCCGGGTTGGCGTGGCAGTCTCCAGTGCCGAGAGTGATGCCCTGGCCGCGCTTATCGCTCTTGGCTTCAAGCCGCCGGAGGCCAGTCGCGCGGTGTCCGCCATCAAGGAAGACGGGTTGTCCAGTGAAGAAATGATCCGCCGCGCCCTGAAAGGAATGGTGTAAACCCGCATGATCGAAGCTGACCGCCTGATCACCGCCAGCAGCCGCGACCGCGACGAGCAGCTGGACCGTGCCATCCGCCCGTTGAAACTGGCCGACTATATCGGCCAGCCGGTGGTGCGCGAGCAGATGGAGCTGTTCATCCAGGCTGCCAAAGGGCGGAGCGAGGCCCTCGACCACACCCTGATTTTCGGCCCGCCTGGCCTTGGCAAGACCACGCTGGCAAACATCATCGCCAGTGAAATGGGCGTGGCCATCAAAAGCACCTCCGGCCCTGTGCTGGAACGCCCGGGCGATCTGGCGGCATTGCTGACCAATCTGGAAGCCGGCGACGTGCTCTTCGTCGACGAGATCCATCGCCTCTCGCCCATAGTCGAAGAAGTGCTCTACCCGGCGATGGAAGATTTCCAGCTCGACATCATGATCGGCGAGGGCCCGGCAGCGCGTTCCATCAAGCTTGACCTGCCGCCCTTCACGCTGGTGGGCGCGACCACTCGCGCAGGCATGCTGACCAACCCATTGCGCGACCGCTTCGGCATTGTCCAGCGCCTGGAGTTCTACAACACCCAGGACCTGGCCACGATCGTAGCCCGATCCGCCGGCATCCTCGGCCTGCACATCGAGCCCGAGGGGGCCTTCGAGATTGCCCGTCGCGCCCGGGGTACGCCGCGTATCGCCAACCGCCTGCTGCGCCGGGTGCGCGATTTCGCCGAAGTGCGCGGGCAGGGGGAGATCACCCGCGTCATCGCCGACAAGGCCCTGAACCTGCTGGATGTTGACGAGCGTGGCTTCGACCACCAGGACCGGCGTCTATTGCTGACCATGATCGACAAGTTCGACGGCGGTCCGGTGGGTGTCGACAACCTGGCTGCGGCCATCAGTGAGGAACGTCACACGATCGAGGACGTGCTCGAGCCCTACCTGATCCAGCAGGGCTACATCATGCGCACGCCACGGGGGAGGGTGGTGACCCGTCATGCCTACTTACACTTCGGGCTGAACCTGCCCAAGCGGATGGCGGAAAATCCGACAGCCGATCTGTTCGGCTCGGGTGACGAATAGACGCTTTCGTGGTCGAAGCGCTCGGCAAGGACTGAGCCATGAAAAAACAGTTGCCCCGCCGGATTGGCAACCTTAGGAGTAAGCACTAGAGTATGCGCGCGCAAAATGGGGCCCAGCCATTCCAGCATCGTTGTCGTGTCTATTACGAGGACACTGATGCTGGTGGCATCGTCTACTACGTCAATTACCTCAAGTTCATGGAGCGGGCTCGTACCGAGTGTCTGCGCAGTCTGGGCTTTGCCCAGTCGGAGCTGGCCGGGGAGAACCTGCTGTTCGTCGTGCATTCGGCCGAAGCGCGCTATATGGCGCCCGCGAAGCTGGACGATGAGCTGGATGTCAGTGCCGAGGTAATCGAGTTGAACCGTGCCAGCCTGCGTTTTCGTCAACAGGTCAGGCGAGCTGCCGATGGCGCATTGCTATGCGAAGGGCAGTTCCTGATTGCCTGTGTACGTGCCGACAGTTTGAAACCCCGGGCGATTCCCGAAGCGCTGCGTTCAGCCTTCGCCGCCGACCCGGGTCTATTCCCAGCAGGAGATTAAGCGTGGAAGCCAACGTCGTCGACCATACCTCCATGTGGAGCCTGATCAGCAACGCCAGTATCGTGGTGCAGCTGGTCATGCTGACCCTGGTGGCCGCCTCGGTCACCTCCTGGATCATGATTTTCCAGCGCAGCAACATGCTGCGCGCCGCCAAGAAGTCCCTGGAGACCTTCGAAGAGCGTTTCTGGTCCGGTATCGACCTGTCCAAGCTCTACCGTCAGGCCGGCAGCAATCCGGATCCGGACTGCGGCGTCGAGCAGATCTTCCGTGCCGGCTTCAAGGAGTTCTCCCGACTGCGCCAGCAGGCCGGCGTGGACCCGGACGCCGTGATGGAAGGCGTTGCCCGTGCGATGCGCGTGGCCATTTCTCGTGAAGAAGAGAAGATCGAGCAGAGTCTGCCCTTCCTTGCGACGGTGGGTTCCACCAGCCCTTACATCGGCCTGTTCGGTACCGTATGGGGCATCATGAACTCCTTCCGCGGCCTGGCCCAGGTGCAGCAGGCGACCCTGGCCACTGTGGCACCCGGCATCGCCGAAGCGCTGATCGCCACCGCGATCGGCCTGTTCGCCGCGATTCCGGCCGTAATCGCCTACAACCGCTTCTCCGCTCGTGGTGAGACCCTGATCAGTCGTTACTACACCTTCGCCGACGAGTTCCAGGCCATCCTGCACCGCAAAGTGCACACCAGCGACGAGTAAGTCGCCGGGCCCCTGAGAGGAAAGGTTTAAAGCCATGGCCAGAACCCGCCACAAACGCAAACCGGTCGCCGAGATGAACGTCGTGCCTTACATCGACGTCATGCTCGTGCTGCTGGTGATCTTCATGGTCACCGCGCCCATGCTCAACCAGGGCGTGAAGGTCGACCTGCCCAAGGTCTCCAGCGAGGCCTTGCCGCAGGACAACGACTCCCGCGTGCTGACCATCTCCATCAAGGCCGACAAGACGTACTACTGGAACATGGGCGAGGAAGTCGACCCCGACCAGGGCAAAGGCAGCGAAACCGCTACTGCGCTGCCGCAACTGGTACAGACGGTCACTGCGATCATGAGCCAGAACACCAGCCAGGGTAAGAAAGTGCAGGTCTTCGTGCGCGGCGACAAAGCCGTCGACTACGGCTCCGTCATGGCCGTCATGGGCGGCCTGCAGCAGGCCGGCGTGGGTAATGTCGGGCTGATCACCGAGGCGCCCTGATGCAACAGCAGAGCGAACGCTCCTCCTCGGAAAGCTATTTCTGGCCGACTGTCTGGGCCGTGTCCCTGCACGCGCTGATGTTCGGCATGCTGTTCGTCAGCTTCGCTTTCACGCCGGAATTGCCGCCATCCCGGCCCATCGTGCAGGCCACCCTGTACCAACTGAAGTCTCAGAGCCAGGCCACTACGCAGACCAACCAGAAGATCGCTGGTGAGGCCAAGAAGACTTCTGCACCGCAGTTCGAGACCGAACAGATGGAGCAGAAGAAGGCCGAGGAACAGAAGATCGCCGCGGCCAAGGCGGCGGAACAAAAGAAAGCCGAAGAGGCTCGAAAGGCCGAGCAGGCTGAGAAGAAGGCCGAGGAGGCCAAGCAAGCGGCCGAAGCCAAGAAAGCCGACGAAGCGAAGAAGGCAGAACAAAAGAAACTCGCCGACGTCGCCAAGAAGAAAGCGGAAGAGGAAGCCAAGAAGAAGGCTGCCGAAGACGCCAAGAAGAAAGCCGCGGAAGAGGCCAAGAAAAAGGCGACGGCCGAAGCAGCCAAGAAAAAGGCTGCCGAGGATGCCAAGAAGAAAGCCGCCGCCGATGCTGCGAAAAAGAAGGCAGCGGAGGAGGCCAAGCGTAAAGCTACCGAGGACAAAAAAGCCGCGGCGCTGGCTGAGTTGCTTTCCGAGGACGTCGGTCGCCAGCAAGCACTGGCTGATGAAGTGGGCGACCAGGTCGCGGGCAGTCTTGATGACCTGATCATCAAACTGGTCAGCGAGCAGTGGCGTCGTCCGCCATCGGCGCGTAATGGCATGAGCGTAGAGGTACTGATCGAGATGCTGCCCGATGGCACCATCACCAACGCCAGTGTCACTCGCTCCAGCGGTGATGCGCCCTTCGACAGCTCGGCCGTGAGTGCGGTCCGCAGCGTCGGGCGCATTCCCGAGATGCAACAATTGGATCGCGCTACCTTTGACCAGATGTACAGGCAGCGCCGCATCATCTTCAAACCGGAGGATTTAGGTCTGTGAAAACCCTGATTCGTATCGCCCTGATCGGAGTGGCCATGCTGGTCGGCTCTGTCCAGGCCGCCGACCCGCTGGTGATCACCAGCGGTACCGACCGGGCAACCCCGATCGCCGTGGTGCCCTTTGGCTGGCAGGGCGGTACCGTGCTGCCCACCGACATCTCCGAAGTCGTCGGCAATGACCTGCGCAACTCCGGCTACTTCGAGCCAATTCCGCGCCAGAACATGATCAGCCTGCCGAGCCAGGCCAGCGAAGTCATCTACCGTGACTGGAAGGCCCTGGGCGCCCAGTACGTGCTGGTAGGCAGCATCGTTCCGGCTGGCGGCCGTCTGCAAGTGCAGTTCGCCCTGTTCAACGTCACCACCGAACAGCAGGTCTTGGCCGGCAACGTCAGCGGTACCAACGACCAACTGCGCGACATGGCCCACTACATCGCCGACCAATCCTTCGAGAAGCTCACCGGCATCAAGGGCGCATTTTCTACCCGCATGCTCTACGTGACCGCTGAACGCTTCTCGGTGAACAACACCCGCTACACCCTGCAGCGCTCCGACTACGATGGCCAGCGCGCCGTAACCCTGCTGCAGTCCCGCGAGCCCATCCTGTCGCCGCGCTATGCGCCCGATGGCCGCCGCATCGCTTACGTGTCCTTCGAGCAGAAGCGCCCGCGCATCTTCATCCAGCACATCGATACCGGCCGCCGTGAGCAGATCACTAATTTCGAAGGCCTTAACGGCGCCCCAGCCTGGTCGCCGGAAGGCAATCGCCTGGCGTTCGTGTTGTCTCGCGATGGCAACCCGGAGATCTACGTGATGGACCTGGGAAGCCGCCAGATGCGCCGTGTGACCAACAACATGTCGATCGACACCGAACCCTTCTGGGGCGCGGATGGCCAGACCATCTATTTCACCTCGGATCGTGCGGGCAAGCCTCAGATCTACAAGGCCAACATCAACGGCGGCGAGCCGCAGCGCGTGACCTTCGTGGGCAACTACAACGCCAACCCGAAACTCTCGGCTGACGAGAAGATGTTGGTGATGATCCATCGTCAGGATGGCTTCACCAACTTCAAGGTGGCTGCCCAGGATCTGACCCGCTCGGGCAGTGCTCCGCGCATCCTTTCCGGCACCTCGCTGGACGACTCGCCCACTGTTGCGCCCAATGGCACCATGCTAATCTACGCAACTCGCCAGCAGGGGGGCGGCGTACTGATGCTCGTGTCTACAAACGGGCGCGTACGGGTCCCGATTCCCACAGTTCAGGGCGACATTCGCGAACCGTCCTGGTCGCCGTACCTGAACTGAAGCGGTCACAAAAAATACCTTTGCTAAACACACCTGGGGTTCATTAGGAGTTACATGATGGAAATGCTGAAATTCGGCAAGTTTGCCGCTCTCGCTCTGGCCATGGCCGTAGCTGTTGGTTGCTCGTCCAAAGGCGGCGAAGGCACCGGTGAAGGCGCTGTTGACCCGAACGCTGGCTACAATGCCGGTGGCAGCGGTGTAGACGGCAGCATGAGCGAAGAAGCCGCTCTGCGCGCTATCACCACCTTCTACTTCGAGTACGACAGCTCCGACCTGAAGCCGGAAGCCATGCGCGCTCTGGACGTACACGCCAAAGACCTGAAGGCCAACGGCAACCGCGTTGTCCTGGAAGGCCACACCGACGAGCGCGGCACCCGCGAGTACAACATGGCTCTGGGTGAGCGTCGTGCCAAGGCTGTTCAGCGCTACCTGGTTCTGCAGGGCGTTTCCCCGGCTCAGGCTGAACTGGTTTCCTACGGCGAAGAGCGTCCGGTTGCCACTGGCAACGACGAGCAGTCCTGGGCGCAAAACCGCCGCGTAGAACTGCGTAAGTAATTCGCGATGCGCAAGTCCAGTCGTGCTCTGACTTTCCTGGCCCTCTCCAGTTTGCCGTTCACGGCGCTGGCTGAGGTTCCCGTGGTGGATAACAACGCCGGTTACGGCACCAGTTACCCGCCGGCCGGTTACGGCACGACTGGCGCTGCCTACGCCGGGACAGGGGCCCCAGCGGCCCCTGTCTCAGCGCAGGGCGAGCTGTTCATGCAGCTCCAACAAATGCAGGAAGAGATTGCTCGCCTGCGCGGCATGCTCGAGGAGCAGCAGTACGAGATCCAGCGCCTGAAACAGGAAAGCCTGGAGCGTTACCAGGACCTCGATCGCCGTGTTTCCGGTGGTGCCGCCGCCGGCGCACCGGTAGCCCCGAATTCTCCTGCCGCTGGCGCCCCCGCTGCCAACGGCGCCCCAGCCGCTCCCGCGCAGCAACCGGCTGCCAGCAGCGAACCGGGCGACCCCGCGAAGGAAAAGCTCTACTACGACGCGGCCTTCGACCTGATCAAGCAGAAAGACTTCGATAAGGCCAGTCAGGCCTTCAACGCCTTCCTGCGCAAGTACCCCAATAGCCAATATGCCGGTAACGCGCAGTACTGGCTGGGGGAAGTGAATCTCGCCAAAGGCGACCTGCCTGGCGCCAGTCAAGCCTTTGCTCGCGTTGGCCAGGCCTATCCGCAGCATCCGAAGGTGCCGGACTCCCTGTACAAGCTGGCGGATGTCGAGCAGCGCCAGGGCAACACTGCCAAGGCCAAGACCATCCTTCAGCAGGTGGTCACTCAGTTCCCCGGCAGTTCCGCTGCGCAACTCGCTCAACGCGACCTGCAACGCCTGCCCTGACTTCGGACCGCCGAATCACGAAAACCCGCGCCAGTCGCGGGTTTTTTCGTTAGAATCGCCGGCCTCCAACCTTCATTCCCGCAACGGAGGCGGATGGCCTGTTTAGCCGTCACGCCCGTGGCTGATATGCATCAAACCCTGCGAATTACCGAGATTTTCTACTCGTTGCAGGGGGAAACACGTACCGCCGGATTGCCGACGGTTTTCGTGCGCCTGACCGGCTGCCCCCTGCGTTGTCAGTACTGCGATACCGCCTACGCGTTCAGCGGCGGCGAGATCATGACACTCGACGCCATCCTCGAACGCGTTGCCGCCTTCAAGCCGCGCTATATCTGCGTCACTGGCGGTGAACCGCTGGCCCAGCCGAATTGCATCCCGCTGCTGCAGCGCCTGTGCGATGCCGGTTACGAGGTCTCCATCGAAACCAGTGGCGCCCTTGACGTTTCCGCTGTGGACCCGCGGGTGAGCAAGGTGGTCGACCTGAAAACCCCCGGTTCAGCCGAGGTCGGTCGCAACCGCTACGAGAATATCGCCTACCTGACGGCCAACGATCAGGTGAAGTTCGTCATCTGCTCCCGCGAGGACTATGACTGGGCGGTGTCCAAGCTGATCGAGTACCGCCTCGAGCAGCGCGCCGGCGAGGTGCTGTTCTCTCCCAGTCATAAGGAAGTGAGCGCGCGCGACCTGGCGGACTGGATCGTGGCCGACAACCTGCCGGTGCGTCTGCAGCTGCAGCTGCACAAAATCCTCTGGAACGACGAGCCGGGTCACTGATCCGGCGCGATTGCGCACCTTGCCTGCCTGTGCCTTGGGTACGAGGCAGGCCGATATCGAGGGATACCCCCATGAGCGAGAAGAAAGCGGTCATTTTGTTATCCGGCGGCCTGGACTCGGCCACCGTGGTCGCCCTGGCCCGCGCCGAGGGCTACGCCTGCTACACCATGAGTTTCGATTACGGCCAGCGTCATCGCGCCGAGCTGAATGCGGCGGAGCGCGTCGCCCGCCAGTTGGGCGTGGTGGAGCACAAGGTGATCGGCCTCAACCTGAACGGCATCGGCGGCTCCGCCCTGACCGACACCTCCATCGATGTGCCGGAGAGCCCAACCGAGGGCATCCCGGTCACCTACGTACCGGCACGCAATACCGTCTTCCTGTCCCTTGCCCTCGGTTGGGCTGAAGTGCTCGGCGCTCGAGACATCTTCATCGGTGTCAACGCAGTGGACTATTCCGGCTACCCGGATTGCCGCCCCGAGTTCGTCGAAGCCTTCGAACGCATGGCCAACCTCGCCACCAAGGCCGGTGTCGAGGGGGAGGGCTTCCGTATCCAGGCGCCGCTGCAGAACCTGAGCAAGGCGGAGATCGTCCAGGCCGGTCTGCGTCATGGTGTGGAATATGGGCTGACGGTGTCCTGCTATCAGGCCGACGACGATGGTCGCGCTTGCGGGAAATGTGACAGCTGCAGGCTGCGTGCGGCGGGCTTCGTAGCGGCCGGCGTTCAGGACCCAACGCGCTATCAATAATTTTTTTCGAGGAGAGGTGTTGAATTCCTGAATAAAATCAGTATCATGCGCCTCGCGTTGGGTCGTTAGCTCAGTCGGTAGAGCAGTTGGCTTTTAACCAATTGGTCGTAGGTTCGAATCCTACACGACCCACCACCTTCAAAAGCCCGCCTTATCAAGGCGGGCTTTTTCGTTTCCGGGTGGCGAACTTTCTCGTTGAAACTCACCGGTCGCGACAGACGAAAGGTGCTTGCCGCGGCTGTCCCGGCGTCGCCAAATCTGCGTTATCATCCGCGACCCTCCCGTGGCGCAGTGGCCACAGGGGGCGGGTGTATAATCGATTTCGCGCCATCGCGCTCGCAGGTTCAGCTCCTATGACACAGCTTTCCGAACGCTTTCTGGTCCAGGCCCATCTTGCCGCCAAGCAGCCCAAGCAGCTGACGGCCGAGGAGGAGGCGCACTTTCGTGCCGCCATCGCTGCTGAGCTGAAGGCCAGGGATGCCGTGCTGGTTGCGCACTACTACTGCGATCCGGTGATCCAGGCGCTGGCTGAAGAAACCGGTGGCTGCGTTTCCGACTCCCTGGAAATGGCCCGCTTCGGCAACCAGCATTCGGCACAGACCGTGGTCGTCGCTGGTGTGCGCTTCATGGGCGAGACCGCGAAGATCCTCAACCCGGAAAAGCGCGTGCTGATGCCCACGCTGGAGGCAACTTGCTCGTTGGACCTGGGTTGTCCGGTCGACGAGTTCTCGGCCTTCTGCGACCAGCACCCTGAGCGCACTGTGGTTGTCTATGCCAACACTTCGGCGGCGGTCAAAGCCCGAGCCGACTGGGTCGTAACGTCCAGCTGCGCCCTGGAGATCGTCGAGAGCCTGATGGATAACGGCGAAACGATCATCTGGGCGCCAGACCAGCATCTGGGTCGTTACATCCAGCGCGAAACCGGTGCCGATATGCTGCTCTGGGACGGTGCCTGCATCGTCCACGAAGAGTTCAAGGCCAAGCAGCTGCAGGATATGAAAGCCCTGTACCCGGAGGCTGCAGTGCTGGTCCATCCAGAGTCCCCCGAGGCCGTTATCGATCTGGCCGACGCGGTGGGTTCCACCAGCCAACTGATCAAGGCTGCGCAGACCCTGCCGAACAAGACCTTCATCGTCGCCACCGACCGCGGCATCTTCTACAAGATGCAGCAGCTTTGCCCCGACAAGCAGTTCATCGAGGCCCCCACTGCTGGTAATGGCGCGGCTTGCCGCAGCTGCGCCCACTGCCCGTGGATGGCCATGAATACACTGGAACGCACCCTGCAGTGCCTGCGCGAGGGCACCAACGAAATCTTCGTCGACCCGGCGCTGATCCCACGAGCGGTCAAGCCGCTCAAGCGCATGTTGGACTTCACCCAGGCTGCACGCCTGAAGCAGGCCGGCAACGCCTGATCTACCTCGAAAAAAAGCCCGGACCAGTCCGGGCTTTTCCGTTTCTAAGTGGACGTTGGTCCACTCAACGATGATCAGCGCATCATCTGCTTGAGCATCTTCTGCTGCTGGACCAGCTCTTGCTGGCGGGCGTCGATGCGCGCGGCCAGCGGGAAGTTGCCACCGGCGCGGCGCTTGGCGAAATCCAACTGCTCGATGGCCTGGTCGAAGTCGCCCACCAAGGCGAAGTACTCGGCGCGCGCCTGGTGCAGGCCGATGGTATTGCCAGCCAGGCCGCGTACCTCGGCCACCTGATACCACACGTCCGGATCGTTCGGGCGGCTCTTGAGCAGGCCATCGAGTACCTTCTCGGCGTCTTTCGGCTTGCTTTGCTTGAGCAGGAGGTCACTGCGCATCTGCTTCAGCGGGTAGTTGTTAGGGTACTGGCCGAGCAGGCGGTCGACGCGTTGCTGGGCGTCGGCTATGCGATTGGCTGTGATGTCCAGGTCCACCTGGGCCAGGTTGTAGACGATTTCGTTCGGCGCCTTGGCCAGCAGCGGTGCCAGGTGCTCCTTGGCCTGGTTGAGCTGGCCACCCTTGATCTGGGCAATGGCCAGGCCGTAACGGGCCGCGTCCAGTTTAGGATCATCGTCGAGCATGGCACGGAAGCGTTTGGCGGCGATGCCCGGGGTTTCCTCGAACATCAACTGAACACGGGCGCGCATCAACTGATAACGCAGGCTGTTCTCGACGCCACCGGGCGGTAGTTGTTCGGCGCGGTTGCGGGTGTCGGCAATTCGGTTTTCGGTCACCGGGTGAGTGAGGAGGAATTCCGGCGGCTTGGCGTCATAGCGGTACTGGCGCATCAGGCGTTCGAACATGCGCGGCATGGCGCGTGGGTCATACCCGGCCTTCTCGAGGTTGAGCAGGCCGATGCGGTCGGCTTCCTGTTCATTCTGTCGGGAGAAGCGGCGCTGCTCCTGGATGGCGGCGGCCTGGGTGCCCATGATGGCCGCCATGCCGGCGTCACCGGCACCGGCTGCAGCGGCAACGATGCCGGCGAGCATGGCGGCCATCACCGGTATCTGCATGCGCTGCTGGGCCTCGATGCCACGGGCGAAATGGCGCTGCGACAAGTGCGCCAGTTCGTGAGCCAGTACCGAGGCGTACTCGGCCTCGGTGGGGGCATAGAGGAAGAGACCGCCGTTGACGCCAATGATGCCGCCAGGTGCCGCGAACGCGTTCAGCTGCGGGCTGTTGAGCAGCACGAACTCCAAGCGTCGGTCTTGCAGCTGACTGGTTTCGGCCAGGCGGTAGACGCTTGTTTCCACGTAGTCCTTGAGCTGCGGGTCATTGAGTTGCGGCACCTGGCCGCGCAGCAGGCTCAACCAGGCCCGGCCGAGTTGATGTTCCTGTTCCGGGGATACGATGGAAGAGCTGGAGTCCCCCAGCGACGGCAAGTCGTCGGCCATGGTGGGCGAGGCAAGAAGGCAGGCAAGCGTCAGCAGAGTGGGGCGCAGAAAATTCATGCACTGGGCTCGTTGGCGGCAAAGGCGTAACTTTAGCCTCCAGCGCGGCCAACTGGCCAGCGGCGCTCTGCCTTGGGTATCCTAACCGCCCGCTCAAGTATTCCCGCCCTGCGACCTGCCCAGGGCGGTCGCCAGGTACCTTCTCCGGAGACTCACCATGACTGACACTGCCAGTCGAACAGATGCTTTCGACGTCGAGCTGGATGCCTGTGGCCTGAATTGCCCCTTGCCCTTGCTCAAGGCCAAGCTCGAGCTGAATCGCCTTCCCAGTGGCGCGGTTCTCAAGGTGATTGCCACGGACGCCGGCTCCCAGCGCGATTTCCGCGCCTTTGCGCAATTGGCCGGGCACCAGTTGTTGCGTGAAGAGGTCGAAGACGGCGTATTCCGCTACTGGCTGCGCAAGGCCTGACCCCCTGGCCCCGTATAGCGGGCCATCCAAGGATTTCCGATGCTCAAGGTGCTTCGCGACTGGATCCAGCGCTACTTCTCCGATGAAGAGGCTGTGGTGCTGGCTGTGGTCCTGGTTCTCGGCTTCACGGCCGTCCTTACCCTCGGCAACATGCTTGCGCCCGTGCTGGCGGGGATGGTGCTGGCCTTCCTCATGCAGGGGCTGGTCAACCTGCTGGAACGTTTGCAATTGCCGCAGACCCTGGCGGTGTGGGTCGTCTTCACGCTGTTCATCGGCGTCCTGGCGCTGATTCTCGGTGTGCTGGTGCCGTTGCTCTGGCAGCAGCTCAGCACCCTGTTCCAGGAGCTGCCGGGCATGCTTGGCGAGTGGCAGTCGCTGCTGCTGCTCCTGCCCGAGCGCTACCCGCACCTGGTAACCGACGAGCAGGTGCTCAAGGCCATCGAGGTTACCCGCAGCGAAGTGGCCAAGTTCGGCCAGTGGGCGCTCACCTTTTCGCTCTCCAGCTTGCCACTGCTGGTCAACATCATGATCTACCTGGTCCTGGTGCCCATCCTGGTGTTCTTCTTCCTCAAGGACCGCGCGTTGATAGGGCGCTGGATCAGCGGCTACCTGCCCAGTGAGCGCGGGCTGATGACCCAGGTCTGGGATGAGGTGAATACCCAGATCGCCAACTACATCCGCGGCAAGGTGATCGAGATCGTCATTTGTGGCGCGGTCACCTATGTGGCCTTCGTCTGGTTGGGGCTCAACTATTCGGCGCTGCTGGCATTGCTGGTGGGGCTTTCGGTTGTGGTGCCTTACATTGGCGCGATGGTGGTCACAGTGCCGGTGGCGCTGATCGCGCTGTTCCAGTGGGGCTGGAGCGACCAGTTCATCTACCTGATGGTGGTCTACACCGTGATCCAGACCCTGGACGGCAACGTGCTGGTGCCGCTGCTGTTCTCCGAGGCGGTTAACCTGCACCCGGTGGCGATCATCTGCGCTGTGCTGCTGTTCGGCGGACTCTGGGGCTTCTGGGGCGTGTTCTTCGCGATCCCACTGGCGACCCTGTTCAAGGCAGTGCTGGACGCCTGGCCCCGTGCAGGGCCACAGAGTGTGGCACTGCAATGAAAAAAAGGCCGCGATTGCGGCCTTTTTTCATTGGGGCGGAGCGTCAGCCCTGGTTCAGCGCTTGCGCAGCGGCGAGTACGGCGTCCACGTGGCCTGGCACTTTCACGCCGCGCCATTCCTGGCGCAGCACACCGTGTGCGTCGATCAGGAAGGTGCTGCGATCAACGCCCATGTATTCCTTGCCGTAGAGCTTCTTCAGCTTGATCACGTCGAACAGCTGGCAGAGTGATTCATCCTTGTCGGAGATCAGCTCGAAGGGGAACTCCTGCTTGCACTTGAAGTTCTCGTGGGACTTCATGCCGTCGCGGGAGACACCGAAGATCATTGTGTTCGCAGCCAGGAAGGCCTCGTGCTGGTCGCGAAAGCCCTGGCCTTCGGTGGTGCAGCCGGGCGTGCTGTCCTTCGGATAGAAATAGAGCACCACTTGCTTGCCCCTGAGGGCCGACAGGGTGACTTCCAGGCCGCTGGTGGCCTGAACGGTGAAGTCAGCGATGGGGTTATCCAGGGAAACTGCCATGTTTAACGACTCCTCAAGGGTGTTGCGGGCGCCAGGGTTCGATCAGGGCATCCAGGTTCAAGGCGTCAGCGAAGTCCAGGAACTGGTCGCGCAGCCAACTGATCTGGGTACCGGCGGGCAGGGTCACGGTGATGGTGGCGTTGAGCATGGTGCTGCCGGTCTGCGGCGCCTGATAGGTGTCGCAGGTGAGGTTCTCCAGCTCGACGCGATGATCGACGAAGAACTGGCACAGCTCGTTGAGGATGTCCGGGCGATAAGCGGCACTGACATAGGCCACGTAAGGCAGGGCCTGGGGACGTATCTCCAGGGCGTTGCTGCGGGTTACGTTGGCGGTGAAACCATGGCGTTTTGACAGCGCCGACAGTCCCGCTTCCAGTCGCGCGAGGCCGTCCCAGCTGCCGGAGATCTGCAACACGATGGCGCAGAACTCACCGTGGCGGGTCAGGCGGCTGCTGACCACGGCGCAGCGGTTTTCCTGGCTGGCGCGGCACAGCACGTTGGTCAGCTCCGTCGGGTTACGGCCCAGGGCACTGATCAGAAGGAACTGTTCGCGGGGCGGGGTGGTGGACATGCAGCATTCCTAAAGAGGGGAGGGCGGCCGGGGCCGCGCTGTTCAAACAGAGAAGGTTAGCGAAAAGCAGCGCCGAGGGAAATGCTGTAACCGCCTGACGGCGCTTGCGTTCACCTTGTGCAAGGCCAGAGCCGACAGTACCATTACGGCTCTCTTTTTCCGGCAGGAGCGGTTGCATGATTGCGGGCAGTATGGTGGCACTGGTTACGCCCATGGATGCACAGGGTCAATTGGACTGGGACAGCCTTTCCAAGCTCGTTGACTTCCATCTTCAAGAGGGCACCAACGCCATAGTCGCCGTCGGCACCACGGGCGAGTCCGCCACGCTCGACGTCACCGAGCACGTCGAAGTGATCCGCCGCGTCGTCGACCAGGTCAATGGCCGCATCCCGGTGATCGCCGGCACCGGTGGCAATTCCACCCGTGAGTCGGTCGAACTCACCGCTGCCGCCAAGAACGTCGGTGCCGACGCGTGCCTGCTGGTGACCCCCTACTACAACAAGCCGACCCAGGAAGGCCTGTACCAGCACTTCCGCCACATCGCCGAAGCCGTGGCCATCCCGCAGATCCTCTACAACGTACCGGGCCGCACCGTATGTGACATGCTCCCGGAGACCGTCGAGCGCCTGTCCAAGATCAGCAACATCATCGGTATCAAGGAAGCCACTGGCGACCTGCAGCGCGGTCAGGAAGTCCTGAATCGTGTCAGCAAGGATTTCCTCGTCTACTCCGGCGATGACGCCACCGCTGTCGAACTGATGCTGATGGGCGGCAAGGGCAACATCTCGGTAACCGCCAACGTCGCTCCGCGCGCCATGGCCGATCTCTGCGCCGCCGCCATGCGTGGCGAAGCCGACGCCGCCCGTGCCATCAACGACAAGCTGATGCCGCTGCACAAGGCACTGTTCATCGAGTCCAACCCCATTCCGGTGAAGTTCGCCCTGCACGAAATGGGTCTGATCCCCGACGGCATCCGTCTGCCGTTGACCTGGCTCAGCCCGCGTTGCCACGAGCCTCTGCGCCAAGCCATGCGCCAGACCGGCGTACTGGCCTAATTCCAAGGAAACATTCCGCATGAAGCGACTGGCCGGACTCTCCGCTCTCGCCCTGATCATTTCCAGTACCAGCGGTTGCGGCTGGCTCTGGGGCCAAGATGGCTACTTCCGCGACCGTGGCAGCGACTATCTGGAAGCACGCCAGACCGCACCTATGCAGCTTCCCCCGGATGCTGACGCCAAGCGCCTCGACCCGCTGTTGCCGGTGCCGATGAACGTCGCCGACAGCCGTGCCGAAGGCGAATTCGAAGTACCCCGCCCGCTGGCTCTTCAGGCCAAGGGTGAGGTCAGTGACTACAGCCTGCAGAAAAGCGGCGATTCCCGTTGGGTGGTTGCCCAGCGTGTGCCGGCGGAAGTCTGGCCAGTGGCTCGCCAGTTCTTCGAAGACGGCGGATTCCGCATCGCCGACGAGCGCCCGCAGACCGGTGAATTCAGTACCGATTGGCAACGCCTCGACCAGCTCTCGGGCCCTCTGGCCCGTCGTCTGGGTAGCCGCGTCAGCGGGGTCGAGCCGGACAGCGAAATCCGCGCTCGCGTACGTATCGAGCCAGGCGTGCAGCGCAATACCAGCGAAATCTTCGTCCTGACCACCACCCGTCCGGCCGGCAGCTCCGCCGACACCGGCTGGCCGAGCCGTTCCGACAGCCCGAGCCTCGAAGCAGCGCTGCTGGATGAAATGCTCGCCAGCATGGCCCGCAGCGCCGAACAGGGCGGTTCCGTGTCCCTGCTCGCCGCGCGCGACTTCGATGCGCCGAGCCGTGTGACCCTGTCCGAAGACGGTAACGGCAACCCCATGCTCAGCCTCGGCGCCGACTTCGACCGCTCCTGGTCCAGCGTCGGCCGTGCGCTGGAAACGGGCGACGTCCGCGTCGACGACCTCAACCGCAGCCTGGGTGTCTACTACATCAACCTCGCGGAAGGTGCCTCGAAGGAAGACGAGAAGCCTGGCTTCTTCAGTCGCCTGTGGGGCAGCGATCCCAGCGAGGAAGAGATCGAGGCGCGCGCCGAGCGTTACCAGGTGCGCCTGACCCGCGTTGGCGACAGCGTGCAGGTCACCGTGGAGAAGGACATCAACACTGTGGCGCCTGCCGATGTGGCGCGCCGCGTGCTGACCCTGATCCAGGAAAACCTCGGCTAATCAGCGCCGCTTGGCGGCGCGACGTGGAAACAACAAGGCGAAACCCCCGGGTTTCGCCTGTTTCGTTTGATAAAGGCGGAAAACGACATGAGCACACCCACCACCCTCAGTCTGAAGAAGATCTACTCGGGCAAGGTCCGTGACCTCTACGAAATCGACGACAAGCGCATGCTGATGGTCGCCACTGACCGCCTTTCCGCGTTTGACGTGATCCTCGACCAGCCGATTCCGGAAAAGGGCAAGATCCTCACCGCCATCTCCAACTTCTGGTTCGACAAGCTCTCCGGTCTGGTGCCTAACCACTTCACTGGCGACAAAGTGGAAGACGTGGTGCCCGCCGCCGAACTACCCCTGGTGGAAGGTCGCGCAGTGGTGGCCAAGCGCCTGAAGCCCGTTGCCGTCGAAGCCATCGTACGTGGCTACATCGTCGGTTCCGGCTGGAAGGAATACCAGAAGACCGGCACCGTCTGCGGCATCCAGCTGCCGGCCGGCCTGAAAGAGGCCTCCAAGCTGCCGCAACCCATCTTCACCCCCTCGACCAAGGCCGCTGTCGGCGACCACGACGAGAACATCTCCTTCGAACAGTGCGAAAGCATCATCGGCAAGGAACTGGCCGCCAAGGTCCGTGACACCGCCATTGCCCTGTACAGCACCGCTGTCGAGTACGCCGCCACCCGCGGCATCATCATCGCTGACACCAAGTTCGAGTTCGGCATCGACGAAGACGGCACCCTGACCCTGATGGACGAAGTGCTGACCCCCGACTCCAGCCGCTTCTGGCCGGTGGAAAGCTACGTCGAAGGCAAGAACCCGCCGAGCTTCGACAAGCAGTTCGTCCGCGACTGGCTGGAATCCACCGGCTGGAACAAGGAGCCACCGGCCCCGGCCGTGCCCGCCGATGTCGCGCAGAAGACTGCCGACAAATACCGCGAAGCCCTGACCAAGCTGACTTCCTGAGCCGTTTTTTCTCCCCTCTCCCGGTGGGAGAGGGGCTGGGGGTGAGGGATGTATTCTGTCGCTGGGACTACCCATTCTCGCAACCATCTGAAACCACGCGAAAAAATCGCGCCCCGGGCTTCGCCAATTGCCACTGAGCTGGTATGATGCGCGCCGTTCGGGAAGATGCCGGAGTGGCCGAACGGGACGGATTCGAAATCCGTTGTGTCAGCAATGGCACCTAGGGTTCAAATCCCTATCTTCCCGCCATATTCGATAGCCTAAGCCCCTGAAATTCTTAGAGTTTCAGGGGTTTTTGCGTTCTGGCTTCTGCCAACTGTCGAAGAAGTGTCGAAAGTCTTCGACAGGTCCGAAAGCGCCGGCATGGGCGCATACTGGAAGGCATCGAGTTTCCTTCCTGGCGAGGGCCTTCGATGTCTCATCCGCCTCCGGTAACCCACGGCGTTCCTGGCTTCGATGAGGAAGCGGAAAAACTGCTCGGAGTCGTCCAGCGCACCGTGGCCGAGTTGCGGCCACAAGCGGCGCCGGGATTGCGCGTCAGTTTGCACAGCGTGCTTGACCGCGACTTAGGCGTGGACAGTCTGGCGCGGGTCGAGCTCTGGTCGCGTATCGAACACGAGTTCGGCGTGCGTCTGCCGCAGGAGCTGTTCGCCTCGGCCAATACACCCGCGGATGTGCTGCAGGTGCTACGCGGCCGCTCCGCCGGCCAGTCTGGCCAGCCAGCCTCCACGGCAGATCCCGTTGCACCCGAGATCGTCGAGTGGCAGGCCCCGGATACCGCACGCACCCTGGTCGATGTATTGAACTGGCATGCAGATCATCAGCCAGGGCATACCCATGTGCGCCTGCTGGGTGATGGCGACCGCCCGGAGGACATCAGCTACGGGGACTTGCAGCGCGAAGCGCGGCGGGTGGCGGCGGGGCTGCAACGCGGTGGATTGCGCGCCGGACAAACCGCGGCGCTGATGTTGCCGACCGGTCGCGATTTTCTTCGGGGCTTCTTCGGCATCCTGCTGGCCGGTGGCATCCCGGTGCCCATCTACCCGCCGTTGCGCCTGTCGCAGATCGAGGATCACCTGCGGCGCCAGGCTGGCATTCTGCGCAATGCCGAGGCCAGGGTCCTGGTCACGGTGACGGAGGCGAAGCTGCTTGCCCAGTTGCTCCGGTCCCAGGTTCCGAGCCTTGCGAGAGTCGTCAGCGTGGCCGAGTTGGAGGGCGAGGAACAGGAATGCATGACGCCGACGCGGCTACCCGCAGATATTGCTTTCCTGCAGTACACCTCAGGCAGCACCGGCCAGCCCAAGGGAGTGATGGTGAGCCATGCCAACCTGCTGGCCAACCTTCGCGCGATGGGTACTTCGCTCCAGGTGGGGCCGCGGGATGTGTTCGTCAGCTGGTTGCCCATGTACCACGACATGGGGCTGATAGGCGCCTGGCTGGGCAGCCTGTACTACGGCTTCAGCCTCGTGCTGATGTCGCCGCTGGCTTTCCTGGCCAGGCCGGCACGTTGGTTGTGGGAGATCCATCGTTTTCGCGGCACCCTGTCGGCGGCCCCCAACTTCGCTTACGAACTGTGCCTGAGCAAGATCAATGACGCCGAGCTCGAAGGGCTGGACCTGAGCAGTTGGCGCCTAGCCCTCAATGGCGCTGAGCCGGTCAACCCGGGCACTTTGCAGCGCTTTGCCGAGCGTTTTGCCCCCTACGGCCTGGAGCCCGGTGCGCTGGCACCGGTCTACGGCCTTGCCGAAGGCACCTTGGGTGTAGCCTTCCCGCCACTGGGGCGTGGGCTGCGGGTCGATCGGGTGCAGCGCGAGGCTTTCCAGGTCCGGGGGCAGGCCCTTCCCGCAGAAATCGACGACGGCGCCACCCTGAGCTTCGCCTCCTGCGGCCGGCCCTTGCCGGGCCACCAACTGCGCATAGTCGATGGCAATGGCATCGAGTTGCCCGAGCGCCGGGAAGGCCGTCTGCAACTCAGCGGGCCGTCCACCAGCGCCGGTTACTACCGCGCTTCGGAGGAGACTCACCGGGTGCTGCGCGATGGTTGGATGGACTCCCTCGACCTGGCCTACATGGCTGATGGCGAGCTCTACGTCACCGGGCGGTCCAAGGACTTGATCATCCGCGCTGGACGCAACATCTACCCCTACGATGTCGAAGCGGCTGTCGGAGGCCTCGCGGGCCTGCGGAAGGGCTGCATTGCGGTATTCGGCAGCCCGGATCCGGCCACGGGCACCGATCGACTGGTGGTGATGGCGGAAAGTGCCGAGAAGGACCCGGCTGCGCGGCAGCGTTTGCGTCAGGCGATCAATCGAGTGGTGGTCGACCTTGCCGGAGTGCCGCCTGACGACATCGTCCTGGCGCCGCCCCGGAGCGTGCTCAAAACCTCCAGCGGCAAGATCCGCCGGGCCGCCTGCCGCGAGCTGTACCTGCGTGACGAAGTGGGTCGGCCTGGCTTGGCCCCGTGGCGCCAGGTACTGCGCTTGCTGGCGCAGACCCTCCACGGCTATCTCGGACGTGCTTGGCGATCGGGCCGTAACCTACCGTACGCCGTCTATATCTGGCTGCTGTTCTGGCTGGTCGCGCCGCTGACCTGGCTGGGCGTGGTGATACTGCCGAGTCAGCGCTGGTGCCGCGTCTTTACCCAGCTGGCCGCGCGTCTGTTTGTGCGCCTGGCCGGGGTGCCGTTCAGCGTCGAGGGCGTGGAGCACATGCCAAGGAGTGGGCCGAGCGTGCTGGCCGCCAATCATGCCAGCTACCTCGACGGTGTCATCCTTTGCGCGGCGCTGCCGCCACGGTTCGCCTTCGTTGCCAAGCGCGAGCTGGCCAGCCAGTGGATCGCGGGCTTGTTCCTGCGCAAGCTCGGCGCGCGCTTCGTCGAGCGCTTCGACCTGCAACGCAGCGTCGCGGACAGTGAGGCCCTGACCGAGGCGCTGGGGTCTGGCCAGGCCCTGGTGTTCTTCCCGGAAGGGACTTTCAGCCGCGCGCAGGGTCTGCGCCCCTTCCACATGGGCGCCTTCATGCTCGCCGCGAATGCGGGCGTTCCTCTGGTACCGGTCGCCATCCGTGGCACGCGCACGGTACTGCGTGACGGCCAGTGGTTCCCGTTGAGGGAAGCGATCCACGTCAGCCTGTGCGCGCCATTGCTGGCGCAAGGGCCCGGCTGGTCGGGGGCTATCAGCCTGCGGGATGCGGCGAGGGCGGAATTGCTGGAGCACCTGGATGAATCCGAACGCGCCCTGAGTTCCGCGTGAGTTTGTGACGCAGCGAGCCGCTGCCTTTCAGGGCTCAGATCGCTGTGTTCCTGTCATACATGCAAAGCCCCGCAGACAAAGGTCTGCGGGGCTTTGTTGCTTTCAAGGACTGAAGAGGCCCAGCGCCCTAAGCACTGGAGCACATCCGCGCCGCATTGATCAGCCGCCCTTTGTCCTGCCAGGCATTGCGCTGGTACACGGAGTAGTGATTCTGGCCTTGGCCGCTGGTGAGTTCGACAAGCCCGGATGCCTTGTCGGGTTCAGTGCTGCCAACGAACAGCAGTGTCTTGCCACTTTCCTCCGTGGTGAAGGTCTGGGCGTCTTGCCGAATACCGTCCTTCACGCAGCTTATGTAGTCAGGGTTCGCCCTGGTCGTGATGCCGGAGGTTCCGTCGCGGCTGGCTCTGATGTCGGGGTTGTGCGTACAGCCTGTTGCGACCAGCAGGGCGGAAAGAAGCACCAAACTGCCGCTACGGATCGATGCTGAAGAGGGGCCAGGGGTCATGTTTTTCATGGCGGTTGCTCCAGGCTGGTGCATTTGGCCGGCCGGTGTGTGGCCGGCTGGCCGTTCGGGCAGGGCGCCTGGGAGCGGAGGTAATCGACGGGAGGGGCGAGAATCCTCCCCCCCGGTGACCACTGCCTATGCGAATCAAGTGTATTCCCGACGTTCGCCATTGTTTGGCCGGGCGATTACTGGTCTTGAAGATCGTTTTTCTTCCGCCTCTCCACCAGTCATCGGATTTTCCCTGGAGATTCTGACGTTCGTGCGCTATTGCTTATCAAATGCATCTGACAATGTGGTGCACCAGGAGCGATTCGTGATCGAACCGGATTACTGGGCAGAGCTGCGTCAGCTCTCTCTGAACGCATCTGCCGCGCATATCGCCATGGTGGCCTTCCTGGAAGAAGCGACAGTCCCTTGGTCGGATGACCAGATGGCGGATTTTGCGCGGCTCGAGCTGGCTGAGCGGATGGCAATCAGCGCGTACACAACCTGCTGTTCACGCCTTGCGAGTCCAACGTTGGCGCCGGCCCGATTGCGGCTGGCTGTTGGTGAGTAGGCTTTCGTAGGGGTTCTGACTGGCTTCAGGACGGCGGCTCGGCCACTCCCTCGATCAACCCTTCATCATCATTGCGCACATCATTTACCCGCGTGGACACTGCACGCCCCACGAAGTCACTGCGCGCCGTGGCCATGGCGCGCTGTACCTGCTCGTCAGTTGTATCGGGCGCCAGCCACAGATCGAACTGCTCGGATGCCAGGACCACTGGCATACGGTTGTGGATCGCACCGATGGAGGGGGCGGCTTCCCGGGTGAGCAGGGCGCAGGAGGTGATGGGCTGGCCATCCGGGGCGTGCCAGGTGGCCCACATGGCGGCGAATGCCAGCACGGCGTCGTTCGGGCTGTAGAGGTAATAGGGCTGGTGGACCAGTCGGCCGCGGGCGTTGCGGACTTCCTCGCGTGGGTTCCACTCATACCAACCCAGGGCCGGCATCAGGCAGCGCTGGGTGCGCAGGCTCTGTCGCCAAAGGGGCTTGCTGGCGGCTTCTTCGCTGCGGGCATTACAGGACATGGTCGGTGGCTTCGCTTCCTTCCACCAGGCAGGGATCAGGCCCCAGCGGGCGGATGCCAGTTGCAGTTCGCCCTGTTCGTCAAGGCGCAGCATCGGGACGATGCTGGAGGGCGCCACGTTGAAGCTCTGGATCCAGCGTCCGGAGTCGCGGGCGCCGATGTGCCAGTAGTCTTCGATGGCGCGTTCCGAGGGGCTGACATAGCGGCCGCACATGGCAGGTTCCTGTATCCGGGGATGGATTGAGCATAGGTCCTGCGCAGCCTTGGCAGGGGTGAATGACATGAGATGGCAACCTGTTTAATGGCCAGGTGGCTGTATATCTGCGGTGAAATTCTGCGAAAAAGGCAACAAAATGCACGTTCTTTACAAGGAGCCACGCGCTCCCGCAGGCCTTCTGTCTTTTCTGGATTGACCGGGAGAAGTCTCTGCTATTTACTGTATATAAGTACAGTATTCTTAGGATTTCCCCCAATGGCCTTGATGATTGTTCCTGGCCCTTTCGGCAGCCCTTCCCCGGGGCTGCCGTTTTTCTCTACCGGCAATGGACGGGCCTGATGGGCGCTGTCGTTGCCCTCGACGCCCTGCTCAACGAGCGGCGGGTCTGGAAAGGTCAGTCCGGTGCGCAGCCGGCCGGCCGCGAGCAACCCACCGGCCATCGCATTCTGGACAGCGTGCTGCCGGGTGGTGGCTGGCCTGAAGCCGCGCTCAGTGAAATCCTGGTTCCAGCCGCGGGCCTGGGTGAGTTGCGCCTGCTCTGGCCCACGCTGGCGCGGCTGACCGCCAGTGCCGAGCGCGTGGTGCTGGTGGCGCCACCGCATATTCCTTATCCACAGGCCTGGCGGGCAGCCGGCGTGGACCTGCGCTGGCTGGCGCTGGTGGAGGCCAGCGGCCGTGATGCGCTCTGGGCGGCTGAGCAATGCCTGCGCTCCGGCAGTTGCGGCGCCGTGCTCTGCTGGCCGCAGCAGGCCGACGACCGTGCCCTGCGCCGCTTGCAGGTGGCCGCCGAAACCGGGCAGACCCTGGCCTTTGCCTACCGGCCGCTCGATGCCGCCCTCAACCCCTCGCCAGCGGCCCTGCGCGTTGCCGTTGATGGACAGCCGGCGCAGTTGCGGGTGCTCAAGTGCCGGGGTGGGCTGCCACCTGCCGCGCCCATCGCTCTGGCTCGGTAAATCTTCATGCGCTGGGCCTGCATATTGCTGCCGCAATTGGCGCTGGATGGCGTGCTGCGCGGCCACCCCGACCCCGAGTCGCCCCTGGCGCTGGTGACCGGCACCCCCCAGCGCCGCGTGCTGCGTGCGCTCAACCCGGCGGCCAGGAGCCTGGGCTTGCGTCCCGGGCAGTCATTGACTGCTGCCCATGCCCTGACCCGCGATTTCACCCTGGTGGAATACGACCCGGCATCCATCGAGCGCTGGCAGCAATTGCTCGCTGCCTGGGCCTATGGCTTCAGCTCCCAGGTCAGCCTGCGCTATCCGCGTTGCCTGTTGTTGGAGGTGGAATCCAGCTTCGCCCTGTTCGGCCCGTGGCCGCGCTTCGAGGCTCGACTGCGGGGGGAGCTGGCGGCCCTGGGGTTTCGCCACCGCATCGTAGTGGCGCCCAACCCGGTGGCGGCGCGGATGTTGGCCAATGCCTACGATGGCCTGGCAGTGGCGAACCAGGGTGAGTTGCGCGAGGTCCTGGGGCGGATGCCGGTGGAGCGAGCTGGCCTGGCTCGGGAAACCGTTACCGCTTTCATCCGCATGGGCCTGCGTACGGTCGAGCAGGTGCTGGCGCTGCCCCGGAGCACGGTCGCCCGGCGCTTTCCGGCCGAGGTGCTGCAGCACCTCGATACCCTGCTCGGCGAGCGTCCGCTGGCGCTGGAGTGCTACCGGCCGCCGGATGAGTTCGACCTGCGTATCGAGCTGAATTTCGAGGTGGAATCCCACCAGGCGTTGCTCTTTCCCCTGCGCCGTCTCACCGCCGACCTGGCCGCCTTCCTCGCCAGCCGCGACAGCGGGGTACAGCGCTTCACCCTCTATCTGGAACACCGCGACATCCCGGACACACAGGTGCCAGTGGGTTTGCTCAGCGCCGAGCGCGAGGCGGCCATGCTCTTCGAACTGGCTCGTGGGCGCCTGGAGCAGTTGCAGGTACCGGCGCCGGTGCGTGCTTTCCGCCTGCAGGCGCGGGACCTACCGGCCTTCGTGCCGGAACGGCGTGAGCTGTTCGATGAGCGCCCGCACCAATCCCTGCCCTGGGAGCAATTGCGCGAACGTCTGCGGGCACGCCTGGGGGACGATGCCGTGCACAGCCTGGCCGCTCGTGCCGATCACCGTCCCGAATGCGCCTGGCAGCTGGACGTCGATGCCCCGCAGGCGCCGATCCTGGCTGGCCCACCGCGTCCCGGTTGGCTGCTGCGTGACCCGGTGCTGCTGCGGGAGGGCAGCGTGCGCATCCTGGCCGGCCCCGAGCGCATCGAGTCCGGCTGGTGGGATGGCAGCGATGTACGCCGTGATTACTACCTGGTGGAAACCCGTGGCGGCCAGCGTGGTTGGGCCTTCCGGGCGGTGAACGGGGAGGGGCCGTTGCTGTTGCACGGCTGGTTCGCATGAGCGCCTACGCCGAGTTGCATTGCCTGTCCAATTTCAGCTTCCAGTGCGGCGCCTCCAGTGCCGACGAATTGTTCCAGCGGGCAGCGCGTCATGGTTACGCAGCCCTGGCGATCACTGACGAATGCACCCTGGCCGGTATCGTCCGCGCCTGGCAGGCGGCGAAGAAGGTTGAGCTGCCCCTGGTGATCGGCAGCGAGGTGCGCGTCGATGGCGGGCCCAAGCTGGTACTGCTGGTGGAGAACCTGACGGGTTACCAGCACCTCTGCCGGCTCATTACCCAGGCCCGGCGGCGGGCGAAGAAGGGGGAATACCGATTACTTCGTGAGGACCTGAGCGAATCCTCCAACGGCTTGCTGGCAATCTGGGTGCCCGACCGGGAAGACGACGACCATGAAGGCCCCTGGCTGCGCGCGTGCTTCCCCGAACGCCTGTGGCTGGCAGTGGAGCTGCACCAGGGTCCGGATGACGCCAGCCGCCTGGCTCGACTGCTGGGCCTGGCCGAACGCCTCGGGATTCCTGCGGTGGCTACCGGCGATGTGCATATGCATGCCCGTGGCCGCCGCGCCCTGCAGGATTGCATGACTGCCGTGCGCCACCATTGCACCCTGGCCGAAGCGGGGCACCGGCTGTTCCCCAATGGCGAGCGCCACCTGCGTCGCCGCGAAGTGCTGGCCAGTCTCTATCCGCCGGAGCTGCTTGCCGAATCGGTGCGCATCGCTCGCCGTTGCGGTTTCAACCTGGACCAACTGAACTACCAGTATCCCCGTGAACTGGTGCCGGACGGCCAAAGCCCCACCACCTGGCTGCGTATCGTCACCGAGAAGGGGCTGGTCCGCCGCTGGCCCGATGGTGCGCCGGAGAAAGCCCGGATGCTGGTGGAGAAGGAGCTCGCACTGATCGCCGAGCTGGGCTACGAAAGCTATTTCCTCACGGTATATGACATCGTCGAGTTCGCCCGCAGAGAGAACATCCTCTGCCAGGGGCGCGGTTCGGCGGCCAACTCGGTGGTGTGCTTTGCCCTGGGCATCACCGAATTGAACCCATGCGATGCCACTGAACTCCTGTTCGAACGCTTCATGTCCCGGGAACGCAACGAGCCACCGGACATCGACGTCGACTTCGAGCACGAACGCCGCGAGGAAGTCATCCAGTACGTGTTCCGCCGTTATGGGCGGGGCAGGGCGGCGCTTACCGCCGTGGTCAGCACCTATCACGGGGCCGGTGCCATTCGCGATGTGGCCAAGGCCATGGGGCTGCCGCCCGACCAGGTCAACGCCCTGGCCGACTGCTGTGGCGGCTGGAGCGACCAGGCCCCCTCGGCAGAGCGCCTGCGCGAGGTGGGTTTCGACCCCGACAGCCCGGTGCTGCGCCCAGTGCTGGCGCTGACCAACGAACTGATCGGCTTTCCCCGCCACCTCTCGCAGCACCCCGGCGGTTTCGTGATTTCCGAAGCGCCGCTGGACAGCCTGGTACCGGTGGAAAACGCCAGCATGGCCGAGCGCACCGTGATCCAGTGGGACAAGGACGACCTCGATCTGGTGGGGCTGCTCAAGGTGGACGTGCTGGCGCTCGGCATGCTCAGCGCGTTACGTCGCTGCTTCGCCCTGATCGAGCGCTATCGCGGCACCCAATGGACCCTGGCCACGCTGCCCAAGGAAGACACCGCCACCTACGAGATGATCAGCCGCGCCGACACCATCGGCGTATTCCAGATCGAGTCGCGGGCGCAGATGTCCATGCTGCCGCGCCTCAAGCCCAGGACCTTCTACGACCTGGTGATACAGGTCGCCATCGTCCGGCCGGGGCCGATCCAGGGCAACATGGTCCATCCCTACTTGCGCCGGCGTAACAAGGAAGAGCCGGTGACCTATCCGAAGGAAGAACTCATTCCCGTTTTCGAGCGGACCCTCGGCGTGCCGCTGTTCCAGGAACAGGTGATGCAACTGGCCATGGTTGCCGCCGACTACACCCCCGGCGAGGCCGATGAGTTGCGCCGCAACATGGCGGCCTGGAAGCGCCACGGCGGCCTGGAGCACCATCGCCAGCGGCTCACTTCGCGAATGCTCGCCAAGGGGTATGAACAGGCGTTCATCGAGCGGATCTTCGAGCAGATCAAGGGCTTTGGCAGCTACGGTTTTCCCGAGTCCCATGCGGCCAGTTTCGCCCTGCTCACCTACGCCAGCTGCTGGCTGAAATGCCACGAGCCGGCCGCCTACGCCTGCGCCTTGATCAACAGCTGGCCCATGGGGTTCTACAGCCCCGACCAGGTGCTGCAGGACGCCCGCCGTCATGGCATCGAAGTGCGTCCGGTGGATGTGCAGCACTCCGACTGGGACTGCTCGCTGGAGCCGCTGGCGTTGGGGGGCGAACCGGCCATCCGTCTTGGGCTGCGCATGGTGAAAGGCTTTCGCGAGGACGATGCACGACGCATTGAGGTGACGCGGCAGGCTGCGCCATTCAGCAGTGTGAGCGACCTCAGCCAACGCGCCCATCTGGATGCTCGCGCTCGCGAACTGCTGGCCGATTCCGGCGCCCTGCGCGATCTGGCCGGTCATCGCCATCGAGCGCGCTGGGCGATGGCCGGGGTGGAGGTGCAGGCGCCACTCTTCGCCGATCTGCCGGAGCAGGAGGAAGCGCAAGTGGCGCTGCCGCTACCCAGCGTGGCTGAAGACATGCTCACTGACTACGCAACGCTGGGCACCACCCTCGGGCCGCACCCCATGGCGTTGCTACGGAGTGCGCTGCGCAAGCGGCGTTGCCGCAGTTCGCGGGAACTGTTGGCGGTGGAACATGGGCGGCAGGTCAGCGTCGCCGGCCTGGTGGTGGGTCGGCAGCGTCCGCAGACCGCCAGCGGGGTGATTTTCGTCACCCTGGAAGACGAGCACGGCATGGTCAATGTGGTGGTCTGGCACGACCTGGCGGAACGCCAGCGCCGTGTGCTGGTGGGCTCGCAACTGCTGCAGGTGGATGGCCGCCTGGAGTCGGTGGACGGCGTGCGCCACCTCATTGCCCGACGCCTGCACGACCTCACGCCGCTGCTCAGCGGCCTTGATGTGAAAAGCCGGGATTTCCACTAGGCAGACGCTCCATCCGGATGGGAAGGGCTTGCGAACCCATCGCCCAGCACTGATGGGTTTCGCTGCGCTCAACCACATCCTACGAAGAGCGGCGTCCACAAAAATGCGTATTTCGCCGAAGATGCCGACGTTTTGGTGGATTTTGTAGGGGCGAACTCATTCGCCAAGGGGCGCATTGCACCCCCGTTCTACAAGACGTTCAGTGCGGAGTAATCGGAGAGTCTTTCGCCTTGTGCCGCCGGAACGAGCGGGAGGAGTGGGGCGGCGAAGGCCGGCTGTGGTGATGGTGGTGATGGTGAGAGATCCTGAGCATGGCCCACAGCAGCGCGACCGCTGCCAGCAGCCAACCCATGATCATCAGGGCTATGAAGAATTCGGGACCCATTGCAAACCGCCTCTGGCGCCAAAGTGAAGGACGCACAACCGGAGTCTAGCCGCGCCATTGTGACGGTCACTTGAAGCCGGCTGCCTTTGGTCGGCTGGCACGATGGAATCAGACGAGACGCCTATCCGCACTCCTGGTCCATGTTGCGCTTGGCCTTCTCGGTGGGTGCGTTTCGGTACTGCTCGGTCCAGAACTGACATTTGGCATCGTTCAGCCGACGCTGCTCCTCCAGGCGTTCCAGGCGCTCGTTGTCCGCGCGCTGGGTGGCGTTGTAGCGCTCCTCGTACGTCTGCAGGCGTTCTTCGCCCGTGCTCGGTGGCGTTGGCGCCGGCTGCGGCGGTGACGCGGGTGGTGGGGTGAAGACCTGGGCAACCGGGGTCTCGCTATCGGCCATGTAGAACTGGTAGCCGAGGTAGGCGGTCAGGCTGATGGCGATAAAGCCGAGCCAGACTCCCAGCGCGACGCTGAGGGTCAGGACCGCAGGATTGAAGCTGATGCGCAGGATGCGACGTGGGCGAGCCATGGAGCCTCCGAGGCGATGGGCGGCTGTTTCAGTGTACCTCCAGCACCTCGAAGGTTTGGCTGCCGTTGCCAATGGTCAGCGTCACCTCTGCGCCTTCGACTTTGCCCAGCAGGGCCTGGCCCAGAGGCGAACGGGGGCTGATCACCGTGATTTCCTCGCCGTCGTCCACCACTTTCAGGCCAGCGGCTTCGGGGCCGAGGAACAACCGCTGCTCGCTGCCGTCTTCTGCCGCCAGTAGCACCAGGGCGCTGAGCTGAATGCCGCGTGCGGGATCGAAGGGGCGCAGATTGAGGTGTTCGAACAGCCCCAGCGCCTGCTTGATCTCCGCGGCCCGGCGGGCCTGGCCGGTGGCCAGGTAGGAGGCTTCCAGGCCAAGGGTGTCGTATTTGTTTTCCGCGATGTTCTCGGCGTGGGTCGCCGCCTCGTAGGCAGTCTGCGCCGCGCGTTGCAGCACGTGCAGGTCGGCGGCGAGCTTGTCGAGGATCAGGCGATGGATACGGGCTTTGTCCATGGGGAACGTCGAGGTCGAAGGGGCAGGCGACGCATTCTAAGGGGCCAAGCGCGGTGTCGGGAAACAGGTCCGTACAAGAAGGGACGAACCTGTGCACAGAGTTGGCGCAAAAGTACGCTCGTACCAGCTTGGCGAAAGACCCGGCGGCCCCATTTCATGCCATTCGTCGTCGTCTGGAACACCCGTGCAACATAGGTTCTAGCCGCCTTTCCGAGGAAAATGCCCCGCAACGGGGCGGGCAGGGTATTGACAGTTTCAAGTTGTGCACAGTCGCGAAGCAGCCTCGCAAACGGCTACCGAAATCCCCTGTAAGCGCTTGATTCTCTATGATGAATTCGTAAGTGCATGAAAAATAAGGATTTTTATAATTGGTGAAAAAATCATCAGTTTGAGCGGAAGCCACGCTGCATAGGCACTTGGTGACGTTTCGAGCATCTTCTTCACAGAGTTATCCACAGCTTCTGTGGATTGTCCCGAGCACTTGCTCTAGAACGCGACCTGCGGCAATTGCAAGACTTTACCTGCTACGAAAAAGGAGTAGAGTTGCGCGCCTTTCCGGCCACCTGCCTCTTTTTTCATGAAGTACCGCGTTCCCGCCGACTCCATTGCCAATCAGCAAACCTTGCCGACCCGAGTCGCCCTCTGGCTGCTGGACAGCCCGCGCCTGGGCCAGACGCCGAGCGTGAAGCGGTTCGCCGGCAAGCTGCTCAAGCAGCCGGCACGAGAAGGTGTGGTGGCGGCCCAGAGCCGTCTCGGGCAAATGCTCTGCCGCGACTGCGGCAACCAGCGTGACCGCCGCATCGGCCTGGACATGCTGAGACAGGCCGCCCGTGCCGGTGATCGCCGTGCGCAGCTCGAGCTGGGCCGCCTGTGCAGCCAGCCGCGCATCAACGAGCCGGAACAAGCCCGCCACTGGCTGGAACAGGCCGCTGCCCAGGGGTCCCACGAAGCCAAACGCCTGCTCAGCCGCCTCCCGCTGCAATCCTGATCGCGCCGCGCGCCGCTGGGTATACTCGCGGCATTCCAGCGCGGAGCCGCTCATGCCCCTAGATATCCCCAACCTGTTGATTGGCCTGCTGGCCGCCGCCGTGCCCCTGCTGGGCCTGGCCTGGCAGCAGCACCGCAAGCTCACCGCCCTCCAGACCGAACACACCCTCCTTGAAGAGCGCCTGGCCAATGCCCAACTGGCCCAGGACGGCCTGGCCGTGCAACTGGATGACAGCCGCGACGAGAACCGCGAGCTCAGCCAGCTGAATGCCGCCCAGCAGGCCGAGTTGGCGGCCCTGCGCCGTGAGGCCGAATTGCTCGGCGTCGAACGCCAGAGCGCCCGCGAAGCCTTGCTGGCGTGGAACCAGGAACGTGAGCGCAAGGATGCCGAGCTGCGCCGCCTGGATGCCGATCGCGCCGGACTGGAGGCCGAACTGCGTGAACAGCGTGAGGCCCACGAACAGCGCCTGGGCGACCTGCAGGCCGCCCGCGACGACCTGCGCGCACAGTTCGCCGAACTGGCGGGGAAGATCTTCGACGAACGCGAACAGCGGTTCGCCGAAACCAGCCAGCAGCGCCTCGGCCAGTTGCTCGACCCGCTCAAGGAGCGCATCCAGGCCTTCGAGAAGCGGGTGGAAGAAAGCTATCAACAGGAAGCCCGCGAGCGCTTCTCTCTCGGCAAGGAGCTGGAGCGCCTGCAACAGCTCAACCAGCGCCTGGGGGACGAAGCCACCAACCTCACCCGCGCCCTCAAAGGCCAGAAGACCCAGGGCAACTGGGGCGAGCTGGTGCTGGAACGGGTACTGGAGCATGCCGGCCTTGAGAAGGGCCGCGAGTACCAGACCCAGGTCAGCCTGAAAAGCGCCGAGGGCGAGCGCTTCCAGCCCGACGTGCTGATCCAGTTGCCGGGGGACAAGCAGGTCGTGGTGGACGCCAAGGTCAGCCTGACGGCCTACCAGGCGCTGGTCGCCGCCGAGGACGAAAACACCCGCAGCCAGGCCCTGAAACAGCACGTACTGTCCCTGCGCAGCCACCTCAAGGGGCTGTCGGTGAAGGACTACCAGCGCCTGGAGGGCCTGCACAGCCTGGACTTCGTGCTGCTCTTCGTGCCCATCGAAGCGGCTTTCGCCGCCGCCTTGCAGGCTGATCCAGGGTTGTTCCAGGAGGCTTTCGAGCAACACATCGTGATCGTCAGCCCGACCACCCTGCTGGCCACCCTGCGGGTGATCGACAGCCTCTGGCGCCAGGAGCGGCAAAGCCAGAACGCCCGGGAAATCGCCGAGCGAGCGGGAGCGCTGTACGACAAGTTCGTTGCCTTCGTCCAGGACCTGGACGAGATGGGCAGCCGTCTGCAGCAACTGGACAAGGCTTATGCCAACGCCCGCAACAAGCTGGTGGAAGGCCGCGGCAACCTGATCAGCCGGGTGGAAAACCTCAAGCTCCTCGGCGCCCGCGCCAGCAAGAGCCTGCCCAATGACCTGCTTGAGCGGGCGGCGGGGTTGCCGCTGCTGGATGAGCAGATAGAGGGCTGAGGTTGTTGGGCAGACCTTCGGTCTGCTTCGCGAATGAATTCACTCCCACATGGTCAACCCGTCGCCTCCGCCGCTGCCCTTTGGGCGGCCGGTGAGCTGGCCAGGTAATCCAGCGCCACCTGCAGATCGCCTTCGCTGCGCGGGTGAAAATCCGGTTTGAAATACCGCAGCACCGCCACGCCGATGCTGCCCATGGCAGGGAGCAGGTCGCGCTTGCCCAGGGCGTGCCAGAGCCGCAGGAAGCCCCAGTGGTAGCGGGTGGCCGGGTCCTGGCGCATCAGGGTGCGCATGGAGCGGCTGAACAGGAAGATCAGCGCGCCGCTGGCCACCAGCATGTAAAACCAGCGCATCAGCAGGCTGCCTTTCAGGTGCACGTGCAGGTCGTGGGCCACGCAGCGGTGTTCCACTTCCTCGGCACCGTGCCAGCGCAGCAGGTCGAGCATCACCGGGTCGGCGTTGTCCAGGCTGCGGGTGGTGATGATCCAGTTGCCCAGCACGCAGGTGAAATGTTCTACCGCGGCAATCAGCCCAACGCGCTGCCGCAGCCACCAGGGCTGCAGCCAGCGGGTGACGGCGTTTTCGCCCAGCGGGTAGTCGCACAGCACCTTCTCGAACAGCCAGTAGATGCCCTTGGTGAACGGCGTCGGGTCGATGCCGTGGCGCTCCAGGTAGGGCGTGAGGGCGCTGTCATGGGCGCGGGCGTGCTGCGCTTCCTGGCGCACGAAACCGCGCACGTCCTCGTGCAGGCGCTCATCGGTAATCAGCGGCAGGGCCTTGTTGTAGACCCGGCAGAACCAGAATTCCCCAGCCGGCAGGATCAGGTGCAGGGTGTTCATGATGTGCGAGGCCTCTGGCTCGCCGGGCACCCAATGCAGCGGCGTGTCGGCGAAGTCGAAACGCACCTTGCGCTGTTCCAGGCGGTGATGCTCATGGCTCATGGAGAGGGCCTCAGGCAGAAAGGTTCATGCGCGCCAGCAGGCGCGACAGCCAGGGAGCGAAGCGCCATTGGGCGACGCTGAGATGGGCTTCGCTGCCCACCGCCTGCACGGCCTTGTTGCGCTCCACCGCATCGGCAATGCTCGCGGCCACGGTTTCGGCGCTGAGGTTGCGGCGCCGATAGAGCCGCTGCACCTTGGCCTTGCGCTTGGCTTCGGCTTCGCTGTCCAGGCCGTTGAAGCGGGTAGCCTGGATGATTCCGGTGTTGACCAGGCCGGGGCAGATGGCGGTGACGCCGATGCCCTTGCCGGCGAGTTCGGCGCGCAGGCATTCGCTGAGCATCAGTACCGCGGCCTTGCTGGTGGCGTAAGCCGGGTAGTTGCGTGACGGCACGAAGGCCGCTGCCGAGGCGACGTTGACGATGTGCCCGCGCTTACCGGCATCGACCATCTGTTGGGCGAACAGGCGGCAACCGTCGATCACGCTCCACAGGTTGACCCGCAGCAGGCGCTCCCAGTCCTCGGCTCGGGTATCGAGCATGGCGCCGGCCATGCCGATGCCGGCGTTGTTGATCACCAGGTCGGGGCAGCCGAGCTCTGCCTGTACCGAATGGGCGAAGGCCTCCATCTGCGCGCTGTCGCTGACATCCAGTTGCCACGCCCAGGCCTCGGCGCCCAGGGCGCGGGCCAGTTCGGCACTGCGTTCGGCGGCGCCCAGGTCGATATCGGCAGCCAGAACGCTGGCGCCGCGTTCGGCGAACTCCAACAGGGTGGCGCGGCCAATGCCGCCACCAGCGCCAGTTACCAGCACCAGCTTGCCGGCGAAGCGGCCACTGCCGGGCCGTATCTTCGCCAGATCCAGGGCACGGCTGGCGTTGCCGCCTTCGAGGTGATCGACGAACTCCCGAATCCACCCGGCCAGGCGGCTCGGGTCGGCCATCAGTTGCCAGTGCCCGGCGGCCACCTCACGACGCCACAGGCGTGGAACCCATCGATCCAGGTCCTGGAACAGCTGCGGGCGCACGAAGCGGTCGCGGGTGGGGACGATCAGTTGCACCGGCACCTCGGTCGGGCGCTGGCGCGGGCGGAACAGGCTGGTGATGAAGTTGGCGCGATAGAGCTTCACGCCGTGTTGGCCATCGGATGCCTGGGTGGGGTTGGGGCGTGATTCGCGCACGCCCTCCAGGCGCCGCAGCAAGGTCGGCCAGGCGCGGGCGAGTCCGACACGCCAGAGCAACTCCGGCAGCAGCGGGGTGTGGAAGAACGCGATATACCAGGAGCTGACCAACTGCCCGATCACCTGGCCGAGCGCGCGTGGGCGCTTTTCCTTCAGGCGCGCGCGCATCCAGAGGCCCACGTGGTCGAGGCAGGGGCCGGACACCGTGGTGTAGGAGGCCAGCAACGGCTGGATACGCGGCTCGGTGACCGCTTCCCAGGACTGGATCGAACCCCAGTCATGGGCCACGAGATGCACCGGGCGATCCGGGCTGACGGCCTTGATCACGGCCTCCAGGTCGTTGGCCAGCTTCTCCAGGCGGTAGTCGCGGGTCTTGCGTGGGATATCCGAGGCACCGGCGCCGCGCACGTCGTAGGCGATGATCTGGTAGTCGGCGGCCAGCTCGCGGATCAGCGGCAGCCAGACTTCGTGGTTATCGGGGTAGCCGTGTACCAGCAGCAGGGTTGGCCCGGCGGCATTGCCCCAGCGGTAGGCGGCCAGTTCCACGCCATCGCCTTTCACGGCCAAGCGCTGGGGTTCGAGCATCAGTGGCGCGTTCATGCGGCCACCTGCCTGGCCTGGCCGCGGCGAGCATGGGGCATGCCTTCCTCCAGCTGCTGCTTGCCCGGATAGAAAGCCAGATTGAAGCCGCCCAAGTGGCGCAGCCCGTCGAAGCCCTTGAACACGGTGCGCGGGCCGAACCAGTCCTTCACGCCGTGATCCTGCAGCCAGGTCTTCATCAGGGCAGCGGCTTCCTTTTCACTGACCCCGGGCTTGAGTTCGCCGGCGATGGTTTCCGCGCAGCGATAGGCCAGTTGCTGCGCGTTGCGGAACTCGGACAGGTCTTGGGCACTGAGGGCAGGGGCAGGCATGGTGATCTCCGTGTCGTGACTGTTACATCAGTCAATGTCACGGTCATTCTTGAACAGGAAATCCGACCCTGGCCATAGCCGCGCCCTGCTCGGCGTACGTGCTGTTACCGCGTTACCGCCGAGCGTCAAGGCTCGATATAGAGCGGTTGCGATGAGGTTTTTGCGCTGTGCCGGATCGCGCCCTGCGGCAAGTCCAGCCAATGGTTGGGCCAACCCAGGCGTTGTTGTTGGGGGGAGAGAGGCGGCGATATGATCCGGGCCATGAAAAATGTCCCTTCCTTTCTCAGTAAGTTGCTCAACCAGGCCGCCGAGGCTCCGGTGCTGCCGGATGCCGAATACACGGTGGATGAACTGGCCGTCGAGGCCGGTACCACAGTGCGCAACCTGCGCGCCTATCAGGATCGTGGCCTGTTGCCGCCGCCGGAGCGGCGTGGGCGTGTGGGGATCTACAACGGCGAGCACCTGGCGCGGTTGCGGCTGATCGGCCAGTTGTTGGAACGCGGCTACAGCATCGCCAGCATCCGTGAGCTGCTGGAGGCCTGGGAGCAAGGGCAGGATCTCGCCCATGTACTGGGGCTGGAACAGGCCATAGTCGGCGCCTGGAACCTGGTGGAACCGACGCGGTTGGGCTTCGACGAAGTGCAGGCGCTGTTCGGCGCCGACCTCACCGACGACAACATGGACCGCGCTCGTGAACTGGGTCTGATCGAGTTCGCCGGCGACCATCTGCGGGTGCTCAACCCGCGCGTGTTCAATGCCGGGGTGCAGCTCTACCGCTCGGGGATTCCACTGGATGCGCTGCTGGACCAGTTCGCGGCTATCCGCCGCCAGGTGGAGCCGGTGTCGGCCGGCATCGTGCGGATGATCGTCGAGCACCTGGTCAACCCGCTGCTCTCCAGCAGCCTGCCCCACGTCAGCGAGCTGGATGACCTCAATCGCCAGTTGCTGGCCCTGCGCCCGCTGGTGGAACAGGTAGTGGACAGCGAGCTGGCGCGTGGCCTGCAACTCTCGGCCAATCAGGAGTTGGGAGAGCGCGTAGGGGAATTGCTCAAGGGGTTCCTGAAGCGCTGAACCTTCAGGCCATCAGCAGGACAACGGTACCCGCCAGCAACCCTCCACCGATAAAGGGAAAGGTGCGCAGCGCCAGTCCTTTGCCGCCGATCACCGCAATCAGGCCCGCTTTCACCAGGCTATTGCTCAGCACCGCGAGGAAGATGCCGCGCACGGCCACTTCCGCCCCGAGCTCACGGTTGGCACCCCTGGCCAGCGACAGGGTAATGGCATCCACATCCGTGAGGCCCGAGAGCAGCGAGACCAGGTAGACGCCCACATCTCCCAGGTAGCGGCGCGCTGCCTCAACCAGGAACAGGATCAGCGCCAGCAACGCGGCGAAGCGCAGGGCCGGGCCCAGCTCGAAGGGGTTTTTCAGGGGCGGCTCGGCTTTGGGTGATTCATCCTCGGCGGCCATTCTCCAGTAGAAGAACGCGCCGGCGGCGTAGACCAGCGCTGTAATACCCAGGGGCCAGCCCAGCCTGGGCAGCAGGGCGGGGTTCACCAGACCGACCTCCAGCAGCACCCGGGGAAACATCAGCGCGGACGTCGCCAGCAGGCCGGCGGCCAGCAGCGGGCGCAGGGACCGGTGCCCGGTGAGGTGGGACAGCGTGATGGTCATCGCTGTCGAGGACACCGTGCCGCCCAGCAATGCTGTCAGCAGCAGGCCGCGCTGGGTGCCCACCAGGCGGATGGCAAAGTACGCGGCGAACCCCAGCGCGGCGATCAGCACCACCATCCACCAGGTGGCGTAGGGGTTGAAGACTTCCCACGGTCCGTAGCCTTTATTGGGCAACACCGGCAGCATCACCACAGAGATGAACAGCAGCTTCAGGGCCGCCGAGAGCTCCGTCTCCTGCAGACGGAACAGCGCCTTGTGCAGTTCATCCTTGAGGCTCAACAGCAGCGCAACGACCACGGCTCCGGACGCGGACAACGTGTGATAGCCAGCCACCGCCAGGCTGCCCAGAAGAAAGGTGATGAGCAGGGTCAACTCGCTGGAGAGTCCCAGGTCGCCCACATAGACGAGTTCGCCGAAGTACGACGCGATCACCAGCACGGCGAAGCAGGCGAAGATCGCTACCCAGACCGCGGTGCCAAACTGCTCGCCAAGAAAGGCGGCGAACCCGCCGAGCAGCCCGGTGAGGCCGAAGGATCGGATGCCCGCCACCAGCCGCAGGGCCTCCTTGTTGCGCTCGCGCCAACCGCGCTCGGCGCCAATCAGCAGGCCGACGGCAAGGGCGCTGGCGAAGTCGAGCAGGACATCCGTAGCTTCGGGCATGGCGCTTCCTTTCATCGGGATAGGAAGCAGTCTAGACCGGGGTGGGGGCGAAACCTTGATTTGGGTCGGTGCCGAGAAAAGTGCGAGCTGACCGTTCAGGACGCTTCCGTTGTCGGCATCACCCCATCAACGCCGCCCGCCGTCCTCGATCCAGTCGCACGGTAGCCAGCAGCAGCAGGCCAACCACGAAGTAGCTGCCGGTGATGAGCATGGCCAGGCGGTGGTCGCCGCCGGACAACCAACTGGCCAGGCCGTAGGTCATTGGGCCGAGGATCGCGGAGAGCTTTACCGCCTGGCCCCAGAGTCCGAAGAACTCCGCCAGCCGCGTGGGTGGGGCGAGCAGGCCGACAATGGCGCGCCCTGCCGACTGGCTGGCGCCCATGCACAGGCCGGCAATATTGGCGGCGGCCCAGAACAGCGCCGGGCCGCTGGCCAGCCAGACCATCCCCACCATGGCCAGCCAGCCCAGCAGGGTCAGCGCCAGGGTGGGACGGTGGCCGATGCGGTCTTGCAGCCAACCGAAGAGCACGGCGCCGACCGAGGCGGTGATGTTGACGATGAAAATCAGCAGCAGAGTGTCCTGGGTGGTGAACCCCATTACCTGATTGGCGTAGATGGCCGCCAGGCTGATCACCGCGGCGATACCGGCCTGGTAGCAGACGGTACAGGCCAGGAAACGCATCAAATCGCGGTAGCGCCCGGCGTCGCGCATCGTCTGGGCAAAACGTCTCCAGGCCCCACCTTCCGCTGCCGGTTGCGGCTGGCTGCGTTCCTTCAGGTAGAGAAAGGTCGGGGTACTGGCCAGGGCGAAGAGCAGGGCGGTGATGAGCACGCACACCGGCACGAACTGCGCGGCGGTTTGCCCCTGGCCCTGCGCCCAGCTGACATAGCCCAGGCAGGCGCCCAGGCTGACCAGCCCGCCGATATAGCCCAGCCCCCAACCCCAGCCGGATACCCGACCCAGCGCATCGTCGCGGGCAAGCTCGGGCAGGAAGGCGGCAATCAGGTTCTCCCCGGTGCCGAAGAAAAAGTTCGACAGCACCACGAACAGCACCGCCAGTGCCAGGGCGCCGGGTCCGGCCAGGGCCAGCGCGGCGGTGAAGACCACACAGCCCAGAGCGCTGAACAACAGTAGGCGTTTCTTGCAGGCGGCAGCGTCGGCGTAGGCCCCGATCAAGGGCGCGGTGAGGATCACCAGGGCGTAGGAGATGGCGAGGGTGCTGGTCCAGGCCAGGGTGCCCCAGGGTTTCCCCTCGGCGACCACGGCAACGAAATAGGCGTTGAAGACAGCGGTGATGATCACCGTGGTGTAGCCGGAGTTGGCGAAGTCGAACATCGCCCAGGCCCAGATTTCCCGGCGCGTCACACCGGTGGCAAGGCTGGATCGCATGGCACTTTTCCCCTGTCGAGCGTCCCGGAGAGCCTAGTCCCACCCGCGCCATCACGCGACCGTGGCGCTTTTTCACCCTGTTCGCGTTCGGTCGCCGTCCGGCTGCTGGAGTTGCGCAAGACCTCTGGGAAGGTCGTGCGCAAACCTGGACGGAATAACGCTGCCCAGCGCGGGACTTGGCCCCCGGCTCAGTCCAGGCTGCTTCGCAGGGCTTCGATGCGTTTGTCGATCAGCGGCGTGAACAGGGCATAGAGTTGAGCGGGCTGGAGTGCCAGGCTGCGCGTGCTGAACAGGTTACGGGCCAGTTGTGCCAAGGCTTCGCGCAGCTCGGTATCGGCGCTGCCGAGCAGGCGATCGTGCAGGTACTGCAGCTGGATGCGCAGTTCCAACGGACACTCCGGCAGGGCGGCGGCCCGAATCGACAGGCCGCGTAGACGGCCCAGATCCTCTACCTGCCAACAGCGATCGGCGATGCCTGGCGTGCGCTGGAGCAAACGGCACATGTGCAGCTCCAGGAACCGGATTCGGGCGAGCAGGGACTCCAGGAGGCGGCAGTGGCCTTCGAAGTCCGCCGGAGCCTGGAGCAGAGACCGCCAGGCCCGCTGGTGGTCGGCATCTGGCCAGGCCTGCCAGCTGCGTTCAAGTTGCAGTTCCAGGCACTGGCGGTCCCGCACGGCGTCCGGGCCCGTCTGGCCGCCCAGCGCACGATGGCGCTGCACGCCCTGCATCAACTCAAGGCCCAGCAGCAGGTCACGGTTCAGCGTCTGGACGACGCGGTGTTGCCGGCGCTGGCTGAGGTTCCAGGGGAGTGCGCAGGCGGCCAGCAGGCAGGCGACTATCAGCAAGGCTTGCAGGATCATCGCGCGACCTCCCCGCTCAGTCGCGACAGGTAACGGGTCAGGCCGTGGAGGCTGCGCGTCTGGCCGCTCTGGGTTTCAAGGCTGTCGCTGATCTGCTGCAGTTGCTCGCAAAGCGCCTGGTTCGCCTGATGATGCTCACCCAGGGCTTGCTGCATGCTGCCGAAGCGTTGCAGGTTCTCCCGGCTCTTTCCGGCCAGCCGGTCCAGGCTCTCCGCCAGTTGGCTGCTTTGCCCGCTGCCCTGCTCCAACAGTTCGCGGTGATGGGCGACTTCCCGGTCGACCTGGCCGACCGCTGCCGTGATGGCCGTGGCCGCCGCGGTGATGCCGCGTGTGGTTGCATCGGTGGCAGTGGCCATTCGCCGGACCTCTTCGGCGACGACGGCGAAGCCGCGGCCATGTTCGCCGGCGCGGGCCGCTTCTATGGAAGCGTTCAGGGCCAGCAACTGGGTTTGCTTGGCCAGGTCCTGGATGCTTTGCACCGACTGCTCGACCAGCGCCGTGCTGTGCAGCAGGTTTTTCACGGCATTGGCCGTATCGCCCAGGCTGTCGCGAATGTCGCCCATGCCTTCGCCAAGCGCTTCTGCCGCGCGGCAGCCGTCTTCGCCCTGGGCCAGCGCGGCGGCGAACGCGGTGCGAGCGTCGCTGGCCAGTTCGTCGACGCTGGCCAGGCTGCGTTCGATCTGTTCGCTGGCGGCGGCGATCATGGTCACCCGCTGACTCTGCTCGCTGCCCTGGACATGGGCTGTCTGGGCCAACTGTTCGAGGGCCTGGCTGGAGAAGCGGACCTCACTCTGCAACCGCTCGGCACCGCGCAACTGCTGGTCGCAGCTCACCAGCAGGGTGGCCGGATTGCAGCCCGGCGGGGCGTCCAGGAGACGGGCCAGTTCGTTGAGCCAGAACGCATCGCGGCGTCGCTGGTGACGCTCCAGCAACCGCAGGGCGAACGCGAAGTAGAGGGTGCAGAGCAGCAACCCGAGGGTAACCGGCGCCAGTCCGGCGCGTGCGCTGGCGGTCGCGCAGAGAGCCAGGCCCAGGGGCAGCCATAGGCCCGCACCGGTGGCCGCCAGCAAGGCGCTGCCCGGTTCGAATCCCCGCCAGATGCGCGAAGGCGGCAGGGCCGCGCTGGGTGCATCGGGCACCTGGCCGGTGCGTTGCCCTGCCGGAAGCGGAATGTCTTTCATGGTCGGCTCCTGTATCGCGCCTGCTTTTCCCGCGGACCGGGACGATACGGTGCGCGGCATGGCGGCCGCGCACCGAAGGCCGGCCCGCTATGGGCCGGATTCACTCAGTAGCTGTACTGCGCCTGCAGCCAGAACTTGTCGGTATCCACCGTCCGGCTTCGATCATCCGAGTCGTAGGCGGCGTACTTGATCAGCCCGACCAGGCCCTTCACCCCGGGAATCGGATGGGCATAGGACAGGTCGATTTCGCTGCCGTAGCTGTCGCCGTTCCGCTCGGTCTCGAAGTCGTGGTACCAGGCCTGCAGGCTGCCGCCGGCCAGTGGCGCGGTGACGCCGAAGTAGGCGTCCTCGATGCCGTCGGCCGGGGTGGTGAGGAACTGGTCGGCCCAGCCCTGGAACAGGTGCTTGGTCGCCAGCGGCGTCTGGAAGGCGCGGTTGCCCGGTCCGCTGTCTCCGCCCAGCACCTCGTAGCCGGCTTTCAACTGCAGCCCCTTGAGGGTGTAGCCCAGCTCGGCGAGGTAGTACTCGCTGTCCAGGTCCTGCGGGTTGTCGGCGTAGTCCTGCTGGCGCGCGTACTCAAAGACATAACTGAAACCGGCCAGGGCGCCGTTCAAACGCAGGCCTCGGGTTGCACTGGACAGGCTGCCCAAGGGAGCGCTGGCGGTGACGGCGATGTTGTCCAGGCCGAGCAGGTAGCTGTAGGCGGTCACCGTGAGTTCGGGCATGACCAGGTACTGGGCATTGAACAGGTGGCTGTGGCCTTCGATGTTGGCCGGGTTGGTGCGGTTGTCGAAGCGGCCGTTGTCCGGGCCGAAAATGCTGTTGATGTTGTCGAGATAGGCATAGGTCAGGGTCAGGCCTTCGAGAGGCTTGAGTTGGCCGAGGGCCGCATCGTAGGTCTGCTCGTTCTGGCGCCAGGCGACGCCGCCGACGTAGCGCTGGTTGTCCAGGTTGATGCGCTGGCGGCCTAGCACGGCGCTACCGAACGCCTGGTCGTAGCGCAGCAGGGCCTGGTTGACTTCACTGCCGTCCGGGTCGACCACCATGGCGTAGTCGGTCTGGCCGTTGCGACTACTGTTGTAGGCGGCATCGCCCAGGCGGCTGACGTTGTCCACTTCCACCAGGCCGGAGAGGCCGTACCACTTGCCGCTCTGGAAGCCCACGCGGGTGCGCAGGGTCTGGGCATTGGCGTTACGCAGGTTGTTGTCCTGCTCGACGTTCTCGTAGCGGTGGCGGGCATCGAGGATGGGCTTGCCCTGGGTGAACAGGTTGCCCAGATCCTCGGCGGCCAGGGCGGCGTGACTGGTGCCGGCAACGGCCAGCGACAACAGGGCGGGCTTCAGCATGTGCATAGCGGTCTTCCTAAGTCTGGAAAGCGCAAAAAAAACGCCGCGGCACCCCAGCTCCGGAAGTGGAGGGGTGACCGCGACGTCGTTGTCGGTTGAGTGGCAGACACGCCGTTGTGCTGACCGGAGGAGGTCATAGCAGGCTCTGTGCCAGCTTGTTCAAGAGGCTGATTTAAAAGGAATTTATTCAGCGTAAAGAACATTTCGCGATTACGCCCTGGACATTCGTGGGCCAGGTTGCATTGGACGGGTGCGAGGCACGCCACAGGAGCCCCTGCATGGGGCATGTGAGCCGGCGGGTGGCCAACCTTCGTAGCAGGCGGGCATGTCGCAGCCCGGATGAATGCCGTGAGTGCCGGTTGAACTTTCCCCGGATTTCATCCGGGCTACCGGCTGGAAAACAGTGTTGCCTCTGCGGGGCAGAGAGAAACAAAAAGCCCGGCGCGAGGCCGGGCGGGTCTCTTGGGGCGGATGCCTAGGCGGCGGGACGCTGCTGGCGTTGGTAGAGGAACTCCAGTACAGCGGTGCGGTACGCGTGGTAGTGGGCATCGTTGGCCAGGGTCAGGCGGTCGCGCGGGCGCGGTAGTCCGACCTCGACGATGTCGCCTATGGTGGCAGCCGGCCCGTTGGTCATCATCACGATGCGGTCGGAAAGCAGCACGGCCTCGTCCACGTCATGGGTGACCATCACCACCGTGCTGCGCGTTTCGCCGACGATCCGTAGCAGTTCGTCCTGCAGGTGGGCGCGGGTGAGGGCGTCCAGTGCGCCGAAGGGCTCGTCCATCAGCAGCACCTTGGGCTCCATCGCCAGGGCACGGGCGATACCCACGCGCTGCTTCATGCCGCCGGATATCTCGTTGGGGTGCTTGTGCGCCGCATGCTCCAGGCCGACCATCTGCAACGCCGCCGCCGTGCGCTCCTTGAGCCGGGCCTTGCCTTCGCGATTGCCGAAGACCCGCTCCACCGCCAGGTAAACGTTGCCGAAACAGGTCATCCAGGGCAGCAGGCTGTGGTTCTGGAAAACCACGCCACGTTCCGGTCCGGGGCCGTCGATTTCCCGCCCGTTGCAGATCAGCCCGCCTTCGCTGGCGTCCAGCAGGCCGGCGATGAGGTTGAGCACCGTGGACTTGCCACAGCCGGAGTGGCCGATCAGCGAGACGAACTCGCCGCGGGCGATGCAGAGGTTGACGTTGCTGAGGGCCTGGAAGCGGCCCTTGCGGGTATCGAAATGCTTGCTGACACCGGTCAGCTCGACGAACTTGTCCATGGTCTCTCTCCGGGTCAGTTGGCGTAGTCGAAGCGCTTGGCCAGCCATAGCAGGCTCTGTTCCAGGGCCAACCCCACCAGACCGACGATGATGATGGCGATGAGGATGTGCTCGACGTTCAGGTTGTTCCATTCGTCCCACACCCAGAAGCCCAGGCCGGTGCCACCGGTGAGCATTTCCGCCGCCACTATCACCAGCCAGGCGACGCCGATGGCCAGGCGGATGCCGGTCATCAGGTGTGGCAGCACGGCGGGGAAGAGGATGCGGGTGAGCACCTTGAACTCGGAGAGTTTCAGGACCCTCGCCACGTTGAGGTAGTCCTGCGGCACGCTGGCGACGCCCGCGGCGGTGTTGAGGATGATCGGCCAGATGGAGCTGATGAAGATCACCCAGATCGATGCCGGGCCGGCGGCTTCGAATACCAGCAGGCCAATGGGCAGCCAGGCCAGCGGGGAAACCGGTCGCAGCAGGCTGATGATGGGCGAGAGCATGCCGGCCAGGAAGGCAAAGCGGCCGATGGCGAAGCCCAGTGGAATGCCCACCAGCGCGGCCATGCCAAAGCCCAGGCCGACCCGGCCCAGCGAGTGCAGGATGTTCCAGCCGATGCCCATGTCGTTGGGGCCGTTGTCGTAGAAGGGATCGGCGAACAGTTCCAGCGCCGAATGCCAGGTCGACAGCGGTCCCGGCAGCCCTTCGCTGCGGGCGGCGACCAGGGCCCAGAGGCCGATGAACAACAGCAGGCCAAGCAGCGGTGGGACCAGCGTGCGCGCGAGGTTGCGCAAGACCTCCGCGCCGGGTCGGGCCGGGCGCGGGGCGTCGCTGGGAGCGACCTTGGTGGCCGCTGGCAACGGGGTGTTCAGGGGTGCATTCATGGTGGCCTCCCGAGTCAGACTTTGATGGCAAAGGACTGGGCGTAGGCGGCCGGGTTCGAGCCATCCCACACCTTGCCGTCAATCAGCGTGTTGCTGCGCATCTGGGTGGCCGGCACCGGCAGGCCGAGGGCGCCGGCCGCTTCGCTGAACAGCCGGGTCTGGTTGACCTGGGCAGCGACGGCGGCGTAGTCGGGGTCCTCCTTGATCAGGCCCCAGCGGCGGAACTGGGTCATGAACCACATGCCGTCGGAGAGGTACGGAAAGTTCACCTGGCATTCCTTGCAGAAGGCCATGGCGTGCGGGTCGTCCCATTGGTTGCCCAGGCCGTCTTCGTAATGGCCGAGGAAGCGCTGTTCGATTACGTCCACCGGGGCGTTCACGTAGGCCTTGCCGGAAATCAGCTTGGCGGTGGCTTTCTTGTTTTCCGTGCTGGCTTCGATGAAGCGGCTGGCATCGAGCAGGGCCATCACCAGCGCCCGTGCGGTGTTGGGGTTCTGTTCGACGAACTCACGCGAGCATCCCAGGACTTTCTCCGGGTGGTCCGCCCAGATCTGCTGGGTGGTGGCGGCGGTGAAGCCGATCTTGTCGGAGATGGCCCGCGCGCCCCAGGGCTCACCAACGCAGAAGCCGTCCATGTTGCCGACACGCATGTTGGCGACCATTTGCGGCGGCGGCACGGTGATGGTCTTGACGTCGGTCATCGGGTTGATGCCGTAGTTCGCCAGCCAGTAATAGAGCCACATGGCGTGGGTGCCGGTGGGGAAGGTCTGGGCGAAGGTCAGCGGGTTACCGCCTTTGCGGATATGCGCGGCGAGTTGCTCGCCGTTGGTCACGCCCGCTTCTTTCAGTTGGCGGGAAAGGGTGATGCCCTGGCCGTTCTGGTTGAGGCCCATGAGCACCGCCATGTTCTTTTGCGGTCCGGCGACGCCGAGCTGGGAGCCGTACATCATGCCGTAGAGCACGTGGGACGCATCCAGCTCACCAGTGTTCAGCTTGTCGCGCACACCGGCCCAGGAGGCTTCCTTGCTGGGGGTGATGGACAGGCCGTACTTGGCGGCGAACCCCTGGGTGGCGGCTACGACCACCGAGGCGCAGTCGGTCAGCGGAATGAAGCCGACCTTCAGTGCGGCCTTCTCGGGGGCATCCGAGCCGGCAGCCCAGGCGGCGCTGCGCAGGAGGTCGGGCGCGGAAAGCCCGAGGGCGGCCACACCTCCGACGGTGCTGGCGATGGCGATGGACTGCTTGAGGAAGTTGCGACGGCTGTTGTTCACCGGCTCTTTGGAATCACGTTCGCTCATGGTGTTGTCCTGATTGGAGGGCAAAACAAAAACGGCGTACGCCAGAGCTCCCGATAGGGGAAGGAGCTCTGACGGACGCCGTTGTCCGTGATCCGCGGCCCACCGCCGTTGGCGCGCTACGCAGGAATCTGCAGAAGGATTTGCAAAGGCCTTGCCAGTATTTTTCCGTGCCGCGCCAGAGGACTGCTCAACGCAGCAGAAAGCAGCGAAAAGCTAGCCGAATCAGCAGCTTGCTGAGTATTAATCAGATGTGGCGAGAGGCGACCGGGCTTGAGCCCGTGGGCCATATGGGTGCGCGGCGATGGGGGGTTGAACGGTATCGGGTCGCCGGGGCGGTTTCTGCAATGGTTCGGCAGGGGGAGATAGGCAAGGCGGAGGGGGTAAGCCAGCGTCCCGGTGGTGGGACGCTGGCTCGACGCAGGGGCAAGCGGCGTTGCGTCGTCAGACCCCCAGCATTTCATGAGTGGCGATGATCTGCTCGGCGACCTGGATCAGCTTCTGCTGCCGGCTCATGGCCTGGCGCCGCATCAGGGTGTACGCGTCGTCCTCGCTGCAGGCCTTCATCTTCATCAGCAGTCCCTTGGCGAGTTCGACCCGCTTGCGTTCAGTCAACTGGCTGTCACGCTCGAGCAACTGGGCGCGCAGGGCCTGGTCGGCCTCGAATCGGGCCATCGCCACGTCCACGATCGGTCGCAGGCGCTCGGCGAGGATGCCTTCGACCACGTAGGCACTGACCCCGGCCTGGATCGCCTGGCGCATCAGGCCGGGGTCGTGATCGTCGGTGAACATGACGATCGGGCGGGGCCGGTCGCGGCTGACCATCACCACTTGTTCCATCATGTCGCGGCCGGCGGATTCGGTGTCGATCAGCACGACATCGGGGCGCGTCGCCTCGATGCGCTCGGGCAGGTCGATGGTCAATCCGGTCTCGTCGATGACGTCGAAGCCCGACTCGACCAGGGCCTGGCGCAGGCGGCCGACCTTCTTCGGCGTGTCATTGATCAGGAGGATGCGAAGCATGCTGCGGTCATCTCCACGTGTCATGGGGAAGGGGCGGCAGCCTTGGAGCTGCGGGCGTGGATGGCGAAGCTGCGGGCATAGCCGGCCGGATCGCTGCCATCCCAGATATGGCCGTCGAACAGTCTGGCGCTGCGCATGGGTCGCTCCGGTACGTCGATGCCCAGCGCGTCGCCGGCTTCCCGGTAGAGCGCGAGCTGGTGGATTCGACGGGCCACACCGAGATAGTCCGGGTCTTCCCTGAGCAGCCCCCAACGGCGGAACTGCGTCATGAACCAGATGCCGTCGGACAGCCAGGGCATGGTCGCCTCGCCGCTGGCGAAGAAGCGCAGCGGGTGGGCATCGCGCCAGGCATAGCCGAGGCCGTCTTCATAGTGTCCGAGGAAGCGCGGCTCGATCGCCGAAAGCGGTGCATCGAGGTACTCGCTGCCGCTGATCAGGCGGGCCGTGCTGCGCTTGTTCTCTTCGTTCGCATCGATGAAGCGGCTGGCTTCCAGTACGGCCATGGTCAGCGCGCGGGCGGTGTTGGGGTATTGCTCCACGAACGCGCGGGTACAGCCAAGTACCTTCTCCGGATGGTCGGGCCAGATCATCTGGCTGGTGGCCAGGGTGAAGCCCTGCTTTTCGTCCACGGCCAGCGCTCCCCAGGGGCCGCCGGCGCAGAAACCGTCGATGCGACCGGCGCGCAGGTGCTGGACCATCTGCGCGGGTGGCACTACCACGGTGTTCACATCCTCCAGGGGGTGAATGCCGTGGGCTGCCAGCCAGTAGTTGAGCCACATGGCATGGGTGCCCGTGGGGAAGGTCTGGGCGAAGGTCAGCTTCCCACCGCGCTGGCGCATATGGGCGACGAGGGCCTCGGCGCGTGTCACGCCAGCCTGGCGCAGTGGCTCGGAAAGGTTGATCGCCTGGCCGTTCTGGCACAGCCCCATGAGGATTGCCATCTCGGTGGGAACGCCCGCCAGGCCAAGGTGGATGCCATAGACCTGGCCATAGAGCGAATGCGCGGCATCCAGTTCACCGCACAGCAGCCGGTCGCGCAGGCCGGCCCAGGACGTTTGCCGCTTCAGCTCCAGGGTCAGGCCGTAGGGCTGGGCGAAGCCCTGGGTGGCCGCGACGATCAGCGAGGCCGCGTCGGAAAGGGCCATGAACCCCAGGTTGACTGTGCGCTTTTCCGGGGCATCGCTGCCCGCGACCCAGGCGAGGTTGTCGTTACGGGTGCAACTCTTGTCGGTCATGTCGTTTGTCCCGCCACTGAACGAAAAAGGCGCCGCTCCCGCCACCACGGGGGTGGTGACGGGAAACGACGCCATCGTCTGTGAACCGACTCCGCCGTTGGAGTGGGTTCTATGGCAGAAGCATTAGCAAGCGATATGCCAGGGTGCCTGACCGTCTGGCGAACGTGCCCTGGTACTACGCGCCGCTCTGTGCGACCCGGTAGCACGGCACGTAGGCCGCGCCGCCCGGCAACTTCATCCGGTGCTGGCGGACGAAGGCCTGGAGCAACTCGTCCAGCGGCTGCATGACCACGGCGTCGCCGTGGATCTCGTACGGACCGTGTTGTTCGATCAGGCGGATGCCCTTGTCTTTCACGTTGCCGGCAACGATGCCGGAAAACGCTCGGCGCAGGTTCGCGGCGAGTTCGTGGGGCGGCAGGCTACGGCTCAGGTTGAGGCTGGCCATGTTTTCGTGGGTGGGTTCGAAGGGGCGCTGGAAGCTTTCGTCGATCTTCAGCAACCAGTTGAAGTGGAAGGCATCCGCGCGCTCGCGGCGGAACTGCTTCACCGCCTTCAGGCCCTGGGCCATTTCGATGGCCACTTCCGCCGGGTTGTCGATGATGATCCTGTAGCGGCGCTGCGCGTCTTCACCGAGTGTCGCGCCGACGAAGGCGTGCAGTTGCTCCAGGTAGGCGGCGGCGCTCTTCGGCCCGGTGAGCACCAGCGGGAACGGCAGGTCCTGGTTGTCTGGGTGCATCAGGATGCCCAGCAAGTAGAGGAACTCCTCCGCCGTGCCCACGCCGCCCGGGAAGATGATGATGCCGTGGCCGACGCGGACAAAGGCCTCCAGGCGCTTCTCGATGTCCGGCAGGATCACCAGCTCGTTGACGATGGGATTGGGCGCCTCGGCGGCGATGATGCCCGGCTCGGTCAGGCCCAGGTAGCGGCCACCGTGGATGCGTTGCTTGGTATGGCCGATGGTGGCGCCCTTCATCGGACCCTTCATCACGCCGGGGCCGCAGCCCGTGCAGACGTCCAGGCTGCGCAGGCCCAGTTCGTGGCCGACCTTCTTGGTGTACTTGTACTCATCGGTGCTGATGGAGTGGCCACCCCAGCACACGACGATTTTTGGCTCCACGCCGGCGCGCAGGGTGCGGGCGTTGCGCAGCAGGTGGAAGACGTAGTCGGTGATGCCCTGCGAGCTCTCCAGATCGATGCGCAGGCTGTCCAGTTCGTTCTCGGTGTAGACGATGTCGCGCAGGGCGCTGAACAGCATCTCGCGGGTGCTGGCAATCATCTCGCCATCGACGAAGGCATCGGCCGGGGCGTTGATCAGTTCCAGGCGCACGCCACGGTCCTGCTGGTGGATGCGGACTTCGAAATCCTTGTAGGCGTCGAGGATGGTCTTGGCGTTGTCGATCTGCGCGCCGGTATTGAGGATGGCCAGGGCGCACTGGCGGAACAGCTGGTACATGCGGCCGGAACCGGCTTCGCTGAGCTGTTGCACTTCGAGTTGGGAGAGGGTTTCGAGGCTGCCCTTCGGGCTGACCTGGGCATTGATGACGTGTCTTCTGGCCATTCGAGATTTCCTTGGAGCGATGCCGGCGGGCCGGACGGCCACACGCGGCGGAATGCGGGGCGCCGTTGTCCATGGCGCGGGCTGAGGCGGTGATTCTTATCTGTGCATTGCGAGGTTACGGAATTGTGTCGCAGAGATCCTTCCCGCGCACGGAGTCAGGTAATAGCGAGATTAGTAGCTGTCTGACAAGGAGTTTCTTGGCGATGTTCAGTGGCGCGGCGTGGTGGACCGTTGGTGTACGGTCCACCTGCGGCTCACTTGCGGGCTTCCAGGATCAGGTTGAAGGGCGTTTCCGTGGCCCGCCGGAAGTGGGTGAATCCGGCCTCTTCGAACACCTTGCGCAGGCGGGCCTCGCCGGCCTGGGCGCCGAGGCCGAGGCCCACTTCCTGGGACAGTGAGTTGGGCGTGCAAATGAAGGTGGAGGCCGAGTAGAACAGGCGGCCGACCGGGGTCATGTTGTCATCGAGATCATCGTTGGCGTAGGGCTCCACCAGCAGCACGGTGCCATCCGGTTTCAGCGTCTGGTAGGCGTGCCTGGCGGCTCCCACCGGGTCGCCCATGTCGTGCAGGCAGTCGAAATAGCAGATCAGGTCGTAGCCGTCGCCTGGATAGTCCTTGGCACTGGCCTGGGCGAAGGTCGCACGATCCGCCACACCGCCCTCAGCAGCGCGCCGATTGGCCGTTTCGATGGACGGGCCGTGATAGTCGAAACCGATGAAGCGCGAGGCCGGGAAAGCCTGTGCCAGGATCACGGTGGAGGCGCCGTGACCGCAGCCGACATCGGCCACCTTGGCGCCGGCCTTCAGCTTGTCGACCACGCCGTCCAGGGCCGGCAGCCACTCGGCCACCAGGTGCGCCCGGTAGCCGGGCCGGAAGAAGCGTTCGGTGCCGCTGAACATGCAAGGGTGGTGGTCGCCCCAGGCCAGTCCGCCGTCACCGCGCATCGCTTTCACCAGCTTGTCCTTGTCGTGGAAGAGTGAGGCAATCACCGAAGCGCCGCCGGCCACGTAAACCGGCGAGTCTTCCTGGGCCAACGCCAATGCCTGTTCTTCCGGCAGGCGGAAGCGTCCGTTGTCGTGTTCCATGTAGCCGGAGGCGGCGTGAGCGCTCAGCCATTCGCGCAACAGGCGTGCATTGCAGCCGGTTTTGGCGGCCAGGTCGTCCGGGCTGATCGGCTGGCTGTCGGCCATGGCGCGATACAGGCCGAGCTCTTCACCGAGAACGATGTTGGCGAGCATGGCGGCGCCGCCCATATCAGCGACCAGCTTGCCCATGAAATCATTGAGTCTGGATTCGTCCACTGCCTGTCCTCCTCTGGCAAGGGGGCAATCATCTGGCCGGGGCGACAGCGAAATGCGGCGGCGGGGGGAGATACGGCGCAAGGGTGGAAGGAGCCGCGGCAGCCGAGTCGTGCGAAGCTGGAGTGGCCCCTTCCTTGTCCCACAATCGCGGGACACTCTTAGTTTAGTGGCCCACCGCTGGCCAAATGCTGGCGAGCACTGGCAGCCGATAAGCGGTGCAGTCGCTCAGACGTAGATGCTGACCCCGCCCTTGGCCTGCAACCAGTCGCGGTAGGTGGTCAGGGAGGTGGTTTCCTTGTCGCCGTCGTAGCCGATGAAACCGATGCCGCTGTCTTTCTCGTCGAAACCGGCATCGATCAGCTTCTGCACCTTGTCTTTCAGTTTCAGGGCATCGTCGCGGTCCAGTTCGGACACGTCCGGTAGCTCGATCTTGCTGTTGCCGGTGTTCGACTGAGTATTGTCCGTGGCGCGCGTACTGGTGGGCTGGCTACCGCTGATGGCTCCGCCACCGCTCATGGCGCGAAACAGGCCGCCACGGCTCTGGGCGATCAGTGCGTTGGCATAGCGGCGCAGGTCGGCGACCGGATCCTGGGTGGTGGTCGATTTGTCTTCGGCCTTGGTCGTGCTGGTGCCGCCGGTGTTGCTGGTGGCGGTGCTGCTCCTTGAGGCAAGTCCCAGGTAGCTGGTCAGGGCCGATTGGTTGGAAATGGTGGTCATGGCAGGTCCTCTGCTCGATCTGGCCACCGGCTCAGCAGGAATCGGGCCAGCTCGCTGAGGGGGCCGTGGTTGCTGGTGTTTGCTGGACGTTAGTACCAGTCTGTCGGCAGGGTCTTGCCGCCTCCGGGCAAGGGCCTGCCGCTGGAGGGGGGCGACCATCGGTCCGTCCCCCTTGAGCCTCCGCCGGGGGCCAACCATAGTGAGGGCCATGACCTTGACCCACCAATCCGACCCGGCCGCACTGGACGGTTTTCATCCCGCCGTCGCCGCCTGGTTCCATGCCAGCTTCCCCGCCCCGACGGCGGCCCAGGCCCGTGCCTGGCCGGCCATTCGAGCGGGCGCGAGCACACTGGTGGCGGCGCCCACCGGCTCGGGCAAGACGCTTACGGCCTTCCTCTCCGCCATCGACGAACTGATCCACGAAGGGCTGGAACAGAGCGGGCTGCCGGACCGCTGCACGGTGGTCTACGTATCGCCGCTCAAAGCATTGTCCAACGACATCCGCATCAACCTTGAAGAGCCCCTGGCCGGCATCCGGGCCGAGCTGGTACGCCAGGGCCTGGCCGATGTGGATATCCGCACCGCGGTGCGCACCGGCGATACGTCCCAGGCCGAGCGCGACGCCATGCGCAAGCGCCCGCCGCATATCCTGGTGACCACGCCGGAGTCGCTCTACATCCTGCTTGGCTCCGAGTCAGGTCGCGCCATGCTGGCCGGCTGCCGCAGCCTGATCATCGATGAGATCCATGCTATCGCCGGCAGCAAGCGCGGCAGCCACCTGATGCTCAGTGCCGAGCGGTTGGAGAACCTGTGCGGACGCACGTTGCAGCGCATCGGCCTGTCGGCCACGCAGAAACCCATCGAGCGGGTGGCCGAGTTCCTCGTGGGCCAGGGGCGCGATGCTTGCACCCTGGTGGATGTGGGCTACAGCCGCCAACGCGATCTGGCAATCGAGGTGCCGCCGGTACCGCTGGAGGCGGTGCTAAGCCATGAGGCCTGGGAGAAGGTCTACGACCGCCTGGCTGAGCTGGTGGCTGCGCATCGCACCACCCTGGTCTTCGTCAACACCCGACGCCTGGCCGAACGCGCCAGCCGCCACCTTTCCGAGCGCCTGGGCAACGCTGCGGTGGCCGCCCACCACGGCAGCCTGGCGCGGGACCTGCGTCTGGATGCCGAGCAGCGTCTCAAACGCGGTGAACTCAAGGTGCTGGTGGCGACGGCGTCGCTGGAGCTAGGCATCGATATCGGCGAGGTGGAGCTGGTCTGCCAGCTTGGCTCGCCACGCAGCATTGCCGCGTTCCTGCAACGGGTAGGCCGTTCCGGCCACAGTGTTGGCGGTACGCCCAAGGGGCGGCTTTTCCCGCAATCACGCGACGACCTGATCGAGTGCGCGGCGCTGCTGGATTGCGTACGCCGTGATGAGCTGGATGCCCTGGTCATCCCCCATGCGCCGCTGGATGTGCTGGCCCAGCAGATGGTGGCCGAGGTGGCCTGCGAGGAATGGGGCGAAGACGCGCTGTACCAGTTGATGACCCGCGCCATGCCCTATGCGGAACTGGCGCGAGAGCAGTTCGATGCCCTCGTGAGGATGCTGTCCGAGGGCTACAACGGCCGGCAGGGCGTTCGCGGTGCCTACCTGCACCGTGATGCGGTGAATCGACGTTTACGCGGTCGCCGCTCCGCACGCCTGACGGCCATCACCTCCGGCGGCGCCATTCCCGAGACCGCCGACTACGCCGTGGTGCTGGAACCCCAGGGCGTGCCGGTGGGCAGCGTGCACGAGGATTTCGCCGTGGAAAGCCTGGCTGGGGATGTGTTCCAGCTCGGCAACCAGTCCTATCGCATCCTGCGGGTCGAGCCGGGCCGCGTGCGGGTGGAAGACGCCCAGGGGCAGCCGCCGAATATTCCGTTCTGGTTGGGGGAGGCGCCGGGGCGGACGGATGAGCTGTCGGCGGGGGTGGCGCGGTTGCGTGGGATGGTGGAGGACGTTCTGGTGGCGTCCGAGCCTGCTGATGCAACCCTCACCCCCAACCTCTCTCCCAGGGGGAGAGGGGAGCCGCCCGAGCGAGGGGAGGGTATTGCGCGGGCGATCGAGGTTTTGCGCGAAGACATTGGCCTCAGCGAGGCAGCCGCGCGGCAGATAGTCGAGTACCTGGCGCGGGCACGGGCGGCCCTGGGGGCCTTGCCGACCCAGCAACGGCTGGTGATGGAGCGATTCTTCGATGAATCCGGGGGCATGCAACTGATCATCCATTCGCCCTTTGGCAGCCGGCTCAACCGTGCCTGGGGCCTGGCCCTGCGCAAGCGCTTCTGCCGCAGCTTCAACTTCGAGCTGCAGGCGGCGGCCACCGAGGACGCCTTGATCCTGTCGTTGTCCACCAGCCACAGCTTCCCGCTGGAGGAGGTCTGGCGCTACCTGCATTCCAACAGCGCCGAGCACCTTTTGATCCAGGCGATTCTCGATGCGCCGCTGTTCGGCGTGCGCTGGCGCTGGAATGCTTCCGCCGCGCTGGCCCTGCCGCGCTACTCCGGGGGCCGCAAGGTGGCACCGCAAATCCAGCGCATGCGCAGTGAAGACCTGTTGGCCAGCGTGTTCCCCGACCAGGTGGCCTGCCAGGAGAACCTGTTGGGCGAACGTGAGATTCCCGATCACCCGCTGGTGGCCCAGACCCTGGATGACTGCCTGCACGAGGCCATGGATACCGAGGGCTGGTTGGCCCTGCTCCGGCGAATGGAGCGGGGCGAAGTCGATCTGGTTGCCCGTGACCTGCCGGCGCCTTCGTCCCTGGCGGCGGAAATCCTAGGCGCGCGGCCCTATGCCTTTCTCGATGACGCGCCACTGGAAGAACGCCGTACCCAGGCCGTGCAACAACGGCGCTGGAGCGATCCGGAGTCCGCCGACGATCTGGGCGCGCTGGATAGGGAGGCCATCGCGGCCGTGGCCGAAGAAGCCTGGCCACAGGTGCGCGATGCCGATGAGATGCACGAGGCCCTGCTCGCTCTGGCCTGTGTGACCCAGGCAGAGGTCGACGCCAATGATGACTGGGCAGGCTGGCTCACCCAACTGGCCAAGGCGCGCCGCGCCGCGTGCATGCACCTGGACGGCACGCCCGCCCTGTGGCTGGCGGCCGAGCGTGTGGAACAACTCCGCGCGCTCTATCCAGAAGCCGTCCGCAAGCCGGCCATTGCCGCGCCGGAGGGTTTCACCGCCGCGTGGGAGGCCGAGGCCGCCCTGGTGGAAGTGGTGCGAGCCCGTCTCGGTGGCTTTGGTCCACTGACTTTGGCGAAGCTGGCGGCCGACCTGCACCAGAGCCCTGCGCCGCTGACCTTCGCCCTGGCGAGCCTGGAGCGCGAGGGACAGGTGCTGCGTGGCCGCTTCACTCCCGGCGCGACAGCGGAAGAGTGGTGCGAGCGCCATCTGCTGGCACGTATCCATCGCTACACGGTGCGGCGTCTGCGCCGCGAGATCGAACCGGTGGAGCGAGCCGATTTCATGCGCTTCCTGTTCGACTGGCAACGCGTTGCCGCCAATGCCCAGGTGCGCGGTGCCGAAGCGCTGGCCGGGGTGCTGGGCCAACTGGAAGGCTTCGAGGCGGCGGCTGGCGCCTGGGAAAGTGAAATTCTCCCCAGCCGGGTGGCTGACTACGGCATCAACTGGCTGGACGACCTCTGCCGTGCTGGCCGGGTGGTCTGGTGTCGCCTGGGCGGGCGCGGCAAAGCAGTCGCGGGGCCGGTGCGCGGCACCCCCATCCTGTTGCTGCCGCGCAAGAGCCTGGCGCTCTGGCGTGCCTGCTTGCAGGAAGGGCCGGCACCCGCGCCCTCCGCCCGCGCCGAGCGCGTGCGCCAGGTACTGGCCAGCCAGGGTGCGCTGTTCTTCGATGAGCTGATGGACGAGGCCCACCTGCTGCGCAGCGAGTTGGAGGATTGCCTGGGCGAGCTGGTGGCCCTGGGCCTGGCCAACGCCGACAGCTTCGCCGGCCTGCGTTCGTTGCTGCTTCCGGCGGCGCGTCGCAGCCGCCATGACCGCCGCGCGCGCCTGGCCCTGGCCAATATGCAGGATGCCGGGCGTTGGGCGCTGTTGCGCGGCAAGGCGGAGGAGAGCAACGGCAAGGTCCCGGACGAGGCCCTGGAACATGTCGCGCGCACCCTGCTGCGTCGATATGGCGTGGTGGGCTGGCGTCTGCTGGAGCGCGAGGCCGACTGGCTGCCGCCCTGGCGCGACCTGTTGCGGGTCTTCCATCGCCTGGAAGCGCGCGGCGAGATTCGTGGTGGTCGCTTCGTGGCCGGCACCTCCGGCGAGCAGTTTGCCTTGCCGGAGGCCGTCGGCCTGCTGCGAGAGGTGCGCAAGCGCCCGCTGGAGGGCAGCCTGGTCGGCCTGTCCGCTTGCGACCCGCTGAACCTGGTGGGCACCCTGCTCAACGGCGCCAAGGTGCCGGCGGTGGCAGGCAATCGCCTGCTGTTTCGTGACGGCGTGCCAGTTGCAACGCTGGTGGCGGGCAAGGTGCATCTGTTGCAGGACGCCGATCCCTCCACCGCCAATGAATGGCGCGCGGCGCTGATACGCCAGCCGGCCGCCACGCCGCTGGGGCAGCAGTCGAGACGGGCACGGATGCCGTTGTAGGTACTGGTTGGGCACTTACCGTGTAGGGGCGAATTCATTGGCTCTGTCTGCATGACGTGTTGCAAGCAGATGCATTACCCGTAGGAGCTGGCTTGCCAGCGAATGGCCCCGTTTCGCTGGCAAGCCAGCTCCTACAAGGGGTTTGGCCCGCAGGCAGATCTCTCGCCCCTACCGAAATTCGCCTTCTTCCAGCTGCGCACCTAAGCGCTTGTAATCGCTCAGAAATTGACCCAACCCAAGGGGCCCCCGGCGGACCTGGCGCCTGGCCATCTCCCGACAGCTTATCCACAGCTTCATCCACCGTTTTTGTGGGTATGCGCCGATCAGCCTTCGTCAGACTTATCCACAGCCAGCAAGGGGGCCAGCAGGGCGCACATGCTGCGCCAGTGGGAGCCTTCCCAGTAGAGGCGGTCGCAGGTATCGCAGCTGAGAAAGCGCGAATAGAGCGCACCGATGCGCGGCGGCAGGCGAGGGCGGGCGAGCTCCGGGGTGATTTCCTGCAGCGGGTGATTGCAGTGCAGGCAGAGGCTGAAGGGGTTGGCGCTGCGGGCCAGATCGAGGCGCTCGAACAATTCGCGCAGCTGCAGCGAGGGTTTCAAGGCATGCACGTAGCAGCCGTGGGTGATGATGCGGCGCTTGAGCAACTCGCGGTCGCGGGTCAGCACGATGCGCCCTTCTTGGGCGGAGATTTCGGCGATCTGGCCGTCCTCGAAGCCGTTGTCGTAGAGGGTATCGAAGCCGCACATGCGCAGCAGGCTGGCGAGGCCGCCGAGGTGGGCGTCGGCGACGAAGCGCAGTATTCGCAGCGGTCGGGCACGGACCTTGAGCAGCGGGCTGATATCCAATGCCTCGAACTTGGGATAGACCGCCAGCCGGTCGCCATCGAGGATCACCCGCTCGAAGCCCACCGACTCGCCATTGAGCAGCACCAGTTCCACCTCGGTGTGAGGCACGCCCAGCGCCTCGATCATGTGCTTGACGGTGGCCGCCCGCGCACAGGCGCACGTGAATGCCTGCCGGCGCCGCTCGGCGGGCAGGAAGTCATTGAGCTCTTCGTAGAAACGGAATGTGGCCCTGACCATGGGGAAGAGTATGGCAGGCGCTGGCGCGCCCTCCCGGAAGAGGGCGCGCGGCCATTCACTTGGGCTGGGCGACGACCCGCAGGTAGGGCTTCAGGGTCTTGTAGCCGTCGGGGTACTTCTTCTTCGCATCTTCGTCCGATACCGAGGTCGGGATGATCACGTCATCACCCGGACGCCAGTTCACCGGCGTCGCCACCGTGTGCTTGGCGTTGAGCTGCAGCGAGTCCAGCAGGCGCAGCACCTCGTCGAAGTTGCGACCGGCGCTCATGGGGTAGACCAGCATCGCCTTGACCTTCTTGTCCGGGCCGATGATGAACACCGAACGCACCGTGGCGTTATCCACTGCAGTGCGCGGGCCCGCGCTGGCATTGGGGTGGATCATGTCGTAGAGCTTGGCCACCACCAGGTTTTCGTCGCCGATCATCGGGTAGTTGACCGCGTGCCCCTGGGTTTCCTCGATGTCACCGACCCACTTGCGGTGATCGCTGACCGGATCCACGGACAGGCCGATCACCTTGGTATGGCGCTTGTCGAATTCGGGCTTGAGCTTGGCCATGTAGCCCAGCTCGGTGGTGCAGACCGGCGTGAAGTCCTTTGGGTGGGAGAACAGAATGGCCCACTGGTCACCGATCCACTGGTGGAAATTGATCGTGCCTTCGGTGCTGTCCACAGTGAAATCGGGCGCTTCGTCACCAATGCGGATTGCCATGTAAGTCCTCCTTTCTGTCTGGCTGGAAGGGGCCGCCAACCCACGGCGGCTATCGCGGCAGGTCCATCGGCCTACCGGGGCTGAAAGTATAGGCCGGCCTCCCGGGCCTGCCCGGCGGACATTGGATCAGTGGTCATGCGTCCCGGTCCGGGAGTGCTATTCCTAGTTTGTGGAGGTCGTCGGAAGCTCGCTGTCGACAGGGCCCGTGGCGCATTGCGCCAGATGGGCATGCATGGCGGGAAGAGTGGCGGCCTTTTTCCGGTGCAGTGATTTCCGCAATCCCGACCGTCGCCCTGCAACTCAACAGGAGCGAGCGTATGGCTACGTTCATCACGCTGGCGACCTTCACCGATCAGGGTATCCGCAGCGTCAAGGACTCCCCGGATCGGTTCGTCGCCTTCAAAGGGTTGGCCGAGCAGCTCGGCCTTTCGGTCAAGACCGTCTACTGGACGGTAGGCAGCTTCGACCTGGTGCTGATCGTCGAAGGGGATGAGGAAGCGGCGACCACCCTGCTGCTCAAGACGGGCCAGTTGGGCAATGTAAGGACGCAGACACTGCGCGGCTATTCGGAACAAGAGTTCCGGCGCCTGCTCAGCGGCCTGTAGCAAGTCCCGCCCTCGAACGGGGAGCCGCACCGGTGGCCGCTCCCCTTGGGCCCAAAGCGCGGCAGCGGCCTTGAGCAGGTACTGGCTGGTGGGTAATACGTCGAGTTTGTCGAAGCCGATATCGTCCGCCCGGACTAGCGGATGAGTGGCCGGTGGCATGGGCGAGGCGGTGCTAGCGTTAGAGGAGGGGAGGTGCCGGCCGTGGGGGCTGCGCCATGCCCTTGCAGCGAGGCCTTGCGCCCACAACCTTTGTTCTCGAACCCGGTGCCGGTGGCACCGCCGGAGCGCGTGCGGCCCTGCCATATTCCATAACCCGCACGGAGGTGATTGTCATGGCCCGCACGACCCCCATCAGCCATTACCGCAATATCGGCATAGTGGCCCACGTGGATGCCGGCAAGACCACCACCACCGAACGGGTTCTTTACTACACCGGCGTCAACCACAAGATGGGCGAGGTGCATGATGGCGCCGCGACCATGGACTGGATGGTGCAGGAGCAGGAACGCGGCATCACCATCACCTCGGCGGCCACCACTGCGTTCTGGAGCGGCTCGCGCAAGCAGCTCGACAAGTTCCGCATCAACATCATCGACACCCCCGGTCACGTCGACTTCACCATCGAGGTGGAGCGTTCCCTGCGCGTGCTGGACGGTGCGGTGGTGGTATTCAGTGGTGCCGACGGCGTGGAGCCGCAGTCCGAGACGGTCTGGCGCCAGGCCGACAAGTACCATGTGCCGCGCATTGCCTACGTGAACAAGATGGACCGCGCCGGTGCCGACTTCCTGCGCGTGGTGGAGCAGATCAAGAAGCGCCTCGGCCACACGCCGGTGCCGATCCAGTTGCCCATTGGTCAGGAAGAGAACTTCAACGGCCAGATCGACCTGATCCGCATGAAGGCCATCTACTGGAATGACGCCGACCAGGGCGCCAGCTTCCGCGAAGAAGAAATCCCCGCCGAGCTGCAAGAAACGGCCCGCCACTGGCGCAACGTGATGCTCGAAGTGGCCGCCGAAGCCAACGAGGAGTTGATGACCAAGTACCTCGACGAGGGCGACCTGAGCGAGGAGGAAATCAAGACGGGCCTGCGCATCCGTACCTTGTCCTGCGAAGTGGTGCCGGCAGTGTGCGGTTCCTCCTTCAAGAACAAGGGCGTACCGCTGGTGCTGGATGCGGTGGTGGAACTGCTGCCGGCACCCACCGAGATTCCGTCCATTCGCGGTACTCACCCGGACGACCCGGAGAAAGAAGACGAACGCCACGCCGACGACACCGAACCCTTCTCGTCACTGGCTTTCAAGATTGCCACTGACCCCTTCGTCGGCACCCTGACCTTCGTTCGCGTCTATTCCGGTGTGTTGAACTCCGGTGATGCCGTGCTCAACTCGGTGAAAGGCAAGAAGGAGCGCGTCGGCCGCATGGTGCAGATGCATGCCAACCACCGCGCCGAAATCAAGGAAGTACGCGCCGGCGACATCGCCGCCCTGATCGGCATGAAGGACGTCACCACCGGCGACACCCTTTGCGATCTCAACAAGCCCATCATCCTCGAACGCATGGATTTCCCCGAGCCGGTGATCTCCATCGCCGTCGAACCCAAGACCAAGGCCGACCAGGAAAAGATGGGCATCGCCCTTGGCCGGCTGGCCCAGGAAGACCCGTCATTCCGGGTGAGGACGGATGAGGAGACCGGACAAACCATCATCTCCGGCATGGGCGAGCTGCACCTGGACATCATCGTCGATCGCATGAAGCGCGAGTTCAACGTCGAGGCCAATACCGGCAAGCCCCAGGTGGCTTACCGCGAGACCATCCGCAAGACCTGCGAGATCGAAGGCAAGTTCGTTCGCCAGTCCGGCGGCCGTGGCCAGTACGGTCACTGCTGGATTCGCTTCGCCCCCGCGGACGAAGGCAAGGAGGGGCTGGAGTTCATCAATGAAGTGGTCGGCGGCGTGGTGCCGCGCGAGTTTGTCCCGGCCATCCAGAAAGGTATCGAGGAGCAGATGAAGAACGGCGTGCTCGCCGGTTATCCCCTGATTGGTTTGAAGGCGGCGGTGTTCGACGGCTCCTACCACGATGTGGACTCCAGCGAGATGGCCTTCAAGATCGCCGCCTCCATGGCCACCAAGCAGCTCTCGCAAAAGGGTGGTGCCGTGTTGCTGGAGCCGGTGATGAAACTGGAAGTGGTGACGCCGGAGGATTACATGGGCGACATCATGGGCGACCTCAACCGTCGCCGTGGCCTGATCCACGGCATGGACGACGGCGTGTCCGGCAAGATCATCCGCGCTGAGGTTCCCTTGGGCGAGATGTTCGGCTACGCCACCGACGTGCGCTCCATGTCCCAGGGCCGCGCCAGCTTCTCCATGGAGTTTGCCCGTTACGCCGAAGTGCCGACGAGCATCGCCGAGGCCATCGTGAAAAAGTCGGGTTGAGGCCAGGCGGAATTCGCCCCTACACGCTGCATCGCCGGAAAAGCAAAACGGGCCCGAAGGCCCGTTCTGCATTCCTCACTCCGCGGCTCAGGTCAGTCCGTTCTGTTTGCGGAAGTAGGGAATCACGTGTTCGCCGATGTTCTTCAGGGTTTCGATCTGCGCCCACTGGGGCACGGTGCCCATCTGGCAGATGAAGAGGATTTCGTCGGCGCCGGCGTCGATCAGGCGCTGCACGTAGCCGATGCAGTCGTTCACGGTGCCGTAGGCATGGTTGGGGTTCATCATCGCCATGGTCGGGTCGGAGAAGTCCACGGTGACTTCCTCGGAGGCGAAGCGCGACTTGATCACCGCCTGGCCGTTGCCGTCGATGAAGGTGTCGTCCTTCCACTTTTCCGGGTCCGGGCGTTCGCCGCCGGCGTACCAGTAGGCCAGCGATTCCATGAAGTAGCGCTGGCCGCGGATGCCGATGTGGCGGGCCTGCTCGTTGTCGTCGAGGACGATGGCCGGGCAGAGGGCGGCGATGTGGCGGTT
>NZ_AUIE01000007.1 GCF_000423545.1 Metapseudomonas resinovorans DSM 21078
AGGCGCAGAATCTCGTTGGCTTTGCGCAGCTCGCGATTTTCGCGCTCCAGGGCTTTGATGCGTTCACGCTCGTCAGTGGTCGGCCCAGGACGTTGGCCGGCATCGGTCTGATGGCGACGAATCCAGCCATGCAGGGTTTGCGCTGCACAGCCGATCTTCGGGGCAATGGCCTCAATGGCCGCCCACTCGGAGGGGTAGTCGTTCAGGTGCTCCAGAACCATGCGCACGGCACGTTCACGGACTTCAGGGGAGTAGGTCGCAGTCTTTCTCATGGCCTCATCTTCTCAAGAGTTGAGGCCTCCACGAAACCCGGGGCGATTCAGGTGGTAATCGGTAAGCTCCTTGCGCAGGCACATGTCCTCCGCAATGCCTAAAAGCGATACGTTGGACGGCTTCAACTGAGGGGATAATATTATCTGCCCGTTATCATCAAAAGTGATGAATCCCTGATCGAAAACGGCATCGAGATTGGGGGCTAGCAGAAGACCATTGGGCATATCCACGGTTTCCTGCACATTGCACTCGCGCCAAGGCTTCATGTGCGAAGCAATTAATACCTCGTGCATCTGACAGCCGGTGACAGCGCATCCTCCCCAATAGTTAATGAGCCGCTCGCGATACTGGCCCTGCCCGATCCGTGCCTTCTGATAGGTACTGCGTTCCTTCTCGCTAAGTGCACTAGCTACCTCTTCCATAGCCTGAAGATCATCCAAGGCGTCATGAGCTTCGATGGGATCCACCATGCCCAGGCTTTCCATAGCCTCGGCTACCTCGGGACGCAGAATCCATTGGAAATGCCCATTGCGGTCTTTGTGCTCATGGGCAGTGCATAGGGTGTAGGTCCAGCGCGGATCGTCATTGGCAACAACGTCCGGGGTGTACTTAAGGAGACTCGCAATCAGGCGAGCAAAGTGGCCGTACTGGATGTTGGCGGGGCCATGCCCCGTATAACTCTCATCCGCGGCCTGCGACAGACGAGTCGCGCTGATTAGGCGACCAGGAGACCGATAGTTCGCCTTCAGCATGGCAAATCCATTTTGCATTAGCTTCGACTGGTCATTCGCTAGCTCGGCCAGAGCCTGCTTGTACTGTTCTACTGTGATCATCGATCAATTCCGATCCGGGCCGGTTTACTGGCGATTTTTAGGCTCCCGCCGTCTCATAGTGCTTCTTGATCAAAGCCAGCATCTGTGTCTGATGCCGGGCGATAGCGGTCACGTCCCATTCCATGTCGGCTTTGCCACTAAAGATGTGGGCAAGCTTGAGGGAGTCGTAGCGAGGCTTGCCCTTGAAGTCTTCTCGCTTCTTGCCAACTCGCTGGTTGCTATACGACGAGTTTTCACCAGGACTCAGCAGCACCAGATTGCCAAAGCTGTCGAGGTGATCCCTGGCCAACTCAACGCCGAACTCTTCACGCTGGGGGTGGACATGCTCTACCGAGTTCTTCGAAGTGATTCGGTAGGCCGCAAGCTTTGCGGCGTCATAAGTGCCGAAGCGGTCGCGCTCACGCCAGAGGATGTATTCAAGTTTCTGGAACCAGTAGTGTTCGAAGCGAGTGCCGCTAGGCTCCTCCAATTCTTCAATCACACTTTCGATGCTACGCATGGCGACTTCATCACCATTCAACAGCGCAAAGCTAGCTTCCTTCTGGCTTTCTTCCGCCAGAGACAGTTGGTTGTCGATACGCTCGAGCAACCTCAGGACCTGTGCTTGCGTCTTTGCCTCACCGGCTACCAAAGCACCGAGAAATGGGGTCAACCAATACTGTGCACTTCGCTCGCCGGTAAAGTTACGCACACTCTGCAACTGGCTCAGGTCACTGCTCTCCAGCTTGGTGCGCACCAGCCGCCAGCCATCGTCCAAGCGGCTTCTATTGACGTTGGTCAGACGTAAATTCGAGACCTGGCTGTCAGTCTCGGGAAGCCATTTCACGACCCAAAGGTCGAACTGATAACGCACTGTCCACAGGCATTCGATGAAGGCCTTGGCATGCTTCTCGGTGGCCTGGTCGATGAAGTCAGCAAAGTAGTCGTTGAGCCGGCTGTCATGCAGACGTACCTCGACATCGTCCTGACGCTGCTGATGCAAATAGATGCGATGGGCGTGCATCAGTAACAGACCGAAGCTGATGATAGGGCGGCAATGGTGCTTAGGTTCTTGCAGTGTTTCAGGCGTGTCAGTATCCAACACCGAGAGCTTCGTCAACTGCGCAATCGTTTGACCCTGCGCATCCCGGGCGGTGATGCGCGTCAGGGGAAAGGTCTTGGCGCAGTACGCTGCTAAGTCATCCTGTTTCAAACCTTTCCAATCGGCGCCTGGGAAGACCTTGCGCAGGTTGCGCTCGAAGAAGTCCTCCATGTTTTCACAGGCTTGCCAGATCGCGTCGTAGCACTGCTTCTGCGCTCCGATCATCGCTAGGAGTCGGGCCTTGAGGATGTCGCTGTGCTCGAGTTGGACTCCGCTGTTGTTCATGGTCGAGAACAATCGGTTTAAGTCCATACCTGGGGGCATGATGTTGTTCACCCAACGAACCTTCGAATACAGGTACTCAGCAACTTCGGCCAAATACGCGTCATTCCGTAGACGGCGCAACGCCCCAAGACGATCGGAAAGTGCTTTTCGGGCCGCGGCAAGATGCTTGATGTAAGCTTCGTCTGTCTCCGAGGTACCGTTCCTAGCCTCCTCGCTGCTAAGTCCAGCCCACACCACGAATAGACGCTGTACTTCATCACGAATGGCAAAAGTAAGTCGAGGCCGCTTGTTCCACACGATGAAGTTCGCCAATTCAGTGTTGGGCACTACCTCAGTGAGTGCGAGTGCGAGCAACATCAAGGTGGTCATGCGCTGCTGACCATCAATCACTTCGTAGACAGTGTGGGCACTACTCGAATCGCGAGATGCAACGACGGACGTAAGGACTGTTCCGATGTAGTAATGCGGCAGGCCGGTGTCGCAGGCCTCCATGATCTGCTCTAGCAGAGCGACAACGTCCTCACTTGGCCAGACGTAGGGTCTCTGGTAGCTTGGAATGACCAGGGTGATTTCGGCGGCGCACAACAAAGCAGGCGCCTGAACATAGGAACAGACACTTTCGCTCATTGCTCACCTACATGCTTGAAAGAGCTTTTCTGGAGCTTGCGGCAGATCGCCTGCTTTAGCGCAGTATCAAAATCAGACTGCAGCGGTTCGCCCGGCGCACTCAGATTCATTGAAAAGTAAGCTTGCACCGTACGTACAAACCGGTACTTCACGCTGTTCGCATCCAACCTCTCTGCAATCTGGTAACTGAAGCCCTGCAACGTCTCGATTAGCTCAGCATGGGTGTAGCTGTGGGCGATCCAGTCCAGCACTGGATTGTGCTCAGCGAAACTCTGCGCCGTGCTTTCACGTACGGCCTTCTCATTGCTCAGCCGCGGCGAGAAGATTGCCCTGAACAGCCAGCAAGCAGCCTCTAACAAGCCGTATCGACCAAACTGGCTGACGTACAGCAACACTGCACAGTCAAAGAGCTTGCGCAGGAATTCACTGCCGTTAGCCTGCACTACTAGGTCGTCGTAGAGCTGATGAAAGGGCACTAGACCCGGGTCATCACGCCGGACCAACACCGTGCGCCGCAGCACATGGAAATAGTCGAAGTAGTGAATGGCATTGGCGCCCGTGTTAAGCGGCTGACGCATGGCGTATCCGCTGTCCACTTGCAAGTGTTGGCCTTGCTCTATGTGGTGGACCCGAGCAGTCCGGTACGCTACATCCCGCCCCTGCCCAGTGCGCTCAGCCAATTCCGCGACGATCTCTTCACGTGTCTGCAGCGGTTGGCGATGGCTCGAGAGACTGCGCCACTTAAGCCGCTGCCAATGGCGCGCTTTCATCAGCGCATCCACGGTACCGTCCAACGCACCCCAAGCCTCCCAGCGACGCGCTTGTTTGTCTTGCTCCTGTTGCGGTACCCCACGTAAATGATGCGCCTTCAGAATCGCCGGGCCGTCCAACCTGACCCCACCGGTATTCTGCGTCTCGAAGAAGCGGTAGGCATCATCCTCACTGCGAGTGACAACCAAGGTGATGTTCACTCTGGAGAAATCCACCGCTGGCAACTGCTGCTGCTCAAGCCAGCGCAAGTTATACAGAGCGCGGGCCTGGGACTCCGGAGATCTCAGCTCGATACCTTTGGCGAGATCACGCTGTTTCAGCACATGCGCTAGCAACGCCAAAGTGATTAGGCGTTGCTGGCCATCGATGATGCTCAAAACATCGGAGCGCATTCGCGGTGGGCGAGATTGATGGATGATGATGCTACCCAAGTAGAAGTCGTGCTCTGGAGGTATTGCATCGTCAGACAGCGAAAAATACTCGGTGAGATCGAGCAGTAGGCGTTGCAGGTGCTTGACCTGCCAGCGATACGGGCGCTGGTACTCGGGGACGGTTAAGCGGCCGCTAATCGGACTGCCATCGCTGCCGAGTATCGACTCTCCGCCAAGCAAGGTAGCAACAGAGGTGCTGGCTACGACGATATCAGGTGTTACGAGGCCGCTTAGCGTCTGAACCTCGTTCTTGAGGGGCTGTGTCATGTGCAGAATTCTTCCGTGAACAAAGGAGCGAAGGGGAGCGATAGACCAACCCACCTCTAAATGGTGTCACACCGACATCATCGTACGAAACCAGAATCACCACCAAATACTAGGTATCGGGATGGATGATGCTCTAGATAAGGCAAGCAGACTGAAGGCTAACCTGACGACCACTGCGGCCATGCCAAGGTTGCCGCATCTCCGCGATTGGCAAGCGCCGGTGAGTGGTTGCTCATGGCCCAGGCCGTGTAAAAACATCGCCGGTGGTGGGAATCCAAATGGAGGGTCGATTTCCTGCCCTCCGAGTGGGGTGTACACGCGCCTGACTCACCAATCAGGTGCAGGCTGTTATCCGGGGCGGAGATTTCCGTGACGCCCCGCGATGAGTACAAAGGGCCATCAACTGCGCTTCAGACTTTCATCGCCGCCATCAGGGCGTTACTGCCCAGCAGGTTCAGTACCCGTTTGAAGTTGTAGGCGAGCGCATGCAGGCTCATTTCCGTGCTCACCCGGTCGAGCGTCTTGGTGAAGAAATGGGTGGCGCCCATCCAGGCCTTCAACGTGCCGAACGGATGCTCCACTGTCTGGCGGCGGATGCGCATCATCTCCGGTGCCTGATCCAGGCGGTACTGCATCGCGTCGAGCACCGACTCATGTTCCCAGCGACTCACCCGCCGCTGTGCGCTCGGTGTGCACTGATCTTTCAACGCGCAACCTTGGCAATGCGAACTCCAGTAACGGTGCAGCTTCAGGCCTTTCTCAACCGTCGCAAAACGCCAGATCAGGCGTTCTCCGGCTGGGCAGCGGTACTCGTTGTGGGCCGCGTCGTAGATGAAATCATCGCGGCCAAAGCGACCCGCTGCCGCGGCGGCCGAGGTCTTGGCCTTTGCCACCGCCGGCTCCTGGCGGTCGGCAGTGTCGAGCGCGGTGAGGTAGCGGCTGATGCTGGACTCGATCTCCTCCATCCGCCGTTGCAGCTTGGCACTGGTGAAGTTGCGGTCGCGATTATTGACCGCCTTGAACTTGCTGCCGTCGATGGCCACCAACTGGCCGCTGATGAGTCCGACCTGGCGGCAGAACTGTACAAAGGCACGGCAGGGGGGGGGGGGGGGGGGGCCACCAACGCCTCGGCGAACAAACCGAGCTGCTGGCACAGCACCACGAACTGCCGGCAGACCCGACGAATCGCCGTGCCGTTGTCCTTGCGGAAGTTGGCGATGGTTTTGAAGTCCGGCATCAGGCGGCCGGTGAGCCACATCAGCTCGACATTGCGTTGCGCCTCGCGCTCGAGGCGGCGACTGGACTGGATGCGGTTGAGGTAGCCGTAAATGTAGATCTTCAGCAGAACAGCAGGATGGTAAGCAGGCCGACCAGTTTCCGCCGGGACCACGCCGTCGAAACCTAGTCGGCCAAGGTCAAGTTCATCGACGAACACATCGACCACCCGCACCGGGTTGGTCTCCGCCACGTAATCATCCAGGCTCTCGGGCAGCAGTGTGCTTTGGCCTCGACACTCGCCCTGGATGAAACGCTTCATGGGCCGCCCCCGCTATGAAATCCGTCGGAAGCATAGCAAGGGCGCGGTCCACGTTTTTACACAGCCTGGGCCGCTAGAAGCCTTCACTAGGCGCTCCGACGGCAATGCGCTCGCTAAAAACACTCGACCGACTCCCCTTCACGTCGAAGCCAACTTCTCCGGTGGGGCAAAAAGTGGGGCAAAAATCAGAGACCTTCAAAAACCAGTCGGCATAAAAAAATCCAGCCACCGTTAAGTGGCTGGATTTTCTAGGGTTTTTTGGTCGGGACGGAGTGATTCGAACACTCGACCCCTTGCACCCCATGCAGCGGACCCAAGCCACCTAAGCCCATGATTCTGCAAAGGAATCGTCTTAATCCGGGCGCCCAAACTACAGCGTTTTCTGTGTTTTTGCAAACGACGCAATGCGGCCTCCAGCGGAGGTTTTGCGCAGCCTGACCGCGCCTTTTCCGGCCCCCGTCGCCATGCACGACATGCTGGGAAATTAGGCTGAAACGCCCGTCACACACGGGCTAGATTGGGCGCTCGCTGCACCTGAAAGCCCATCAATGCCGATGGCTGCGTGAGAGAGTCACGCAAAAGTCACGCAGGCGTGATGATGGCTCGCCCATCCGCCCTCGCCCGTTCTTGGCGCTTATCTCCCGCCTCTTAAGGCGGCTAAGCGCTGCGCCGGGCAAACTCCGACACTCTATCAATGCACTCAATCAGGAATCCGGGAACGCTGCCGTCGGCGGTGTAAAGTTAGCCGTGTAACGAGCTACACCCTTGGTGATCCGGACTTCGTCCAAGCGGCCGTTCCAGCCGTATTCTGCCGATGAACTCGCCGCGCCAATGTTCAGGGGCGCCGTATTGGTCATCAGCGCCCCGCTAACCGTTGCGGTTCCGTCTGCGATCCCGTCAATAAAGAGTCGCAGAGTAGTGCCATCGCGAACCAGGGCGAGGTGGTGGTAGGCGTTCAGAGAGAGCCCTACGGTGCTGTCGATCGTGACCCATGACGACCCCGTCGTTGATACCTGGGCGGCTAGACCTCCAGTGCTCTTCATTTCTAAGTTGAACGGAGCGAAATTCGCTGTGGAGTCGCGCTTAGTGAAGATCCCATAGACCACGCTCGGCGTGGCTTGTCTGCGCACGAAGCCCTCAATCGTGAAATCACCGCTGCCGAAGTCTAAGTCGGCGTGGTCGGCCACTGTCAGGTAGTCGCCGGTGCCGTCGAACAGCCCGCAGGCGGTGCCGAACTTCTGGTCGGTGGTACTTAGTTGAGCGTTGCCGTTGGTTGTGATCGTCTTGACGGTGGTCGAGCTGTCGAGGAATGTGGTTGAGCCATTGCTGCCGTCCATGTGGGCCAGCAGCACGACGCTGGCGAAAGACGGATCATTACCGCTTGCGGCAAGGATGTAGGGGTTGATCAGCATGCTCATGGCTGATACCCGATCAGCGTTACCTTCAAACCCTTGGCCGTACCATCGCCAACCTGGTCGAGGTCGATGGTGATCTCGGCGTCATCGGTCAGGTTGGCAGTGGAGATCACCGCCGCGATGGCGGCAGTGACGCTGGTTTTCTCGGCGTTATCGATGGTGATCTTCGTCGACAGAATGGTCGTGCCGTTCTGCTTGATGTTGATGGTCAGGATCGAGCCACTGGTCTGCGCCGTGTTTAGCGAAGCACGGACACCGGTCAGCGTCATGGCGTAGGGCATGCGGAAGGTCACCTTGCTGGTACCAGACGACAGTGCGGTAGTCTCGTCGGAGCAGGCAATGATGATTGGCGCCAGGACGGTCACTCCCCCGGTTTTCCCGTTGACGGAAGCCACTGCCCCTGCCGAACTATCCGGAAGTGACCAGGCGGTGCCAGTGTAGCCATAGACCTTGGGCACGCCGTTGGCGTCCAGTTCGTCCAGTATCCGCACCGTCCAGCCCGCCGCTGGCACGATGAATTGCCAGACCCCGGCACCGTCTAACCAATACGCCAACTGCCCTGTCTTGCCACTCCAATCACCGGTCGGTGAGCCGCCCACGATGTACAGCGCCGCGTTCGCAGGAGAGCCGGGCGGGTCACTCAGGTCCTTGTCCAGCGCCACCGGCACCAGCAACTGGTCAATCTGTGCCAGCGCCGCGTTGACGTTTAGGTAGTTCGCCTGACCATTAGCGGTCTCGGTAAGCTTGGTTTTCTCGGTCGTCACAGGGTGACCTCCAGAGGCAGGCCGCGGCCAACCGTGGCCGAGAGCTCATAGATGCGGAAGGTGATGGACGCCGGAGCCGAACCGAAGTCGGTGACTTGATCGGCAGCCGAGTAACTAAAATTGGGCGTGCTGGCAGTGATGGTGCGCTTCACCGTCGAGCCCGACATCACGTCAATCTCGTAGGCCTGGGTGGTTTCACCGATTGGCGCCTCGACTCCATTGCTCCACCAGCTGCTGCTGAACCGACTGCGGCGGGTGAACGTTCCGCTGAAGTTTGAAGAACCATCGCGCACGCCCTTGGCATAGACCGGGCTCAGGCATTTCAGGTTGATGCCTTGGTAGGTGAACGGTACGTCCACCGCGCTGTCGATGGTGGCGCCCGAAGTGACGCCCCGGAACGTCGTCGCCACACCGATTGAGCCGACAGACGTATCAATGAATAGGTTGTCCGGGTCATCCAGCAGCACGAACCAGTCGCCCAGCTGATGCAGACCGGTGGCCCACTCGGTGCCGCGATCGCCTCGCACAAAGCCAGACAGCAGGTAAGAGCCATCGGGTTGAAGGGCGGCGGTTTGAAACCGGATGATCTCCCAGCGCCCGCCCGTGCCGTAGGCGGCATAGTTCTGTCCGACCAGCATCTGGTCACGGCTGATGCTTTCCAGCTCCCCGGAGACCAGTGACACCGACAGCGAACGCTGGTCAATCAGCGCGCCAGTGCTTGCGGGCAGGATTCCCGCAGCCGTGCCGAGGGTGGCCTGGCCGTCGAAGCCTTGAAGCTCGTTCCAGATCTGACCGCTGTCCACGGAGCGGAACGCAATTCCACCCGGCCAAGCGGGGCTGTAGCCAGTCATCGCACCAACGAAACCGGGCGAGTTCTGCACCGTCTCGTCCACCATAGGAATGTCCAGCGGCAGGAAGATCGAGGGGCCAGGCACGCCAATGGTGCCATCCGGCTCCACGCCCTCCCCGCCCTTGGCCGTGCTGGTGTACAGCGCAGCGCGGTTCGGCTTGGCTTCCCACTCCGTCCGACCGGATGGCGTGTAGTTACCCTCGGTCAGGCGCAGCTCAAAGGTGGCCCACGGCGCCACGACAGTGACCACGTCGGCCGGCTCCAGCGCCAGGTAGGTCGGCGGCAGGCTGAACGAGGCCGGCGTCCGCTCCAGCCAGGGCAGGTTGACCAGGATGTCCGCCATCTGCGCGGCCTCATCGGCCGTCATCACCAGGGCAAGATCGCGATCAACCCGGTTGATGGCCTGCGTATTGATGCGCGGTTTGCTCTGCTCGCCGATGGCGTACTCGCGCGCCGCATCCAGGTACTTGATGCTGACCAGCGCCGGAAGCTGGGTATCCATCTCCCGGGATTCCTTGAGCAGGTCGCCCGGGGTATCGCCATCCGAGGCACCCAGGTCTTCCCAGGGGATGGTCATCACCGAGGCTTGGCCGCGCGGCACGCACTTCAGCTGGTAACCGGACTGGATGATGTCGAACGGGAAGGCGCCCTGTAACGGCTCCAGCGCACTACGGATGCTGCCACCGGACACGCGATACCCTCGAACATCGGCCGTCAGCAGGCTGGCATCAAGATCGGAGGCGCTCAACAGGCTGGAAAGCTCGACCTCCTGCTCAACGATACTGGACAGCGGGACCAGTTCAGCCGTCGCGGTCTGCAGGAGGTAGTAGGTGATCTCAGCCGTTTCCCCGTTGAGGAACGCCACGGCGCCATTGCCAACCCCCCACGACGAGTTGGCCGCGATGGGCGTAAAGGGCAGCACATAGCTCTTGCCGATCGACCAGCCGTCAAACTCATAGATCGTGCGGTTGGCCGCGCGCAACACATAGAGCTTGCCGTCGCGGTGCATGATCCCGTCGACATCGCCGGTCAAAGCGGACTGCCAGCCGGTCGAGGGCAAACCAACGCTGTGGTTCTGGATCAGCGCCAGGGTGTCCGGGTGGCGCTCGTCGATCGTGCCGTCAGCGCGCAACACGTAGAGCACGCCGCCATCCGAGGTGATGTGGCGCGCCCCGCTGTCGGTGTAGGACACGCTGCTGGTCAGGGAGTGCACGCGCGGCGGCGATTCGTAGGCAATCAGCCAGGCCCGGCTGCCGCGCTTGCAGTATCGGCAGCTGCCCGGGTAATACCCGAGCGTAGGCAGCGGAAAGGCCGCGCCGTCGATAGTCACGCTCGCGCCGTAGCCGTAACCAAAGGACGGGCCATCCGCATCGCCCGCCAGCGGGGAAGCCCGGTTGAAGAAGTCAGTGGTGATTGTTCGCGGTTCAACCAATGAACGGTTGGCCTTGAAGGCCGTCACCAGTTCGTAGCTGAGCGGGTTGGTGCCATCGGACGACTTGGTAATGTTGACATAGGACTGCAGTGACGGCCCCATCATGTAGGCGGAAGCGCACGAGGCGAAGGCATTGCCCTGCACGAATGGCACGCCAACCACGCCCTGCACCGCTTCACTGACGCCGTTGACCGTCAGGTCGGTCACCACCTCCACCTTGAACTGCGCACCCTGCAGGCTGTTGCCGTAGTCCGCCAGCGGGAAGTCGTAGAAGGCGAGGTAGGCTTCACCCCTGTACGCCGGCGCATTGCCCACGCCGACATCCGCCTCGTAGCGCGGATCCGGCAGCTGGTCGTCGGTGCCGAGGTAGACCTTGAAGCCGGTCGCCGCCTGGTTGCTGGCGATGATGGTTTCCAAGTCGTCCGAGCCGGCGTTGTAGATCAGCTTGTCCGAGCACCAGATGCGGCGGATGCCCGCGATGGAGCCGATACCCAACGACAGGAAGAAGGTCGCCGAGTAGTACGCCACTGGCGCGGCCTTGGCGCTGCCGCCCTTGCCGCCGGACTTCTTCTTGCGGATGGTGACCTTGAGCGCGCCGTTCTCGATCCAGGTGACATTCCCATGTACGGGAATGGTGCCGTAGAAGCGCGTCAGCATGTCGCCGTACTTGGCGGTCTGGAAGTTCTTGTCGTTGATCTGGGGGCCGGGCTGGCTTGGGCCTTTGACAGGATCCAGCATGCCGCCGGCGGACAGGCCGATGCCGAACCCGATAGCAGCGCCGGCAGGACCGCCGACGAAGAAACCAATCACCCCACCAACAACGCCGCCGGCAACTGCTCCTGCGCTCATTGGATTCCCTCAAACCGAAATGCGTGGGTGATACGTGCACGCCAGACCGATGCCAGGCGATGCTCGACGACTGAGCCGCTGCGTTCGTAGGCATGGATGATTCCGAGGCCCGTGACGATGGCGACGTGCTGCGGCGCTTGGCTGAACCGCATCAACAGCACGTCGCTGGGGCGCAGATCGGACTTCGGGACCTCGCGGAGAAACGGCTGCCGGCGGATGGCCTGTTCGAGTTGGCCGTTCCAGGGATCGCGGCCATAGCCCTGGACGTCCTCGACCGGCAGGCCCACGGCTCGGCACGTGCAGACCAGTAGCCCAGCGCAGTCCAGGCCGCGACCGGGCACGCGCGCCTGGTGCTTGAATGGGGTCTTCAGCATGCTGCGTGCTGCGGCGATGATCTCTTCCGAGGTCATGACTGCCTCCCGATCTCGTTGTATTGGGTCGGGGCCGGGATATGCGGATGGCCACGCAGGTTCAGCGCGTTGTTCCACTTGCCAACGCAATCCTCGGTCAGCCGCTTGCGGCAGCCAGGAATCATCTCGTACTGGTCCCCCACCTCTGGCATGTAGAACCAGGCCTCTTGGGTGAAGATCACCCCGCCCGTCTGGGTATAGGCCTTGATTTCCAGCGGCTTCAGCCCGGCATTGGCGCCAGTGATGAAGCGAATGGCGCCGTTGCCGAAGTAGTCGTCCACTTCGGTGCGGGCGCTGTCGGCGATGTAGTACTGATCGGTGACGCTGGTAATGGTGCCGGTGACCAGCAGGCTGGCGTAGTCCGGACCGTCCGGCGCCGAGCGCGGGCCGGTGCAGCCGCTGCGGGTATAGGGCAGCTTGTCGGCGGCACCGAGGAAGCGGTCGAGGAACACATTCTGGCAGGTGGCGGAATAGCTGTAGCCGGGCGACTGCGACAGGGCATCGATCAGCGCCATGAATTCGATCTTGTAGCGATCATCGACCAGTTCGGCCTTGCCGAAGGTGTAGGCCGCGCAGGGCTCCTCGTCCTCGATCGGGATGTACCAGGAGGTGGCGAAGACGTAGGCCCTGGCGTTGTCCCACACCCCAGAGGCCACTTCCTCGCGCGAGAGTTGGCCGATGGCCGAACTGACGAAGCCGGCGAAGTCGACCGATGACGCGGAGAAGCTGCTGGTGGCCGACAGCCCGCTGAACTCATAGCCGGAACCGGTCAGGTAGACCGTGGCGTTGCTCATCGGCAAGTCGGTCGGGTGCGCAGAAAAGCGCAGGGTCGTCCCATTCAGGGCGGCCAAGCGGACGCAGTACACCCGCGTCTTCCAGTCGGCGACGTGTGCTTTCATGGGGCTCCAGAAACGACGAAGCCCGCGCGCGGCGGGCTGTTCGGAAGGGGGATGGTTTACGGGTTGAGCAGCTCTACGAGCCGTAGTCCGGAGACGTCGAAGATGCCGCGCCCCAGCGCCTGGGTGCTGAACGCCGAATCGAATGCCACGGGGGTGTCGAACTCACAGCCGGCGGTGAGCAGGTCGCTGCCCGTGTCCAGCGGGTGGGTCTGCACCGTGCCACCGCTGGTGTAGGTGCTGAAGGCCGTGGTGTTGATATCGACCTGGATGTGCGTACTGTCCGGCTTCGCAACGATTGGCCCGCGGAGGCCGTTGATCTGGGTCATCCCCAGCACGTCCTTGAACGCCACCGATTCCCCCACCAGGAAGGAGTTGGTGCCGACATCGACCACCGCTTGGGCGGCCTGGCTGATGCCGACAATGGCATCGGTCTTGTTCGCTGACAAAGTGATGCGGCCGGTGGTGGTGTCGACCGACCATTGTGCTGGCGGCAGTACTTGCCCATTCACCGCGACGGCCACTTCGCCCGCCACCGGCTTGTAGATGATCCGCTTCGGTCGCCCGATGCTGGCCAGACCCGGCTTGTCGCGGCCGTACTCCTTGAGCAACTGGTACACCCCAGCGCTAACCTTCAGCAGGATGCAGTCGGTGGCGGTGTAGGCCGACACCCCATCCAGGGCGGTTGTGAAGTCGATCCAGCACTTCACCCGGAATCCGGCAAACCCCTTGTAGGTGCGATAGAACAGGCTCTGAACTTCCAGGGCCAGATCTTGCTGGTCCTTCACATAGTCAATGTTGAAAACGCGGTACGGCTTGCCGTTCCACAGAGAGACGTGCCGCCCACCACCAGCCGTCATCGTGACTTCCGTGAAGAAGTCATCATCGGCTTCGGCGCCAATGCGCATACACGGATTCAGGCGTTCCTCGATGAACTCGCCCATCAGGCGTACCTCCCAGAGCCAGCCACGCCACGGGCGATGGATCGCTGCACGGCGGCACCTGCCTCACGGGCTTCGCGCGCATTGGTCACGCCGGGCAGGCTGATGTTGTAGGTGTTGCCGCCGCCAGAACCGCGTCCGCCGGTCATGCCCGCCTGCACGCGGTCCAAGGTGGCGTCCAGCTTGGCGCTGGTCTCGGCAGTGGTGACTCGCTCGCCCTTCTTCAGGTTCCAGGTGCCGTCCTCGGGGATCGACATGATGCCGTCGTGGGCCTGCCCTTCAATACCAATAGAGGCGATATTGCCGACCAGACTGGCGGTGGCTGCTGTTACGGATGCCATAGCGGCCAAGTTGGCTGGGAACGGGTTGGCGGCCGCCAAGGCGATACCTTCCTGAATGGCGATGGCGGCGCGGGCAATCGCAATCCCTTTTTCAACCGCGAAAAGCGCCTTGTAAATTCCAGAAGACTCACCGGCGTAAACACGGGCCATCTCGGCCAAGCTGCCAAAGGTGCTCTCAGCCGCTGACAGCTGCACGAGCTGACGATTCTTCTCGATATTGGCTAATTGCTCCTGGTGCTGCCGGGCCAGGTCTTCCTCTTGCGCATTCCATTCGGCATTCAGGTCGGCACGCTCCTGGCGGTTCTTCGCCAGTAATTCCAGCTGTGCGGAGTACCACTCCTCCAGCTCTTCCTGAGCATCGTCGATCTTCATCAGTTCGCCGGCAGGGCCGCCGATCGTAGCGTCGATGCCGCCGAATTCCGGCGCATCTGAAAACGCTGCGTCGACGGCGCGGCGCGTTTGCTCTCGCCGCTCACCTTCTGGCAGATCGGGCATGGACTCGATTATCCGCAGCCTTTCCTTCAACTGGTCAGTGAGCTGTTCCTCTTCAGTGCGCAGATCACTGACAACGCCCTTGTAATCCTCTTGAATTTTCTTCTGCTTCTCGAAGGCATCCACGGCATCCAGAGCGGCAGCGGCCTGATCCAGCTGGGCTTGAGTGGCGCCATCCAAGGCCAGTTTGAACAGCGTCTCCTGCTTGGTCGTCAGCCCCAGGGTCGCGGCCTGCAGCTTCAGGGCGTCCACCTGCGACTGAATGGCATCAGCGGCCTTCTGGGTCTTCTCGGTGTTCTGGTCGATAACGATCCCGGCAGACTGGCCGCGCGTCTTCGACTGCTCCAGCAAGTCAGCGATGAGCTTTATGCGTTTGGCGTAGTCGCTCTCCGCGCCCTGCCCCGACCCGGCATTCCAGATGCCGTCCAGCACCTTGGCATAGCCTTCTACACTCTGGCCGACATCCTCGAAGCCGACATCAAGGGCGTTCTTGAAGGCGTCGAAGTTCTTCGCCACCTTGGCGCCGATCACCGGAGCCGACAGCGGCCCCAGCAGCAGGTCGCTGGCCTCCACGCCGGCGGCGCCGAAACCGGCCGCCAGCGCGGCAATGCTCTTGCCGACCGCCTGGAACGCGGCATAGGCCCCGAATGCCGTGGCGGCCAGCCCCTTGAGGATGCCGCCGAACGTCTGCCCCGCCTCCTTGGCGATGTCGGTACCGCCGGCCACGGTGAACAGTTCGCCGGAGAGGTCGGCCAGCACCGGCAGCAGGCCGGCGGCTACCTGATTGCGCAGCCCCTGCAGAGCTTGGTCGGTCAGAATCGACACCGCCTGCAACTCAGTCGCCGCGCGGATGGTGTCGTTGTCGAGGATCGCTCCGGCCTGGGCGGCTTGCTCACCCAGCAGCCGGAACCCCTCGGCGTTGTTCTTCAGTAGCGGCAGCAACGCCGTGGCATCGCTGGCAATGGCCTCTAGGTAGAAGGTCATGTCCTGCTGGCTGGCACCCGCCTTTTCCAAGCTGGAGACATACAGGCCCAGCGCCTCTGGACCGGACAGCTTGCGGAACTCATCAGCAGTGACCCCAACCTTCGGCGCCACGTTGTCGAAGAAGTCCGCAAGCGCGCCCCCGCCGGTCTGCAGGAAGTCGCCAACCTTGTCGTTGACGTCCTTGAAAATGTCGGCGAGTTTATCCTGCTCGATGCCAACCGCTTGGGCGCCCGCGGCGTACCGCTGGAACTCTTCCGTGGAAGCGTTGGCGACCTGTGACAGGCGAGTGATCTCGGCGGCCGTGCGTACCGTGTTGACCGTCAGCGCCGCCAGCCCGGCAGCGGTGGCCACCGCCACGCCGCCAATGGCTTTGCCAGCGACTTCAGCCGACTTCTTGATATCGGCCATCCGCTTCTGAGACTCGCGGGCAGCCTTATCCAGCGGCCCGGTGAAACCACCGATGCGCGCGACCAGATCGAGCGTCAGGGTGCCGAGGGTGTTGGCCATCTGGATCTCCGGTCAGCCCCAAGCAGCCATAGCTTCCTCAAGGGAGGCATCAGGCTCAGGCTCGTGCGGCATGAAGTCATATTTGGTGAATCTATGGGCTTTGCTGTTCGCGTTCGCATACATAGCTGCGAGCATCGCTGCGTTGTGCTCGACGCGCATGCCGAGGTGTAGACTTCCGCGCTTGGCCCGGTACTTTTGCCAACTCAGGAACTCCGGGTAGCTCAGCCGGTGCTGTGCTTCGGCGATGGTTCGACCACCGACTCCACACAGCACCAACTCGTGCCAGAACTCGTCTAGCTCGCTGAGATCGGCGTCTTTCCCAGTTGGTTAACTTCGGCGATCACCGCCAGAAGGGCCATGGTCAGGTTGCCATCCAGGGCGCCACGCTCCTGATCGGCATCGCCGGTGATGTCGCCGACCGTGAACACCGGCTTGCCGGCCTCATCACAGATGCTGGCGGCGATGCGCCCTGCCACGCCATCGACCTTGCCGGCAATGGCCTGCAGGTCCGAGACCGCAGACTTGTAGGACAGCGGGCGGACGTACACGGTGGCGGTGAATTTCTGTTCTCCCTGGCGCCAGGTGATTTCGCGCTCGACCGGGGCGCCGGTAAAGGCGCCCACCTCCTTGAGGGATTCGATGCTCAGCTGCATGGGTTACACCTTCTTGATCCAGGCGCCTGGGCCGGATCGCTGAATGGAAACGGCAGTCTTTACCGTGGTGTTGGCCGCGAAGTCGAACGGGAAGTCGCCGACATAGCCATCGAACAGAAACCAGGTGCGAGTGGTTGGTAGCTCGAAGTCATTCGAGCTATCGAGGGTCGGCGCAATGTCCTTGCCGTCCGACCACCCAAGCGCCCAATGCATCGAGTCGAACTCCTCGTCGTCCGACTCCGCCGCCTCGTGAAGGCGGAGGTGCGATTCGTTGCGCGGGTCCGCATCAATGGTGAAGGTGGCCTGGCCTGGAGTGCGCATGCCCTTCAGGTACTCGCGGGTGGTTTTGTTCAGGCACTCGACGACGATCTGATCAGCGGGGTTACCGCCGCCGTTGAAGTTGTTCATGCACTCAACTTCGACAATCTCGAACTCGCCAGGGGTGGTCGAGGACGGGAAGATGCCGTAGAGCTGCGAGCCCTGCGTTTTCATCGCCATGGGTGTTCTCCTGCGGGTTTCTTGAGGTACAAAAAAACCCGCACTTGGCGGGTTAGGTTTGGGTTATCGGTTATCTAGGCGTCCACCAGTCCACGTCGAAGCTGACGCGGTAGTGGTTTGTGACAGGGTCGCGTGACTCGCCGCCCCATCGGGTGATGTGCGCGTGCGGCTCGATGGCATCGCGCAGCGCCTTGGCTGCATTGCGCGCAGCAGTCGCTGTGTCGGCGTAGACGTCCACCTGAATCGCGAACCGGTCGATGTCGGGGCGCTGACTCAGGAAGTTTTCCGGGGCACCACCGATGCCCTGCCAGGCGGCATAGGGCCGTGCGACGTTCTGCGGCGCTTCACCGAAGGGGTACAGGCGCACTGGATTATTGCCGAGCGCAACCTGAACCGCCGCATCAGCGGCGCAGACTTGAAACAATGGCGCAAACATCAGACCCCCTGGGCGGCCTTCTTCTGCGCGCGCTTGATGGCGCGATCGATGGCCTTCTCGTATTCGGTGACGAAGGTACTGGTGACTTCGCCGATATGGTCGGCAAGGGCGGAACGCATGAAGGGATCGGCACGCATCTTCTCGGTACCGAACTCCAGCAGGCGCCAGTGCGGCGTCGGGGCGTTCTGCGTGGTGTCGACGGCGTCGCCCTGCTTGGGCAGGACCGCGCCATGCAACACCCCGATGCGGAATCCGAGGTCGCCAGTACGCTTGAACAGCCGGCCATTCCAACGCAGCGCGATGTTGTCCGCGATGCTCCGGCCGGTCTGGGCGTCATCCACCCGGCGAGCGCCTTCCTTCGCGTTATTGGCGACTACCTGCGCGGCCTTACGCAGAGCAGATCGGCCGCCCTTCCGCTTGACGTCGTAGCTGATCGCTTCCAGCTTCCCTAGCAGGCTATCAAGGCCAATGATGCTGAATTCAACGTCAGCCATGACGGCGGAACACGAAGCTGGAAATGCCTTCCCGGCCGAGCTCGGATTCCACCTGGTTCATGTCGACCAGATGGAAGCCCTGGCGCTCGCACCAGGCGATCAGGCCATGCAGGGTCCAGTAAAAAATGTGCTCCCCAGGCTTGTAGTGCTTGGAGTGCAGGCAATCCAGCTGATCCTTGTAGATCGGCATGGAGACGAACAGCCATTCGCCGACGTGATCCAGCAGCTTTTCCGGCTCCGGGATGTGCTCCAGGCTGTCCCAGCAGGTGATCGCTTCCGCGTGGTGCTGATACGGGTCGTAATAGCGCCCCTGAGCTTTCAGCCAGGCTACGGCCTCCGGATTCACGTCGAAGCCCATGGCATCTGCCTCGGTGACGAAGCGCCCACCACCGATGCCGATGTCCACCACCTGGCCGGCGAAGTGCTTGCGCACCAGGTCAATCCTGGCCTGGGTGAGCGCTGCGCCCATCGGGGTCGCGTCGAGCAGCTGGTACTTCTCGAAGTACGGGCCGCAGTAGTCCATCGGCGGGCGCGGGTGGTAGCCCATGCCCAGCTCGTCAGACCAGAGCAGGCAGTCGGTCAGCCCAGGCGGCAAAGCGTGCGTCATAGTCGGCGATCCTTTTGTCACAGGTGTGCTGCTTCTGGGTGCAGCGGCAGAAGTTGTCCGGTACCGCGAAGGTGAGGCGGGACAGGTCCATGCAGGGATCGGTGATGTGCTCAGGGCTGTTAAAGCCGCCCTGCCCTCCACAGATGATCCAGGCCGGCACCTTCGCGGCGATGGCTGCTGGGACGATCCAGCCAATGCCGCCAATTACCGCGTCGGCGTTCTGCAGCAGGGCTAGCAGTTGCTCCACCGGCAGTTCGCCCTGGTGGAACCGAATGTCCGACGGCGGCAGCGGGTCCAGCGCCCACTCCTTGCCGGCCTCCAGATCCGCCACCGAAACGACCTTCCAGCCGCGCCGGCGCATTTCGGCGGCGGCGCTGGCGATGTACTGCGGGTCTGGGTTGCGCGTATCCGCGCGCCACTCCGTGCGCACCGTGGCAGGGCGGACCAGCGCATAGCGTCCTTCCACCGGCGACGGCCCTAAGTCCGGCAAGTCGAATGTGCCCGGCGCGCTGCGGAAGGCTTTGCGCAGCCCCTGGATAATCGGGTCGCGGCCGTAGGCGATGCGCAGTTGCGGACCGCCGACCGGCGCATGCCAGGCGTGCTCGCGCTGGAGGTTCTTGCCCTGGGTGCGCAGCTGGGTTTCCGGGCGGACGCATTTCACGTCGAGGTCTCGGTACAGCTGCGGCCAGCAGGTTTCCAGATAGGCGCCGGGATAGCGTTTCACGAAGGCCCGGGCGTAGATGTTGTCGCCCAGGCCCATCATTCCCTTGATAAACAAAGCGCCTCCTCAAGCGACATGCGCGGAAAGCACGTCAGCGCCGTTTCCCGGCTGCAATTGATGACCTCGGCGCCGTGGCGAGCCAGCCGGCCGAATTGGTTCGCCCATTCGGCGCAGCGCCGATGGTCCGGGTTCTTGGTCTTCTGGTGGTCGCCGTGCCAGTGCGTGCCTTGGCGCACCGAGCAATCGAAGCCCAGCAGCAGCACCCGGGCCGCACCGAAGCTGATCGCCAACTCGATGGCGCGGTAACCGCTGTTCAGCACGGATTGGCCCTTTCCGTTGGAGTTGATCCCAAGCGCCTTGGCGGCGTTCTGGCTGTGCGTCCAGCGCTCAGCGGGAATGTCGATCTCGGTGCCGTAGGCGTCCCACCAAGCCGCATCGCCGGCATAAAGCACGTCGGCGAACCGTGCGAGCTGCCATGAGTTGTTAACGGCGATGGTTGGCAGCCGCGCCGATTCCACTAGACGGCATTCCTCAGCGCGCAAGCTGGGTCCGCTGGCGATGCACGCTACCGTGCAGCCAGTCCAACGCTTGTCGGTCATGTCAGCCCTGATTGACGCCTTGCGACACGGGGATGGTGAAGTATTCCAGGCCGCTGTCCTTGTCCGGCAGCAGTCCGGCGATGTTGTAGATCTTGCCCTTGTGCAAGATGCGCATAGAGGCGTCCAGGCCATCGCGGAAGCGCAGCGTGATGCGCGCCACCACCTGTGACTGGGTGGCTTTGGCGGCGATGAACTCGCGGGCGGACAGCGGCTCAATGGCGCAGGGTACGGCGGCCCAGACAGTCGCCCAACCTGGAACCATCTCGCCGGTCACCGGGTCCTGCACATCGGCGCGCTGCTGAATATCGATACGGTGGCGAAGGCGGCCGGCGGACAGGCTCATGGCAATCTCTCTTCCCATCGGGCTTTGATCACCCCGATGAAGTCGGTGAAGGTGAGCCGCCAGTAGAAAATCGCGGGTGGCACACCACGCTCAGCCCCGCCTTCACCGCCCACTGTGGAGGCGAAATTGCTGTTGGAGGCCGCCTTGAGCCGCGACACGTCGAGTTGAGTCACCCCCGGCACGCCGGTGCCCGTCAGCGTACCGCCGGCCACCAGCTGCACCATAGGGGTATAGGGCGGTTGCGGCTTTTCGGTCATGGTGTTGGTGGCGATGATCGGCAGGGTTTCGCTGAACGTACCGCCTTCGGTCAAGCCATCGCCCGGGCGTAGGGTTTCAATCCGTGCGCTACCGGCTTCCGCCTGCACCTGAAACTCGAAGAGGATCACATCCACCGGCACGGTGATCTTGATCACGAAACTGCCATTGGTGGCCGATTCCCATTCGCGGAAGGTGCGGAACTCGCGGCCTGAGAAAAAACCGGTCTGCGCCACATCCACCCGCAGCCGGCGATTCGGCCCATCACCGCCATCGGTGAGCAGGTCAAATGGCGGATGGGCAATCACCCGGTCGGCATGGGCGCCATCCAACATGTCCGTTTCTTTGCGCCATGGGCCGCCAAACAGCTTGCGGAAGAAGTCAGCCATGCTTCACCTCACGCCAGGGCTGGCGTGCGCAGGGGATATAGCAAGGCGGTGACGGGCTTGGGCAAATAACCCTGCTCAAACGCGCCATCCGGGTTCTCGTCGCGGTCCTTGTACAGATGGCCGACCATGATCAGCACGGCCGCCTCAACCGCGCCGGCGACCACCTTGTCGCCGCTGCTGTCGCGGAAGTACTCGGGGTTGCCGTTACTGTCGAGCACCGGATCGTCATTGCTGTCGCGCTCCACCTCATAGGGTGAGCCCGACTTCAGATAATTCTTCACCGCGCCGGAGGCCGCCTGAATGTAGGTCGTGATGAGGGTGTCGTCCTCGTCGTGATCCATGTTCAGGTGCTGCTTGGCGCGATCCAGGGTGACGTACATCATTTGATGCTGACCCCCTTGCTCGGATCATGCCGCGAGGCGTTGTCGCGCAGGTCCTTGCCGTCGCGACCCTTCTTCACCGCGCAACGCCAGTCGGTTTCGCCGGAACCCGGCACACCCTGCGGGGCGTCGCATTTGGCGATCCAGAAGCTGCCACCGTAGGACACGCCGTCGCCTTGCTCATAGGTGCCGTCGTGCCGGTAGGTGTCGCGGTCAATCACGGCCGGGATCTTCACCGACTTCTCGATCACGGTTTCGCCGGCCTGCAGCTTCACGGTGACGGTGCGCCCGTCATCACCCAGAACCATGTCGAAGGACTCCAGCGGCAGCGCGTCGCGACCGTCCTGCGGCTTCGGTATACGATCTACGGCCTTCTCGAAGGTATCGCGCGCCTGGCGCTCCCAGGACAAGGTCAGGTCGGAGAAGCGCCGCTCGAAGGTGGCGGCCACTTCCTCGACGCTGGGCACGGCTGGCAATTGGATGGCCTTTACCAGGTCACTCAGATGACTGCGCAGGGCGTCCATGTCGGCATCCCGTCCTTTCTCTGCCGGCGGCAGGGCTTTCACCGCCTCGCCCACCAGCTCAACCAGCAGTGGGCGCACGTCTTCAGCGGTAACCGACTCGCCATCTTTCGGTGTCGGCACCTCGGCCACGGCCTTGGCCACCTCTTCACGGATCAGCGGTGCGACATCCTCGGCGGTGACGCTCTGACCATCGGCAGACACCGGGAGCGCCTTGACCAGTTCAGCCAGGTGCTCCTTCAGCGCGTCCATGTCGGCATCGCGGCCCGGCTCGCCATCTTTCGGCGATGGGACCAGGGCGGCGGCCTGCTTGGCGACGACTTCCAGGTCAGGGCGCTCGGATAGGGCCTTTTCCAGCTGCTCGATGCGCGCCAGCAGCGGCGCCGTGGCTTCGCGGACGATGGTGCCCATCGCCTTGCCGAACTCTACTGGGTCGATCATTGAATGGCCTCAGTGCGTGCGGCTTGAACAGCCTTCATGAGAAACAGTTCCGCCAGGGCTTTCTGGGTTTGTTCGTCGGCATCAGTGCTCACCGACTCGGCGGCGGCTGGCTCTTGCGCCGGTACCGTTTCCTCGCTGACGCGGACGATGGTGTTCTGCCGGACCTGGTCCAGCGGCATGTCCTGCATCTGCATGTAGACGGTATCGCCGCCCTGGAGCGGGGGCAGATTGAAGTCGTAACGCGCGTCGTTGATGGTCTCGATGCTGCCGTCGATGAGCGTGCGGTGGTAATCGGCTTTCTTGCCAGCATCCATGCGCATCAGCACCGTCTCATCCATGTCCACCTTGTACGGAGTGGCGTTCAGGCCCTCGGTGATCAGGGTTTCCATGGCTTGGATGTGCGACTGCAGGGCGTCGTCGTAGTACAGTTGGTTGATCGCGTCCACGCCTAGCCCGGACGGGATGGTGCCCAGTCCGACCTTGAACGGCGGGATGCCGAAGGGCTGGCAAATCTGCTCATCGGAATAGCGCAGTTGCTCGACCATCTGCGAATCCACGGACTTCGAGGCCAGGGAAACGAACTGTAGACCGTCACCGACCACGGCGACCTTGCCGGCGTTGGATCCGGTGAAGTTCTCGTTCCAGTAGGTCTTGAGGCGGTCGGCCGTGCCGTCACTGATCGCGCCCGGGGCGGACAAAATGCCGGACGGCTGCGCGTTGTTGGCGAAGAACTCGGCCGACGACTTCAAGATGCGCATGTTTTTCAGCGCCGGCCAATGGGCCGCGGCAATCGGCGGCAGGCCAATCAGCGGATGAAACGGGCAGATACAGCGGTCGTGGATGATTTCCGAGGCCGGCACGATCAACTGGCCGTCGTCATCGGGCAGCAGGTTCAGGTTGTCGGTGTAGAGCTGGTAGAACACCTCGCCGGAGTCGGACGCCAGCGGCATCACCCGGCAGGGATCGAGGATGTACAGGCCGACCACCACATTGCGGCTGTCGCGCGACTTCAGGACGTAGGTGTTGCCCTGGCTGAGCTTCGACAGCGCCCAGTATTCGCGGAACTGCTGGGCAGTCTGGTAGTGATTCGGCCTGCGCAGCACCGGGGAATAGGCGGCATTCTCCACCACCTCCCAGATGCCGTTGGAATTCTTCGCCTTCAGGGCGAACGGCAGCTTGCCGATATCGGTGGCAACGCGGGAAACGCAGGCGTAGAGCGTCGGGTACTGCAGCAGGCTATCCAGACGCTCTTCCTTGTTGCGCTGCCAGGCGCCCGTGAACGGCTCGCGAATCAGTGGCCACCAGCCACGGGAGACAGGCACATTTGACAGGGCCTTCTGCTGGCGAGTGATTTCGAAGCCGAACAGGCGCATCGGTTACTCCTGGGGTTGCTGTGCGACAATGAAGGCTTCCACATCGGGTTTGGTGATCGCGCCATCGGTGCCGGTACCGGCGACCTTGTTCAGGTCGATACCCGCAGACTCAGCCAGAGCCTTGGCCGCTTTCGAGACCTTGACTTCAACCTGCCGGACCAATCCGGAGGACGGCGGCAGAATCACCTCCGGCGCAATCGACTGACCTTCCTGATCCGGCCAACGGGCCCGCTTCATCTTCACCAGAATCCGCGCGTACCGCTCCGACATGCTTTTCAGCTGGCCGGTTTTCACATCGATAACTTGGACGCTCATAGACCCTCCAGGGAGTCAGGGGCGCCGAAGCGCCCCGTTCTCACTTAACCGCCCCAGTTGACACCGGTCAGGTAGGCAACCGCCGAGGTACGGCGGCGCGCCCAGCTGATGGTGCGCTCGGCGCGGAAGCCGACCAGGTTGCGCTGCCACAGCGACACGAGGACGGTGCTGGCGGTGGTCGGGTTGTCCGGCGCGTTGTCCATCTGCAGGGACGCCTCGGTGGACATCGACAGATCGATGCCGCCCTCGTCGCCCAGGTAGATGTCGCTGGCGTTGACTAGCGCCACGAGGGAGCCGCTGGAATCGGTCGGCACGAACTCCGAGACGATCACCGGCAGGCCGTTGAGGCTGCCGCCCATCATGGTGATGGTGGGGAACTCCGGCTGACCCAGGGCGTTGACCATCAGGCTCAGGGACAGCGCCATGGTCGCGGTCATGATGAACACACCGGAGGTCGGCGCGTTGTTGGCGGCGATGAAGGCGCTGAACAGCGCTTTCAGGTCGGCGCGCACCGCGTCCGCGTCGGTGCCGCTGGAGGCGATGCCCACCACACCGTTGAGGATGGAGGCCGGAGACACGCCAGCCGACGCGGCCTTGTCCGGGTCGATGAAGTCGATGTCCAGGCGCTGACGCAGGGCGGCGGCGAGCTGGTCACGGATGATGCCATCGGCGGACGGGCTGGAGTCACGGATGACTTCCATAGTGGCCACAGCGATGTTGGCGACTTTCAGCGGCTCCAGGGTATTGCGCTCGAAGTCGAACTTGGTCAGCGGCTTGGCCTGACCCTCGCCAACCCAGTAACCGTCACCGCCGGAGGTTTGTCCGATCAGCGGGACACGGAACGGCACGCGGCGCAGGCTGGGAATGCCGTTCTGGCCGAAGCGGCCGAGAATGGTCTGCGGGCGCAGGTACTCAACGAAGTCAGCGAAGACGCTGGTCTCATCACCCACCAGCGGGCCAGCCCAGGTGGCATCGGAAGTGGTGGCAGCGCCGACCGCGGCCTTGGTCACCAGGCGCTGGGTCGCGGCGATGACGTTGTCCTGGCCGTCATACAGCGCCTTGGCGATGCCGATGGCGTCACGGTGCTCCAGGTGGCCCAGGGCGAGGCACTTGGCGGCGCGCGCGAAGGCGATGCCGGGCTCCAGTTTCTGGGTGTTCTTGGCGCGCACCTGCAGGTCGCCCTTCATGTCCAGGGTCTTGATGCGCTGGGTCTGATCCTCAGCGACCGACTTGGCGCTGGCGGCCTGGGACTTCTGCATCAGTTTCAGGCGGCCGATGTGCTTGTCGATCGCATCGATCTCGGATTGCAGGGTGTCGAACTGCTCCGACTCCTCGGCGTCCAGGGTCACACCGTCTTCGGCAGCCTTGGTCATGATGGCTTCCATGTCGGCAGCCTTGGCGACGCGGGTTGCTTCGAACTCCGCGATCTGTTCTGCGATGGTTTTCATGTCATTGCCCTCCTCGGGCTTCGGAGACTTGAGGGATTTGGTGCGGGGTGCCGAAGCGCCGGCGGGTAGAGCACGGACGACCGTGACAGCTTTGCGGCCAAGCGCGGCCAGCTGCTTCCGATCGAGGGACTTGATGGTGTTGATGGTCGCTTCCACGTTGCACGGGACGGTGACCAGGGAAAGTTCGTAGACCTCGGACTGGATGAAGCGGATACCGCCGTCATCCATCCAACTGTACTCGATGGGGCTGAAGCCGATGGAGACACCACGGACCAGGCCAGCCTTGATTGACTGCCAGGCCTCGTCGATGCGGTCCTTGAGCTTTCCGGGCTCCTGAACATCGGCCAGCTTGGCGGTGAAGGTGATGCCCTTTTCGGTAGGCTTGTCGAAAGTGACGGTGCCGACCGGCTTGTCATGCCAGTGCTGCCACAGCAGCGGCATTGGGTTCTTGAACTGCACGCCGAGCGGTTCAACGATGTCGCCGACGCGATCGGGGCTCGGAGTAGTTGCGACACCGGTAATGACACGCTGGCCATCGTCCAGCGCCTTAACCTCGAGGACGCTATAGGCTCGATTCATTTCGGGGCTCCAGAAACGACGAAGCCCCGTAGTGCGGGGCCGTGGTGGTCTGGGCTCAGCCCAGGACGAACATCTGAAACTTCTTGGTCGCGGCCGGCGGGTTCAGCGCCATCAGCGTGACGGCGTTGAACATGGCCATCAGCGGGTCGATCTTGGCCGAGCCGCTGGCCTGCTTGGTGATCAGGATCGAGTTGGCGCGGGGTTCTACCCGGGCATTGCCGACGCACCAGGCCATCATGGGCTGGGCGGATGGGGCGAAACTCCCCTCGGCCAGCCAGCGTTCGGCGGTCTTGATCGCCCCGCCCAGCTTCCAGCCCTGGCTCACCCCGACAATCTTGTCGTTCGGGATGCCGCGCTCCTCCAGCTTGTCGAGGATGGCGCCCAGCCCGACAGGGTCGCAGCCGATCTTATCCAGCAGGCCGGCTTCATGGATCTGCTCGGCAATGCCCGCCAGCTCATCCACGTCGTCACCGACGCGCCTGACGAGCGTCAGGTGGCCTGCCTTGGCGAAATCCTGAAGGGCCGGGGCGATCTCCTTGCGGCGCTCCATCACCGATGGATGCGCCCAGGCATGTCCCCAGCCGAGCTTCCTTCCGGTTTCCTTCTCGCGCCCAATGGCGTAAGCACCGAGCAAGTCGTCCAGACCACCGCCGTCGATGCCGAGGTCTATCACCTCGCACCGCTTGAGCAGCCCGTCGAACGTGCATGGCTCAACAGCGCCTTCCCAGAAGTCGGCACCGGCCCAGCGGTCAGAGCGAAGAGCCAGGCCGATCTCGACATTGCCATGCTTCGCCAGAAAACCCCGGAACGACTCCTCTCCGCCGCTCTTGGCCTTGGCATACTCGCGGAGCAGAAACTCTTCGTCGACCGAATAGCCAAGGTTCGGATTCACCAGCGCCAGGTTCTCGGCCAGCAGGTGCTCCTTCCGATCCACCATCTCCGGCGGATGCTCGAAAATCACCGGGACGAAGCGCCTGTCTTCGATGACCCCATCCCGCACATCGCGGGCGTACTGGAGCTTCTGCTTGAACACGCCAGCCGGTGGCTCGTCCGACTGCGTCGTCAGGTAGATGACGAAACCTTCCGGGCGAGAGGCTAGGCCACCGATGGCTTCACGCAGCATGTTCTCCGCGTCGTGCCGCTTGCCGAAGAGCCAAAGCTCGTCGACCAGGGTGCCGACCGACTTCTTGCCGCCCACCGTGTTGGAGTCGGCGGCAACCACTTTCAGCGTCGCGCCGCTTTCCCGGTGGGTGATCGACTTGATGTGCGTCTGCACGTGCATCAGCGCGTCGAGATCTTCATCGCGCTGCGTCATGTCTCTCGCCGGGGCGTAGGCGTTGTTCGCCACCTCTACCGTGGGCGCGAGAATCGAGAACTCGGCCGACTGGCGCCAGTTCAGCACCAGGGCTGTCATCATGATCCCAGCGGCGATCGTGCTCTTGCTGTTCTTCTTCGGAATCAGGATGAACCACTCGGTGATCAGCCGGCGCCCGGTCTCCGGGTCGTAGGCGCCGAAAATCGAAGCGACCAGGTCAAACACCCAGGGAGCACAGGCTTCACCGAAAGTCGGGCTGCCCGGTGCGTCCACGATCTTGAGCTGCTTGAACACGTCCAGCGCATGCTCCGCCATCTCCGGGAAGATGGGCGGTGGGATGATCGAGTCGCCTCGGGTCAGGCGCTCAGCCCAGTTCGGACATGCGGTCGTCCATTCCATATCACTTCACCGCGCGCAACGGGGGCGGGGTCGAACCGAACTTTTTGCCAGCGGCCTTTGCGGCCTCGGCGCGCTCATCCTTCTTCCCGCCCTCACCCTTCTTCGCGTGGGTGTACTGCACCGCAGCGATCGCCGCTCGTAGCTGGCGATCACTCACGTCCAGCCGCCCCAAGGCGATTTCCTGAAGCAGCCCCAGCATGTCCATCTCCGGCACCTCAACCGGCGACGACTCGGCGCGCTTCAGCGCACCACCATGCGGTTGAGGTTCGAGGTACTCCTCGACAACCTTGGGCGCCTCATTTGCTGATTTCTGAGCGGCATTTTTCGGCTTTCGACCAGCGCCAGGCCGCGCGCCGCCGCTGCCTTTGCGAGGGCCGCCGCTCTTTCCTTTTACGCCTGCCATTTGCTGATTACCGAGGTTTGAAAGGGGGATTTTTTCTGCAAATGAGTTCGGGCGCGGTTTCCAGCCGGAAGGGATGCCGGAATTTGACCTACCCCCCTGGGGTCAGCCCTGCATGTCCCGCTGCGTCTTCTCGGCGTGGCAGCCGCTCTTGACCCTCTGTCCATCGACGAGCTTGACGCTGACGCACAGCACCTGGCAGTTGTCTTCGGTGTCGGCGCCGCCCTGGTACAGCGGCACCTTGTGGTCCAGTTCAAAGCCGGACGGAAAGTCGCACACCCTGCCGCACATGGCGCAGCGTGGGTTCTCCGACCAGACCTTCAGCCGGCGATCCTGGAGCTTGCGACCAGTGATACGGCGATCAGCTACTACGGGAAGCGCCTGCACGCGGCTGGTGTTGGCCATCTGCACACGTGGCTTGACCGTTGTTAGCCTGGCCATCAGCGAACCATGTTCCCGTCCAGATAACGTGCAGGCGGGGCATCCGGGTCCTGGCCTTCCTCAGCCAGCGCCTCAACGAGAGCAGCGAGCAAGCTGTTGGTCTTCTGCTGTTCGGCCACCATGGACTCCAGCAACGGCCGGATATCGCTATGGATACCAGCCTGCAGGCCATCACTCAGGACCAGGGGCTTCATCCCCATCGGCTCGGCGATCTGCTTTAGTTGATCCAGCAGGAACAGGCGGGTCTCCCGCTCCATCGGCTTGTCGGTCCTGACTACCAGCAAAGATTGCTCTTGAACGTTCACGCGCTACCTCCATCCACTTCTTCAGCCATGCTCGACGCTTGGCGCAGCCAGAGCAGGCCATCAGGTGTCACGTGCGGCACCATTGGTGATTTCCCGACGAACAGCAGCGGCCGCTTCCCGCGCCTCTCGCTCATCAGTAACACCGGGCAGCGCAATGTTGATCTGGGCTTTGGCGTAGCTACGGACCTCATCCGTGATAGCGGTCGTATCAACCACGCCACCAGGTTCGGTATCGACGGTTTCCGATGCAGTTTCGGTCAGCTCGAATCGCTTGATGATTTGCACCAGATTGCCGAGGGCTTCTCGCTGCACAGTGGAGTGCACTTCCATGTGCACAAGGTCGCCGGCCACCAGGTGTAGGTGGATCTCTCGGGCGCCATTCGGGTCAATGCCCAAGGCATCGCAAATCAGCTTTCCAGCTTCAGCAGACAGGACTGACATATCAGGGCTCCGGATACAGGGCAGCTTCAATGATCACCGCCTTGCCCATCTCGAGCAGGCCGACCACTGCTAGCGGCTCAGCCTTCTGGCCGAGGGCAAAGGTTTCGATCTCGCCATCCTTGCAGCGCAGGATCACAGTACCGACCTCGACGGCGGTCACCTCGCCGGTCTCGATCAGGCGAATCAGCTCCTTCAGGGCGCAGACAGGGTCCTGATAGTCGCCCTGGCGCAGCGGCACGATCTTGAGGTCAGTCATTCGCTCACCACCTCGAACTTCACGCCGCGCATCATGGTCTCGACCAGCTTGGCGCAGTCCGGCTCCATACCCGTCAGCCAGGCGAACGTCGCCACGGCACGCAGGTAGGGCATCACCCACCAGGCGTAGGTGATGCGCAGGGTGAGGTGGAGGCTGGCCATGACGGCTTACTTCAGGCTCGGTTGCTTCACAGCACGAGCGATGATCACCACGGCCGACAGCACGGCATAGGCCACGGGCGGCAGCACGCCGGCCAGCTGCGGCAGGAACTGCTCAGCCAGGGCCAGCAAGCCGGTGACGCCGGCAATCTGCACGCTGGTCATCTTGAACAGCTGGGAGACGTTGTCGATCAGTTGCATGGTGGTTCCCTCAGCAGGTGATCAATGGGCCGCGAGTGAAGTCCGGCAGATTGGGGAATCTAGGCGAAGTCCTATCATCAACCACGGGCATGAACGGGATGCGGGGAGTAGGCCCGATGCGAACCGGCGTTTCCTTCTTGAACACCAGATTCAGGTGGTCGCGAATCGCCCGCCACTGCTCGGCGGTCGGCGCCTGCGGGTTCAGCTCAGCGAAGCCCTGCAGCCAATAGGCGAATTGCTCGGGGGTCATATGAACCTCGAATAGGCCTCGGCCAGCTTCTGGTCGTAGGCATTGCGGGCGTACTCGGCGCCGTTGTACAGGCGGGCGAACTTGGCCCAGTCACGCGCCTTGAGCGCGGCGTGCATGCCGGGGTTGGCTTTCACGAAGGCGACGAAGGCCTGAAGCTGGTCTCCCTCGGAGCGGTACATGGCATTGACGAACGCCTGCAGGGTCGAGAAGCCCAGCGGCTGCCAGTGGAAGCCCATGAGCTGGAACAGCCCCCAGCTCGCAGACTCCAGGGCCGCGTCGCGGTTGATCTTGGCGGCAGCGTCCAGGCGGTCGTGCTCGGCTGCCCCGCCTCTGTAGCCCCCGGCCTTCGCGTTGACGATCTCGGGATGCTGCAGCTCGAGGAGCTGGGTCGGGATGTTGCGCTTGGCCAACTGGCGGCGGAACACGTGGCGCTCGAACAGGATCACCGGGCGTCCATCGGTGTAGAAGCCGTTGCCCCGGCTCTCGACGGTGACCACGGCCTTGACCGCTGCCACCGGAACGCCCAAGGCGGGCGCGGCGTCGATGTAGTCCTGCTGGCCAAGGCGCTTAGCCATGGCGGCGATCCTTTCCGTCCCACTTGTCCGGCCAGTCCATCTGGAATACGCGGGCGACGTTACCCTTGGCGCGGTAGATCAGGACCATCACGGCACCGAGGATGATCAGCAGCCAGGGTGAAATGGCGTTCGCGGTTCGCCCAACCAGCGCATCGCCGAACACTTCCAAGGCATAGCCGCCGGTGCCGATGCACAGCAGATAAGCAACCAGCGACACGCCCAGGCGATAACGCAGCGAGCCGCGCCGGAACGAGGCAATGCGCAAGCAGATGGCGCTGCAGATCGAGGCAGCAGCCAGGGTCCAGGGATCAACCATTTCGACCTCCGAAGCGGTCCGCAATGAAGCGGAGCCAACCAGGCGTCTTTCCTCCCTGCACCCACTCCAGCAAGCTGGTGCCCACGACGACGCAGAACAAGGCGCCGCCGAAAGCGACCAGGCCGGACGTCTTGGCCCACTCGCGCCCTATTATTTCGCTGGCGACGTAGTACCCCACGATCCATGAGGCGATGAAGTAGCCGATGCGCGCCAGGGCAGAGAGGTCCTTGGCGTACACCACAAAGAACATGGCGCCGGCGAAGGCACCGATCACCGCATTCATGTCGACACCGGGCACGAGCGCCGCGCCACCAATGCCGCCAAGGCCGAGCAGGGCGATACCGCCAGCGCTTGGCTCAGCCATAAGGTGATCTCCAAATAAAACGCCGGCGGGGTAGCCGGCAGAGGGAGCTGCTGATGAGGGGAAGCAGCGAGGGAATCAGAAGTAGAAGGCGAAAGCAGCAACGGCGACGATTATCGCCAAGACCAGATAGCCAAGGCTCTTCACGGCAGCAGAGTCGTTGTGGTCAGCGGACATCATCGATCTCCAAAGTGAGCCCGATCACCCGAATAGGCAGGAACCGCAGTTGGTCGCGATTGCGCCAGTAGTCGTCCGGGTGAATCAGGATGCTGTCGAGCACCAGACCTTGGCGTTCGGCGTGGTAGTACCAACGGCGAATCCGCGTTTCCAGGCTCATGTGGACTCCAAACAAAAAGCCCCGGCGTTTTGGCCAGGGCTTTTTGATGTTCAGTTGCGCAAATTCCGCAGATTGATGAAATTCTGTTGCACGGTTGCACCAATGTCAAGCAGCCACATCAAGCAATACGCCCTCAATGCGCAATATTTCCTCAGAGCACGCCACCGCTTCCTTAACCATTTCCTCGAGACAACCTTCGATCCCACTGCGCCACCGCCAGTAGGTGGAGCGGTTGAGACCCTGGTCATCCCAGGTCGTCATGTCATAAAAGCGGGTGGGCAGGATGATCATGTCGGTGGAACGCTTCCCTTCTGCCCCTTTCAGCGGCGGAATTGCCCATGCCGTGACAGCCCTGGCCACAAACAACTTAGGCGCATGGGAGGCGATCAGCGGGGCCAGCTTGCCAATGGCCTCCACCTTCCGGCCTTTATGGGTGCTGTAGCGGGCAACCAGCGCAGCCCAGTGGCGGGGCTTGAGTTGGCTATGCAGCCGGGCAAATACCCAGCAGTCAGCGTCCGTGCGCTGGATACCATCGTGAGCGCCTGATCGAACCAGAGTGGCCAGGTCGAAGCCGTCCTGGTAGCCAGGCCGATACAGCTTCTGCCAGGCCTGCTTCGAGGTGTTGTCGATGGTCTCCGCCGCCAGGGCCGAAACGATTGCCGAGAGTACTCCGCTGTAGATCATGTCCTTCTCCCCCTCAATCCCCAGTCATGTTGCCGCCGCCTACCCCGCGACGGTTACTGCGTCCCACGTAGTCATCGCCCGGCCCTGCCAGTGGCCAGAGACCTGCCTTCTCCAGCGCCGCCTGCATCATCCGGCGCTCATTGCCCGATCGAGCCAATCGGAGGCGGAGCTGCTGAACCAGCACCGGATACTCCAACGGCTTGCCATCGGGAGTGACGAACCCGCCGCCATTGCAGCCGGCGCACTCCATCCGATGGAAAATCCCCTTGATGTGCCCGGCCCCCTGGCAAATCTCGCAGCGCTCCAGCTTGAGCATGGCCACCATCAGAACTGCTCCACTTCCCAGCCGGCCCCGCGCTTGCCCTTGGTTATGCCGAGGAAGCGGAAAGGGTATTGGTCGGCGGCGACCTTGGTCTTCACCCGCGCATCGTCGGTCCAGAAACCCTTCACCTCGTGCACCTCCAGCTCGAAGGCGGCGTTCATGACGAAGAAGTCAGCGGTGTAGAAGGTCTTGTCGGCCAGGCGGAGCTTCACCCCTTCGAAGCGGTACCAGAGGATTTCCCCAGCGTGCTGGCGCTGCTTCAACAGGCGGTCGTACTCCGCTTCGGTCTTGTTCATCTCGCCGGCCTTCAATCGACCGAGAGCCTGAAAGCCCTTCATCCCCTTCCTGACCATTACCAAGTCCTTCCAAGCTGGAACATCAGGTACATGCAGACGCCGATCCCGAACCCTCGCCATGCACCCCTTGCGGAGATAGCGCCGGCGGCCACGCAGAGTGCGACGTACGCGATAAAACCGGCCATTTCATCTACCTCATTTAGAAAGTTAAAATTCGGCTGCATGCCGCGCCGCACTAGTCCGGAACGGCAGTCGAGGAAAAGCTTATTTCGGCACTTTTCAGCCTGTGGGCTTCGGCGAAACCGCGCTCATCGAGCCATGCGTGCCAGGCCTCCAACCCCTTGCGGCGGGCCTGGTCGATGCCGGTCTTGATGTAGGTGCTGGCGAGCTTGCCCATGGAGTGGTTGAGCATCAGCTCGCCCACCAGGAAGTCGATGCCAAGTTCGGCCCACACGGTCCTGGCCAGCTTGCGTAGGTCGTGGCTCCGCCATTGGCGATTGCTCATCGCGCGGAACATGTGCGAGGCCATCGCGGGAGACAGCTGGGCGCCGCCGGCCATGGCGAACACCCACGGGCTGTTGCGGCGGGCCGGGTGCTGCAGCTCGCGGTAGCGAGTGAGCAGCGCGCACACCTGGTCGGTCAGCGGCACCACCAGCTCGTTCCCGGTCTTGGTGTTCTGCGCTGGGATGATCCACACCCGCTCCGGCAGGCTGATGTGCTGCCACTGCGCCAGGCAGGTCTCACCGATGCGGGTTCCGTGCGCGAGCATCATCAGGGCCAGCATGCCGGCCACCGGGTCCTGATTCAGCGTCTGGCAGAGGTGCGGCAACAGGGTCGGCACAGCCACCGGCAGCAAGCCCGCCGGACGCGGCGGCAGGTTGCCGGTCCAGAAGTCCTTCCAGCTCACCGAGGCCAGCGGGTTGGCCTCAATTCGCCCTTGCTTCTCAGCCAGTGCCAGCGACTGCTGCAACCCCTGCAGGGCCTTGTGTGCGGTGTGCGGCGAGTGGGTCTGCTGCATCGGCCAGACCAGTTTGTCGTCCACCACGGCGCGGCTCAGCTGCTTCAGCTTCACACTACCCAAACGGGGAATCAGGTGACGGCGCGCCAGGCTGCCCATGGTGCGGCGGTAGCTGGCCGACACCGTACGGTTCTGCTCGATGCGGCCGACCCACCAGTTGATCACCTGGCCCACGGTGCGGAGGGAGTCGCGACTGCTCATGCCTCGATGCCCTCCCCGTCGAACCAGGCCAGGAAGCAGGCCGGGATGTCATGACCGGCATCAGCCAGGATCTGCATGCAGCGATCGAGCAGGTCGCGCTGCTTACCGAAACGAGCCTCGAAGCGGGCCTTGTTGTGATGCAGGGCCACCCCTTCCCCACCGGTTTGGTGGTGGGCGGCGCACAGCGGCAGCACGTTCCAGTGAGCATGCGGCTTCGAACGGCCGTCGATGTGGTGGATGCTGCAGAAGTCGTTGAACTCGCCGGAGTCGACGCGGCAGGCAATGCAGCCGACGCCCTGCACCAGCATGTGGTGCCAGTCCTTCTGGGCTTGGGTGACGTTGCGTCCCTGCATCATGCCGGTACCTCGCTGGAGGTCTTGTCGGCCCGAATCACGGCATAGGCCTCAGACTCGCTACCTACGTAGGCAAACGGGGCCTCATCGCCTTGGCGAATCAGCGCGATGCCATTGCCGAAACCGGCGGCCAGCGACCGGCACGGGATAACGGTATATCCGCAATTTGTCCGCCAGTGATGCGGACGCGGACGCCCTTCGGAATCACATAGCTGCCGGATTCGAAGTCGCTCAGCCATTGGACGCCTCCCGCCGAGCGCTTTCCCAATCGAACACCACCACCACCCCACCACCTTCGCGGAGCCGATCCACAGTGCGGTCGCCCAGAGCCGCGACCAGCGGTCCAGGCGCCAGGTTGGAGATCACGATGGTCGGCTTCACGTCCTCGTAGCGCGCGTTGATCACCTCGAACATGACCATCCGCTCGAATTCGGTGCCGTAGCTCGCGCCCACCTCGTCCAGGATCAGCAGGTCCGGCGTGCGGAAGATGTCCAGGGCCTCTCGCTCGGACTGGGTGGACTCCTTCGAATAGCTCGCCTTAACCTGCTGGCAGACGCGGGAAACCGTGGTGTACATGGCATTGCAGCGGTGCTGCTCGATCACCACGGCGGCCACGGCGGCGGCCAGATGGGTCTTGCCGTTGCCAACCTTGCCCAGCAGCATCAGGCAGCGGCCGGCCTCCAGGTTCTCGGCGAAGCGATCGGCGTAACCACGGCAGGCAGCCAGGGCGATGAGCTGCTTGTCACTCTCGGCGCGGTAGTTGTCGAAAGTCTTGGTCTTGAACCGCTGTGGGATCAGGGCTTGACCCAGCAGGCGCTCCAGGCGTGCGGCCACCGCCTGGCGTTGCAGTTCGGCGCGTTCCTCGGCCTCCTGCACAGCCTGGCGGGCACGGGAACACTCCGGGCAGCCGGTGAGCTGGCCATCACGCAGACGGCTGGCGATGAAACCCCCGTGGATGTCGCAGCTGGACGGGGCCGTGCCGACGATGCCAGCCGAATGCGTCAGGCGGGCCAGGCTTTCGACCAGCGAGTTAGAGCGAGTAGGTTCCATCGGGATTGGCCTCCAGTCCGGCGATAAGGTCTTGGCCGTTCAGGCCGGTGTGCTTGCTGGTGGTGGGACGGGAGGTGCGAGGCGGTGTCTTGGGTTCAGCAGCAGCCCGAACGCCGGCGTTCTTGATCGCCAGCACCAGCTTTCGGCACCAGGACTTCTGGGTGTCCGCGACGTGCTGGGTGATCCAGTACGACACGAACTCGGAAACCGCCTCCGGGGTGATCTGGGCCTGGGTGATGCCCATGGTGCGCAGCTGGGGGGCCAGACTGACCTCGTCCGGCTGCCAGGCTTCGAACATCTCGAACCGCTGACGGGCATCGACGCTGTCGCCTGTGTTGTTGTTTTCTTCTTCTCTTCTCTTCTCTTCTCTAGTCCCCTTTCTGTCCGCACCGGATGCGGACGTTTTCCGTTCATTCTGTTTGCGGTCCTTATCCTGCGCCCGACGCTTGGCAGACGCGCCGTTGTGGGCTTCGAAGCGCGGAAGATGCAGCGCATCCCCGGTGTTTTCGAGCCAGCCGACCGCCACCATGGCAGCCGAAAAGCCGGGCCACGCTGCCAACTCGTCGAGTGCTTCAAGCGAATAACCGGACAGGATTCCGTCTTCCGAGTGCGAATCAAACAGACTCCAAACGGACAGCAGTCCACCAACAATCCGAAATCTGTCCGCTTTCAAGGCGGACGCCATGCGGATGACTTTCGGGCTCGTCAAGAGATCGGTGCGCATCTTGATCCAGTCGCCGGCCATCTCAGGCCACCTTGCTCACGGACTGCTCGAGAACATCGAGCGCGTGACGCACCTCGCCGATCTCGCGGCGGATGGTGAACTTCTCGGAGCTGGTGATGCGGCCGTCGGCCAGGGCATCGTGCATCGAGCGGGTGACGTCCGCTGATTCAGCCACGAGGTCCAGCAGGGCCTGCAGCGGATTGGCCTGGGCGGCCTCCGGCCTCACCACTAGGTCGTAGTTGAACTGGGCCAGCAGGGCGCGCAGGACGCGGCGGCGGGAATCATCTGGCAGGTGGGTCAGAACCTGTCCGAACAACTCCAGACTCATCCGATGGTTTTCCCGGTTAGGGTTGGCGCAGTCCAGCAGACGGGTTTCGTTGACCCCCATGCGCTTGGCCAGGGCAGTGCCACCCTCCCCCTTAACTTCCCGGTGCAATGTCCATTCGAAATCTTCCATTGCGAACTCCTCATCGTTTCTCGCGTGGCGCCGCCGACTGGTTGGAGGCAACCTGACATCACTCGATCAACCGACACGGAAGTAAGCATCCATGCCGTATGACCCCTCTGAACTGCCGGGCGAAGTCCTCGCCCTTCGGTGTTACGTGGCAGCCCTGATTCAGGTTCTGCCCTCATCTACTCGGCTTCTCGTGGCGGAAGCCTTTGAATCCCGTGCGGACCTGGTCCGCGATCAACTGTGTGAAGCCGGCGCGGCCGGGTTCGACCGCGCGGCGACTTCGCTGGCGGTTAGGCGGCCTCAGGCTTTTTTGGGTGCTGGGACGGAAACGGACGCAGCTCTTCAGCGGTGAAGGTGCCGTCCTCATGCTCCGTGACGTAAACGTCGCGACCCGTGCGGATGGCCTTGCTCAAGGAGCCCTGGGCCATCCCCAGCAGCTGAGCGGCCTTGGTTTGGCCGTGAGCCTTTGCAAACTCACTCAGTTGGACACGTTTCATTGGATTGCCTCTTAGCGATGCACAACCCAATTATTGCCGCCGACAATATAAACGTCAATGCCGGCGGCATTTGTGAGCTTATTGCCGCTAGGAATACGCTCACGCCTATGAGCACCAAAGACAAAAGAAAACCACGTGAGCCATGGGAACAGGACGAATGCGCAGCCCTGAAGGCGCTATTCGACTCCAGGAAGGATGAGCTCGGCCTGACACAAGAGAAGGCCGCACACCTGCTCGACATCACGCAGGGCTCGCTGAACAACTACCTTTCCGGCAGGAACGCCCTCAATGCGAAGGCGGCGGCAGACATCGCTCTGCTTATTGGCGTGAAGGTCGACGATTTCAGCGCCCGGTTAGCGAACGAGATTCGCCGCATGGCTACCGCTGTGGTGGATGTCGAGCGGCACGTCTCGATCCCTAAAAGCCTTGAAGGCCTTGCTGAAGCAGCGCATCGCAATTCGGAAAATGGCGACAACCCGGACGACATGCTCAAGATGCTTGAGCGCGGCATGAACAAGCAGCACGCAAAGGAAGGCGCCACCAAGCATGAAGGCAAGAAAAAGCGCGCTCACTGAGCCGGCCCTCGGCATCTATGTAAACGGTGAGCAGGTCGAGGGCAGGGATCTGCGCGGCAAAAATCCCCTCTTCTATGGGCTGGTTCGATTCCCTGGCGGCCACCAGCACCACGCTTATGTAAAGCTTCTCCCCCCAAAACAGATGTATGCCGAAGTCCTGAGTGCAGCGCTTGGGCAGCATCTGGGACTGCCGGTCCCCTACACTTCGGTTGTCATCGCGCGCGGTGCGGATGTGGGCCTGAATGTGGCTCAGGTTGTCTGCCTGGCCAGCGTAGACACCGGCGCCCGTCCAATCTCCCGCATCGTGCGGCCTGATGACGTCAATGGGCTGCTCAACAAATGGGCGCACGCCAAGACGGCCATCGTTTTCGACGAACTGATCGCCAACGCTGACCGCAACTTGCGGAACCTGCTTCTGGGGAGTGATGGGAAACTGTGGCTGATTGACCATGAGGAGGCTCTTGGTGAGCCTCTGTCGTCCCCACACCGCACCATTTGCAATCATCTCCTAGAGAAGTTGCTCACTGATGTGCATGAGTTTGAGCGGCGCCGAAGCGCTCAACTGATCAACGAGAAGGCCCTCGCCCTGAACGATTGCGATTTCTCGGAACAAGCCATGCGCAGCCTGCCAGGCCCTTGCCGGGTGCCGGCCAGCTTCGTGACCGAGGTTGTGGAATTTCTACAGGCCCGCGTCCATCATATGCCTCTACTGATCGGCAACAGCCTCGATCTCAAGCAGCATGCCCTGGACCTCGGCAGATGATCGAATACAGCACGGACTTCAGTGACTTTCCCCCGCTGCCGACCTACGAGGCCGAGTGGGCAGCCGTCTATATGGAGCCCATTGTCCAGTCCGGCGAGCGTCTGACCATCGGCGTGGTGGCTAGCGACGGGGAGTACGCTAGCGGCCAACTGTCCATTTCCCGGAAAGCTCTCGAATGCCTCTATGGCGAGTCGGCTGATGGGATGCTGAGAATGATGGAGCTCGCGCTTCAGCGGGCCCTTCGGCACGCTAAGCAGCGATTCGACGGCCAGTTCAGACCCGGCATGCACGGCGTCACGCTGGGGAAGAAGCGCAAGGGTATCGGCGAAGACCTTGAGGACATCATCGAGCAGGGGATTAGCCTGACCTCCAGCCTCAGCGGGATTCACATGGAGGATGACGAGAAGACTGGCCGCGACCGAAGCATGTACTGGCTGCGGTTCAAGCGCGCCATGCAGAAGGTGAACCCGAATCTGGTTCCCTATTTCGGTCGCTCGGTGGATGTGCAAGTGCGTGGCTCGACGATCTCGCTAGCGTGCGACTACTTCTCTTCTCGTCTGGCGGTCAACATCTGCGCCTTATCGCCGGGATACCGCATGAGCGGCCTTTTTGACGTGGCCAGTTCGCGGATTTTTCGACTTGAGCAGCTAAAGGATCACGATGCCCTGATCCAGCATCATCAACAGGCAGCGATGATGCTCGTTATCCCCACAGAATCTCAGCTAGCCGACTTTAAGCCAGGGAATCAGCAATCCTTCCGGGAGCGCGTTCTCTTGCTGCAGGACATGGCAGACAAGAAAGCATTCCCGCTCATTACCGTGAACGCTCCGCTTGAAGGCGCCATCAAACTGGGCGAACTTGAAGCAGCGTAATCAGAAAGACGCACCAATAACTGACAAGGAGGTCGCCATGCGCGCCATCGCTCTGTTTATTGCGGCCGCCACACTTGCCGGCTGCACCATGCCTTTCGACGACTTGCGCAATAACGACTTCGTGTCGGTCCAGCCGCAGCCAGCGCCAAGCGATATCGCCGGCGTCTGGACTGGCAGTGCGGGTCCCTACCTGATGACCCTGATCATCAACTCAGACGGCACTGGCTCGCATTGCTACACATGGGGTGAGAGCAATGTGCTGGAGCGCCTCAAGTTCGACGGCAACCAGGTGCGCATTCAGGACGGCAGCAGGCTTAAGGTCTATCGATCTGGCTATCAACTGATCGGCCAGGCGCCGTACACCGGCAGTCAGCCGATCAATTTCGTGCAGGACAGCAACCTGGCCAACGCCTCTGTCTACTGCGCCAAGAATCTCTAAACCTGAAAGGAATCAGATATGCGCTCCATTGCTCTAGTTCTTGCAATTCTTGCGGCGTCCGGCTGCACCATGCGCGTGGCCGATCTGACGGTGGCCAGCACCAAGAACTTCAACATGAACTCGACGGCGCTCGAAACGGGTCGCCGCGTGGAAGGCAAGGACTCCGTTCCCGTGGTCTTGTTCCCTTTGGGCCAGGTGAACATGAAGGAAGCCATCGACCGTGCAGTAGAGAAAGAACGCTGTGCCGTCGGCCTGTCTGACGTGGTGATCAATCACGAGGCCTTTGCCTTCTTCTTCGGCTACATAGCCATGACTGTCGAGGGCAATCTCATCCTCGATCGCGCCCAGCCTGGTTGTGGCGGGATGGCCGCCCGCGATTACCTGCCGGCCGCCGCAGCCTCGACCGTACCAACAACCTCTTACGCCACCAAGGATGCCCAGCTCCAGCAGCTCCAGCAGCAACAGGGCAGCCTGAGCTACGAGGAGTACCAGCGGCGGTATCGGGAGATTGTGGGGCAGTGATCAATCACCAATCTATACATGAGCGCAGAATATGAGCGAGCAGGACGATCGGGAATCCAAGGCAATGACCGAGGACATGAAGGAGAAGGCGCTACAGGTGACCGCTGAGGATTTCGTCAACTATCTGAATAGCTTTGGCGGCGAGATAAGGTGTTCCTATTGCGGAACTGGCGACTACGGCGTTGCGCCAGACCCTGCTGGTAAAGGAACCGCCATGGTTGCTACTCCAGTGCCAAACTTTAAAGGCGTCGGCATCTGGTTATACCCAGCCACTTGCCAATCCTGTGGCCACACCATATTTTTCAGTGCCTCATTCGTGTCCAGGCAGATCTTCAAGGATTGAGCATGGCCTTTGCCGCCCGAATAGATGAGGTGTATGAGTCCTACGAATACTGGTCGTCTGGCGAGATCATTGCGTCCGCCCAGCGCACCTTTCAGGCTTTCGTTATACTCGACAACGTAGATGTGTCAGAGCCGATGGCTCTTGAGGCTGAGGAAATGGCTGGTAGAGCGGTCACAATCAATGTTGAAGGCTGGCATTTGATCCTGGCAGTGCTGGTAATCCTTGGCGGACCTTATGTGTACGCGTGGGATGCATTTGGAAAAGTAGATGAAAAGGTCAGCGCCATCAGGACTGATCTTGGCGGCGTTGCATCTGAGGGGTCGATCCTGCAGCTGCGCGACGAGATGAGCGCGAGCCGAAAGGACATGAATCATCAGTTCGAATTGCTCCGCAAAGAGATGCGTGAGGATCGGGCGGCGACCACGAACGCCATCCTTGACCTACAGAAGCAGCAAGGACGGCTGTCGCCTTCTGGGGGAGCCACTACTAACTGAATAAGCCCCGCCACCGAGCGGGGCTTTTCGTTTCTGGGCCCGGCCCGCTCCCTACTCCACCACCAGGCTTGATACGCTCTAGGTCGGGCCTTCCGATCGAAAACAGGCCTGATTCCCCAGCAGGCTAGGCCTGCCCCGCGCCCCCCGAATCCCGCCCGTGCGGGTTTTGTTGTTCCTGCGAGAAATGTACTTCGCAAAGGATGTTTGCGCGCAAATCGAAATATTGCCGCCGGCATTGACGATAATATTGCCGCCGACAATAATCACCCCAAGCCGAACGCAAACGCGCCGGCAGCAAGACGGCAGCGATGCCCTGGCCTTGGCCTAAACGCTCTTTAACAACCTCGAACCTTCCGCAGTCCCGACAGCTTCGGCTGAGCGACGGAAGCAAAACCGACTGCTATCGCGGGAGAACCCGACCAAGCCTGGCTCTGGAACCAGGCCGGACCGACGCGCTGCTGCCTCTGGAATCAGCGCACCACCGGGACGCACCCACCCGCTCCCTGCCGGATGCCTGAGACGAAGGCGCCCCACCAGCACAGCGGCCAAGTGACGCAATGCCAGGCCTGATGGCGAGTAATCAGGCACCGACAGCCAGACGCGACAGACGCCCAACACGCCAGTAGCTGAGGGCGGCTGCATATTCGGGATTTCCGAATTTCAGCACCGACGAATTACTGAAGCACCTGGGAAACCGGGTGCTTTGGGATGCCAGCAACCGGAGGGATTCACCATGGCCCAGTTCAACATCGATGCACACCTGAGCAACGGCAAGCGCCTGGACTGGCTGGCCATTGCCGACGATGGCGAGGAGCTCAAGGCGGTCGCCGAGCAGATCAAGAAGGCTGCCGCGAAGAAGTTCGGCCCCGCCGTCCTCCTGAAGCGCTGGAGCGTAATGCGCGCAAGCAACGGCGCCATCACGGTGAGCATGCACGCGTAAATCAAGCATCACTGATGCGCCCTGGCGACAGGGCGCATTGGGATGCACACCAACCGAATCACCTTGAGGGAACGGCAATGCCAAACCATGTCACAACCGAAATTAAGGCAACCCCCGAGGTGATTGCCTGGATGCTCAACGAGGAAGGCCGCGTGGACTTCAGCAAGATCATCCCGTTTGCCGGGGAATTTCCCTGGAACGGCATTGCCTGCGATGCGGAAACACTCGCCGATGTCGTGCGACGCAAGCCCCTGGATGAGCATCCGCTGATCGCCTCTCTGGAAGCGGGCAATCGCGATCGCACGTTTCTCGATCAACTCTCCGATGAGAGCTTCGAGCAGTTCGTGCAGATGCTGCGCAACCACCGCGCCACCGGTTATCTGCACAACATGGAGTTCGCCAGAGCCAAGTGGGGAACCAAGTGGAATGCCTATGACCAGACGGTAGATAAGGAAGCCGGTACCGCGCGATTCGACACTGCCTGGTCCTTCCCTGAGCCAATCCTGTTGAAGGTATCCGAGCGGTTCCCAGACGCGACGATCGAGATCCGCTATGCCGACGAAGACATCGGCAGCAACTGCGGGAGCGTGACCTTCCTTGGTGGCAAGGCGATCGTCCGCGACGAGGTGCCTCGCTGGGCCGACATGAGCGAGGCGGAGCAGAAGAAGTGGACAGCCTTCGCCTACGAGGTGAAGCGCTGGCAGTCTGATCCTGACGACGAGTAACCCCGCGGTAACGACACGGGGCGCCACCGCGCAACGCATGACGCCGCGCGCGGCAACGAGAGGGCTGGCCACCCGGGCACAACGGCTCCATCCCCCGCCAGGGCGGATTGGAGAGTGATCGGTTGATCGCCGAAGCAAACAGCGGGGTGGCCACCTCCACGCGCATAGCGGTGGATTGCCCGGCCAGCCGATCACTCCCCGATGCTCCCTGGCATCGCTTGCTTGTCACCTTGCCCGTGCACTGCGGGCCTTTTTGTCGGCTCGCCCGGCACCTATTCCCTCCCTGCTGGCCAAGGCCGGCTTTCCACAGCACGAGGTGCACTCCATGGAAATTACCCAAGGCGTGATCGACGCCCATGCCCAGCTGGTCGAGATGAATGCCAAGACCAAGGCCGCCATCGCCGCCTTCTATCTGCGCCGCCGGCAACGCTCGGTAAGCGCTCCCCTGCCCCGGCTGGTCCAGGTGGTACCCAAGGGCCGCAACTTCTTCCACTTGGTGGACGCCTACACCGACAAGGTGATCGGCTTCCGTACCGGGCATCGCGCCGCCTGCGCTGCTGCGCGCGACCTGGAACGCGGAGCGGCTTGATCATGATCAGCCACGAACTCAGCGCGGTTGAGGCGAACAGCCGCACCAGTGCCATGCTGGCCGCGCAGATTGAGCAGTTCCTCGCCGGCGGCGGACGCATCCATGACCTGGGCGAGGTGCAGACAGTGCCCATGCCCCTGCGCCGCGAGGTTGAACCGGCGCCGCGCGCATCCAAAAAAGCGAGGAACATCCCGCCGAAGGAGTACCTGGACCGGGAAGGCCGGCGTGAAGCGAAGCGAGCGGAACTGGCGCCGCAGGTGCGCGTACTGGCCGAGACGTTGAACATCTCCCAGATCGCCGCGCGACTCGGCGTCAGCCGTCGGATGCTCGACACCATCGGGCGAGAGTTCAAGATCACCTTCAAGCCAGCCCCGACCGGCGCACAGCTCGCCGCGATGGCCCGCGACAAGGTCTTCGCTGAACGCCTGGGCGCCTTTCTGAAGATTGGTCTCACCCGCCGCCAGGCCCTGCTGCGCTCCGAGCTGGACTATCGAGTGTTCAACCGGGTGTGCAAGACCTACGGCCTGCAATTCCCCGAGTCGGTGGAGGGCGCCTGATGGCCATGACCCAGCAGGACCGATCCGCCAAGTCCGCGGCGAAGCGGAAGGAGTTCGATGAAAAGGAACTCCGACACCGCGTCCGCCCGGGTATCCACCAGAAGCTTGCGGACCTGATGGACTGGCACGGAATCACTGAGCAGTCGGAAGCGATTCAGCTGCTGATCATGAACGCCCACGCCCAGGGTCGGGAAGGTTCCGCGACGGCGCTCGCCCTTCCGCGCCACGAAATCACTATCAGCAAAAACGTGGCGCGGCAGCTTCAGGCTCACGGAATCAGGCAGGCGGCGCGCGAGGACAAAGAGGAACGGGAGCGCGAATGGCTCGACTGACTCCCTCACCCAAGCAGGCCGAAACCCTGGAGCACATCCGACAGTTCATCCAGGAGAAAGGCTACTCACCCACCGTGGCTGAGTTGGCCAAGCTCGCCAGCGTCAACGAGAACGCTGTTCAGGACCGCATCAACGCCCTCGATCGCAAGGGCCTGATCACCCGCACCCAGCGCACCAGCAGATCCATACGCCCGGTCGCCTGACCCACCCCATATCACTCGCCGCCCGCAGCCAGCGGAAGGCTCGTTCACCCTGGAGAAACCCATGAGCGACAACATCCCTCAGTTCATCGCTGCATCCGATCTGCCCGAACGCGGCCAGCTCCTGATCGGCGGCACCTTCGTCGAGCGCTACTGGCTCAATGGTCGGGAGCGCGCACTGATCCTGCTGCCCGCTTCCGCCGAGTTCACTGGTGCCTGGGGCGAGTACGGTCAGGACATCGAAGGCGCTCGCAGCTACAGCGATGGCGAGGCCAACACCCGTGCCATGGCCGAAGCCGGCAGCGCGATCGCCGTGAAGGCCCTGGAGCTGGGTGCCCATATCCCATCCTGCCTGGAGGCGCAACTGGTGATGGCCGCCAAGCACGCTGGTCTGATCACCGACCTGCGCGAGGATCGCTTCTACTGGCTGAGCACGCAGTTCTCCTCCTACCGCGCCTACAGCTTGGTCTTCGTAGATGGCTGGCAGGACTGCTACGGCGAGGACTGCGAGCGGCTCGTCCGCCCCGTCCGCAGCGTACCCATTCAGTAATCCACTGATTCATTCCTTCGCTTTTGCAGGCGATTCGCGGGGCCGGCACCGCCGGTCAGGCCAGATGCTCGCAGGGAAGCGCCTGCCGCCTGCACCCTACCCTTCAGATGAGGAGTCCTCATGGACATGAAGAACGTTCCCGCGCTCAAGATCGACCGACTGGACAGCCTGACCATCAACTTCTTCAGTGAGTCAAGCCGCGGCGAATTCATCGAGGGAGCCGAGATCAACACAATCTCCGGCATCATGCCTCCTCTCGGCGAGTACTGGTCCGGCGAGGGCGGCCACAACGCCGGCCTGGTGCGCGGCGAGAACGGTGCTCCGGACTACTACCTGATCGTCCCCGCCGGGTCGGAGGCCGAATCCACCCTGGCCTACGGCGGCTACGGCCACGAAACCGAAGGCGCCGGCAGTGCCAGTGACGGCCTGGCGAACACCCGTGCCCTGCTGGCCGACAGCGAGGATCATCCAGCCGCCAAGCTGGCCAGCGAGTTCACCGCCGACGGCCACAGAGACTTCTACCTGCCAGCACGCCGTGAGCTGCAGTTGGCCGAGGCGAATGTTCCGGAGCTGTTCAGCAAGGCCTACCACTGGAGCAGCACGCAGTTCTCCTCCACCAGCGCCTACTACGTGGACTTCGAAGATGGCTGGCAGGGCTGCTGCGGCAAGGACTGCGAGCGGCTCGTCCGCCCCGTCCGCAGAAAGTTCCTTTGATCCTTCAATCCTTTATTGATGGGCGCGGCAGCGCCCAGTGATTTTCGAGGAGGCCAGGATGGCCCTGCATACCGAACTGGAGATTCACAAGGCCGCCGAGGAATTGCTCGGCGTGGTCCTGCACCTGGTGCGAAGCATTCCGCGCGACCTGAAGTTGGTGGTCGGATCTAAGATCCGCGATGAATGCCTGCAGGTCATGGTGCTGATCGGCCGGGCCAATATGGCCGCCGACAAGCGACCTCACCTCAATCACCTTCTCGAAAGCGTCTGGATGATCAATCACCTGCTCCGCGCCCTGACCAATCTGGGGATCATCTCCAAGGGGCAACACGCACAGGCGATGAAGATCACCGCATCCATTGGTCGTCAGGCCAACGCCTGGAAAGGCAAATCATCCGCAACCGCGCCCGCTACCTGAGGGTCAAGGCTCTCTGGTCTGTGCGCTGAATCTGGTCGTGCCGCTGACCTTCGGGTCACCGCCATGCGCACCACGGAAACCACCAGCGGAACGGTTGGGCAGGTCCGGCGCAGTTTGCCGGCCGAGTTATCGGCCGGGTGACATAGATAGCACGATAGGTCGCAGTTCTCCTCCAACAACGCCTACAACATGGACTTCGAAGATGGCTGGCAGGACTGCTACGGCAAGGACTACGAGCGGCTCGTCCGCCCCGTCCGCAGATTCGAGTGTTGCATCCTTCACCTTCGAGGAGCTGGTCCAGGCCTACTACGACTGCCGCCGCAGCAAGCGCAACACCAACAGCGCGCGGCGCTTCGAGCAGGACCTGGAGCAGAACCTCCTCGATCTGCACGACGATTTGCTGGCCGGCACCTACCAGCCTGGCCGCTCCATCTGCTTCGTGATCACCCGACCCAAGCCGCGCGAGGTGTGGGCCGCCACCTTCCGGGATCGCGTCGTCCACCACCTGCTGTACAACCACATCGGCGCCAGCATCGAGGCCACCTTCATCGCCGACAGCTGCGCCTGCATACCCGGGCGCGGCACGCTGTACGCCGCCGAGCGCCTGGAGGCCAAGGTGCGCAGCGCCAGCCAGAACTGGTCGACGCCGACCTTCTACCTGAAAGCCGATCTGGCGAACTTCTTCGTCGCCATCGACAAGCGGGTGCTGGACCGCCAGCTCCGCCCGCTGATCCATGAACCCTGGTGGCTTAGCCTGGCTTTGCAGGTGCTCTGGCACGATCCTCGCGCGGACTGCGAGGTGCGCAGCCCGCGCAAGCTTTTCAACCGGGTGCCGCAGCACAAGCGCTTGACCGCCCAGCCGGCGCACCTCGGCCTACCCATCGGTAACCTGTCGTCGCAGTTCTTCGCGAACATCTACCTGAATGCCCTGGATCAGTTCGTAAAGCACCAGCTACGCGCCAAGCATTACATCCGCTATGTCGATGACTTCGTGCTGCTGCATGAATCACCGCAGCAGCTGAACGCCTGGCTGTCCGAGATCAATGCCTTCTTGCCCAGCCTGGGTGCCCGGCTCAACCCGGCGAAGACGATCCTTCAACCTGCTGATCGCGGCATCGACTTCGTTGGCCACGTGATCAAGCCCTGGCGGCGCACCACTCGCAAGCGGACGGTGAAGGAGGCGCTACGCCGAGTGGCTGCAGCACCAGCAGACGACCTGCTGGCCGTGGCCAACAGCTACTTCGGGCTGCTCGGGCAGGCGTCGCACAGCTACCGAGACCGCGCCGCACTGGCGAATGTCCTGCTGCGCCGTGGACGCCAGGTCAACGGCGCCCTGACCCAGACCTACCGATAACCCACCCCACCCGCCAGCCGCACCAGCGGCACGGCATCGCTCGACCTGGAGAAAGCCATGAGCCTCCGCGACCAAGGCCACCGTTTCTGCGCAAGCCCCGACCGCAAGGAGGCGCGCTGGTTGCACCCGAACATCTGGAAGCAAATGTACCCCGACTGGATCGACGTGACCGACTTCTCCGATGACGAGTTTGTGGAGTTCTTCACCCACAAGCCCCTGCCCCACGGCCAGGCCCAATGCGTCAAGGCCCAACTCGACATCTTCGAAGGATCGCCATGAACGACCTACACCAGATACTGGTCGGGGATTGTCTGGAGCTGCTGCGCCAGATGCCCGACCAGTCCGCGCACTGCTGCGTCACCAGCCCGCCCTACTTCGGCCTGCGCGACTACGGCGTGGATGGGCAGATCGGGCTGGAGGAGACGCCGGCCGAGTTCATCTCCCGCCTGGTCGAAGTGTTCCGCGAGGTGCGCCGGGTGCTCCGCGACGATGGCACCTGCTGGGTGAACATGGGCGACAGCTACGCCGGTTCGCGAGCGCCAGGGAACGTCAAGATGGTCCAGTCCCGTCGGCGCGACAACGAACCGATTCCGCGCAGCGATGTGGCAGTGCCCGGGTTCAAACCTAAGGACATGATGGGCATGCCTTGGCGGCTCGCCTTCGCCCTACAGGATGACGGCTGGTATCTGCGCCAGGACATCATCTGGCAAAAGCCGAATCCAATGCCGGAGAGCGTTCGAGACCGATGCACCAAGGCGCACGAATATCTGTTCCTGTTGAGCAAGTCGCCTCGGTACTACTTCGACCTGACCGCGATCTCGGAGCCGCCGGCGGCCTCATCAGTGGAGCGCTTGGCCCAGGAAGGATGGGATGAGCAGGAAGGCAGCGAACGTGTGCCGGGCAAAACCAACGGCGCCATGAAAGCCGTGGGTGGACGCCGCAGCAAACGCTACAGCTTCTCCCGTGAGACGAAGGCAACAGCCGGCGAGCACGGCCAGAAAGGACAGCACCGCCCGGACCGCCCCGACATCGACTACAGCGACAAGCGCAACAAGCGCAGCGTCTGGTCGGTGGCCACCGTCGGCTTCAAAGGCGCCCACTTCGCCACCTTCCCGCCTGACCTGATCCGCCCCTGCATCCTCGCCGGCGCACCGCGCGGAGGCCTCGTGCTCGATCCGTTCGGCGGCGCCGGTACCACCGGCCTGGTCGCCATGCAGGAAGGCCGGCGCTCGGCCCTCTGCGAACTCAACCCCGGCTATGCCGACATCGCGCGGGCGCGCCTGGAAACCGCCTGGAACGAGGGCGCCGCCCAGCTCGACATCTTCAACGACTCCAAGGAATCAGCAGCATGACGGCATTCCAGCCCCTGCCGCTCCCTCTTGAATGGGAGCTGTACGTCGACCTGTTTGCCGGCATCGGCGGCGCCAGCGATGGCGGTGCCAGTGTCTACCGCCACCCGGACATCGCGATCAACCACAACCCCACGGCGATCGCGATTCACCGCGCCAACCACCCGAACACCAAGCACTTCATTACCGACGTGTTCGAGGTCGATCCGGTCGAGGCCACCGGCGGTCAGCCGGTCGGGATTCTCTGGGCCTCACCGGACTGCCGCCACTTCAGCAAGGCCAAGGGCGGCAAGCCGGTGAACCGGAAGATCCGCAGTCTTGCCTGGGTCGTGATCCAGTGGGCCCAGGCCACCCGCCCGCGCATGATCTTCTTGGAGAACGTCGAGGAGTTCCAGGATTGGGGCCCGCTCGGTGAGGATCACAAGCCGATCAAGAGCGAGCGCGGGCGCACCTTCAAGGCCTTCATCGCTGCCCTGGGCGGTGGGCTGTCGGACGATCACCCGGACTTCGACGACATCCTCAAGGCCATCGGGCGGCACGTCACAGCCGCCGACCTAGTGCGCGGCATGGGGTACAAGGTGGAATGGCAGGTTCGGGTTGCGGCCAACGCCGGTACCCCGACCATCCGCAAGCGCCTGTTCCTGATCGCGCGGCGCGATGGCGAGCCGATCCTCTGGACCAAGCCGAAGTTTCACCAGAACCCGGGCAAGGGCCAGGAAGGCTGGAAGCCGGTGTGGCAGTGCATCGACTTCTCCGACCTAGGCAAGTCGATCATCGACGGTCGCCTGGTGGCCAATTCCAATCGGCGAGTGGCCAAGGGCTTCTGGAAGCACGTCGTTGAGACCGACAAGCCCTTCATCGTACCGCTGGAGGATGGCTCCCTTGCGCCCTACCTGACCGAGTTCGCCAATGCATCGAGCCAGCGCACCTTCAGCGTGCAGGAGCCACTACGCACCCAGTGCGCCCAGGTGAAGGGCGGCCACTTCGCCCTGGCCGCGGCGAACCTGATCACCCTGCGCAAGGGCTCCACCGGCTCCAGCCTGCACAGCCCGATCAACACTCTGACCACCAACTCGGGACATCACGCCATCGCGGCATGCTTCATGGAGCAGGCGAACGGCGGCTTCTACGATGGCGCCGGACGCTCGATGAACGACCCGATCAGCACCATCACCAGCAGGGGTACCAACCAGCGGCTCGCGGCGGCATTTCTGGTGAAGTACTACAAGTCCGGTGGCCAGTGGCAGAGCCTGCATGACCCGGCACACACCTTCCCGACCAAGGCCCGCATGGGGCTGGTCACCGTGCACCAGGTGCCGGCCGACATCCTGCCGCCCGAGCTGCTGGATAAGGCCAAGCAGTGCGCCGCCTTCCTGCACAAGTACCTGCCGGAACACTTCCCGGATCCGGTCGACCTGGTGCTGGTCGGCGACTACGTGCTGGTGGACTTCACCCTGCGGATGCTGCGCCCGCGCGAGCTGAAGCTGTCGATGGGGTTCCGCGAGGACTACATCATCGACCGAGGCCTGTTCGAAGACCCGGTGACGGGCGCGCTGGAGTGGAAGGGGATATCCGTGGAGAACCAGATCAAGGGCATCGGCAATGCCGTCTGCCCCCAGGACCCGGCCGACCTGATCGAGTTGAACGCCGGGAAGCTGATCAGGCTGTATCGGGCCCAGGCTGCCTGATGCCCATGGCCACCCTCGCCCTGGTGATCACCGGAACGGAGATCATCGACGGGGTGGCCTATGCGCAGTCGTGGCATTGCAGGGTGGTGTGAATAGGCGAGGTCAATATGTTGACCCTGATAGTTGGCAAACTTCTAGGTGAGAGCAGGGTCAGCCAGGAGAAACTCGTCTGAGCGTTGCCAGCCGATCAGGTGTAGCCGGCACCGGGGCAAATCCAAATGTTTGAGTGCTGTATCCACCCTCTGCATCTCGAAAATGGAATCGTCCGGTGAATCCAAATAAATTGGCCATGTCATCCAGCCTTATATAGAGCCTAAAGCTCTGGCCATTGCTTACCGCAGGATAATGACTCTGAACCAGAGCAAAATGATCAGAATCAATATCTACATTCAACTCAGTTATGCTCCCGCCGACGTTTTGCACGTCGCCGTAGAAGCAGCATTCCCCAGAGGTACTTTGCTGACAGATCAGCTCGCTGAATCCAAAGATTGGCTGAATGGATGCAATCCGCCGCTCTCTCTCTTCCCTGGCCACTTCCCGCTCAGCACTTAGTTGTTCCCTGGTCACGCCAACCAGTTCCTTCTGCTGCTCAACAGAGTTCTTCAATTCATTGGCCTGCAAACGAAGTTCTTCACCCTGCTGGAAGTACCCAAGCACGAGCCACAAGAAAGCCAACGGGCCAAATATTCCAGCAAAGAAATCTCCAAACGCATTGAGTTGAAGTTCGTAGAGCTCTTCAAATCTTGGGATGACGATAGTTGATATCCAGGCCAGATATATAAGGGTCGCCCCAACACCTATAAGCGTTCTTTTCCTGGCTATTCGGAAAATAGTGTGGATTCGAAGAACTCATCAAGGTTGTCGTAGAACTCCTTGGCGTGTGTAATCGAACGCTCATTGCATTCCTTGCAGAGGCAGTGGCGGCGAGTGTCACCCGACTCCACTGGCAGCCAGACAGCACGCTCATCCTCGAAGAACAGACCGCCGCAGCTGACGCAGAACCACTCCGGCGACTGACCTGCACGAGCATTGTTGGAGAACAGCACGCGCGCCCTGATGATCTCGAACGTGTAGCCGCGCCCGTTACGGTTGATTACCTTCGTCATGCCGTTCAGGGCTTCGGTGTAGCCGTTGGTGATGGGGTGATCGAAGTAGTTGACGATCTGCTGCCGCCAGTTCTTCAGGGCTGACAGCAGGTCTTTGTAGTCAGCAGCTACGTCACTCGCCTTCACCCGTTGAACCCAGCTCTCCATGGCAGGGATAGCTTCTGCCTTGGGCAGGTTGTACAGGGCATAGAAATCTTCCTTCAGCTGGTAGGACTGGGCGACCTCGGGGTCGTTGTCCAGCCACATATCGAGGTTGAAGGACTGCTTGTCAGTGAGGTTAGCGGCGCTCTTGTTGAGCAGCACCTTGCTGCGCTTCCACTCCTTGTTGACCTTGACGCCCTGGGCTTTGCCTCGGCGAATACGAGTCTTGTCCAGGGCATAGTTGGCCATCCTGACAACGTGGAACTTGTCGATCACGACCGGCACGCCCGGGGCCATCATGTTCACCACGTTGAGGTATGGCCGCCACATGTCGGTAGCCACCCCAAGCAGCGTTGAACGGTCTGGGAAGGCCGCCAGCCAGCGCGCCAGGGTGTCCTGATCGCGGCTTGGAAGGATATCGATAGGCACGTTGCGGCCCACATCTGTCAGGACGCAGCGCATGTCACCTGCGATCTTGGTTTCATCGATTCCCAGCCAGTTAGGCAGGTACGGCCTGAACTGGGTGTTCATGTGCTGGACGTAATCGTTGGCGATGTTGCGAATGGTCTTCTCATCGCAGCCGATGTGTTGCGAGAGCCTGGTGAAGGTGTCTCGCATGCACTGCGTCTTGATGTACTCAACACAGCGCTGAGTCATCCGGCGGTCAACCTCAACCCCGCCCAATGGCTGCAAGGAGGTGCCGCCACACTCACGGCACTTGTACCGCTGAACCTTGGCCGCCAGCTGCACGTGAGCACCCCTGATGGGGCTATCGCGATACGTGACGACCTTGGGGCCGTGGCGGTACAGCTTGCCCACTACGCCGCACTTGGTGCAGGCCTGGAGCGGCAGGGTGTACTCCGCCTCGATGGTGTAGGTGCCGTCATCGAGGCGAGAGGTCAGAACGTTCCAATCTGGCAGGTCGAGGATGTCGGTCATCAGGCGCGCTTACTAGCCAAAAGCCGCGATTATGTCCTGAGTTAAGGCCGCTGGCCTCTCCTGCGGGGTAAATGCTTGCTCAGCTATTTCGCAGAAGAAGGAGCAGGCTGGTATTGCCTCGTTGCGGCGCATCGGCCCAGGAGGCAAATCACGAAGAGAATAGCGCTCGCCGGTCTTGCGATTCCGGAAGAGATAGGAGCCTGGGCCAAGCTCGTCTTGAACCTGGCACAGGGCTTCGAACTGCTCGGGGAAGTCGGCACGGATCGCGCGGAAGTACCCCTCGCCACCCTTTACACAGCCAATGCAGTTCGCATTCTCGTAGCCCAAGCGATACATGATGGGAAGCTCGATCCCAGCGCGCTGCACCATGGCTTTGCAATCCTCCTTGCCCAGGCCGCGTTCGATCAGCGGGGCAATCACGGGACGATCTGGATTGCGCTCCCGGAAGTCCTCCAAGCGGTCGGCTTCCTCGGCGGTGTAGCCAAACACCATAACGTCACCTGGTTGCTTCCAGGCATCGAGCAGGCGGCGCTTGAGCAGCTTGGTGCATGGAGCCCCTGTCCGCCCCTTCATGTAGCGCTCACGCCGGAACACGTTGATCACATCGGCACCGTACTTCTCGTCACGCAACACGGTGATCGGCTGACCAAACCAGGTCTCGCAGTCGGCCAGAAAGCGGCGATTGTCTTGGTGCTCGTTTGCCAGGAAGGCGTTGACGATCTGCACATCGTGGGTTGCGCCGTACTCAGCCAAGGCCAGTTTGGTGGCTACCGCCGAAGCTGCCCCGCAGCTGAACTGGCAGACGATTCTAGGATTCTGCATAACCTGACTCCACACGATAATCCGGATTTTGATTATACAGTTGGATTAGGGTTTACACACGATATTCCGAATAGCCCTTTTCCTTCCCACCACGAACTCCCTATTGGCCAATCTTTGCCTGAACGAACCTACCCCACTCCATGCCATAGCGCCACTACGGCGCCGAGGAATTCTCATGCCTAGAGATCGACCGCCGCCCAGCAATCTGGGCGACATCCTGCGCTATGACCCAGTCACCGGCGACTTCTTCTGGAAGATCCTAGTCAGCCGGATGTTCCCCGGCGACAAAGCTGGGACCCTAAATAAGTACGGGTACATGGTCGTGAGAATTGGGCATCGGAGCTGCGCTCTGCACCGCCTGGCGTTCGCTCTAATGGACGTCGACATCACCGGGATGCAGGTGGATCACATCAATGGCATCCGACATGACAACCGCTGGGAGAACCTGCGGGCAGTAACGCCATCCGAGAACGCGCGGAACATGAAGAAGCCGAAGAACAACTCCAGCGGTGTCATCGGCGTGTGCTGGTGCACTAGGGATCAGAAGTGGCAGGTGTACGCGCACAGGGATAAGAAGCCCGTGTTTCTAGGCAAGCACCAAGAGCTCTTCGAAGCTGTTGCTGCCAGGAAGTCTGCCGAGCTGCGATTCGGCTACCACGAGAACCATGGAAGATAAGCCAGATGACCCGCCCATCTTCTGCCGCTCCACCGGCAAGCAGGTTGAGCTCTGCCCCTGCATCCGCTGCCGTCCCGTCCCGCCTCAGTCCTGATCCATCCCATCCACACCGCCACACCCGCCAGGGAGGCTCTTCAATGCAACCGATTCTGTACGTTGCCGGTCCTTACCGTGGGCCGGACCGGGAAACTATTGCCGCCAATATCGAGGCAGCCCGCCGCCTGGCGCTCTACGCCTGCACCCTCGGCTGGTTCCCGCTCGTTCCGCACATGAACACCGCCCACATGGATGCCGACCTGCCCGACCTGGGCGATGCGTTCTGGCTACGCGGGACCATGGAATTGATGGAGCGCTGCGACGCCGTGGTGCTGATCGAGGGTTGGGGCCGTTCCGAAGGCACCCTGGCCGAGATCGCCCGGGCCGACGCCCTGCGCCTCCCCGTCTTCCGCTCGAGCGACCTGCTGCCCAGCGCCGCCGAGTTCATCGACTACCTGTTCGCCAAGGAAGGAGTGCCGGCATGAGCCTCGACATGTCCGCCCGGCAGAAGCTCACCGAGAGCCTGCTTACCGACCATCCCCTGGCCCAGGCCATCGCTCTGCTGAAGCGCGCCAAGCGCCACCTCAACCATTGCAGCGTCCAGGCCCAGGACCTCAGCACCGAAATAACCGAGTTCACCGCCGCATTCGAGCGGAAGGAGCAGCAGTCGTGACCGACGAGCAACTTGAACAACAGCGGCGCCTTTACGAAGCGGCCTGCGAAGCAAAGGCCAAGGCCCTCGGCTACGACTTTGACTCGGCAGTGATGGTGCGGGACATCGCCGGGCTCTACGTCGTACCCAGCGTTCAAACCGGCTGGTGGGCATGGCAAGCATCCCTCACCGCGCAGCATGGCGGATTGCGCGTGGTTTTTGATGGGCCCCCAGGCCATGAGTGTGGGCGGTTCGTGGAGTGCGAAGACTCTAACGGTCGTTCGGTCAACGCTGGTGTTTGGCGCGAACGTCAAGACGGGCTCTGGGAATTGGTGATCAACGGCGAGTGCTTTGGCGACGCCTACCAGGGTGCTCGCGATGACCTGGCCATATGGAAACGTAGGGCGTTGGAAGCGGAAGCGGCTATTCGCCGGAAGGACCAGATCATCAATCACCTGGTCTGCGAAGCCCAAGGCGAGACGCGCATGGGCGAGCCATTAATCAAGCCTGCCCGTCAGTTGGTCGGGGAAGTCAAGATTCCCTGGGGTGTCGCGCAGATGCAGCTATCCGACCATTCCGCGCGCAGCCTCAATATGGTTGAGGTGCCGCGTGAATCATATCGACTTGATGGCTGGGTAATTCGCACCGCCTCCGGTGAGTATGTTGCCGAGTTGATAGCGTTCGACCCGGCCCTGCTGAATGCGTTGCTTGGCTTCCATGCCAGCGATAGCGCGGAGGGCCAGGCATGAAAGCGCGCATCCTGAAGAAGCTGAGCAAGAGGGTCGTTGAGCTGGCGCCGAAGCTGTTCCGTGATGCCTGGGTGGACAGCTACGGGCCACACCCACTCGCGGAGAAACAAGGCACCCGCGTCAGCCACATGCTCAGTGTAGGCGGCGAATACGATTCTTGGTCTGGCGACTGCAATGAAGTCTATGCGGCTTGGGAATGGTGGCTCATGAGCTGGGAGTGGTTCGGGCCATTCAGCCCCTACCCGGAAGGCCATAAGTGGGAGGGCATGCCGAATACTGACGGCTTCCGTCGCACAACACGCAACCTCCTGGAACTGGCGGCCAATCATGAATAGAACCCCACGCCACCAAGCCATGGTCCAGGAGGTGAAACCGTGATCCTACGCCCCTTGGAAGGACCGACCGGCACCGGCCCCATCGACGACCTGGCCATGCATGAAACCCAGCTGGAATGCCCGGTCTGCCACGCCTTCGCGGCGTGGCAGATTCCCGCGCAGTCCGGGCCCTGCCACTCTGGCCAGTTCACCAACACCTGCATTGAGTACTACTGGTGCGAGGCCTGTGAGGCCGTCCTGACCGACGCACCGTAATTCCCCACCTACCCCACCAGCTGCCGGCGAGAGTCGGTGGCAGAGGTATTGCCATGCCCGAAGAAATCACCCTGATCCAGGCCGCCGAAGTCGTGCGTGACGAATACGGCTACTGGTGGCACCCCGACCTGCCCGAGTTCGATGAAGGCGACGAACAGCGCTCCAAGGACTGGGTCAAGGAGCAGGGGCTGTCCTGGGTTGCCGCGCACATGGAGTATGAGGTCGACACCGATACTGACCCCTACTTCAACGATGGCGGCCCGGACTGCTCGCACTGGGAGCCGAGCCGGCCCGATGGCGAAGGCTGGTTCATCCTGGCTATCAGCTGCACCGACGACGGCCCCATCTGCTGGTGGGCGCGCCGCGAGGTGCCTGCATGACCTGCATCCGCTTCGGCGGGGCCATCGTCTGTGTCAGCCCGAACTTCCGCCTGCCACTCGAGGATGGCCGGCGGGTGTTCATGGAATGGCACAGCTACCTGGGCCCAACCTTCTTCCACGACCGCGCCATGTCTCGCATCAACGAGACTTGGTACGAAGACCCCTTGATTTGCAAGGCGCTCGACTGGTTCACCGGTCGCGGCTGCCGCGCATAGCCCCGAGGTATCCCACAATGAGAAAGGAACTGATCAAGATCAGCGAGTTCCAGCGGCGCAAATGGGGCGAGAACGGCACTCCGCTATGCTCCCAGGCTATCCGCAACCAACTGCGCGACCGCAAGCTGCCCGGCGAGCGGGTCGGTAAAATCTGGTACGTCGACTGGGCTGCCTACACCCGGCAGACCGGCAATCCCCTGGTCGACATGGTGTTGAAAGGAGCGGCCTGATGGTGCCACGACCCAGGAACAAGGCGAACAGGGGGCTGCCGCCCAACCTGTACTTCGACAGCAGGCGCGGCACCTACCGATTCCGCCGGCCCACGGACGGGAAGTGGTTCCAGTTCGGCCGGGATCGCGGCGCCGCCATCGACGCGGCCCACCAGTTGAACGCCACCTTCATGCAGGGAACCGACTTGGTGGCCACCGTCCTGGGTGAGGAGAAGGTCACCCTCTCCGACTTCCTCGGCACCTACGAGAAGGACATCCTGCCGCCCCGGGAACTGGCCAAGGCCACGCTCGACCTGTACGGCGTGCGCTTCAAGCAGATCCGCGCCACCCTGGGCGTCCGGGCAATCGACGAGATCACCATCAAGATGATCGCCGACTTCCTCGAGCCGCTTACACCCCGCGCCAGCAACCAGGCCCGCGCCATCCTGGCGGACGTGTTCACCCACGCCGCCGCGCGCGGCCTGGTGCCGGACAACCCGGCGGCGAACACCATCCCGAAGATCGAGAAGAAGACGCGCAAGCGCCACACCCTGGAGGGCCTGAAGCTGATACGCCGGCGCGCCCCGCACTGGCTGCAGAACGCTATCGACCTGGCGCTGATCACCGCGCAGCGCCGCGGCGACATCCTCAACATGAAGTTCGAGGACGTGAAGGACGGCTACCTGTACGTGGTGCAGAGCAAGACCGAGAAGGCCTCCGACGCCGGCTGGCTGAAGATCAAGGTCACCCCGCAACTGGCCGCCGTGCTGGCGCGCTGCCGTGACGACGTGCTGTCGCCCTACCTGATCCACCGCCGGCCGGAGCGGAAGAAGAAGCGCGAAGGCAAAGACCACTGGACCAAGGTCGACGAGCGCTTCCTGACCCGCGCCTTCAAGGACGCCAGGGACGAAGCCGGGTGCTACAAGAGTTGGAAGGAAGAGGAGATGCCGGGCTTTCACGAGATCCGCGCCCTCTCCCTGCACCTCTACAAACGGGCGGGTAAGGACGGGCAGAAGATCGCCGGACATGCCAGCGGGGATATGACGCGCAATTACCAGAAAGACCACGCGGAAGTGGTCTGGTCCGAAGTGGAAGCCGACCTGGATATTGCGGAAATTGCGGGCTGAGTTTTGCGCGTATTTTGCGCAAGTTTTGCGCACGCCTCAGAAATGAAAAAGGCTCAAGCCGCTAAGTGCTTGAGCCTTCTCAGAAATATGGTCGGGACGGAGTGATTCGAACACTCGACCCCTTGCACCCCATGCAAGTGCGCTACCAGGCTGCGCTACGCCCCGACGTTTTGTAGCTCGCTCCGGATCACCGGAAGCGGAGCGAACTATACATTAAGCTTTTGAATTGTGGAAGGTTTTTTTGAAAACTTCACTTCCGCAATACGTGAAGGACATCCTCGAGCTCGGAGATCATCTGGCGGATGAGCTGCTTGTACTGCGTGGTGTCTTCCTTGGCTTCGTCTCCGGAGAGGCGCTGGCGCGCCCCGCCGATGGTGAAGCCTTGATCGTATAGCAGCGCCCGGATCTGCCGAATCATCAGCACATCCTGGCGCTGGTAGTAGCGCCTGTTCCCGCGCCGCTTTACCGGGTTGAGCTGGGGAAATTCCTGCTCCCAGTAACGCAGCACATGGGGCTTGACTGCGCAGAGTTCACTAACTTCGCCAATAGTGAAGTAACGCTTGCCTGGAATCGGCGGTAACTCGTCGTTATGACTTGGTTCCAGCATAAGCTTCGACCCTGGCTTTGAGTTTCTGCCCTGGACGGAAAGTGACCACACGGCGAGCCGTGATCGGGATTTCCTCTCCTGTCTTCGGGTTTCGGCCAGGCCGCTGACGCTTGTCGCGCAAGTCGAAATTGCCGAACCCGGACAACTTCACCTGTTCGTTGTGCTCCAGCGCCTGACGGATTTCCTCGAAGAACAGCTCCACCAATTCCTTGGCTTCCCGTTTATTCAGGCCAAGCTCTTCATAAAGACGTTCAGCCATCTCAGCTTTCGTCAGAGCCCCCATACGCTACTTCCTTAACGTGGCATTGAACCTGTCTTCCAGCGAGGTGACGATGTTTTGCGTTGTGTTGTTCACCTCATCGTCAGTAAGAGTGCGCGATGGATGCTGCCAGGTCAAGCCGACCGCCAAGCTTTTTCTAAGCGGATCAATGCCTTTACCGTGATACACGTCAAATAGCCTGAGGTCAGTCAGCCATTCGCCGGCCGCTTCACGGATGGTGGCGAGCACCGACTCGGCGGCAACGTCGCGATCCACCAGCAGGGCGAGGTCACGGCGCACTTCAGGGAAGCGCGAAAGTTCGCTGAACTTCGGCAGCTTGCCTTGCATCACTTCGGCCAGTACCAGCTCGAACATGTAGACCGGCTGATCCAGGTCCAGTGCCTTGGCGAGCTCCGGGTGCAGTGCACCGAGGAAGCCAACCAGGCGCCCTTCTCTTTCGATGCGAGCGGTCTGACCCGGATGAAGGGCAGGATGTTCGCCCGCCACGAAGCTGAACGCACCGAGGTTGCCAGCAGCGCCGAGGATGGCCTCTACATCCGCCTTGGCATCGTAGAAGTCGATCGCGTCACGACCGTGAGCCCAGCCTTCCGGTAGACGGGAACCACACAGAACGCCAGACAGCATCGGCTCTTGCTTCAGGCCTTCGAGTTGGCCAACGAAGCGCAGGCCGCTTTCGAACAGGCGCACACGGGACTGCTGGCGATTGAGGTTGTGCTGCAGTGCACTGACCAGGCCCGGCCACAGCGAGGAACGCATGGCGGCCATGTCTGCAGAGATGGGGTTGGCCAGCATCAGCGGCTTCACGCCCGGATTGAACAGCTCGAACAGCTTCGGATCGATGAAGCTGTAGGTAATGGCTTCGTGGTAGCCGCGAGCCACCAGCAGGCGACGCAAGGCCGGCAATTCGACAGCCGCCTCGGAACGTGCGCGGGGCGCGAGGCGGGCTTGCGGGTAACGAACCGGCAGGCGGTTGTAGCCATAGAGACGGCCCAGCTCTTCGATCAGGTCCACTTCCAGGCTGATGTCGAAGCGGTGACTCGGCACTTCAACGCTCCATTGGCCGGCACCTTCAGCGGTGACCTTCAGGTCCAGCGCGGTGAGCAGGCGCTCGATTTCAGCAGCGTCCATCTCCATGCCCAGCATCTGGGTGATGCGATCGGCACGCAGGGTTACCGGCGCAACGTTCGGCAGATGCTCCTGGCTGGCGGCTTCGATGATCGGACCGGCTTCGCCGCCAACAATTTCCAGCAGCAGGCCGGTGGCGCGCTCCATGGCTTCGCGGGCGAGTTGGAAGTCGACACCACGCTCGAAGCGGTGGGACGAATCGGTATGCAGGCCGTAGGAACGTGCCTTGCCCGCGACAGCAATGGTGTCGAAGAAGGCGCTTTCCAGGAACAGATCGCAGGTCTTGTTGCTGACGCCGCTGTGCTCGCCACCCATGACGCCGGCGATGGCCAGGGCACGGTTGTGGTCGGCGATGACCAGGGTGTCGGGACGCAGGGTGACTTCCTGGCCGTCCAGCAGGACGAGCTTCTCACCCTCCTCCGCCATACGTACGCGGATGCCACCATTGATCTCGGCGAGATCAAAGGCGTGCATCGGCTGGCCGAGTTCAAGCATCACGTAGTTGGTGATGTCGACTGCGGCATCGATGCTGCGCACTTCGGAGCGACGCAGACGCTCGACCATCCAGAGCGGAGTCGGGCGGGACAGGTCGACGTTGCGGATCACGCGACCGAGATAGCGCGGGCAGGCAGCCGGTGCAGACACTTCGACCGGACGCACTTCGTCATGGGCCGGTGCAACAGCGGCAACTTGCGGACGGGTAACCGGAGCGGCATAGAGCGCACCCACTTCGCGAGCGAGGCCGGACAGGCTCAGGCAGTCGCCACGGTTCGGGGTCAAGCCCAGCTCGATGATCACGTCATCCAGGCCCAGGTAGGCGCGAACGTCCTGCCCAACAGGCGCATCGGCAGCCAGTTCCATCAGGCCATCGTTTTCATCGCTGATCTGCAGTTCGGAAGCAGAACAGAGCATGCCGTTGGACTCGACGCCACGCAGCTTGGCTTTCTTGATCTTGAAGTCGCCCGGCAGTTCAGCGCCGATCATGGCGAAGGGGATCTTCAGGCCGGGGCGCACATTCGGCGCGCCACACACAACCTGCAAGGTCTCGGTGCCATTGCTCACCTGGCAGACGCGCAGCTTGTCGGCGTCCGGGTGTTGTTCGGTGCTCAGCACCTCGCCCACGACCACGCCACTGAAGGCACCGGCTACCGGAGTAACGCTGTCGACTTCAAGGCCAGCCATGGACAGACGAGCCACCAGCTCGTCGCGGGATACCTGCGGGCTTACCCAGCTCCGCAGCCATTGTTCACTGAATTTCATCCTGCTCTCCTAAGGGAATCGTTTCGGACACTACGACCTAGCGGAATTGCGCGAGGAAGCGCAGGTCGTTGTCGAAGAACAGGCGTAAGTCGTTGACGCCATAACGCAGCATGGCCAAACGTTCCACACCCATCCCGAAGGCGAAGCCCTGGTATTTCTCCGGATCGATGCCGGACATGCGCAGCACGTTCGGGTGAACCATGCCGCAGCCCATCACTTCCAGCCAGCCGGTCTGCTTGCACACGCGGCAACCCTTACCGGAGCACATCACGCACTGCATGTCGACTTCGGCAGACGGCTCGGTGAAGGGGAAGAAGGAGGGACGGAAGCGAACGCCGAGGTCTTTCTCGAAGAAAACGCGCAGGAACTCTTCGATGGTGCCCTTGAGATCGGCGAAGCTGATGCCTTCGTCTACCAGCAGGCCTTCAACCTGGTGGAACATCGGCGAGTGGGTGATATCCGAGTCGCAGCGATAGACACGGCCGGGGCAGACGATGCGGATCGGCGGTTGCTGGGACTCCATGGTGCGCACCTGTACCGGCGAGGTGTGGGTACGCAGCAGCATGTTCGCATTGAAGTAGAAGGTGTCGTGCATTGCCCGGGCCGGGTGGTGGCCAGGGATGTTGAGCGCTTCGAAGTTGTGGTAGTCGTCTTCGACCTCAGGGCCTTCGGCAATGCCGTAGCCGATCCGGGTGAAGAACTGCTCGACGCGCTCCAGAGTGCGAGTCACCGGGTGCAGGCCACCAGAGGCCTGACCGCGGCCCGGCAGGGTCACGTCGATACGCTCGGCCGCGAGCTTGGCCGTGAGGGCTGCCTGCTCAAGCGACGCTTTGCGGGTGTTCAATGCGTCCTGAACGCGCTCCTTGGCAGCATTGATCAGGGCGCCTACCTTGGGACGCTCCTCTGCCGGCAGGTCACCCAGGGTCTTCATTACCTGGGTCAGTTCGCCCTTCTTGCCAAGGTAGTGAACGCGAATCTGCTCCAAGGCATTCACGTCTTCAGTTTGTTGCACGGCCTCAAGCGCTTGCGAGACCAGCGCATCCAGATTTTCCATGTACAGACTCCAGATACGAAATAGGGGAAGAGCGCAAGGCCCTTCCCCTATCGGTGACGTTCAGCACCGGGCAAGCCCGGTGATTGTCGGGGACTTAAGCCAGAACGGCCTTAGCTTTCTCGACAATCGCAGCAAACGCCGCTTTTTCGTTCACTGCCAGGTCGGCCAGAACCTTACGGTCGATCTCGATGGCAGCTTTTTTCAGGCCAGCGATCAGGCGGCTGTAGGACAGACCGTTCTGACGAGCACCAGCGTTGATACGAGCGATCCACAGAGCGCGGAACTGACGCTTGCGCTGACGGCGGTCACGGTAGGCGTATTGGCCAGCCTTGATTACCGCCTGCTTGGCAACGCGGAACACACGCGAACGTGCGCCGTAGTAGCCTTTGGCGAGTTTCAGAATCTTTTTGTGACGCTTGCGAGCGATGACGCCACGCTTAACACGAGCCATGAGTAAACTCCTCTAAAATCTTGACCAGATTAACGAACGCGCAGCATGCGCTCTACTTTGCGGACGTCAGACGGGTGCACCAGGGTGCAGCCGCGCAGCTGACGCTTACGCTTGGTAGTCATCTTGGTCAGGATGTGGCTCTTGAAAGCGTGCTTGTGCTTGAAGCCGGAAGCGGTCTTCTTGAAGCGCTTCGCAGCACCGCTCTTGGTTTTCATCTTTGGCATGTTCGGATACTCCGCATTCAATCAATACATATAACCGCAAGGCCTGCCAGTGCCCTGGGGGTTATTTTCGCTTTTTGGGGGCGATGACCATCATCAGCTGGCGTCCTTCCAGCTTAGGATGCTGCTCTACGGTGCCGTATTCGACGAGGTCAGCTTCGACCCGCTTCAACAGCTCCAAGCCCAGCTCCTGGTGGGCCATCTCACGACCGCGGAATCGCAGGGATACCTTGGCCTTGTCCCCTTCACTTAGGAAACGTACCAGGTTGCGTAGTTTTACCTGGTAATCCCCTTCTTCCGTCCCTGGACGAAACTTGATTTCTTTAATCTGCTGCTGGTGCTGGTTCTTCTTTGCCGCAGCGGCCTGCTTCTTCTTCTCGAAGAGGTGCTTGCCGTAATCCATGATCCGGCAAACAGGCGGCACCGCATCGGCAGAAATCTCTACCAGATCCAGCTTGGCTTCTTCAGCAGCGCGAAGCGCTTCATCAATCGAGACGACGCCAATTTGCTGGCCGTCAGCACCAATCAACCGCACCTCACGAGCCGAGATATTCTCGTTGATCGGGGCCTTCGGTTGAGTCCGCTTGTCCTGTCTCATTTCACGCTTAATAGTGATTACTCCAATTCTTGGCGACCACGCCGGGAAACCGTTTGTGCGAGCAACTCAGAGAAGCTTTCGAAGGGCATGGAACCCAGATCGACACCCTCTCGGGTGCGCACAGCAACGGATCGAGTCTCAACCTCCCGGTCTCCAATAACCAAGAGATAGGGAACCTTGAGCAAAGTATGCTCGCGGATTTTAAAGCCGATTTTTTCGTTTCTCAAGTCGGACTTGGCACGGAACCCGCTTTCGTTGAGCGCGCGCTCCACTTCGAGGGCGAAATCGGCCTGTTTGTCGGTGATGTTCATGATCACCGCCTGGGTCGGCGCCAGCCAGGCTGGGAACGCACCAGCGTAGTGCTCGATCAGCATGCCGATGAAGCGCTCGAAGGAACCAAGGATTGCACGATGCAACATCACCGGACGCTTACGGTTGTTATCTTCGGCGATATAGCTGGCATCCAGACGCTCCGGAAGGTTCGGATCGTACTGCAGGGTACCGCACTGCCAGTTACGACCGAGACAGTCTTTCAGGGTGAACTCGATCTTTGGACCGTAGAACGCACCCTCGCCCGGCTGGTATTCCCAGCTCAGACCGGACTCGTTGAGCGCATCCGCCAGGGCACCTTCGGCTCGATCCCACAGCTCGTCGGAACCTACGCGCTTGACCGGACGAGTGGACAGTTTCATCGAAATATCGGCGAAACCGAAGTCCTTGTAGACCTGCAGGGTCAGCTTGATGAAGTCAGCCGCTTCCTTCTTCACCTGATCTTCGGTGCAGAAAATGTGAGCATCGTCCTGAGTGAAGCCGCGCACACGCATGATGCCGTGCAGGGCGCCGGACGGCTCGTTACGGTGACAGGCACCGAACTCGGCCAGACGCAGCGGCAAGTCGCGGTAGGATTTCAGGCCCTGGTTGAAGATCTGCACATGGCACGGGCAGTTCATCGGCTTGACCGCATAGTCGCGACTTTCCGACGAAGTGGTGAACATGTTCTCGGCATAGTTGGACCAGTGGCCCGAACGCTCCCAGAGAATGCGGTCGACCACCTGTGGAGTACGCACCTCCACATAGCCATGATCGCGCTGAACCTTGCGCATGTACTGCTCCAGAACCTGGTAAACAGTCCAGCCACTCGGATGCCAGAACACCATGCCAGGCGCTTCTTCCTGCAGATGGAACAGGTCCAGCTGCTTGCCGATACGACGGTGATCGCGCTTTTCAGCCTCTTCGATGCGCTGGATATAGGCAGCCAGCTGCTTCTTGTCAGCCCAGGCAGTGCCATAGATACGCTGCAGTTGCTCATTCTTCGAGTCGCCGCGCCAGTAGGCACCGGAAATCTTTGTTAGCTTGAACGCCTTGAGGAAGCGGGTATTCGGCACGTGCGGACCACGACACATGTCCACGTATTCCTCATGGAAATACAGGCCCATGGCAGTCTCGCCTGGCATGTCGTCGACCAGGCGCAGCTTGTATTCCTCACCACGCGACTTGAACAGCTCGATAACCTCGGCGCGCGGAGTCATCTTCTTGATGACGTCGTAGTCCTTGTCGATCAGCTCAGCCATACGCTTTTCGATGGCCGCCATATCCTCGAGCGTGAAGGAACGCTCGAAGGCGATGTCGTAATAAAAGCCTTCTTCAATGACCGGACCGATAACCATTTTGGCGCTCGGATAGAGCTGCTTGACGGCATGGCCGACCAGATGCGCGCAGGAGTGGCGAATGATCTCCAGCCCTTCCTCGTCCTTGGGAGTCACAATCTGCAGCGAGGCATCGTCTTCGATCAGATCGCAAGCATCGACCAGCTTGCCGTTGACCTTGCCGGCCAGGGTTGCCTTGGCCAGGCCCGCACCAATGGACTGAGCCACCTCAAGCACGGAAACAGGTTTGTCGAAAGTGCGCTGACTGCCGTCAGGAAGAGTGATGATGGGCATGGCGCCTCCTCTCCTAGTGGTGACCTCTACCAAAGGCCACATGGGTTGGGATGAGCCAGTACGCGATTCGACGGCATGCCTGCCATACGGTGGCAGGAGCCTTGCGGCAAACCAAAGCCGAACCAGAGTCACTGGAGGTAATAATGAAGAGCGGGATGCTTTCAGAAAGCCGAACCCCTGACAAGCGCCAAAAAAGAAAGGGCCACGCGAGTGACCCTTGCCTTCCGAGCGAGCCGGACATCACGCCAATGGTGACAACCTGCCCCAAAACGCCTTGCGCCAAAGGGAATGACACGCTGTAAACGTCACGAAAGCGCACAGTCTAGCACAACGGAATCAATAGCTTAGCGATGTATTTACGGGCGACGGTAGTGAAGCCACCCGGGAAAGAGACAACTCCCGGCAGGAATGACGAGCTGACTCCCCATAAAGATTGCTAGCGACTTGAACGACCCGCAACGCACGAACCACGCAACTGAAGCCCCCAGCCCACCGCCCCAAGTCAATCATCACCCTCGCATTTGACCTCTTTCTTGTACTCGTCACGCTTGGCTTCAACCTTGACCCGACAGGGGCCATCCCAGTATTCGTCCTTCCACTCACCCCGGCGCCAAGTCCTGCCACGCCCATCCGGGCACTTGACCTCCAGCTTGTAGTCGCCCTTGTCAGAGACCTCTTTCACGCGACAGGGCCCATCCCGGTACTCGTCTTCCCACTTTTCACCACGATGATCAGCGATAGCCCAACCAGAAAGGAAAGAGAACGCCAGAAACGCACCCGCCAAAGACCCAGCACCCATGACACCTCCGACAACGCACCCAGATAAAAGCCTCACATGAACTGAAAAACGCCAGTTATCCCTAAGACACCAACGCCACAACAATTGCTCCCTACCCGAGGCTGACGCGAGCAGTCGATAGAGCGACATCGGGCGACGCCCAGCAGCGCGAGCCCCCCCAACCTCGACTCTCGACACGACAGCGCTCGACCACCCATCGCCATTCAAGGCCCGAGACCGTCAACGGACTTGACACAAAGGCACAAAGACATCAAAAAGCCATCACCTCTTCTGCCAGTGAGATTCCAAGGATGACTTCCGCAACTCATGGTGCGCCGGGCTCCGCCTTCAGCACCTGCATTGCAGCCGATGAAACGCCCGCCTTCCCCACCAAGGCAGACTTGACCGAAATCACCTCCAGACTCAAACACCTTGAAGCCGTGGGCTCGCATCATCTCGAGATTGTGTCCTTCAACCTTGAGAACCTGAAGCGGGCACTTAGTCTGTAGACAACCCCTCCCCGCTTTCGCGAAAGATGTGGCAGCACGACAGAACAAGGAGACCGGTAGCACGAGCAGACCAATGCAAATGCCCACCCCTCGATGATCGCCACCCCAAGCGACCAACCGAAGAAACCAGCATCACAATCACTAAGTACCTACCGCGAGAAAAGGGCGGCCAGCAAAAAGGCTCTGCGGCATGGCCGATGTCGGCAGACCAAATTGACCTAAGTTGATACCGAAGATCAGCCCCACCCGTCGACACGCAACCCTCACAGAGCTTGCCGGCACCAACGCCTGCAGCCACCGCCCCACACCCAACCAATGCGCAGACCTCGCATGAACCTGGAGACCCGGGCTTGGCAGCACCGAACAGGACGGATTCGCCAAAACCATGGCAAAGCGCGAGGCGCTTGACGAGACTAAACCCATCCCTCGGGCTTGCCTGGACACTCACCAGAAGACGGACACTATGAAGAAATCGCGAAAACAAAAAGGGGCGACCCTTTCGGATCGCCCCTCTTAGCCCCGCGTGACACGGGTTCGATTTGGTAGGCACAATTGGACTCGAACCAACGACCCCCACCATGTCAAGGTGGTGCTCTAACCAACTGAGCTATGTGCCTTCGATGGGTGCGCATTCTACGGATTAACTTTTCCCTGTCAACACCTTTTTTTTCGCTAACCCTCTGAAAAAGTGGATTTTTTACTGTTCACCGCCTCGTTGAATATTTTGCACAGAGGCTAGCCGGCCCGTTTTAACTCAGGTAGCATCAGCACATCTGTAAAAAATAAAAAACAGAGATTCCATTATGACGCACACTCCCTACCCTCAGTCCTATTACGCGTTCTCGGCCAACCCGGTACCGGCTCGCCCTGAACTGCAAGGCGAGACCGAAACCGACGTCTGCATCATTGGCGCAGGCTACACCGGCCTATCTACCGGCCTCTTCCTTCTGGAGAACGGCTTCAAGGTCACGATCCTCGAAGCCGCCAAGGTCGGTTTCGGCGCATCCGGCCGCAACGGTGGCCAGATCGTGAACAGCTACAGCCGCGACATCGATTCGATCGAGCGCGCCGCTAACCCAAAGAACGCCAAACTGATGGCCGACATGGCCTTCGAGGGCGGCCGCATCATTCGCGACCGCATCAAGAAGTACGACATCCAGTGCGATCTGAAGGATGGTGGCGTATTCGCAGCCATCACCAAGAAGCAGATGGGTCATCTGGAAGCCCAGAAGAAGCTGTGGGAGCGCTTTGGTCACACCCAGCTCGAAATTCTGGACGCCAAACGCATTCGCGAAGTTGCGGCGACCGACAACTATATCGGCGGCATGCTGGACATGAGCGGTGGCCATATCCACCCGCTCAACCTCGCCCTCGGCGAAGCCGCGGCCGTTGAGTCCCTGGGCGGAGTCATCCACGAACAAAGCCCGGCCACTCGCATCGAACGCGGCGCCAACCCGGTGGTACACACCCCGAAAGGCCGTGTGAAAGCCAAGTTTGTCGTCGTGGCCGGCAACGCCTATCTGGGCAACCTGGTTCCCGAGCTGGCCAGCAAGTCCATGCCTTGCGGCACCCAGGTGATCACCACCGAGCCGCTGTCGGACGACTTGGCCAAGACCCTGCTGCCGCAGGATTACTGCGTCGAGGACTGCAACTACCTGCTGGATTACTACCGTCTTTCCGGCGACAAGCGCCTGATCTACGGCGGCGGCGTGGTCTACGGTGCCCGTGACCCGGCGAACATCGAAGCCATCATCCGGCCGAAGATGCTGAAGACCTTCCCGCAACTCAAGGACGTGAAGATCGACTTCGCCTGGACCGGAAACTTCCTGCTGACCCTGTCGCGCCTGCCCCAGGTCGGCCGGATCGGCGACAACATCTACTACTCCCAGGGCTGCAGTGGCCACGGCGTCACTTACACCCACATCGCGGGCAAGGTGATTGCCGAAACCCTGCGCGGCCAGGCTGAGCGCTTCGACGCCTTCGCCAGCCTGCCGCACTACCCCTTCCCTGGCGGTCGCATGTTCCGCGTGCCCTTCACTGCGATGGGCGCGTGGTACTACAGCCTGCGCGACAAGTTGGGCGTCTGATTCGCCTGCAAACGAAAGCGGCGCCCCAGGGCGCCGTTTTCGTTTCCGTGACTGCCTGTCAGGGCATTTGCAGCCGTGCCATCTTCGCTGCGTTGACCTGGCCCGCCGCAGCAAGCTCATCGGCCGCCTTCAGCCAGCGAGCCCGCTCCACCGATGCCGGCAACTGGTTCGGCGCCTGCACCAGCACTGCCCAGCTCCCCGCTTCACCCCAGCCCGACTCAAATGCACTGAAACTCATCAGGGCGCGGCGTTCATGACCGTGGCGCAACAGCACTTGCTGGTTGGCTCGGTCGTAGCCGATCAACAGCGCATAGCGCCAGGAGGGCATCCAGCCGAAGCCTTCGCGCAAATGCACCAGCACCGGGTTACCCGCAGCCACCTGCTCCAACAACTCATCCATCTGGTCGCCCAGCGGATAAACCATCAAGCCATGCTGGCGCGCCGTCGCCACCAGCCCCTCCCGCAGGGAGGCTTCCTTCTGGGGCAGTTGCAGCTCTTTTTCGATCATACCCGGCGTTACCTCTTCCCCCTGCTGAGTCAGCAAGGCCGCCATGGAAGCGGGCGCACTTTGGTAGGCATTCTGGGCGAAGAACGGCACACCGCTCAGCTCAACCCGCTCCGGGCCCGCCCGTAATTTCGGCGATAGCGGCTGGGCGGCACACCCGACCAGCGCGGCAACGCATGCGGCAACAAGGACAGGGCGGAACAAACGGCTCAGGACGGGCACGGCAACACTCGCTGTAGGCAACCTCGAACGATCGAAGATGATACTGGCAGGAGCCCACCGGGTACATTGCGGCGCTAGCCCGCTGCGATCAGGAACAATGCCAGAGCACTCTGTATACCCTGCAAACCGACAAAAACGCACAACGCCCGGTACAAAAGTCGCTTACCCGTTCATTTCAGCGACAAAAACTTAGTTTTTCACGACGTGCTGTGACTTATCAGTCGGGTCTCGCCATCCACATTCACGACAGTGCAATAAAGGCGTGAAGCCGCACCGTCACCTTCATTGGGCACAATATGGAGAGACCCCTCCCATGAATACTCCGCTGCGTTTCAACGAAGCACTGATCATCGCAGGTCGTGCTTTCAAACCCTTTCAGTGTGTTGCCTGGGCCCTGCAAGACGGCACCGGCGAACTCAGCATCAGCGTGATCGACCGTACCAGCACCCGCCTGCTCGGCCGTTCGAAGATCCCTAGCAGCACTTATTCCGATCCGGAGCAACTGGCAAGCATCCTCAAGCAGTCCCGCGAGGAGTTGAGCCGCAAAGGCTACGACCTCGAGCCCTGGTCGATGCCGGAATAATCGCACCAGCGCCAGTGCCCAATGCGCGGCGGGCAGGCCTTCCCTGCTCGCCCCGGCCGTTCTTTCCCTGCAGTCCCCCTCCCTCACCGACACCAACACCAACAAGCAAGCTGACCACCCCAGCGGGTGATTGATTTCGCCTTTGGCGATATCTGTGGGCTTATTGTCATTGTTGCCACCCTCCATTCGCTGCAGACTGACGCCATCTCCTTCATCGAGATCGTCATGGACCCGATTCGCCACATCGCCTGCCTGGCCTTTCCCGAGGTGATGAGCCTGGACGTCACTGGCCCGTTGCAAGTGTTTGCCTCGGCCAATGTCGAGCGCCAGCGCCAGGGCCTGCCCCCCTCTTATGTGCTGCATCTCCTCGGCCCCGAAGCAGGCCCTGTGAAAACCTCGGCCGGCTTTGGCCTGGTTGCTGAGCAGGCTTGGCGCGAGGTCGACCCTGCCAGCCTGGACACGCTGTTGATTCCTGGCGGCGTGCACATGCAAAGCCTCTGCGAAGACGCCGCGCTTCTGGACTGGCTGCGACAGGCCGAGCCCCATGTACGCCGCCTGGGCTCGATCTGCTCAGGAGCCTTAGTCCTGGCTGCGACCGGGCTACTGGATGGCCGCCGAGCCACGACGCACTGGTCGGATGTAAAGGCGCTGAGCCGCCACGCCGAGGTGGACGTGCAAGGAGACCGCTTGCATACCTACGACCCGGAGGGCCTGGACGGCGATACGCATGTTTTTACGTCTGCAGGTGTCACCGCCGGCATCGACCTGGCGCTGGCCCTGGTGGAGGCGGACCTGGGTCGTCCGATTGCACTGGCAGTGGCCCGGCATCTGGTGCTGTTCCTACGTCGCCCCGGCGGACAGGCACAATTCAGCGCCCTACTCACCCCGGACCCCAGCCGCACACCGCGGTTGGCCGCCCTGCTGGAATGGATTCCCGCCAACCTGGGTGCCGACTTGTCCCTGGAAGCCCTTGCGGCCCAGGCGAAGATGGCGCCGCGCAGTCTTTCGCGTCTCTTCGCCCAGGAACTGGGCATGGGCCCTGGCAAGTATGTGGAACGGGTCCGTGTAGAAGCGGCCCGCACGCTACTGCAGGACGCCCAGGCGTCCATCGCCACGGTGGCGCACCTGACCGGTTTCGGTCACCCCGAGAATCTGCGTCGCACGTTTCACAAACACCTGTCCGTCAGCCCGCAGGAATACGCGGAGCGCTTCGGACGCCCGACATCTGACTGAGGATCCCGCCATGCTCGAACTGCGCCCCAATTGCGAATGCTGCGACAAGAATCTGCCGCCCGAGTCCACCCAGGCAGTGATCTGCTCATTCGAATGCACGTTCTGCCGCGATTGTGCCGATCAGCGTCTGCACGGCACCTGCCCCAACTGCGGTGGTGAACTGCTTCGACGGCCTATCCGTCCAGCGACGGCGCTCGCGAAGTATCCCGCTTCAGACCAGCGCATCCTGAAAGCCGCCGGCTGCCCGAGCTGAAGACCAGCGCAACAAGCTGGATTGATGCGGTTAGTGACGAATGCCACGCCGCTCGCGATGAATATTTGCGGCTTCTTTCTGGAGTATCGCGCTGAGCTGATCCGCTGGCGTACCCTCGGGACCTTCCTGCCTGCTTTCAAAGCATTGGGCTTCGCGCAGCTCAGCCGCAACTACGATGGGGAGGCCCCATGAGCATGAAAAAGGCGACCCGAAGGTCGCCCTTTCAATGCGCTGCACGCCTTCTTAGTAGTAGGCGTTCTCGCGGTTGCTGTGGTCGGTGACGTCACGCACGCCTTTCAGCTCCGGAATGCGCTCCATCAGAGTCTTCTCGACGCCATCCTTCAGAGTCATGTCGACCATGCCGCAGCCCTGGCAGCCGCCGCCGAACTGCAGCACAGCGATGCCCTCTTCGACGACATCCACCAGGCTCACCTGGCCGCCGTGGCTGGCCAAGCCGGGGTTGATCTCCGTCTGGAGGTAGTAGTTGATGCGCTCGTTGAGCGGGCTTTCTTCATTGACCATCGGCACCTTGGCGTTCGGCGCCTTGATGGTGAGCTGACCACCCATACGATCAGTGGCGTAGTCCACCACGGCATCTTCCAGGAAGGGTTCGCTGACACCGTCGATCCAGGCGGTGAAAGCGGCCAGCGCAACGGCGTTATCCTCGGGTTTCTGCTCGCCCGGCTTGCAGTAGGCGATGCAGGTTTCGGCGTACTGGGTGCCCGGTTGGGTGATGAAGACTCGAATACCGATGCCCGGGGTGTTCTGCTTCTCCAGCAGGTCAGCCAGATAATCCTGGGCAGCTTGGGTAATGGTGATGGCGCTCATGGCAACTCCTCGCAAACATGGGCGCAGTGTACGCCAAAGGGGAACAGGGGTTAAAGCCCTACCAATTTAGTAGGAATAATTCGCGTCCAGCTCGGTCCCGGAAGCTGCTGACGATTTAGCGCACGCGAGAATGGCCGAGGATGCTGGGTTTACGAGCCGTAAAGCACACAGCCGAAACCATTCTCAACGCAGTTGTTCTGACGCGAAGCAGGTCATGGGCAGGCAATCACAGGTTCTGATAGCGGTTCATGTCCAACTCCCCCGCCTCCACCGGCTCCGTTTCGCGGATATGGGCGGCCAGGTCGTGGAAGTAGAACCAGAATTGCGGATGGGTACGCCGAATACCCCAACGCTCCACCAGCTTGTCGAACGCGGCACCATCCTTCGCCTGTTCCAGGGCGTTGACGAAAGCCTCCACCTCCTCCGCCTTGAGGTTGAACATGAAGTTCGGGTAGCTGGAGAGCACACCAGGATAGAGGGTCAGCGTGTCCAGCCCTGGCTGGTAGCGCAGCTCCTCACCTAGCATGAAAGCCACGTTGCTGTGGGCACGATTGCGCAACAGGCTGTAGACCTCGCGCTGTCCATCGGGGAGCTCGACGCGCAGCAGGGTTGCTTCCGGCAATTGCTCAATCACCTTCAAGCCCGCTGCCGGCCGGCTCACCAGGCGACTGAGCACCTGCTCCGCATCCTGCAACTCCGGCACGATGCCAGGACGGTAGCAGCGGCCGTCAAGGCAGCGGTTGATCGGATCAGGACGCGCATTGAGGCCCGCATAGCGCATCAGCAGTTCCTGGGCGAAGGTGCGTTTCGGGTCCTTCTCGGGCAAGGACAAGGCCGTTGGGGTGTCCTTGTCGATGTTTTGATAATCCATCCACATCTTCACCTTGCCGCTTTTCTGGTACCAGTCGCCCAGCAAGACCGCGCGAGATTCGGCCGGCATCAGACGAAGGAAGTTGACCTCAGCGCCATTGCGGATCAGGTCGAAATAGAGCCGCGTCTGTGCCTGGTGGGAAACGTTGCCGAACACATCGAAGTTGACCACCAATTGGTAGTAGGTGCGCTCGAGAAGCGGATAGTCCATCCACCAGATGGTCTGGGGGACTTCGCCGATCAGGCCTTTACGCACCGAGGCGCTGTCGTGCTGGCGGAAGATGGACAACAGCGCATTGTCGTTGCCAGTCCAGATGTGTGCCCAGCTTGGCGGCGGCGCATCGGCGTATGCCTCCATGCGTAGCGCTTCGTACTCGTTGCGCTTGTCGCGGTAGGTGCGCCAGAGGCCGAGCAAGTCACCGATGTCGTCGAACTGACCCGGCATCGCCAGCAACGGCGTCGCTTGCTCACGGTACTCGGTATCGTTGATGTAGAGGTCGTGGGCGGGAGCCTGGAACAACGCCCAGAAGTTATCGCGGATGACGTCGGTGGCAATCTGCCCACGGCAGACGGGGCCGCGGATGAAGGTACGCACGAAGTACTCGGCGTTATCCAGCATGAACTGGTAGCGCGCTTGTGCCGGAATGGCCTGGAAGGTCTCGAAGGGATTGGCGCGACGCTGCGCACCATAGCCAGGCACCTGGTCCACGGCCCAGTCGCCGGAATAGAACAGCTCCTTGACCCGCGCCATCTTCGCCGCGCTCAGCGGATAGGTGATGTGGGTCTTGTGCACGATCACGCCCTGGATGGGCCAGAGACGGTAATAGAACGTATTACCCGGATCTTCGTTAGGCCGGCGCGTGGCAATGGGATCGATGGGTTGCCCACTGGGAGTGCGCGAGCGCACCAACTGGAAGAAATGACCAGACTCTCCGTCCTCGAAATAGAGATGCGCAAGGAACAGGTGCTCGAACAACCAGCGCCCTACCAGCGTTTCACGGGCACCCGGAGCATTCAGCAGCGCCTCCCACTCAGCTACCTGGCGTGCCTCGGCAGCGCTGGGCTGTACCACTTGTTCCTCCACCTTGGCACCTTCGGCGATCCAGCGCTGAAGCTTCTGATACTCCGCCTCGCTGAGGCCAGTCACGGCGAAAGGCATTCCGGCTCGGGCGTGCTTGCGTGCGTAGCCGTCAAACTCCCCGGGTAAAGGGCACTGATTCTGCCGGTTGATACTGATATCGAGATTGGCCGGTAGTTTCGCGTTGGGTTTCGGCGGGACGGACCGCCCCAGCTCCAGCATCCGCGCCATCAGCGCGGCCTGGGCGCCGTTGGCGTCCAGTACGGAATGGAAACCTTTGCGTCTCCACGCCTCCGCGCCTTGGGCATCGACGTACAGACGCGTGATTTCCTGGGCCTTGGTGCGCCCACCGTCATATACCGGAAGCTTATTCGCGCCGCGCGCTGCACCTTCAGCACTGCCGAGATTGAGCTGGCAGGGGGCGTCGTAGCAGGCGTGGCATGCCACGCACTTCTGGGTGAAGATCGGCTGGATGTCACGGCTGTAGGACAGCTCGTCCGCCCACGTCGGGCGAATCCACAGCATGAGCAAGACAACCAGGGTGGCGAGGGCTCGCAGCGACATAACTCGATCCATGAGGAGCAAAGGGGCGGATTCTACTGGCTTGCAGATCGGAGCGGTGATCTCGCCCCACCACCAACATGAACAGAATTCATGGAAATGGCGAACAAGCTAAAAATTACTAAGGTTTTGTTATCATCCCCGCCTTTGTTCACGCCACCCCTCAGGTAGTTCCCATGTCCGACCGCATCGCCCGCCAGCAAGCCCTGCAACAGGCGCTCAAAGAGCGCATCCTGATCCTCGACGGCGGCATGGGCACCATGATCCAGAGCTACAAGCTGCAGGAAGAGGACTATCGGGGTACCCGCTTCGCCGACTGGCCGAGCGACGTGAAGGGCAACAACGACTTGCTGCTGCTCTCCCGCCCGGATGTGATCCAGGCCATCGAGAAGGCTTACCTGGACGCCGGCGCGGACATCCTCGAAACCAATACCTTCAACGCCACTCGCGTGTCCCAGGCCGACTACGGCATGGAAGCGCTGGTCTATGAGTTGAACGTCGAAGGTGCACGCCTGGCCCGTGAAGTGGCCGACGCCAAGACCGCAGAGAATCCGGCCAAGCCGCGCTTCGTTGCCGGCGTACTTGGCCCAACCAGCCGCACCTGCTCCATCTCCCCGGACGTGAACAACCCCGGCTACCGCAACGTCACCTTCGACGAGCTGGTGGAGAACTACACCGAAGCCACCCGCGCACTGATCGAGGGAGGTTCGGACCTGATCCTCATCGAGACCATCTTCGACACCCTCAACGCCAAGGCGGCGATTTTCGCCGTGCAGGGCGTATTCGAGGAGTTGGGCTTCGAACTGCCGATCATGATCTCCGGCACCATCACCGACGCCTCCGGCCGCACCCTGTCGGGCCAGACCACCGAGGCATTCTGGAACTCGGTTCGCCACGCCAAGCCAATCTCCGTAGGCCTGAACTGCGCGCTCGGCGCCAAGGACCTGCGTCCGTATCTCGAAGAGTTGTCCAACAAGGCCGAGACACACGTCTCCGCCCACCCGAACGCCGGCCTGCCCAATGCCTTCGGCGAGTACGACGAAACGCCAGCGGAAATGGCCTCGGTGGTCGAGGAGTTCGCGGCGAGCGGCTTCCTCAACATCGTCGGCGGTTGCTGCGGCACTACCCCGCCGCACATCCAGGCCATCGCCGAAGCCGTGGCCAAGTATCCGCCGCGCGCTATCCCGGATATCCCCAAGGCCTGTCGCCTGTCTGGCCTGGAACCCTTCACCATCGATCGCAACTCGCTGTTCGTGAACGTCGGCGAGCGCACCAACATCACGGGCTCCGCCAAGTTCGCCCGACTGATCCGCGAAGAGAACTACACCGAGGCCCTGGAGGTCGCCTTGCAGCAGGTTGAAGCCGGCGCCCAGGTGATCGACATCAACATGGACGAGGGCATGCTGGACTCGAAGGCGGCCATGGTCACCTTCCTGAACCTGATCGCCGGCGAGCCGGACATCTCCCGCGTGCCGATCATGATCGACTCCTCCAAGTGGGAAGTGATCGAGGCGGGCCTGAAATGCATCCAGGGCAAGGGCATCGTCAACTCCATCTCCATGAAGGAAGGCGTGGAAGCCTTCAAGCACCACGCCCGCCTGTGCAAGCGTTACGGCGCCGCCGTGGTGGTGATGGCCTTCGACGAGGTCGGGCAGGCCGATACCGCCGCGCGCAAGAAAGAAATCTGCAAGCGCAGCTATGACATCCTGGTCAATGAAGTGGGCTTCGCACCGGAAGACATCATCTTCGACCCGAACATCTTCGCCGTGGCCACCGGCATCGAGGAGCACAACAACTACGCGGTGGACTTCATCGAAGCCTGCGCCTACATCCGCGACGAGTTGCCCTATGCGTTGTCTTCAGGCGGTGTGTCCAACGTCTCCTTCTCCTTCCGCGGCAACAACCCGGTGCGCGAGGCGATCCACTCGGTCTTCCTGTACCACGCGATCAAGAACGGCCTGACCATGGGCATCGTCAACGCGGGCCAGTTGGAGATCTACGACGAAATTCCCGCCGAGCTGCGCGAAAAGGTCGAAGACGTCGTGCTCAACCGCAACCCTGACTCCACCGAGGCCCTGCTGGCCATCGCCGACAACTACAAAGGCGGCGGCGCAGTCAAGGAAGCCGAGAACGAGGAATGGCGCAGCTATCCGGTGGGCAAGCGACTGGAACACGCCCTGGTGAAAGGCATCACGACCTTCATCGTCGAAGATACCGAAGAGTGCCGCCAGCAATGCGCACGTCCGATCGAGGTGATTGAAGGGCCGCTGATGTCAGGCATGAACGTGGTGGGCGACCTGTTCGGCGCCGGCAAGATGTTCCTGCCCCAGGTGGTGAAGTCCGCGCGCGTCATGAAACAGGCTGTTGCCCACCTCATTCCCTTCATCGAAGAGGAAAAAGGCGACAAGCCGGAAGCCAAAGGCAAGATTCTCATGGCCACCGTGAAGGGTGACGTGCATGACATCGGCAAAAACATTGTCGGCGTGGTGCTGGGTTGCAACGGCTACGACATCGTCGACCTCGGCGTGATGGTTCCGGCAGAGAAGATCCTCCAGACCGCCATTGCCGAGAAGTGCGACATCATTGGCCTTTCCGGCCTGATCACCCCGTCCCTGGACGAGATGGTCCATGTCGCCAAGGAAATGCAGCGCCAGGGCTTCACCCTGCCGCTGATGATCGGCGGCGCCACGACCTCCAAAGCCCACACAGCGGTGAAGATCGACCCGCAGTACAGCAACGACGCCGTGGTGTACGTCACCGACGCCTCTCGCGCCGTGGGCGTAGCCACCCAACTGCTGTCCAAGGAACTGAAGGCCGGCTTCGTCGAGAAGACCCGCGCCGACTATGTCGAGGTGCGTGAGCGCACCGCCAACCGCGCTGCACGCACCGAGCGCCTGGCCTATTCCGACGCCCTGGCAAACAAACCTCAGTTCGACTGGACCGGCTATCGCGCACCCAAGCCGAGCTTCACCGGTGTGCAAATGCTGGAGGACATCGACCTGTCGGTGCTGGCCCAGTACATCGACTGGACCCCCTTCTTCATCTCCTGGGATCTGGCCGGCAAGTACCCGCGCATTCTCACCGATGAAGTGGTGGGCGAAGCGGCCACCTCCCTGTTCAATGACGCCCAGGCCATGCTCAAGCAACTGATCGACGGCAAGCTGATCAAGGCCCGCGCAGTATTCGGCTTCTGGCCGGCCAACCAGGTGGATCATGACGACGTGGAGGTGTACGACGGCCACGGCAAGGCCCTCGCGCGCCTGCACCACCTGCGCCAGCAAACCATCAAGCCCGACAGCAAGCCGAACCTCTGCCTGGCCGACTACGTAGCGCCCAAGGAGAGCGGCATCACGGACTACGTCGGCGGTTTCATCACCACCGCCGGCATTGGCGCCGAGGAGCTGGCCAAGCAGTACGAGGCCAAAGGCGACGACTACAGCGCCATCATGGTCAAAGCACTGGCAGACCGCCTGGCCGAAGCATGCGCCGAGTGGTTGCATGAGCGCGTGCGTAAGGAATACTGGGGCTACGCTGCCGACGAGCGCTTGGACAACGAAGCGCTGATCAAGGAGCAGTACAAAGGCATCCGCCCCGCTCCAGGCTATCCGGCCTGCCCGGATCACACCGAGAAGGGCACCCTCTTCCACCTGCTCGACCCACAGGGCACCAGCGGCGTGACGCTCACCGAGCACTACGCCATGTTCCCGGCGGCCGCGGTCAGCGGCTGGTACTTCGCACACCCCGAAGCCCAGTATTTCGCGGTGGGCAAAATCGAGCGCGACCAGATTGAGAGCTACAGTAAACGCAAGGGTCAGGACCAGGCCGTAAGCGAGCGCTGGCTGTCGCCGAATCTGGGTTACGAGAACTAGAACGACCCGTGCTGCACCATTACGACGGATCTGGTCCGTCGCAATGGTGCAATGCGGCCACAGACCCCAAGAGGGGATGGAAGTGACGTTGCAACAACACATCAGCATTATAGGCAGTGGATTCTGTGGGACGGCATTGACCATCCAGCTGCTACGCCACGCGAAGGGCCCGCTGCATGTGCAGCTGATCAACCGCTCCGGTCGCCTGGCAAGGGGGCTGGCCTATGGCACCCGGTCATCCAGCCATCTTCTCAATGTTCCTGCCGGGCGAATGAGCCTGTTTCCGGACCTCCCCAATGACTTCCTCTTGTACGCTCAGTCCAGGCTTCCCGAAGCCCGAACTGGCGATTTCCTGCCCCGCAGCCTCTATGGGGACTACCTGGAGCATCGCCTGGCCGAAGCCATCGCCGGCAAGTCTCCAGCAGTTTTCTTCGAGCATGTCGAAGCGCAGGTCATCGATAGCATTGTGACGCACGACAAAGTCATCCTGGAGCTGCAAGACGGCCGCTCTCTGGAGGCGACTCAAGCGGTCATCGCCACCGGAAACTTTGCCCCGGCAATACCTGCCCCGCTTGCCGGCATCGCCGCTGATTCGCGTTTCATTCGCGATCCGTGGCTGCCAGGAGTCCTCGAACGGATCAACCGAAATGCGCGGATATTGCTGGTCGGAACTGGACTGACCATGCTCGACGTTGCCCTGAGCCTGCAGGACCACGGCCATCAGCATCCGCTTCTGGCAGTCTCGCGACGAGCCCTGCTCCCCCAGCCGCACCGCACCAACCTGGAATCTCCGACCCTTCCGTTGGTGCCCGAATCACTGCTGGACCGAACGACGATGCGGCACCTGCTGTCCGACATCCGGGCCTTCGTCGACGCAGCCCAACGCGACGGGTACGACTGGCGCGATGTAGTCGCCGCCCTGCGTCCAGCGACCCCGTCGCTCTGGCAACGCTTGGCGTGCAGCGAGCGCCGACGTTTTCTCCGCCATCTGCAACCTTACTGGGAAGTCCATCGCCACAGGGCAGCGCCGAATATCGCAAAGCGGATCGAGGCAATGCTTCTGCACAACCTCCTCACGGTGAAAGCCGGGCGCTTGAGCGTCGCAAAGGTCTCCGACGAGGCTCTGCTCCTGAACGTGAAAATGCGTGGAAAGCAGCAGCCCTGTCAGCTGGAAGTCGATTACGTCATCAATTGCACAGGGCCGTGCAGCGACCTTTCAAAGCTGGATGAACCGTTGCTGAACAGGCTCCACGCCCGCGGCGAAGTGCAACGGGACGCGGAAGGATTGGGCCTGGAGGCCACGGAGGACTACCGACTACTCGCTCAGGACCAGGCCGCGCATAAACGATTGTTCTTGCTCAGCCCCATGCTCCGCGCTCGCTACTGGGAGGCAACTGCGGTGCCCGAATTGCGTCAGCATGCGGCCAGGCTTGCGGAACTATTGCTAAGGCAGGTTCAACCGAGCTGAACCTTCGGGTCTACCGCTCAGGTCAAATCACGACTTGGTGCGCCGCACGAACTTGATCGACCACTCGAAATTGGGCTTGCGCGTGACACTGATGGCGCGGCGGGTAACGGTGTCGAGGGTGACGTTCCAGAAGCCCGTGCTGGGGATCACGATCTTCGCCGGGAAGCGGTCGAAGGCGCCGCCGTGGTAGCTGTGGCGACCGCCGTTCTTGAAGCTGCGGAAGTTCGCATCGCTCATCAAACGGATGTTGCAGGTCTGCGAGCACTGGATGACGACCAGATCGCCCTCATTGAGGTGCTCGCGTTGATGGATGAACTTCATGAACAGCTCCAGAATCGCTGAATCGAACAGCGCGCCAGAATACCACGGAGGCAAATGCCACCGCCTCGCCTACGCTGAACAAGCCGACCAGGCGGATTTCCCGGGCGAAACGGAATGTTCGCCACGTGCGCATCCAATCCTTCTGGAACCCGAACGACCAAGGTGAACACAACATGCCCTACGCTATCCGAATTCCCGCACTCCTGATTGCCTTCGGACTAATCACGGCCTGCAGCAGCCATGCCGAGAACGATGGTTTGAACGTGACCACCAGCGCCGCCGAAGCCTACGCCCAGGGTGTGCCCGGCGGCGTCGCGTCCGAGACCGAGCAGATCTCGGCGGTTGTCACGGCCGTCGATCATCAGAAGCGGACCTTCACTCTCGAGGACGAGCAGGGTAACCGCCAGACCTTCAATGCGGTGCCGGAAATGCGCAATTTCTCGCAGCTTAAAACCGGTGATCGGGTCAAGGCGGTGGTGACTCACGAGCGCGTTATCCAACTGCGCGCACCGGGCGAAGCCCAGGAGGATGGCGCGGCGGGACTGGTGGCGACGGCGCCGGAAGGCAGCAAGCCGGGGTTGCTGATCGCGGACACCATGGAAATCACTGCCGTGGTCAAGGCCATCGACACCACCCAGCACACCGCCACCCTGGAGTTCGCCGATGGCAGCCGCAAGGTCGTGAGAGTGCGTCCTGACATTGAGCTCAAACCCACCTACCTCAACCAGGAAGTGGTGATTCGACTGACCTCAGCCCTGGCCATCAGCGTAGAGGCGCCCTGACGCGCGTCTACCGGCTGCTCGGCGGGCCTGCCACCTCATGGGGGACAGTGGTAGGATGCGCGCCCCATGCGTATCAGCGATATCCACCAACGCCTCGCCGACCTAGGCGCCCTCCCCGTCCACAGCGGACGGGTGGTGCGTGCCTGGCTGCAGGGCAAGCCCCTGGATGCCGGTACCCGCCGCCAACACACCGAGCACTTCCTGCCCCTCAGCGTCCGTGACGGCTTGCCCGCGCTGGCCGACGAGTTGGAGGCACTGGTTCACCTACGTTCGGAGCACCCCGGCTTAGATGGCTCTGCCCGCCTGCTGGTGGCATTGCGCGACGGCCAGATGGTGGAGAGCGTGCTGCTGCCCCGCGACGGGCTTTGCGTATCGACCCAGGTCGGCTGCGCCGTGGGTTGCGTGTTCTGCATGACCGGCAAGAGCGGACTGCTGCGCCAGGTGGGCAGCGCCGAGATCGTCGCCCAGGTCGCCCTCGCCCGCCGCTTCCGGCCGGTGAAGAAAGTCGTGTTCATGGGCATGGGCGAGCCGGCGCACAACCTGGAGAACGTGCTCGAAGCCATTGATCTGTTGGGCACTGACGGCGGTATCGGCCACAAGAACCTGGTGTTCTCCACCGTCGGCGACATGCGCGTCTTCGAGCGCCTGCCCCAGGAGCGGGTCAAGCCGGCCCTGGCCTTGTCCTTGCACACCACTCGAGCCGACCTGCGCGAACAGCTGCTGCCCAAGGCACCGCGCATCGCTCCGGATGAGTTGGTTGAACTGGGCGAGCGTTATGCCCGCACCATCGGCTATCCCATCCAGTACCAGTGGACGCTGCTCAAGGGCATCAACGACAGCCAGGAAGAAATGGACGGCATTCTGCGCCTGCTCAAGGGCAAGTACGCGGTGATGAACCTCATCCCCTACAACAGCCTGGATGCAGACGAATACCAGCGCCCCGATGGCGACCGAATCGTGCAGATGGTCCGCTACCTGCACAGCCGCGGCATCCTTACCAAAGTGCGTAATTCTGCTGGCCAGGACGTCGAGGGTGGCTGCGGCCAGTTGCGCGCCCGAGCTGTGGAACTGGTCAACACTCGCCGCCTGCGGCACCCCGCCTCCTGAGCGATCGGGCAACAGGTTCGTGCCGACGAGCTAAGCTCAGGCCAGGAGGTGTCCCATGGACGACAAAAATCACGACCAACCCCTGAGCTTCCGCGAAATGCTGCAGAGCGTGCTGGCAGCCGCCTTCGGCGTGCAGAGCGGGAAGAATCACAGCCGCGACTTCAGTCGCGGCAAGCCCAGCCACTTCATCATCCTCGGCGTGCTCTTCACCGTGGTCTTCGTGCTGGTGCTCTATGGCCTGGTGCGCCTGGTGCTCCACTTCGCCGGCCTCTGAAGCCTCAGTCGATCAGAGGCGCCAGGGAGAAGCGATAGTCGCGCGCGCCTTTCTTGCCCACCAGGCTGAAGGCCCGGAAGTCCAGGTCGAAGCCATACCGCTCGATATGTTGCAAGAGCCGCGTTGCCTTGTCCCGGTCCAGGGCCATGAACAACCGCACTTCGCGATCCTTGCCACCATGACGGGCGAAATCCACGCCAGCGTCGTAGTCATGCAACAGCACCATGGCCCAGCCGCCCAAAGTGAAGTGGCCACTGACCAAGGCGCTGATCTTCCCATCAAGATAAGTACGCAAGACTTCCGGTGAATTGTTCAGTGCGGAGAAAAGGAGGTCCTGCCCAGGCTTGCGCCCCAACTCGGTGGCGGCCTGCATCGCGCCAAAGGCCATTTCATCGTTGGCCGACCACACCAGCTTCACGTCCGGATAGCGCTGAAACAGCTGCAGGGCCTGGGTGTAGGCGCGCTCACGATTCCATTCGCTGTAGACCAACTGGCGCAGATGGGCATTGGGGAATTCGGCCAGGGCCTGCATGAGGCCTCGCTCACGTCGCTGGGCCGCGGGCGTCTGTTTGACGCCGGAAAACGCCAGCATGTCGAAGGGCTGGCCAGGCGCCAGGCGCTCCTGTTGTTCCAGCAGCGAGCGCGCCATCAGGTAACCGGCCTCCTCATCATTGGGGACCATGCTGCCAATCCAGTCGGGGTAGCGCTCCCGGGTGCCCCCGGTCAGTAACTGCTGATCAGGCGTCAGGTTGCTGTTCACGGTAAACAGCTTGACCCCACTGCCGCGCGACAGACGCAGGATTTCAGGCGCCGCGTATTGCTCGTTGACGAACACCAGGTAATCAGGACGATCCGCCCCCTGCAGCACTTCGCGGGCCTGGTCGAGCATCAAGTCCAGGTCGCGCTCGGCATAGCGGATTTCAAGGTCCATGCCGAGGTCATTGGAGGCCGCCTGCATGAACTGCGCATAACTCGCCCAGAAGGGTTCGTTGTGACGCCCCGGATTGAGAAAAACCACGGAAGCGGCGCTCAGCGTCTGGCTAACGCCCAGGCAGAGGCACAGTAGAAGGCAGGCACCCAGTCCTTTCATTCCATCACCCAGGAAAAATCGGCGGCGCAGTATAACTGCTTCTTACCGGGTGATCGGAGGTAACGGGGCCGCCAGGCCCCGTTCTTTACTGGTGGCTGACCCAGAACACCGCAGTGGTAACGGCGATCAGGATCAAGAAGAAGATGGCCCAGGCATCGACCTTGCTGTCGTGGCTGGAATCTTCGGAATGCTCGGTCATGACGTCCCCCAATTGTTGTGGTTATAGGCGGCTTGCACTTCGAGTAAAGACCAGCCCCCGCGGGGCCTCAAGCCGAAGGGTTATGCGCGGCCCCAAGGCAATAACTTCTGGTTCTTTACATATACTCAAACATCACTTTTGCGCATAACCCCGAACTGGTATCTTCCTCCGGCTCCGCGGGGAGTGCGCGGCCGTGCGCGCAGAAAAGCTGTAAGCAGCCTGACAACAGGACATTTCATGTACGTATACGACGAGTACGATCAACGGATCGTCGAGGACCGCGTCAAGCAGTTCCGCGATCAGACCCGCCGCTATCTGGAAGGCGAGCTTTCGGGTGAGGAATTCCGCCCGCTGCGCCTGCAGAACGGCCTGTACATCCAGCGCTACGCGCCCATGCTGCGTGTCGCCGTGCCTTACGGCCTGCTCTCTTCCGTCCAGGTGCGCAAGCTGGCGCAGATCGCTCGCGATTACGACAAGGGCTACGCCCACATCAGCACCCGCCAGAACGTCCAGTTCAACTGGCCGGAACTGGAAGACGTGCCGGAAATCCTCGCCGAGCTGGCCACCGTGCAGATGCACGCCATCCAGACCAGCGGCAACTGCATCCGCAACACCACCACCGACCAGTTCGCCGGCGTTGCCCGTGACGAACTCGTCGACCCGCGCCCCTGGTGCGAGATCATCCGTCAGTGGTCCACCTTCCACCCGGAATTCTCCCACCTGCCGCGCAAGTTCAAGATCGCCGTCAACGGCGCTGTGAGCGACCGTGCAGCCATCGAAGTCCACGACATCGGTCTGGAAGCGGTGCAGAACGAAGCCGGCGAACTGGGCTTCCGCGTATCAGTCGGTGGCGGCCTGGGCCGTACCCCGATCGTCGGCAGCTTCATCAACGAGTTCCTGCCTTGGCAGCACCTGATCAGCTATCTCGACGCGATCCTGCGCGTGTACAACCGCTACGGCCGTCGGGATAACAAGTACAAGGCGCGCATCAAGATCCTGGTCAAGGCGCTGACCCCGGAAGTGTTCGCCGAGCGCGTGAACGCCGAATGGGTACACCTGAAGGATGGCCCGACCACCCTGACCGAAGCCGAAGTGGAGCGTGTCGCCAAGCACTTCGTCGACCCGACGTACAAGACCCTGGAAGACCAGGACGCCGCCCTCGCTGCCCTGGATGCCGAGCACCCGGGCTTCGCCCGCTGGCGCGAGCGCAACGTGATTGCCCACAAGAAGCCCGGCTATGCCGCCGTGACCCTGTCGCTCAAGCCCACTGGCGTCGCGCCGGGCGATGTCACCGACAAGCAGCTGGACGCCATCGCCGACCTGGCTGATCGCTACTGCTTCGGCGAAGTGCGCAACAGCCACAACCAGAACATCATCCTGGCCGACGTCGAGCAGGCCCAGCTCTTCACCCTCTGGGGCGAGCTGCGCGAACTCGGCTTCGCCACCCCGAACGTGGGTCTGCTGACCGACATCATCTGCTGCCCGGGCGGCGATTTCTGCTCCCTGGCCAACGCCAAGTCGATCCCGGTGGCCGAAGCCATCCAGCGTCGTTTCGACGACCTGGACTATCTGTTCGACATCGGTAACCTCGACCTGAACATTTCCGGCTGCATGAACGCCTGCGGCCACCACCACGTCGGCCACATCGGCATCCTCGGCGTGGACAAGAAGGGCCAGGAGTTCTACCAGGTGTCCCTCGGCGGCAGCGCCGGCCGTGATGCCAGCCTGGCGCAGATCCTCGGCCCGTCCTTCGCCCAGGACGAAATGGCCGACGTGATCGAGAAGATCATCAAGGTCTACGTGGAACAGCGCACCGAAGACGAGCAATTCCTCGACACCTTCCGCCGCATTGGTATCGACCCGTTCAAGGAGCGCGTTTATGCAGCGAATCATTAAGAACGGTCAGGTCATCGACGAAACCTGGCACCTGCTGGCCAAGGACGCGACCCTGGACGGTATCCCCAACTGTGACGACATCATCATCCCGCTGGCGCTCTGGCGCGATCACGCCCATGCACTGAAAGCCCGCGACGGTGGCCTCGGTGTCTGGCTGGACAGCGACGAAGAGATCGAAGAGATCGCCGACGACCTGGAACACTTCCAGGTCATCGCGCTGAACTTCCCGGCCTTCACTGACGGCCGCCACTCCTCCACCGCCTACCTGCTGCGCCAACGCTACGGCTACAAGGGTGAAGTACGCGCCATAGGCGACGTGCTGCGCGACCAGCTTTTCGCCCTCCAGCGTTGTGGCTTTGACGCCTTTGCACTGAGGGCGGACAAGGACCCTTACGACGCCCTCAAGGCCTTCGAAGAGTTCTCCGAGGTCTACCAGGCATCCAGCGACCAGCCCCTGCCGCTGTTCCGCCGCCGTACGGCCTGAGTGATGCGCCAACAAAGAGCCCCGCACACGCGGGGCTTTTTGTTGGGCCAATCGATCTCTTGCAGGTGCGAGTAAACATCCACGTTCGTAGAACGTGGACTTGCTTTTAACCCCCCCATAAGGGAGCGTCTCGGAGGCGGCCGGCAAATCGTAGCCCAGATAAAATCCGAGAACGGCGGTTGGACTTCTCCCGGACTTCATTCGGGCTACTGACGTGCAGGAGCGAGCTTGCTCGCGAAACTTCGTGCCTGGGCTGTTCGCGAGCAAGCTCGCTCCTACAGACAGTCCGATTTCATCCTGCTAGTAGCTTCCCAAGTTCAAATGAATCCGCCCCTGCCGTTTCCAGCTTACGGCGCGCGAACCGCATCCCAGGCCACCTGTATGAACAGCTCGCGGCAATCGGCCAGACTGGTGCGGGTACGCCCCGCCAGCCAATTGCGGGTGAAGTCCTGGACCGGCCCGATGACGACAGAAACGAAGCAGTCGCGTGGCATCTCGCGATAGGCCCCTCTCTCACGATAAGGCCGCAGTATCTCTTCAATGCGCCCATGGTGCAGACGGTTGGTTTCCCGTAGCTGCTCACCCAGCTCGCTCGCCTCCACCCTCCCCCGGCTGTGCAGGATGAACCGTGCCCAGTCCGGGTTCTCCAGCACCCAGTCGACATAACAGGCCACCAGCAGCTTGATGCAACCCTCGGCGCTATCCACCTTGGCGAACCCCGCCTCCAGCAAACGCGCATAGCCACTCACCCCCTCCAGATAGAGAGCGGCAATGATGCGTTCCTTGTTGCCGAAATGGTGGTAGAGGCTGCCGATGCTGGCACCGGATCGGTCGCGGATCATCTCGATGGTGGTGGCATCCACGCCCTGTTCACTGAAGCAGGCCAGCGCGGCCTGGAGGATGTCGTCTTTTCGGGAGGGACGGCCCATTGGATTCCTCTAATGAAACTAGAATATTTTTCTAGAATAACTTTCTAGCTTTCGTATACTGCCCGGGTTCGCGTTTTTCCAGAAGCCCTTTCCAAAGCCAGGACGGATGCAATGATCAGTTCGACAGAATCCCGGATCGACAACGGCAACGGCCACCTCATCAGCACCAATTGGTTCCGCCCCGAAGGCGAGGCCCTGGCCGCGGTGCTGATAGTACCCGCCATGGGCGTACCCCAGCGCTATTACGCGCCCTTCGCCACCTGGCTAGCGGAACGCGGCTATCTAGTTGCCACTTTCGACTATGTCGGTATGGGCCAATCTCGCAACGGCCACCTGCGGGACCTGGACGTGGATATCCTCGATTGGGCCCGCCATGACTGCAGCACCATGCTTTCGCTCGTGGCCAACGCCGCCGGGGACAAACCGCTGTACTGGATCGGCCACAGCCTGGGCGGGCAGATCCTGCCCTTCGTCGAAGGAGCCGAGCGCATCAGCAAGGTGCTGACCATCGCCACCGGCAGCGGCTACTGGCGGGAAAACACCGCGGAGCTGCGTCGTCGGGTCTGGCTGTTGTGGTTCCTGGTGGCACCGCTGGTCACGCCGCTGGCCGGCTACTTCCCTGGCAAGCGCCTGGGCATGGTGGGCGACTTGCCCAAGGGCGTGATTCAACAGTGGCGCCGCTGGTGCCTGAACCCGGAATACGCGGTGGGCGCTGAAGGTGAGCGTGTGCGGGAAGCCTATTCCGCGGTACGCACACCGATCACCTCCATCTCTTTCACCGACGACGAGATGATGTCCGGGCGCAACACCGAGTCGCTGCACAGCTTCTATCGCCAGGCGCAGAAGAGCTTCAAGCGCATCGCCCCGGCAGATGTGGGCGAGAAAAGCATCGGTCACTTCGGCTTCTTCAAGCCGCAGTACGAACGCTCCCTGTGGCAAAGCGTGCTGCTGCCCGAGCTGGCCTGAGCCAGCCCGGGCCCGTTGGGCTCATTGCCAGAAACGCTGCTGGCTGAGGCGTCCCCACCAGTTCAGCAGCACTCGATCGATGGCCACACTGGCGGCAAGGCCGACGCGCTCCTGCAAGCTTTTGCGCGCCGCATAGTGCAGGTGGAACAGCTCGGCTTCCTTGGCGCGTTCAGCCAGGTACTCGTCGCTGGTGCGCAGTTCGTCCACCAGTTGCTTCTCCAACGCCGCCATGCCCAGCCAGACCTCGCCCGTGGCGATTTCGGCCATGTCCAGCTGAGGTCGGTAGCGACCGACGAAACCCTTGAACAGCTCATGGGTGGTCTCGAGGTCTTCCTGGAACTTCTGCCGTCCCTTCTCGGTGTTCTCACCAAACACAGTGAGGGTGCGCTTGTACTCGCCGGCAGTGAGCACTTCGAAGTCGATATCGTGCTTCTTCAGCAAGCGGTGCACGTTGGGCAGCTGCGCCACGACGCCAATGGAGCCGATGATGGAAAACGGCGCGGCAAGGATCTTCTGGCCGATGCACGCCATCATGTAGCCGCCGCTGGCAGCCACCTTGTCCACACAGATGGTGAGCGGCACACCGGCGTCGCGAATACGGGCCAGTTGCGACGACGCCAGGCCGTAGCTGTGCACCATGCCGCCGCCGCTCTCCAGGCGCACCACCACCTCGTCCTTGTCCGTGGCCATGGACAGCAGTGCAGTCACTTCATGGCGCAGGTGATCGGTGGCCGAGGCCTTGATATCGCCATCGAAGTCCAGCACGAAGACCCGCGACTTCTGCCCTGCCGACTTCTTCGCCTGTTTCGCCGCTTTGGCTTCGGCCTTGCGCAGTGACTTCAGGCGCGCTTTGTCCAATACCGAGTGCTCCAGGCGCTCGCGCAAGTCCTTGTAGAAATCGTTGAGCTTGCGGACATCCAGATGGCCGCTGGCCACGCGCCGGTTGCGGCCACGCAGTGCGGCAATAGCCGCCAGCACCACCAGGATGGCCACCAGCACGGTTACCGTCCTGGCCAGAAAGCCTGCATACTCGGCAAAGAATTCCACGTGTATCCCCCTTGTCATCCCCGCTGGCGCCAGCCTTTCGGCGGCGCAAAGACCAGCAAGCATAACGGCGCGAACCCCTGCTCGCCAGCGAGCTGAAACGTCTGCATAAACAGTGGGAATGCATTCAAACAAGCGTATGTTTTTTCGTTGACAGGCCTAAGGCTTCCTCATACCCTCGCGGAACTTTCAACCTCGCGGGACGGCAGCGTACGTGGGCAGCATCTACCTGATTCGACATGGCCAGGCTTCCTTCGGTGCCGACGACTACGATGTGCTTTCGCCCATTGGCATTCGTCAGGCCGAGATACTTGGTGAGCATCTCGCCCGACTGGGCCTGCGCTTCGATCGCTGCTACAGCGGTGACCTCCGTCGCCAACAGCACACGGCACAATCCGCCCTGGCGCAATTCAGCGCTACCGGCCTGACAGCACCCGCCATCGATATCGACCCGGCCTTCAACGAGTTCGATGCAGACGCGGTGATCCGCGCCCTGCTCCCCGACCTGCTGCCGGAAGAACCCGAAGCCTTGCACGTCTTGCGCAATGCCGCGCAAAACCGCGCCGATTTCCAACGACTGTTCTCCAAGCTGATCCTGCGCTGGGTCTCAGGCGCCCACGACAAGCCGGGGCTACAAAGCTGGCTGGAGTTTGTCGAGCAGGTTCGCGGAGGCCTGGAACGCATCCTGGCCCAGGCGGACAGCAAACAGAACATTGCCGTATTCACCTCCGGCGGCACTATCACCGCCCTGCTCCACCTGGTTGCCGGCATTCCGGCCGAAAGCGCCTTCGGGCTCAACTGGCAGATCGTCAATACCTCGCTCAACCGTCTGAAGTTCCGCGGTAGCGAGGTGACCCTGGCTTCCTTCAACAGTCATGTGCATCTGGAACTGTTGAAGGCGCCGGAGCTCATCACTTATCGCTGAGCCCGGCCCATTGCGGCTGGAACAAGCCGCTAGAAAAAACCCTAGAAAAAGGAAAACACCATGACCAACGTTGCTGACATCGTCAAAACCATGCAGTCCAAGTTCAACGCCGGTGCCGCCGCTGGCCTGGATCTGGTATTCCAGTTCAACATCGAAGACGGCGACAACCACTACCTGGTGGTCAAGGACGGCACCTGCGACGTACAACAAGGCGACGCCCCGAACCCGAACGTCACCCTGATCATGGACAGCGCTACCCTGAAGGGTATCACCAGCGGTGAAACCGACGGCATGCAGGCCTTCATGGCCGGCAAGCTGCGCGCCGAAGGCGACATGATGCTGGCCATGAAGCTCGGCGAACTGTTCCCGGTCTAAGCTTTTCCCGCGAAAAGCCATGCACCAAGAAACCGGAGTCCATGGGCTCCGGTTTTTTTTCGCCCAACACAAGCGGCACGGGCGAATCAGGCAGCCTGATTGTGCTGCAACACCTTTGTCTATAACGGCTCGTTCGGCTTGTGACGCCCCTGAGGCGGCATTAGATTAGCGAATAGTCTCGGGCCCCCATCATAAGTAGAAGGGATAAGCATGACGCTTACTGATCAGTCCACCCGTATCCGCGAAGGCGAAGAGCTCGACGCCGCCGTTATCGACCAATACCTCAAGGCCAACATTCCCGGCCTGGAAGGCACCCCGAGCATCAGCCAGTTCCCTGGCGGCGCCTCCAACCTGACCTACCTGCTGGAATACCCCAACCAGGAGTTCGTGCTGCGCCGCCCTCCCTTCGGCCACAAAGCCAAGTCCGCACACGACATGGGCCGCGAGTTCCGCATCCTCAACCAGCTCAACGCCGGTTTCCCGTACTGCCCCAAGGCCTATGTGCACTGCACCGACGAATCGGTGATCGGCGCCGAGTTCTACGTGATGGAACGGGTCAAGGGCGTGATCCTGCGCGCCGACCTGCCGGCCGACATGACGCTCGATGAAGGCCAGGCCCGCGAACTGTGCCTGAGCTTCATCGACAAGCTGGTGGAACTGCACAACGTCGACTACAAGGCCTGCGGCCTGGGCGACCTGGGCAAACCGGAAGGTTATGTGCAGCGCCAGATCGCCGGCTGGACCGACCGCTACGAGAAGGCCCTGACCCCGGACGCCCCGACCTGGGAACCGGTCAAGGCGTGGCTGCGCGACAAGATGCCGGCCGACCACCACAAGCCGGCCATCGTCCACAACGACTACCGCTTCGACAACGTGATCCTCGATCCGAACAACTCGATGGAGATCATCGGGGTACTGGACTGGGAACTGACCACCATCGGCGATCCGCTCATGGACCTGGGCAACACCCTCGCCTATTGGATCGAAGCCAAAGACCCGGCCCCCGTGCAGTTGATGCGTCGTCAGCCGAGCCACCTGCCAGGCATGTTGACCCGCCAGGAGTTCGCCGACTACTACGCCGAGCGTGCCGGCCTGCCGCGCATCGACAACCTCGACTTCTACTTCACCTACGGCCTGTTCCGCCTGGCCGGCATCGTGCAGCAGATCTACTACCGCTACTTCCACGGGCAGACCCAGGACAAGCGCTTCGCACAGTTCATTCACATGAACAAACTGCTGGAGCAGATGAGCCTGCAAGTCATCAACCAATCACGGCTGTAAACCGGCTTACAACAAGGGGAACCCCATGTCCAAGACCCATCTGTTCGACCTCGACGGCAAGATCGCCTTCGTTTCCGGCGCCAGCCGCGGTATCGGTGAAGCCATTGCCAAGCTGCTGGCCCAGCAAGGCGCCCACGTGATCGTTTCCAGCCGCAAGATCGAAGGCTGCCAGGCCGTTGCCGACGCCATCATCGCCGAAGGCGGCCAGGCCACCGCCATCGCCTGCCACATCGGCGAAATGGAACAGATCCAGAGCGTCTTCGCCGAGATCCGCGAGAAGTTCGGCCGCCTCGACATCCTGGTCAACAACGCCGCCACCAACCCACAGTTCTGCAACGTGCTGGACACTGACCTGTCGGCCTTCCAGAAGACCGTGGACGTGAACATCCGTGGCTACTACTTCATGTCCATCGAAGGCGGCAAGCTGATGAAGCAGAACGGCGGCGGCAGCATCATCAACGTCGCCTCCATCAACGGCGTTTCCCCCGGCGAGTTCCAGGGCATCTACTCGGTGACCAAGGCCGCCGTGATCAGCATGACCAAGGTCTTCGCCAAGGAATGCGCCCAGTTCGGCATTCGCTGTAACGCCCTGCTCCCGGGCCTGACCGACACCAAGTTCGCCTCGGCCCTGGTGAAGAACGACGCCATCCTCAACGTCGCCCTGCAACGCATCCCGCTCAAGCGCGTCGCGGACCCAAGCGAGATGGCCGGCACCGTCCTCTACCTTGCCAGCGATGCCTCCAGCTACACCACAGGCGTTGCGCTGAACGTCGACGGCGGCTTCCTTTCCTGAGGATATCGCCCATGAATAAGGGAGCCCGAGGGCTCCCTTTCTCGTTATTGCGCATAGCACCGTAAGATGGGTAGAGCGGAGCGAACCCCATGCAGTCACGGGCGATGGGTTGCTCAGGCGCGCGGAGCGCCACCCGCCCCCTACCGCTTGCAGCCCGGAATCAGCGCCAGTCCTTCAACGCTTCCTTGGCCACCTGGTTCAACGGCTGAGCCAGCAGACCTGTGGGCGACAGGCTCACGGAATAGACGGCTCCATCGGCCATTGGCAGATAGGTCACCCGCTGCGCCTCAGGCACGAACAGGAAGAAGTCGCGCTGGGCCAGTCGCAACCAGCGCCACAGATCAACGCCGTATGGACTCGCCGCCAATTGCACGCGAGGATGCTGGGCCAGCGCCTGCTGTTCGATGGCGAGGAAGCGCCCCGATAGTCGCTCCAGGCGATAGCCCGGTTGCAGACCGAGCAACTCACCCAGGCCTTTCCACTTGAACAGTCGCGCATCCAGTTGCCAGAGGTCGCCATCCAGCAACACCTCACGCTCGGTGCCGCCCTCCAATAGCGTGACCTGGTAGCTCTGCGGGCCCGTGGACTTGAAGTTCAGGGTCACCAGCGGCTTGTCTTCAGGCAGTGCGTTGTAGCTCCACAGGTCCTTGGCTACCAATGCCACCAGCAGCGCCAGAACCAGGAACGCCAGGCCGCAGGTACCGCGAAGCCAACCCAGAAACCAGCCGCGATCGAAGAGGATACGTCCCGCCACCACCGCGACCAACACTGCCAGCAGGGCGGTTGCCCAGGCCAGGCCGTCATACTGCATGGAGCCCATTCCTTATGCGTGAAAATGCCGGCATTATGCGCAACTCCCCACGCCGCAGCCACAAGCCACGCGGCAGTTGTAGACACGGACCTCGTTTTCCATGCCATTCCCCATTGAGCTGGCGGTCGATCCCGCCACACTGGCGATTCTCGCCGCTGTCGCGTTTCTTGCCGGATTCATCGACGCCATCGCCGGTGGCGGCGGACTGCTGACCATCCCTGCCTTGCTTACCGCCGGGCTGCCACCGCACCTGGTACTGGGCACCAACAAACTCTGCGCCACCTTCGGCTCGGCCACCGCCAGCTTCACCTTCTATCGGCGCAAATTGTTCGATCCCGGCAAATGGCGCCATGCGCTGATTGCCACCGCCATCGGTGCCGCCCTGGGCGCGGTGATCGCCCATTGGCTTCCCGCCGCCTGGCTCAACCAGATGCTGCCGGTGGTGGTCTTCGGATGCGGCCTTTACCTGCTGTTCGGCAAGACCCCGGACGTGGCGCATAGCCAGGATGCTGTCATCCCTCGCGGCCGCCAGTGGCCCCAGGGCCTGGGCCTCGGTTTCTACGACGGTGTCGCCGGCCCGGGCACAGGTGCCTTCTGGACCGTCAGCAGCCTGCTGCTCTACCCGCTGGACCTGGTACGCGCCAGCGGCGTCGCCCGCAGCATGAACTTCGTCAGCAACGCCATGGCCCTGGTGGTCTTCATCGCCGCAGGACAGGTGGCCTGGGCGCTGGGCATCAGCATGGGCGTGGCATTGATGGCAGGCGCTTTCCTGGGTGCGCGCACCGCCATCAAGGGCGGCGCCAAGTTCATCCGCCCGGTGTTCATACTGGTGGTATTGGTGCTGACCGCGCGCCTAGCGTGGCAGCACTGGATCGGCTGAGCCGAGGCGCCGCGCCACGTAGAGATCGATGAGGTAACGCGCGATGGAGCGCTGCGCCGGCAAGGGCGGCAGCGCATCCACGGGGAACCAGCGGGCATCTTCTATCTCACCCGGTTGCGGCACGATCTCGCCGCTACGGTATTCAGCATGGAAACCGAGCATCAGCGAATGCGGGAAAGGCCAGTTCTGGCTGGCGATGTACTGGATATTGCCGATTTCCACGCCGACTTCTTCCCGCACCTCGCGGGCCACGCACTCCTCCACCGACTCGCCCGGTTCGACGAAGCCGGCCAGTGTGCTGTAGACGCCGCTGACGAAGCGCGGAGAACGCGCCAGCAAAAGCTCATCACCACGACTGACCAGCACGATCATGCTCGGCGACAGTCGCGGATAGTGGTGGACTTCGCAACTCGGACAGCGCATCGCCCGCTCGCCCGCAACCGGCTCCATGCGCTGGCCGCAGCTACCACAGAAGCGGTTCTGGTCAGCCCAGGTTCCAATCTGACTGGCATAGCCGAGCATGCGGAAGACATCGGGATCACCCTGCAGCATGACCTGGCGCAGGCCCTGCCAATGGCAACCAGGCACTTCAGCCGGATGGGCCAATTCAAGCAGGTAGATGGAATCGCCGTCGAAGTGGCCGATACCATGCTCGGCCAGCACCGGCAGTTCCTGGCGCTTCAGCCACTCACGTGGGAAGAGCACGCCGTTGCTGTCGGTGAGAAACTGCTGGCGACAATGGGCCACCGCCCAGCCTCCAGGCTTGGAGACATCCAGCAGGCCCGAATGCCAGCGTTCACCAGTCATGTCAGGCTGCCACTGGCAGGCCCAGGGCCCGCACACTGTTGGCAGCCAGGTCGAGGACGTCGACCTGGAAGCCACGGCGCATGCCGGCACCGCCTTCGAGGTAGTACTCAAGGCTGGTCAGGGCATCCGCCAGGGTTTCCAACATCTGCTCCGAAGGCATGAGAGAGGTCTCCAGCATCTGCTGTTGGATGTACTCGGCACAGGCACCGACCAAGGCAGCAGCACGCTCCTGACCAAGGAACCAGAGTCCTCCGCGAACGGCCTGCAGGCTCACCGGCACGTTGGCCAGATGCGGTTTTTCGCCGTTGGACTCCAGGTAGGCGGTAATGGCGCGCTTGGCCAGGGCGAGTCCGGCCTGGGCTTCGTCCAGTACCACGATACGCGCTTCGGCCAATTGGTGGTTGGCAAAGGATTCCGCCTCGTGTCCCGGTTCAGCCACCAGCCGCGCCCCCCGGCGCTCACCACTGTCGAGACCGGCCACCATGCTTTCCACATAGAGCACGGCATCGGCCAGCTTGAGCAACTCGCTGGACTCGACCGGCGCGCTTGCGCTCCAGGCGGCAACCATCGGCAATTGCGACTGCAAGGCGTTGCCGGGGGAGTTCAAGCCAACCATGACCAGGGTCTTGGCCAGCTTGCCCAGCAGGGTATGAAGACTCTCGAAGGACTCGCTCGGCGCAGTGCCACGCTCGATCAGGTCGATCATGTCCTTGACGCTGTTCAGCTCTTCGAAGATGGCCGAGGACAGCGAACGCATCACCGCCTGCCCCGGCCCTGACAGGCGCTGGTATTCCTGCTCCAGGAGCTGATCGGAGAAAGGTAGCGCGGTCATGCCGAAGACTTCGCGCAGCTCGCGGGAGCGCGGCCCCTGACTGTCGGCGAGCGCCACCAGGTAGAGGAGTTCTTTCTGCAAGCTGCGTGGCGCCTCGTAGGCCGAGTTGGCCAAAAGCAGCTTGAGCTCTCGGTCCAGGCGCGAGAACAGTTGCTTGCGCGACTTGCGCGCCAGCAACTGGCCGTCGAGCTGCGACTCGATGGCCGCCGCGCCGATCCAGCAGAGACGGCCACGGGACTGCTCGGCGAACAGGCGCTCCAGGCCACCCAGGGCGCGCTCCATCATGCGCAGGGCACTGGGCACCTTATGCCCCCGCAGGAAGCCAAGCAGACCCTGCTGGTAGGCTTGACGGAAACGTCGGGCCAAAGCCTCCGGATCGGCACCCGCAGGCAAACTGCATGCAGTCGCCCCTTGGCGCGTCTGGTCCAGGCGCACGCTGAAAAAATAGCTTTCCGGCAGCGGCGGCTGGCCGCCGGCCTGGCGCAAGTCATTGATCGCCGGTAGCAGCAGCTCAGGCATTTCCTGGCGGTGCACATCCAGGTTTTCCAGGTAGCGACGCAGCACGTGCAGCGCATTGCTCTGGGCCGCCAACTGGACGTCGCGCTCCTCACCGGCCCCGGCGGGAATGTCCGTAGCCTGGTCCAGCAGCTCCTGGGCCAGCAGTTCAGCGCCGGTCAGCTCAATCAGTTTGAGTGTGCCACGCACCTGGTGCATGGCCTCCACCGCCTGCTGCAACAGGCTGCCATTCTGGCGTTCGGCGATGAACTGCTCGAGGCTCTGTTCAGCCTGCTCCATGGTGGCGAACAACTCGTCGCGCACCAGCCCCAGCGAAGTGACTCCGGTGACCATGCCTTAATGCGCCTCCCGCGCGAGTGTGCGGTAGCGCATCAGTCAGCGAACTCTGGCTTCTGTTTGCTCATGTGGGCTGCCATGGCCACGCGCAAATCGGCCGATTGCAACATGGCCGCGTTCCAGGTAGCGATGTACTCGAGGCCATCGTCGACGCGGTGGTCACGCATGTAGCGGATCATTTCCTTGGTGCCGCGCACTGCGATGGGGGACTTGGCGGCAATCTCGTGGGCAATGCCGAACACCCCATCGAGCAGGGCATCCTGATCGGCGTAGGTTCGATTGACCAACCCCAGGCGCTGGGCCTCCTCGCCCTGGATGGTGCGGCCGGTGTAGGCCAGCTCGCGCATCATGCCGTCACCGATGATCCGCGGCAGTCTCTGCAACGTGCCGACGTCAGCCGCCATTCCGATGTCGATTTCCTTGATGGCGAACTGCGCATCGACAGTCGAATAGCGCATATCGCAGGCGGAGATCAGGTCGATGGCACCGCCCAGGCAGTAGCCCTGGATAGCCGCGATCACCGGCTTGCTGCAGTTGTCGATCGCGTTGAACGAGGCCTGCAGTTCGAGAATCTTGCGGCGCAGGGCACGTGCGTTGCGACCGGCATCCGGACCAAGCTGGGCGCCGACCGAGGCCAGCATCATCAGGTCGATGCCGGACGAAAAATGCTTGCCCGCACCGGAAATCACCACCACCCGCACTTCGTCGTTGTCTTCGATCTCGCGGAATATCTCGACGATCTCTTTCCAGAAATCGGCGTTCATCGCGTTGATCTTTTCCGGACGGTTGATCTGCACATGGGCGATCTTGTCTGCCAACTCTACGCGGAAGGCTTTGTAATCAGGCACGGGACAGTCCTCGGCGTGCGCCACAGAAATGGAGTCGTTCAGGAAGCCCGGCAACTATAACAAGCACGATGTAAAAGTCGATGCTGCCCACTGTGACGCAGGCCACGCCATGCAACTGCCACTTCACATCGAAAACCGGGCTTAAACGCTTGATCTACAGGGACCGGGCTGGCACCTTCCCAGCGCCCTCCAACAATTAGAAGACCAAGGACAACCTCGATGCCCGCCTCGCCCGCCGCCGCACTCGGTCGCAACTTCCTCGGCAACTCGCCCCGTTGGTACAAGCTGTCGATCATCGCGTTCCTGGTGCTGAACCCGCTGGTGCTCTGGCTGTTGGGCCCCGTTCTGTGTTCGTGGCTGCTGGTGGGCGAGTTCATCTTCACCCTGGCGATGGCGCTCAAGTGCTATCCGCTGCTGCCCGGCGGCCTGCTCGTGATACAGGCCCTGCTACTCGGCCTGGCGACTCCCGACGCGGTGTACAAGGAGCTCGAGCACAATTTTCCGGTGCTTCTGCTGCTGATGTTCATGGTGGCGGGGATCTATTTCATGAAGGACCTGCTGCTCCTGCTGTTCTCTCGCCTGCTGCTCGGGGTGCGCAGCAAGAGCATGCTGGCGCTGATGTTCTGCCTGTTGTCGGCCTTCCTGTCGGCTTTCCTCGATGCCCTGACCGTGACCGCGGTGATCATCAGCGTCGCCGTGGGCTTCTACGCCGTCTACCACCGTGTGGCCTCCGGCAAGGGCGCGGGTGACGAGCACAGCCACGACTCCGACCATGAAGTGACCAGCGCCAGCCGTGAGGACCTCGACGCCTTCCGCGCCTTCCTCCGCAGCCTGCTGATGCACGCCGCCGTGGGTACCGCCCTGGGCGGCGTCTGCACCCTGGTGGGCGAGCCGCAGAATCTGCTGATCGGTCATGAGGCCGGCTGGCACTTCAAGGAGTTCTTCCTGCGCGTGGCACCGGTCTCGATGCCGGTGCTGGCTGCGGGCCTGCTGACTTGCGTGCTGCTGGAGAAGTTGCGCTGGTTTGGCTACGGCGCCGAACTGCCCGAGAGCGTGCGCCAGGTGCTGGCCCACTTCGACGATGAAGAAACTTCCCGACGCACCCAGTCCCAGCGCATCGCACTTATAGTGCAAGGCGCTGCTGCGCTGATCCTGATCCTCTGCCTCGCGCTGCACCTGGCCGAGGTGGGTCTGATCGGCCTGCTGGTGATCGTGCTGATCACCAGCCTCAACGGCGTGACCGATGAACACCAGATCGGCCGCGCCTTCCAGGACGCCCTGCCCTTCACCGCCCTGCTGGTGACCTTCTTCGCGGTGGTGGCGGTCATCCAGCAGCAGCACCTGTTCACCCCGATTATTCACGCGGTGCTGGCACTGCCGGCGGATGAGCAGCCAGGCATGTTGTTCATCGCCAATGGCCTGCTCTCGGCCATCAGCGACAACGTCTTCGTCGCCACCATCTACATCACTGAAGTGAAGAACGTGCTGGACTCCGGCGGCATGACCCGCGAGCACTTCGACACCCTGGCAGTGGCCATTAATACCGGCACCAACCTGCCCAGTGTGGCGACCCCCAACGGCCAGGCAGCCTTCCTCTTCCTGCTCACCTCATCCATCGCACCGCTGGTGCGCCTGTCTTACGGACGCATGGTGTGGATGGCACTGCCCTACACCATCGTGATGGGCGTGCTCGGCTGGTGGGCAGTCAGCCACTGGCTCTGACGGCGGCGTCCGCCTGTACCCGGTTGCGCCACTGGCGCCAGGTGTAGAGCGGGATACCGGCCATCAGCACGAGGAAGCCCCAGAAGATGGCCTGCTCGCCGGTGCCATACAGGGCCCAGATGGAGTAGACGAAACCCAGCACGCCGATGGCCACCAGCCGCCCACGTTCGCCTTCGGAGAAGTCGCCGGGTTTCACCGCCAGTTGCTGCAGCAGGGCGGCGGTGCAGAAGGCATACGGCACGACGCCCGTCATGGTGCCGAGCAGGATGATCACGTTGAACACGTCCACCAGGTCGCCCTGGCCATCCACCAGCACCAGCGCGGTGACCAGCACCCCGGAAATCAGCAGGCCATTGGCCGGCACGCCGTGCTTGTTGGTCTTGGCCAGGGACTCCGGCAGCAGGCCGTCACGGGCGGTGGCCATGGGGATCTGGCCCTGCAGCAGGACCCAGCCGTTCAGCGCACCGAGACACGCGATCACCGCACCGCCGGCCACCAGGTGGTAGCCCCACTCCCCTACCAGCACCCGCGCCGCGTCGGCGAAGGGTGCGGTGGAGCGCGCCAGCACCTCGGGTGGCAACACGCCCTGCACAGCAGTGATGGAAAGGATGTACACGCCGGCCGCCACCAGGGTGCCGAATACCGTGGCTCTTGGGATGGTGCGCTTCGGGTTGTCCACGTGGTCCGCCGGCACGGTTGCCGACTCAAGGCCGATGAAGGACCAGAGGGTCAGCGCCGCCGTGGTGGCGATGGCCTGGGCGTAGCCAACCCCACCGGGAAGTTCGCTTGCCTCGGGTATTCGCAGGTACTCGGGATTGAAGGAAAACCAGCCCAGCACGCCCACCAGCAGCAGGGGCACCAGCTTGAGCACCGTCAGCAGGTTTTGCGCCAGGCCGAAGGCGCCGATACCGCGCAGGTTGATCAGGGTACAAAGCCAGATGGCGCCGATCGCCGTGGCCACCATCAGCACCGGGTCGCGCAAGGCCGGAATGAATACCTGCAGATAACCCACCAGCGTCACTGAGATGGCGGCATTGCCGATCCAGGCCGCCTTCCAGTAGGTCCAGGCACAAAGGTAGCCGGCGAAGTTGCCGAATCCGTCTCGCGTGTAGGCGTAAGGACCGCCCGCCGCCGGGCTGAGCCGCGCCAGGCGGGCGAAGGTGAGGGCGAGGATCACGGCACCAGTGCTAGAGATCAGCCAGCCGAACAGGCTGAGCCCACCGTAGGCCGCGAGGCTGGAAGGCAGCAGGAACACCCCCGAACCAATCATGTTGCCGACCACCAGCGCGGTGCAGGTCCAGAAGCCCATGCTGCGTCGCGCCTTCTCCCCTTCCCCAGTCGCCATCGCGTCCCCCGCTGGCCGATTTATTCCCTGATGCAGTCCACTGTATAGCAGCGACCTGTAGGACTTTCCTGACAGTGGAGGCCATGCACATCGATATCGAAGCCAGGGAAGCTCAGGTCGAAGATGCGCGCGAATTCCAGGTAATCGATTATTGCGCGGGTTTCCGGGGTGAAGCGCTCACCCGGCATGATCAGTGGTATGCCCGGCGGATAGGGCACCAGCATCACAGCCGCGATGCGCCCTTGCAGCTTGTCCAGCGGCACGGCCTCCACCTCGCCGCGCACCAGCTTGTCGTAGGCATCGGCGGGCTTCATCGCCAGCTCCGGCAGTTTCGTGTACATGCGTCGCAACGCTTTTGGCGTAGCGCTGTTGCGGTAGCAGGCATGCAGCGCGTCGCAGAGGTCACGCAACCCCATGCCGGCATAACGGGCCGCATGAGCGGTGGCGATCGAGGGCAACGCCTCGGCCAGGCTCTGGTTGGCGTCGTAGCCGCGCTTGAACTCCAACAGCTCAGTGAGAAGCGTGCTCCACTTGCCCTTGGTGATCCCCATGGAGAACAGCACCAGGAAGGAATAGAGGCCGGTCTTCTCCACCACCAGCCCGCGCTCCCAGAGGAACTTGCTGACGACGGCCGCGGGAATGCCCTGGTCACCCAGCTTGCCATCGGCCGTCAGGCCCGGCGTTACCAGCGTGACCTTGATCGGGTCGATCAGCACATAGTCTTCCGCCACATCGCCGAAACCGTGCCAATCGGCATCCGGGCGCAGTAGCCAGTCCACCGTGGCGACGCTGTCGGCGCCCTCCACCAGCGGCGGCTGCCAGATGCCGAACCACCAGTCGTCGGTCGTCAGGTTCTGTCGCACATTGGCCAGTGCCCGGCGAAAGCGCAGCGCCTCGTCGAAGGTTTCCTGGATCAGCGAGCGCCCGGCGGGACCTTCCATCATCGCCGACGCCACATCGAGCGAGGCGATGATGCCGTACTGGGGCGAGGTGGAGATGTGCATCATGAAGGCTTCGTTGAAACGATGCCGGTCCAGCTGGCGCGCGCCGCCATCCTGCACGTGGATCATCGAAGCCTGGCTGAACGCCGCCAGCAGCTTGTGGGTGGAATGGGTGGTGAACACCAGCGGCGAGCGTTCATCCCGGCCAGTACACATGCCGTAGCGCCCAGCGTAGAACTCGTGGAAGGCGGCGTAGGCGTACCAGGCCTCATCGAAATGCAGCACATCCACCGAGTCGCCCAGGGCCTGTTTGATCAGCTCTGCGTTGTAGCAGAGGCCGTCATAGGTGGAGTTGGTCACTACTGCCAGCTTGACCTTGGGCGCGCGGCCTTTGGCCAGGGGGCTGGCGTCGATTTTCGCCTGGATCGCCTCACGGCTGAACTCGCTGAGCGGGATCGGTCCGATGATGCCCAGCTCGTTGCGCTCCGGCGTCAGGTACAGCGGAATGGCACCGGTCATGATGATCGAGTGGACGATGGACTTGTGGCAGTTGCGGTCCACAAGCACCAGGTCATCGCGGCCCACCATGGAGTGCCAGACGATCTTGTTGGCCGTCGAGGTGCCGTTGATCACGAAGAACGTGTGGTCGGCACCGAAGTTTTGCGCTGCCCGCGCTTCGGCTTCGGCCAACGGACCGGTGTGATCGAGCAGAGACCCCAGTTCCGGCACTGAAACAGAAAGGTCCGAGCGCAGCGTGTTTTCGCCAAAAAACTGGTGGAACGCCTGGCCTACCGGGCTCTTGCGATAAGCGACGCCGCCACCATGCCCCGGCGTGTGCCAGGAGTAGTTGGACTGCGCGGTGTGTTCCACCAGGGCGCGGAAGAACGGCGGCAGCAACCCTTCCAGATAACTGCGCGCGGCGCGGGCTACCTGGCGTGCCAGGAAAGGCACGGTGTCTTCGTAGAGATAAAGCAGGCCGCGCAGTTGGTTGAGGTCGGCCATGGCCTCGGCCGGCGCATTCTCGATGGTCACCTGCTCGCCGAGGGCGAAGATCGGTAGCTGCGGCGCGCGCACCCGCGCAACGCGGATCAACTCCACCATGTCCTGCAACAGCCGCTGGTTCTCCCCGGCGCCTTCGGCAGCGACCAGGATGCAGGCGAGACCATGGTGGGTCGAGGCAACGATGCGCCCTTCGGCGGAGCTGGCGGTGGAGAGAATGGTGAAGCCTTCCTGCTCGAGCTCCCGGGCGATGCAGCGCACACGGTCGCCAGCAACGGTGTCGGCCTTGATGTCACGGTGGACGATGAGGACGGGGAACTTGAGCTCTTTATACATTGTGGCTCCCTGAGGGGCGGGCCTGCCCGCCTATGCCCTCAGGGTAGAAGCTCGTTCGCAGGGGCGGTACCCCTGCTGCCACTGCCTGTACGTAAAAGTCGCAATCAGGAAGCCGGCGGCGCGTCCATCTGAACCCAGAGCGCGGGTGAGCCGGCGGACTTTTCGATGGCCGCCAGGCGGGAAGCATGGGCAGCCAGCTCTTCTTCGCTGGCGCGGATCACTCGGCTGCGTGCGCGATCGGCCGGCAGACGGCGGATCGGCGAAGCCTGAGCACGACCACCGCCGCCGTCGCCACCATCGCCGGCGAGGGACAAGTTGGTCTGACCACCGGTCATCGCCAGGTAGACGTCGGCAAGGATCTCGGCGTCGAGCAATGCGCCGTGCAGTTCACGGTTGGAGTTGTCGACGTCGTAGCGCTTGCACAGGGCGTCCAGGCTGTTGCGCTGACCCGGATGGCGCTCGCGGGCCATCATCAGGGTGTCGAGCACCGTGCAGTACTCGGTGACGTCGCTGCGGTCGGACTGCCCCAACAGGGCGAATTCGTTATTGATGAAGCCGATGTCGAACGCCGCGTTGTGGATGATCAGCTCGGCGCCCTTGATGAATTCGAAGAACTCATCGGCAACATCCTTGAAGCGCGGCTTGCCCACCAGGAACTCGTTGGTGATGCCGTGTACCGCGATGGCGCCTTCATCCACCTCGCGATCGGGTTGCAGGTAAACGTGGAAGTGCCGCCCGGTGAGGCGCCGGCCTTCCATCTCGACGCAGCCGATCTCGATGACCCGGTGACCATCGGTAACCGGCATGCCGGTGGTTTCAGTGTCGAGGACTACATAACGCATGTTCAGAACCTATGAAGGAGATTGCCGCAAGGGCGGAATTCTAGCGGGCATTCAACTCAGCGACACCCCGATTGGCCAACTGGTCGGCCCGCTCGTTGCCGGGGTGGCCGGTATGGCCGCGCACCCACTGCCAGCGCACGTTGTGGCGATTCACCTGCTCGTCCAGGGCCTGCCAGAGATCGGCATTCTTCACCGGCTGCTTGGCCGCGGTCTTCCAGCCGCGCTTCTTCCAGTTGGGCATCCATTCGGTGATGCCCTGCATCACGTACTGGGAGTCGGTGATGATTTTCACCTCGCATGAACGCTTGAGCGCGACCAGCCCCATGATGGCGGCCATCAGCTCCATGCGGTTGTTGGTGGTATCGCGCTCGCCACCCCAAAGTTCGCGCTCGGCGCCCTTGTAGACCAGCAGCGCACCCCAGCCGCCAGGGCCAGGATTGCCCTTGCAGGCGCCATCGGTATAGATCTCGACCAGATCGCTCACTTATGCCTCATGTTTCGAATCGCACCGGCTGACTTTGGCCACCGGCATGGGAACCAGCTTGCCCATGGGCTCGCGCCGGGCCTGACGCAGTGGCCGCAAGCCGATCACCAGCTTGCGCGCCACCAATAGATAGAAGCCCGCACCGAATCCTTGTCCGGCGGCGCCCCAACGCTCCAGGCGGGCCAGGCGGGATTGCCAGGCGGCTGAAGCGAGCGGCGGACGATAGCACCCGAAGCGTCGTTTCTCCAGCGCGAACCCCAGCAGGTTGAGCCAGTCGTTGACCCGCGTTGGCGAGATGCAGCGCGCCTGGCGCAGGGCGTCGCGAGCGAAGAAATGGCGCACGCCCCAGGCACTCCATGGATTGACTCCGACGATGATCAGATGACCGCCGGGCCGCACACTGCGGGCAGCCTCGCGCAACAGGCTATGGGGAGAAAGACAGAAATCCAGGCCGTGCTGCAGCACCACCACGTCGGCGGCATGCTCGCTCAAGGGCCAGGCGGCCTCTTCGCAGGCGATTTCCACCCCCGGAAGGGGCGCCCCCAGGTGCACGCTGCGCTGGATCTGCTTGGCACCGGGCGGTAGTTCCGCGCGCGGGCCGTAATGCACCAGGTAACCGCCGAAGTAGCGCGCCAGTTCGTCCTCCAGCAACCGCTGCTCTTCGAACAGCATCAACCCGCCCAAGGGGCCTGCGAACCAGGAACGGGCCCCGGTGATCAGCTCGAGCCAGTCGGCATCGGCTTGAGCGAATGCTTTCTCGGTCATGGCAATCTCCTGCGTCAGAGCCCTAAGATGCTCCATTGCTCTCTGCTTGGCGACTCCCTTCATGATCCAGATCGATGCCCTCCCCGCCTTTTCCGACAACTACCTCTGGCTGCTGCAAGATGCCGAAAACCGTCGCTGCGCGGTGGTCGACCCAGGTGACGCCGGGCCGGTACTGGCCTGGCTTGAAGCCCATCCCGGCTGGCAGCTGACCGACATTCTGGTCACCCACCACCACCACGATCACATCGGCGGCGTGGCGCGCCTGAAGGAAGCCTGCGGCGCCCGCGTGCTGGGGCCGTCCCGGGAAAAGATCCCCTCGCGCGACCAGGCCTTGGACGAAGGTGACCGGGTACAGGTGCTGGGCCTGGAGTTCCAGGTGATCGAAGTCCCCGGCCATACCCTGGGCCATATCGCTTACTACCATGCGGACGCCACGCAACCGCTACTGTTCTGCGGCGATACGCTGTTCGCCGCCGGCTGTGGCCGTCTGTTCGAAGGCACCCCGGAACAGATGCACCACTCCCTCACCCGCCTGGCAGCGCTGCCGGTGGCCACCCGCATCTACTGCACCCATGAGTACACGCTCAGCAACCTGCGCTTCGCCAAGGCCGTGGAACCCACCAACCGCGCTACGGCCACGCGATTCGACGAAGTCACCCGGCTGCGCGAGCAAGGGGGGATCAGCTTGCCCTCTACCATCGCCCTGGAACTGGCCACCAACCCCTTCCTGCGGGTAACCGAAACATCCGTTAAACAAATGGCCGACGAGCGGGCCGGTCGGGATAACCCTACGCCAACCGAGGTCTTCGCCACCCTCCGAGCCTGGAAAGACCAGTTCTGAACAGTCGGTCAAGCTTTGGTGGACTGGTGAAAACTTGACCAACCATAGGTCGATTTCTAGAATCGCCGGACTTTTTTGCCGGAAAAACCTCACAGCCAATGTTATCTACGCCGATCAAAACCTTCGACCTGGATGCATTGGCACGAGCCGCGCGGGCGCTCGTGGTGGTGTGTGCGGTTACGCTTGCAGGCTGTTCTGGCATGGGCCAGAAGGACGATGACCAGGGCCGCGACACCGACCGCGCGCTGGGCATGAACCAGCAGCCCCAATGGCTGGAAGAAGCCGAAACCGAGCGCGAGCCCCAGGACATCTGGGAGCGCATGCGCAACGGCTTCAAGCTGCAGGATGAAATCGGCGTCAATCCGCGCATTGAGCGCCAGCGCCTCTGGTACGTCAGCAAGCCCTCCTTCCTGGAAAGCGCCAGCGAGCGTGGCAGCCTCTATATCCACTACGTGGTAGAGCGCCTGGAAGAACGCAACATGCCCCTGGAGCTTGCCCTGCTGCCGGTGGTGGAAAGCGCCTACAACCCCTTTGCCTATTCGCGCAGCCATGCCGTGGGCATCTGGCAGTTCATTCCGTCCACGGGCCGCTACTTCAACCTGCGCCAGACCAACTGGTACGACGGCCGTCGCGATATCACCGCCTCCACCAACGCCGCGCTGAACTACCTGGAACGCCTGCACGAGATGTTCAACGGCGACTGGCTGCTAGCACTGGCCGCCTACAATGCGGGCGAAGGCACGGTCAGCCGGGCCATCGAGCGCAACCAGAAACTCGGCCTGCCGACCGACTACTGGAACCTGCCATTGCCCAAGGAAACCCAGGATTATGTGCCCAAGCTGCTGGCACTATCGCAACTGGTGATGGCACCTGAAGCCTATGGCGTGAACCTCGATCCCATCGCCAACGAACCCTACTTCGAAGTGGTGGAAGTCAAGCAGCAGCGCCTCGACCTGTCGCAGGTGGCCGAGCTGGCCGACATGGAAGCCGACGAGATGTACCAGCTCAACCCGGCCTTCAAGAAACGCATCACCATGGACGGCCCGCAACACCTGCTGGTGCCGACCGAGAAGGCCGAGCTGCTCACCGCCAACCTCGCCCTGATGAAGCCCCAGGAACTGGTGGACTGGCAGCAGTACCGGGTGCGCAATGGCGACAGCCTGCACGGCATCGCCAACCGCTATCACGTAACGGTCAAGACCCTGAAGGAAATCAATGGCCTTTCCGGCAACCACCTGCGTGTAGGCCAGCAATTGAGCATTCCGGTCGAGCCAGGACTGAAACCCGGGCAACCGCTGTTCCAGAACGTCGCCAGTGCTCCTGCACCCGCCCCGACGCGCAGCCACAAGGTGAAGAGTGGCGACAACCTCTGGTCCATCGCCCGCGAGTACAAGGTGAATGTGCAGGACATCAAGCGCTGGAACCAGCTCAAGGGCAATCACCTCAAGGCCGGTCAGGTCCTGAAACTGCAAGGCGGCGCCCTTCAGGTCGCCAGCGCCAGCCAAGGCAGCACGTCCAAGGGCAAGGACCGTGAATCAGTGACCTATTACAAGGTCAAGCGGGGCGACTCCCTCTACCTGATCGCCAAGCGCTTCAACGTCGAGATGAAACACCTGCAACGCTGGAATCCGCGCAGTGGCACCGGCCTGAAGCCGGGCCAGACCCTGACCGTCTATCTGCCCTGACGCCCTCCACCCACACGGTGTAAATCGGCGTCGAGCAAAGCGCGACCCAGTATCACCTGCAGCCCCCCGCTGGGCCTCACGGCCCCTGACCGCGGCTATTTCTGCGCCATCGCCGCCAGGCACCGCCCCGCTGCCTGAGCGAAATGCTGAAATGCCACGAACTGCTCATGCCTGAGCGCCCGGCCAGAAAGTCGGCAATCGGCGTAGATCACCCCGATCTCGCGCTTGCCGGCCAGCAGTGGCGCGACGAAGAACATCCCCTGCCCCAGCCACTCGCGCATCGGGCGCGTCACCAGGTCGTTCAGGCTGTAACTGGCGGGAACGCCCATCCACAAGGTCTCGCGGGTACGCAAGACGTAGCTGAACAGGTTGGCCTGCTCGGGCAAGTCGGCCGGCAGGGCGAAGTCACTCAGCCACCGCTCGCTGCCCTCACCCACTGCGCGGCGCGCCGTGAAGCGACTGCGCTGGTCCGCCAGCACAGCCACCATTACCCGCTCTATCCCGGCCCCCCGGTGCAAGCCCTGAAGCAGGGTATCCAGCACCAGGTTGACGTCGGCCTTGCGCGACACCAGCATGCCGAGTTCCTGCAGGGCCTGCTGCATGACCAGCAGGTTGGGTTGAAGCAACTGCGCCTGGCGCTGCTCGCGCTGAACGCGAATCTGTTCCGGGTCGGTGTGGGGAATCAGGTGGCAAAGCTTGCTGGCGCCAAAGGTCGTCGCCACCTTGACCGCCTCATCGGCATTGGCCAGAACCTGCTGCAGCGCCTCCTCCCGACCGAGGCCCACCAGGCTGGCGAACTGCTCCACCAGTAGCGTCATGGCTGGAGAGTCCCAGCCCTGCAGGGCTGACTCACTGATGCGCACACCCAAGCTCACAGCCTTCACCGCCGGGTCGCTCTGGGACGAGCCGACGTGGGCGAGGCTCGCCAGTTCCCCCAGGTTCCAGCTACGCACCAGTCCCAAGGTCAGCTGGCGAAAACTGGTGCCCAGCACGTCGCGTACGGCCTGCTCTTCGTCGACCCCTGGTTGCGCCAAGGCTGCGGCCAGCTCATCGGCCTGATCGCCGCCACAGCCCCAGAACGCCAGCTCCCCCAGATTGTGCAGCAGGGCGGCAATGAATACCTCTTCCTGGCTGCGCGCCAACAGGTAGCCTGCAATGTTGCGTGCCTGCACCGCGGCATGGAAGGAACGCGCCAGGAGCGCCGGCAGTTGCTCCCGCGGGCCGCGAGTCAGCAGGCTGTCGATCAGGCTCACGGAGAGACCAATCAGGCGCACGTTCTCGAAACCGATCAGTACGATGGCGCGGGAGATCGTGCGGATCGCCTCCTGGGAGGGGTTGTAGTAGACGCTGTTGGCGACCTTCAGCACCTTGGAGGTCAGGGTCGCGTCACGCAGTAGCACATCGGCCAACTGCTGCACGGAGGATTTGTCCTGTTGGGCCATATGGTGCAAGTCCTGCACCACCGCGGCCAGGGCGGGCAATTCGGCCTCGTTGAACCGGTCTATCCATGACTGCAAACCATGGCTGCGTTCACCCAAGATTGGCACCTCTGCAAAAATTTCCGGATGGTGGCCAGAGTGCTGGCCAGCTAGCCGCAGGCTGGCCCTTTTTTCTTGCCTGTACAAGCTGTTACTGTACTTGCCAGCCGTCACCGCCGACACCCGCAGCGCGTGACCCCCGACACGATTTCGCCGGCCCGAGGCCCGCGCCTTCCCGCCAGCGAGGCCAGCGCCCATATGCCCGACACAACAGCCATGGATCGGACCCCCGCCTGATGCGTCGCCTTGCGTTCATGCTTATCGGCCTGCTGGCCCAACCCTGCTTCGCCAGCCTGATTGAAAGCCACGGCTATGCGCAGTTCGGCACCCTGAAGTACCCCGCCAACTTCGACCATTTCGACTGGGTCAACCCCAGTGCCCCCAAGGGCGGAACACTGCGGGTCATGGCCTTCGGCAACTTCGACACCCTCAATCCCTACACTTTCAAGGGCACCAGTCCGGTGGCCACGCCCAACTTTCTGCAGTACGGCGTCACCGAACTGAACGAGCCGTTGATGGTGGGTACCGGCCAGTACGACCCGTCCGGGGACGAGCCCGCCTCGAGCTACGGGCTGATCGCCAGGAGCGTCGAATACAGCGAGGACCGAAGCTGGGTGGTATTCAACCTGCGCGAGGAAGCCCGCTTCCACGACGGCAAACCGATTACCGCCTATGACGTTGCCTTCTCCTACCGCACGCTGGCCGAGAACGGCCATCCGCAATACCGCACCAGCCTGCAGGAAGTGAAGCGGGTCGACATCCTCAACCGCCACCGCATTCGCTTTGTACTCAAGCGCGCCGGCAACCCGCTGTTGATCCTGCGCCTTGGCGAATTGCCCGTTCTCCCCCAGCACTACTGGGAAAACCGCGACTTCAAGGCCACCACCTTCGAGCCCCCCCTGGGCAGCGGTCCTTATCGCATCACTCAGGTCCGGCCTGGACGCAGCCTGGTATTCGAGCGGGTCAAGGACTGGTGGGGCGAGAAATTGCCGGCCAACCGTGGCAAGTACAACTTTGATCGGGTCGAAGTGGAGTTCTACCGCGACAGCAACGTCGCGTTCGAAGCCTTCAAGGCTGGGGAGTTTGATTTCTACATCGAGCATCAGGCGAAGAACTGGGCCAATGGCTATCGTTTCCCGGCCATCGCCCGTGGCGACGTCATACGCGCCGAGATCCCGCACCAGATCCCGACCCAGACCCAGGCCCTGTTCATGAACACCCGCCGCGCCGTATTCAGTGACCGCAAGGTGCGCGAAGCGATGGGGCTGATGTTCGACTTCGAATGGACCAACCGTACCCTCTTCAACAACGCCTACATGCGCTCCACCAGCTACTACCCCAATAGCGAGTTCAGCGCCCAGGGCAAGCCCGAGGGGCACGAGTGGTTGCTGCTGTCCCCCCACCGCAAGGAGTTGCCGGAGTCGCTGTTCATCCAGCCGTTCCAGGTGCCCACCACCGAGGGTCGTGGCATCCCGCGGGAAACCCTTCGCCGCGCCCTCGGTCTATTGGCCGGAGCCGGCTGGAAGCTGTCCGGCCAGCGCCTGGTGAATGATCGTGGCCAGCCGCTGCGTTTTGAAATCCTGCTGGTCAACCCGAACCTTGAACGTATCCTCCAGCCCTATCGCGAAAACCTTGCCAGCATCGGCATCGACGTCAGCCTGAGGACCGTGGACCGCGCGCAGTACAAACAGCGCCTCGACCACTTCGACTACGACATGATCCTGATGACCCTGCCGCAGACCCTGAGTCCGGGCCTGGAGCAATACCTCTACTTCCACTCCAGCCAGGTGGGCGTGAAGGGCAGCAAGAATTACGCGGGCGTCGCCAACCCGGTGACCGACGACTTGATCGACAAGCTACTCGGCGCCCAGAGCCGCGACGAACAATTGGCCGCCGCGCGAGCACTCGACCGCACCCTGCTCTGGGAGCACTACAGCATCCCTAACTGGTACATCAATTATCACCGCCTGGCCTACCGCAACCGGTTCGCCTTCGTCACCACGCCGCCCTACACCCTGGGCTTGCGTGCCTGGTGGCTGAAGCCCACGGAGAACGCCCGATGAGCAAAACGCTGCGCAACCGCTGCCTGCAAGGTTGTGGCGCCCTGCTGCTGTCCCTGGCCGGCCTCGCCACGGCCGAGCCCAAGTACGCCATCACCCTGTATGACGAGCCTGCCAAGTACCCGGCAAACTTCACGCACTTTTCCTGGGTCAACCCGGAGGCTCCCAAGGGCGGCGTCCTGCGTCTCGCCGGCGTCGGCGGGTTCGACAGCCTCAACCCCTTCATTCCGCGGGGCAATTCGGCCGACCAGATCGGCCTGATCTACGACAGCCTGACCTTCCATTCCCCGGATGAACCCTTCACCGAGTACGGCCTGCTGGCGGAGCGGATCGAAAAGGCGCCGGACAACAGCTATGTGCGCTTCTACCTGAATCCCAAGGCGCGCTTCCACGATGGCCAGCCGGTGACGGCCGAGGACGTGATTTTCACCTTCAACATCCTGGTCGAACATGGCGACCCCATGTACCGCCACTATTACGCCGACGTGGCCAAGGTGGAGGCCGAGGACAGGTTGCGCGTGCGCTTCGACTTCAAGCACGCGGGCAATCGCGAACTGCCGCTGATCCTCGGCCAGATCCAGGTACTGCCCAAGCACTTCTGGGAAGGTCGCGACTTCGGCAAGACCGACCTCTCTCCGCCGCTCGGCAGCGGCCCTTATCGCATCGCCAAGGTGGACGCTGGCCGCTCCATTCGCTATGAGCGGGTCAAGGACTGGTGGGCCAAAGACCTTCCGGTCACGCGCGGTTACTACAACTTCGATGCGATAACCGTCGACTACTACCGCGACATGTCGGTGTCACTGGAGGCCTTCAAGGCCGGCCAGTTCGACTTCAACCTGGAGTACTCCGCCAAGGACTGGGCCACCGGCTACGAAAGCCCTGCCCTGCGCGCCGGCAAGATCATCAAGGAAGCCATCCCGAACCACAACCCGACCGGGATGCAGGGCTTTGCCTTCAACATTCGCCGACCAGCATTCCAGGACCGTCGGGTACGCGAGGCCATCGCTCTGCTGTTTGACTTCGAATGGGCCAACAAGCAGCTGTTCTTCGGCGCCTACAAACGCACAAGCAGCTACTTCGAGAACTCGGAGATGGCGTCCCACGAGATGCCTGATGCCGAGGAGCTGAAAATCCTCGAGCCGCTGCGTGACCAGGTGCCGAGCGAAGTCTTCACCCAGGTGTTCAAACCGCCGGTGAGTGACGGCAGCGGCATCATCCGCGACCAGAAACGCCGCGCTTACCAGTTGCTCATGGAGGCCGGCTACAAGATCGAGAACGACAAGATGGTCGGTCCGGACGGCAAGCCCCTGGCCTTCGAGATCCTCATCGCCCAGGCCAACCTGGAACGGGTGATCCTGCCCTTCAAGCGCAACCTGGCGGAGTTGGGCATCGATCTGCAGATTCGCCGCGTGGACGTTTCCCAGTACATCAACCGCCTGCGCTCGCGCGACTTCGACATGATCCCTGCCACCTGGGGGCAGTCCAGTTCGCCAGGCAACGAACAGATGGAGTTCTGGCACTCGCGCAGCGCCGACAGTGCTGGCAGCCGCAACTTCATCGGCTTGCGCGACCCTGCCATCGACAAGCTGGTGGAGGGCCTGATCCGCGCCGACTCGCGCAAAAGCCTGGTGAAACACGCCCGCGCCCTCGATCGGGTACTGCTCTGGGGTCACTATGTGGTGCCTAACTACTACGTCGACACCTGGCGCGTGGCCTACTGGAACCACTTCCAGCGCCCCGAAACGACGCCGCTCTATGACTACAGCCTGATGACCTGGTGGCAGAAACCGGGCACGGAAACTGCTAACGAGTCCGAGCAAGCCCCCTCCGAGCCGGATGCCCAGTAAATGCTCGCCTACATACTGCGTCGACTGCTGCTGATCATTCCCACCCTGTTCGGCATCCTGCTGATCAACTTCATCATCATCCAGGCCGCTCCCGGTGGCCCGGTGGAACAGATGATCGCCAAACTGGAAGGCTTCGATGCCGCGGCCGGTGGCGCCACCGGACGCATCTCCGGCGGCGGCTCGGAAGTGGCCACGGCCGGCTCGAACTACCGCGGCGCCCAGGGCCTCGACCCGGAACTGGTGGCCGAGATCGAGAAGATGTACGGCTTCGACAAGCCGGCGCCGGAACGCTTCTGGCTGATGATCACCAACTACCTGAAACTGGATTTCGGCAATAGCTTCTTCCGTGATGCCAAGGTCACCGACCTGATCATCGAGAAGTTGCCGGTATCCATCTCCCTCGGGCTCTGGAGCACCCTGATCATGTACCTGGTCTCCATACCCCTGGGGATCGCCAAGGCCGTGCGCCACGGCAGCGCCTTCGATGTCTGGAGCAGCACGGCGATCATCATCGGCTACGCCATTCCTGCATTCCTGTTCGCCATCCTGCTGATCGTGCTCTTCGCCGGCGGCAGCTACTTCGACTGGTTCCCCCTTCGCGGCCTTACCTCGAACAACTTCGACGAACTGAGCCTGACCGGCAAGATTCTCGACTACTTCTGGCACCTGGCCCTGCCAGTGACTGCGCTGGTGATCGGTAACTTCGCCACCCTCACCCTGCTGACCAAGAACAGCTTTCTCGATGAGATCAACAAACAGTACGTGACCACCGCCCGCGCCAAGGGTCTGTCGGAAAACCGCGTGCTTTACGGCCACGTATTCCGTAATGCGATGCTGCTGATCATCGCCGGTTTCCCGGCGGCCTTCATCGGCCTGTTCTTCACGGGATCGCTACTGATCGAGGTGATCTTCTCCCTCGACGGCCTGGGCCTGCTGAGCTTCGAGTCCGCGCTGAATCGCGATTACCCCGTGGTGTTCGGCACGCTCTTCATCTTCACTTTGCTGGGACTGGTCGTGAAACTGATCGGCGATCTCACCTATACCCTGGTCGATCCACGCATCGACTTCGAAAACCGGGAGGGTTGAGCATGGCCCTCTCCCCCATCAACCAGCGCCGCTTCGCACGTTTCAAGGCCAACAAGCGCGGCTGGTGGTCGCTCTGGCTGTTCCTTATCCTCTTCGTCCTGAGCCTGGGCGCCGAAATGATCGCCAACGACAAGCCGTTGATGGTCGACTACGACGGCCAGTGGTACTTCCCTTTCCTCAAGCGCTATCCGGAAACCACCTTCGGCGGCGAGTTCCCGCTGGAAGCCAACTACAAGACGCCCTATATCCGCGAGCTGATCGAATCCAAGGGCGGCAGCATGATCTGGGCGCCCATTCCCTTCAGCTACGACACCATCAACTACGAACTCAAGGTACCGGCTCCAGCACCGCCCTCGGCGGAAAACTGGCTGGGTACGGACGACCAGGGGCGCGATGTGATGGCCCGGGTCATCTATGGCTTCCGCATCTCGGTGCTGTTCGCCCTGACCCTGACCCTGCTGAGCTCCATCATCGGTGTGATCGCGGGTGCTTTGCAGGGCTTCTACGGCGGCTGGGTGGACCTGGCCGGCCAACGCTTCCTGGAAATCTGGTCCGGCCTGCCGGTGCTCTACCTCCTGATCATCCTGGCCAGCTTCGTGCAGCCGAACTTCTGGTGGCTGCTGGGCATCATGCTGCTGTTCTCATGGATGAGCCTGGTGGACGTGGTGCGTGCCGAATTTCTCCGTGGCCGCAACCTGGAATACGTGCGCGCGGCCCGCGCACTGGGCATGGAGAATGGCGCCATCATGTTCCGCCACATCCTGCCCAATGCCATGGTGTCCACCATGACCTTCATGCCTTTCATCCTCACCGGCGCCATCGGCACCTTGACCGCGCTGGACTTCCTTGGCTTCGGCCTTCCACCGGGAGCCCCCTCTCTCGGCGAGTTGGTGGCCCAGGGCAAATCCAACCTGCAGGCTCCCTGGCTGGGTATTTCTGCCTTCATGGTGCTGGCGACCATGCTGACATTGCTGGTGTTCATCGGCGAAGCCGCGCGCGATGCGTTCGACCCGAGGAAGTGAAATGAGCGAGAACCTGATCGAAATACGCGACCTCGCCGTCGAGTTCGTCACCGGCGAGAAGGTCCAGCGCGTGGTCGAGGGCGTCAGCTTCGACATCCGCAAAGGCGAAACCCTGGCCCTGGTGGGCGAAAGCGGCTCCGGCAAGTCGGTAACCGCGCACTCCATCCTGCGCCTGTTGCCCTACCCGCTCGCCCGCCACCCGAACGGCAGCATCAACTACGCCGGCAAGGACCTGCTGAAGCTGCCCGAAAGCAAGCTGCGCGCTATTCGCGGCAACCGCATCGCCATGGTCTTCCAGGAGCCCATGACCTCGCTCAATCCGCTGCACAGCATCGAGAAGCAGATCAACGAAGTGCTGGGCCTGCACAAGGGGCTGACTGGCAAGGCCGCCACCAAACGCACCCTGGAGCTGCTGGAGCTGGTCGGCATCCCCGAACCGCACAAGCGCCTCAAGGCCTTTCCCCACGAGCTTTCCGGTGGGCAACGGCAACGGGTGATGATCGCAATGGCTCTGGCCAACGAGCCGGAGCTCCTGATCGCCGACGAACCCACTACTGCGCTGGATGTCACCGTCCAGCTGAAAATCCTCGAGCTGCTAAAGGAACTGCAGGCACGCCTGGGCATGGCGTTGTTGCTGATCAGCCATGACCTCAACCTGGTGCGGAGAATTGCGCATCGTGTATGTGTCATGCAGCGAGGTTGCATCGTCGAACAAGCGTCGTGTGATGAGCTGTTCCACGCACCGCAGCATCCCTACACCAAGGAACTGCTCGGCGCCGAGCCTTCGGGCCAGCCGGCACAGAACCCGGTGGGAGCACCACTGCTGGAGGTCGATGACCTGCGCGTGTGGTTCCCGATCAAGAAGGGCTTGCTGCGACGCACCGTGGATCACGTGAAGGCCGTGGACGGCGTCAATTTCAGCCTGCTGCAGGGCCAGACCCTGGGTATCGTGGGCGAAAGCGGCTCCGGCAAGTCCACTCTAGGCCTGGCGATTCTCCGGCTGCTGGGCAGCCGGGGCGGCATCCGTTTCCAGGGCCAGGCACTGGACGGACTGTCGCAGAAGGACGTGCGGCCGTTCCGGCGCGAGATGCAAGTGGTCTTCCAGGACCCCTTCGGCAGTCTCAGCCCCCGCATGTGCGTGGGCCAGATTGTCGGCGAGGGGCTTCGGATCCACCGCATCGGCACCGAGGCGGAGCAGGAACAGGCCATCATCGACGCACTCCTGGAGGTAGGGTTGGACCCGGAAACCCGGCACCGCTACCCCCACGAGTTTTCCGGAGGGCAACGGCAGCGGATTGCCATTGCCCGGGCGTTGGTGCTGAAACCGGCACTGATCCTGCTGGACGAGCCCACCTCGGCGCTCGACCGGACGGTTCAGCGCCAAGTGGTGGAGTTGTTGCGTAGGTTGCAGACCAAGTACGACTTGACCTACCTGTTCATCAGCCATGATCTGGCGGTGGTCCGGGCATTGAGCCACCAGCTGATGGTGATCAAGCACGGACAGGTGGTCGAGCAGGGTCCAGCCGAAGGCATCTTCGCCGCACCGCAGCACAGCTATACGAAGCAGTTGCTGGAAGCCGCATTCCTGGCTCCAGAAACTGCCCATTAACCAGAAGAGGATGAAAGCACATGGGTTTTCTCGCCGGTAAGCGCGTACTGATCGTTGGCGTAGCCAGCAAACTGTCCATCGCATCGGGCATCGCTGCAGCCATGCATCGCGAAGGCGCCGAGCTCGCCTTCACCTACCAGAACGACAAGCTGAAAGGCCGCGTCGAAGAATTCGCCGCAAGCTGGGGCTCCAACGCCGAACTCTGCTTCCCCTGCGACGTCGCCAACGACGAAGAAATCGCCGCTGTCTTTGAGGCCCTCGGCAAGAAGTGGGACGGCCTGGACTGCATCGTCCACTCGGTCGGTTTCGCTCCGGGCGACCAACTGGACGGCGACTTCACCGAAGTCACCACCCGCGAAGGCTTCCGCATCGCCCACGACATCAGCGCCTACAGCTTCGTGGCCCTGGCCAAGGCCGGTCGCGAAATGATGAAAGGCCGCAATGGCAGCCTGCTGACCCTGTCCTACCTGGGCGCCGAGCGCACCATGCCAAACTACAACGTCATGGGCATGGCCAAGGCCAGCCTGGAAGCCGGTGTACGTTACCTGGCCGGCAGCCTCGGCCCAGAAGGCACGCGCGTGAACGCCATCTCCGCTGGCCCGATCCGCACCCTGGCGGCTTCCGGCATCAAGAGCTTCCGCAAGATGCTCGCCGCAAACGAGAAGCAGACCCCCCTGCGTCGCAATGTGACCATCGAGGAAGTCGGCAACGCCGGCGCGTTCCTCTGCTCCGACCTGGCCTCGGGTATCAGCGGCGAGATCATGTACGTGGACGGCGGTTTCAATACCACCGCCATGGGCAACATCGAAGACTGATAGCCACACTTACGAAGAAGCCCGCACTTATGTGCGGGCTTTTTTGTAGGTGCGCCCGGCTTGGCGCGTAGCGCCCGGCTTGGCGCGTAGCGCCCGTGACTGGCGCCCCCAAAGAAAAAGGCCGCATAGTGCGGCCTCTTTCATACATCACACGTCAGAAACGTTCGATCTTCGCCTTCTCTTCCAACTGGCGACGGTAGGCAGCAAAGTCTTGCTGACCACTCCGCGAGGCGAGGAAGCGGCTGTACATCGCCTTCTCCTGCTCAGACAGCTTCTCATCCGACTGACTGATGCCGTTCAGCCGGATCACCACGTAGTCGCCGTTGCCGAGTTTCACGCCAGTGAACTCGGGCTTGTCGGCGGCCGCAGGTTTCGGCATGCGGAACAGAGTCTGCAGCACCACCGGCTCGATACCTTCCTGGCTGCGGGTCGCGGCTTCTACCACCTGCCAGGATTGACCGTCCTGAGCCTGCTCAACCGGGGTCTTACCTTCGCGCAGGCTGGCAATCAAGGCGTCACCTTTGGTCTTGGCGGCTTCGCCGGCCTTCTGCTCCATCAGGTGCTGACGGATACTGTCACTGACCTTGTCCAGCGCCAGCTGTTCGGGCTTCTTGTGCTCTTTGACACGCAGAACGACTACGGTGTCCGGATCGAGCTCAATGGCAGAACTGTTGGCGCCGTCTTCCAGCACTTCCGGACTGAACGCGGCCTGGAGGACTTGGCGGTTTGCGGTCAGGCCTTCGCCACCTTCACGACCGAACGGGGCGCTGGTCTTCACTTCAAGGTTCAGCTCCTGCGCAGGCTGCGCCAGATCCGAAGCCTCGAATGCAGCATCTTCCAGCTCCTTGCTTACCTCGACGAAGCGCTGCTCGACCTGCTGGGCCTTGATGTCGTGCTCCAGTTTCGGCTTCAGGCTCTCGAAGCTTGGTACCTCGGGCGCCTGCACACCCAGCAGTTTGATCAGGTGCCAACCGTACTGGGTACGCACCGGAGCGGAAACCTCGCCCTGATTCAGCGCGTACAGCGACTCTTCGAAAGCCGGCTCATAGACGCCAGGGCCGGCAAAGCCCAGGTCCCCGCCATTGGTAGCGGAGCCGGAGTCGTCAGAGAACTCCTTGGCCAGGGCGGCAAAGTCTTCGCCCTTGTCCAGACGCTGCTTGATCTGCTCGATCTTGGCCTTGGCCTGTTCCTCATTGAGCTTGTCGCTGACCTCTACCAGGATGTGGGCGGCCTGACGCTGTTCGGCAAGGTTGCTGATCTCTTTCTGGTACTGGGCCTGGAGGTCTTCCTCCTTGGCCTCAACCTGGCTGAAGAAAGCAGCTTTCTTCAGTTCGACGTACTCGATCACCACCTGCTCGGGGCTCATGAATTGGTCGACGTGACCGTCGTAGTAGGCCTTGAGCTCATCCTCAGAAACGCTGACTGCAGCCGGATCAGCCTTCAGGGTCAGAGTCGCGAAATCGCGAGTCTGTTTCTCCAAACGAGCAAAAGCTTCAACTTCTGCATCGGTTACGAAACCACTACCAGCCAGACCGGCACGCAGTTGGCCGATGAGCATCTCCTGCTCAAGCATCTGGCGGAACTGCAGGCGGCTGTAGTTCATCTGACGTATCACCTGATCGAAGCGGTCGGCATTGAATTTGCCGTCCACTTGGAACTCCGGCGTCTGCAGGATCAACTGGTCAATAGCACTCTGCGAGAAGGCAAAGTCGGCCTCTCCAGCGCCTTGCAGCAGGAGCTTACGTTCGATCAGCCCCTTCAGCGCGGCTTCACGCAACAGCTTCTCGTCCAGCAGGGAGGCGTCGAAGTCCTTACCCAACTGTTGCTGCAACTGGCGGCGCTGCATGTTCACGGCTTCGCTCAGTTGGTCCTGGGTGATCTCATCACCGTTGACCTCAGCCGCGATCTGGCGATTGCTGGTGGCATTGAAGATGGCGTCGAAGCCGGTCAGTGCCAGCAGCGCGATGATGACGCCAATGATGGTTTTGGCAATCCACCCCTGTGAATTGTCCCGTATGTTCTGCAGCATGGGTCCCCCAGAAACGGCCACATTGAGTCGCAGCCGAGTAACGCGGGTAGAGTATCCGAATAAGAGAAAGGCGCATCCTAGGATGCGCCTTCTCGTAGCTTGCGGAGTCTGAGATTCAACCTCTCTGGTGGTAGGAAGAAACCCTTCGCCTCCACCGCTCCGCTATCAGGCCAGGCTTGCCCGGCCCGATCGGGCAAAGCCCAAAAGACGCTTAGTTGACGGCGTCTTTCAGAGCTTTACCGGCCTTGAAGCCAGGGATCTTGGCAGCAGCAATCTTGATCGGCTTGCCAGTCTGCGGGTTGCGGCCAGTACGAGCAGCACGCTCTTTAACAGCGAAAGTACCGAAGCCAACCAGGACCACGGAGTCACCAGCCTTCAGAGCGCCAGTAACGGATTCGATAACTGCGTCCAGCGCGCGGCCAGCTACAGCTTTCGGGATGTCAGCAGATGCGGCGATAGCATCAATCAGTTCCGACTTGTTCACTCTTAAGTCCCCTTATTTCTGTTGAGTTGTTTCTTAGTTGTTTGGTGTAAGCAAAGCGGGTGCTGGTTGGCCTGCTAACACATAAGAGCCGCTTTATAACAAGGGCTCTAAAAATGTGTCAAGGAAGCCCCCCGGCTAATGCGTGCTGATTCGCTCCTTGGAATCAGTCTCGCGCTTGTCATCCTTTGCAACCATCTCCGGAGCCGCATCGGGCAAGGGCTCCGGGGCGTATTGCAGCGCAATTTGCAGGACCTCGTCAATCCATTTAACTGGTTTAATCGCCAAGTCTTGCTTGATATTTTCGGGAATTTCTTTCAGATCGCGCACATTCTCTTCGGGAATGATCACGGTCTTGATTCCACCACGATGTGCGGCCAGCAATTTCTCTTTCAGACCACCAATCGCTAGTACCTGCCCCCGCAGTGTAATTTCCCCGGTCATAGCCACATCAGCACGAACCGGAATCTGCGTCATGGCCGAAACCAGAGCAGTGCACATACCGATACCAGCGCTGGGGCCATCTTTCGGAGTAGCGCCTTCGGGCATGTGAATGTGGATATCCCGTTTTTCGTGGAAGTCCGCCTGAATACCCAGGCTCTTCGCCCGACTACGCACCACGGTAAGAGCCGCAGTAATGGATTCTGCCATCACATCACCCAGCGAACCGGTCTTGGTCAATTGCCCCTTGCCAGGGACGACCGCCGCTTCGATGGTCAGCAATTCGCCGCCAACCTGAGTCCAGGCCAGCCCAGTTACCTGACCAATCTGATCCTGCTGCTCGGCCAGACCGTAGCGATATTTACGCACACCAAGGAAGTGTTCCAGCGATTCGGCAGTGACCTGCACCGCGAAACGCTTCTCGCGAGCGTGTTCCTTCACGGCCTTGCGGCAGACCTTGGCAAGCTGGCGCTCGAGGCTACGCACACCGGCTTCTCGGGTGTAGTAACGAATGATGTCGCGAATGGCCGCTTCGTCGAACTCCAACTCGCCCTTCTTCAGGCCGTTGGCCTTGGTCTGTTTGGGTGCGAGGTACTTGACGGCGATGTTGACCTTCTCGTCTTCGGTGTAACCCGGCAGCCGAATCACTTCCATACGATCCAGCAGCGGTGCCGGAATGTTCATGGAGTTGGCCGTGCACAGGAACATCACGTCCGAGAGGTCGTAGTCGACTTCCAGGTAGTGGTCGTTGAAATTGTGGTTCTGCTCGGGATCAAGCACTTCCAGTAGCGCAGACGCAGGATCCCCGCGCATGTCGCTGCCCATCTTGTCGATCTCGTCGAGCAGGAAAAGCGGGTTGCGCACGCCGACTTTGGTCATCTTCTGGATCAAACGACCTGGCATGGAACCAATGTAGGTACGACGATGACCGCGAATCTCGGCCTCGTCACGCACACCGCCCAGGGCCATGCGCACGAATTTGCGATTGGTGGCACGCGCAATGGACTCGGCCAGCGAGGTCTTGCCAACACCGGGCGGGCCAACCAGGCAGAGAACTGGCCCCTTGACCTTCTTCACGCGCTTCTGCACGGCGAGGTATTCGAGGATTCGCTCCTTGACCTCCTCCAGGCCGTAATGATCAGCGTCTAGGATATCCTCGGCCTTGGCCAGATCCAGTCGAACCTTGCTTTCGGCCTTCCATGGGACATTGACCAGCCAATCGATATAGGAGCGCACCACGGTCGCTTCGGCGGACATTGGCGACATTTGCTTCAGCTTGTTCAGCTCGGCGTTAGCCTTGGCAAGTGCCTCTTTGGTCAACCCAGCGTTGTCGATACGTTTTTTCAACTCCTCGACTTCGTTGTGACCCTCATCAATGTCGCCCAGCTCTTTCTGAATAGCCTTCATCTGCTCATTCAGGTAGTACTCGCGCTGGCTGCGCTCCATCTGCTTCTTCACGCGGCCACGAATGCGTTTCTCGACCTGCAGCAGATCGATTTCGGCATCCAGCAACGCCAGGACATGCTCGACACGCTCGGGAAGGTCGGTCAGTTCGAGGATTTCCTGCTTCTGCTCGATCTTCAGCGCCATATGGGCAGCCATGGTGTCCACCAGGCGACCCGGCTCATCGATACTGTTCAGCGACGAAAGCACCTCGGACGGGACTTTCTTGCCCAATTGAACGTACTGTTCGAACTGGCTGAGCAGACTGCGGATAAATACTTCCGATTCGCGCTCGCCTGCATCGACTTCGTCGACCAGGCTGACTTCAGCGCGGCAATGGCCGTTAACTTCGATGAAACGCTCGATGGCGCCCCGCTGCTCGCCCTCAACCAGCACTTTCACTGTGCCATCGGGTAGCTTCAAGAGTTGCAGAACGGTGGCGACAGTACCCATGCGATACAGGGCATCTTCGCCCGGATCATCGTCGGCCGGGTTCTTCTGGGCAACCAGGAGGATCTGCTTGTCCCCCGTCATCGCAGCCTCGAGAGCCTCGATGGATTTCTCACGCCCCACGAAAAGGGGAATGACCATGTGCGGATAGACCACGACATCGCGCAATGGCAGGAGAGGTAATTCGGCAGTCGTATTCATGGTATCAGCTCTACGGCGGCCCTCGGGCCGTAAACAGATGGGAAACCCTTGGCCCTAAGATGGGGTTAGGCCCGGGAAAAAACAAGCTTTAAGGCAGTAAATACAAAGGGGCCCGTAGGCCCCTTTGTTTCATCAAGCGTCAGGCGCCGCCTTGGCAGGCTGCTCGTTGTTCTCGTAGATCAACAGAGGCTTGGACGATCCTTCGATGACACTTTCGTCGATGACTACCTTGCTTACATCTGTTTGAGAGGGAATCTCATACATGGTGTCGAGCAGGATACCTTCGAGGATGGAGCGCAGGCCACGTGCACCGGTTTTACGCTCCAGCGCCCGGTGGGCAACGGCTTTGAGCGCATCCGGACGGAACTCGAGGTCAACGCCTTCCATTTCGAACAGTTTTGCGTACTGCTTGGTCAGCGCGTTCTTCGGCTCGGTGAGAATCTGCATCAGCGCAGCCTCATCCAGTTCGTCGAGGGTGGCAATGACCGGCAATCGACCTACGAACTCCGGAATCAGACCGAACTTCACAAGGTCCTCCGGCTCGACTTCACGGAGGGCTTCGCCCACCTTCTTACCCAGATCCTTGCTGCGGACTTCGGCATTGAAACCGATACCACCTCTGGTCGAACGGTTCTGGATCACTTTCTCCAGGCCAGCAAATGCACCACCGCAGATGAACAGTATGTTGCGGGTATCAACCTGCAGGAATTCCTGTTGCGGATGCTTGCGACCGCCTTGCGGCGGTACCGAGGCAACGGTGCCTTCGATCAGCTTCAGCAGGGCCTGCTGCACACCCTCGCCCGATACGTCGCGGGTGATGGACGGGTTATCCGACTTGCGGGAAATCTTGTCGATCTCGTCGATATAGACGATGCCCATCTGGGCCTTCTCTACATCGTAATCGCACTTCTGCAGCAGCTTCTGGATGATGTTCTCAACGTCTTCGCCAACGTAACCCGCCTCGGTGAGGGTAGTGGCATCAGCGATGGTGAAGGGTACGTTAAGCAGGCGAGCCAAGGTTTCAGCCAGCAACGTCTTGCCCGAACCGGTGGGCCCGATCAGCAGGATGTTGCTCTTGCCCAGCTCGACGTCATCTTTCTTGTCGCGCTGGTTCAGACGCTTGTAGTGGTTGTACACCGCTACCGCGAGAACCTTCTTCGCGCGCTCCTGACCAATCACGTATTGGTCGAGGATGGTGCGAATTTCCTTGGGCGCGGGCAGTTTGTGCGCACTGCTCTCGGCCTGGGCTTCCTGCACCTCCTCACGGATGATGTCGTTGCACAGGTCGACGCACTCGTCGCAGATAAATACGGAGGGACCGGCAATCAGTTTGCGTACTTCGTGCTGGCTTTTGCCGCAGAAAGAGCAATAAAGCAGTTTGCCGTTGTCCTCGCCGTTGCGGGTGTCAGTCATTCGATCGATCCAATCGGGTAGGCTTGAAACACAAGATGAAGGCAAATGCGGGCATTTTCAACCCCGCGAAACGGCCGGATATTCTCCGGCCGCAGTCTTGCGGAAGGGCTTAGCCCACGAGCTGGCGCTTACTGAGCACCTGATCGATCAGGCCGTATTTGACTGCCTCATCACCACTCATGAAATTGTCGCGGTCGGTGTCGCGTGCGATCACGTCGATCGGCTGACCTGTGTGGTCCGCCAGGATCTTGTTCAGGCGCTCGCGAATGGTGAGTATCTCACGGGCATGAATCTCAATGTCCGAGGCCTGCCCCTGGAAACCGCCCAGCGGCTGGTGAATCATCATACGCGAATGCGGCAGGCAGAAACGCTTGCCCGCAGCTCCACCAGCCAGTAGTAGCGCTCCCATACTGCACGCCTGACCAATGCACAGGGTCGAAACGTCGGGCTTGATGAACTGCATGGTGTCGTAGATCGACATACCGGCAGTCACTGAGCCACCTGGGGAGTTAATGTAGAGTTGGATGTCCTTGTCGGGGTTCTCGGCCTCGAGGAAAAGCAGCTGCGCCACCACCAGATTGGCCATGTAGTCTTCTACGGGGCCCACCAGGAAGATCACGCGCTCCTTCAACAGGCGCGAATAAATGTCATAAGCACGTTCGCCACGGGCGGACTGCTCAATCACCATCGGCACCAGACCGCCAGCGGCTTGGATGTCAGGCATTTGCTGCACGAAAGAATTGCGGGACATGTCCTGCGATCACTCCCTAATTAGATAGTCATGTCTCAAAGACGCATAAGCCAGCTCGGAGGCTGGCTTATGGTGTGTTCGAAGGAGGCGGAACGATCAGTCGGCTTTCGGAGCTTCTGCCGGCTTGACTGCCTCTTCGTAGGAAACCGACGTGTCGGTTACTTTGGCCTTCTGCAGGACAGTATCTACAACTTGTTCTTCCAGCACAACCGAACGGACTTCGTTCAGTTGCTGGTCGTTCTTGTAGTACCAGGCCACGACTTGCTCCGGCTCCTGATAGGCGGAGGCCATCTCTTCGATCAGCTCGCGCACGCGAGCTTCGTCGGGCTTCAGCTCGAACTGCTTGACCACTTCGGCCACGATCAGACCCAGGACCACGCGGCGCTTGGCTTGCTCTTCGAACAGCTCAGCCGGCAGTTGCTCGGGGTTGATGTTGCCACCGAACTGCTGAACAGCCTGGACGCGCAGACGGTTCACTTCGTTGCCGATCAGAGCCTTCGGCACCTCAACCGGGTTGGCAGCCAACAGACCATCCATCACCTGGTTCTTCACCTTGGACTTGGTGGCCTGACGCAGCTCACGCTCCATGTTCTTGCGAACTTCGGCGCGGAAGCCTTCCAGACCACCTTCCTTGATGCCGAACAGAGAGAAGAACTCATCGTTCAACTCAGGCAGCTGGGGAGCGGAAACACTGTTCACGGTCACGGTGAACTCTGCAGCCTTACCAGCCAGGTCCAGGTTCTGGTAGTCAGCCGGGAAGGTCGGATTGATCACACGCTCTTCACCGGCCTTGACGCCAACCAGAGCCTCTTCGAAGCCCGGAATCATGCGACCGGAACCCAGCACCAGCAGGGTGCCTTTGGCGGAGCCGCCAGCAAAGACCTCACCGTCGACCTTACCGACGAAATCGATGTTCAGCTGATCACCGTTCTCGGCGGCGCGCTCAACAGCTTCGAAACGGGTGTTCTGCTTGCGCAGGATGTCCAGCATGTTGTCGACATCAGCGTCGCCAACCTCAGCCTGCAGGCGTTCGATGGCGATCTCTTCGAAACCGGCAACCTTGAATTCGGGGAACACTTCGAAAGTGGCGATGAATTCAAGATCCTTACCCTTCTCGAACACTTTAGGCTCGACAGACGGGGCACCGGCCGGATTCAGCTTCTGCTCGACAACAGCCTCATAGAAGGAAGACTGGATCAGGTCACCCAGGACTTCCTGACGAGCGGAGTCCTCGAAGCGCTGACGAATAACGCTCATCGGCACTTTGCCCGGACGGAAACCGGCAACCTTGGCGCGGCGGGCAGTCTGCTGCAGGCGCTTGGTCACTTCGTTCTCGACGCGCTCGGCCGGCACGCCGATGGTCATGCGGCGCTCAAGAGCGGAGGTGCTTTCTACAGAAACTTGCATGGATAATCCTCGTTGCACAGACATAAGCCGGCCGTTCCGGCCCCAGAATCAAGGGCATGCATTCTAGTGGGTCGATTTACAGAAGTCACCCGCCAGAAACAGCCGGCAAGTTGAAGAGAGAGAAGAAAGGGAATTCGCGATGCCTCGGGAAGGCGGGCAGCGCCCCGATTCCGCACCGCGCCGGAGTCGCCTCGATCCGGAAATGAAAACGCCAGGCAATGAGCCTGGCGTTTTCATGAATATGGGGTGGACGATGGGAATCGAACCCACGACACCAGGAGCCACAATCCTGTGCTCTACCAACTGAGCTACGCCCACCATATTGCACATTTACTGATTTTCATCAGCAACGGTAGCCAATGGGGCCACCGACTTACAACGAGAATCGCCAAGAACCTGCGGAACACCCACCATTCAACACGATTCGAACATCATGGTGCGGACGGAGAGACTCGAACTCTCACGCCTTGCGGCGCTGGAACCTAAATCCAGTGTGTCTACCAATTCCACCACGTCCGCAGAGACAACACTTGAAACGAAAACGCCAGGCATGTTGCCTGGCGCTCTCCGGAATATGGGGTGGACGATGGGAATCGAACCCACGACACCAGGAGCCACAATCCTGTGCTCTACCAACTGAGCTACGCCCACCATATTACGCATTGCTTGAGCCAAATGTGCCAAATGGCACGCCCGGCAGGACTCGAACCTGCGACCATCCGCTTAGAAGGCGGATGCTCTATCCAGCTGAGCTACGGGCGCTTATATCTGCGAGCAGACTATAAAGCTTCGGCCTAGACCGAATCACTTGGATTCGTCTTTGCCGTCTTACCCAGCGACAGGCTGTGCTCGACAAGCGGGGCGCATCTTATAGCCAGCCCCACCCATCGTCAACAGGAAAATTTAAAAAAATCAGAAAGATATAAGCGTCAGGACAAAATGCAGACCGCCCGCCTTTGCCCGCCCGCCCCTCCATGCGAGAATACGCGCCCTTTTTAGCCCTTCCCGATGGTTAATCTAGCGTCATGACCGCACAACTGATCGACGGCAAAACGATCGCCGCCCGCCTCCGCCAGCAGATAGCCCTACGTGTCGCCGAGCGTCGCCAGCAAGGACTTCGCGTCCCCGGCCTCGCCGTGATCCTGGTCGGCAGCGATCCCGCCTCCCAGGTCTATGTCGCCCACAAACGCAAGGATTGCGAGGAAGTCGGCTTTCTGTCGCAGGCCCATGACTTGCCCGCCAGCACCAGCCAGACTGAGCTGCTGGCCCTGATCGACCGCCTCAATGAAGACCCGGCGATCGACGGCATACTGGTTCAACTACCACTGCCTGAACACCTGGACGCCTCGCAGCTGCTGGAGCGCATCCACCCCGACAAGGACGTGGACGGCTTCCATCCTTATAACGTCGGCCGCCTGGCCCAACGCATCCCCCTGCTCCGCCCCTGCACTCCCAAGGGCATCATGACTCTCCTGGAAAGCACCGGCGCCGACCTCTATGGCATGAACGCCGTTGTTGTGGGCGCCTCCAACATCGTCGGCCGCCCCATGGCCCTCGAGCTTCTGCTCGCCGGCTGCACCGTAACGGTTACACACCGATTCACCAAGGATCTGGCCGGCCACGTAGCCAACGCAGACCTGGTGGTAGTGGCCGCCGGCAAGCCAGGCCTGGTGAAGGGAGAGTGGATCAAGCCCGGCGCGATCGTCATCGATGTCGGCATCAATCGCCAGGACGACGGCAAGCTGGTGGGGGACGTGGAATATGACGTGGCCGAGCAGCGCGCCAGCTGGATCACCCCGGTCCCAGGCGGCGTCGGCCCCATGACTCGCGCCTGCCTGCTGGAAAACACCCTTTACGCCGCCGAAACGCTCCACGCGTAAGGCACCAGCCAATAGAAAAGGCCGCATCAAGCGGCCTTTTCCATTGGGCGAATCCGATTAAGTCGACTCAGTCAGCGAGACGCCAAGTGGTACCACCCTTCCCATCTTCCAGCACTACGCCCATGGCGCTCAGCAGGTCGCGGATACGGTCGGATTCGGCCCAGTTCTTCTCTGCGCGCGCCTGCAGGCGCGCCTGAATCAGCCTCTCGACCTCAGCAGCGTCCACCTTGCCTTCGGCACCGGCGCGCAGGAAGTCATCCGGTTCCAGCTGCAGAACACCGAGCAATCCGCCCAGCGTCTTGAGCTGCGCCGCCAGGGCAGCAGCAGCCGGCAGATCGCCGTCACGCAGACGATTCACCTCACGCACCATCTCGAAGAGCACTGCACAGGCCTCAGGACTGTTGAAGTCATCGTCCATGGCCGCAGCAAATCGCTCGACGAAAGCCTCGCCACCTGCCGGCGCCGCATCGGGCAGACCACGTAGCGCATGGTAGAAACGCTCAAGGGCGCCCTTGGCTTCCTTGAGGCTCTCTTCGGAGTAGTTGATCGGGCTACGGTAGTGGCTGGACACCAACAGGTAGCGCACCACCTCGGGATGGTACTTTTCCAGCACCTCGCGAATGGTGAAGAAATTGCCCAGGGACTTGGACATCTTCTCGCCATCTACCCGCACAGCCCCCGCATGCATCCAGGCATTAGCATAGAGCTTGCCGGTGGCCGCCTCACTCTGGGCAATCTCGTTCTCGTGGTGCGGGAACACCAGGTCCGGACCACCGCCGTGGATGTCAAAAGTTTCGCCCAGGCAGCAGGTGGACATAACCGAGCACTCAATATGCCAACCCGGGCGACCTGGGCCCCATGGGGATTCCCAACTTGGCTCACCGGGCTTGGCGCCTTTCCAGAGCACGAAGTCCAGCGGGTCTTCCTTGGCTTCACCCACTTCGATACGGGCACCAATGCGCAGATCTTCAATCTTCTTGCGCGAAAGTTTTCCGTAACCGACGAACTTACCGACTCGGTAGTAGACATCACCATTGCCCGGGGCATAGGCGAAGCCCTTGTCGATCAGCGCCCGGATCATCTCGTGCATGCCGGCGATATGGCCGGTGGCTCGCGGCTCCATGTCCGGACGCAGCACCGACAGACGCGCCTCATCCTCATGCATCGCGGCGATCATTCGCTCCACCAGCGCCTCGAATGGCTCGCCATTCTCATTGGCGCGACGAATGATCTTGTCGTCGATGTCGGTGATGTTGCGCACGTAGGTAAGGTCGTAACCGCGATGACGCAGCCAGCGCGCCACCACGTCGAAAGCCACCATCACGCGAGCGTGGCCGATATGGCAGAAGTCATAGACCGTCATGCCGCAGACATACATGCGAACCTGATTGCCGACCAGCGGCTTCAACGGTTCCTTGATCTTGCTCAGAGTGTTGTAGATCGACAGCGTCATCATTGGCCCCAGGAATCACGCAGGGTCACGGTACGGTTGAAAACAGGCTTGCCGGGACGGGAGTCCTTAAGGTCGGCGCAGAAATAGCCTTCACGCTCGAACTGGAAGCGATCCTCAGGCATTGCCTGGGCCAGGGACGGCTCAGCACGGCAGCCGGTCAACACCTGCAGGGAATCCGGGTTGATATTGTCGAGGAAGCTACCCCCCTCTTCCGACTTCTCCGGGTTCGACGAACGGAACAGGCGATCGTACAGACGTACTTCGCACTCCACGCTGCCTTCAGCCGGAACCCAATGGATCACACCCTTGACCTTGCGACCTTCGGGGTTCTTCCCAAGGGTGTCCGGGTCATAGGAGCAGCGCAACTCAACGATATTACCGTCAGCATCCTTGATGGCCTCGTCAGCGCGGATCACGTAGCTGCCACGCAGGCGTACTTCGCCGCCAGGGATCAAGCGCTTATAACCGGCCGGCGGGACTTCCTCGAAGTCACCGGCATCGATGTACAGCTCGCGGGAGAACGGCAGGACGCGCACGCCCATGTCTTCCTTCGGATGGCGCGGCAACTCAAGGTTCTCGACCCGGCCTTCCGGGTAGTTGGTGATGACCACTTTCAGGGGCTTCAGCACGCACATCGCACGCGGTGCGGTGGCATCGAGGTGATCGCGGATGCTGAACTCCAGCATGCCAATATCCACTACGCCACTGGCACGATTCACGCCGATCATCTCGCAGAAGTTGCGGATGGACTCCGGGGTGTAGCCACGGCGACGGTAGCCGGACAGGGTCGACATGCGCGGGTCATCCCAGGCGCTGACGTGACCTTCATCAACCAGTTGCTTGAGCTTGCGCTTGCTGGTGATGGTGTAGTTCAGGTTGAGGCGCGAAAACTCGTACTGGCGAGGCTGGGCCGGGACCGGGAGATGCTCCAGGAACCATTCATAGAGCGGGCGGTGATCCTCGAATTCCAGGGTGCAGATGGAATGGGTGATGCCCTCGATGGCGTCCGACTGACCGTGAGTGAAGTCATAGCTCGGGTAGATGCACCACTTGTCGCCAGTCTGGTGATGGTGGGCATGGCGGATACGATAGAGGATCGGATCGCGCAGGTTCATGTTCGGCGAAGCCATGTCGATCTTCGCGCGCAGGGAACGGGTGCCATCCGGGAACTCACCGGCCTTCATACGGGCGAACAGGTCCAGGTTCTCCTCAACCGAACGATCACGGAAGGGGCTGTTCCTGCCCGGTTCGGTCAGGCTGCCGCGGAACTCGCGCGCCTCTTCCGGCGACAGGTCGCAAACGAACGCCTTGCCGGCCTTGATCAACTCGACGGCCCAATCGTGCAACTGGTCGAAATAATTGGAGGCGTAACGCACCTCGCCGGCCCAATCGAAGCCCAGCCACTTCACATCGCTTTCGATGGCGTCGATGTACTCCTGGTCTTCCTTGGCCGGGTTGGTGTCGTCGAAGCGCAGATGGCAATCACCGCCGAACTCCTTGGCCAGGCCGAAGTTCAGACAGATCGACTTGGCATGACCGATATGCAGGTAGCCGTTGGGCTCCGGCGGAAAGCGGGTGACGATCCTGGTGTGCTTGCCGGCGTCCAGATCCGCCTGGACGATCTGGCGCAGGAAGTTGGAAGCGGCGGGAGTCTCTGGCTTGCTCATGGGGTCCTTACATCTAGCTGGTGCGCGGCTCAGGGTAGGCCGGCCAAATCAAAGCGCTTATCATAGCCGAAGCTGTCAATCCCCTGACAGGCCTTGGATTTCTCGATAGAGCGAATAGCCAAATGATCAAGCTGCATACCAACCACGGCGTCATCACCCTGCAACTCTTTGAAGACAAAGCCCCGGATACCGTGGCCAACTTCAAGGAGTACGTGAAGGCCGGCCATTACGACGGCACCATCTTCCACCGCGTGATCGGCAACTTCATGATCCAGGGCGGTGGCTTCGAGCCGGGCATGAAGCAGAAGTCCACCCGTGCCCCGATCAAGAACGAGGCCAACAACGGCCTGTCCAACAAGGTCGGCACCGTCGCCATGGCCCGCACCATGGAGCCGCACTCGGCCTCCGCGCAGTTCTTCATCAACGTCGCCGACAACACCTTCCTGAACCACAGCGCGCCGACCGTTCAGGGTTGGGGATATGCCGTGTTCGGCGAAGTAGCCGAAGGCATGGACGTGGTGAACAAGATCAAAGCCGTGGCCACCACCATGAAGTCCGGCCACCAGGACGTTCCGGTTGATGACGTGATCATCGAGAAGGCCGAGATCGTCGAGTGATATTGCTGATCTCCGATCTGCATCTTGAAGAGGAACGCCCGGACATCACCCGGGCGTTTCTTTCTTTCCTGCAGACCCGCGCCCCGCGCGCTGAAGCCCTATACATACTCGGCGACTTCTTCGAAGCCTGGATCGGGGACGACGCCATGACTCCGTTCCAGCACTCCATCGCCCAGGCACTACGCACGCTGGCCGATGGTGGCACGCGCATCTTCCTGATGCATGGCAATCGCGACTTCATGATCGGCAACGGCTTCTGTCGCGAAGCAGGATGCACCTTGCTGCCAGACCCGAGCCTGGTGCAGATGAACGGCGAGCCGGTGCTGCTGATGCATGGCGACAGCCTGTGCACCCAGGACGAAGCCTACATGCGCTTGCGCCGGTGGCTGCGCAACCCCGCGACCCTGTTCATCCTGCGCCACCTGCCGCTGGCCACCCGCCACAAGCTCGCACGCAAGCTGCGCAAGGAAAGTCGGATGCAAACCCGCCAGAAAGCTGCGGAAATCACCGACGTCACCCCTGGAGAAATCCCGCGCATTCTTCGCCAGTACGGCGTCAGGACTCTGATCCACGGCCACACTCACCGCCCGGGTATCCACGAACTGGACCTTGACGGTCAATCCGCCCGACGCATCGTCCTGGGGGACTGGGACCGACAAGGCTGGGCGCTGCAGGTAGACGAGCAGGGATTCCTGCAAACCCCATTCAACCTCGTCTGACATTTCCTGCGAGATGTTCCTCGCAGGCCGACTCGCCGCCTCTTGACGAGGTGGCTATCGGCCAGCAGCATCGCCGCTCCGATTCAACGTCAAGGAGCGACCATGCCTCTTACCAAGGCACAACTCATCAAATACGCGGGCGGCCCCGTCGTCCTCGCCACCCTCGCCTTCGCCCTCTTCAACGGCATCTTCTTTTATAACGAGGCCGGCTTCTCCACTCACGTGCGAACCATCTTCGGCGAGGAAAAGGTAGTCGATGACGTCGGCTACGCCACCAAGTGGTTCGGCCGCGCGACGGCATGGAAGAAAGCACTGAGCGTGCAGTCGGTGTTGACCGAGGCACTCCAGAAAAGCCGCAATGACGACAGCGATAACGATTCCCTCGGCGCCACCATCGAAGCCTTCCCGATCGTCTTCCTCGGCAACGTCGACGCCAAGGTAGAGTCCTCCGCGCGCTTCCGCCTTCCCGGCGGCGACCAGTTCCTGAGAATTGCCCAGGAATACCGCAATCCCGAGAATTTCATCGGCACCGCACTGGTACCAGCCATCAAGGAAACCCTGCAAGCCACGGCGTCCTTGATGAGTGCCGACGACTTTTACGCGGGTGCGCGCAGCGAGTTCGCCGCCGAGTTCGAAAACCAGCTCAACGACGGCCTCTACCTGATCAAACGCAAGGAAGTCCGCGCCCCACGTGGCGCCATGCCTCACCAGACGGCCATCCTTCAGGCTGGCACCGAGCAAGGTGCCTTCGGCGACAACAGCGCCAGCCAGTTCGTCACCGAGAAGGTTACTGATACCAAAGGCATTCCCGTCCGCAAGCAACAGCAGTTCCGCAAGTACGGCGTTGAAGTGGTGGAAGCACGTATCACCAACGTCGACCCCAACCCGCAGTACAAGCAACGCATGGTCAAGGTGCAGCAGGCCCTCGCCGAACTCGCCGTGGCCCGGCAGAACCGCCTGAAGGAAGAGGAAGAGAAACTGCTGGTTACCGCGCGCGGCGAGAAGGAAGTCGAAGCCCGCCGCCAGGAAACCCTGCGCGACCAGATCGAGCGCACCACCCAGGCGGAAACCGAGAAGCAACTCGCGATCATCAACGCCGAAAGGGAAAAAGGCCGCGCCGAAATCGAGAAGCAGACTGCCGAACTACTGCGCGACAAGGCCTCCATCACCGCCGACGCCACCAAGATCACCGCCGACGCTGAAGCCTATGCCCGCGAAGCCGTCATCAAGGCGGACGGTGCACTGCAACCCAAGCTGGATGCACTGATTGCGATCAACAAGGTCTGGGCCGAAGCCGCCGCCCAGGCGCCGGTTCCCAGCGTCATGATGGCCGGCGGCCAGGCCTCCGCCAGCAGCCGACAGGACGAGATCGGCCAACTGATGGGCGTGCTCGCCACCAAAGCCGCCCGAGACCTCGCCCTGGACATGAAGGTCAAGGATTAGAACCCAACCGAACGAAAGCGCCCACCAGGGCGCTTTTTTGTAGGTCGGTCAGGCCGGCACGCCGCTGTGGAAGCGGAACTCCACGTCCGTCGACTCGATCAGCTCCCGCTCCGCCGCCCTCACTTTCTGGATGGTGCGATCAACGTCCTGAGTCTCGCCGTACTGGTAGGCCAGCTTCAGATAGCCTTGGTAGTGACGGGATTCGCTCTTCAGCAAGCCACCATAGAACTTGCCCAGCTCCTCATCCAGATGCGGCACCAAGGCTTCGAAACGCTCGCAGGACCGAGCCTCAATGAAAGCGCCCACCACCAACGTATCCGCCAGCTTCTGAGGCTCATGACTGCGCACCAGCTTGCGTAGTCCAGAGGCGTAGCGCGACGCAGACACGGGTATGAGGTCGATCCTGCGCCGTTTCATAATGCGCAGCACCTGCTCGTGGTGTACCAGTTCCTCGCGAGCCAGTCGCGACATGAAGTTGATCAGATCCAGATGAGTGGAGTACTTGGCCATCAGCGCCATGGCAGTGGACGCCGCCTTGAACTCGTTGTTCTTGTGGTCGATCAGCAGGGTTTCCTGATCGGCCAGTGCAGCCGTTACCCAGGCAGCAGGGGTAGGGCAGCCAAGAAATTCATGGATCTCAGGCAAGTTCACAGGTAGCTCTCATCATGCTGGGCGCCACGCTGGCCGGGCTCCCGAAGGCGGAGCATTATACGAATGCAGGACGCGACGACCAGCCCGACACACTTGATATATGTCAAGAACGCAAAAGCCGAATCCGGACTACATTTGATTTGGCTATAAGCCATCGACAGGGAGATGAGGACCATGCAAGCCATTCGCAGCATTCTGGTGGTATTGGAACCGGACCGGCCGGAGGGCCTTGCCCTGAAAAGGGCAAAACTGATCGCGGGGGTGACTCAATCTCACCTGCACCTCTTGATCTGCGACCGCAAGGGCGACCATACCGACTACCTCAGCGATCTGGCCGATTCGCTCAAGGCCGAGGGCTATAGCGTCAGCACCCAGCAGAGCTGGCTTGATAGTCAGCACCAGACCATCATCGCGTCCCAGCAGGCCGAGGGCTGTGGCCTGGTGATCAAACAGCATGTGCCGGACAATCCGCTGAAGAAGGCCCTGCTCACTCCGGATGACTGGAAGCTCCTGCGCTACTGCCCAGGCCCCGTGCTGATGGTAAAGACTGACAAACCCTGGACCAACGGCAATATTCTCGCCGCGGTCGACGTGGGCAATAGCGACGGCGAGCACCGCACGCTGCACGCCACCATCGTTAGCCATGGCTACGACATCGCCGGACTCGCCCACGGCACCCTGCACGTGATCAGCGCCCACCCCTCTCCCATGCTCTCCGCAGCGGACCCAACGTTCCAGCTCAAGGAAACCATTGAAGCCCGCTATCGCGACGAATGTCGCGTTTTCCAGGCCGAGTACGACGTCAGCGACGAACGGTTGCATATCGAGGAAGGTCCGGCAGATGTACTCATCCCCCATGTCGCTCACAAACTGGAAGCAGTGGTCACGGTGATCGGCACCGTAGCCCGCTCCGGCCTTTCCGGTGCGCTGATTGGCAATACCGCTGAGGTGGTGCTGGATGCCCTGGAGAGCGATGTGCTGGTGCTCAAGCCCGAGGCCATCATCGCCCACCTGGAAGAGCTGGTCGCCCAGCGCTGACTCCCCCTGAACGAAAGAAGCCGCCTGATGGCGGCTTCTTTCGTGACGTCAGACGCGAATCTCGACACCTTCGCGCAGGAAGCGCGGCGCGATGTAACGCTCGTAGTGAGCTTCGGACAGCAGGAAGAATTCCCGATCGATGGCTTCCCGCACGTCCGGCAAGGCCCAGTCGCGAAACTCGGGGAGAAGCGCGACCCCATAGGCATCCAGGCGACTGATCATGCGTGAAGCCCGCGCGATCAACTGATACGCCCAGCAGTAATGGGACTGCTCGGGTACGAATCGCACCTGGTGCTGCTCCAGCTGATGACGCAGTCGCGCTGGATCGAATACCTCCAGCTTGGCCGCCATCACCTGCACCAAAAGAATTTCCAGGCGCCGCCACACCGCTCGCTTCTCGTCTTCGTTGTACAGGTTCCAGTTCACCACTTCATGGTGGAAACGCTTGCAGCCCCGGCAGACATGGTCGCCATAGACAGTGGAACAGAGGCCGACGCAAGGCGTCTTGATGCGCTGGTTGGACATGGTGAAGGAGGATTCGGCAGGTGAAACAGGCCAGCCATCTTAGCCCTTTGTCTAATCAGGGTCACCCTCAGTGAATTCGGGATTTCGTCTTAACTTTGCCGAGCCTTTCCTTTAGAATCAGCCCGCCATTTAAGGCGCCGATATCCGTTGGAAGCTGTTTTCAAAGCGTCACGAGCACAGTTCATCCGGCAGGAAATAATGGCGCCGGGCATCCCGCCAGGGATGTCCGCCGCCAGCCCTCATCAGGTCTTCCTTCCGGCGTAAAACTTTGAAAACAGCTTCTCGATGGAGGCCGCCGAAACCTTGGCCAGACAGCCCAAAAAGCTGTGCGGCGCATGCGTTCGGCGGATTCCTGGATGAGCGCCCTGGACATTCCAGGGCCACTGATGAGGGTAAAACTGTGCTTGAAGCCTATCGCAAACACGTAGAAGAGCGTGCCGCCCAGGGCGTTGTGCCCCAGCCGCTGAACGCCGAACAAACCGCAGGCCTGGTCGAACTGCTGAAGAACCCGCCGGCCGGCGAAGAGGCCTTCCTCCTCGACCTGATTACCAACCGTGTTCCGCCGGGCGTCGACGAAGCCGCCTACGTCAAAGCCGGTTTCCTCTCCGCTGTCGCCAAAGGCGAAGCCACCTCGCCGCTGATCAGCAAGGCCCGCGCGACCGAACTGCTGGGCACCATGCAGGGCGGCTACAACATCGCCACCCTGGTCGAGCTGCTGGACAGCGCCGAACTGGCCACCACTGCTGCCGAACAGCTCAAGCACACCCTGCTGATGTTCGATGCCTTCCACGACGTCGCCGAGCGTGCCAAGAAAGGCAACGCCTCCGCGCAAGCCGTGCTCAAGTCCTGGGCCGATGGCGAGTGGTTCGTCAACAAGCCTGCCGTACCGGAAAAAGTCACCCTGACCGTGTTCAAGGTCCCTGGTGAAACCAACACCGACGACCTGTCTCCGGCGCCTGACGCCTGGTCCCGCCCCGACATCCCGCTGCACGCCCTGGCCATGCTGAAAATGGCCCGCGAGGGCATCGAGCCGATCCAGCCGGGTTCCGTTGGTCCGCTGAATCAGATCGAAGCAGTCAAGGCCAAGGGCTTCCCGGTTGCCTACGTCGGTGACGTGGTCGGGACCGGTTCTTCCCGCAAGTCCGCCACCAACTCGGTGCTGTGGTTCTTCGGCGACGACATTCCGTACGTTCCGAACAAGCGCGCTGGTGGCTTCTGCTTCGGCACCAAGATCGCCCCGATCTTCTACAACACCATGGAAGACGCCGGCGCCCTGCCGATCGAATTCGACTGCACCAACCTGGCCATGGGCGACGTCATCGACGTGTACCCGTATGAAGGCAAGGTCGTTCGCCACGACAGCGGCGAAGTGGTCACCACCTTCGAACTGAAAACCCCGGTCCTGCTGGACGAAGTCCGCGCCGGCGGCCGTATCCCGCTGATTATTGGCCGCGGCCTGACCGAGAAGGCCCGTGCCGAACTCGGCCTGGGTGCTTCCGACCTGTTCAAGAAGCCGGAGTCCCCGGCTGACAGCGGCAAAGGCTTCACCCTGGCGCAGAAGATGGTTGGCCGCGCCTGCGGTCTGGCAGAAGGCCAGGGCGTACGTCCGGGCACTTACTGCGAACCGAAGATGACCACCGTCGGCTCCCAGGACACCACCGGCCCGATGACCCGCGACGAGCTGAAAGACCTCGCCTGCCTCGGCTTCTCCGCCGACCTGGTAATGCAGTCCTTCTGCCACACCGCCGCCTATCCGAAACCCATCGACGTCAACACCCATCACACCCTGCCGGACTTCATCAAGACCCGCGGCGGCGTGTCCCTGCGTCCGGGCGACGGCATCATCCACAGCTGGCTGAACCGCATGCTGCTGCCTGACACCGTCGGCACGGGTGGCGACTCCCACACCCGTTTCCCGATCGGCATCTCCTTCCCGGCCGGTTCCGGCCTGGTCGCCTTTGCCGCCGCCACCGGCGTAATGCCGCTGGACATGCCGGAATCGGTACTGGTGCGCTTCAAGGGCAAGATGCAGCCCGGTATCACCCTGCGTGACCTGGTGCATGCCATCCCCTACTACGCCATCCAGTCCGGTCTGCTGACTGTCGAGAAGAAGGGCAAGAAGAACATCTTCTCCGGCCGCATCCTCGAGATCGAAGGCCTGAACGAGCTGACCGTCGAGCAAGCCTTCGAGCTGTCCGACGCCTCCGCCGAGCGTTCTGCTGCCGGTTGCACCATCAAACTGCCGGAAGAGGCCATCGCCGAGTACCTGCGCTCCAACATCACCCTGCTGCGCTGGATGATCGGCGAAGGCTACGGCGACGCCCGCACCCTGGAACGTCGTGCCCAGGCGATGGAAGCCTGGCTGGCCAAGCCGAACCTGCTGGAAGCCGACAAGGACGCCGAATACGCTGCCGTGATCGAGATCGACCTGGCCGACGTCAAAGAGCCTGTGCTCTGCGCGCCGAACGACCCGGACGATGCCCGCCTGCTGTCCACCGTGGCCGGCGACAAGATCGACGAAGTGTTCATCGGTTCCTGCATGACCAACATCGGTCACTTCCGCGCTGCCGGTAAGCTGCTGGACAAGGTCAAGGGCGGTATCCCGACCCGCCTGTGGCTGGCCCCGCCGACCAAGATGGACCAGCACCAGCTGACCGAAGAAGGCTACTACGGCATTTACGGCAAGGCTGGCGCGCGCATGGAAATGCCGGGCTGCTCGCTGTGCATGGGTAACCAGGCTCGCGTACAGACCGGTGCCACCGTGGTCTCCACCTCCACCCGTAACTTCCCGAACCGCCTGGGCGACGCCACCAACGTCTACCTGGCCTCCGCCGAGCTGGCGGCTGTTGCCTCGATCCTGGGCAAACTGCCGACCGTCGAGGAGTACATGGAATATGCGAAGAATATCGACAGCATGGCTGCCGATATCTACCGCTACCTGTCCTTCGACCAGATCGCCGAGTACAAGGAAGCCGCTGCAAACGCCAAGATCCCGGTGGTCCAGGCCTAAGCCTGCATCGGTATCCCGGTAACGAAGAAGCCCCGCCCCGTGCGGGGCTTTTTCTTTGCGCCGTCAGGCGACCGCACATCGATCGGAGCCGCACCGAACGACTCCGCCAGGCCACACACTTTCGACAGAAGGGCGCCCTCTCTGCCTTGCAGCTGCTCCGTCAGCAGCTATGTTCCAGTTATCAGTTGCCACGATGGGGAGCGTCGTCATGAAACTCTGGAACCTGATCCTCTTCTGCGCCCTTGGCTTGGTTGGCTGCTCCAGCGAGTACCTCATCGCCACGACCGATGGCCAGATCATCACGACCCACGAGAAACCCGAACTGGACAGTGACACCGGCATGCTCGAATTCGAGGATGACGAAGGCCGCAGCCAACAAATCCCGCAAGCGCAGGTGAAACAGATCATCGAACGCTGAGGCGGCCCCGAGTTCGATCCACTACCCCGCTCCTGCGAGGGTTTCTTCCCCCTCTGGCATATCGCTTGCTTGCTCAGCATCAACAATACTCACTCCAACGGCGGAGCGGGTTGATGACAATGGCGTCGATTCCGGCCGGCCCCGGCTGCTCCGGATCGGCGCCATTTTGCTGATAGGTGGCAACCAAGATGACGGACAAGCAGAACACCACGCGCGCAGACAATCTGGCCTGGGTCACGGGCAGCGACGCGCCAGAGAAGTGCATGCTCAACCTGGGCTTCATGCCCCTGACCGACTCGGCCTCCCTCATAGTCGCCGCCACCCAGGGCTTCGCCCAGCCATACGGCCTCACCCTTAACCTCCAGCGCCAATCGTCCTGGGCCACGCTGCGCGACAAGCTGCTCTCCGGCGAACTGGACGCCGCGCAAGCACTCTACGGACAAATCTACGGGATAGAGCTGGGCATTGGCGGCCCCTGCGCCGAAATGGCCATCCTCATGGGCCTGTGCCAGAACGGCCAGGCCATCAACCTCTCCGAACCACTCAAGCGCATCGGCGTGACCAGTTCCGAGGCACTGATCCGCCACGTGCTCCATGGTGGTGCACGCCTGACCTTCGCCCAGACGTTCCCTACCGGCACCCACGCCATGTGGCTGAACTATTGGCTGGCCGCCCAGGGCATCCATCCGTTGCGGGATGTCGATACGGTCGTTGTACCGCCCTCGCAGATGGTCGCTCACCTCAAGGCGGCTCGCATCGACGGCTTCTGCGCTGGTGGCCCCTGGGGCGCATTGGCGGTGGACCAGGGCCAGGGGTTCACCTTGGCCACCAGCCAGATGATCTGGCCGGACCATCCGGAAAAGGTCCTCGGCGTCACCCGCGAGTTCGCCGAGCAATACCCCAACACTACCCGAGCCCTGACCATGGCCGTCCTTGAAGCGAGCCGCTTCATCGACGCCAGCCTCGAGAACCGGAGCAGCACCGCCCAGTTGATCAGCGGCAGCGACTACGTAGACGTCCCGTTGTCGGCCGTTGAGCCGCGCTTCCTTGGCCACTACGAGGATGGATTGGGCAACGCCTGGGAGGACGATCACCCGCTGCGCTTCTTCGAGGGCGGCCAGGTGAACATGCCCTACCTCTCTGACGGTATCTGGTTCATGACCCAGTTCCGCCGCTGGGGCCTGTTGCGGGACGACCCCGACTATCTCGCCATCGCCCAGCGCGTCCAGCGGCTGGATCGCTACCGCGAAGCCGCCGAAGCCCTCGGTATCCCCGTTCCCGCCCCGATGCGCAGCGCCACACTGATTGACGGTCGTACCTGGGACGGCAATGACCCCGCTGGCTACGCCCGCAGCTTCCCCATCCACTCCCTGGCCGGCAATGCCCGCGCCATTGCCCTGTAGCCGTTAGGGAAGACCGCCGCCATGCTGCGCATCCTGCTGATCAACGACACCGCCAAGAAAGTCGGCCGCCTCAAGGCCGCCCTGGTGGAAGCCGGCTTCGAGGTCATCGACGAATCCGGTCTGACCATCGACCTGCCGGCCCGAGTCGAAGCCATTCGCCCGGACGTGGTCCTGATCGACACCGAATCCCCGGGCCGAGACGTGATGGAACAGGTTGTGATGGTCACCCGTGACCAGCCCCGCCCCATCGTCATGTTCACCGACGAGCACGACCCCAAGGTCATGCGCCAGGCCATCCAGGCCGGCGTCAGCGCCTACATTGTCGAAGGCATCCAGACCGACCGCCTGCAACCGATCCTCGACGTCGCCATGGCCCGCTTCGAGAGCGACCAAGCCCTGCGCGCCCAGCTCACCGTGCGCGATCAGCAGTTGGCCGAGCGCAAGCGCATCGAACTGGCCAAAGGGCTGCTCATGAAGATGAAAAACTGCAACGAGGAAGACGCCTATACCCTGATGCGGCGTCAGGCCATGAGTCGCCAGCAGAAGCTGATCCAGGTCGCCGAACAGATCATCGCCATGCACGACATGCTCGGAAACTGAAGCCCGGCCCCAGTCCTTCTTGCAAGCGTGGGCTCCGCTCGGGGAAGCGCAGCCCTCCCGCCCGACGGGGTGCCATCAGGCGTATCCGCGGGCGCAGGCGAAACAGCCCTCGACAAGGACACGGCGAAGCCCTTATCTTCGCCGCCAGGCCACCACAGTGGCCGACGTCGCTCGGACGGTTCCGGGCGCTTACGTATCCGAGGAAAGCATGGCTGACCAGCGTTCACCGCGCCGTTTTGCGCGCATCGATCGTCTCCCCCCCTACGTCTTCAACATCACCGCCGAACTCAAGATGGCAGCACGCCGTCGCGGTGAGGACATCATCGACCTCTCCATGGGCAACCCCGACGGCGCCACTCCGCCGCATATCGTGGAAAAGCTCGTGCAGGTCGCCCAGCGTGAAGACACCCACGGATACTCCACTTCCCGCGGTATTCCCCGCCTGCGCCGAGCCATCTCGCGCTGGTACAAGGACCGTTACGACGTGGAGATCGATCCAGAGTCCGAAGCCATCGTGACTATCGGTTCCAAGGAAGGCCTGGCGCACCTGATGCTCGCCACCCTGGACCATGGCGACACGGTACTGGTCCCTAACCCCAGCTATCCGATCCACATCTATGGCGCGGTAATCGCCGGCGCGCAGGTGCGCTCGGTGCCCCTGGTACCCGGCGTGGACTTCTTCGCCGAACTGGAACGGGCGATTCGCGAGAGCATCCCGAAGCCGAAGATGATGATCATCGGTTTCCCCTCCAACCCCACCGCCCAGTGCGTGGAACTGGACTTCTTCGAGCGCGTGGTTGCCCTGGCCAAGCAGTACGACGTGCTGGTCGTGCACGACCTGGCCTACGCCGACATCGTCTACGACGGCTGGAAGGCGCCCTCCATCATGCAGGTCCCCGGCGCCAAGGACATCGCGGTGGAGTTCTTCACCCTGTCCAAGAGCTACAACATGGCGGGCTGGCGTATCGGCTTCATGGTCGGCAACCAGGAACTCGTCAGCGCCCTGGCACGAATCAAGAGCTACCACGACTACGGCACTTTCACCCCGCTGCAAGTCGCCGCCATTGCCGCTCTGGAAGGCGACCAGCAGTGCGTGCGCGATATCGCCGAGCAATACCGCCAGCGCCGTAACGTCCTGGTGAAGGGCCTCCACGAAATAGGCTGGATGGTGGAAAACCCCAAGGCATCGATGTACGTCTGGGCCAAGATTCCCGAGCCTTATGCCGCCATGGGTTCCCTGGAGTTCTCCAAGAAGCTACTGGCCGAAGCCAAGGTCTGCGTATCGCCCGGCCTGGGCTTTGGCGACTACGGTGACGATCACGTACGCTTCGCCCTGATCGAGAACCAGGACCGAATTCGCCAAGCCGTTCGCGGCATCAAGGGCATGTTCCGTGCCGACGGAATTCTTGAGCCGTCGACAGCGCCCAAACCCCGGAAGTCCGGCAAGGCCTGACGCCCGATTACGTCCCCTGGTCACAGGGGACACACTCTCCGCTGAACTTTCCCGAAACCTGCGCCCGGCAAGGTTTCCTCGCCTTTTCAAGCGCTTGAAGCCCCCTCCCACGCACAACCGCTCGTCGGCTTTCAGATCGTTTTTTGAACAAAATCAAGGGTTCACCACTCTGATGATAGCCTGAGTACATCGCGTCACTTTTGAGCCATGGTCGGTGGATGGCGCGCATGTCTTATTCCCCTTGAGTCCGGAGCGATTCCAAATGCACAAGTTCATGTGCACGAGGTTTCTGTGTCTCAAAAAAGGAGGAGTGCGTATGAAGACATGAAATATACATAGAGATGTAGAGCAACCTGACCACCACTCAAAGTCCAAAGAGACCAAAGAGTAAGAAAACAACATATATCGGTGCCCTTACTGCATCAGCACACCAACTTACTTTGTAAAACAAGAGGTAAACCATGGAGCTGTACCATCTCATTACTTCCCTGTTCAAACAGGAAGCAACCATGGAACTAATGCGCATGGGTGTTGTTTATGCCCACTTGATCGCTTGCTGCGTGGCAATCGGCCTGGTCCTGACCAGCGACTATGCCATGATCAAGCAGATGATCACTGGCAAAGACGACGCTATCCATAGCGACAAAACCCATCTTGATACTCTGAAGAAAACTGTACTGCTTGCACTTGCGGCACTCTGGGTAACAGGGATAGGTATCGTACTGCTGGACTACTCTGTCAAAGGCGCGGTGTATTTCCTCAACCCCAAACTCCAGGCGAAAATCCTGGTCGTGGCACTGTTAACCGTAAACGGTTTCCTGCTTCACAGCGCTGTACTGCCTGCCATCAAAAAAGCCGGCACGCTGGTCAAGATGGAAACCAACGCCCGTACCCTCGCGGTGTTCGCGGGTGTCGTCTCCGGAGTCTCCTGGTTCTATGGAGCCATGCTGGGCATCGCTCGTCCGCTTAGCTGGAAATACTCCCTTGGCGAAATCATGTTCGCTTACCCGCTGTTCATCTGCCTTGGCTTCGTCGCGATGACGCTGCTGGTGAAGTGGGCAAGCAACAGAGCTGAAAATCTCACTCCTTCTCGAGTGAATCCCGCACTCGCCTCGATGTAAGAGATGACTGGGCAGGGATGCCCAGTTTCAGCTCAAGGCCTCATCGAATTGTTTGCCCATTAACTTCATCACCCACTTTCAATCGATACAACACCTCCTGCGAACACCCTCTCCTGCCTCTTCGTCACGAATAGGCACCAAAGTCCAAACTCCCCCCTCATTCAAGCTGGCCCGGAACTTTTTCACCCTCTGCATGTACGAACTGCTGCCCCCTAGGTATTCAGCAGTAAGGACATCCAGTGATCGACCTAAGCACCTGGAACCTCACGGTCCCAGCCACCAGCTCCAATACCCTCATCACCACCGATCGCCTTAACAATGGCTACGAAAGCCAATACTTTCGGCGAAATGCTGACGGTAGTATCAGCTTCTGGGTACCCGTGAATGGGTCTCGCACCGAAGATGCCAAATACCCCCGAACCGAACTACGGGAAACCCAGGCTGATGGCACCCTCAGTTACTGGTACCACGCCAGCGCCGATAACTACCTCAGCGCGGTGCTCTCGGTAGAGCAGGTACCCAGCCAGAACAAGATCATCATCGGCCAGATCCACAGCAAGGACGAACCCGGCAGCGAGAACGACCCCCTACTCAAGATTCAGTACCACTACTTGCGCGGCAACGGCCGGGTCGAGGCGCTGCTTCGCAAGCGCCCGGGCGACAAGGAGGTGGAGAACATCCTGCTTGCCGAGAACGTCGACCTGGGCGAGCGCTTTGGCTACGACCTGCGCATCACGCCTACCGGCAAACTGGGTATCACCGTCACCAGCAACGGCGATGATGGCAACCTCTATCGCAAACTGAGTGGCTACTGGGGGGCCCAGCAGCTCTACTTCAAGGCCGGCGCCTATATCCAGGACAACTACGGAGCCGACAACGAAGGGGGCCGCGTCATCTTCTACTGGTTGAACGGCCTGCACCGCTGACATTCAGCCCCGAAATGCCGGGCTATCCGATCATGCAGGCGTAGAATCGGCGCTTTGCCGCTTCTACGCCCGAGATTCCCATGGCCCGCCTATCCCTGAACTTCCCGGAAGACCAGTACTGCTACTCCACCCACCTGACGGTGCGCGTCACCGATATCAACGGGGCAAACCACTTGGGCAACGACTCGATGATCTCGATGATCTCGGAAGCCCGCGCGCGATTCCTGTTCGAGTTCGGCGTCAGCGAGACTGCCGAAGACGGTACCGGGATTATCGTCACCGACCTGGCCACCACCTACCGGGCCGAAGCCCACGCCCGCGATCAGTTGTTGTTCGAGGTGGGTGTCATGGACTTCAACAAGTACGGTGGCGACATCACCTTCCGCATCACCCGCCCGGTCGATGGCCGACTGGTCGCCATGGCCAAGTCCGGCTTCGTCTTCTTCAACTACCGGGCGTCTTGCGTGGTCGCGATGCCTGACGGTTTCCGCAACACCTTTCCCAAGGTGAACTGGCTGGAGTGAGGCCGAGTGGCCTCAACTCGGTGCATCCCTCCTCCCCATGCCCCTTTTTGAATCAGGCCAGGTTTCCGTCAGAAACCCGCTAACCGCTCTGGAATAGGTATTCCAAAGATTGGCCCGGCTCTTGCTCTGCATCTGGCAGAGGTAGCCAACGGCGGTTGCCCATCACACGACAAAGGCGTCGCGTCACTCCGCAGCAATGCGGGCAGTGGTGCGACGCCTTTTTCGTTCCGGCCCCAGCGATGGGGCGGTGGACGGGCCGCGATCCGGACGTTCGCTTGCAGCTCACTCACTCCCGCTGCGGCTTGTGCCGCAGGACGAAGCGCCACAAGCGCGACGTTTTACCGGGAGGTGCGACCGCCGTGCCCACGATCACGACAGGCGCGCCTCCCGGCCCCTAACTGCAGATGAGGTGTTCGATGACAACGAGTTTCTGGAAAGCCGGCCACACGCCCACCCTGCTCTCCGCCTTTCTCTACTTCGACCTGAGTTTCATGGTCTGGTACGTGCTTGGCCCGCTGGGCGTGCAGATCGCCACCGATCTCCAACTCACCACCCAGCAGCGCGCCATGATGGTCGCGACCCCCATCCTGGCTGGCGCGGTATTGCGTTTCCTGATGGGCATGCTGGCTGACCGCACCTCGCCCAAGACCGCTGGCCTGATCGGTCAGGTGGTGGTGATCATCGCGCTGTTCGTTGCCTGGCAGGTGGGTGTCCGCACCTATGAGCAGGCGCTGCTCCTCGGCCTCTTCCTTGGATTCGCCGGTGCATCCTTCGCCGTGGCGCTGCCGCTGGCCTCCCAGTGGTATCCGCCGCAGCACCAGGGCAAGGCCATGGGTATTGCCGGTGCCGGCAACTCCGGCACCGTGCTGGCCGCTCTTTTCGCACCGGGCCTGGCCGCCCTCTACGGCTGGAACAACGTATTCGGCCTGGCGCTGATCCCTCTGGTACTGACCCTGGCAATCTTCTCCTTCGCGGCTCGCAACGCACCCAACCGTCCGGCTCCCAAGGCGCTTGGTGATTACCTCAAAGCCCTGGGCGACCGAGACAGTTGGTGGTTCATGCTCTTCTACAGCGTGACCTTCGGCGGCTTCCTCGGCCTGGCCAGCACCCTGCCCGGCTACTTCCACGACCAGTACGGCCTGGCCCCGGTGACCGCCGGCTACTACACCGCCGCCTGCGTGTTCGCCGGGAGCCTGATGCGCCCGCTGGGCGGCGCCTTCGCCGACCGCATCGGCGGCATCCGGACCCTGCTGGTGGTCTACACGGTAGCCTCCATATGCATTGCCGCCGTGGGTTTCCACATCGCAAGCTCCACCGTCGCACTCGCCCTCTTCGTAGTCGCCATGCTCAGCCTCGGTGCCGGCAATGGCGCGGTATTCCAACTCGTACCCCAGCGCTTCCACAAGGAAATCGGCGTGATGACCGGCCTGATCGGTATGGCCGGCGGGATTGGTGGTTTCTGCCTCACCGCAGGCCTGGGTGCCATCAAGCAGACCACCGGCGACTACCAGCTTGGCCTGTGGCTGTTTGCCAGTCTGGGCGTAGTGGCGTGGTTCGGCCTCTACGGCGTCAAGCAGCGCTGGCGCACCACCTGGGGTTCGGCCGCCGTCACCGCTGCCCGCGTCTGAGCTGATGCCCACTTCGGCGCCAAAAGCGGCGCCGAACCCGACCCGACAAGGAGCGCCTCGCGCTCCTTTCGCCATACAGGACGCCCATCCAGATGACCCTGCAACTCAGCTTCGGTGAGGCCAGTGCCACCGGTCCGCGCACGGAGAACCAGGACGCCCTGCGGGTAGTCACGCCAGCGCCTGCCCTGGCCGCCAGCAAGGGCTACCTATTCGCCCTGGCTGATGGGGTCAGCCAATGCGCCGACGGCGGCCTGGCCGCTCGCGCCACATTGCAGGCCCTGGCGCTGGACTATTACTCCACCCCGGAAACCTGGGCCGTGGCCCAATCCCTGGACCGGTTGCTGGTGGCCCATAACCGCTGGCTCCAGGCCAACGGCGGCGGCCAGCCATTGCTCACCACACTGACTGCCATGGTGTTACGCGGACGCCGTTTCACCCTGGCCCACGTGGGGGACTGTCGCGCCTATCGCTGGGACGGCCAGCAGTTGCTTCGCCTCAGCGAGGACCATGTCTGGGAACAGCCCGGCATGCAGCACGTGCTCAAGCGCGCGCTCGGCCTGGATCAGCACCTGGTGGTGGACTACCTGGACGGTGAGCTGGCGGAACGCGAGGGATTCGTGCTGGTCAGCGATGGCGTCTGGGCCGTACTCGGCGACCAGGGTATCCAGCGCATTCTCCAAGATGAGCAGGACCTCCCCGCTGCCGCCCAGGCGCTGGTCAGCGCCGCGCACCTGGCGGGCGGCCAGGACAACGCCAGCGCGTTGCTGATTCGCGTGGAAAACCTGCCGCAGGCGGGACTGGCCGATACATTGGCGCAGCTGGATCACTGGCCGTTGCCGCCCCGCCTGCTGGATGGGCAGGACTTCGAGGGCTGGCAGGTCGATCGCCTGATCGCCGAATCCCGCCAGTCCATGGTCTATCGGGTGCGCGACGGCCAGGAACGGCGCTGGTTGCTGAAAACCCTGCCTACCTGCCGCCACGACGAGCCTGGAGCCGCCCCGGCGCTGATGCTGGAGGAGTGGTTCCTGCGCCGCGTCGCCGGGCGCCACTTTCCCGAAGCGCATCCCCTACCCCAGCGCCAGCACCTGTACTACGTGCAGCGCGAGTATGCAGGACAGACCCTGGCCGAACATCAGCGGCTTAGCGGCACGATGGCGCTGCCGGAATGGCTGGATATTGCCCCGCGCCTGCTCAAGGCCCTGGGACAGCTGCACCGGCGCAACATCCTGCACAGAGACATCAAGCCAGAGAACCTGCTCTGGGGAGATGACGGTGAGCTGCGCCTGCTGGATTTCGGCCTGGCCTATTGCCCCGGACTGTCCCAAGACCAGGCCCACAGCCTGCCCGGTACGCCCAGCTACATCGCCCCGGAAGCCTTCGCCGGAGCACCGCCGTCCCCCCGACAGGATCTGTACGCCGCGGGAGTCACTCTGTATCACCTGCTAACCGGTCACTATCCCTATGGTGAAGTCGAAGCCTTCCAGCATCCGCGCTTTGGCACGCCCACTCCGGCCAGCCGCTATCGGCCTGACCTGCCCACCTGGCTGGACGAATGTCTGGCTCGTGCCATCGTCGCCGACCCCGCCGGACGCTACGAAACGATGGAGGAATGGCTGCTGGCCCTGGAGCAAGGCGAGCGCCGAGCCCTGGCCGCCAAACCCAGGCCGTTGCTGGAGCGCGAGCCGCTGAAGGTTTGGCGCGGGTTGGCCCTCGCATCCCTGCTGCTCAACCTCGTACTGCTGATCGCCCTGCTGCAAGGCTGACGCACCAGATCGGGGCAATGCGCCCCAGGCAAGTGCGAGACGACCCACAAGTCATTGCGCAAGACCGCGAAGTACAAGGCCTCCGAGGGTTGGCACGGCGCCTGCATCATCCGCTTCGACAATCTACAAAAAGCGCCCGCCTCAACGACGAGACGGCACTTTCCCGATCGAACGGGACTTGGACAAAGGCGTCCTGCTGGAAACAGCGGGACGCCTTTTTTGTTTGTTCGACGTTTATGCAGGAGTGTCCTGGCATGGAGACATCCAAGCTGGTGGTGATCGGAAACGGCATGGCCGGAGTGCGTACCCTCGAAGAGTTATTGCGTCTTGCGCCAGAGCAATACCAGATCACCGTGTTCGGTGCCGAACCCCATCCGAACTACAACCGCACCCTCCTCTCCCCAGTTCTGGCCGGCGAACAGTCGTTCGAGGAAATCATCCTCAACGACCTGGCCTGGTACGCGAAGAACAGCATCGATCTGCTACTCAATCGCAAGGTGGCAAAAATCGACCGCCAGCGTCGCCAGGTGATCGCCGAAGACGGTACCACTGCCGCATACGATCGCCTGGTCATTGCCACCGGCTCCACGCCTAGTCGCCTGTCCATCCCCGGCAACCGTCTGCAAGGGGTGATTGGCTACCGCGATATCGCCGGGGCCCGCGCCATGATCGAAACGACCCGCACTCACAGCCACGCGGTGGTGATTGGCGGTGGACTGCTTGGTCTGGAAGCAGCCAATGGCCTCAAACAGCGCGGCATGGACGTCACGGTCGTACATCTGGCTGACTGGCTGCTGGAAAAGCAGCTCGACCCGCTGGCCGGCGAGAAGCTACTGCGCGCGCTGCAGGCTCGCGGTATCCGTTTCCGCCTGGGCACCGCCACCGAAGAACTGATCGACAACGGCGACGGCCGTGTTTGCGCCGTGCAACTGGCTGGCGGAGAGGTGATCACGGCGGACCTGGTGGTAATGGCAGCCGGCATCAAGCCCAACACCGAACTTGCCGAACAGGCGGGCCTACCTTGCAGCCACGGCATCCTGGTCGACGACACCCTGCAGACCTATGACCCGCGCATCTACGCCATCGGCGAATGCGCAAACCACCGCGGTATTTCCTACGGGCTGGTCGCCCCGCTGATGGAGCAGGCCAAGGTCTGCGCCAATCATCTGGCCATGCTCGGTTTCGCGCGCTACCAGGGTTCCAGCACGGGAACCCAGCTCAAGGTGGCCGGCATCGAGATGCTGAGTGCAGGTGACGCGCCCCATCCCGGCCAGGTCGCCGGCATGCGCGGCGCCTGCCCCTTGCACGACTGGCAGATCGAACTGACCAACAACGACGTGCTGGCCTGGACCTGAATCATTTAGGGCGCGAGCTGCGCCGAGGAGAATCCCGATGAACGGCAAAGTCTGGCTGGTAGGTGCAGGCCCCGGCGACCCCGAACTCCTCACCCTGAAGGCGGTAAAAGCGCTCAATCAGGCGGAGGTGGTGATGATCGATGACCTGGTCAATCCGGCGGTACTGGAGCACTGCCCCAATGCCCGGGTTATCCGCGTGGGCAAGCGCGGCGGCTGCCGCTCAACGCCCCAGGCGTTTATCCATCGCCTGATGCTGCGCTATGCGCGCCAGGGCAGGTGCGTGGTGCGGCTGAAGGGCGGCGATCCGTGCATTTTCGGCCGCGGCGGTGAAGAGGCCGAATGGCTGGCTGAGCGCGGCATCGAGAGCGAACTGGTCAATGGCATCACCGCAGGCTTGGCAGGCGCCACCAACTGCGGCATATCCCTCACCCTGCGCGGAATCAGCCGTGGTGTCACCCTGGTCACCGCCCACACCCAGGACGACAGCAACCTCAATTGGGGGGCTCTCGCGCAGTCCGGCACGACGCTGGTGGTTTACATGGGCGTCGCCAAGCTTGCCGATATTCGCGAGGGGCTTCTGGCGGGCGGCATGTCCGGTGCCATGCCCGTGGCCATGATCGAGAATGCCTCCCTGCCCCACCAACGCGAATGCCGCAGCACCCTTGGGCAGATGCAGACAGACGCCCAGGCCTTCGAACTGAAAAGCCCGGCCATCCTGGTCATCGGCGAGGTTGCCGCAGCCGAAGCTGTCCTCCCGATGGCACGAAGCGCCTAAATCTCTCTTCGCTCCTGCGAAGTCGTGTTTGCCCGGCCATGCCGGGCTTTTTTTCATCCGGATCAGCGCACGACACTTTCTTCGGGCAAAGAAAAACCCGGCCGAGGCCGGGTTTTTCTGAGGCTCAAACCAATTACTTGGCCTGGGCTTCCACTTCAGCTTCTACGCGGCGGTTAACAGCGCGGCCGTCAGCGGTGGCGTTGTCGGCAACCGGGCGGGTTTCGCCGTAGCCAACAGCGTTCACGCGCTCGGAACCTACACCGTACTGGTCAACCAGCACGTCGCGTACGGCGTCAGCACGACGCTCGGACAGCTTCTGGTTGTAGGCGTCGGTGCCGACGGAGTCGGTGTGGCCTTCAACAGTGGTGGTGGTAGCCGGGTACTGGTTCATGAAGTCAGCCAGGTTCTTGATGTCACCGTAGCTTTCTTCTTTCACCTTGGCCTTGTCGAAGTCGAACTTCACGTCCAGCTCAACGCGTACGACTTCGGCAACAGCCGGGCAGCCATCAGCGTCAACGGTAACGTTGGCCGGGGTGTCCGGGCACTTGTCGACGTTGTCGCAAACACCGTCGTTGTCGCTGTCAGCGCACACTTCGGCAACCGGAGCCGGAGCCGGCTCTTGCTTGGTGGAACCACCGAAGTTCACGCCAACGCCTACGCCAGCCATCCACTCGGATTCCTGGGCGTCCAGGTTGTACATGCCGTCCAGGCTCGCCTTGGCGAAGAAGTTCTCGGTGAAGTAGTACTTCAGACCGGTGCCAACGTTGGCGAAGGTGCTGTGATCACGACCGGAACGATCCGGAATGTTGCTGATGCTCTGGTGAGCAAAGCCGCCGGAAACGTAGGGACGCAGACCAACACCCGGAGTACCGAAGTGATAAACAGCGTCGAGGGAAGCCAGGCTGCCCTTGATGTCTTTGTGGCCGTCGACGCCGAAGGCATCGTCGGAGGTCATGTCGTGGTACTCGCCGTACGACAGAGCCAGGGAAACGTCGTCGGTCAGGTAGTAGCCTACCGAGCCGCCGTAAAGGTTGCCGTCCTCGAGACTGCGAGAACTGTCGGTGAAGTAACGCTTACCGAAAGCTTCCACCTCAACTGCGCCTTGGCCCTGAGCCAGCGCGTTCATCGAGAGAGCGGCAACAAGAGAGCCAACGGCTACGCCTAAGGTGTTTTTCAGTTTCATCCGTAAATCCCCATCATTGGTGGTCAGAAGTTGTCGAACAATCTCCAGACAACTTGGTCGGCAATTCTAGCAGAACATACCGGCCCTTAAGAGATAATTTTTCCCAAACTAAGTTTCGGAAAGGCCCGAGAATTTTTCGCGCAGTCGATCCAGTGCACGCTTGTAGCGCATTTTCGTGGCGCTCAAGCCCATATGCATAATGTCAGCGATCTCCTGAAACTCCAGCTCTGCGACAAAACGTAGCACAAGAATTTCCCTGTCAATGGGATTTACATGTACCAGCCATCGCTCCAGGCCTCCCCGCTCCTCGACTTTGGGTGCTTTCTCTTCCGAAGCCTCCTCAAGAGGATCCAGACTCAGCGCATCGAGCAAGCGTCGCTTTCGGCGCTCTTTCCGATATTGGGTAATGCACTCGTTGTAGGTGATGCTATATAGCCATGTCTTGAACTTCGACTTGCCTTCGAAGTTCTTCAATCCATAGAGCACCTTCAGCATCACTTCCTGGCAGACATCATCTGCGTCGCGGTCGTTCCCTAAATAGCGGGCACAGACGTTGAACAAAGTGCGCTGATAGCGCCGCATCAATTCTTCATAGGCGCGCGTGACATGGAACAGCTCGACATGCGCGCGCTCCACCAGCTCCTCATCAGAGAGCTCGCGTGGGTCATAGCGCAAGGAAAGCGATTGGGGCTTGTTCAAAACGGGTCGGGCCGACAGTCAGGTCAAAAGCCGCCGGGGCGCGAGGTTCGCGCACCCTGTCTGGCGGCATACATTAGCAGGGAAAAGCCGTCGTGTTAGCGGCTGGTTACCCGTTGATCGAGCAAAGTACGATTCGACACCGAAACCAGCTCACCTTCCTCGGTAAGCAGCAGGGTCTTCACCGTGCCAATTTCCTCGATCTGACCTTCGACATCACCCACCTTCACTTGTTGCCCAACCTGATAAAGCTCGCGCACATAGATGCCGGCGAGGATCTGGCCGGCAATCTCGCGGCTGCCCAGTCCCAGCGCAAGCGCCGCTGCCAGGCCGATGGAAATCAGCACGATGGCAATGACGTTGTTCAGCAGGTCGGTCTTGACCTCCAACTGGCCGATGGCCACAGAGATGCTGATGATGATGACCAAACCTTGGGCAATACGGCCCAGGCCATGGGCATACTCCAGCCCCACACCTTCCGCGGCACCCCGCACCACGCCGCTGACCAGTTGCGCCAGCAGCACACCGGCCAGCAGCACCAGGGCTGCGCCCAGCACCTTGGGCAGGTAGAGCGCCAGTACGTCCAGGGTCGCCGAAACGCGGTCCAGCCCCAGGGACTCGGCAGCAGTCACGAGGAAAATCAACAGCACGAACCAGTAGACGATCTTCCCGATCAGGGTCGAAACCGGTACCTGGATACCCGCGCGGGACAGCATCTTGGTCAGGCCAGTGCCTGCCATCAGGCGATCCAGACCCACTTTGGCCAACAGCTTCGACAATAGGGTATCCAGCAACTTGGCTACCACGAAGCCCAGCAGTACCACCACCAGCGCGCCGAACAGGCGCGGAATGAAGCCCGCCACCGGTGCCCACACCGAGGTCATGGCGTTAACGAGTCCTTGAGTCCAGGGGTCGAATTCCATGTTCAATCAGCCTTATCTGCAGAACGGACAGAAGCATTGCGGCGCGATACAGGCGCCAAGTGAGGCGAGCCATTGTTCAGGGCGATCATCATGGCCTCGAGCCAATGGCCCATCAGACTGAACAGATCCCCGGCGCCTACCTGGCGGTTGGCGGTCTTGAGAACCCGACCCAGCGTGGCGTCATCATCGTGATCGGGTTGCGGTGACGCCTTGAGCAGGTCCCGCAGGGATTCTTCGAACGGATCGTGCATGCGCACCTCGCGTGGATATGTCGGCTAGACGAGACAGGAGCCGCCCAGGTCACATCAGAGCCAACGCAGCCGACGGAAAAGCCACAACTGGAAACCGGCAATTCCCAGGATCAATACGCAGGCCAGGACGAAGCCATAACGCGTCTCATCGCCGGGGATGCCGCCTACGTTCATGCCCAGCAAGCCTGTGATGAAGCTCAGCGGCAGGAAAAATCCGGTAGTAATACCCAGCAGGTACATGGTGCGGCTGGTGCGCTCACCTTGGCGACGGCTTTCGCTTTCCAATACCAGGCCGATGCGCTCGCGGATCAGCTCCAGCTCCTCCAGGTAACGGGTCAGGCGATTGTTCAGCTCGTTCCAGTAATCGCTGTCGCCTTCGACGAACCAAGGCATACGGCTGCGCGCCAGTTGCCCGTAGATATCTCGCTGGGGAGCCAGAAACCGCTTGAGCCCAGCGGCTCGGCGGCGGACCTGCAGCATCAGGTCATGGTTCGGACGGAACCGTTCGCTGTTGTCGAGGTGCTCCTCCTGCTCATCGACCTTCTCTGACAGGTCGGCGACCAGCGAATCGACCTTGTCGGTCAGGTGCTCCGCCATGTACAGCAGCACCTCGGAAGCCACCTTCGGCCCGGTACCCCGCGCCCACTGTTCGATCAGCTCATCCGTGGCGTGCAATGGCCGCAGGCGCAGGGAGAGGATGCGCTGCGCCGAGGCGAAGATCCGTACCGAGACCATATCCTCCGGGACAGCGCCGGGATTCAGGTTCACGCCGCGCAGGAACAGCAGCAACTCGTCATCGGGCAGCGCCAGCATCCGCGGCCGGGTGCTTTCCTCCAAAAGCAGGTCGCAAGCGAACTCGGACAGCCCGCTTTGCTCCCGTAGCCAGCGCCGCGCGAGTGGATGACTGCGATCCCAGTGCAACCAGAGGCTCTGTGCAGGCGCAAGCTGCAAGTTGGCCAGCGCCTCCCGGGAGATCGGCTCGGCGCCACCCTGCCCGTCCAGCACGAAGGCATGTACCAGCCCCCACTGGGCGTTCTGCTCCTCGAACATTCAGTCTCCTTGGAAGAAAAAGCCCGGCTACCAGACTGCGTGAGGACGTCGCGAGCGAAGGTCCGGCAAGGCGAAGCCGCCGAAAAAGCGCAGTTTACGATCTGCAAATGAGCATTTTGAGGCGGCTTTCAACGCAGCGTCACCGAGCGCAGCAGTTCTCACTCAGAACTGTCCCGCCGGGCTCATTCAATCAGGCCGGCATTTCCAGGGGGTTCGGCGAAATGATGATGCCGTTGTTGTCAGCGTATACATACTCACCCGGGCGGAAGGTGACGCCGCCAAAAGTGACCACGACATTCAGGTCGCCGATACCACGCTTGTCCGTCTTCATCGGGTGGCTGGCCAGGGCCTGGACGCCCAGGTCGGTCTGGGCGATCACGTCGACATCACGGATGCAGCCGTAGACCACGATCCCTTCCCAACCGTTCTTCGCAGCCTTCTCGGCCAGCATGTCGCCCAGCAGGGCGCGACGCAGGGAGCCTCCCCCATCGACCACCAGCACCTTGCCCTTGCCCGGCAAGTCGACCTGCTCCTTGACGAGGGAGTTGTCCTCGAAGCACTTGATGGTGACGATCTCACCGCCGAAGGAGTCGCGACCGCCAAAGTTGCTGAACATGGGCTCGACGACCTGGACCAGGTCCGGATAGGCATCGCACAGATCAGGGGTAACGTATTGCATGGACTTCTCCTTGATAGCAGTTACAGATCGAGACCGATGCGGTCGCCGTCGTAGGCCAGCGGCAGACGCCGCAATGGAGGGCAAGGCGCACTGACCGGACGGCCGCTGGCCAGGTCGAAAGCAATGCCATGCCTGGAACAGCGCAGCACCCCGCCTTAGAGGGTGCCGGTGTGCAAGGGCGCGCCCTGGTGTGGGCAACGATTTTCCATGAGGATCGGCTGCTGATCAACGACGATCAGCAACAAATGCCGCCCCTGAAACTGAAAAACACCCCGGTATCCGTCCTGCAGATTGATCAGTCGTTCCAGCGCTACGAACATGGAGCCTCCACCGCTCCGCGATTCCGCCATCTTTAGCACAGCCTCCTGCCATCCGAAACTGGAAACCGTCGGCAGGCAGCGAGCTAGAGCGTCACGACCTCAGCTCCCTGAACAGCGACCGGCAGGGACTGATGCCCCAGCCAATGCGCCACCAACGGCCAAACCTCTCGCTCGGCGACCTTGCTCACCAGCATCTCGATGTGGCCGAAGTCGTCGCTGAACCCTGCGTCCCGCGCCAGACGCAGGAAGTGACGGTTCTCCTCGGGGACTTGCTCCACCAGTTTTCGGCAGGCCCAGGCCGGGTCCTGCAGATCGCCTGCAGCCGCAACAGCCAAAACGGGAACCCGCACGTCCGCCAGTCCGGCCCACCAGTCCCGCTCGGCATCGCCGAAACGACCGAACAGGCCGTGCCAGCGCATGCTTTCCAGGGCAAGACCGATGGGTTCGTCCTCGGGCCCGCGCTTGAGCCATGACCCGGAGAGCACCTCGAACCGCTTGAGCAACAGACGACCGCTCCACTCCACTGGGGGCACCTTGAGCGGCCAGTAGTTACGACTGATCTGACTGCCGAACAGCGCGACCGACGCCGCATCTCCGTCACCCAAGTAGTGCCCACCCAGGGCCGCAGCGAGTGTCGTTCCACCCAACGAGTGGCCGAGCCAGTGCGGCACCTGCCCACACTGCTCGCGAACGAATGCAGCGATGGCTGGCAGGTCATAGCGCGCGTAGTCCGCCACTCGGTTGCGTCGGTAGTGCTGGTTACGCGGCGACAGGCCGTGGCCACGCATCTCGACGATCCACACGTCGAAGCCGGTGCGTGTCAGGTAAGGTCCGAGCCCAAGCCCCTTGGGCGAGTACCAGAAGCGCCGATTGGAAAAGCTGCCGTGCACCAGGATGACCGGTACGCCACGCTCATCCTCCTGGCCAAAGCGCCCAAGGCGGGTCAGAACCAGTTCTACACTCGCGTCCGGGCTGTTGCCGGGCTTCAGGCGATAGACGTCTTCGGTCAGGTCGCCACGGAGTTCTGCGCTCATCAGCGCAACGGGAAAGAGATCACTACTGCTTTGCATGATTGCTGCTTGCACAAAAAAGGGCGGGTTTCGAACCCGCCCTTTTCGTTTCGACTAACGAAGGGTCAGGCCTGACCTTCCGCCAAGAAGAACCAGGTATCCAGTACGGAGTCCGGGTTGAGGGAAACGCTCTCGATGCCCTGCTCCATCAGCCACTTCGCCAGATCCGGGTGGTCGGACGGGCCCTGACCGCAGATGCCGATGTACTTGCCAGCCTTGTTGCAGGCGGCGATGGCATTGGCCAGCAACTTCTTCACGGCCGGGTTACGCTCGTCGAACAGATGGGCGACGATGCCGGAGTCGCGGTCCAGGCCCAACGTCAGCTGGGTCAGGTCGTTGGAACCGATGGAGAAACCGTCAAAGAACTCCAGGAATTCATCGGCCAGCAGGGCGTTGGACGGCAGCTCGCACATCATGATGACCTTCAGGCCGTTCTCGCCGCGCTTCAGGCCATTGCTGGCCAGTAGCTCGACCACCTGGGAAGCCTCTCCCAGGGTTCGCACGAACGGCACCATGATCTCGACGTTGGTCAGCCCCATCTCGTTACGCACTTTCTTCAGCGCACGGCATTCCAGTTCGAAGCAGTCGCGGAAGGACTCGCTGATGTAGCGGGAAGCGCCGCGGAAGCCGAGCATCGGGTTCTCTTCTTCCGGCTCATAAAGCTTGCCGCCGATCAGGTTGGCGTATTCGTTGGACTTGAAGTCCGACAGGCGCACGATGACTTTCTTCGGCCAGAAGGCCGCCGCCAGGGTGCTGATGCCTTCAACCAGCTTCTCGACGTAGAAGCCAACCGGGTCGTTGTAGCCGGCAATGCGCTTCTCGACGCTTTCCTTGATCTCCACCGGCAGGCTGGCGAAGTTCAACAGCGCCTTGGGGTGCACGCCGATCATGCGGTTGATGATGAACTCCAGACGGGCCAGGCCCACACCCTCGTTGGGCAGCTGGGCGAAGTCAAAGGCGCGGTCCGGGTTGCCGACGTTCATCATGATCTTGAACGGCAGATCAGGCATAGCGTCGACGGAGTTGGTGCGAATGTCGAAACCCAATTGGCCTTCGAAGATAAAGCCGGTGTCGCCCTCGGCGCAGGAAACGGTCACGCCCTGGCCATCCTGCAGCGCCTGGGTGGCGTTGCCGCAACCCACGACAGCCGGAATGCCCAGCTCACGAGCGATGATCGCCGCGTGGCAGGTACGGCCGCCGCGGTTGGTGACGATAGCGCTGGCGCGCTTCATCACGGGCTCCCAATCCGGGTCGGTCATGTCGGAGACCAGCACGTCACCCGGTTGGACCTTGTCCATCTCGGATACGTCGTGGATCACGCGAACCGGGCCGGCACCAATGCGCTGGCCGATAGCGCGGCCCTCTACCAGGACCTTGCCCTTTTCCTTCAGCAGGTAGCGCTCCATCACCGTGGCGCTGGCGCGGCTCTTAACGGTTTCCGGACGAGCCTGCACGATGTACAGCTTGCCGTCGTCACCGTCCTTGGCCCACTCGATGTCCATCGGGCGGCCGTAGTGTTTCTCGATGATCAGGGCCTGCTTGGCCAGTTCGGTCACTTCGGCGTCGGTCAGGGCGAAGCGAGCACGGTCGGCGCGGTCCACGTCGACGGTCTTCACCGACTTGCCAGCCTTGGCTTCCTCGCCGTAGACCATCTTGATTGCCTTGCTGCCGAGGTTGCGGCGCAGGATGGCGGGACGGCCGGCTTCCAGGGTGTGCTTGTGGACATAGAACTCGTCAGGGTTCACGGCGCCCTGCACCACGGTTTCACCGAGGCCGTAGGCGGCAGTGATGAAGACCACGTCACGGAAGCCGGACTCGGTATCCAGGGTGAACATCACGCCGGCAGTACCCGTTTCCGAACGAACCATGCGCTGCACGCCAGCGGACAGGGCAACCAGCTTGTGGTCGAAGCCCTGGTGCACTCGGTAGGCGATGGCGCGGTCATTGAACAGAGAGGCAAATACCTCTTTGGCAGCGCGGATCACGTTGTCCACGCCACGAATATTCAGGAAGGTCTCCTGCTGACCGGCGAAGGAGGCGTCGGGCAGGTCTTCAGCAGTGGCGGAGGAGCGCACGGCTACGGCCAGGTTGTCGTTGCCCTTGGCCAGCTCGGCGAAGGCAGTGCGAATTTCAGCGTCCAGGCGCTCCGGGAACTCGGCATCCATTACCCACTGGCGGATTTCGGCGCCGGTCTTGGCGAGGGCGTTGACGTCGTCCACGTCGAGGTTATCGAGGGCGGTGTGGATGCGATCGTTCAGGCCGCTCTGATCGAGGAAGTCACGGTAGGCCTGAGCGGTAGTAGCGAAACCACCGGGAACAGAAACACCGGCGCCAGCCAGATTGCTGATCATCTCGCCCAGGGATGCGTTCTTGCCCCCCACATGCTCAACATCGTGAACGCCGAGCTTATCGAGGGAAACTACGTACTCTACCAAGGTGATCTCTCCACTATTTGTTGGAAAAGCTCATGCGGAACAGCTCCGCAGCGTTCTGGCGTTGGTCCAGAAAAATACGTCACAATGCCGACCGGCTCGGGCCTGGCTGAAAACGCGGCCTATCATAGCCAAGAATCGTTCCTGACTTAAGGCCTTTGGCGCAAATGAAACGAACCGCTTTCTTCATCTCCGACGGTACCGGCATCACTGCGGAAACCCTTGGCCAGAGCCTCCTGGCGCAGTTCGAAACCATCACCTTCAACAAGATCACGCGACCGTACATCGACAGCGTTGAAAAAGCGCGCGCCATCGTACAGCAAATCAATAAGGCTGCGGAGCTGGACGGCTCCCGCCCGATCATCTTCGACACCATCGTGAACCAGGAGATCCGTGACATCCTGGCCACTTCCAACGGCTTCATGATCGACATCTTTTCGACCTTCCTTTCGCCGCTGGAACAGGAACTTACCTCGCACTCCTCGTATTCCGTCGGCAAATCCCACTCCATCGGCCACCACGCCAACTACATGGAGCGGATCGAGGCGGTTAACTTCGCCCTGGACAACGACGACGGCGCCCGTACGCACTACTACGACAAGGCCGACCTGATCCTGGTGGGTGTGTCCCGGTGCGGCAAGACACCGACCTGCCTCTACATGGCCATGCAGTACGGCATCCGCGCCGCCAACTACCCGCTGACCGAAGAGGACATGGAGCGCCTGCAACTGCCCTCGGCCCTCAAGCAGCACAAGAGCAAGCTGTTCGGCCTGACCATCGACCCCGACCGCCTCACCGCCATCCGTAACGAGCGCAAGCCTAACAGCCGTTACGCGAGCTTCGCACAATGCGAGTTCGAAGTGCGCGAGGTGGAGAACCTGTTCCGTCGCGAAAACATCAACTTCATCAACTCCACCCATTTCTCGGTAGAAGAGATTTCCGCCAAGATACTGGTGGAGAAAGGCGTCGAACGGCGCCTCAAGTAACGCGATCAATGATGAAAAGCCCGCTTCCGCGGGCTTCTTCATGGACCAATCATTTAGAACGCATCGCCAGGCACACGCACCCAACCTTCCATCAGCACGCGAGCACTGCGGCTCATGATGGCCTTGGTGACGGTCCATTCGCCTTCCACTCGGGCTGCTTCGGCGCCAACGCGCAGAGTGCCCGACGGATGACCGAAGCGCACGGCACTGCGCTCGCCGCCACCGGCGGCCAGGTTCACCAGGGTGCCTGGAATGGCGGCGGCAGTGCCGATGGCCACGGCCGCGGTGCCCATCATCGCGTGATGCAGCTTGCCCATGGACAAGGCACGCACCAGCAGGTCGACCTCTTCAGCCTTGACCGTCTTGCCGCTGGAGGCCAGATAGTCCCTGGGTTTTGCCACGAAGGCGATTTTCGGGGTGTGCTGCCGCGTGGCGGCCTCCTCCGGGGTCTTGATCAGGCCCATGCGCAAGGCGCCAGCAACCCGAATGGCCTCGAATCGGGCCAGTGCCTCGGGGTTTGTGTTGATGTTTTCCCGCAACTCGGTCCCGCTGTAGCCGATGTCCTCGGCATTGACGAACACCGTGGGGATGCCGGCGGTGATCATGGTCGCCTTGAGGGTGCCAATGCCGGGCACATCCAGGTCGTCGACCAGGTTGCCGGTAGGGAACATCGAGCCTCCCTCTTCCCCATCATCGGAGGGATCGACGAATTCCAGCACGATTTCCGCAGCCGGAAAGGTCACACCGTCGAGCTCGAAGTCACCGGTTTCCTGGACCTGGCCGTTGGTCACCGGCACATGGGCAATGATGGTTTTCTGGATGTTGGCCTGCCAGATGCGCACCACGCAGGTGCCGTTCTCCGGAATACGCGCCGGATCCACCAGCCCGGCATGCAGGGCGAAGGCCCCGGCGGCGGTGGACAGGTTGCCGCAGTTGCCACTCCAGTCGACGAAGGCCTTGTCGATGGAGACCTGGCCATAGAGGTAATCCACATCGTGATCGGGCTGGCTGCTCTTCGACAGGATCACGCACTTGCTGGTGCTGGAGGTGGCCCCGCCCATGCCGTCGATATGCGCGGCGTACGGGTCGGGACTGCCGATTACACGCATGAACAGCCGATCACGGGCCTCGCCCGGCACCTGGCAGCGCTCTGGCAGATCCTGCAGGCGGAAGAACACCCCCTTGCTGGTGCCACCGCGGATATAGGTGGCGGGGATTTTGACTTGAGGTACGTGGGGCATGAAGTTTGTCCTGAAAGACTATGAACGCCCTTCTCCTCCTGGGAGAAGGTGCCCGAAGGGCGGATGAGGGAAGGCAACCCCCCCTCACCCCAACCCTCTCCCGGAGGGAGAGGGGACTGTCGCGAGCCTCAGCCGACGGCTTTTTGCGACGAGGACTCGAGGAAGTCCTGTGCGAAACGCTGCAGCACGCCACCGGCCTCGTAGATCGACACCTCTTCGGCGGTATCCAGACGGCAGGTCACCGGAACCTTGATGGACTCGCCATTGGTGCGGCGGATCACCAGGGTCAGGTCGGCACGCGGCCTGCGCTCGCCGATCACGTCGAAGGTTTCGGTGCCGTCGATGCCGAGGGTCTTGCGGGTGGTGCCCGGCTTGAACTCCAGCGGCAGCACACCCATGCCGATCAGGTTGGTCCGGTGGATACGCTCGAAGCCTTCAGCGACGATCGCCTCCACACCCGCCAGGCGTACACCCTTGGCCGCCCAGTCACGGGACGAGCCTTGGCCGTAGTCGGCGCCAGCGACAATGATCAGCGGCTGCTTGCGCTCCATGTAGGTCTCGATGGCCTCCCACATGCGCATCACCTTGCCTTCGGGCTCGACGCGAGCCAGGGAGCCCTTCTTGACCTCGCCATCGACCACCGCCATCTCGTTGACCAGCTGCGGGTTGGCAAACGTGGCGCGCTGGGCGGTGAGATGGTCACCGCGGTGGGTGGCGTAGGAGTTGAAGTCCTCCTCCGGCAGGCCCATTTTCGCCAGGTATTCACCCGCCGCCGAGTTCGCCATGATGGCGTTGGACGGTGACAGGTGGTCGGTGGTGATGTTGTCCGGCAGCACCGCCAGCGGACGCATGCCCTTGAGGCTGCGCTCACCCGCCAAGGCACCTTCCCAGTAGGGCGGACGGCGAATGTAGGTGCTCATCGGGCGCCAGTCGTACAGCGGATCGACTTTCGGGCCGGTGTCTTCCTGGATGGTGAACATCGGGATGTACACCTGGCGGAACTGCTCCGGCTTGACCGCAGCCTTCACCACGGCATCGATCTCTTCGTCAGTCGGCCAGATGTCCTTCAGGCGGATTTCCTTGCCATCCACCACACCCAGCACGTCCTTCTCGATGTCGAAGCGGATGGTACCGGCGATGGCGTAGGCCACCACCAGCGGCGGCGAGGCAAGGAACGCCTGCTTGGCGTAGGGGTGGATACGCCCGTCGAAGTTGCGGTTACCGGACAGTACGGCGGTCGCATAGAGATCGCGATCGATGATCTCCTGCTGGATTGTCGGGTCCAGCGCGCCGGACATGCCGTTGCAGGTGGTGCAGGCGAATGCCACCACGCCGAAGCCGAGCTGTTCCAGCTCCTGCTCTAGGCCGGCCTCCTTCAGATACAGCTTCACCGCCTTGGAACCCGGAGCCAGGGAGGACTTCACCCAGGGCTTGCGCACCAGCCCCAGCTTGTTGGCGTTGCGTGCCAGCAGGCCGGCAGCGATCACGTTGCGCGGGTTGCTGGTGTTGGTGCAACTGGTGATGGCGGCGATGATGACAGCGCCATCCGGCATCAGGCCATCGGCCTCCTGGGCACGAGCCTTGTCCAGGTCGACGGCAATGCCGCGCTCGGCCAGGGCGCTTACCGGCAAGCGGCGATGCGGGTTGGACGGACCCGCCAGGGTGCGTACCACCGAGGACAGGTCGAAGCTCAGCACGCGCTCGTACTGCGCATCAGCCAGACTGTCAGCCCAGAGGCCGGCCTGCTTGGCGTAGGTTTCCACCAGCTTGACCTGCTCGTCGTCGCGACCGGTCAGTTTGAGGTAGTCGATGGTTTGCTGGTCGATATAGAACATCGCCGCAGTGGCGCCGTACTCCGGGGCCATGTTGGAGATGGTGGCGCGGTCGCCCAGCGTCAGGGCGGCGGCACCTTCGCCGCGGAACTCCAGGTAGGCACCGACGACCTTTTCCTTGCGCAGGAATTCGGTAAGCGACAGCACCACGTCGGTGGCGGTGATACCCGGCTGCGGCTTGCCGGTCAGCTCGACGCCGATGATCTCCGGAAGGCGCATCCAGGACGCGCGACCGAGCATGACGTTCTCGGCTTCCAGGCCACCCACGCCCACGGCGATCACGCCCAGGGCGTCGACGTGCGGGGTGTGGCTGTCCGTGCCGACGCAGGTGTCCGGGTAGGCCAGGCCCTTGTCGTTGTGGATGACCGGCGACATCTTCTCCAGGTTGATCTGGTGCATGATGCCGTTGCCCGGCGGGATCACATCGACGTTCTTGAAGGCCTTCTTGGTCCACTCGATGAAGTGGAAGCGGTCCTCGTTGCGACGGTCCTCGATGGCGCGGTTCTTCTCGAACGCTTGCGGATCGAAGCCCCCACACTCCACGGCCAGGGAGTGATCGACGATCAGTTGCACCGGCACCACCGGGTTGACCTGAGCGGGGTCACCGCCCTGGTCGGCGATGGCGTCGCGCAGGCCAGCCAGGTCCACCAGCGCGGTCTGGCCGAGGATGTCGTGGCAGACCACACGGGCCGGGAACCAGGGGAAGTCGCGCTCACGCTTGCATTCGACGATCTGCGTCAGGCACTCATTGAGGATTGCCGGATCGCATTTGCGCACCAGGTTCTCGGCATGCACACGGGAGGTATAAGGCAGACGCGCCCAGGCGCCAGGCTCGATGGCCTCGACCGCCGCACGGGCGTCGAAGTAGTCCAGCGCCGTGCCGGGCAGGCTCTTGCGGTATTGGCTGTTCATGGTTATGGGCGATCCTTGAGCGGCACGAATTTCAGGTCTTCCGGGCCGACGTAGTTGGCGCTCGGGCGGATGATCTTGCCGTCGATACGCTGCTCGATGACGTGAGAGGACCAACCGGAGGTACGGGCGATCACGAACAGCGGGGTGAACATGGCGGTAGGCACGCCCATCATGTGGTAGCTGACGGCACTGAACCAGTCGAGGTTGGGGAACATCTTCTTGATTTCCCACATGGTCGACTCAAGACGCTCGGCGATATCGAACATTTTGGTGTTTTTCTGCTCGGCGGAGAGCTCGCGAGCCACTTCCTTGATCACCTTGTTGCGCGGGTCGGACACGGTGTAGACCGGGTGGCCGAAGCCGATCACTACTTCCTTCTTCTCGACGCGGGCGCGGATGTCGGCTTCCGCCTCGTCCGGGTTGTCGTAGCGCTTCTGGATCTCGAAGGCCACCTCGTTGGCACCGCCATGCTTCGGCCCACGCAGCGCGCCGATGGCGCCGGTGATGCAGGAGAACATGTCGGAACCGGTGCCGGCGATAACGCGGGAAGTGAAGGTGGAGGCGTTGAACTCGTGCTCGGCGTAGAGGATCAGCGAGGTGTGCATGGCGCGGACCCAGGAGTCGCGCGGCTTCTCGCCATGCAGCAGGTGCAGGAAGTGACCGCCGATGGAATCGTCGTCAGTCTCCACGTCGATGCGCTTGCCGTTGTGGCTGAAGTGGTACCAGTAGAGCAGCGCCGAGCCCAGGCAGGCCATCAGCTTGTCGGCGATGTCACGGGCGCCCGGGTGGTTGTGATCATCCTTCTCCGGGGACAGGCAGCCCAGCACGGAAACGGCGGTGCGCATCACATCCATCGGGTGGGCGGACGGCGGCAGTTGCTCCAGCGCGGCCTTCACGCCAGCCGGCAGGCCGCGCAGGGCCTTCAGCTTGGACTTGTAGCCAGCCAGCTCGGCAACGTTCGGCAGCTTGCCATGCACCAGCAGGTGAGCGATTTCCTCGAACTCACAGTCAGTAGCGAAGTCGAGAATGTCATATCCGCGGTAGTGCAGGTCGTTACCGGTGCGGCCAACGGTGCACAGGGCGGTGTTGCCGGCAGCGGTGCCACTCAGGGCCACGGACTTCTTGGGTTTGAAGGCAGTGGTATTTTCGGTAGCGCTCATCGCGTGATTCTCCTCATTTCAATCCGGTTGCTTGTGTCTTGTTTTATCCGCGGGCCGCGATGCTGAGAACGCGGCCCGCGTCCGGTTACTTCTTGGCGGCGAACAGGGCGTCGAGCTTCTGCTCGAAGGCGTGGTAGCCGATACGGTCATACAGCTCGGCGCGCGTCTGCATCAGGTCGATAACCTCTTTCTGATGGCCATCGCGGCGAATGGCGGTGTAGACAGCCTCAGCCGCTTTGTTGGCGGCACGGAAGGCCGACAGCGGGTAAAGCTGGATGGCGACGCCGACCGAAGCCAGTTCGTCGCGGGAGAACAGCGGGGTGGTGCCGAACTCGGTGATGTTGGCCAGCACCGGCACACCCAGCGCATCGACGAAGCGCTTGTAGGTCGGCAGATCGTAGGCCGCTTCGGCGAAGATGGCGTCAGCACCCGCCTCCACGTAGCGCAGGCAGCGCTCGATGGCGGCATCAACACCCTCGGCCTGAATGGCGTCGGTGCGGGCGATCAGGAAGAAGTTCGGGTCGGTCTTGGCATCGGCAGCGGCCTTCACGCGATCGGCCATTTCCTCGGTGGAGACGATTTCCTTGCCCGGACGATGGCCGCAGCGCTTGGCGCCGACCTGGTCTTCGATATGGGCAGCAGCAGCACCCGCCTTGATCAGGCTCTTGACCGTGCGCTCGATATTGAAGGCACTGGGACCGAAGCCGGTGTCGATATCCACCAGCAGCGGCAGGTCACACACGTCGGTGATACGGCGCACGTCGGTGAGCACATCATCCAGGGTGTTGATGCCCAGGTCCGGCAGGCCGAGCGAGCCGGCGGCAACACCGCCACCGGACAGGTAAATGGCCTTGAAGCCGGCACGCTTGGCCAGCAGTGCATGGTTGGCGTTGATGGCGCCGATCACCTGCAGCGGATGCTCCTCGGCAATCGCGTCGCGGAAGCGCTGGCCGGCGGTTTTCTGACTCATGACTCACCTCGTGTTTTGGACGGGTTGGCGAGCGCTTCCTTGTAGTGGCGCTCGATATTGCGCTTGGAGGCACCGATGTGACGGCGCATCAGCAACTCGGCCAGTTCGCCGTCTCGGTCGGCGATGGCATCGAGAATTCGGTGGTGCTCGTTGAAAGCCTGGCGGGGCCGGTTCGGCACCGTGGAGAACTGAAGGCGATACATGCGCACGAGCTGATAGAGCTCACCGCACAGCATCTGGGTCAGGGTCTGGTTGCCGCTGCCCTGGATGATCCGATAGTGGAAGTCGAAATCGCCTTCCTGCTGGTAGTAGCCACGCCCTGCCTGGAAGGCCTCGTCGCGCTCGTGGGTATCCAGCACCCGACGCAGTTCGTCGATCTCGGCCTGGCTCATGCGCTCGGCGGCCAGACGGCAGGCCATGCCCTCCAGGGACTCACGGATTTCGTAGAGTTCGATCAGCTCGGCATGGCTGAGCGACACCACCCGCGCACCGACATGCGGCACCCGCACCAGCAGGCGCTGCCCTTCCAGGCGGTGGATCGCCTCACGCAGCGGCCCGCGGCTGATGCCGTAGGTACGCGCCAGCTCGGGCTCGGAGATCTTGCTACCCGGGGCGATCTCTCCACGCACGATGGCGGTCTGGATACGCCGGAAGACACTCTCGGCAAGCGTTTCCGAGTCCAGCGGTTCAGCGACGGGGTTTTCAGTGGCGCCCAGCATGATTGTCGACACATTCTTGTTTGGTGAAGCAAAATTACTGCTAAAAAAGCTAGCCTGTCAAACCAAACCCGACCAATTGTCGACAATCCATCTTGAGCCCGGAAATTCCATCTACACCATCACGCCCTGAGCTTTGGCGGCATAAGCGTCTGTCGCGTCGGAAAATCCGCGTGTTAGAATGCGCGCCGCCAGCGCCAGTCTGGGCGCCAATGACTTGCCTGCTAGACTCCCAGACCAGGCGCCGCAGCCAAGATGGCCGTGGGCCGGGCTCCTGGACCGATGACCGCGTTACGTTCAAAGGACTTATGACACTCAAGCCCTTCGCCCTGTTTGCCTGCCTGCTCGCCCTCCCCAGCCTTGGCCTCGCCACCGAGAAGACCGTTTACGGCCTCAACGAATACGCCAAGCTGAAGGATCTCGACCTGGAAGTCGCAGCCAAGCTCGATACCGGCGCCAAGACCGCCTCCCTCAGTGCGCGCGACATCAAGCGCTTCAAGAAGGATGGCGAACCCTGGGTGCGCTTCTACCTGGCCATAGACGATGCCCACGAACATCCGATCGAACGCCCCCTGGCGCGAATCAGCAAGATCAAACGCCGCGCCGGCGACTACGACCCCGAGGAAGGCAAGACCTACACTGCACGCCCGGTCATTGAGCTGGAAGTGTGCATGGGCACCGCCTTGCGGCATATCGAAGTGAACCTCACCGACCGTAGTGCTTTCCAATACCCGCTTCTGATCGGTTCCGAGGCGCTCAAGCGCTTCGATGCACTGGTCGACCCGAGCCTTAAATACGCTGCCGGCAAACCCGGTTGTGCCACCGACGCAAACTCTGACGAGTAACCCACATGCGCTCTCTTACCCTGCATCTGAAAGTCCTGATCACCCTCCTGGTGAGCCTGGGCATTCTGATAACGGCCTACCAGATATTCATTCAGGGCATCCCGATCACCGAGGATGAGACCGACGACCTGTGGAACATCGACGCCAAGGTCGAGTTCCAGGCCAGCCCGCGCGATCCGGTCAAGGTCCAGATGTTCGTCCCGCCACTGAACCGGGACTACGTCAGCCTCAACGAGAGCTTCATCTCCAATAACTACGGGGTGAGCATCAATCGCGTTGACGGCAACCGCAAAGTGACCTGGTCCGCCCGTCGTGCCAGCGGCAACCAGACGCTCTACTACCGCCTGGTACTGACCAAGCGCTACAGCGCCGAGAAAGCGAAGGACAAGGGCCCGATCTTCCGAGACAGCATCCCGGTCGAAGGCCCCGAGAAGATAGCTGCCGAAGCCCTGCTGGCACCCATCCGCCAGCACTCGGCGGACGTCGAGACCTTCATCAGCGAGACCATCAAGCGGGTCAACAACCTCAACGATGACAACGTCAAGCTGCTGCTGGCCGGCGATCAGAGCACACCGAACAAGGCCAAGGTCATTGAACTGCTGCTGTCCATCGCCCACGTACCGATGGAGCGCGTCCATACCATCCGCCTGGTGAGCGAGCAGGCCCAAAGCCCCGAGCTCTGGCTGCGCAGCTTCAACGGCGAGAACTGGCTGTACTTCAACCCGGATACCGGTGAGCAAGGTCTGCCCAACGACCGCCTGATCTGGTGGACCGGCGACAACAACCTGATCACCGTCGACGGCGGCAAGAAGGTCCAGGTGACCTTCAGCATGAACAACAGCGAGATGAACGCCATCCGCCTGGCCAAGCTGACCGACGAGAACACCGACGCGGACTTCCTCGAGTATTCGCTCTACGGCCTGCCGCTGCAGACCCAGCAGACCTACCAGATCATGATCATGATCCCGATTGGTGTGCTGGTGATCCTGATCCTGCGTAACCTCGGCGGCCTGCAGACCCTGGGCACCTTCACCCCGGTGCTGATCGCCCTCGCCTTCCGCGAAACCCAGCTGGGCTTCGGCATCGTGCTGTTCACCATCATCACGGCGCTCGGCCTGTCGCTACGTTCCTATCTCGAACACCTGAAGCTGCAGATGCTGCCGCGACTATCGGTGGTGCTGACCTTCGTGGTGGTGCTGATCGCGGTCATCAGCCTGCTGAGCCACAAGCTCGGCCTGGAGCGCGGCCTGTCGGTTGCCCTGTTCCCGATGGTGATTCTGACCATGACCATCGAACGCCTGTCGATTACCTGGGAAGAACGCGGCGGCGGCCATGCCTTCAAGGTGGCGATCGGAACCCTGGTCGCGGCCACCCTGGCGCACCTGCTGATGACCGTGCCGGAGCTGACCTACTTCATCTTCACCTTCCCGGCTGTGCTGTTGATCATGGTGGGCTTCATGCTGGCGATGGGTCGCTACCGCGGCTACCGCCTGACCGAACTCTTCCGCTTCAAAGCCTTCCTGAAGGACTGAGCCATGTTCGGCCTGATCAAGACCTGGAAAGCCCTCGAAGCCAAAGGCATCATGGGCATCAATCGGCGAAACGCAGACTACGTGCTGAAGTACAACAAACGGCACCTGTACCCGATCGTCGACGACAAGATCATCACCAAGCAGCGCGCCATCGAGGCGGGGATCCACGTACCCGAAATGTACGGCGTCATCTCCACCGAGAAGGAAATCGAGAAGCTCGACGAGATCATCGGCGAGCGTAACGACTTCGTGATCAAGCCGGCGCAAGGCGCCGGCGGCGACGGCATCCTGGTGATCGCTGATCGCTTCGAAGGCCGCTACAAGACGGTATCCGGCAAGATCATCAGCCACGAGGAAATCGAGCACCAGATTTCCTCGATCCTCACCGGCCTCTACTCCCTCGGCGGGCACCGTGACCGCGCGCTGATCGAGTACCGCGTGACCCCGGACCAGATCTTCAAGAGCATCAGCTACGAAGGCGTGCCGGACATCCGCATCATCGTGCTGATGGGCTACCCGGTGATGGCCATGCTGCGCCTGCCGACCCGGCAGTCCAACGGCAAGGCCAACCTCCACCAGGGCGCCATCGGCGTCGGTGTGGACCTGGCCACCGGCGTTACCCTGCGCGGTACCTGGCTGAACAACAAGATCGCCAAGCACCCGGACACCACCAACGCGGTGGACGGTGTGCAGCTACCGAACTGGGATGGCTTCATGAAGCTGGCCGCCGGCTGCTACGAGCTGTGCGGCCTGGGCTACATCGGTGTCGACATGGTGCTGGACCAGGACAAGGGCCCGCTGATCCTCGAGCTCAACGCCCGTCCCGGCCTGAACATCCAGATCGCCAACGACTGCGGCCTGACCCATCGCGCCCACGCTGTCGAGGCCCGCCTCGAAGAGCTGAAGGCCAAGGGTGTCCAGGAAACCCCGGAAGAGCGCGTTCGGGTATCCCAGGAGCTCTTCGGCCACGTGCGGCCGACGGAGATCTGATCCACCCCTCCATGAAAAAGCCCGGCCAAGTTGCCGGGCTTTTTCATTCTGCTTATCCGGCCAAGGCCAAATGCAGGCTTCATCAGTAGGGTGGACCACGCTTCACCGGTCCACCACTGGAGGGCAGCGGGGCACCGCTGGTGGATGAAGAAGCGCCATCCATCCTACTAAAGCAGAAATAAAGAAGGGGCCTTCCGACCCCTTCTTCGTCTACCCGCACACCTTCAATCGTTGCTCGGCTTGTTCACCGCGTGCAGCACGTACTGCGGCAGGGCGAAGGCGCCGACGTGGATTTCCGGGTTGTAGTAACGGGTCACGATGCTGCTGCCAGCGTAGCGCTGGCGCAGGGTTTCCACCGGCAGTTTGCGCATTTCCGGGTCGGTTGCGCCCCAAGCGAAGGTCATGGCGCCACCAATGTAGGTGGGCACGGCGGCCTGGTAGAAGTGCCAATCGGCAAACAGGCTGTCCATGCGGCTGGCAGTGGTTTGCACTTCGCCCAGCTGCATGAAGGGGGTGCCGTTCTGGGTCACGAGGACACCGCCATCGTTCAGGCAGCGGCGGCAGGCCTGGTAGAAGTTCTCGGAGAACAGCACCTCGCCCGGACCGATGGGGTCGGTGGAATCGGAGATGATGACGTCGAACTTCTCCTGGGTGGTCGCGACAAAGCGCATGCCGTCATCGATCACCAGATTCAGGCGCGGGTCTTCATAGGCACCCTTGGAGTGGTTCGGCAGGAATTCCTTGCACATTTCCACCACTGTGCCGTCGATCTCGACCATGGTGATGCGTTCGATATCACGGTGCTTGCGCACTTCGCGCAACATGCCGCCATCACCACCGCCAATGATCAGCACGCTCTTCACCGCGCCATGGGCGAGGATCGGCACGTGGGTGAGCATCTCGTGATAGATGAACTCGTCGGCCTCGGTAGTCTGGATCACGCCGTCCAGCGCCATCACGCGGCCCATGCGCGCGTTCTCGAAGATCACCAGGTGCTGGTGTTCGGTGCGCACTTCGTGCAGCAGCTTGTCCATGCGGAAGCGCTGGCCATAACCGTCGTAGAGAGTTTCCTGGTAATCGCTCATGGGTTGTCTCCCCTGCTGGCTGTATTAGCGGACGGTGCCTCCGCCCCATGAAAAGGCGCGCATTCTACGATGGCTTCGATGTCAGGTCGAACCGCAGCGGGAGAATTTGAAAGTCAGTTTTGCAGAGACGACGCGGCGCCAAGAGAATATCGTCGCTCCATGACTGCAATTGCTTCCACCATTCGAACCCGCGAGCCCATCGAGCCCATGCGCCTTCATTACTTCGAGCCCTGGAGCTGGAAGCAGTTCCAGCAACATTTTGCCCTGCGACGCCTACCCGGCGTCGAACACCTGACGCCCGACAGCTATTGCCGCAGCTTCCGCCTGGGCGCGCGCAGCGGATGGTTCCGTCTGCGTCCGATACCCGGCGCCCTGGAGCTTGAACTGAGCCCGTCGGCTCAGGACCTGGAGCCGCAGCTGACACCGCGCATCCGGCAAATGTTCGACCTGGATTGCGATCCGGCTGCCATCGCCCAGCACCTGGGCCGTGACCCGCTGCTGCAAGGGCTGCTGGCACGTTATCCGGGGTTGCGCCTACCCGTTGCGTTCGACCCTTTTGAGCAAGGGGTGCGCACCATCATCGGTCAACAGGTGACGGTGAAGGCGGCGGTGACCATCGCCGGGCGCCTGGTGGAGCGTCTTGGCGAGCCATTGGCAGATGCCGAAGTCGAAGGCCCGCAACGGCTCTTCCCTACTCCGCAGACCATCGCCGACGATCCACTGCCTGGTATCGGGATGCCTGGCAAACGTGTCGACACATTGCGTCGATTTGCCCAGGCAGTGGCCGATGGCAGCCTGGAACTGAACTTGGCGGCGGGCATCGAATCCCTGATCGAGCGTCTCTGCGCCCTGCCCGGTGTCGGTCGCTGGACCGCCGAATACATTGCCCTGCGCGCTTTCGGGCAGCCGGACGCCTTCCCCTCCGCCGACCTCGGGCTGCTCAAGTCGCCACTTTGGGGGCCAGGGGGCATCAATGCACGGGAACTGGCCAGCCGTGCCGAACAATGGCGACCATGGCGCGCCTACGCCGCCGTCTATCTCTGGCAGAGCTACGCCGAGGAGAAGTGAAGATGCATTACCGCTACCACGACAGCCCCACCGGCCCGCTGTTGCTCGCCGGGGACGAGTCCGGCCTGCAATTGCTTTACATGGACAACACCGAACGCTGGCAGCCCAACACTGGCTGGGTGCCAGCCGGTCGACAACTGGACGAACCCTGCCGCCAGCTTGACCTTTACTTCGAGGGGCACCTGAAGCGCTTCGACTTGCGTCTCGCGCCACGGGGTACGCCCTTCCAGCAGCGGGTCTGGCAGGCCCTGCTGGATATCCCCTACGGCCGCACCACCAGCTACAGCGAACTGGCCGAACGCATCGGCAACCCGAAATCCGTACGCGCCGTCGGCACCGCCAATGGCGCCAACCCCATCTCCATCATCATCCCCTGCCACCGGGTGATCGGCCGCGATGGCAGCCTGACCGGCTATGCCGGCGGCCTGCCGCGCAAGGCACTGCTGCTGAAGCTGGAAGGTGTGAAGCTGCAGCCGGAGCAGGACCAACTGCTGCTGATCTGAACGTTCAGGGCTGACGGATACGCGCCATGACCTTTGGTGGGTCGGCCAAGGGCAACTCGATGATCAACCCCTCCCCGTTCTTCGCCAACACTCCCGTCAAGGCCTTGATATTCACCTGGTGGCTGACCATCACCACCGGCCTGTCCTTGGGCACCTTGTCGATGGCCTTGCGCAACTCGACAGTCTGCGCGGCCTGGCTGTCCGGATCACTGAAGAAGGAGTCCAGCGCGGAGAGGGTTTCCACCGCCCCCAGGCCCATTTCCTGGGCGGTGTCCTGGGCACGGCACCAGTTGCTGGTATAGAGGCGCGGTTGCTCCACCTTGCGCCGCACCAGCAGCTTGCCCCACCGCTTCGCCTCCTGGCGTCCCTTGTCGCTGAGATTGCGTTGGGTGCTGCAATCCCCCAGGCGAAAGCCTTCCGGGTCGCCAGTACCCGGGGCAGTGGTATGACGCAACAGCAGGAATGCCTTGCCTTCGCGCAGAGCCTGCCAGGCTGACTTCTGGTCAGCGGGCGCTGGCAACGCCAGCAACGCGAGCAACATCAGGACGAATAGACGGGTCATGGCCAGAGCGCCAGTTCCAGCACCCACCCGCCAACTGCCCTGTAAAGGATCGGATCGGGACAAGCCGCAACGACGCAGAGGCAGGAACCCATGGGGGACGCTCACGGATGGATGCAGTCACCCCAAGGATAGATCGGCCGACGACAGCCTTCCTCACGCTCCGTCAGACGATTTCAAACAGCGTCAAAAGCGTGTCAGGTCGATCACCGCAAAACTCGCCACGGTTTCATGGCCGTCCAGCACGCCACCCTCGCGAGCCAGGCCAATAGTCTGCATGCCAGCCTCGCGCGCAGCATCCAGCTCCTGAACCACGTCGGAAAGGAAGAGTATCTGCTCGCCCGGCAGGCCAATCGCGGACGCGATGCGCTGATAGGACGCGGCCTCTCGCTTGGCTCCCGAGGTGGTGTCGAAATAGCCGGAGAACAACGACGCCAGATCGCCTGCCTCGGAGCAACCAAAGATCAGCTTCTGCGCCTGGATGGAACCCGAAGAGTAGACAAAGAGGTCATAGCCCTCTTCCTTCCAGCGGCGCAGTGCCTCAACGGCATCTGGGTAGACATGGCCCTTGAGCTGGCCAGCCTGGTAGCCCTGCTCCCAGACCATGCCCTGCAACGCCTTGAGGGGCGTGGCCTTGCGGTCTTCGGCGATCCAGCCAAGGAGGATGTCCACCACCCGCTCCAGGCTAGCCCCGGCCTCTCCGCTTTCGGCCCGCACGGCGTCGATCTGCTGCGCCACCGCCGGCTCGCCGGCATGGGTCAGGACGAACTCCGGCAGGTGGCGCGCAGCAAAGGGGAAGAGCACGTCGAAGACGAAGCTCACCGCGCTGGTGGTGCCCTCGATATCAGTGAGGATGGCCTTGATGGGCATTGGGAACTCCAGATGAATCGGTATGGCTGTCGTAGGAGCGAGCTTGCTCGCGAAGGTACCTCGTACCCATTCGCCGGCAAGCCGGCTCCTGCAACTCAGTCTTCCAGCTGCGGGAAACGCTTGGCGATCTCGTCGCCGGTGAACTTGGCGACCCAGCCTTCCGGGTTGTTGAACAGGCGGATGGCGACAAAATGCGGGTGCTCGCCCATGTCGAACCAATGACGGGTGCCGGCCGGCACCGAGATCAGGTCGTTCTTTTCGCAAAGCACGGCATAGACGTAGTCGTCTATGTGCAGAGTGAACAGGCCGCGCCCGGCGACGAAGAACCGCACCTCGTCTTCGCCATGGCGGTGCTCGTCGAGGAACTTGGCTCGCAGTTCGTCTTTCTGCGGGTGGTCGCGGGTCAAGCTGACGACGTCGACGGTGACGTAGCCCTGCTCCTGCATCAACCGGTCGATCTGCGGGCGATAGGCGGCGATCACCTCCTCCTGGCTGGCACCCGGCGCGATGGGGGCGGAAGCCTCCCAACGCTCGAAGCGCACTCCGACGGACGCGAGGGTGGAGGCGATGTCATCCAGGTGGGTCAGCACCTTGTTCGGCAGGTCGGGGCTGGATTCGTGGTAAACGGTCAGGCTGCTCATCTGGGTACTCCTTGCGGGCGTCCTCCCGGCTCTTTGGCGGGTCGGACGACACCGGTATCAGTCAGGCATCTTCATGCGAAGGAAGCTTCAGCGCTGGGTGATCGAGAGCGTCTTCAGCTCGCACTCGAAGAGGAACTCGAAGGCTTCGACCTGGCGCAGGGCGTCGCTCATGCGCGGCCCCCAAGTATAGAGGCCATGGCCACGGATCAGGTAACCCACGCAGTCAGCGTGCTGGTCCAGCCAGGGCTGCACCTTGGCGGCCAGACGGGCGATGTCCTGGTCATTGTCGAAGATCGGCACCAGCACCTGGGACTCGTGGGTGCTGATGCCGCTGAAGGCTTTCTGCAGCTCGTAATCGGCGAACACCAGGGAATCGGCCAGCGTCAGGCGCGACAGCACAGTGGCATTCACCGAATGGGTATGCAGCACTGCGCCGATTTCCGGCTTCCAGCGGTAAAGCTGGGTGTGCAGCAGGGTTTCCGCCGAGGGCTTCTTGCCTGGCTCCAGGCTGTTGCCGTCCATATCCGTGGCCAGCACATCGTCCGGGCCGAGCTGACCCTTGTGCTTGCCGGAAACGGTCAGCAGCGCCTCGGTCGCGGACAGCCGCGCCGAATAGTTGCTGCTGGTGGCCGGCGACCAGCCACGGTCGTACAGGAAACGGCCGGCTTCGATGATTTCCTGGGCGAGTTGTTGGCGATTCATGCCCGCTCCTCCTGCAATTGGGTGGCAATGATAACGGCTGCGGCGAGCGCCGCGAGCGTAGCGATAACGTAAGTCCAGACCGGTCCCAGGCTGCTCCAGCTGTAGCCCGAGTAGAGCGCACCGAGGGCGCCGCCGATGCCGGCCAGGGCGGCGTAGAGCGCCTGACTCTGCCCCTGCTGGCGCGGTCCGAACCGACGTTGCACGAAATGGATGGCGGCAGCGTGAAAGCTGCCGAAAGTAGCGGCATGCAGCAGTTGTGCAAACAGCAGTACCGGCAACTGGTCGGCGAAATTACCGATCAGCAGCCAGCGCAGGGCGGCGATCAGGAAACTGGCCAACAGCACCACGCGAACCGAATAGCGCGTGAGAATGCGCGCCATCACCATGAACAGCAGCACCTCAGCCACCACGCCCAGCGCCCAGAGCTGGCCGATCAGGCTGCGCGAGTAGCCAAGGGATTCGAGGTAGATGGTCTGGAAACTGTAGTAAGGCCCGTGGGACAGCTGCATCAGGCCCACGCTCAGATAGAAGGCCAGTACGCCCGGCTGGCGCAACTGGTCGATAAAGCCGCTCTGCCCCGGCACGTCCGGACGCGCCTGGGGCGCGGCATTCGGCACCCAGAAGCTGCTGAGGACGATACCGCTCATGATGAACACCAGCGCCCAGGGATAGAGATTAAGGCTGAACAGCTCGAACAGCTCGCCCAAGCCAATCACCGTAAGGATGAAGCCGATGGAGCCCCAGAGACGTACCTGGCTGTAGCGCGCCGCCTGCTCCCGGAGATGTGCGAGGGTGATCACCTCGAACTGCGGCAGCACGGCATGCCAGAAGAAGGCATGCAAGGCCATGATCAGCGCCAGCCAGGCGTAGCTTTGGCTGACGAATATCAGCGAGAAGGTCAGCAGGGTGCAGAAGGCGCCGAAGCGCACGATGTCCAGGCGCCGGCCGCTGCGGTCGCCCAGCCAGCCCCAGAGGTTGGGCGCTACGCAGCGCATCAGCATGGGGATCGCCAGCAGCTCGCCGATACGTGCGCTGGAAAAGCCCAGGTGTGCGAAGTAAAGACCGAGGAAGGGCGCCGTGGCGCCCAGCAGGGAAAAGTAGAAGAGATAGAAGCTGGAAAGCCGCCAATAGGGCAGCGCGTTCGCGCCGCCCGTCACAGCTGGCCGAGCACCGGGGTTTCGACCCGAACGCCGGCATTCTGCGCGCGGTGGCGCAGCAGGTGGTCCATCAGCACGATGGCCATCATGGCTTCGGCGATCGGGGTCGCGCGAATGCCCACGCACGGATCGTGGCGGCCTTTGGTGACCACATCCACCGGGTTGCCATGAACGTCGATGGAGCGACCGGGCGTGGTGATGCTGGAAGTCGGTTTCAGCGCCAGATTGGCGACAATCGGCTGGCCAGAGGAGATGCCGCCGAGGATGCCGCCGGCGTTGTTGGAGAGGAAGCCTTCCGGGGTCATTTCGTCGCGGTGCTGGGTGCCACGCTGGGCCACGCTGTCGAAGCCAGCACCGATCTCAACGCCCTTGACGGCGTTGATGCTCATCAGCGCATGGGCCAGTTCGGCGTCCAGGCGGTCGAAGATCGGCTCGCCCAGGCCCGGCGGCACACCTTCGGCAACTACGGTGATCTTCGCGCCGACAGAGTCCTGGTCACGGCGCAGTTGGTCCATGTAGGCCTCCAGCTCGGGGACCTTGTCCGGGTCAGGGCTGAAGAAGGCGTTCTGCTCCACCGAATCCCAGGTCTTGAAGGGAATCTCGATGGGGCCGAGCTGGCTCATGTAGCCGCGCACGGTGATGCCCTGAGTAGCCAGGAACTTCTTGGCGATGGCGCCAGCAGCCACTCGCATCGCGGTTTCCCGCGCCGAGGAACGGCCGCCGCCGCGGTAGTCGCGAATGCCATATTTGTGGTGGTAGGTGTAGTCGGCATGGGCCGGGCGGAACAGGTCCTTGATCGCCGAGTAGTCCTTGGACTTCTGGTCGGTGTTGCGGATCAGCAGGCCGATGGCGCAACCGGTGGTCTTGCCCTCGAATACGCCAGAGAGGATTTCCACCTCGTCAGCTTCCTGGCGCTGGGTCGTGTGGCGGCTGGTGCCCGGCTTGCGGCGGTCCAGGTCACGCTGCAGGTCCTCGAGGGACAGGTCCAGCCCCGGCGGGCAGCCGTCGACGATGGCGACCAGCGCCGGACCATGGCTTTCGCCAGCAGTGGTGACGGTGAACAGCTTGCCGTAGGTGTTGCCGGACATGCACAGTGCTCCGCAGAAATGGGCCTCGTTCGAAGGTCGAGCAGTATACCCGCGGCGTCCGGCCAGTTCACCCCTCGAACCTTGCGCCCGCTGCCGCGTCCAACCCGCCATTCCGGATATCGACTTCAAAGCAATGCTGCGACTTCTAATGCTGATCCTTCCCCTTCTTGCCGGTCTGGCCCAGGCCGCCCCCCAGAGCGTGCTGCAACGCCCGATCGAACTGGACACCGGCAGCGGCATCCTGCGCGGCACCTTGCTGCGCCCGAAGACCGATCAGCCCGTGCCTGTAGCGCTGATCATCTCCGGCTCCGGCCCCACCGACCGTGATGGCAACAATCCCCTCGGCGGGCGCAATGACAGCCTGAAGAAACTTGCCCAGTTGCTGGCGCGCAATGGAATTGCCAGCGTGCGTTACGACAAGCGCGGCATTGCCGCCAGCCAGGACGCAGGAGTGGATGAGCGCCAGCTCAGCATTGAGCTCTACGCCGGTGATGCCGCAGCCTGGGGCCAACAGCTGAAGCAGGACGCGAGGTTTTCCCAACTGATCCTGATCGGTCACAGTGAAGGAGCGCTGATTGCCAGCCTCGCGGCGGCGGCAGCGGGTGCTGATGCGCTGGTCAGCATTTCCGGTAGTGCCCGCCCGATCGACCAGTTGCTGCGCGACCAGTTGCAGGACCGCCTGCCCCCTCCCCTGCTGACCCAGAGCGACGCCTTGCTGACCAGCTTGCGGGCAGGCCAGCAGGTGGCCGAAGTGCCGCAACCATTGGAGGTGCTATTTCGCCCGAGCGTACAGCCGTATCTGATTTCCCTGTTTCGCCAGGACCCGGCACGGGCCTTTGGCCAACTGCCGATACCCGCGCTGATCCTGCAGGGCAGCCACGATATCCAGGTGAGCGTGAGCGATGCCAAGCTGCTCAAGGCCGCCAAACCGGACGCCCAGTTGGCCATCATCGTGGGCATGAACCATATGCTGCGTATCGTTCCCATGGATATGGAGCAGCAGATGGCATCCTACCGCGACCCACGGCTGCCCCTGGCACGAGAGCTGGGCGAGCGCATCCTGGCCTTCATCCAGGAACTGCCCGACTCCAGAAATGCGAAGAACGGTCGATAAAGGCGAAAGATTCTGTAGGAAATTTCGCCTGACACGGGCAATTACATACAGAATCCGCACTGACGTACCAAGTCAGTCGTCGCAGGTTCTTGCAAGGTACTTCCCGATGAGCGAAAGCCCAGCCGAACAGCAGAGCGCCACAGAAGCCGCCGCCCCGCCCCATCCCTGGGCGGAGCTGGCGGCCGAGCATTTCGACCTGCTACGCCTCGCCCCCCAACCCATCGACCGCCACACCGGCACACGACCACTGCGCTTTGTCGAACTGGGCCGAGTGGAACGGCACAACAAGGAGCAGAGCGTGCTGCGCCTGAGCATCGGGCTTCCCGGCCAGAAGGTGCGCAAGGAGCAGAACCTGCTGGAAGTCTGGGCTGATCACCGCAGCAAGGAAGTCCGCTTCGGCCCGGACGGCGGCCTGCAACTGGAACCGCAGAACCGCGGCTTGGGACGCTTTCTACTGGCCCAGGGCATCGCCTGGGCCAAGCAACGCTGGGCCCACTATCGAATAGAGGGCGGCGCCCTGCCCGCCAAGGACGCCCTGGACAACGAGGCGCGCCTGCGTCGCGACCACGTCCTCAAGGCGCAGGGATTCGAGATCAATTACCTGGACAACCTGCAGCTGAAGGCGAGCTACAGCGCTGGCCGGATCAGCGAACTGCACGGCGACTGGCACCGCGAGAAGGTCCAGTTGGTGGGTCTGCAGGAAGCCGCCGCGATGCTTGAACAGGCTGACCAGAACTTGCGGCGGCAAGAGGTGGAGATTCGCAAACTTGAAGAGCGCATTGCCCTCTACAAACGTGAAGACAGCGGCCTGCGCTTTACCATCGCCTGCCTGGTGGCCTTCGCGGTATTTCAGGCGGGTCTGCTGATCTGGGTCATCACCCGCTGACCCGAAGGGTCAGGGATTCAGTCGCGCGCGGAACAACGACTGGTGTTCCCGGCACTGCCTGGCGCTAAGCATGAATACACCGTGTCCGCCATGCTCGAAGTCCAGCCAGAGGAAATCCACCTCCGGATAAAGTGCCTCGACGTGCAACTGGCTGTTGCCCACTTCGACAATCAGCAAGCCCCTCTCTGTCAGGTGGTCAGCCGCCTCGGCCAGCATCCGCCGCACCAGGTCCAGACCATCATTGCCACAGGCCAGGCCCAGTTCGGGCTCGTGGTGGTATTCAGCCGGCATGTCGGCAAAGTCTTCGGCATCCACATAGGGTGGGTTCGACACGATCAGGTCGAAGCGCTGCCCCGGCAGGCCGTCAAAACCATCGCCCTGTACCGTGTAGACGCGCTCTTCCAGGCCGTGGCGCTCGATATTCAGGTTGGCGACTTCCAGGGCGTCGAAGGAAAGGTCAGCGAGCACCACCTCCGCGTGCGCGAACGTATGGGCGCAGGCGATACCGATGCAGCCCGAGCCCGTGCACAGGTCGAGGACACGCGCCGGGTCCTGGGGCAACCAGGGTGCAAACTGCTGCTGAATCAACTCGGCGATGGGCGAGCGCGGCACCAGCACCCGTTCGTCGACCACGAAAGGCATGCCGCAGAACCAGGCCTCGCCCAGCAGGTAGGCAACCGGAACACGCTCGTCGATGCGCCGACGCAGCAGCTCGCGCAGGTGAGCGCATTCGTCCTCTTCCAGTCGACAGTCCAGGTAGCTGTCAGAAATCTCGTAAGGCAAGTGCAGTGCGCCCAACACCAGTTGACGGGCTTCATCCCAGGCGTTGTCGGTGCCATGACCGAAGAACAGGTTCTCAGCATGGAAACGGCTGACAGCCCAGCGGATGTGGTCACGCAGGGTGCGCAGGCGGGATTCGGACACGGCAGCTACCTCGGAAAACGGGCCGAAGATTCTAGCACCCCTACCGTCTTGGGGCAGCCCGCAGGCGCCGACGAACGGCCCCCCGAAAACGCCGCACAATCCACCCTGCAGCCCGCCTGGCAGTTGAGCGCCGCGTCCTCGCCGGGCAACTGGACCTTGGCCCATGGTTCACTTATTGCGCCGCAGGGCGGACAATGGTGGCCATGTCGTACCTGGAGATTCGCATGTCCGCCCCGAAATCCATGTTCCAGCTCAGTGGCCGCGGCTATCCGCCGGCCAACCTGAACAATGCCACCCTGGTGATCATCGACGCTCAGGAAGAGTACCGCAGCGGCGTCCTCGCCCTGCCCGGCCTCGATGCCGCCCTTGGCGAGATTGCCAGCCTCCTTGCCGCCGCCCGCGCCATGGGCAGCGCCATCGTCCATGTGAAACACCTCGGTGTACCCGGCGGCATCTTCGATCCCCGTGGCGAACGCGGAGAGCACCTGCCCGAAGTCGCGCCCCTGCCGGGCGAGATCGTGGTCGAGAAACGCTTGCCCAACGCATTCGCCGGCACCGACCTGCATGACCGCCTACAAGCTATCGGGCACCTGGACCTGATCGTCTGCGGATTCATGACCCACTCCAGCATCAGCACCACGGTCCGCGCTGCCAAGGACTATGGTTATCGCTGCACGCTGGTGAGCGCAGCCTGCGCGACCCGCGACCTGCCAACCGTCGACGGCGGCGTTATCAGCGCGGAAGACATGCACCGTGTCGAGGTGATCGCCCTCGCCGACAACTTCGCCAGTGTGGTGCCGCAGGCCAAGGCGCTTATCTAACGAGGCGTCGCAATATCCCGCGACATCCGCGACGGGGTTGACCGGAACCACCGCCAGCTGGCGCCGGTCATACCCCGATCAAGCAAGAGGACGTCCGGATGAAGTTATCCGATGGTTTCGATGCCCGCCGCCTGCGCCCACGCGGCCCAGGCAGCTGGCGCTGGCGTTTCGCAGCGGCACTCGCCGCGCTGTTGGCCAGCTTCGGCGTACTGCTCGCAATGGCCGGCGCAGCCACCCTCCTTGGCCGCCCGCCCGCCCTCGGCCCCCTCAACGACAGCACCGGTGCGGCGATCGTATTGCTGCTCTTCGGCCTGCTCTTTCTCTGGATCGGCGTACTCGCCTGGCGCCTCTGTCGACGGTGGTCCCGACGCCGCAACGGCCTGAGCATGTCACCTCACCTCATGAAGAAACGCGACTGAGCCCCACACGGGGTATTTGGGTAAACTAGCCGCCCTTCGCGGAGGCCAGTATGCAAGACGATACCCACGACAACGCCCAAGTAGACGACGATAGCTCCCTGTTTGCCGAACAGATGCGCGGCGTGAAGCGCATCCGGAATGATCGCGCCGATACCGGCAAGGTACGCGCCGACCACAAACAGCTGGCCAACCGCAGGCAGAACGCCACCCTGAGCGTCGCCAGCGTCAAGGTCGACGGCCTGTCCGATCAGTTCGTCATCGACGTCGGTGCCGAAGACGAGCTGCACTGGGCCCGCGACGGCGTTCAGGAAGGCCAGATGCGCAAACTCAAGCAGGGTCAGATCGGCTTCGACGGCAGTCTCGACCTGCACGGCATGACTGTGGAGAAGGCCCGCGAAACCCTTTGGGATTTCATCGCCGAAGCCACCCGATTCGAAGTGCGCTGCGTACGCGTAACCCACGGCAAGGCGGCACGCCTGGACGGCAAGCGCCCGCTGATCAAGAGCCACGTCAATACCTGGCTGCGCCAGCACCCGCAGGTGCTGGGCTTCACGTCCTGCCTGCCGAAGCACGGCGGAACTGGCGCGGTCTATGTGATGTTGCGCCGAACCATGCTGGACGGCCGCGACGAGTAAAACACCCGGCGTCAAGACAGGCCTTCAGCGCAACCCACCCTTGCCAGCCGCCCGTTCGCGCCCTACCCTGCGCTTTTGCGTAAATCCCCACAGGAATTTCCATGTCCCTGGAACAGCATTACACCGCGATCCTCGGCCAGCTCGGCGAAGACGTTTCCCGCGAAGGCCTGCTCGATACCCCGAAGCGTGCCGCAAAGGCGATGCAGTACCTCTGCCGCGGCTACCAGCAGACGCTGGAAGAAGTCACCAACGGCGCCCTGTTCAGCTCCGATAACAGCGAAATGGTGCTGGTGAAGAACATCGAGCTGTACTCGCTCTGCGAACACCACCTGCTGCCGTTCATCGGCAAGGCCCACGTGGCCTACATTCCTAACGGCAAGGTGCTGGGCCTGTCCAAGGTCGCCCGCATCGTCGACATGTTCGCGCGCCGCCTGCAGATCCAGGAAAACCTCAGCCGCGAGATCGCCGAAGCCGTTCAGCAGGTCACCGGCGCCCTCGGCGTGGCCGTGGTCATTGAGGCCCAGCACATGTGCATGATGATGCGCGGTGTGGAGAAGCAGAATTCCTCGATGGTCACCTCGGTGATGCTCGGCGAGTTCCGTGAAAACGCCGCCACCCGCAGCGAATTCCTCAGCCTGATCAACAACTGAGTTTCCATCCCCACGAAAGAGCCGGCGCCAGCCGGCTTTTTCGTTTCTGCGCTCTGCGCGAAGGCATCCGGGCTAGAAGCTCTTCCCGTCGACCTTCACCACCTTGAGATTGTCCAGCGGGACATCTTCCAGGCAGCGCACGTTCACGGCCGCCATGGCCTTACCCTTGGGATCGCTGGCTTCGCCATAGGGCGCGCAGCCGCAGTGGGCGCAAAAGTGATGGGCAATATGCATGCGGTTGAAGCGGTAGGTGGACAGGTCGGACTCCGGTGTAGAGAGCCTCAACTGTTCTCGCGGGACGAACCAGAGCAGGTAGCCGCGCCGGCTGCACAGCGAGCAATTGCACTCCATGGCCTGTTCCAGGGTGCCCTCGACCTCGAAGGCGATCTTCCCGCAATGGCAACTGCCTCGGTATTTCATGGGCGACACTCCGGATTGCGCTCGTTGGCGGGCTGAAGCGTCCAACTTAGTACAGGCCCGGAAGACCCGCCATCACGAAAAAGCCGGCTTACGCCGGCTTCGTCGCTGCTGAGAGGACCTCAATCGAACATGCCCACATGACGCGGATGGCTGGCCACGCGCTCCATCCAGGCAAGAATCGCCGGATAGCCGGACAGGTCGAAACCGCCTTCGTGGGCCACATGGGTGTATGCGTACAGCGCGATGTCGGCAATGGAGTAATGGTCACACACCAGATACGGCGTACGCTGCAGCTGCTTCTCCATCACCTTCAAGGCCTTATGCCCGCGCACCTGGCAAACCTTGTACTCCTCCAGGCGATCTTCCGGCATGCCCTGGTAGAGCTGGATGAAGCGCGCGACGGCCACGTATGGCTCGTGGCTGTACTGTTCGAAGAACTGCCACTGCAGCACCTGGGTGCGCAGACGTGGCTCGGCGGGCAGCAGGTCGCTGCCGTCGGCAAGGAAGTTCAGGATGGCATTGGATTCCCAGAGGGTGGTGCCGTCTTCCAGCTCCAGGACCGGGATCTTGCCGTTGGGGTTCTTTTCCAGGAACTCGGGGCTCTGGGTTTCACCCTTGAGGATGTCCACCGGCACCCACTGATACGGTAGGCCAAGCAGGTTGAGGGTCAGCTTGACCTTGTAGCAGTTGCCGGATTTGTAGTCGCCGTAAACCTTGTACATCGCTCTCCTCCCCTGTGATCAGGCAGCTTCGGCTGCCTGGGCCTGACGAATGACGCCAGCAAGACGCTTCAGACCTTCGCCCAGACGCTCAGGTGCCACGTGACTGAAGTTCAGGCGCAGATGGCCCGGGTGCTTGTCCGGATCGATGAAGAACGGCTCGCCCGGCATGAAGGCGACGTTCTGCTCCAGCGCCGGCTTGAGCAGGGTGCGGGTGTCCAGTGGTTGTTTCAGGGTCAGCCAGAAGAACAGTCCGCCCTGCGGGATTTCCCAGGTGGCCAGCTCGCCGAAGTGTTCCTCCAGCTCAGCCTGCATGGAGTCGCGACGCGCACGATAGAAATCACGCAGCTCGGCCAGATGCTGGCGGTACTGCTCGGTGCCGAACCATTGCAGCGCCTGCCACTGGCCGATGCGGTTGGTATGCAGGTCGGCAGACTGTTTCAGGCGCAGCAGGTGCGGGAACAGGTCCGGCGTTGCGATCAGGAAGCCCACACGCAGCCCAGGCAGCAGGGTCTTGGACACAGTACCGGTGTAGATCCAGCTGGCCTTCTTCAGGCGGCTGACGATGGGGGTGGCGCTGCTTTCGTCGAATACCAGCTCACGGTAGGGCTCGTCTTCGATCAGGGTCACGCCGAACTCGTCCAGCAGCGCGGCGACCGCGTCACGCTTGGCCTCGCTGTAGCGCGTGCCGGACGGATTCTGGAAAGTCGGGATCAGATACGCGAAGGACGGCTTGTGCCGCTCCAGGCGCTGGCGCAGGGCAGCGATCTCGGGACCGTCGGCTTCCTGGGGTACGGCGATGCAATCGGCACCGAACAGCTGGAATGCCTGCAGGGCCGCCAGGTAGGTCGGTGCTTCCAGCAGCACCTCGGTGCCCGGATCGATGAACAGCTTGGAGGCCAGGTCCAGGGTCTGCTGGGAGCCGCTGACAATCAGTACCTGACTCGCCTCGCAGGGCACGCCGAGAGCACGCGCTTCGGCGGCGATGGCTTCACGCAGCGCTGGCTCGCCTTCGCTCATGCCGTACTGGCCCATGCTTGCCGGCATCTCTGCCCAGTCGACCTTCGGCAGCATTGGCTCGGCTGGCAAGCCTCCGGCGAAGGACATCACTTCCGGACGCTGGGCGGCGGCAAGGATTTCGCGGATCAGGGAGCTTTTCAGGCGGGCGATGCGTTCAGAGAAGGCCATGGATTGTCACCGGGTGCGGAAGCGAGGAAATTAAGTCAAACTGCTTGACCGAAACTACGACGACCGCCACAGATACGTCAATATGCTTGACCTGAAAAACTCCGCCGTTCAGCAAGCAGCCATGGAAGCGTTCTTCTTCGGCTACCAGGCCTTCACCAGCAAGCCGGACGAAATTCTCGCCCGCCGCGGACTGTCGCGAGTGCATCACCGCATCCTGTTCTTCATCGCCAAGTATCCCGGCTTGAGCGTCAAGGAACTGCTCGGCTACCTGGGGGTGACCAAGCAGGCGCTGAACACCCCTTTGCGGCAGCTGATCGAGATGAAGCTGGTGGAGAGCGTCGCCGCCATCGATGACAAGCGTAAGCGCCAGCTGGGTTTCACCGTAGAAGGTGCGAAGCTGGAACAGGCCCTGCGCCGGGAACAGGCGCGCCTGTTGCAGCGCGCCTTTGGCGAGGCCGGGGAAGAAGCGGTGCGCGGCTGGCTGGAGGTCAACCAGGCGCTCTGCACTGCAAGGCAGAACGAAGACGCGGAAGGTTAGGCAGCAGGCTCCAGTTCCCGCGCACCGCGGAAAAACACCAGCATCAGTGCCACGTTGCTGGCGATCAGCGGCAGTAGGCCGAGCATCATCAAGACGATAGTGGCCATCATGATGCCGCCCACCAGGTCCAGCCATCCCATGACCCGCAACGCCGGATAGGCGTTCTGCACCTTGAGCAGGCGCACACCCAACCAGGCGGTCAGGGCGCCGAGCATGGCCACCAGACCGAAGTAGAACAACATCGGCCAGCCCGGCTGGGTACTGGCATCGCCTATCAGAAAGCCCAGCGCCTCGATCACCAGGCTGCCGATGATCACTGCCCAGACCGGCGGCGCCAGCCCCTCGGCCGAGAATCGCGCCTCGGCGAACAGCTTGAAACGGATCAGCAGGTAACAGCCCAGCAGGGTCAGGGCCACGCCGAACCAGTCGGACAGGTTGGTCATCAGCGGGTCTTCGGTAGCGCCGGCGGCCACAGCAAGTCCGGTCAGAATGAGCGTACTCACCGCACAGACCAGGCTCAGCCAGGCGAGCAGCCTGAGATGGCCGGGCGTCCAGCCGCTCATCTGCCGCGGTCCTGCTTCTTCCACCAGATCCACCCGCGGGGCGGCATAGGGGTTCTCATCCATGTGCATGGCTCCAGGCAGCAAAAGCATCACAGTAGCCGCTGATCTGCAGGGTGCCAATCGACTGTAATGCTCAACGCGCGCATTGCTGTATCGGGACGTTGCACAGTGCCTGGCTTTAGTCTGCGGACACAACGACAAGGTGACCGCCATGAGCCTGGAACTGATCTTCGCCTTCATCCTCTTTGCCTTCGTCACCTCCGTGACGCCCGGCCCCAACAACATGATGCTGCTCGCCTCGGGTGTGAACTTCGGCGTGCGCCGTAGCGTGCCGCACATGCTCGGTATCAGTATCGGCTTCATGATCCTGGTGATGGCCGTGGGCCTGGGCCTGTCCCAGGTCTTCCAGCAGGTTCCCGAGCTGTACATCGCACTGCGCTACATCGGCGCCGCCTACCTGCTTTACCTCGCCTGGAAAATCGCCGGCTCGGGCGCCCCGGATGCGGACAGCACTGAAAAACGACCGAAGCCGTTCACCTTCCTCCAGGCCGCCGCCTTCCAGTGGGTCAATCCCAAGGCCTGGGTCATGGCGATAGGCGCCATCACCACCTACACCCCGCAGGAGAACTTCGTCGTCAACGTGGTACTGATCGCCGCGCTATTCGCCCTGGTGAATTGCCCCAGCGTCGGACTCTGGACCGTGGCCGGCAGCCTGCTGCGCCGCTGGCTGGCCGAACCGCGCATACTGCGCCTGTTCAACATCGGCATGGCCCTGCTGCTGGTAGCCTCGCTCTACCCCATCCTGGCCGACGCGCACGGAAAGATCTGATGACCCCCACTTCGGAAACCCCGGCCAACCCGCCGCGCCTGCGTCCCCTGGCCGACTCGTCGCCCTCGGCCGTGGTGGCGGGCTTCATCGCCATGCTCACCGGCTACACCAGCTCCCTGGTGCTGATGTTCCAGGCTGGGCAGGCCGCGGGCCTGAGCAATGCGCAGATTTCCTCCTGGATCTGGGCCCTGTCCATCGGCATGGCCTTGACCACCATCGGCCTGTCGCTGCGCTACCGCACGCCCATAGTCGTCGCCTGGTCCACGCCTGGTGCAGCCCTGCTGATTACCAGCCTGCCCGGCGTGAGTTACGGCGAGGCGATCGGCGCCTTCATCGTCTGCGCCGCGCTGCTCGCGCTGGTGGGGCTGACCGGTGGTTTCGAGCGCCTGATGCGGCGCCTGCCCGCCTCGCTGGCCGCCGCCCTGCTGGCCGGCATCCTGTTCAAGATTGGCAGCGAAATCTTCATCGCAGCCCAACATCGCACCGCCCTGGTGCTGGCGATGTTCTTCAGCTACCTGGTGTTCAAGCGCCTGCAACCCCGCTATGCCGTGCTGGTGGCACTGCTGGTGGGCTGCGTGGTGGCGGCTGCGCTGGGCCTGCTGAATTTCAGCGGCTTCGAGTTCGCCCTGGCGGAACCTGTCTGGACGACGCCTGACTTCTCTGTCACGGCGGTGATCAGCATCGGCATTCCGCTGTTTGTCGTCGCCATGGCTTCGCAGAACATCCCCGGCATTGCCGTGCTGCGCGCCGACGGCTACCAGGTGCCGGCTTCGCCGCTCATCTCGGTCACGGGGATCGCCTCACTGCTGCTGGCGCCCTTCGGTTCCCACGGCATCAACCTGGCGGCCATCAGTGCCGCCATCTGCACCGGCCCCCATGCCCACGAGGACCGCAACAAGCGTTACACCGCCGCCGTCTGGTGCGGGATTTTCTACGGTATCGCCGGTACCTTTGGCGCGACCCTGGCAGCGCTGTTCGCCGCCCTGCCCAAGGAGTTGGTGCTATCCATCGCCGCCCTGGCGCTGTTCGGTTCCATCAGCAACGGCCTGACTGCCGCCATGCAGGAACCCAAGGAGCGCGAGGCGGCGCTGATCACCTTCATGGTCACCGCCTCGGGCATGACCTTGCTGTCCATCGGCTCGGCCTTCTGGGGCCTGATCGCCGGCGTGCTGACGCTGTTGATCCTCAACGTGGACAGCGGCAAGGACAAATGAAGAAAGGCGCCGATTGGCGCCTTTCTCTTTTGCTCGTTGTGAGCGAATTGATATTCCCCAACAGCTGCTTCAGATCGCGGTAGCTCCACCATCCACCGCGAGCGCGTGGCCAGTGGTGAAACCGGCCGCATCGCAGCAGAGGTAGAGCACCGCCGCAGCGATTTCCTCCACCTTGCCGATGCGTCCCACCGGGTGCATGGCCGCGGCGAACTCGCCTTTCTTCGGGTCTGCCTCGTAGGCGCGGCGGAACATATCGGAGTCGATCACTGCAGGGCACACGGCGTTCACCCGCACTTTCTTCTTTGCATACTCGACGGCCGCCGACTTGGTCAGCCCGATCACGGCATGCTTGGAAGCTGCATAAATGCTCATCTTCGGCGCCGCGCCCAAGCCCGCCACCGACGCGGTGTTGACGATGGCGCCTCCCCCCTGGGCCAGCAACAGCGGGATCTGGTGCTTCATGCAGAGCCAGACGCCCTTCACGTTGACGCCCATGATGGCGTCGAACTCCGCCTCACTGCCCTCGGCCAACTTACCCTTCTCGATCTCGATGCCGGCGTTGTTGAAGGCGTAATCCAGACGGCCATAGGCGGCTACGGTGCCCTCCATCAGCGCCTGGACCTCCGCGTCGCGGGTCACGTCACAGCGGATGAACTGCGCGTCGCCACCGGCGGCACGAATCAACTCCACGGTGCCTTCACCACCGGCGACATCCACATCGGAAACCACCACCTTCAGGCCCTCGGCGGCGAACGCCAGGGCAGTGGCGCGACCGATACCGTTGGCAGCGCCGGTTACCAGGGCAACCTGGCCGGAGAACTTCATGCTCATCTGTGCATCCTCGACGGGAATGGAAACTGCAGCGCAGTCTAGTCATCCGCCATGGCACGGCGTCAGCATCATCAAGGCTCTGGTGGACACACCATCCAGCCCACTGATGAAAGCCAGACCACTGAATCATTGACATGGATGACGGCACATTCCGCCCCGCCACCGAACTTGCCACTGCCGCCCCGCGCGACTATCACCAGAGCTTTCCCTTTCGGAGTTCCTGCCATGTCCCAGCTCAACCGCCAGTTCCTCCTCGCCCAGCGACCGGTCGGCCCGGCCACCCGCGACACCTTTTCCTACGTGGAAACCCCAACAGGCGAACCCGCCCCCGGCCAGGTACTGGTGGAGAACCTCTACCTGTCCCTGGACCCGGCCATGCGCGGCTGGATGAATGACGCCCGCTCCTACATCCCCCCCGTCGCGATTGGCGAGGTGATGCGCGCCCTGGGTATTGGCAGGGTGGTGGCGTCCCAGCACCCCGATTACCAGGTAGGCGACCATGTCTGTGGCGTGGTGGGCGTGCAGGACTACTTCCTCGGCGAGCCGCGCGATTTCCACAAGGTGGACCCCAACCAGGCGCCGCTGCCCCTCTACCTGTCCGCTCTTGGCATGACCGGCATGACCGCTTACTTCGCCCTGCTCGACGTGGGCCAGCCCAAGGCTGGAGAAACCGTGGTGATTTCCGGTGCCGCCGGGGCGGTGGGCGGAGTGGCCGGGCAGATCGCTCGGATCAAGGGCTGCCGCGTTGTGGGTATTGCCGGCGGCGCCGACAAATGCCGTTATCTGGTGGAAGAACTGGGCTTCGACGGTGCCATCGACTACAAGGCCGAAAACCTCCACGCCGCGCTCAAGCGCGAATGCCCCAAGGGCGTGGATGTCTACTTCGACAACGTTGGCGGCGATATCCTTGATGCCGTGCTCACCCGCATCAACCGCAAGGCACGCATCGTCATTTGCGGCGCCATCAGCCAGTACAACAACAAGGAAGCAGTGAAAGGACCGGCCAACTACCTGGCGCTGCTGGTGAACCGCGCGCGCATGGAAGGCATGGTGGTATTCGACTACGCGCCGCGCTTTGGCGAGGCGGTCAAGGACATTGCCGGCTGGCTGGCCAGCGGCGAACTGAAGAGCAAGGAGGACGTGGTGAGCGGGCTGGAAACTTTCCCGGAAACCCTGGGCAAGCTGTTCAGCGGGGAGAACTTTGGGAAACTTGTGCTGAAAGTGCGCTGATCGGCGCAAATGGTGCGCTGCCTGCCAGGGCAGCGCACCAACGACGTCAGGCCAGTTCGGCCACGACAGCGGCCAGGGCCTTGGCCGGGTCGGCGGCCTGGCTGATCGGGCGGCCGATCACCAGATAGTCGGAACCGGCATCCAGGGCCTGGCGCGGCGTGAGGATGCGGCGCTGGTCGTCCTGGGTGCTGCCGGCCGGACGGATACCCGGAGTCACCAGTTGCAGGCGCGGATAGGCAGCCTTGAGGTCCGTGGCTTCCTGGGCCGAACACACCAGGCCGTCCATGCCGGCCTTGTCGGCCAGGCCTGCCAGGCGCAGCACCTGCTCCTTGGGCTCGATGTCCAGACCGATGCCGGCCAGGTCCTCGCGCTCCATGCTGGTCAGCACAGTCACACCGATCAGTAGCGGCTTGGGCCCGTTGAACTTGTCCAGGGTTTCACGGCAGGCCGCCATCATGCGCAGGCCACCTGAGCAATGGACGTTGACCATCCACACACCCATCTCGGCAGCAGCCTTCACCGCCATGGCAGTCGTGTTGGGAATGTCGTGGAATTTCAGGTCAAGGAAGACTTCGAAACCCCGATCACGCAACGTCGAGACGATTTCCGCAGCGCAGCTGGTAAACAGCTCCTTGCCCACCTTGACCCGGCACAGCCTGGGGTCCAACTGGTCGGCCAGCCGCAGGGCAGCGTCACGGGTGGGAAAGTCGAGGGCGACAATGATCGGCGTCTGACAGGCGGACATGGGGCAATCTCATACGAATCGGAAACGGCGCGCATTGTAGCGGAAGCCAACGCGCGCCGCTGCCTTACACGATGTGGTCCAGCGCGAAGGCTGTCATGAATCCGGCCAAGGTGATCAGCCCGGTCCAGGCGTGGGTACTCTCGAAGGCTTCGGGAAGCAGTGTGTCCACCAGCATGCAAAGCACGGCCCCCGCCGAGAATCCCAGGGCGAAAGCCAGCCAGGTCGGCGACAGCCCGGCGAATAGCCCCGGCCCGGCCATGGCAGCCAAACCCGACAAAAGCGCGATGACACCCCAGAGGCCGAACACCAGCCAGCCGCTGCGCTTCTCCTCGCGCAGGCCAGCGGCGCTGGCCAACCCCTCGGGCAGGTTGGCAAGGAAAATGGCCACCAGCATCAGCAGGCTGACCTCACCACCGTCCAGCAGGCCCAGTCCCAGGCCAAAGGACTCGGGGATACCGTCCAGGAAGGCACCGACGGCTATCAGCAAGGCGACCATGCCGTTTCCACCATTCGCAGCCTTGCTGCGGTGATGTTGCTCCAGGTGATCGATGTACTGGTCGGCCAGGACGAACACGATGCCACCGGCCAGCAAACCGCCCAGAGTCGGCCAGAGTCCGCCAAGGCGTTCGGCCTCCGGGATCTGGCCGAAACACAGCGCGGCAATCAGCACCCCACTGCCGTAGGCCATGATCGAGGCAACCACCTTCTGCGGCAGCTTGGTGAAGAAACCAATGGCGGCTCCAATGAGCAGGCTGCTAGCGGCCAGCCAGCCCCACAAGCCGGCCTGGATAGTGACGGGTATCTGCACGAAGTCCTCCTTGATCGATGCGCCCGGTCCGGCGCGCCGTTTCCACGGCCAGCCTATCGGCCCAACAGCCGTTCCAGCAACCAGCTTGCCGCCGGGCCCAGTGGTCGCTGCCGGGACCAGACCACATCCACCGCCTGGCTGCGCGGCCAACCGGGTACCTGCAGCTCCTTCAGGCGCCCGTTGGCGTAGCCGCTGACCAGCCAGCGCGGCAACTCCGCCCAGCCGAATCCCTGGATGGCCATTTCCAGCAACATCAGGTAGCTCGGCGCCGACCAGCAGCGCCCGCTGCTGTCCGGCAGACCATCGTCAACCGCCACGGCATCACCCAGGGTGTTCAGGCGCAACAAGCGCCATCCGGACAGGTCGCTCACGCGCACATCCACCCGCTGCGCCAGGGGATGGTCAAGGGCCACGAACAGTCCGAAGTCAGCGCGCTCGGCCACCATCGCCGAGCCCAGTTCTGGCGGGTAGCTGCCCTGAGCGGCCAGCAACCCCAGCGTGGCGCGCCCCTGCGCAACCAGTTCGATCACATCGCGATCCTCGGCGATCAGGCATTCGAACTCGAGATCGGGGTAGCGCTGATCCAGCTCAGCCAGGCGTTCCTCGTACTGCGCCGACTGGTAGGCATCCGAAAGCGCGAGGCTGACGCGGGGCTCCAATCCTCCAGCGAGTTGAGCCGCCGCATGCTGCAAGCGATCTGACGCCGCAAGAATTGCCTCGACCCGCCCCAGCAGGGCGCGTCCAGCATCGGTCAGTTGGGCCTGGCGGCTGCTTCGGTCGAAGAGGGTCAGCCCCAGGTCGATTTCCAGCCGCGCAATGGCCTCACTGACGGTGGACTGGCTCTTGCCCAGCTTTCGCGCGGCGGCGCTGAACGAGCCAAGGGAGACGACCTGGGCAAAGGCTTCAAGTGATTCAGGCGAGTAGTTCATATCGGCTTTCCCGATGACATCTAACTTAACCCTATCCCAACAACCGATGAGAATACAGGCCATACCTTCATACGGAGCCTGGAGATCGTCATGCCTCGGACCACCACCACCGCCCTGAACAAGTCCTTCAAGGAGCGGGTACTCCACGCCCTGGCCTTCGAAGGCCTGGCCGTCCTGTTGACTGCCCCGGTGCTGTCCCTGGTGCTGGACAAGTCGCTGGCGCACATGGGCGCGCTGACCCTGATGTTCTCCACTGTGGCGATGCTCTGGAACATGCTCTTCAACAGCCTGTTCGACCGGGCCCAGCGGAGCCTTGGCTTCCAGCGCACCCTACCGGTGCGCCTGGCCCACGCCGTGCTGTTCGAACTGGGTCTGATCGTGGCTCTGGTTCCGTTGGCGGCCTGGTGGCTGTCGATCGGACTGGTGGAGGCCTTCCTGCTGGATATCGGCCTGTTGCTGTTCTTCCTGCCTTACACCCTGGCCTTCAACTGGACCTACGACACGCTTCGCGCGCGCCTGCTGGACACCCGGTCGAAGGCGACCACCGGCTGCGGCGCCCGCTGAACCAGCGGCGGCCTCCTTCAGTCGGCGCTGGCGAATCGATGATTCTCGGGAACGTGGAAAGGCGCGCACAATCGAATACAGTAACGCCCCTTTCCGCAGGAGATGATCATGCCCTGGTATGCCTGGCTGATACTGGTCCTGGCCATCGGCTCCATAGTCGGTAGCCTGATGCTGTTGCGCGACACAGCGAAAAAACTGCCGCTGACGGAGGAGCAGCTCAAGCGCATCCGCAAGCGCAATGCCGAGATGGATGCCAAGGACGCCAAGGACCGCTGACCCCGTGCCCGCCCCCGAACAAAGGACCGCTGCATCAGCGCAAGGAAGCGTCATGCCGCTTCACCTGCAACTGCTGTTCCCGCTGATTGTCCTCGCGCTCGGCCAAGGACTGGGCGGCGTGCAGGTAAGCGCCCTGCTGGCGGGCGTCGCCTATGCGGGCTGGGTCCTCGCTGATCGCCAACTGCCAGCCTGGATCTGGCTGCCAGTCACCCTGCTCTCCTCGGTAGCACTGGCCGCCCACCTGGTGCCCGGCTTCAGCCCGTTGCCTCTGGGCGAACCGCAGCGCCTGAGCCCCGATGCAGCGCCCTACGCCCTGCGCCTGTCCTGGGACAAACTGCTGGTGGGTATGACATTACTCGCCTGGTGGCTGGGCCGCCCGACACCGCCGGCACCCTCCGCGCAGCGGGCATGGCTCGTGGTACTGGCAACCCTGCTGCTGGTACCCGTGCTGGCCATGGCGACTGGCCTGGTGGGTTGGCAACCGAAATGGCCGGCGATGCTCTGGGAATGGCTCGCAGTCAATCTGCTGGCCACGGTGCTGGCGGAGGAGCTGGTGTTTCGTGGACTGCTGCAACCGGCGCTGGTCGTCAGGCTGGGGGCTCGCAACGGCGTCCTGCTTAGCGCGGCAATTTTTGGCGCCGTCCACCTGCCCTTCAGTCCGCTGTTCGCCCTACTGGCGGCGGTAGCCGGCCTGGGATATGGCCTGGCCTTCCACTACAGCGGCCGACTCGCCGTAGCCGTGGCGCTGCACCTCGGCGTCAATCTCTGCCATCTGCTGTTGCTGAGCTATCCGCTGCGACTGGCCTGACCACGATGCCATAGCGCCCGAAGATCTGCTGCAACTGTCCACCGGCGCGCAACCTTTCAAGCAAGGCGGAAAACTGCGCCGCCGTGATGGGGGCCCCAGGCCGCAGCAGGGCGTAATGGTGGTAGCGCTGGTCCAGCCGATCGCTGGCCAGGAAGCTGCCGGCCTGCTCCGGGTTCTGTTCCAGGTAGGCGTTGAAATAGGAACGGGTCACCAGGGCGATGTCTGCGCGCTCCTTCAGCAGCATTTTCAGATTGCTGTCGTGGGAATAGGTGAGCTTCGCGTTGAACTCGCGCTGAAGGAACTCAGGGTCGGGATTGAACCCCGCAAAACCGTAGTGATAACCGTTGTAGAGCGCCAGGCGTTTACCGGCCAGCTCGAAGAAGTAGTGCTGGCTGCGCTCCGGCTGGGCCTTGGCGACGAAGATTTCCGCATCTTCCAGCCCCATGTCGATCCGCGCCCCGGGAATGCCTTGCCAACCCCAGTCCGGATTCTCGAACACGGCCAGGTCGATCCGCCCGTCCTGGAAGTCCTTGAAGCGCCGTGGAATTGCAGTGGGGCGCACGACGAAACGGTAGTCCGCCTGCAACTCATTGAGCGCCGCGAGCATGTCCAGCAGCAAGCCACTGGCCTCGGCCGATTCGGGTTTGATCACGTAGGGTGGAAAGTGCGCGCCGGCGACCTGGACGGTCTGCGACGCCATCACGGGCGCTGAAACCAACAGAACTACGGAGTACCACAAGGCTTTCAGGGACAACCCCCTGCCAACTTCCATCTCTACCGCTGCTCCCTGCAGATACGGCCCTGCGCCGCAGAGTACGTGATTAAAGTTACAGCCACCCAGGTTCAGCCGCGCAGGCTGTGACAGAGTTCACGTTTGCCGTCAGGCGTCCTTGATCACCAGCGACAAGGCCTGCTCGGCCAGTTGGTCGAGGCTCATCGGTCCTTCCGGACGGAACCAGGTGGTGGTCCAGCTCAGGGCACCGGTGAGGAAACGCCGCAGGATGAACGGATCAGCGGTGAAGTAGCCCTCGGCCCGCGCCTCGCCCAGCACCTGTAGCCAGATCTGTTCGTAGCTGTCACGCAGTTGGAGGATGTATTCCTGGCTTTCTTCCGACAGCGAACGCCATTCGTACACCAGCACCCCCATGGCTTCGCCGGTACCGCCCATGATCGATTGCAGCTCGCAACGAATCAGCGCCAGCACCCGCTCGCGCAGGTCACTAGCGTCGCCCAGGGACGCGCGCATCAGCGCCGTGTTGTAGAGGACGGTTTCCTCCATGACCGAACGGAGGATCTCATCCTTGCTTTTGAAGTGATGGAAGATGCTGCCGGACTGGATGCCCACGGCACTCGCCAGGTCGCGCACCGTGGTGCGCTCGTAACCCTTGCTGCGGAACAGGTGGGCAGCGGTCTGCAACAGCTTGCCACGGGCGCTTTCGGGGTCGGTGATCTGGCCGCTGGCTACCAGCTCGTGCATCACCGCTTGGGCTTTTTCATCGTCAACGCTCATTGGCATCCCCGCTGCAGTCAGCCACTCCAACTTAAGAATGGTCTGCAAGTCTCTGTCTTGATTAACGAAATCTATGCTGGGCAATGCGCCCAAGCAAGCGCTCGGGCGAAAAAAGAACTGAACCGGGACTTTTCAACCAAGCGCTTGCTTGGTAGTGTTCGATCTATCACCCAACAGTGCTGCGGAATAATCCAATGACAAGAACCGTACGCATCGGCTGCGCCTCTGCCTTCTGGGGCGACACCTCCACTGCCGCCGCCCAACTGGTGCATGGCGCCACGCTGGATTACCTGGTCTTCGATTACCTGGCCGAGATCACCATGTCGATCATGGCTGGTGCTCGCCTGAAGGACCCGAATGCCGGCTTCGCCACCGACTTCGTCGAGGTCCTGGCCCCCCTGCTGCCAACAATCGCGGAGAAGAAAGTCCGCGTGATCAGTAACGCCGGCGGGGTCAACCCGGTGGCCTGCGCCAGCGCGCTGGCCGCCGCCTGCGAAAAGGCCGGTGTGTCCCTGAAGATCGCCGTGCTGCATGGCGACAACCTGCAGCCCAGGCTGGGCGAACTGGCCAAGTCCGGCATCCGCGAAATGTTCAGTGATGCACCGCTGCCGTCCATGTGCGTTTCGGTGAACGCCTACCTGGGCGCGCCCGGCATAGTGGCTGCCCTGGAACAGGGTGCCGACATCGTCATTACCGGCCGGGTGGTGGACAGCGCAGTGGTCAGTGCTGCCCTCGTTCATGAGTTCCGCTGGGCCTGGAGCGATCACGACAAGCTGGCCCAGGCCGCCCTCGCCGGTCACCTGATCGAGTGCGGTGCCCAGTGCACCGGCGGCAACTTCACCGATTGGGAGTCGGTACCGGATTACGAACACATCGGTTTCCCCATCATCGAAGTCGAGGCCGATGGCAGTTTCTGCGTGACCAAGCCGGATGGTTCCGGCGGCCTGGTCACGCCTTTCTCGGTCGGCGAGCAAATGCTCTACGAGATCGGCGACCCACGCGCCTACCTGCTCCCCGACGTGGTCTGCGACTTCACCCAGGTCACCCTGGAGCAGGCCGGCCCGAACCGTGTGCGTGTACTCGGCGCCCGCGGCCTGCCGCCGACACCGCAATACAAGGTGAGCGCCACCTACCCGGACGGTTTCCGTTGCACGGCCAGTTGCCTGCTGGCCGGCATTGATGCGGTGAAGAAGGCCGAGCGGGTCAGCCGCGCCATCATCGCCAAGACCGAGGAAATCTTCGCCGAACGCGGCTGGGGGCCCTACCGCGAGGTGAACATCGAGCTGCTGGGCAGTGAAGCCACCTACGGCCCCCATGGCCAGCGACAGGACAGCCGCGAGGTGGTGATCAAGATCGCCGTCAGTCACAGCCGCAAGGATGCCCTGGTGCTCTTCTCCCGCGAGATTGCCCAGGCTGCCACCGGCATGGCGCCGGGCCTGACCGGCATCGTTGGCGGCCGCCCCACCGTTTACCCGGTGATCCGTCTGTTCTCCTTCCTGGTGGACAAAGCCGCCTGCCACCTGGACGTGGAAATGGACGGCCAGCGCCGCCCCTGCGACCTGCCAAACCTGGAAGGCTTCGACGTCGCTGCCCTCGCCGACGACCTTCAACCGCCTGCCGCCGATGGCCAGGCCAGTGCCAGCGTGCCCCTGGTGAAACTGGCGGTGGCGCGCTCGGGCGACAAGGGCAACCACAGCAATATCGGCGTCATGGCGCGCAAGCCGGAGTACCTGCCCTGGATTGCAGAAGCCCTGACACCAGAAGCGGTGGTCGACTGGATGGGCCATGTGCTCGACCCACAGCTCGGGCGCGTCGCGCGCTGGTACCTGCCGGGCAGCCATAGCCTGAACTTCCTGCTGGAAAACGCCCTGGGTGGCGGCGGTGTCGCCAGCCTGCGCATCGACCCGCAAGGCAAGGCCTTTGCCCAGCAACTCCTGGAATTCCCGGTGCCGGTGCCCCAGGCCCTGGCCGACAGCCTCTGAGGACGCAATCCATGGCATACGATTCGGTATTCAAGCCCGGCCTGTTCAGCGACCAGACCATCATGGTCACCGGCGGCGGCAGCGGCATCGGCCGTTGCACCGCCCATGAGCTGGCGGCCCTCGGTGCCCACGTGGTGCTGGTCGGTCGCAAGCCGGAGAAGCTGGAGAAGACCGCTGGCGAGATCATCGAAGACGGCGGCAGCGCCAGTTGGCAGGCCTGCGATATTCGCGACGAAGACGCGGTGAAAGCGATGGTCGCTGCCGTGCTCACCGAGCGCGGCGCCATTCACCACCTGGTCAACAACGCCGGCGGCCAATACCCCGCCCCGCTCGCCTCGATCAGCCAGAAAGGTTTCGAGACCGTGGTGCGTACCAACCTGGTGGGCGGCTTCCTGGTAGCCCGCGAGGTGTTCAACCAGGCCATGAGCAAGGCCGGTGGCAGCATCGTCAACATGCTGGCCGACATGTGGGGTGGCATGCCCGGCATGGGCCATTCCGGCGCCGCCCGCGCCGGCATGGAGAACTTCACCAAGACCGCCTCCATCGAGTGGGGCTACGCCGGGGTGCGGGTCAACGCCGTGGCACCGGGCTGGATCGCCTCCAGCGGCATGGACACCTACGAAGGCGCCTTCAAGGCCATCATCCCCACCCTGCGCGAACACGTACCACTCAAGCGCATCGGCAGCGAATCGGAAGTGGCCGCTGCCATCGTCTTCCTGCTCTCCCCCGGCGCCGCCTTCATCAGTGGCAACACCATCCGCATCGACGGCGCCGCCAGCCAGGGCAGCCGCGCCTTCCCGCTGGCCAAGGCCAGGCCCGGCCAGAGCAAGGCCTACAACGGCTTCCACCGGGCCTATCTGCCCGACGTGCTGAAGGACCAGGAATGATGGCCGTAATCCAATCCGAACTCGACGCCCTGGGCGAAGACTTCGCCAGGAACCGCGAGGCCATGTTGGCCGCCATCGCCAGCTTCCGCGAGATCGAACAGAAGGTGCTGGACAAGGCGGCCGAGGCCAAGCCGAAGTTCGAAAAGCGCGGCCAACTCCTGCCCCGCGAGCGTCTGAACCTGCTGCTGGACCCGGGCAGCCCTTTCCTCGAACTCTGCTCCCTGGCCGGCTACAAGCTGCACGACGACAAGGACGGCACCCAAGCAGGTGGCGGCATCATCGCCGGCATCGGCTACATCGCCGGCACCCGCTGCCTGATCAGTGCCAGCAACAGCGCCATCAAGGGCGGCACCATCTCCCCCACCGGGCTCAAGAAGACGCTGCGTCTGCAGCAGATCGCCATGGAGAACAAGCTGCCGATGGTGGCCCTCACCGAAAGCGGCGGTGCCAACCTCAACTACGCGGCGGAAATCTTCGTCGAGGGTGCTCGCGGCTTCGCCAATCAGGCGCGAATCTCCGCCATGGGCATCCCCCAGGTCACGGTGGTGCATGGCTCCAGTACTGCCGGCGGCGCCTATCAGCCCGGACTGTCGGACTACGTGATCGTGGTGCGCGGCAAGGCCAAGATGTTCCTCGCCGGCCCTCCCCTGCTCAAGGCGGCTACGGGTGAAGTGGCCACAGACGAAGAACTGGGTGGCGCCGAGATGCACGCGCAAGTGGCCGGCACTGCCGAATACCTGGCGGAGAACGACGCCGATGGCCTGCGCCTGGCCCGCGACATCCTCGCCATGCTGCCCTGGAACGCCCAACTGCCAGTCCGCGCCAAGCCCGAATGGCACGAACCGCTGTACAGCACCGAGGAGCTGCTGGGCGTGGTTCCGGCCGACCCGAAGAAGCCTTACGACGTGCGCGAGATCATTGCCCGCATCGCCGATGGCTCGGAGTTCCTCGACTTCAAGAACGAGTTCGACAGCCAGACCGTCTGCGGCCACCTGCGCATCGAAGGCCGGCCCTGTGGCCTGATCGGTAACAACGGCCCGATTACGCCGCAAGGTGCGTCCAAGGCGGCGCAGTTCATCCAGTTGTGCGAACAGGCCAACGTGCCGCTGCTGTTCCTGCACAACACCACCGGTTTCATGGTCGGCACCGAATCCGAGCAGCTGGGCGTGATCAAGCACGGTTCGAAGATGATCCAGGCCGTTGCCAATGCCCGTGTACCCAAACTCACCCTGGTCGTGGGTGGTTCCTACGGAGCCGGCAACTACGCCATGTGTGGCCGGGGTCTGGACCCGCGCTTCATCTTCGCCTGGCCAAACAGCCGCACGGCCGTGATGGGCGGCGCCCAGGCCGGCAAGGTGCTGCGCATCGTCACCGAGGAGAAGCATGCCAAGGAGGGCAAGGAGCCCGACCCGAAGATGCTCGACATGCTCGAACAGATGACCGCGCAGAAGCTCGACAGCCAGTCCACCGCCCTCTACGGAACCGCCAACCTCTGGGATGACGGCCTGATCGACCCCCGTGACAGCCGACGGCTGCTGGGCTATCTGCTGGATATCTGCGCGGAGGCCGACGCCCGCCCGCTCAAGGCCAACAGCTTCGGCGTGGCCCGGTTCTGATGATTCGATAAGGAGAACAACACATGATCTTCACCCAGGAACACGAAGAACTCCGCCGCACGGTGCGCAATTTCGTCGACAGGGAGATCAACCCCCACGTCGACCAGTGGGAGAAAGAAGGCCGCTTCCCCATCCACGACATTTTCAGGAAGGCCGGCGAGCTGGGCCTGCTGGGCATTTCCAAACCGGAAAAATTCGGCGGCATGGGCCTGGACTACAGCTACTCGATCGTCGCAGCCGAAGAGTTCGGCACCATCCATTGCGGTGGCATTCCCATGTCCATCGGCGTGCAGACCGACATGTGCACGCCGGCCCTGGCCCGTTTCGGCTCCGATGAGCTGCGCGAGGAGTTCCTGCGCCCGGCCATCACCGGTGAAATGGTCGGCTGCATCGGGGTCTCTGAAGTAGGCGCCGGCTCAGACGTGGCGGGCATGAAGACCACCGCCCGCAAGGACGGCGACGATTACGTGATCAACGGCAGCAAGATGTGGATCACCAACTCCCCCAGCGCCGACTTCATCTGCCTGCTGGCCAACACCTCGGACGACAAGCCCCACGTCAACAAGTCGCTGATCATGGTGCCGATGAACACCCCCGGCATCACCCTCAGCGCCCATCTGGACAAACTCGGCATGCGCAGCTCCGAGACCGCCCAGGTATTCTTCGACAACGTCCGCGTGCCGCAGCGCTACCGCATCGGCCACGAGGGCGCCGGCTTCATGATGCAGATGCTGCAGTTCCAGGAAGAACGCATGTTCGGCGCGGCCAACATGATCAAGGGCCTGGAGCACTGCGTGGACGTCACCATCGACTACTGCAAGGAGCGCAAGACCTTCGGCAATCCGCTGATCGACAACCAGGTGATCCACTTCCGCCTGGCCGAGCTGATGACCGAGATCGAAGCCCTGCGCGCGCTGGTCTACCAGGCCGTGGAACTCTACGTCAGCGGCAAGGACGTCACCCGTCTCGCCTCCATGGCCAAGCTCAAGGCCGGCCGCCTCGGCCGCGAAGTCACCGACGCCTGCCTGCAGTACTGGGGCGGCATGGGCTTCATGTGGGACAACCACGTCTCCCGCGCCTACCGCGATACGCGACTGGTTTCCATCGGCGGCGGCGCCGACGAAATCATGCTCGGCATCATCTGCAAACTGATGGGCATTCTGCCCGGCAAGAAAAAGGGCTGAAGGCCTGCAGGATGGGTGGAGGCGCGTCGCGCCGATACCCATCGCCCCATGATGGGTATCGCTCCGCTCCACCCATCCTACAGCCCACGGACGAACCAACGAGGACAGCGGCATGAGTGGATTGCCGAACTGCGAAACCCTGCTGCTGGAACAGGCCGGTGGCGTGCTGCATGTCACCCTGAACCGGCCGGACAGCCGCAACGCCATGAGCCTGGCCATGGTCGAGGAACTGCGCGAGGTGCTGGCCGCCACGCGCAATGACGCCAATGTGCGTGCCTTGGTGCTGCGCGGTGCCGGTGGCCACTTCTGCGCCGGGGGCGACATCAAGGACATGGCCAGCGCGCGGGCGACCGGCAGTACCGCCTACCAGGCGTTGAACCGCGCCTTCGGCCGCCTGCTGGAGGAAGCCCAGGCACAACCCCAGGTGGTGATTGCGGTGTTGGAAGGCGCAGTGCTCGGTGGTGGATTCGGCTTGGCCTGCGTCTCGGATATCGCCATTACCCTGCAAGGCGCCCAGTTCGGCCTGCCGGAAACCAGCCTCGGCGTGTTGCCGGCACAGATCGCACCGTTCGTGGTCAAGCGCATCGGCCTGACCCAAACCCGCCGTCTGGCCCTGACCGCCGCGCGATTTGACGGCTCCGAAGCCCTGCGCCTGGGCCTGGTGCACTTCGCCGAGGCCGATAGCGCCGCCCTGGAGCAGCGCCTGACTGAAAGCCTCGAGCAGGTTCGCCGCTGCGCCCCTGGCGCCAACGCTCGGACCAAGGCCCTGTTGCTGGCCACCGAAAGCGAGCCTATTGGCCCGCTGCTGGACAGCGCTGCAGAGCAGTTCGCCCTGGCCGTCACCGGCGCCGAAGGCACCGAGGGCACCCTGGCCTTCGTGCAAAAACGCAAACCCAGCTGGGCCGAGTAACCAGCGCCCATACCGAACAGCCCCCTCTTCCTTCGGGAAAGGGTTGGGGAGAGGGAAACAGTCCATGCCCAGCTTCAACAAGATCCTGATCGCCAACCGCGGCGAGATTGCCTGCCGAGTGATGCGCACCGCCCAAGCGCTCGGCTACCGCACGATCGCGGTCTACAGCGAGGCCGACGCTGATGCGCGCCATGTGCAGCTGGCGGACGAAGCGGTTTGCATAGGCCCGGCTCCGGTCGGTCAGTCGTACCTGTCGATCAACGCCATCATCGGTGCCGCACAGAAGACCGGCGCCGACGCCATTCACCCCGGCTATGGCTTCCTCTCCGAAAACGCCGACTTCGCCCGTGCCTGCGAGGCTGCCGGCATCAGCTTCATCGGCCCGACGGTGGAAGCCATCCACCTGATGGGCAGCAAGCGCCTCTCCAAACTGGCCATGCTGGAGGCCGGCGTACCCTGCATTCCCGGCTACGAAGGCGCCGAACAGGACGACAGCACCCTGGCACGCGAGGCCGAGCGCATCGGCTATCCGCTGATGATCAAGGCCAGCGCCGGTGGCGGCGGACGCGGTATGCGCCTGGTGAAGGGCCCTGGAGAACTGGCCACACAACTTCGTACCGCCCGCTCGGAGGCACAGAACGCCTTCGGCAGCGCCGAGCTGATTCTGGAGAAGGCCGTCCTGCAGCCTCGCCACGTGGAAATCCAGGTGTTCGGTGACCAGCAGGGCAACCTGGTCTATCTCGGCGAACGCGATTGCTCCGTGCAGCGCCGCCACCAGAAAGTCATCGAAGAAGCCCCCTGCCCGGTCATGACCCCCGAGTTGCGCCAGGCGATGGGCAAGGCTGCCGTCGAAGCCGCCCGCACCGTCAATTACGTCGGCGCGGGTACGGTGGAGTTCCTGCTGGATGCCAGCGGCGACTTCTACTTCCTGGAAATGAACACCCGCCTGCAGGTGGAGCACCCGGTCACCGAACTGATCACTGGCCAGGACCTGGTCGCCTGGCAGATCCGCGTCGCCGAAGGCCAGCCGTTGCCACTGCAGCAGGATGAAATCCGCCTGGACGGCCACGCCATCGAGGTTCGTCTCTATGCCGAGGACCCCGCTGCTGGCTTCTTGCCCCAGACCGGCAATGTGCTGCGGTGGGAGCCGGCGGAGCTTCCCGGCATTCGCATCGATCACGGGCTGGAGGAAGGCCAGGCCGTTACGCCGTTCTACGACCCCATGCTGGCCAAGGTCGTCGCCTGGGGAGACACCCGCGATGAAGCCCGACGCAAACTGGCGCGGGCGGTGGAGGACTGCGTATTGCTGGGGGTCAAGGCTAACCAGCGTTTCCTTGCCAACCTGCTCAAGCACCCAAGCTTTGCCGCCGGTAACGCCACCACGGCCTTCATCGGCGAAGAGTTCAGCAACGATGCCAGCCTGAGCAGCCAACCCGCCTCGCCGGGCGAACTCGCCATCGCCGCTACCCTGCTCTACCAAGCCTCGGCATCGGCCAGCGCCCACCAGGGCGGGCTGGCAGGCTGGCGCAGCTCCGGCAACGCACCCTGGCGCCTGGTGCTGCGTCACGGCGAGCAGAAGCACGAAGTGGAGCTGTCGGTACAGGAGTCCGGCGTGCAGCCACGACTGCTGGCCAACGTGGGCGAGGCTGAAATCGCCATCCGTCTGCTGCGAACCGATGGTCGCTGGGCGGTGGTGGAACTGGACGGCATCCGCCGCCGTGTTGCCTACCATCAACAGGCACAGCAACTCTGGCTCTTCGGCCACAACGGCAACCTGGAACTTCAGGACATCACCCACGAGCCGGCCGGTGGCCAGTCTGGTGCCGGCTCGGGCATGGTCAAGGCACCGATGGACGGCGCCATCGTCGAGGTGCTGGTGAGCGAAGGCGAACGGGTCAGCAAGGGCCAGCTGTTGGTCGTCCTGGAAGCCATGAAGATGGAGCACCCGCTGAAAGCCGGCGTGGACGGGGTGATCCGCCGTGTCCAGGTCACCCGCGGCGACCAGGTCAAGAGCCGCCAGTTGCTGGTGGAAGTCGAAGAGGCCCTGTAAGGGCGAGTTCATTCGCCAAGGGCCGCATCGCGGCCCCATGACAACAAAAACCAGGAGCACTGCAATGTCACTGTCCGGCAAGACCCTGTTCATCACTGGCGCCAGCCGCGGTATAGGCCGCGAGATCGCGCTGCGCGCCGCCGTCGACGGCGCGAATATCGTCATCGCCTCCAAGAGCGCGGAAGCCCACCCCAAGCTCGCGGGTACCATCTTCAGCGTGGCAGATGAAGTGGAAGCCGCCGGCGGCAAAGCCCTGCCCCTGCAACTGGACGTGCGCGACGAGAACGCAGTGCGTGAGGCCATGGCCAAGGCCGCCGAGCACTTCGGTGGCATCGATGCCCTGGTCAACAACGCCGGGGCCATCCGCCTCACCGGCGTCGAGCATCTGGAACCCAAACGCTTCGACCTGATGTATCAGATCAACACCCGCGCGGTGATGGTCTGCAGCCAGGCCGCCCTGCCCTACCTGAAGCAAAGCGCCAGCGGCCATATTCTCAACCTTTCGCCGCCGCTCAACCTGGCACCAAAGTGGTTCGCCCAGCACGGCCCCTACACCATCACCAAGTACGGCATGAGCATGCTCAGCATCGGCATGAGCGATGAGTTCAAGAAGTACGGCATCAGCGTCAACTCGCTATGGCCCAGAACCATCATCGCCACCGCCGCCATCGAGTTCGAGCTGGGTGGCCGTGACGCCTTCAAGCGCGCCCGCACCCCCGCCATCATGGCAGACGCGGCTCACGCCATCCTCTCCAGCACCGACCGCAGCATTACCGGCCGCCTGCTGATCGACGAAGAGCTGCTGCGCGAACAGGGCCAGACCGAGTTCGAGCAATACCGCTACGACCCGCAAGGCGGCTCGCTGGTGCCGGACCTGTTCCTGGATTGAGAACACCCCCGGTTGGCGAAACACACCTGTGGGGGCGAATTCATTCGACCCCACAGAGATCTCTCCCCCTCCGCTGATTTGCCCATCTGCCTTCATCCCGCCGCGCCAGGGTCATGGCGGGGTTTGGCCGCCCGTTCTAGAGTCGGGAAAACGCCTGCGTACAACAACGACAACACGCGAGAATCATGAGCCAAGCCGAACTGATCTCCCCGCTGAGTTTCATCGCCCGCCTGCCGGCCAACCTGCCACGCCTGCCGCGCATGCTGCTGGGCCTCTACTACACCGGCATCCGTAACCGCGAGAAGGCGCTTTCCCTGGGCTGGGCCCTGGAGCGCGCAGCACGGTTGTATCCGCAGCGTCCGGCGGTAATCGACGAGCAGCGACGGCTCAGCTATGCCGAGTTCAATGCCTGGAGCAACCGCCTGGCCTATGCCCTGAAGGCCGAAGGTGTAGCCCATGGCAGCGTGGTGGCGGTAATGCTGGAGAACCGCATCGAAGTGTTGGCGGTGCTCGGGGCCCTGACCAAACTGGGGGCCATCGCCGCGATGGTGAACACCACCCAGCGTGGCAAGGTGCTGAGCCACAGCCTCACGCTGGTGAAGGCCCGGCATTTCGTAGTGGGCGAGGAGCTGCGTGGCGCCTTCGACGACGTTCGCGACGAGCTGGACGATGCCCGTCGCTGCTACTGGGTAGCCGACAGTGACAGCCTGACCGAACCCGGCGACGCTCCGCCTGGCTGGCAGAACCTGATGCGCCTTGCCCTGGGCCAGTCCAGCGACAATCCGGCGGAAACCGGCCAGGTGCGCCTCAAGGACGCCTGCTTCTACATTTACACCTCGGGCACCACCGGCATGCCCAAGGCCTCCATCCTCAGCCACGGCAAGTGGATCAAGGCCTACGGTGGCTTCGGTCACTCGGGCCTTGGCCTTGGTGAGAACGACGTTTTCTACCTGACGCTACCCTGCTACCACAACAACGCAGTCACCGTGAGTTGGGCCTCAGTGCTGGCCGGTGGCGCCGCCATCGCCCTACGCAGGAAGTTCTCCGCGAGCAATTTCTGGAAGGATGTGGCGCGCTACCAGGCCACCTGCTTCGGCTATATCGGCGAACTGTGCCGCTACCTGTTGAACCAGCCACCCTGCCCCGAGGAGCAGGGCAACAGCCTTTCCTGCATGATCGGCAATGGCCTGCGCCCATCGATCTGGGCCGAGTTCAAGGCGCGCTTCGGCATCGAGCGCGTAATGGAGTTCTACGCCTCCAGCGAAGGCAACATTGGTTTCACCAATGTGTTCAATTTCGACAATACGGTGGGCTTTTCCCCGGCGACCTTCGCCATCGTCCGCTACGACCAGGAAAACGACCGCCCCCTGCGCGACCGCCGAGGCTTCCTCCAGGAAGTAGCCAAGGGCGAGTCGGGCCTGCTGATCAGCGAGATCAGCCCGAAATGGCCGTTCGACGGCTACACCGACCCCGCCAAGAGCGAGGCGGTAATCCTGCGTGACGTGTTCAAGAAAGGCGATGCCTGGTTCAACACCGGCGACCTGATGCGCGGCATTGGCTGCAAGCACGCGCAATTCGTCGATCGCCTCGGCGATACCTTCCGCTGGAAAGGCGAGAACGTCTCGACCACCGAGGTGGAGAACGCACTGGGTGCCTTCCCCGGCGTGGAGGATGCTGTGGTCTATGGCGTGGAAATCCCCGGCACCAACGGACGCTGTGGCATGGCCGCGCTGCGCCTGGCCAGCGGCGCGCAGCTGGATGGCCAGGCCCTGGCCAAGCACCTGGACCGCGAGCTGCCGGCCTATGCCTCGCCGCTGTTCGTGCGCCTACTGGATGAGGTAGAGACCACGGGCACCTTCAAGTACAAGAAGACCGACCTGAAGAAGCAGGCATACGACCCGGAAGCGGTGAACGCCCCCCTCTTCGCGCGCCTGCCTGGCGACTCGGGATTCCGCCCGCTGGACGGCAGCTTGTACGAGGCCATTCAGCGTGGGGAGTATCGGTTCTGAAGTGGGTGCTGGGCGCTTGCAAGGTGGCGGGAACGAATAGACCCCGCATGGGTATCGCTTCACTCAACCCGTCGTGTGGCCGTGCACACTGCCCGGCTTGCAAGCCCGCTCTAGCGCTTGAATTCGAACTGCAGTTCGGCGCCTTCCACGGAACGCCAGTAGTCGTCTTCCCGTTCGTTGGTGATCAGTTTGCCGTTGAGCTGGAACGGACTTTCCGGGGTGGGCTTCTCCACGAACATCTGCGGTAACAGCGGCTGTTCCGACAGAGCGTCGGTCACATCGCCCGGCGCCAACTGATCAACCAGATCCCTGGGCAGACTGAGATCGAGCTTGGCCTTGGGCAGCGGTGCCGCGGCAGTCGCGGCTTCTGGCGGCTTATTGGGTTGTGCCGGCACGGGAGGCGGCGGCACGGGTTTCGGGGTCGGTACCGGCGGTGGCGGAACAGGCTTTTGCAGAGGTGCAGGCATGACCGGCGCAGCCGGCTCCGGAGTCGAGGGCGTCGACTCCGGGCTGGCAGAGATGGGCGGCGGCGCGGGAGGCGCCTTGGGCTGCGACGGCGCGTCCTTGTCGCACGCCGTGAGCAACGTCAGTGCCAGAGCGGCACAAAGCAGATGAATGGAACGCATGGAGGCTCTAGCAGGGGTAGTGATGGCGCCATGCTCCACCTTCGCCCCTACGCTGGCAAGCCTGGCGCGACCAATATCAGCGGTCACGCTCCAGCTCTCGCAGTTCGGCGGCGATGTCCCGTTGTGGATAGCGAATCTGCAACTCATCCAGCAGTTTGTGCGCCTCCTCGCGTTTGCCTGCTGCATTGAGTTCCAGCACACGACGCAGACTCGCTTCCGGTTCGGGGAGCGGCGCGGCCTTTGCCAGTTCCTCTTTGGGGGCGGACTCACCCAGATGCCTAGGTTCTACCTGACGCGCCTCGACCTCGGCGCTGCTGTCCGCCATGGCAGAGGCTTTCTTTTCCGCCTGTGGAGGACTGGCCAGGGTGGCCGGTGCCGCCCGGGACATCGGCGCTGCCGCCGGAGCCGGCGTGGAATACGGCGCGGCAGCGGCAGGGGGCGCATCGAATCGCTGCTCAGCCTCATCCTGGGTGCGCAAGGTCAGGCTCAAACCAATGCCCAGTGTCGCGAAACCGGCCAGGGCGACCGCCCAGCGTTGCCGGCCTCCGGCACCGAACAACCAGCCGTGCAAGTCACCAAAGGATGGGAGGGGCTCTGGCCGATTCTGCGCCGCCTGGGCGGCTGCCGCCGCGAGGATGCGCTGGTCCAGTGCCGCCGAGGGTTCGTCGTGGCTGTGGCAGCGGTAGTGTTCGAGCAGTTCCCGTTCCATGGCGTCCGGCTTGTGCGGGTCTTGGTTCATGCGGATACCTCCTCGGCCGCGGCCGGGTCGGCCAGCAGCCGACGCAACTTCTGCAGGGCGTAGCGCAGACGGCTCTTTACCGTCTCGGCCGACGTGCGGGTGAGTTCGGCGATCTCGGTCAGCTCGAGGTCACCATGGGCGCGCAGCAGGAACACCTCGCGCTGCTCGCCCGGCAGTTCGTCCAGGGCCGCGCGCAGACGCTGCTGGTCCTGGCTGAGGGAAAGCTCCCGCTCCGGATCAGGACTGCTGCCCGGCAAGGCGTCGCCGTGCAGGGCTTCGTCGAAGGCTTCCTCGCGGCCCTGCAAACGGCCGTGTTTGCGCCAATGATCGATCAGACGATTGCGGGCGATCTGGTAGAGCCAGGTCTTGAAACTGGCCTGGCCACGCTGCTCGGACTCGCTGCGGATCAGGTTCAGCCAGGTTTCCTGGAAGATCTCCTCGGCCAGGGCACCATCGCCGCAAAGACCGCAGAGAAAACGGTAGAGACCGAGGCGATGGCGGGCATAGAGCACACCAAAGGCCTCGGCATCGCCGTTACGGTAACGCCGCAACAAGTCGGCGTCGTCATCCGTGAGAGTCGCGTTCACGTCATTCCTTCCGAGCGTGGGATGGGGCAGGAGTTTGCAAGCTTTGCGCGAGTTCCACCAGTTGCACGAACTCGCCACGCAGGCCGAAGCGGTCGTCGCCCCGAGCGCTCCGAGCGAGACCGGCGCTGTCGGTCAGACCGAAAGACCCCGTGTACTGACCGCCCTTGAGCTGTTGGGCGAAGGCTGCCACTGCGGCGGCAAAGCGAAGATCCTCACTGGCCTCGTCCAGGTCGACGACGTTGTTGGCGCCAATGGGACGCTCCAGCAGTCGACTCTGCTCCACACCTGGCGCCTTGTAGCGTACCCGCAGCCAGGCCAGCTCACCGGCCTTGCCCTCGGTCTTGGCCGCCGGCTGGTAGCGCAGTGGTTCCAGCCAACCCTTGGAGCCGGTGGGTACGATCTCGTACAACGCTGTGATGGTGTGGCCGGCACCAATCTCGCCAGCATCTACCTTGTCATTGCTGAAGTCTTCACGCTTGAGCGCGCGATTCTCGTAGCCCAGCAGGCGGTACTCGCTGACCTCGGCCGGGTTGAACTCCAGTTGCAGCTTCACGTCCTTGGCCACGACCGACAACGTGGAGCCCAGCTGGTCCACCAGCACCTTGCGCGCTTCGCGCAGGTTGTCGATGTAGGCGTAGTTGCCGTCACCTGCATCGGCCAGTTGCTCCATCAGCCGCTCGTTGTAGTTGTCCACGCCGAAGCCCAGGGTCGTCAGTGACACCCCGCCCTTGCGCTTCTGCGCGGCGAGTTGCTTGAGGGTCTCGAAGTCGCTGATGCCGACGTTGAAGTCGCCGTCGGTCGCCAGCAGGATGCGGTTGATGCCATTCGGGATCAGGCCCTTGTGCGCTTCGGCGTAGGCCAGCTGGATGCCTGATTCGCCAGCCGTGGAGCCACCCGCGCTGAGTTGCTCGATGGCGGCGCGAATCCTGGCTTTCTCGCTGCCTGGCGTAGATCCAAGCACCACGCTCGCCTCCCCGGCGTAGGTGACCAGGGATACGCGGTCCTGCGGACGTAACTGATCCGCCAGCAGCTTGAGGGTGCCCTGCACCATGGGCAGCCCCTCGCGACGATCCATCGAGCCGGAGACATCCACCAGGAACACCAGGTTGGCCGGCGGCAGTTGTTCGATGCTGCTGTCAGAGGCCTTGATCGCCACGCGCAACAGCCGGGTCTGCGGACTCCATGGGGTCTGTGTCAGTTCGATACCAATGCCGAAGGGCACGTCGCCCTCCGGCAGCGGATAGCTGTAGGGGAAGTAGTTGACCATCTCTTCCAGCCGCACGGCATCGGCCGGCGGTAGTTGGCCGCCATTGAGGAAGCGCCGTACGTTGGCGTAGCTGCCGGTGTCGACATCGATGCTGAAGGTGGAGACCGGCTCACTGGCGACGGCATGCACCGGGTTGTCGGCGAGGTGCTGGTACTGCTCGCGCGGCACATCGCGGTAGCCCGGTTGCAGTGCATCCGCCATGGGCGCTGGCGCGATCATGGGCATCTGCCGTGCCTCGGCGGCGTAGTCGGCACGTTTGGCCAGGGAAGCCGGCGCACGGCTATTCGCCTCCTCCTTGAGCACAAGCTCAGGCGTGGCCAGCACGGGCGGAGGTGGAACCTCATCGACCTTGCCGGTGGCCGGCGCCGACGCATCCTGGGCACTGCAGGCAGCCAGGGCCAGCAGCAGGCCGGCGGTGAAGCCCGCGGCCCAGGGTTGTTGCTGAAGGAAGTTACGGCTGGACATGGTCGCCTCCTGAGTACGAATGAGCCATTCGCACCAGTAGACGTAGCCGTCCTGCAGGAGGGGTTAAGCCTTCAAGAAAAATCAGTTTCAGAAGGCCGGTTACAGGCCGGCCTCCTGACAGAGCTGCTTGGCCAGCATCCCGAGGGTCATGATGGCGCGCTCGGCTTCACGGGTCCACGGGATGCCACAGTTCAGCCGTACACAGTGGTTGAACTGCTCGGTATTACTGAAGATCAGACCCGGCGCGATGCTGATGCCCTGCTGCAAGGCGCGCACGTGCAGGTCCTTGGTGTTCACCTTCGCCGGCAGGCTGATCCAGAGAATGAAGCCGCCGTTGGGGCGCGTAATCTGGGTGCCTTCGGGGAAATACTGCTGCACCCCCAGCTGGAAGGCCGTGAGGTTTTTCCGGTACTCCTGGCGGATGTAACGCAGGTGCCGATCGTATCCGCCGTTCTCGAGGTACGCCGCCACCCCCATCTGGGTGACGCTGCATGCCGAGTGGGTGCTGAACGTCTGCAGGCGCTGGATTTCCGCCTGGTACTTGCCGGCGATCATCCAGCCAATGCGCACGCCGGGCGACAGGGTCTTGGAGAAACTGGAGCAGTAGATCACCCGGTCGTCCAGGTCGTAGGCCTTGATCGCCTTGGAAGGCCCCTGGTCGAACATCAGTTCGCCGTAGATATCGTCTTCGATGATCTGGATGTCGAAATCAGAGGACAGGCGCAACAGTTGTTTCTGCCGCTCCTCGGGAATGGTGCCACCCAGTGGATTGCTCAGCCGCGCGGTCAGCACCAGGGCCTTGATCGGCCACTGGTTTGCGGCCAGTTGCAGGGCCTCCAGGCTGATGCCGGTGGTGGGGTCGCTGGGAATCTCGATCACTTTCAGGCCGAGCAGGTCAGCCAGTTGCAGCAGGCCGTAGTAGGTCGGAGACTCGGTGGCGATCAGGTCACCCGGCCGGGTCAGCACCCGCAGGCTCATCTGCAGCGCATCCACGCAACCGTGGGTGATCACCACTTCGCTCGGGTCTACCACGACACCGGCATCGCGCATGCGGATCGCCACCTGGCGCCGCAGCGGCTCGAAGCCCGGGCTGAACATGTAGCTGAAGGCGCGCGGGCTGTGGAAGCGGGTGACCTTGGCCAACTGCTGGTGCAGGGTGCGTACCGGCAAGTAGTCGACATGGGGAACCGCCGCCCCCAATGGGAACACGCCTTCGCGGCGGGATTCGGCCAGGACCTGCTGGATGATGCTGGCGCGAGTGACCAGGCCGGGGCGCTCAACGCGGGCGATATCGGGAGTGGATGCGGTCAGTGCGGGGGTCTGGTGTACATAGAAGCCGGATTGCGGACGCGCACGGATCAGCCCCTGATCCTCCAGGCTGGCATAGGCCTGCAACACCGTGGCGTGGCTGACACTGAGCTGAGAGCTGAGCTTGCGCACCGAAGGTACGCGTTCGCCCGGCTGGTAGACACCACGGCGAATATCATCGGCCAGTTGCTGGGCGATGCGTTGGTAGAGCAACAGATTGGTCATAACGGCGGCACCTGTATCACTGGACCGAAACACTATCCGAAGCCCTTAAAACTGCACCGGTACAGATCATGAAATTGTGTGCGATACAGTGAAATTGTCCAGGCAAGAAAAAGCCCCGGTGCCGAACGGTCACCGGGGCTTTCTATGTTGCGACTCAACGCGCCGGCCCGAGCTCACCCTTCTCGTTGGAGAAGACGATCTCCACGCGTCGGTTCTGCGCCCTGCCCCGATTGGAGGCGTTCTCCGCCACCGGGAAGGCCTCACCATATCCCTGGACCTGGATACGTTTGGCATCGATGCCGAGGTCAGCCAGGGCATCAGCCACGGCCTGGGCACGGTCGGTTGAGAGCTTCAGGTTGTCCTGCTTTTTGCCGCTGCTGTCGGTATAGCCTTCGATGCGCACGACACGCCGCGGATTGAGCTGGAGGAATTGCACCAGTTTGAGCACCGTGCGGTTGGCAGACGCCTTGAGATCGGCCCGGCCGGTGTCGAACAGCACATCGCCCAGGGTCATGACCAGGCCACGGTCGGTTTCCGTGGCGGCCAGGGCGATCATCTGATCCTCCAGCCATTTGCCCTGCTGCTGCACGCTGAGCAGTTTCGCTTCACGCAGCGCCAGTTGCAGACGCTCGCGCTCCAGCTGCAGCTTGGCGACGCGGGTCTGGTTCTGACTCTGCTCGCTATGCTGGCTGGCGATTTCGGCGTAGCGCTGGCTGAGGTAGGCGTAATGGACGACGTCGGCGTCATTGCCCCAGTAGCTGGACAGACGTTCGGCACGAGCCAGGGATTCGCCCGAGCGGATCACATCCTTCGGCGCCGCGCTGAGGACATTCTGGTCCTCCTTGACCTTCTGGAACATCTGCCGGGCCTGCTCCAGGCTCTGTTCGGTCTGCTGCTGGTTGGCGCACCCGCCGAGTAGTCCGAGGCTGAACAGCAGGCCGACGCGCAATGCATGATTCCGCTTCACTGAACCTCTCCCAACTGCTTGCGCAAGCGATTGATCCTCGACGTCAGCTCAGCCAGCTGGTCCTGGCTCTTCTTGGTCAGCACCTTGGCTTCAGCCAGGCGTGCATCGAGCTCGGCTTCCTCGGCCAGAATACGGGCGCGCTTGTAGTCCTCCTCGCCCATGTTCTTCTCGGCCAGGGCGAGCTTGTCCTGCGCAAGCTTCATTTCCTCGATCTGTTCGGTGGCGCCTACGGCCTTGGCCTGCTCCACCGCCTTCTGGGTCAGGCGCATCTGCTCGTTGGGCGCCGGGTCATTGGCGCAGCCGGCCAAGGTCAGCACCGCAAGGCCGACGGCAAACAGGGGTGTCTTGCTCACTAGAGGGTTCCTAATCATTCAGGCATGGCGGCGGGTTGCATCTGCAGGGCCTTCCACCGTTCCAGGTTGCGCTGCAGCAGGGTTTCCGGCACCCCGGCGGCGACCAATTCTGTCATTTTTCTTGCCAGCTGTCCGCGCAGCCAGGGGTCGTTGCAGGCCGAATTGTGGGACAGGGTCAGGTACAGACCTTCACTGGAAATGGGTGGTTCCAGAGCGACCAGGTCATCCGCCATGCCGAGTGTGTCGGCCAGCACCAGCCCGGGGTAACGCTCGTAGAGCACGTAGTCGGTTCGCTCCAGCAGGAGCTTCTGATAGGCCTGGGTCAGGCTGGGGACCTCTTCGAGCTTGAGGTTTTCCCTGGCGAAGCGGTCGAAGGCCTCACCAAAACTGTTCTTCACCAGCGTGCCGCCAGTGTGGATGCGCAGGTCGTCCCAGCCACTGTAAGGAAACGCCCGGTCGCGCTTCACCCAGACGACACTCTCGGTTTCGAGGAAGGCTGGATGAACGTAGTCCATGGTTTCCAGGCGTGGCAGGGTAATGAAAGCGCCGGCGATCAGGTCGACCCGCCCCGTGCGCACCTCATCCTGGGCCCGGGACCAGGGCCCGGTGTAGAGGATCTCAACCTTCAACCCCAATTCCTTGGCGATCTGCTTGAGCAGGTCGGCATTGGCGCCTATCAGTTGTTTGGGGTTCTCAGGGTCGCGCCATAGGTAGGGCGGATACTCCGGATTACCGGTGGCCACCAGCCGCTCGCATTTCCCGGCAGCCTGCCCGAGTCCGGGTAGCAGGCATAGCGCTAGGAGCAGGCATGAGAGGCGGAGTCTTGGCATCTGAGGTTTCCCGGACTGGACATTCGATTGGCCGCAGCGTAGGCGGCATCGCCTGAAACGAGCTTCATGCTAGCGTACAGGCGGCTAAAAGAACCATTCGCGATAAGGACGGGTCATGAAGAAGTTCCTCATCACAGTCACCATTCTCCTGGCGGCTGCGGCGGCAACCCTCTATTTCTCCCCCGCCGCGCTGACAGGCAGCGTGCGTCTGGTGGAGCGCCAACTCGCCGGACTGTCGGAGCGACAGATCGCGCTGGGCGATCTTAACATCCATTACTACGAGGGCGGTCCGGCCAAGGGCGAAACCATCGTCATGATCCATGGTTTCGGCGCCAACAAGGACAACTGGCTGCGCTTCGCTCGTCACTTCACCGAGCGCTACCACGTCATCGCCCTCGACCTGCCCGGCTTCGGCGACAGCGACCGTCCCGCCGGCAGCTACGACATCGGCACCCAGGCCGAGCGTCTGGAGTCATTCATCAAGACCCTGGAGCTGGGCAAGGTGCATCTGGTGGGCAATTCCATGGGCGGCCATATCGCCGGAATCTTCGCCGCCCGCTACCCGCTGCAAGTGCATAGCCTGGCGCTGTTCGACAACGGCGGCATCACGGCACCGAACAAGAGCGAGCTGTTCCGCCTGATCGAAAGCGGCCAGCCCAACCCGCTGGTGGTCCGGAGCCCGGAGGACTTCCAACGGATGCTGGATTTCGTCTTCGTCGAGGCACCGCCCCTCCCCACCTCGGTAAAGGCCTACCTGGCTGAGCAATCCATGGCCAACGAGGCGCACTACGATGAGGTCTTCCGCCAGCTACGGGAGCGCTATATCCCGCTGGAGCCCGAGTTGCCGCGGATCAAGGCCCCTACCCTGCTGCTCTGGGGCGATCGCGACAGGGTGCTGGATGTGTCCAGCATCGAGGTCATGAAGCCGTTGCTGAAGAAACCCAGTGTGGTAATCATGGAAAACTGCGGTCACGCGCCCATGATCGAACGCCCCGAGGAAACCGCCCGGCACTATCAGGCATTCCTCGATGCCAGCCGAAGCTGAAGGACAAAAAAACCCGCTCCGAAGAGCGGGTTTTCTGCACGGCAGGCCGGGAAGCGCTATTACAGCAGCTTTTCCAGTTCCGGTACGGCTTCGAACAGGTCAGCCACCAGGCCGTAGTCAGCCACCTGGAAGATCGGGGCTTCTTCGTCCTTGTTGATCGCGACGATGACCTTGGAGTCCTTCATACCGGCCAGGTGCTGGATGGCACCGGAGATGCCCACGGCGATGTACAGCTGCGGCGCGACGATCTTGCCGGTCTGGCCGACCTGCATGTCGTTCGGCACGAAGCCGGCATCGACGGCGGCACGGGAAGCACCGACAGCCGCGCCCAGCTTGTCGGCCAGGGCGTACAGGTGCTTGAAGTTGTCGCCGTTCTGCATGCCACGGCCGCCAGATACGACGATCTTGGCAGCGGTCAGTTCCGGACGATCGGACTTGGCCAGCTCTTCACCGACGAAGGCGGACTTGCCGGCGTCGGAAACGGTGCCCACGGCTTCAACGGCAGCGGAACCGCCTTCAGCGGCAGCGGCGTCGAAACCGGTGGAACGCACGGTGATCACCTTCACGGCAGCCGAAGACTGCACGGTGGCGATGGCGTTACCGGCATAGATCGGACGCTTGAAGGTGTCGGCGCTCTCGACGCTGATGATCTCGGAGATCTGGTCGACGTCCAGCAGGGCAGCCACGCGCGGCAGGATGTTCTTGCCGTTGCTGGTGGCGGCGGCCAGCACGTGGCTGTAGCCCTTGCCCAGCTCGGCGATCAGCGGCGCGACGTTTTCCGGCAGTTGGTGGGCGTAGGCAGCATTGTCGGCTACCAACACTTTGGACACGCCAGCGATCTTGGCGGCGGCTTCGGCAGCAGCGCCTGCACCAGCACCCGCGACCAGGACGTGGATGTCGCCACCGATTTTCTGAGCGGCAGTCACGGTGTTGAGGGTGGCGGCTGCCAGCGCGGCGTTCGTGTGTTCAGCAACAACCAGGATAGCCATCAGATTACCTTCGCCTCGTTCTTCAGTTTGTCGACCAGTTCAGCCACGGACTTGACCTTGATACCAGCCTGGCGGGCGGCCGGTGCTTCAACTTTCAGGGTCTTGACGGTGGAAGCGGTGGAAACACCCAGGGCGTCCGGGGTGACCACGTCCAGCGGCTTCTTCTTGGCTTTCATGATGTTCGGCAGCGACGCGTAGCGCGGCTCGTTCAGGCGCAGGTCGGTGGTGACGATCGCCGGAAGGTTCAGCGCAACGGTCTGCAGGCCACCGTCGATCTCACGGGTGACGTTGACCTTGTCGCCAGCCACTTCAACCTTGGAAGCGAAGGTGCCTTGGGCGTAGCCGGTCAGGGCGCCCAGCATCTGGCCGGTCTGGTTGTTGTCGCTGTCGATGGCTTGCTTGCCGAGGATGACCAGCTGAGGCTGCTCCTTGTCGACCACAGCCTTCAGCAGCTTGGCCACGGCCAGGGAGTTCAGCTCGTCGGCGGACTCGACCAGAATGGCGCGATCAGCGCCCAGGGCCAGGGCAGTACGCAGCTGCTCTTGAGCGGTGTTCGGGCCGATGGTGACGACGACGATTTCACTCGCTACGCCTTTTTCTTTCAGACGGACGGCTTCTTCCACGGCGATTTCGCAGAAGGGGTTCATCGACATCTTCACGTTGGCGAGGTCGACGCCGGAGTTGTCCGCCTTGACGCGGACTTTGACGTTGTAGTCGACCACTCGTTTGACAGCTACAAGAACCTTCATGGATTCCTCGTTACTCTCCGGTTAATAAGAATGTCGCCAAGACGAGCCTGGCCAGTAATGCAGGTCGGCCGGAACCGACTCTCAGCCCAGACAGCGAGCGCAAAACCGCCCGTATCTTGACCGTATCGCCTATTCCGGTCAATACAGCAAAATGACCCGTCATAAGCCGCAGAGCCTTATCCTATCAGGGTTTCACAAAATTCAAACAAACGTTTGTATTGGACCGAACAAAGGGTCTGGATATAATGCGCCCGCTCAGGTCAGGGATCGAGCCTAGCCCTCCAACACAAAATATCGAAGAGCCTTGAGGAGATTGACTGTGGAACGCGAATACATGGAATTCGACGTCGTCATCGTCGGCGCTGGCCCTGCTGGCCTGTCCGCCGCGTGCCGACTGAAGCAGAAGGCCGCGGAAGCTGGTCAAGAGATCAGCGTATGCGTGGTCGAGAAGGGTTCCGAAGTCGGCGCCCACATCCTCTCTGGCGCCGTATTCGAACCGCGAGCCCTGAACGAGCTCTTCCCTGACTGGAAAGACCTGGGCGCCCCGCTGAACACCCCGGTAACCCGCGACGACATCTATATGCTCAAAGATGCCGACTCCGCCATCAAGGTTCCCGGCCTCTTCGTGCCCAAGACCATGCACAACGAGGGCAACTATATCATCTCCCTGGGCAATCTCTGCCGCTGGCTGGCCCAGCAGGCCGAAGGCCTGGGCGTTGAGATCTACCCGGGCTTCGCCGCCCAGGAAGCGCTGATCGACGAGAACGGCGTCGTTCGCGGCATCATCACCGGCGATCTCGGCGTAGACCGTGAAGGCCATCCGAAAGAGGGTTACTACACCCCCGGCATGGAACTGCGCGCCAAGTACACCCTGTTCGCCGAAGGCTGCCGTGGCCACATCGGCAAACAGCTGATCAAGAAGTACAACCTGGATTCCGAAGCCGACGCCCAGCACTACGGCATCGGCATCAAGGAAATCTGGGACATCGACCCGGCGAAGCACCAGCCCGGCCTGGTGGTCCACACCGCCGGCTGGCCTCTGTCCTTCGTCGACAACCAGAACACCGGTGGCTCCTTCCTCTATCACCTGGAAAACAACCAAGTGGTAGTAGGCCTGATCATCGACCTGTCCTACAGCAACCCCTTCCTCTCGCCGTTCGACGAATTCCAGCGCTACAAGCACCACCCAGTCGTCAAGCAGTACCTGGAAGGCGGCAAGCGCGTTGCCTATGGCGCTCGTGCCATCTGCAAAGGCGGCCTGAACTCGCTGCCGAAGATGGTCTTCCCGGGCGGCGCGCTCATCGGCTGCGACCTGGGCACCCTGAACTTCGCCAAGATCAAGGGCAGCCACACCGCGATGAAGTCCGGCATGCTGGCCGCCGAAGCTGTGGCCGCTGCGCTGGCCTCCGGCAAGGAAGGCGGTGACGAACTGACCGGCTACGTCGATGCCTTCAAGTCCAGCTGGCTGTACGACGAGCTGTTCCGCAGCCGCAACTTCGGCGCCGCTATCCACAAGTACGGCGTGCTCGCCGGTGCCGCGTTCAACTATGTCGACCAGAACCTCTTCGGCGGCAAGATCCCGGTCACCCTGCACGACAACAAGCCGGACTATGCCTGCCTGAAGCCCGCCGCCCAGTCCCAGCGCATCGAGTACCCGAAGCCGGACGGCAAGCTCAGCTTCGACAAACTCAGCTCGGTATTCCTCTCCAACACCAACCATGAAGAGGAACAGCCCTGCCACCTGAAGCTGGCTGACGCAGACATCCCGATCGCCAAGAACCTGCCGCTGTACGACGAGCCGGCGCAGCGCTACTGCCCGGCCGGCGTGTACGAGGTGGTGACCCAGGAAGACGGCGCCAAGCGCTTCCAGATCAACGCCCAGAACTGCGTCCACTGCAAAACCTGCGACATCAAGGACCCGGCCCAGAACATCACCTGGGTAGCCCCGGAAGGTACCGGCGGCCCGAACTACCCCAACATGTAAGCAGGCACGAAAAAGGCTTCCTCGGGAGCCTTTTTCATTTCCGCTGTCCCGGTTACTCGGGCAGCGGACCAATGGGAAAGAACTCCCCTCCGCTCCAGACACCAAGCCAGGTGACCCCATTGATCTCGCGCGGCTCGGCGAGCTCTACCAGTTGGTAAAAGACATTGCGGTGGATCAGCGCTTCCAGGTTAGTGCGCACCATCACGTAGGGCGACGGTTCCTGGGTCTGCGGGTCCAGTTCGACGCGCACTGGGTGGGCCTCACCGGCCACCACCTCGTCTTCAACGTTGGTGATGAAGCGCAGCTGCTGTGCCTCCCCCACTCCCTCGACCTGCAACTCGACGGCGACAAAGGGAGCATCCTCAACCTGAATGCCGACTTTCTCCACCGGGGTGACCAGGAAGTAATCCTCGCCGTCCTTGCGGATCACGCTGGAGAACAGCTTGACCATGGGCTTGCGACCAATCGGCGTACCCAGATAGAACCAGGTGCCATCCCGAGCGATGCGCATGTCGATGTCACCACAGAACGACGGGTTCCACAGATGAACAGGCGCCCCACCCGGCTTGTCACCCTTGGGTATCTGCGCCAGCAAGTCGCCGGCCTTGCCGGGATCGCTCATTCCTATCTCCTCAACGACTCAAGCCGATCAGGCTGCGAGCATACTCCTCCAGCGGTGGTCCGATCAGGTCTTCCGGTTTGGAATCGTAGAACGTCAGAAAACCGCCACGATTGCGGATGCGAGCGGTGTCCACCAAATAGCGGGTATTGGTTTCGATCAACATCAGCTGGATTACGCCACGGTCGCGGCCGAGCCGATCCAGCGCCTCCTGATCCTCCCACTCCTCCACCGTACCGATACGGTCGTCAGCGCTGGCGAATCGGGCATAAAGCAGATAGTGCGCACCTACCGAACGGGCCTGGCCCATGGCCTCTTCCAGCCCAGCAGGCCCCTTGGCACGGCGCACCATGGGGAAGTACTCGACGAAGCCATCGAAAGCCTCTTCAGCGACTACATTGGGTCGCGGGTAGGCCGAGCCCGGCGGCACAAAGTAGCCTTGAGCGATGTAGATGAAGGAGTCCGCCTGCAGACGCCAGGGGCTGGCGCGGCGAGTCTCGCTGTGGTCCAGGAATCCGGCATCGCTCAGCTGTTCGCGAGTGCCATCCGCCATGTCACTGACCTTCATGCAGCCAACCAGGCCGAGAATCGCCAGCAACAGAATCATGCTACGCATCGTGTGTCCTCCAGGCGCCGGCGACGAAAAACCGGCGGATAGAGAACCAATGCAGCTTCCGCGCCATCAACCGCCAATGATCTTCATCACGGTGACGCCGCCGGAGAACGCAACATCCTGCTTGTCCGCCAGGGCTCTGACCAGCAAACGCTGTAGCGCTGGCAGCGCTTCGTGGCGGGGTTTCTCCAGCAGATCGCCGACATAGTGACGGTTGCTCGAAGAAAGGCAGCCGTGCAGCCATCCGGTGGAAGACAAGCGCAGGCGCGAGCAGGTCCGGCAAAACGGCACGCTCTCGTTGGCGATCACGCCGAAGCAACCCTCGCCGGGCACCCGGTAGCGCAGAGCCGTAGCATCCAGTGGTGCATCGGCCTGAACGAACTCATGGGCAGTGCGAATCAGCGCCAGTAGCTCCTCCAGCCCCACGAACTGCTGATGGAAGCTGTTGGGATCACGGGCCAGGTGCCCCATGCGCATCAGCTCGATGAAGCGCAGCTCGAATCCACGCTCCAGGCAGTAGTCCAGCAACGGCAGCACCTGATCGAGGTTCTTGCCACGCAGCGGGACCATGTTGACCTTGATCTTCAAGCCAGCAGCACTTGCCTCTTCGAGCCCCTTGAGCACGGTGGCCAGGTCACCGCCACGTGCGATGCCGCGGAATGCGTCGGCATCCAGGGTATCGAGGGATATGTTCAGACGGCGGATGCCGCAATCCAGCAACAGTGGCAACTTGCGGGACAGCAGTTGGCCGTTGCTGGTCAGGCTGATGTCTTCGAGCCCGAGCTTACTGACTTCACGAAGGAAAGGATCGAGCTTGGGACTCACCAACGGCTCGCCGCCGGTGATACGCAGACGCTCGATACCAGCCGCCTCAATGAGGTAGGCCACACCGCGCACCATGGCCTCGGCCGAAAGTTCGTCCTGAGCCGCTACCAGCCGCTTGCCATCTGGCACGCAGTAGGTGCAGGCGTAATTGCAGGCGGCGGTCAGGCTGATACGCAAATTGCGGAAGCGCCTGCCTTGGCGGTCGACGATCATGGGACGCTCCGGCATGTGGTACGCCGGAGTATATCCCCGCGGCCGGCAAGGCACATATCCGGGACCGCGTTATAGGCGCACTGAATACGTCAGCTGGCTGGCGACTCGGTTTCACGCTTGCGCTTGTTACCCATGCGCACACCGATGTCCATGAGGAACTGGAAGAAACCTTCCTGATCTTCCAGCACGTTGCTCCAGAAAGGCGAGTGGTAAAGCGCGACGGCGCCATGTACCAAAGCCCAGGCGGCGCAGTAGTGGAAGTACGGCGGCACATCTTCCAACTTGCCTTCAGCGATACGCCCCTTGATCAGCAGGGTCAGACGCTCAAAGTTGGATGCACGAATCTTGTGCAGCTGCTCGACCATCTCGGGCACCTGGCTGTTCTTCACGACCTTCTCTTCCAGGCGATCGAACAGGCGATAGCGCTGTGGGTCACGCATGCGGAACTCGAAGTAGGCCCGCGACAGCGCCTCCTTGTCACGGTCAACATCGGCGGAATGGAACAACGCGTTCAGGTCGCGCTCATAATCGAGCATCAGGCGCAGATAGATCTCCGCCTTCGACTTGAAGTGCTTGTAGATGGTGCCTTTGCCGATACCCACTGCGTCGGCGATCATCTCGACGGTAACGCTGTCTTCGCCCTCTTCCAGGAAGAGCTTGAGGGCGGTGTCGAGAATTTCCTGCTCGCGGCGGCGGAACTCACGGACTTTACGGGGTTCTTTCTGCATAAAGGGACTGTGGGGTCAAAAATCAAGCCGCGTATTATGCCTATCTGGCGTAAAAATGCACGGATCATCCGACTATGAGCTTATTGCAAGATGAGTTTGCCCACGCCGATGGGCTCCGATATCTCAACCATGCCGCGGTTGCTCCCTGGCCGAAACGCGCGACCCGTGCGGTCCAGAGCTTCGCCGAAGAGAACTGGCGCCTCGGCGCAAGAGATTATCCAGACTGGCTGACAGTAGAGCGTCGCCTGCGCGAACGCCTGGCCAAACTGCTGAACGCACCAACCACCGCTGATCTGGCGCTGGTCAAGAATACATCGGAAGCCCTGTCTTTCGTTGCCTTTGGTCTGGATTGGAGGGCAGGTGATCAGGTGGTCATCAGCAACCAGGAGTTCCCCTCCAACCGGGTCGTCTGGGAAGCGCTGAAACGCTACGACGTGGACACCGTCCAGGTATCACTGGACGGCAGCGATCCCGAAGGCGCCCTGCTCGCAGCCTGCGGACCACGCACCCGACTTCTGTCCGTCAGCGCCGTGCAGTACGCCAGCGGCCTGCGCCTGGACCTGCAACGCCTCGGCAAGGAATGCCGGCGGCGCGGCGTACTCTTCTGTGTCGACGCCATCCAGCAGTTGGGCGCCCTGCCCTTCGACGCCCAGGCCATCGATTGCGCCTTTGCCATGGCCGATGGTCACAAGTGGATGCTTGGCCCGGAAGGTCTGGGAGTCTTCTATTGCCGCATCGATCTGCGTGAGCAACTGAAACTCCATGAATACGGCTGGCACATGCTGGAACACCCAGGCGACTACGAACGCGCCGACTGGACACCGTCCCGCACGGCTCGACGCTTCGAGTGCGGCAGCCCGAACATGCTCGGTGCCATGGCGCTGGAGGCAAGCCTGTCGTTGCTGGAAGAGGTCGGCATGGAGCAAGTGGCGGTCGCGCTGGGGGAACGCGTGCAATGGCTGCAGGAGGGATTGGCGAAGATCCCCGGCACACAACTGTTGAGCCCACTGAATCCGGCGCGGCGTGCCGGCATCCTCAGTTTTCGGCTGGACGGTTGGGACAATCAGACGCTGTTCGAGCAGCTGCGAGCCAAGCAAGTGGTATGTGCCCAACGGGGCGGCGGCATCCGCTTTTCGCCGCACTTCTATACCGAACCCCGCGTGATAGACGAAACCCTTGCGCTACTGCGCCAGATGGCAGACGCATGAGGACTCAGCCGGTGCCGCCGTATTCCAAATAGGTTTAAGAATCGCCTTCGGGCTATCTGGACGCTTGGAGATATTGGCCAATACTTCTCTTACTGGCGTGTGGCATCTCCCCCCAAGTGCCCAGCCAGTCGAGGAACCGTGGATCGCGTTCCTTTGTTTTACTCCTAATGGTCTTGACCCGGATTCATCCCCCAGAACCCGGGTTTTTTTTGTGCGCAGCTTTTTCAGTTACTCGCTGCGCTCTTCTCAGCCGCGTTGCGCGAGTGGGAACAGGCGCAGGTAGTTCTCGCTGGTCTGCTCGGCAAAAGCTTCGAACGATACCCCACGCAAATCGGCAAGGAACTCCGCGACCTCACGCACGTACTGCGGCAGATTAGGCTTGCCCCGGTAGGGTACGGGCGCGAGATAAGGCGAATCGGTCTCCACTAGCAGGCGATCGGACGGGACCTGACGTGCGACTTCACGCAGGGCGTCGGCATTGCGGAAGGTGACGATGCCGGAAAGGGAGATGTAGAAGCCGAGGTCCAGCGCAGCGCGGGCCATATCCCAGTCCTCGGTGAAGCAATGCAACACGCCGGCCTGAGGCAATGCTGCCTCGCGCAATAGCGCCAGCGTATCGGCGCGGGCTTCACGGGTATGCACGATCACCGGCTTGCCGGTCACCTTCGCCGCATCCAGGTGCAAGCGGAAAGCCTGCTGCTGGAGCTCGGCAGCTTCGGGCTCGTAGTGATAGTCCAGGCCAGTCTCACCAATGGCCACCACGCGCGGATGCTGCAGCTCACCCAGCAACCAATCGAGTGCCAGGGATTCGCCCGGCTGCAGATCCAGCGGGTGAACGCCAACGGAGCAGTGCACGTCCTCATAACGCTCAGCCAGGGCCTTCACGGCAGCGGCATTCTCGGCACTCACGCCGATACAGAGGAATTGGCCAACCCCACGGGCGCGGGCAGCTTCAAGGGCAGCATCGAGAGAACCATCATGGGCGGCCAGGTCGAGGCGGTCCAGGTGGCAGTGAGAGTCGATCAGCATGGTTCAGGCTCCAGGCGCAGGCGCCAAGCTTCAAGCCTGTTGCTTGCAGCCCGGACCTGACGGCCGGTTACATCGTATGGGTGGGACGGTCGGACTTGAGGGCGCCGGCGAGGTAAGTCTCGATCTTGTTGCGCGCACCGCTGTCGCCGTCATTGAACTGGACGCCGATGCCCGCTGCACGATTGCCCTGGGCGCCCTTGGGAGTAATCCAGACCACCTTGCCGGCGACCGGAATCTTTTCTTGCTCGTCCATCAGATTGAGCAGCATGAACACTTCATCGCCCAGCTTGTAGGTCTTGTTGGTCGGAATGAACAGGCCACCGTTCTTGATGAACGGCATGTAGGCGGCATACAGCACGGACTTGTCCTTGATGGTCAAGGACAGAATCCCGTTACGCGGGCCCAGGTTTGGCGGCAAGCTCATGCGGATATCCTGACAAGCGGGTTCAGCCACCGATTCTAGCCCGGCCCGGGCAGGCTTGCCCACTGCACCAGAAGCGCTTCGAGAAGCAAGACACGGTTGAGGTTGGCCTTGTTCAGTACTTTTTGCCGCTGTTGCAGCAGCCAATCCTGGACCGCGAGGACCTTGTGCTGCGGGGCCTTGTCGGCGAGGTACTGCACCACCTTGCGCATATCGTTCAGTCCCAGCCCCGTCTCATCGCGGGTGAGCTGGTAGCGCAGCATCAGTTGAGTCCAGTCGCAGAACCAGTCGAACAGCAGGGGCAGCGGCACGGCGTTCCACCCCTCCGCCAACTGGCTGGCGCCGACTTGCTGCTTGAGCAGCTTCTTCACACCTTCCACTACATCGGCACGCTGGCTGCGAACGCCTTGTCCTTCCAGACGCAACGCCGAGAGCGGCGAGCCACCCGCTAGAACCAACAGCTCTCGCAGGTCCTCGGGCGTTGCATCAGGCAGTGCAGAACCCAACCAGGCCAGGCTCTGAGCTTCACTGGGCAGCGGACAGGCCTGTTGTACGCAACGGCTCTTGATGGTCGGCAGGAGTCGGCTGGGCTGGTGACTGATCAATAGCAGGACAGTATCGCCAGATGGCTCTTCCAGGCTTTTCAACAGCGCGTTGGAGGCATTGATGTTCATCGCCTCCGCCGGCTCCAGAAGCACCACTTTGCGCCCCCCGAGCTGCGCAGTCTGGACTACGAACTCCACCAACTCGCGCACCTGGTCAACGCGGATGGCCTTGTCGACTTCCTCCGGTTCCAGGACAAAGGCATCCGGGTGGGTGTTGGCCGCCAGAAGAAGACACGCCTTACACCGACCGCAGGCGTCGAGCCCGGCCGGGCTCTGGCAGAGCAAACGCGCCATCAGGCGCTCGCCAAGCGCACGCTTGCCGATGCCGGACGGCCCATGCAGCAGATAGGCATGAGCGTGACGGGGTCGACCTGCCAGCTGTTGCCACAGCGCTTCCTGCCAGGGATAGGCATCAGCCATGGCAGCGCTCCAGCAGCTCGGGCAGCAGTTTATCGAGATTGGCCTGCACCTCGGCCAACGGCAGCGAGGCATCGATCACTTTGTAGCGCTCCTCTGCGGCACGAGCGCGCTGAAGATAGGTCTGGCGCACAGCCTCGAAAAAGCTGCGCTGCTCCTGCTCGAAACGATCGAGACGACCACGAGCTGCAGCTCGACTGAGTCCAATTTCAACCGGCAGGTCGAAGACGAGTGTCAGATCTGGACGCAGGTCGCCCTGGACGAAACGCTCCAGAAACGCAATGCGCTCCTCGGGCAAGCCGCGTCCTCCACCCTGGTAGGCATACGTAGCGTCGGTGAAGCGGTCGCAGAGCACCACAGCGCCACGTGCCAGTGCCGGCTTGATTACGCCTTCCAGGTGCTGGGCGCGAGCCGCGAACACCAACAACAGCTCGGTATCGACGCCCATGGTTTCGTCGCTAGGGGTCAGCAGGAGCTCACGGATGCGCTCGGCAAGCGGCGTACCTCCGGGCTCGCGAGTCAGTACCACTTCGACGCCGTGGTTACGCAGGCGTTCGGCAAGGTACTCGCGGTTGGTGCTTTTTCCGGCGCCTTCCGGGCCTTCCAATGTGATGAACAGACCGCTCACTGGGTGTCCTTATTCATTGCGGGGCCGGGCTGGAGCGGTAGCCGTTGCGGCGCTTCAACTGGAAGTCACGCACGGCCTGGTTGTGCTCGCCCAGGGTCTCGGAGAATACATGGCTGCCGTCGCCGCGGGCGACGAAGTAGAGGCTTTTTCCTGCGGCGGGGTGCAGCGCGGCGTGAATGGCCTCGCGCCCGGCGAGGGCAATCGGAGTCGGCGGCAAACCACTAATGACATAGGTGTTGTAAGGCGTCGGCTCACGCAGGTGGTCACGCGTCAGGTTGCCGTTGTAGCGCTCGCCCAGACCGTAGATCACGGTCGGGTCAGTCTGCAGCAGCATGCCGGTATTCAGGCGTCGCACGAAGACGCCGGCGATTTGCCCACGTTCGGCCGGCACACCGGTTTCCTTCTCCACCAGGGAAGCCATGATCAGTGCCTGATAGGCGTCGCTATAAGGCAGCCGGTCCGCACGCTTGCCCCACTCCTCGGCCAGGACCTGATCGAGGCGATCGCGCGCCTGCTTCAACAGGTCGATATCGCGCATGCCACGCACATAGCGGTAGGTATCAGGGAAGAAGCGGCCTTCCGGATACTCCCCTGGACGGCCGAGACGAGCCATCAGCTCGGCGTCGCTGACATTGGCCAGGGTCTGTTCCAGTTTGGCTTGCTTGGCGAGTGCCGCGCGGACCTGACGAAAGTTCCAGCCTTCCACCAGCGTCAGGCTGTACTGCACCACTTCACCCCGCTGCCAGAGCCCCAACAAGTCACCAGCCTGCATGCCGGGTGTCAGGCGATACTCGCCGCTGTGCAGGGACGCGTTGGCCAGGTTGAAGCGCCAGTACTGACGCAACCAGAAGGCATTGGTCAGTACCCCCTCTTCCTCCAGGCGATTGAGCAGGCCGCCGGGCGTGGCACCAGCCGCCACATCCAGCATCCGCTCGGCGGAGATGTTCAGGGGTTGTTCAAGGGTGACGCGCTGCTGCCAGCCGGCGAAGGCTACCAGCAGGCCGGCAAGAAGCAGGCCTGCCTCCAGCATCAGCAGGAATTTGCGTATCACGAATCAGATGTCCAGTAGATCGCGGGCGATGGCCTGAAGTTTACGGGTCAGCGGCCCGACCGGCCAGTGATGGCCTGTTACAGAACGCACCGGCCAGATACCGAAGAGGCTGTTGCAAAGAAAAACCTCATCGGCACTGAGGAACTCGTCGAAGGAAATATCCCGCACCTCGACCTGGATTCCTGCCGCTCCGGCGCCGTCCAGAAGCGCCGCACGCATGACACCGGCGACTCCAGAACGGCAAAGATCCGCCGTGATCAGCACGCCATCACGCGCCATGAAGAGATTGCTGAACACCCCTTCGATCACGCGGCCGGATTGGTCGCGCATCAGGCCCTCGGCGTACTCGCTGCCCTGCCATTCGGCGCGAGCAAGGACCTGCTCGAGTCGGTTCAAGTGCTTGAGTCCAGCCAGAAGCGGCTGCTCGGCAAGGCGGGTCGCGCAGGAAAAAAGCTGGACGCCCTGCTCCCAGTTACCCTCCGGGTAGCTCGGAAAGGGAGCGCTCTGCAGGATGCGTCGCGGCAGCGCAACCGGTGGCGGCGCATAACCGCGCAACCCTTCGCCGCGAGTGATGATCAGCTTGGCAACGCCCTCACCCAGCCCAGCCGTGAAGGCCAGCAGCTCAGTGCGCATCAATTGGAAATCGAGGGGTATACCCAGGCGTCGACAGCCTTCAGACAACCGCGCCATGTGGTATTCGAGAAGCGGGGGCCGCCCAGCGCGCACGGCGATAGTCTCGAAAAGCCCATCACCGTAGGCCAAGCCGCGGTCCTTGATAGACAGCGACTCGGCCGGGTGGCCGTCGACCCAGTCCGGCATCAGCCCTCGAACCGACGGAACACCAGGGAACCGTTGGTGCCGCCAAAGCCGAAGGAGTTGGACAGCACCACATCGATGGGCATGGAACGCGCTTCGTGAGGCACGAAGTCGAGGTCACAGCCCTCGTCCGGCTCTTCCAGGTTGATGGTCGGCGGCGCCACCTGATCCTGCAGGGCAAGCACACTGAAGATCGCCTCAACGGCACCAGCCGCACCCAACAGGTGGCCAGTCATGGACTTGGTGGAACTGACCGCAAGCTTGTAGGCGTGATCGCCGAACACCGACTTGAGCGCCATGGCTTCAGCCACATCGCCCGCCGGTGTCGAGGTGCCGTGGGCGTTCACGTACTGCACCTGGTCGGCATTCAGGCCCGCATCGCGCAGGGCATTACGCATGCAACGGGCAGCGCCAGCGCCGTCATCCGGCGGCGAGGTCATGTGATAGGCATCGCCACTCATGCCGAATCCGATCAGTTCGGCGTAAATGGTCGCACCACGAGCCTTGGCATGTTCCAGTTCCTCCAGCACGAGGGCACCGGCGCCATCCGACAGCACGAAGCCGTCACGCCCCTTGTCCCAGGGACGACTGGCCCGCGTCGGATCATCATTGCGGGTGGACAGCGCTCGAGCTGCGCCGAATCCGCCTAGACCCAGCCCGCAAGCAGCCATCTCGGAGCCACCAGCGATCATCACGTCTGCCTCGCCATAGGCGATGTTGCGTGCGGCCATGCCGATGCAGTGGGTGCCAGTGGTGCAAGCGGTCGCAATGGCGTAGTTCGGCCCCTGGATACCCAAGTGGATCGACAGGAATCCGGACACCATATTGATGATCGAGCCAGGTACGAAGAACGGCGAAATCCGTCGCGGCCCCTGTTCGATCAGGGATTTGCAGTTGTTCTCGATGTTGGTCAGACCGCCGATGCCCGAACCCATGGCGACGCCAATGCGCTCACGGTTAGCGTCAGTGACTTCGAGGCGCGAGTCGCGCACTGCCTGGAAGCTCGCGGCAAGACCGTACTGGATGAACAGGTCGAGCTTGCGCGCCTCCTTGGCCGACAGGTACTCCTCGACATTGAACCCCTTGACCGAACCACCAAAGCGGGTGGAGTACGCAGAAAGGTCCATATGTTCGATCAGGCCAATGCCACTGCGGCCAGCCAGAATTCCCTGCCAGCTGCTCGGTACATCGGTACCCAGCGGCGACAGCATGCCCAGGCCAGTGACTACGACGCGTCTACGCGACACAGCGCTCTCCTTCTTCAATCTCTACACGGCGGTTGATTCGGATTAACAGACTGTTGAAAAGCCCGGCAGGCAACGTGCAAACCGCGGATTTTCAACAATCGGCTTAAAGAAAAGCCGCACGCCCAGTCGGGTCGTGCGGCTTTTCCGCGTCGGGGAACCGACGACTACATTACTGCGCGTTGGCGTTGATGTAGTCGATGGCTTCCTGAACGGTGGTGATCTTCTCGGCTTGCTCGTCCGGGATTTCGGTCTCGAATTCCTCTTCCAGAGCCATCACCAGCTCAACGGTGTCAAGGGAGTCGGCACCCAGGTCTTCAACGAAGGAAGCGCTGTTGGTTACTTCCTCTTCTTTGACGCCCAGTTGCTCGGCGACGATTTTCTTGACGCGTTCTTCGATGGTGCTCATACCGTGTTTTCACTCCTATGGAAAAGTCCGTGCAGCTGGGGCTGCAGTGTATAGAAAGGGTTTTCCGCATTTCAAGCAGAACGCCTGAACCCCTTCCGGATCGCTGCAACGAAATGTCTATAACCCGGCTGCACTTATATAGCGAATTCTAGACAGCCCATATGACAGCTTTCTGAAGGGATTCGTCACATTCAGCTCATGTACATGCCGCCGTTGACCGGAATAGTGGCGCCGGTGACGTAGGCAGCGCCGTCGGAAGCGAGGAACCCCACCACCTTGGCGATCTCTTCGGCCTGGCCCAGACGGCCCAGCGGAATCTGGTTCAGCAGCGCATCGCGCTGGGCTTCCGGCAGCTCGCGAGTCATGTCGGTATCGATGAAGCCGGGGGCCACCGAATTGACGGTAATGGCGCGCGAGCCAACTTCGCGCGCCAAGGCGCGACTGAAGCCTTCGAGGCCAGCCTTGGCAGCCGCGTAGTTGGTCTGACCGGCGTTGCCCATGGCACCCACCACCGAACCGATATTGATGATGCGACCCCAGCGAGCCTTGGTCATGCCACGCAGCACGGCCTTGGACAGGCGGTACAGGCTGTTGAGGTTGGTATTGATGACGTCGAACCACTCGTCGTCTTTCATGCGCAGCATCAGGTTGTCGCGGGTGATGCCGGCGTTGTTCACCACGATCAGCGGCTGACCCAGGTGCTGCTGAATGTGCTCCAGCGTGCTGGCAACCGACTCATCGTTGCTGACATCCAGAACCAGGCCTGCGCCTTCGATACCGTTGTCTTTGAGGAACTCGGCGATGCGCTCGGCACCGGAAGCAGAGGTCGCGGTGCCGATCACCACGGCGCCCTGACGGCCCAGCTCGAGGGCGATAGCCTGGCCAATGCCACGGCTCGCACCGGTGACCAGTGCCACTTTACCTTGCAGACTCATAGGTCTTCTCCTTGTTCAGGCCAGCGCAGCACGGGCGGCTGCGAAAGCATCAGGGGTATCCAGGTTGTGGGTGCTGACACCCTTCACGCAACGCTTGTTAAGGCCCGAGAGCACCTTGCCGGGGCCGCACTCGATCAGATCAGTGACGCCGCGCTCGGACAGGCTGACCATCGATTCAACCCAACGGACCGGGCTATAGAGCTGGGCCAGCAGATCGCGTTTGAGGTCCGACAGATCGGCCACCACAGCAGCGCTGACATTTTGCACCAGCGGAATCTGCGGCGCCTGCCAATCCAGGGCCTCAACCGATTCTGCGAAGCGCTCGGCAGCCGGCTTCATCAGCGCGCAGTGGGACGGCACGCTTACCGGCAACGGCATGGCCCGCTTGGCACCGCGAGCCTTGCACGCCTCAATGGCGCGCTCGACCGCGGCAGCAGCACCAGCAATGACCACCTGGCCAGGGGCGTTGAAATTCACGGCACTGACCACTTCACCCTGCGCGGCGTCAGCGCAGGCGGCCAGCACGTCGGCATCTTCCAGACCAAGGATCGCGGCCATGCCGCCCTGCCCTGCCGGCACGGCCTGCTGCATCAGTTGGCCACGACGCTCAACCAATCTCACCGCATCGGTGAGACCCAGGCTGCCAGCGGCTACCAGGGCAGAATATTCGCCCAGGCTGTGACCAGCGACATAGGCTGGACGGGCGCCGCCTTCAGCCAGCCAAAGGCGCCACAGGGCGATGGAAGCAGTAAGAATGGCAGGCTGGGTTTTGTCGGTCTGGTTGAGTTGCTCTTCCGGACCTTGCTGAGTCAGCGCCCAGAGATCGTAACCGAGCGCCTCGGAGGCTTCGGCAAAGGTATCCAGGACCAGCTTGTGCTGGCCCCCCTGCTCGGCCAGCATGCCCAGAGACTGGGAACCCTGACCGGGAAATACGAAAGCGAGGGATGCGGACATTGAGTGAGGTCCCTTATCTGACGGTATAGGGAGATTGACGCCTGGCATAGCCAAGCGCACGAAACTGACATTTGGATGACAGGCTGCCGATAGCGGTCACATCCTACAGCAACAGATGTTCCAGACGGCCGTGAAGGCGCTGCGGCAGATTCTCGCGCACCTCGATCAGCGCCCGGCGAATGGCGCTCTGGAAACCTTCCGCACCAGCCGAACCGTGACTCTTGATGACGATGCCCTGCAACCCCAGGAAACTTGCCCCGTTGTGGCGCGCCGGCGTCAGGTCGGTGCGCAGGCGACGCAGCAGCGGCAAAGCCATCGAGCCAACCAGGCGAGCCCCCAGGCTTTCGGTAAAGAGCGCCTCGATACGCGCAGAGATCATCGAGGCCAGACCTTCGCTGGACTTAAGCAGGATGTTGCCGACGAAACCGTCGCAAACCACTACATCCGCCTCACCGCGATAGAGGCCATCACCTTCGATGTAGCCGATGTAATTGAGACCTTCGGCCTGCTGCAACAGGCTCGCCGCAAGTTTGACCTGCTGGTTGCCCTTGATGTCTTCAGTGCCGACATTCAGCAACGCAACGCGCGGACGGGCGATGCCCAAGGCTTCGGCGGCGACTGCCCCCATTACGGCAAACTGGTATAGATGCTCGGCACTGCAATCGACGTTAGCCCCCAGATCCAGCAGATGACAATGACCACGCGCCGTGGGAATGGCACTGACCATCGCCGGGCGATCAATTCCAGGCAGGGTCTTCAACACATAGCGGGACAGCGCCATCAGGGCGCCCGTATTGCCAGCACTGACACAAGCCTGGGCGCGTCCTTTACGAACCAGCTCCAGGGCGACGCGCATCGAGGCATCCGGCTTGCCGCGCAAAGCTTGTGCCGGGCGCTCGTCCATGGCGATCACTTCACTGGCGTGTTCGATCTCCAGGCGCTGGCGATAGACCGCAGGAACGCGGGCGACAAGTTCTTCAAGAAGGGGGGCTTGGCCGACGAGGACCAGGTGAAGCGAGGGGAACTCAGCCAGACAGGCGACGCTGGCTGGAACAATGCAGCGGGGACCGTAGTCCCCGCCCATTGCATCAATCGCGATGATCGAGGCGGCCAAGGATTACTCAGCAGCGCCCTTGTCGATCACTTTACGACCGCGGTAAAAACCGTCCGGGGAGACGTGGTGGCGCAGGTGAACTTCACCGGTGCTCTTCTCTATGGACAGGGCGCTGGACTCGAGGGCGTCGTGGGAACGGCGCATATCGCGTGCCGAGCGGGATTTTTTGTTCTGCTGAACAGCCATAATCAATTAACTCCTAAACGTTTGGGTCACGCTTTAACTGCGCCAGTACGCTGAACGGGTTGGACCGCGAAACCTCGTCCACGCTCGGCTCGGGCTCGTTGGTGCCCGCCGGCTGCTGGCAATCTTCAGGGTCATGGGCCGGAACTATGGGCAGGGCAAGCAGCAGCTCATCCTCGACCAGAGTCATCAGATCCAATGGATCCTCACCCACTTCCAGCACGTCATAGCCCTTCGGCAGCGACTGACTGTCAGCCCCTTCCCGCACCACCGCGTAATCGCACTCGCTGTGGATGTTCAGGGTGACCAGCTCTAGACAACGCTGGCAAACCATCTTGACCTCAACATCAATCCGGCTGTGGATGACAACAGCGCGGCGCTCGTCACGACCAAACGCGAGGCTCGCACGGATGCTGCCTGCGTTTCCCGCAAGAGGTTCGCAGAGTCGCTCCAGGCGGGCGAGCGCAATGTCACCATCAAGAGTGACTTCGCGGTCCGCCAACTTGCGCGGATCTACATGAGGTGGAATCGGCCCATTCAACATAGGCGCGACATTCTAGGGATGAGCCCCTGCCCTGTCAAAAGAATTTCCGCATTGTCCATACACGAAAGGCCTCTATAAAATTTCTCGCCCAACAATCCGGAGACCGCCATGCTGCCCCTGGTGCTCGCATCCAGCTCCCCCTACCGCCGCGAACTGCTCGAACGCCTGCGCCTACCCTTCACCTGTGGCGCTCCGGACATCGACGAACGCCGTCAACCACATGAATCCGCCGAACAACTGGTGCGCCGCCTAGCCCTGGAGAAAGCTCGCGCCATTGCCCCACAGAATCCGAACCACCTGATCATCGGCTCCGACCAGGTTGCCGTACTGGGCGAGCAGATCCTCGGCAAACCCCACGACTTCAAGCGCGCCCGCGACCAACTACAGCGCGCTAGTGGCGCCAGCGTCAGCTTCCTGACCGGCCTCGCCCTACTGAACAGCGCCACCGGCCAACATCAAGTCGACTGCGTACCGTTCACCGTGCATTTCCGCGAACTGGACGCCGCACGCATCAGCCGTTACCTGGAAGCAGAACAACCCTACGACTGCGCCGGCAGCTTCAAGGCCGAAGGCCTAGGCGTCAGCCTGTTTCGCTCCACCGATGGCACGGACGCCACCAGCCTGGTCGGCCTGCCGCTTATCCGCCTGGTGGACATGCTACTCGCCGAGGGCGTTCAGATCCCCTGAGCCCATATAGAAGGAAGAAAGCCCGACATTCCAGGCCGTGTGAAAACTCCCTGAGTGCAGGCCAAGCCAACGCCCTGACTGGTTCGGGGCATTGGTGTTTCTGGGTAATCGAAAGCGAGGAGCGGGATTTATCCCATCAGCTCGATCAACCGACGGGCGCCCAGCACGTTGAGGGCCCGTTTCAGGTTGTAGGCGTTTACCGCCAGGGCCATTTCCGTGCGTGCGCCCTGCAACTGGCGGAGCAGGAAGCGGCCGTTGCCCAGGATCCACTGCTTCAGGTTGCCGAAGGGGTGTTCGACGATGGATCGGCGCCTGACCATCATCTCCGGATGCGCCTGCATCCGCTG
>NZ_AUIE01000008.1 GCF_000423545.1 Metapseudomonas resinovorans DSM 21078
TATAGGTTGTCGCCCAAGCGACTCTCGAATTGCTCAATGGACTCACGGTCAACGCCTGCGGCGCCGCCGTTCGCCTTGACACATTTGAATGCCTCCCAGATTAACGCCTTGGGAATGTCATACGGTTTGGTCATGAGACCGTGCTCCTCCTGCTTGCGCAGTTGACACGACGACAGACCGGGATGACGCAGCCCCTTCGCTCCACCACCATTACAGCGGCTTCAACACTACTACGAGCTGCTCCGCCCCTTGGTGGCGCATCGCTATTTTCGGCCTCGCCTTTCGGGCTTGTGCCTTTCGCTTGGCATCGCCACCGAAGGTTCCCGCAGTCCACTTCCACTGACTCCTGCTCACTCAACTGGTCTATCAGCGCGTACGATCGAGTTCGTCCGACATCAAGAGAGCGGTAGCCTTTTTTAAGATCGCTTTCTCCCGCTCCAGCCGGTTGATCCGGGCTTCCAGCTCCTGGATCTTCTGCTGCTCAGGCGTCAACGCCTTGCTCTTTGGGGTCACGCCCTGGCGCTCCGCCTCGAGCTGCTTCACCCAACGGCGCAAGGCCGAGTCCACCACTCCCAGTGAGCGGCAGGCCTCGATATGGCTGTAACCCTGGTCCAATACCAAGGCAGCAGCCTCTCGCTTGAACTCGGCGGAAAACGTACGTCGTTGCTTGCTCATCAGACACCTCTCTCACGGCGATAATTTTCGCCTAAATCGGTGTCCGGGATCAGTAGACCACTACAAAACGCCTTAATAAATCTTCTTGTAATTCATTGCCTTACAGAACGAATGTCCTAATTTTCCCCTTATCCCGGCATGGCCCCCTCGACGTCCTGCTGCATCGCTCCTCCCCGCCCTGGCGTACCGCCTTTCGACACCAATTCGTTCAAAACCCGGCCTGACCTTGGATAATTCGTGATTATCCAATCTTACTCCAGATGCCATCTGGCGAGAAATTAGGATAGAAAATAGAATGTAAATACATAGTATGTATATCAGTACGAAATCGTAGGAGATCGACATGGCGCGTGGTGGTATTAACAAGGCGGTGGTGCAAAAAGCCCGAACCGCCCTCCTCGCCCGTGGCGAACACCCGAGCATCGATGCGGTGCGGATTGAGCTGGGCAATACCGGTTCGAAGACCACCATTCACCGTTATCTTAAGGAACTGGAGGCTGCTGATCAGGGACGCAGCTCTGCCCCCATACCGTTTAGTGGTCAGCTGGCCAATTTGGTGGCGCAACTGGCAGAGCAGTTGCAGGAAGAAGCACAAGTGGCGGTAACCGCAGAGCGCGAACAGTTGGCCAGCGAGCGTCGAGGCTACCAAGATCGCCTCAGCCAAATAGAGGAGCGTTGCCACCAATCCGAAGCCCAATGTGCAGGTCTCACCGAGCAGTTGCAGATTGCGCAGCTGGCACTCCAGCAGGAGCGGCGGATTCGCCAGCAGGCCGAGGTCGAGAACGCTCGCTTACTCCAAGCCAACCGCGATTTGGAAACACACCTGAAGGATCGTGGCGAGCAAATCCGGTCGCTTGAAGAGAAACATCAGCATGCGCGCGATGCTTTGGAGCACTACCGCCAAGCAGCCAAAGAGCAGCGTGAGCAAGACCAGCGCCGTCACGAGGCGCTGGTGCAGCAGCTCCAATTGGAACTGCGGCAGCTGCAACAAACGCTAATGATCAAGCAGGACGAACTGACCCAGCTGAACCGCGATAACGCCCGCCTATTGTCGGAGGCCCGTCAGCAACAGAAAGAGCTGCAATCGCTGCAGCGGCAATTGGAGCAGCGCGAACAGACCCTAGCCAGAGAGATGCGGACCAGAGCCCAGATTGAGCAGGAGAACAGTGCCTTGCGGGAACGCTGCGATACGCTGCAAGGTGAAGTGATACGCCTGAGTGAAACCAGGGCGTCCCAAGACCAGCAGGTACAGAGCCTCCAGGAACGCCTGGTCGAAGCCCTCACACAGGTTAAACTTCTAGGCCAATCTCGCAGGGATACTGGTGAAGCGAAACACACCTGAGCCAGCACAGTTGACCGGTTTAACCATAGCAGGACAGGACCGCGAGTTTTCCTAGAATTGCAAAGTAACACCGGTCTCGCCGAAGTCAGTCGCAATGAAGCCAAGCGATAGCGTTTCATACTCCGAACTTGGCAGATGTACTACCGACCGGAACAATTAAGGAAAATGCCGGGCGGGCGATCATCGCGACCATTCTAGCTTCAACAGAGCGCTGAACGGCAAAGGGTTCTCCTTCTGACATCCCGAAGTGCGTGCGGCAACCATGAGCCTCTGCGCCCAATTTCTTTGCTCAACCCTTACCGGTAATAGGCTTTCAAAATATGCAAAAACAAACCATAATACGCAAATTTATATTTTATAATATCGCAGACCTAGAATAACGCTCTGTGGATCAGGTTCATTACATGGATCGTAGGCCCACCGACGCCAGGAGTCCTTGGCTCTACCCCAAAGGCGATCTTTCTTATTCCCCTCACAGCTTTTCTGATACGAATCCTCAACCCCCTGAACAAACTCACATATACGTTCAAGGGCCGAGCATGATACCCCTGAAAACTTCGCTCTTACATAGAGATAGTCCTCTCTGTTAGACAACAAAAAACACTCACTCCCAATTTTATAGCTATTCAAGCGGCACACACCTGACGCGATCTTCAGCAGCCTATCTATAAATTTTACTTCCACATCAGAAAAAATCGAAAACACCATTCCAGCCAATATCACCGCGCTCATCCTTACATGAACGCCGGCCCTGAACATCCCTTCCTCAAGAGCCCACGCAAATCCCTTTTTGGGCCGGTCAAACCTAGGCTTTCCAAGAAAAAACAGACTCCACGCTGCACCTGGTTTCAGAGCGTAAGTGGGAGCAGCAAGGAGCATCTGAAGCACAACATCAAAGCAATGACGTAAATTTTCATCAATCTCATTAGAAATTTTATTCCTTTCGCCACTTCCCAAATACCAAGCCACAACCTTTCGAACCAGAGAAATTCTTATCCGCTCAGACTCATTGCTCATCCAAGCTGAAGCATAGTTTTCTGTTGTGAAAATTTCTGATCTAGCCTCATATACGAAGGCATCCCATGCTTTATTTACTGAAAGCGCTCCATTCAAAGATGAAAGCTGACGATTATGACTCAAGCAATGAACAGACATCACGTAACACCAACTCTTTCGCCATGCAGGTAGACGACCTGCTACCACATCAGCACGCAGACATTCTGGGCAATAATTTACCCTCCACTCCCAGGGCAAAACCAATCGCTGCTCTTTTTCAAAAAAACGAAAACTGTATGACCTATACGCTCCTACAATTATTATAGAACCTTTAACGTAATCGGAGTTCGCATCAAAATCTGGATCCTCAAATTTATATTCTGAATCCTCTCGCGAAAATTCAGACTTTACAGAGAGCCCAGTCACCTTCGCTGACAATCTAGCAAGCAAGCATCGATTGACCCATGAGCTAAACGTCTCATCATAAACGGGCTTAACCAATCTATAATCGACCATCAATAACTCCAAGGCCTTGCGACAGCATCATTAAGAATGTCAATGGTAATTTTCTCCTCCCCAGTTCTAATTGCGTAGCATGCAGCGGCCTTCAATAGATTTACCACTTGATCCATTCGGCCGGCCGTTTTCTCAATTAAATAACCAGTGATTTCTGGGCCATCGAGATTTGATGATTTCTTTAGCGGAAGATTCTCCTCAATTCCGGCCAAAAATGATCTAAATGACTCCGTCTCAGACCAGTCTGCAAGGTCAATCTTATAGAATCGCCTGCTTAGTTGCGCGTCAAATGACAACGCATTTCTAGCCTCTTTAGTCCCAAAGCCAATTACAGATAAACCATAAATCTGATTGGAAAGGCCTTTTATTAGCGAAAGATTTTTAAGCTGCTCTGGTCTAGGGACTAACATGGCATCGTGAAACTCATCGATAACTATCCCGCGAATATTTCTGAGCTTAATTACCTCCGCCAACTCCTTTGGCAACAAGTCTTTTCTGGACCGGCCATAGCCTCCAGCCGCAGAAGGAACACCCAGCGCATCAGCAATCAACTCATTGAATCTTAGGCTATAGGGATTTACGTTCATCGCAACGAACACAAGCCGACTAGCGAGCGATGGCGTCTTCATCAATTGATTTACAATGCTGGTCTTACCTGTCCCTCCGTCGCCTTTTACCATTAAGCAAGGAGCCTGAGTACGCCTCGGGACGTCCAGCATATTTTCGATGACTCGTATGATTTTGGATGACGCCGGGTACTCTATATAGAAATTGTCGTCTTGGACCTCACCGATTCTGCGGGCATCAGAAAGCATCAGGAGCTTACGCCTTTCGGGTGTCAAATGCGCACCAGCATTCATTTAGTCCTCCTAGCGTAGGGCGTTGCTTTCTTCGTATAATCGGGCTTTCCTGAATCTTTTTCGTTACTTATAGCACCCGCGGACTCCGACTGCCTTAGCTGCTCGTAATAATTACTATCCAAGTACTCGCTTCGAGCCGCCTCTTTTTTCCTGGAAGCTTTAGTTTTTTGGATGCTTTCTTTGACCAAGTCATCATTCTGCTTGATTACGTCAACTAACGTGGGATCTTCCAAACCGCCAACAGGAACTCCACCCCTCCCTCTTCTGCCGATTTGTGAAGCACGATACTCCTCATAGGAATAATCGCTTTTTGTCATATCCGAGAAATACAGCGGCGTGTACTCGTTATCAAGCCTTATCCAGATGGTTGCCATCGAGAAGGGGTCATACTTTACGGTTACATTGCTTAGACCAATGAACGGTACCAAAGCTGGATTCCAGTACCAGCGATTATTAAGAGTAACCCCGGCAGGATGAATTTTCCTCGTTTCCTCAGGCATAAAGTCCAACCTGAATGCCCAGGGATTCTCCAAGAGAGGAGGATGAATCGCACCCTCAGCGCGGTTCGTAAAACATGACTCCCATGCAGCTTTTGGAGAGCATTGAATTGCCTTATGTTTTCTTCCATGGTAAATGGCGACCTGCCCCGCGAACCAGCGACTAAACTCTTTAAAAGTAAGCGCTGAGTTCTTTTCGCTATGATAACCTTTACGCTGCACGACATTCGACAGTGTTGTGCCGGGGAGAAAATGAACATACTCCGTCATTATTGTGCCTATTAGTCGCTCCACATGACCGCCATAGTGTTTTGCACCGTACGGCCTCCACTCTGGTTTTATATTGTTCCGCACACAAGCCTTTATGAATTTTGTGGACTTAAATTCTTTGGCATTGTCCATATGAATAACCTTTGGCACTCCAAAGAACGGGTAACACTCGGGGGGCAATCCCATATCTTGCAGGAATTTACGCTTTGGAAGTGCGGCATGGGTCATCGCACCAGCCACAGAGATCGTGGAGGGATGATGCAAGCTTAGGTAATAACCAAGAATAACTCTTGTATGAATATCAATCAGCACTGTCAGCCAAGGACGACCAAGGGGACATCTATGCTCATTGTCCACGAGAATTACATCGACCAGAGTGTGATCCATTTGGACATGCTCCAGGGGAAGACTTGTTATCTTTTTCCCAGGTCGAGCACCATAATTTTGGCTGGCTGATTCTGCACCATGCTTCTTTTTATGCAAGTCTCTAGCGGGCAAATCCTTTAATCGCGATGCCACCGAATTCCTTGCGGGGACACTTAAATCGCCAGCAAGACAAAGCTCTTCAACCCTTCTCCAGACCGCAGCCAATGATGCTGCTTTTCCACTATATTTTTCTCTAATCGCTTGCTGAATAATCTCTTCAACATTAAAATCAAGAGTTCGTTGGCCAATTTTTCGCCCACGCTTCAAACGTAAAAGCGAAATCGGCCCGGCGGACTCTTCATATAATTTTTTCAGCTTATAGAATATACCATTTGAAACATTCATTTCTTGGCGAGCTTTTTCTTGATCGATCTCTCCCGCCATGTATCTTTTTAGGATGTCGTATCTCTGCTCGGCCAACTGGTACTCTTCTATAGAGGCTTCTTCAGCTCGAGCAAACACCATTTCGGACACAAGTTTTAAATTCTCGTCCGTTGTTTCTGGGAGAACTTCAATTTCATCTATATTTACGGTCTTTCGCTCTTTGCTGCGTTGAAAGAGAACTTCGACCAAAAGACCTGGAAGGCACTGCACAACTGTTGCGACAGAGCCTTGAGCCACGACGACCAGCCCCTGCTTAAGCACGATATGCTGCATGCTCCCCCCGGAACCCTCCTCCATGTGTATCGGGATGAGCATAGACGAACATTTAAAAGGTGGAATACGAGTAAATTTTTCGAGTTCATTACACCTTTTAAAAATTATTTTTAGAGATTTTCCTTAAAAATCATATATATAATGATTTTTTACTTTTTAAGTGATGCCCACATTTCCAGGCATCCACTACGCACAATCCAGGATTCTGTTCAATTCATGGCCTCCACGCGTCTTCGAGGAATGCTGCTGCATTCTCCAGCGCACGTCGTCCCTCGGGCAGGATCGCGGCGAACAAGTGCCAGACATGGAACATGCGTGGCCAGACTTCCGGGGTCACCCGCACACGATTCTCGGCCAGGTGCGTGGCAAGCCGCAGCGCATCGCTGAGCATTACCTCGCTTTCGCCGATATGAATCGCGATCGGAGGCAACCCCCGAACATCCGCAAATAAGAGCGTCTTGGCCATCAAGTTGAGGCCCGCCAGGTTTACGGTGGGATCGATGCCATCGCGGGTCATCATTGACGAACCCGTGTGCTCCAGGTTGGCCCAAGGCGAGAGCGCCACGCCAGCAGCTGGAAGCGGCAAACCGGCAGCTCGCTCGGCGACCATCACCGTCACCACCATTGAGCCGCCGGCGGAATCGCCCGAGAACACTATCGAGCGTGCGGGAGTGCCTTGATCCAGAAGCCATTGCTACGAGGCCAGCGGCGGCCGGGAATGGATGTTCTGGTGCCAGGCGATAGTCAGGCATGTAGACCCTGGCCTTTAGCAGTTAAGATGTGCATCTAAATAATGGCAAAATTCTTTAATATCTTCCCTGCTCTGAAGAATGGAAAATCGACTGTCAGCGACCTGTTGCCAGTAAAAAGCCGCATCAGCGGCATGCTGGCAAATTAAAGGAACAATCACTCCGTTTATTTCATGCATCCTGAATACGCTCTCCACTCTTACGAATAGCTTTTCACTATAGAGTGCCACTGTTGACCGTCGAACCTATCTACCCGGTAAGAGCCGGCAATAACCAGTATGCCGTCATAAGCATCCATATGGCCGTTGAAAACCACTTTTTTATCGCCGTCCATTACATACTGCATTGCTTTGCCATCCCATACCCGAAGCTGGTAATCGGAGCATAGCCACACCTGATTGTTAAACCAGCGTAACTGGTTCCATAAAATGGTGGAGTTTCCCTGATAAACCTTCGTCCAGGTATGTTCTTTACCGACCCACAGGCTACAACCTTCGCCGCCGATATAAACGTTGCCGTCCGGGGCACATAGCACAGTATTAATCTGTTCATTGGAAGGAAAAGCGCACTGTGACCATCGTTCGCCGTTATAGCGCCAAACGTCGCCACGACCGCCCACCGCATACATGTCCTGTTCGCTGAAGCCGTCAATATCCAGAAAACCTTCAGCTATTGATTTTTCTAAGGTCCACTCTTCCTCAGATAAAGTAGGGATCCCATGGCTTATAGATACCCATTGTCCGATGTCAACCCGCTTATAAATTTTTCGATGTACGCTGGCGGCATATGTGTAGCCGTCAATGCATCGTAAGTTCGCTGTGCCTGCACCTTGCCCTTCGATAATATGCTCTAGCGGCCATTTACCCTTTCCCATTACACTAACTGTGCTATCTGCTAATCCTCGGGAAATCAATAATCCCTGAGATACAGGTTTATGAGATATCCCAACAATAGGTCGAGCAAAACCTGCCAATCCTTTCCATCCATAAGGATCGTCTGGTGTATCAAGATACAGTGCCACTAAACGACTAGGAATTTCACTATCCCACATATCCTTCATTTGCTCATGAGGTAAATCTTTTCTGAGGCAGCAATAAATAATACTTTTATCTCTTACTGCACAACCTGTAATAATCCAATTTGAAAATATTTCTTGCCATAATTCATTGTTGATATATGTATTCATAACACTATTCCTAAAAAGTCATTTATCGTTTCCACGGCTATCTTCTTTTCTGGCTTCTTTACCCTGCTCATTAACTACTTTAGTCCGACTGCCCCGGCATATTTTATAAAATTCTGCTAGTTGCTCCCGGATACATTTATAACTACAGCCCGCATAGGGAAATGCTGTCATATGTGAAGCCGCTGCAGCATTCATTGCCTGATCAAGGCTGATCGTGTTTTTACTATCCTTAGACATTTTATCGAGAATATCTGCCATTGCACCATGCACACGCTTGTGGCTCCCTTTATGCCAGGAGGTTCCCTCAACGCAAACCGTTGGTGCCAGAGCGGCCTGTTTTTCCGTCCACTTAGGGCAGGTATCCTCAACCACTTTATTATTGAGCAGGTGGTGTCCCGCTTGCCCTTTACAGCAGCCTTTTCCCGTCGCGGTTTCGATTTTAGAGCGTTGTCTGGAACCAGTGAGCGTATTTTTAGCGCCGTAAGGAACGAGATTACATTTTCTGGCACGGGGACAAGGGTTAATGGCCGCCAGCATATCCTGACCATCAGCAGCCAGATCTAGGAACAGTCTTCTTTAGCAACCATACTGTTCTTGATAAATACCGTGGCCGTGCCTTTATCCAGCGTTTGTGCTGTGACCGTATTTGGATAGGGAACAACAATTTTGCGTAGTTTCCCGCGATTCCGTGATAGCCCGCAGGGTTTCCCGCCACATACCCACACCGTGTATGTAGAGCATTACCCTGCCGTCCTCGATGTTCTCGGGAGTAACCAGGGTGGCCGGCACGCATCGGATGCCAGGAACAGACAGCCGTAGGCGACCTCGATTGGTTGTCCCCCTCGCTTCATTGGCGTGGATGCGATCACCACCTCGTTGAGCTCAGGCGCCTGTGCGTCGGTGAGCGCTGTGTGGATGAAGCCTGGATGCACCGAGTTGACGCGGATTCCGTCGGCGACGTACGTCATTGCCGCGTTCTTCGACATGTTGCGAACGGCGCCTTTGGCCGCATGGTAAGAGTGCGCGCCTGCAACCGCGGCGCTGCCCCAGATAGATGAGATGTTGATTATCGATCCCCTCCTCTGCTTGCGCATCACGGGAATGACCTCCCGCATGCCGAGTAAGACGCCCGTCTGGTCGACGGCAATCATCTGCAGCCACTCCTTCATTTGCAGTTCGTGCAATGGCTCGTAGGCAATTCACAACGCGGGCAGAACCTGCAGTGATCGAAGGCGCGGGTGGATTACGACTGATTAAGCACGGCTTTGCGTGCGACCTCACCAACGAGGTCACGCAGCCACTGATGCGCGGGGTCATGGCGGTAGCGAACGTGCCACGCCATCTCTACCGGAAATGTGCCCAGGTCGACGGGCGCAGCCAGCACCTTCAACCGCGGGTCGCGGGCCAGATGCTGGCAGATCAGTCTGGGCAGGGTCGCGCAATAATCCGTCGCGGCTATGAGTTCCGGGATGGCCAGGAAGTGCGTTACCGATACCGCCACCTCGCGCTGCAGTCCCTGCCGCTGGAGCGCCTGAAACAGGCCTGCTCGCAAGCGCCCCGGAGGAAGTACGGTGACGTGCCGAAGCTGTTCGTACTGCTGCCTGGATATCCGTTTGCTGATACGTGGATGGTCGGCGCGAACCACACAGGCCAGGCCGTCTTCCATCAGGTGCTGCACGACCAGATTGTCGGGCGGGTCAGTGATGCGCCCCAACACCATCGCCGTTGTTCCGGAGATGACTCCGGTCTCTGCCAGATCGGCGCCGAACGGCACCATCCGCAGCCGGATGCCCGGCGCCCGTTCGCGCAGACGCGCGACGATGCCCGGCAGTAGCACGAACTCGACGTAGCTGTTCGGTGCCAAGGTGAACAGGCGCTCTGCCTTGGCCGGGTCGAAGCCCTGCTGGCCAAGCACCAGTTCGTCCAGGCTCGAAACGGCAGCGGCAATACCGGGAGCCAGCGCTTCGGCCTTCTCGGTCGGCTGCATCCCGTATCGCTCACGAATGAACAGCGGGTCCTGAAGCATGTCGCGCAGTCGCGCCAGGGCGTTGGACAGCGCTGGCTGCGTCATCCCCAGGCGTTCGGCCGCCCGCGTGACATTGCGCTCTTCCATCAGCGTCAGGAAAACGGGCAGCAGGTTCATGTCGTAGCGCATCCAGTCATATTGATTAGGACATAACTGGAATTCAATAGATAAATTGGCTCAATGACTTCCTGGCGCGCAATCTGAGCCTCGTTGACGAGTTACTGGTCCTTCCCGACCGTTACCCCGTGCCCCTTACCCCTGTATTCGAACTGGAGCCGCCATGTCTTCCGAATCGCTCTTCTCCCCTACCCGCCTCGGCGCCATCGAAGTCCGTAACAAGATCGCCATGGCGCCGCTGACCCGCTCCCGCGCCGACATGAGCGGCGTTCAAACGCCCCTGGCGATCGATTACTACGGGCAACGAGCCTCGGCAGGCCTGATCATCACCGAGGCCACCAATATCTCCCGCCAGGGTCGAGGCTACGCATACACCCCCGGGATCTACACCGACGCGCAGGTGGCCGCCTGGGCGCCCGTGACAGAGGCCGTCCACGCCGCCGGCGGCCGCATCGTGGTCCAGCTCTGGCACGTGGGTCGGATGTCCCACATCAGCCTGCAGGAAGGAGGCGCTGCACCTGTGGCACCGTCCGCTATCCAGGCCGGTGGCAACGTCTTCACCGAAGCCGGCTACCTGCCCCCGTCAATGCCGCGCGCGCTGGCGACCGAAGAGATCGCCGGCATCCTGGAGGACTATCGTCACGCCGCGCGCCTCGCCAAGGAAGCCGGGTTCGATGGTGTGGAAGTGCATGCGGCCAATGGTTATCTGCTGGAGCAATTCCTGCGCGACAGCACCAACCACCGCGACGACCGCTACGGTGGCTCCCTGGAGAACCGCGCCCGTTTCCCATTGGAAGTCGTGGAAGCTGTCGCCGATATCTGGGGCGCCGACCGCGTGGGACTGCGCCTATCGCCCCTCTCCACGGCAATCGGCGACACACCGCTGGACAGCGCGCCGATGGAGACCCACAGCTACCTGGCTCGCCGACTCGGTGAAATGGGGCTCGCCTATCTGCATGTCGTCGAAGGCCAGCTGCACGGCGGGAATGGCGCCGACCTGTTTGACGTGCAGGCCCTTCGTGCGGCCTTCGGCGGTGCCTACATCGCCAACAACGGCTACGACCGACAGCGAGCCATTGATGCCACCGCTTCCGGTCACGCGGACATGATCGCCTTTGGCAAACCCTTCATTGGCAACCCCGACCTCGTCGAGCGGTTTCAATCCCAGGCGCCCCTGTACGACGCGCCGGTGGAGACCTACTTCGGTGGCGGTGCGGAAGGCTACACCGAGTTTGCCCGCGTATAGGTCGCGTGGAGCTGTGCGTGACCAGGTTGGCCATGCACGGCTCCCCTACCCCATCGCTCGCAGCACCTCAGCCGAAATCTTGAGTTCACTGGTTTCGAAGCCTTCGGTGAAGCGCGAGTAGACCGCCTCCAATTGCTCCCTGGCCTCCCTGCTCTTGCCCTCGCCTGCCCGCACGCGCGAAATGAGCAGCGCGACTCTCAGCTCCCAGGACAGCGCGGACTGCTCCCTCGCGCTCGCCAAGGCCCGCGAAAGCAGATCCTCAACCTGCTGCTTCTCGATCGGCGGCAGGCTCAAAATCACCTCGGCCTTGGTTCTCAGCAGGTCCGGAAAGTTGAAGTTGCCGCTTGTGATTTCAGCCAGTTCGATCGCTTCCTCGATAGAAACCAGGGCTTCTGCGCCCTCTCCGCATTCCCGTTGCGCTTGCGCAAGGGCCTGGAGTGCATCCGTCCTCACGACGCTCATCTTGGGCGGCGGCAGCAGCGCCAGGCACTGCTGAAGTTGGTCAGCGGCGACCTGGTGGTGCCCTCTTTGCAGCATCAGCAAGCCGTTGAGGAAGAAGATGACCTGACGGCGCACTGCCACCTTGTAGTCCACAGCGACGCTCTCGAGCTCATGGATCAGGTCCTGTGCCCGGTCCAGCAGGCCATTGCTGAGCAGGATGGGGAAACACAAGGTTGCGCACAGGTAGAACGAATCCGGGTTCCGCCTGCTTTCGGCAATGGCGCTGGTTGCGAGCTGGAGCGCCTGCACCGGCATACCTCGAATCCATTTCACGCGTGCCTGGCCAAGGCTTGCGACGACCTGCTCCTTGGTCTCGAAGTACTGGAGGGGACGCAAGGGGTGCCCTGCCAGAAGCCCGGCACCTGCGGAGTAGCTTTCGTCAGCCTCCGCCTGGTGCCCCGAGAAATGCCAGGACGACCCTTCCATCCAGCGCGCGATGATCGCCTCGCAAGGGCCGCCATGGGTCGCGGCCGCGCTGGCGTACCGCTCGCTGACCACCAGCGACTCCTGGAACCTGCCGTTCGCCATCATTGCCAGGTGGAGACCGGCGAGGAAATGGAACATGGAGCGAACATCGCCCATTTGTCGCGAAAGCTCCAATCCACGCTCCACGACGGGCGTCATCTCGCCGTCGTAGTCACCGGCGGAGTAGTAGGTAACCGCCGCCGATTCCAGTAATTCGAGTTCCGTCTTCGTCGTGCGGAACGCCTCCGGTAGCAGCCTCAGTGCCCGTTCGCAGCAGCGCTTGCACTCCATGAGCAACCCCCGCTCCAGAAACAACGGAGCGGCCAGGCAACTGATCTCCACCGCCAGCGGTAACGCCCCCTGCTCGGAAAACGCCCAGTCGATGGCCGCGCGCAAGTTACCGACATCCAGTGGACCCGACTGCTCGCTCGAAGCGATAGACGACGCAACGCGAGCCTCCTTCAGCCGTCGAAGCTGGCCTGCGTAATAGAGGGCGTGGCGGCGGGCGTATTCGTTCCGCTTTTCAAGCCTCGCGAGCCGGGAAGCGGCATAGGCACGGGTGGTCTCGAACAACCTGAACTGAAGCGCTCCGCTCACTCGCGCGATGGCCACCAGCGACTTGTCGACCAGATCACTGACGGCCTCCCCCACCTGGATGGCGTCGATCTCCCGATTCGCCGCCACGGCCACCGCAGCATCGAGCGTGAAGACTCCCCAGAAGACGGACAGCCGGTAGAGCACCTGGCGATCCCGCTCAACCAGAAGGTTGTGGCTCCAGTCGATCATCGTCTCGACCGTCTGCTGGCGGGGACAGGCATCACGGCGGCCCTGCCAATGCAGGGCGAACTGATTGGCGAGCAGGTCGGCAACGCCCTGCACGCCATAGGTCCCGACCCGACTGGCCACCAGGCCAATAGCATGGGGATTCCCATCCAAGCGGCGACAGAGGGCCGCAACGGTAGGCGCATCCTCGTCACGCAGGTCGTTCCTGGCGCCCCCTTCCCGGGCTCGCTCCATGAACAGCTGCACGGCCGGCCAGAACAGGGCCTGCTTCGCCGTCAGGCGGCCTGTATTGGGCGGGGACGCCAAGGGACGCAGCAGGTAGATGAATTCGTCATTGACCCTGAACGCCTCCCGGCTGGTATTCAGGAACGACACGCTCCCGGTCCCATCGACAATCTGCAGGCACAAGGCTGCAACTGCGGCGATCAGATGCTCGCAATTATCGAGAACGATCAAGGTCCTTGTCGTCGAGAGAACATCCAGAAGTCCCGGCAGGATATCGGCGCCCTCTGCTTCATCAGTTTCTATCTCCGCTCACTAACCAGCGCGCCGATCGGTACGGCGGATCGCTGCCCGGGCGGATGCGATTCCCCCTCGAAGTCTTCGACCAGGTGCGCGATGCCTTTCCAGCCAGTCGCCCCATTTTCGCGCACCTCTGCGCGTCGGATGATGTCGAAGTCGGTTGGACGCTTGAGCAAGCCCTGATTCTCGCCAAGGAACTGGAGGCCAGAGGCTGCAGTGCCATTCAGGTGTCCTCAGGTGGAATCCAGCCCCTCGACTCTGCTCCGGCAGAGCGCGAAAACCTGGAGTCGCTTGCTCGAGCATTGAAGGCGGCAGTGGCAGTTCCCGTGGCGATGACCAGCCCCCTCACCGGTTACCAGCAGGTCGAAGCGCTTGTCTCCCAGGGCACAGCGGACCTTATCGCCATGACGCACACGCTCCTGAACGCCCCCCGTTGGCCTTGGCTGGCAGCTCACTCATTGGGTGGCCGGGTCTGGATGCCGGTCCAGTACACACACGGACGCGCTGGCCTTTTCTGGAAACGCTGAGTGCAACGCATCACGGGGCCGGAATGGTCCTTCCGCACTAACCGCGCCACGGTGAGTACTGTGCAATGACACCTGCCTTTCACAGATGAAATCGCCCTACTCCGGCATTCGCCTCCAGCTCGGCTCATCCCGCAACACCGGGTCATCGGTCGCAGCCATGAATCTCGGCAGGTCCGTCCGGGCGATCCAGATTTCCCCCTGCCACTTCACCACGCCGATCCGCTGATTGGCCCAGGTCATGAATGCCCGATGCGGCGTGGCGTCCGGCGCGCGGTGATAGTCGTGCAGCGTCGGCACCAGCACTTCGCTCAGCCACTGGCTGATCACCCGGTGTTCCGGGTGCCCGAAGCGGTACAGCGCCTTGTAGGCCCCGGCATCGCTGATCACCTCGACCTCTTCGCGAAAGCCGCTGGCGAACTGCAGCATCACGCTGCGCTTCTGGTGCGGGTCCATGCGCTTGGGCAGGCGGTAAGGGCGATGGGCGCCGATCAGCAGGGCGAAATCGTAGGCGACGAACCAGGGCTGGTTGTCGATCATCACGGCCCGCAGTTGATGGGTATGGCGCTGGAATACGACGGGGGTATATGCGTCTTGCATGGTGAAGCTCCATTTCATTCCGGAAGGAGCCGCCAACTACGTCGTCAAACGAAAGGAGGCGGACCGCGTGGGGTTGACGAACCGGTGAAATGGAACCCGGTAGGCCCAAGGGCCTCCCCACGCGATCCGCCATAAAGCGATGCAGTCCAGAACTGCAAAGGTGCCGGCAACAACAGAACGCTGGATGCTTTCTGCAGTCACGTGCGGCGCGATCACGCCATTTCATCGGGTCGTCAAACCCGGCCACGGATTGACCGTGACGGCCGGCACTCTATCCAGCGCGTTTGTAGGCGCTCAAGGTTAAAGCTGCGTAGGAAACCTTGCTGTCGGCACAACGACTTATCGCAGGACGAATCCTGTAGGAGAACGCTTACTTTCCCCACCCTCCCCTGCAGCCTCCCGTAACCGCCTGCATGCAAGCGCGCTTACTCGCGGCTCTGCCAATAGGGCTCACGAAGATCGCGCTTGAGGATCTTGCCCGCCGCTGACATGGGCAATGCTTCGCGATTTTCCACCGTCTTCGGGCATTTATAGCCAGCTACGCGCTCCCGGCAATGTGCCCGCAGTTCCTCTTCGCTGGCCCGCGCAGTGGGCTTCGGGTAGACACACGGCGTGTACCGCTTCTCCGCAGCTGTCGTTCAGCTGCATGTGGTTTACACCTCAATAGGGTTGCGTGAGTGCGAGCCGACGCGTCGAGCGAAGGCCGTCAGTCATCGAAGGCCGTCCGCCACTGCCCTGCCAGCTGATCGTCACCTTCGGTATGCACGAGCCCATGCTCCAGCGCCTGGGTGGCAGTCACCCGATTCGCCAGCATGGCCAGCAGCACGCCTTCGCCCACTATCACCAGGCTCGCTCCCTTGGTAGGGGCCGGCGCATGCGGGGTCAGATGCCACTGGCCATCGCGCAGCTCGAAGCGCGTCCACAAGCCGGGCTCCACCAATAACAAGCTGAAATCGTTGCCACTGGGTGGCAGGCGGCTGGCCAGGCGATCCATCGCGGTCAGTGCGCGGCGCATACCGAAGCCGCCGGGTAATGGCAGCGGCTTGGCGATCAGTTCGTCCTGGTAGGCCTGGTGGATGGCCAGGGACACATCCAGCGATGCCGGATGTGCCAGGGCCAGATCCATCGCCATGCCGTCATAGCCACAGGCCAGAGAGGCCGGGGCGGCGCTGCACAGCAGCACCGCCAGGCCAAGTATCACGTCTCTCATGGCGTGACGATGTCGAACCAGAAGTCGAACGTGTCGAGCAGCCCCATGAATTCGCCGAAGGCTTGCTGGCGACCGTCGAACTTCAGCTCGCCGGAAGCCACCTTCTGCTCCAGGGTGGCCCTGCCCAACTGGATGTCTTCCAGGGTGCCCTTCTTCATGGTCAGTCCGACATCGGCCTTGTCGCTCGCCTTCGGCTCATAGGTGAGCACGGCGTTCTCCACGGTCAGGGCGTAGCGCTTGCCCAGGTCGGTGAAGTTGAAGTTCAGCACCAGTTTCTTGCCCGCCGCGCGCTCGCCGTTCAGGCGCACCGCCAGGTAGTCGAAGAGCATTTCCGGCGTCATCGCGTGAATCACGTCGGGGCTGGCGGTGACCGTATTGCCCAGGGTCGGAACGCCATTGCGCAGCTCGTACGCGCCCTGCAGGTAAATCGAGCGCCAGGGGCCGGCCTCGGCCTGGTAGCCCAGTTGTTCGAAGGCATCGGCCATCAGACTCTTCGCCGCGGCGTTATCCGGTTCGGCGAACACCACCTGCTTGGTCGCTTCGGCCACCCAGCGGTACTCGCCCTTGGCGAAGTCGGCTCGGGCCTTGTCCAGTACCGCAGCCGAGCCACCCATGTATTCGACATACTTCTTTGCCGCCGGCTGCGGCGGCAGCTTGTCGAGGTTGGCCGGGTTGCCGTCATACCAGCCCATGTAGCGCTGGTAGACAGCCTTGGCGTTGTGCTTGAGCGTGCCGTAGTAACCGCGCCCCGGCCAGAAAGCCTCCAGCTCCGGCGGCAGTTTGATCGCCTCGGCGATCTCTTCGCCGGTCATGCCCTGGTTCATCATGTGCACGGTCTGGTCGTGGATGTACTTGTACAGCGCACGCTGCTTCTTCAGGTAGTCCTCGATCTCGGCCTTGCCCCACACCGGCCAGTGGTGGCTCTGGAACTTCACTTCGGCCTTGTCGCCATACAGCGCAAGGGCTTCGCCAATGTACTTCGACCACTGCAAGGCGTCGCGGACCTGCGCCCCGCGCAGGGTCAGCACGTTGTGCATGGTGTTGGTGGTGTTCTCGGCCATCCACAGCGCCTTGAACTGCGGGAACCAGGTGTGCATCTCCACCGGCGCCTCGGTGCCCGGCGTCATCTGGAACACCATCTTGACCCCGTCGATGGTGACTTCCTGGCCGGTCTTCTCGACGAACTCGGTGGGCTGGATCAGGGTCGTGGTACCGGCAGATACGGTCTGGCCGAGACCGGCGCCAACGCCGCCCTGGGGATTGCGCGGCAGCAAGGCGCCAAACATGTAGACGGCACGACGGGCCATGGCGTTGCCGGCGATGACGTTTTCGCTTACCGCCTCTTCGGAGAAACCTTCCGGGGCGACGATCCTGACCTTGCCGGCCTTCACGTCCGCTTCGTCGACGATGCCGCGCACGCCGCCGAAGTGGTCGATGTGCGAGTGGCTATAGACCACGCCAACCACGGGCTTCTTGCCCAGATGCTGGCTGACCAGCTCATAGGCGGCCTTGGCGGTTTCCTGGCTGAGCAGCGGGTCGAAAACGATCCAGCCCGTGTCGCCCTGGATGAAGGTGATGTTGGAAATGTCGTAGCCACGCACCTGATAGATACGGTCGGTGACCTTGTACAGGCCGTACTGCACGTTCAACTGGGCATTGCGCCAGAGGCTGGGGTTGACCGTGTCCGGGGCAGGCTTGTCCAGCGTGATGTACTGCTTGTAGCTCTCCAGATCCCAGACCACCTTGCCGTTGGCGTCCTTGATGGTCAGGGTGTCCGGCTTGGCGATGAAGCCACGCTCGGCATTGGCGAAGTCCTGGCGGTCGGCGAAGGGCAGCTGCTTCAGCACGGCCTCGTTGGCGGCGCGGGTCACTTCGCTGGCGGGTTTGGCAGGTACCGGCGCGGCCTGGGCAATCGTACTGGCCAGCAGCGTCAGGCTCAGGCCGGCAACGGTCAGATGCTTAAGTGCGTGGTGCATGTAATGCTTCCTCGTTGTTGTTATCGGGTGTTCGCGATCCATTCCGCCGCGCGCTCGGCGATCATGATGGTGGGCGCGTTGGTGTTGCCGCCGACCAGGGTCGGCATGATGGAGGCGTCGACCACACGCAGGCCCTGGATGCCGTGAACGCGCAACTGGCTGTCCACCACAGCGAGTTCGTCGTTGCCCATGCGGCAGGTGCCTACCGGGTGGTAGATGGAATCGGTGCGCCGACGCAGCAGGTCGATCAGTTGCTCGTCGCTGTGCAGGCCGTCGCTGAATTTGTCCTTGAGGCCGAAACGCGCCATGGGCGCCTGCGCGATGATCTCGCGGGCCATGCGGTAGCCCTTGAGCAGGGTCTGCACGTCATCGTCATGGCTGAGGAAAGCGGGATCGATGCGCGGCGGCGCCTTCGGGTTCACCGACTGCAGGCCGACGCTGCCGATGCTCTTCGGCCGCAGCACGCAGACGTGGCAGCTGAAGCCGTGTCCCCAATGCAGCTTGCGATTGTGGTCGTCGAGCAGGCTCACCACAGAATGCAGCTGGATGTCCGGGCGGACCAGCTCGGCGCGGGTCTTCAGGAAGCCGCCACCCTCGGCGAAGTTGCTTGCCAGCGGGCCGCGCTTGCGGGCCAGGTACTGTGCCAGGGCCGAACCCATCTTCAGGCTGCCGCCCAGCGAATAGCCGAGGAGCGAGTTGTCGGTGCTCTGGTAGCCCAGCACCACATCCGGGTGGTCCTGCAGGTTCTGCCCAACGCCAGGCATTTCATGCGTGACGGCGATGCCTTGGGGCTTGAGTTCGGATTCCGGGCCAATGCCGGAGAGCATCAGCAATTGCGGGGTACCGAACGCGCCCGCGCTGAGCAGCACCTCACGGCGCGCCTTCAGGGTGAGGGACTCGCCCTTGATCTGCACCTGCACGCCACTGGCCTGCTTGCCTTGCAACAGCACGCGCTCGGCAGTGGCGCCCGTCAGTACGGTGAGGTTGCGGCGCGCGCCGCGTATGGGTTTGAGGAAGGCGGTGGCCGTGCTCCAGCGGCGACCGCCGCGAATGGTCACGTCGTACTGACCAATCCCCTCCTGCTCGGCCCCGTTGAAATCGGCGTTGTAGCGATGCCCCGCTTTCTGCCCCGCCTCGATGAAGGCATGAGTGGCGGCATGGGCCTCGATCTGGCCGACGTAAAGTTCGCCCTCACCGCCATGGAACTCGCTGGCGCCGCGATGGTGCATCTGGCTCTTGCGGAAATAGGGCAGTACGTCGGCGAACGACCAGCCGGAATTACCGAGGGCCGTCCATTCGTCGTAATCGCTCTGATGGCCGCGGATATAGATCATCCCGTTGATCGAGCTACTCCCGCCGAGCACCTTGCCGCGCGGCTGGTAACCCCGGCGGCCGGCCAATCCGGGCTGCGGCACCGTATCGAACGCCCAGTTCACGTGGCGGGTCGGCAGGATGGCGGCAACGCCCGCCGGCGCATGGACCAGCGGCGACCAGTCCCGGGGGCCCGCTTCGAGCAAGCACACGGAGACGGCCGGGTCAGCGCTCAGACGGTTGGCCAGTACGCAACCGGCAGAACCGGCGCCGACGATGATGTAGTCGAACTCCATGGGAAGCTCCGAAGTGGGGAGTGGCCCTGGAATTCTTCTCCGCAATCGACCGACTGATATTGATCTTTCATGACAGTTATTTGATTCTGCACGACATGGAACCTTTCATCAGAACCACTTCATTCGGCGGCTTTCGCGAACTCGTCGGCCAGCTCGGACACGACCCAGCGCCCCTCCTCGCCCGTTTTCGTGTCCGCCCGGAATTGCTGGACGACGAAGATGCCCGCGTCCCCTTTCGCTCGCTCATCGGCCTGCTGGAATGCGCAGCCGACGAGCTGGACTGCGCCGACTTCGGCCTGCGCATGGCCGAGTACCAAAACCTGGCCGTACTGGGCCCGATCGCGCTGATTGCCCGCAACGCGGAGACGGTGGGCCATGCGCTCTCCGAAATCATCCGTTTCATCGGCTACCACAGCTCCGGCATCCAGCTGGACCTGGACCGCAGCGAGCCGGAGGCTCCGCGCCTGGTCATCGAACTGCGCATGCCCGGTCCCCAGCGGCAGATGGTCGAGCTGGCCCTGGGCGTGGCGCACAACACCATGAAGATGCTGTGCGGACCGACCTTCAGTGCCAGGGCGGTGTTGCTGTCCGGCACCAGTCCGCTTCCGCTGGCCCGTTACCGCCGCTACTTCGCCAGCGAGGCCTATACCGGGCAGGCCTGCAATGCCCTGGTTCTGACGGGAAGGCACCTGGAACAGCGCATCGAGCGGCACGACCCGTCCCTCCACCGGACCCTGGTGCAGTACCTCAGCCAGGTTCACCTGCAAGGCTCCACGGACCTGCTTGAGCAAGTCCGTCGCCTGGTGCTGCGCCTCTTGCCGACGCAACAATGCCGCTTGCTTCTGGTGGCCGAGCAACTCGGCCTGCACGAGCGCACCCTGCAACGCCATCTGGCCGAACAGGCCCGCACATTCGAGGAGCTGGTCGAGGAAATACGCCGTGAACGGGCCGACTTCTATTTGGCCGAGCGCGACATTCCCCTGTCGCAGATCGCCGGCATGCTCGGCTACAGCGAACAGAGCGTATTCAACCGCGCCTGCCGCCGCTGGTTCGACATGACACCCGGCGCGCGCAGGAAGGCGCTGCTGGCGCAGCACTGAGGGCTACGGGCGGCTTTCGCAACCGACTCCGGCTTTGGCTATGTCTCCGTTAGCTGTTGCAACGTTGAAGGAGGCGATTTAGCACGGGGCTTCCAGATTTGCGCACCAGCCTGACGTAACCCTCTCCCCCGCCCCTCTCCCTAAAGAGGAGAGGGGTGACTCGCGCCAGCGAGGCTTGAGCGATCCTGAAGCCCAGACGGGTCTGAAAACGGGCGGGCGAGGTGGGGCAGCGGCCCGCATGGAGCAGGCTTCGCTCCCCTTACTGCTGCCCTCCCCCGATAAACCAGCGGTAGTAAGGGTTGTCGCCGTCCTGCTGGACCAGATGCTGCATTCCACGCGCCCAGGCCTGGCGATTGCCGTTGTAGGCGTGGAGCGTCACGGCGTAGAAGCGGCCGAGGGCTTGCCAGTCGTCCTCGACCGCCCCGCGCAAGCCGGCATCGGCATTCAGAAGTGGTGGCGGCGTCCGCAAGGCCAGCAACTCGGGCAGAACCCGCGTGATCTCCTTGGGCCGAACCCAGGCGGCGTATTCGATCCGTGGCCGGTCATCGGTCACCGGCTTGGCGTTTGCCGCGTACTGCTCCAGTCCTGCCCGGTCGGTCACCCAGGTGGCAAGCAAGGCAGAAACCGAATCCACCCCGACTTCGCCCAGCGCCGCCGCCACGTCCGGTTGCTCGAAGCGCTGGCGAATGCGCTCGGCGTCGAGCACCAGTGGCTGCGGGGAGCCGATCAGCAACATCTCATGGAACTCGGTGGTCCAGAGCGATGCATGGGGGAAGGCATCGAGGAAGCTGCGCACCAGCGACCGGCTGTCCTCATCGTTCTGGGTCGGTAGCGGCAACCACTGGGCGACGATACCGCCCTCCTCCAGACGGGAGGCGGCCAACTGGTAGAAGTCTCGCGAGTAGAGGTTGACCACACCGGCCGCTGACGGCGGCGGCGGCTCCAACGTGATCAGGTCATAGCGCTCGGCGCTGCGCAGCAGTTCGCGGCGGCCGTCGCGCAGGCGGATGTCCAGGCGCGGGTCGTGCACCGCGTCGTAGTTGCCATGGAACAACGGTGCCGCCGCGAGTACTTCCGGCAGCAGTTCGGCGACCACGGGTCGTTGCAGGCCGGGATAGCGCAGCATCGCACCGGCGGTAATGCCGGTGCCAAAGCCGATCACCAGGGCCGAGCGCGGCTCGCCGCCATGGATCAGCAACGGCAACAGGGCCTGCAGGCGCATGTAGCGCAACGACGGCATGGCATCCCCGGTATTGGACACGCCCTGGATGTAGAGACGATTGAACGCTCTGCCATGCCGCCCCTGGGTGACCACGGCAACCGTGCCGCCCCTGCCTTCCTCATAGAAGGTGATGCGCCCGTTGCGCGCACCCGGCAGCAGCTCGGCCAGCCGGTCCGGCGGTGTCAGCACAGCGGTGACCAGAGTCACCACGGCCACCACGCCGATCGCGCCGCGCATGGGGCGGCGTACATCGGCGCCGCGCCAGGCGGCCATGCAACCGATACCTGCCGCCAGCACCGCGAGCACCGCCAATGTCCGCACCAGGCCGACCTGCGGCACCAGCACAAAACCAGTGAGCATGACCCCGACTATGCCCCCCAGCGTGTTCAGCCCAACCACGGCGCCCACGTCACGCCCGACATGGGCGCTGTCCACCGAGAGCCGCAAGGCCAGGGGAAAGGCAGCACCCAGTAGGGTGGTGGGCAGGAACACCACACACAGCGCGGCGGTGGCGAAGCGCGCGCACATGCCCGCCAGTTCACTGCCGGTCGCCTGCAACGCGAGCATTTCCATGTGGGTCTGGGCCATGACCAGCCAGCGGCCCAGGCCGGCAATCTGCAGCAAGGCGAGCAGGCCCGCCAGGGCGATCAGCAGACCGAACAGGCCCCAGGGGTCACGGATACGGTCGGCCCGGCGCGCATAGAGCGCGCTGCCGAGCACCAGCCCGGCCAGATAGGTGGCGAGCACCATCGCGAAGGCGAAAGTCCGGGTACTCATGAATTGCACGATGGACTGTGTCCAGACCACCTCGTAGCCAAGCGCCACGCCGCCCGCCACGCAATACAGCGCGATGGCCAGCCGCGCCAGCGCGGAGCGAGTCATTCGCGTGGCTTCAGCGGGCTGCGCCGCCAGGTCGTCGCCCCGACGGGCAATCCAGGCACCTGCCGCAGCCAGCAGATTGAGGGATGCAGCAACAAGGGCGCTGCCGGTAACGCCCAACTGGGGCAACAGCACGAAGGCTGCCAGCAGGGTTCCGCCAATGGCGCCGGCGGTGTTGGCGGCATAGAGCCGGCCACCCGCCTCGCCCAATTGGCCGTCGGCGGGCGTCAGTGCGCGGACCAGCACCGGTAGCGTGCCGCCCATGAGGAAGGCCGGCAGGCCGACCAGCGCAAAAGGCAGCACCCAGGCCAGCAGGCCGACGCGCTCTTCCAGCCGGGCGAATGGCCCTGCCGCGTGAGCGAGCGCCAGGGTTGCGCCAACGCCAAGGGCGGCCACGGCCACCTCCAGAATCGCGTAGAGCCTGACGGGTTGGCGCAGGCGGTCCGCCCAGCGGCCGAATACCAGGCCACCCAGGGCAAGCCCGGCGAAAAAGGCACTGATGCCGGTGGTGACGGCATACACCTCCACCCCCACCACCAAAGAAAGTTGTTTGACCCAGAGCACCTGGTACACCAGGGCGGCGCCGCCGGAAATGAACAGCAGCACGGCGGGAATGAGCATCTGCAGGGGAAGCCGTTTGCGGGCATCTTCACCAACCGTGGCACGCGGGCGCACACGGGACGAACTGGTGGCTGAGGACATCGACGAGCCTTATCGGATTGCTGAACCCGCAACAGGAAGGTAGGAAAAAGGCGCCCGCCATGGGCGGGCGCCGGGCCGATCTACTGCTTTTTCATTTTCTCTTCGATTTTCTTGTCCACGTCGGCGCGGATCTGGTCGATGCTGAAGCTCGCCGGGCGCTGGCTCGGCGGGTACTCGACGAAGGTCTGCAGGAAGGCAGCGGACCGCTGGGTCGCCTGTTCAGTGATGAAGACGTTCTTGGTCAGCATGTCGTAGTACTGGTCGGAGACAATGTCCGCCCGCTCGTACGGGTCCATGCGCAGGTTGAAGATCTTCGGCAGGCGGAGGCAGACAAAGGGCTCGCTCCACACTTTCATGCCACCCGGTTCGCGCTGCTCGCAGAACACCACTTTCCAGTTGCCGAAACGCATGGCCACCAGGTCGGTATCGTCATTGAAGTAGTAGAACTCGTCGCGCGCGCTCTTGTTGGTCTTGCCAGTGAGGTAGTCGAGCTGGTTGAAGCCATCCAGGTGCACCTTGAAGCTCTTGCCGCCAACATCGGTACCCTTGAGCAAACGCTCCTTGATATCGGTGTCGCCGGCAGCGGCAAGCAAGGTCGGGAACCAGTCCAGGCCCGAGAATATTTCGGTGGAAACGCTGTCAGGCTTGATGTGCCCCGGCCAGCGGACCATCGCTGGCACCCGATAGGCGCCTTCCCAGTTGGAGTTCTTCTCGTTACGGAACGGCGTGGTTGCCGCATCCGGCCAGGAGAACTGGTTGGGCCCGTTATCGGTGGTGTAGATGACGATGGTGTTGTCGGCGATCTTCAGGTCGTCGACCGCCTTCAGCAGTTTGCCGACGTGACCATCGTGCTCGATCATGCCATCTGCATACTCGTTGCCCGGCATGCCGCTCTGCCCTTTCATCGAATCACGCACATGGGTGAACAGGTGCATGCGCGTGGTGTTCATCCAGACGAAGAAGGGCTTGTCCGCCTTGGTTTGCTTGCTCATGAAATCGATGGCGGCCTGGGTGGTCTCGTCATCGATGGTTTCCATGCGCTTCTTGTTGAGCGCGCCGGTGTCTTCGATCTTGCCGTCGGCACTGGACTTGATGACCCCTCGCGGCGAGGCGCTCTTGACGAACTTCTCATCATCCTTCGGCCACCACTCGCGCTCCGGCTCTTCCTCGGCGTTGAGGTGGTAGAGGTTGCCGAAGAACTCGTCGAAGCCGTGGGCAGTTGGCAGGTACTCGTCACGGTCGCCGAGGTGGTTCTTGCCGAACTGGCCGGTGGCATAACCGTGGGACTTGAGCGCCTGGGCAATGGTAACGTCCCGCGCCTGCAACCCGACGGGAACGCCCGGCAAGCCCACCTTGGAAAGGCCAGTACGGAAGATCGTCTGGCCGGTAATGAAGGTCGAGCGGCCGGCCGTGCAGCTGTTCTCCGCGTAGTAGTCGGTGAACATCATGCCTTCCTTGGCGATCCGGTCGATGTTCGGCGTCTGGTAGCCCACCACGCCCTTGGAATAGGCACTGATGTTGGTCTGTCCGACGTCGTCACCGAAGATCACCAGGATGTTCGGCTTGTCCGCGGCGGAGGCGATGCTCGCCCCGACTACCGCCGTCGCAGCTAGTGCGACCCTGGTTAACCATTTTCCGCTGCGCTTCATAAGGTCACTTCTCCGTTTCACGTTTCTGTCGTTGCCACGACTACGTACACGAGAGAGGCCGACTGCCTGGCTGGGGGTCCCTGTGTTCCTGCGGTCTTTCGTTAGGGGTGGTCAGTTCTGCTCGAAGGGATAGACACGGCTCCACTCCTTCGCCATGTCGACCACTGTCCAATTGCCGCTTTTGGCGGCCTCCAGCGCCTTGTCCAGCCGGCCGACCTTGCTGTCCCGGTCGTAGGCCCACTCACGCTGGGCATCGGTGTGATGCACCAGTCCGGCAAAGCGCTTGCCCGTTCCGGCCATGGTCCACTGGAGCATCTGCAGGTCGCCGTCGGAATTGCCGAAGGCGAAGATCGGCCGCCGGCCGATGATGGCGTCGATGCTGACCGGCTTGCCTGGCCCGTCATCGTTGTGGGCCAGCTTCGGCAAGCGCTGGATCGACAGCTTGCCGTCCTTGTCCTGGAACTGGGATTGGAAGGTGGTACCGATCACCTGCTCCGGTGGAATGCCGTACACCTCTTCGGCGAAGGCGCGCATGAACGCCACTTCACCGCCGGAGACGATGTAGGTCCTGAAGCCATTGGCACGCAGATAGGCGAGTAGCTCCAGCATTGGCTGGAAGACCATCTCGGTGTAGGGCTTCTTGCTGCGCGGGTGTACCGAACTGGCCAGCCAGCTGCGGGACTGGCCGATGAAGTCCTCGGTGCTCATGCCGGAATGGGTGGCGGCGATGATTTTCATCAACCCTTCCATGCCGCTTTCAGCCAGGGATTTCTGGTCGCCTTCCAGCACTGCCTTGAAGGGCTGCTGCTCCTTCCATTCGGGATGTTGCGGGGCCAGGCGCCGAACCTCGTCCAGTGCGAACAGCACCTCGAAGTACATCGGCTGCTCGCTCCACAGGGTGCCGTCGTTGTCGAACACCGCAATGCGTTCGGCTGGCGGCACGAAGTCCTTGCCGCCCTCGGTGGTCACGGCTGTAACGAAGGCCTCGATGGCCGTGCGCGAGGGGCCGTCCTTCCACGAGGGCAAAGGGTTCTGCGCTTGGGCCAGCACGGGCAGGAGCAGAAGCAAGGTGAACCACCAACGAAGCCTGTACAGAGCATGAGGCTGATGCATGTGACGTCCTTGCTGAGTTCCGGTTTGCCTGGCTCGCCCGAGTCAGGGGTTGAGGGGTTTGAGCCCGTGTCCTTCAGGGCGCACCTTCTTCCGTACCGATACCGCTCGCCGTACATCCGGCAGGACCCGCCTCAGGTCGGCAGGTGCTTGACTCGGCGCCGAAGCCGCCCCGTAGCGAGATTTGAAGAAGCCTAGCAAACGATCTGAGAATGCGTCGCATGATGTGTCGGAAAATTCAGACAGGGTCCGATTTCCCGTGCTCCGCCGAACCCAGAGGTAAAGGCCGCCCAATTGTGTGGGGCGCCCCTTCAACTGGCGGCGGGCGAGCTTCCAGGCATAGTCGGGGGATTCCAGCCAGGCCCGTTTTCGTGCCGCTCTCCAGCGCCGCAGCGACGCCAGTGCCACCCTGCCCCAGGGCCGGCCGAGATAGGCCAGGCCACCGCCCAGCACCAGGAACATCCCCAGCAACATCCCGTGGCCGGAAAGCCGGAGGCGGGTTTTCTGACCCAGGGCTCGCAAGTCTTCGCTGATGGAAAACGGCGCCTGGTAGTCGCCCTTGGCGGCCTTCAGCTCGACCGTCGGTACCGCGGCGCTGTGGCCCTCACCTGTCGCGACGTCCCACCACTTGAGCTCGATGGCGGGCAAGTCGATCTCCCCGGCCTCGCCGATCACGTAGGTGACCGAGTCCTCGCGGACGCCACCCAGGGTACCGCCCCGGCCATCGCTGAGCGGCGTCACGCGTGGCGTTTGCACGTAGCGCTTGAGCCCGTTCACCTCGACGAACTCGGGTGGTGGCAGCAGCATGGCCTGGGCACCTTCTGCTTGCACCTTGACCCGGCGGGTGATGCTGTCGCCAACCCGCAATGGGTCATGGGAGCGCTCGATTTCCTGGGTGAAGGTGACGCTCGTCGCAACCAGCCGATGGCCGTCCGACTCACCGGCCAACTCCTTGGCGGCGAAGGCCAGGGGCTGACTGCGCACCTTGACCGGGCCGCTGGCCTGGCCGGGTTGCACCTGGAATTCCAGCGCAGGAATCTCGAAGCGCTGCGCCGCCTGCGGGGTGATCTGATAGATGAAGCGCAGGCCGAAGAAGGTCTTGCCATCCTGCTGCTCGGTCAGGTGCTGCGCCTCGCCACTGGGCGGGTTCACAACCGCCCCCGGCAGCTCCAGCTTCGGCAGGATGGGGGCTGCGGTGAACCAGGTGTCTACGAGCAGGTCCACCTCCAGATTGATTGTGCCGCCCACCATCACCGAGTCGGCGGGAGCCAGACGGTTCTGCACCCGTACTTCGGGTTCCTCGGCCATCACCAACCGCGGCAGGCAGAGCAACAGACACACCAGCAGCCGTTTCATGGTTTTACCTCCGCAGCCTGCTGGCGAGCAGCCTCCTGAAGCATGAACTTGCGCTTGAGGAATTGCGCTGGCGAGGTGGTGAGGTTGTTCAACCAGAGTTGATCGGAAGCGGCCTGGGGGGTGTTCTGCTGCCTTTCCTGGCGGCCCTTGGCGGGCGTCTGGTCCTCCACCACCTTGTCGGCCTTTTCGTCTGGCGTGCCCGCGTCCTGCTGGTCTTCGTAGTCCTTCAGCAGTGCCTCGGCCAGGGCGAGGTTAGCCGTGGCTTCAGGGAAGTCCGCCTGCCTGGCGAGGGCCTGTTTGTAGGCGGCGATGGCCTCAGGGAACTTGAAGTGGTGAACGTAGATGTTGCCGAGGAAGAAATAGGCCGGCGCCGTGTCGAGCCGCGCAAAGCTTGCCAGGGCCGCATCGTAGTCAGCTGCCTGATAGGCCGCCACGCCCTTCCAGTAAGGATCGGCGAAGCGCGCCGCAGCCTGTGGGAAATGCCCATGTTCGAAGGCCCAACGCCCTTGCTGGTCCGGCGTGAAGAAGGCATCCGCCAGTGCACCGGCACGGGCTGGCGCCGGTGCTGTTCCCAGCAGCACCGCCAGGAGCAACCCGCCCAGCCAGTGAACCTGCCAGCCCCGTCGCACGCAGAAGAACGCAATCAGTGCCAATGGCCAACACAGCCAGTAGCCGGCGTCTTTCCAGTGGACTTGCTGGCCGTCACCTTGCACCGCTTCGAAATGCCGCTGGGCGTGCAGTTCGATCCAGTCGAGGTCGTCCTCGTTCAGGGTCAGGCTGCCGAGGGGAGCGTTGGCCGCATCGGCGAGTCGCTTCAGTGCATCCTCATCGAAACTGGCCTGCACGGGCCGGCCATCGGCAGCGACCCGGGGCTGCCCCTTGGCATCACGCACCAGCCCGCCGTCCTGGCTACCGACTGCCAGCACCAGTACCTGCAAGTCGCCCCCCTCCAGCCGCTTGCTGATGGCCTCGAACTGGTCGGGATCGGCGCCATCGGTCACCAGCACCAAGGTTCCGGGGGCTTTCTCGGCATCCAGCAATACCCTCGCCTGGTCGATCACGCCCAGTACATCCTTGCCGGGTTGCGTCATGAGACCGGTGTCCAGCGCCTGGAGGAAGGTATCCAGCAGCACCGGGTCTTCGGTCGCTGGCAACACCAGGTGTGCGCTTCCGGCATAGGCGATCAGTGCGGTACGGGGCCCTGCTCGACGCTGGATGAGGTCGTGCAGTTTGTGTCGGGCGGCGGCCAGCCGGGTGGGCGGAACATCGTCGGCATCCATGGAGGGTGACAGGTCTACAGCGAGGATCAGCGGCGCCCGGTTATCGAGGAAGTCGGGAATGTCCTGCTGCCAGGTCGGCCCAGCAGCGGCGATGCCACCCAGCACCAGCAAGGCACCGAGCAAGTGAACCGGGCGCAGGCGCTGGTCGTCGTGCGGGGTGATGACCAGGTGTTCGACGAGGTGTGGCGCGATGATGCCGTCCAACTGGCGCTTGAGGTCATGGCGACGGAGCCACGCCAACGGCAGGAGTACTCCCGGCACGATCAGTAGCAACCAGAGCGGTCGCAGGAAGTGGAAGGCACTGAGGTCGATGTCCATCTCAGCGCTCCTCTTGCGGCCGAGCGACCCCGGCCGGTTTCAGTCGACTCGCCAGCGCCGCGAGTCCATGGGCGACAGCAAGGAGCAGCAGTGCCCCGCCCAACGGCCACCAGAACAGGTCGCGCTTGGGCTGGTGGCTGAAGGTCTTCACCTTGTGCGGCGTGAGTTGATCGAGGGTGGCGTAGACCTGCTGCAGGGCATCGCGATCATCGGCACGGAAGAAGCGGCCACCCGTGGCGCGAGCGATGTCCTGCAAGGTCTGTAGGTCCACCTTGGCATCGCCACTGGCCTGCGGATCACCAATGCCGATTGTATGCACGACAACGCCCCGGGCACCTGCCATCTGAGCCGCATGCCCGGGGGTAATGGCGCTGCCGGTGTCGTTACCATCAGTGAGCAGGATCAGGACCTTCTCCTGCTCACGGGCGCTCTCCAGCAGTTTGATCGAGAGCCCGATGGCGTCTCCCAGAGCGGTATTGGGGCCGGCCATGCCGATACCCACTTCATCGAGCAATACCCGCAAGCTAGCATGGTCGAGGGTGAGCGGCGCCTGCGGATAGGCGCCAGTACCGAACACGATCAGGCCGATGCGATCGTCCTTGCGCCGGTCGATGAAGTCGCGCACCACGGCCTTCACCGCCGTCAGGCGGTCCACACGCTGGCCGCTGGCATCGGTGTAGTCGGTGGTCTGCATGGACTGGGAAATATCGATGGCAAGCATCATGTCGCGAATCGGCTGCTCGTGTTCGATAGCCTGTTCGACGAAGACCGGGCGAGCGCAGGCCGTTACCAGCAGCGCCCAGACCAGCAGGTTCAGCACCCGTTGCCAACGGCCTCCTCCGGCCCCGGCGGTTCCCGGCGATTGCCCCACGGCGCGACTCATTGCAGCGAAGAATGGCACCCGCAAGGCGCTGCGCCCTTCCCGGTACTCGCGCAGGTAGCGCCATCCCAGCCACACCACCGGCAGCAGGAAAAGTACCCACGGGTAGTCAAACTGCCACATGGTGAGCCTCGATCCATTGCCGGCAGCCGGCCAGAAGCGCCCTCGCCTCCTCCTCGGGAATCGCCAGCACCTGGGCATCCGGTGCATAGGCCAGAGTGAACAGCTGCGCGGCAAACCCCTCCGGCAGCGGCGCCTTCGAACGTTGCGTGAGGAATGCCTGCCACTCGGCTCCCCCCAGGCCCGCTACCGGCGGCGCGTCCGGCATGGACAGGGCCACGCGCTTGAGCAGCTCCGGCATCTCGCGCAGTGCCGGCAGGCGTTGCTCGCCATCGGCCAGGGCCTGCCCAAGGGAGTCCAGACGGGCCAGGGCCTCGCGGCGGTAACGATCACGCTGCCAGCGTCGCCAACGCAGCGCACCCCAGACCACCGCAATGGCCAGCAGAATCAGCAGCAGGGCCAGCCAGCCCCAGGTCTGGGGGAAATAGCTGAAAGGCGGTGCGGGAATGGCCAGCTCCTTGAGCTGGTCGATGCTGGGCACGCTCGGGGTCGTCATCGCGCTATCCCCGTCAGTCGCCCCAGTTCCCGACGAAGTTGTTCCAGGGTGTCTTCGCCGGTGCTGATCATCATCACCGGTACCTGGCTGCGCCGCAGCAGCTCGGCGACATCACGCAGCCGGCCGGATAGGAACTCGCCAAGGGGCCGGTGCACCTGGCGGCGCTCGACCTCCAGCTCTACCTGCAAGGCGCCCTGGGTGACGGTGATGCGGCCCTTGTCCGGCACCTGCAACGCGATGGGGTCATAGACCTGCATGGCGATCACGTCGTTGTGGGCGCTGAGCTGGCGAAGCAGTTGCAACGTCTTCGGGGTGACACCGGCGAAGTCGCTGATGATGCACACCAGATGGTCGTGGCCGGCAGCACCAATGCAACTGCGCAGCGCGATGTCGAGCTGGTCGTGATGCTCGGCATCCGGGCCGGTCGCGCTCAGCCGGTGGTTGGCGCGCACCACCGCGGCACACAGCGCCTCCACCCTCGCCCGGCTGCGCAACGGGCGGATGTGCTCGACCTGATGATCACCGAACACCAGCCCCCCAACGCGGTCACCGGCGTGAAAGGCGATCCAGGCGGACAGCGCCGCCAGCTCCGCCGCCGCCACGGACTTGAAGCAGCGCTGGGAGCCGAAATACATGTTCATGCGCTGGTCCACCAGCAACAGCGTCGGTCGATCACGCTCCTCGGTGAAGGTGCGCACGAAGGGCTTGCCGTAGCGCAGGGAGGCGCGCCAGTCGAGGTGACGCAGGTCGTCGCCGGGGATGTAGTGGCGCAGTTCGTCGAAGCTGAGCCCTCGCCCCCGAAGGCGCGAGGCATGGTTGCCGGAAAGGATGCTCGACAGCGGCTGTCGCGACAGGAAGCTCAGGCCGCGCACGCGATGCTCCAACGCCATCATCTGGGCGAGCGAGGCGTGGACGAAGCCATCCGGAGCCGGTTGTGTCTGTTGCATGGGCTTGGCTCCGCTCAGGCCGGGATCGCTACCTTGTCCAGCAGGCGGTCGATGACCTGGTCTGCATTCACGCCATCGGCGATCGCATCGTAGGAAAGCTGCAAGCGGTGGCGCAGCACGGGATGCACCACGGCGCGCACATCGTCCGGCGAGACGAACTCATTGCCGGACAGCCAGGCATGGGCGCGGGACACACGGTCCAGGGCGATGCCGCCGCGCGGGCTCGCGCCGATGTTGATCCAGCGCGCGAGGTCCGCGTCGTAATCCGCCGGCTTGCGGGTTGCGGTGATCAGGCCCATGAAGTAGCGGTCGATGGCCTCGGACACGTGTACGCCAGACATTTCGCGGCGAGCCGCAAAGAGCACCTCCTGGGGCAGGCGCGCAGGCTCCTGGGCAGCGCTGCCGTCCTGCTGTCGCTGTTCCTCGCCACGCACCAGGCGCAGGACCTGGCTCTCGTCCTCCACCTTCGGATAGTCCAGTTTCAGCTTCATCAGGAAGCGGTCCATCTGTGCCTCGGGCAGCGGATAGGTGCCTTCCTGTTCGATGGGGTTCTGGGTGGCCAGCACCATGAACAGACCGGGCATGGGGTAGCTCTGCCCCGACACGGTGATCTGGCGTTCCTCCATGGCCTCCAGCAAGGCCGCCTGGACCTTGGCCGGAGCCCGGTTGATCTCGTCGGCGAGAATCACGTTGCCGAACAGCGGGCCGGGCTGGAACTTGATCTGGTTGCCTTCGGCGGTCTGCTGGAGGATCTCGCCGCCGGTGATATCCGACGGCAGCAGGTCCGGGGTGAACTGGATGCGGCTCATCCGCGCATCCAGGTGGGTTGCCAGGGCCTTGACGGTGCGGGTCTTGGCCAGGCCCGGCAGGCTCTCGAGAAGCACGTGACCATTGGCCAACAGCCCCAACAGAACATGCCGGATCGTCTGGGACTGGCCCAGGACCTGTTCAGAAACACTCGCCTCCAACCCTGCTATCTGCTCACGTGTAGTCACTGATCGATTCCCTGTCAGAGCCTGCTCGGAAGTTGCCCGATCGCAAGCGCAACCATTGGTTTGTGGCGAGCCAGCACAACGAAGCTCATCCCTTCGAGACGAGATGCATTCGCGATCTACGGGTTTGGTAACTCTAGTCGCCAGCACGCCATGCGCTAGACGATTCCCGATCTTGGCTCAGGCTGCGGGTCGGTTGCGTGTGCAGGACAAGCATCTAGGCTGGTTAACGTTGGCCCGTGGGCACTGATGCCTGCACGAGTCGCACCAACACAAGAAATGCAAAGGACCAGCAGAGGAAGCGCCATGTTCAGCAGCCACCCCATGTCACTGCGCGTCGCAAGGCTCTCAACCCTGGGCTCGCTGCTGTGGCTATTGCCCGGCGCGGGCTGGGCCGGCGGCATCCTGATCTACGAAGCCGGCCAGGAAGGCGCGGGGCTGGCCAATGCCGGCGCTGCGGCGCTGGCTACCGACCCGAGCGTGCTGATGAACAATCCGGCCGGGCTGACCGAGCTTCCAGGCACCCAGATCAGCGCCAATGGCCAGGTGATCTTTGGCGATATCAGTTTCTCCCGCGATGCCAGCAACCAGTTCGACGGCAACGAAGGCGGCAATGCACTCCAATACCTGCCCGGTGCCAGCCTGTTCGTCAGTCACCAGGTCAACGACCAGGCGAGCATCGGTTTTGGCATGTACGGGAATTTCGGTCTGGCGGTGGACTACGACGATGACTGGGCCGGTCGCTACTTCACCCAGGAGGCGGCGATCATCGGTGTTTCGCTGCAACCCACCTATGCCTACAAGATCAACGACGACCTCTCCATCGGGTTCGGACCACGCATGATGTACGGCTATTACCGCACCGAAGTGGCCGTCAACAACAACCTGTTGGGCCTGGCGGACCGGCCGGACGGCCAACTGGAATACAAGGACACCGACTTTGGCGTGGGCTTCAACATCGGCCTTTTGTACCGCGTCAACGAGCGCACCCGCGTGGGCCTTGCCTACACCAGCAAGGTCGACCTGGAGTTCTCGGATCGCCCCAGCGTGGATGACATCAGCAACCCGTTGCTGAACGTTGCGCTGCGGCGACTGGACGTAGACAACCTCGACATCGACATGGAAGTGCCGCAAACCGCGCTGTTGAGCGTGGCCCATGACCTGGACTCGCAATGGAAGCTGCTCGCCAGCCTCGGCTGGCAGGACTGGAGCGAGTTCGGGAACATCGGTGTGGAAGTGGATGCCGATAACCTCGGCACCAGCCGCACGGTCGACCGGCAGTACAAGGACACCTGGCACGCCTCGGTGGGGGCTCAGTACCAGGCCAGCCCGAAACTCCGCTGGAGCATGGGCCTGGGTTACGACAGCTCAGCTGTGGACGACGAAGACCGCACCGTGGACAACCCCATGGCCGAGTCCTGGCGCCTGGCGGCCGGCGTGAACTATGCGGTGGAAGAAGGCCTGGATCTGCATATGGCGTACACCCTCATCTGGCTGGGTGACATGGATGTGGAGCAAACCAAGCAGCGCTCGGGCAATAGCCTTTCCGGGAGCTTCGACAACAGTTCCCTGCACGTCATTGGCGGGGGCGCGACCTGGCGTTTTTAGAAACACGTGAAAACTGAATGCCCTCCTCGGAGGGCATTCTTGCCTCTGGTCACTGATGCCAGTACGGCTCGACGGCGTGCCGGCCCTTAGCTGGATGCGAACACGATGATTGGACCGCACACCGCCAGCAGCACATTGGAAATCGCATAGCAGACGGTAAAGCCGATCACCGGCGTGTTGCTGCCGGACTGCTCGATGATCTTGTTCATGGACGCCGCTTCCGTCTGCGCCCCGGCCAATGCGCCGAACAGGATCATCGGGTGCAGGCGCAGCACATAGCGCCCGAAATAGAGCGCCACCAGCGGCGGTACCAGGGTGACTATCACGCCCGAAATCAGCAGTGCGACGCCCTGCTCCTGCATCGCCGCGATGGCTGCCGGCCCGGCCAGCAGGCCCACCACGGCACCGAAGGCGGTGAGGCCGAACTCGGAAAACGCCCATTGCGCGGCCGGCGGCAAGGCGCCGATTTCGGGGTGTCGGGAGTTGTACCAGCCGATCAGCAGCGCCACCAGCAATACGCCGCCGCCAACGCCCAGTTCAATGGGGATCATCCCAATATGGGTGGAGAGCATGCCCAGCAGCGCGCCCAGCACCATGCCCAGGCTGTGCACCGCGATATCAGACTTGTAACTGCGCTCACGCACGCGCCCCAACTGGGCGGCCAGCGCATCGATGCTCGAAGAACGACCGGTAAGGGAGATCACGTCACCACGGCGCAATACGGTGTTGGGCAGCAGCGGCAGGTCGAGCCCCTGGCGGGTGATGGTGTTGATGAAGCAGCCCATGCGGTTCGCGCCGACCAGGTGCGACCTGATCTCGTGGATGGTCTTGCCGGACAACTCGGCGGAGGTCAGCACGATGTCCGCCGATTTGGTCGGGAACGACAGCGACTCCGGGTGATCCACCTCCGGGCCGATCCAGCCGTCCAGTTCGCCCACAGCTTCGCGCAGCGCATAGACGCCAGCGATGTCACCCGCCTGCAACACGAGGTCGGGTTCACGGTCATGGATCTGCCCCGTGCGCACCACACGCTCGATGCTCAGGGACGGGTGCAGTCGCTCGATATCGGCGACGGACCTGCCCTGCGCCCCCTCGGCGACCCGGTGCGCTCGCACCACGATGCGGGTGTAGGGAATGCTGATGATGTTCTCGTTGCTGGCGATGCCAAGCTCCAGCTCCAGCTCCCGAGCCGAAGTGCGCAAGTCCACCCCCAGCAGCTTGGGCGCGATGCTGCCGACGAAGACGATCAGGCCGATGGTGCCGAACAGATAAGTAATGGCGTAGGCGATGGCCATATGGCTGTTGAGCTGGGCCTTGGCCGCATCGTCAAGGGGCAACTGGGCGATGGCGCTGCCGGCGGTGCCCATGATCGCGGTGTCGGTCAGGGCGCCGGCGCCGAGGCCTGCGGTGAAGCCTGCGTCGAAGTGGTAGTAGGCGTTCACCGCCAGGATGGTGCCCAGGGCGGTGGCGCAGAGCACCACGGAAAACAGCACGAGCTTGAGGGTGCCCCGGTTGAGGCTACCGAAGAACTCCGGGCCGCTTTTGAAGCCCACGGCGTAGATGAACAGCACGAAGAACACCGACTTCAACTCGTGGGGTACTTCCAGGCCGATCTGGCCGATGATCAGACCCATCAGCAAGGCGCCAGCCACCGAACCCAGGTGGAAACTGCCCAGCCTGATCCGGCCGATCAGTACGCCCAGGGCGATGGCCAGGAAGACGGCGATCTCCGGGTTCGAGCGCAGGGCGCCGAGTACGAAGTCAATCATTGCTTCGCTCCTTCCTGGTCAGACGGCTTGGCCGGTGCTGTGAACCAGCGCTCCTTGGGGACCCATTTTTCCTGCGCGGGGTCGCCCAGGTAGTGCGGCGACATGATCTGCACGCCGTACTCGTTGAACACGTCCTGGATATTGGCGTGCAACAGGGTCAGCAGCTCGGCGCGCGGCCTGGGTTCGCTGGGTACCGCCTGGGCCACCAGCCGGTACTCGGGGTAGAAGTCCGACAGAGCCGTCTGGAACACCTGCGGGGAGGGCGTCTGCAGAATGCCTGGCGTACGGCGGGCGGCTTCCTTGAGCATCGCCTCGACCTGGCGCCACGGCGTGTCGTAGCCGATGGTGACCACCGTGTCCACCACATAGCCGGCGCCCTGGACCACCCGAGAGTAGTTCTTGGTCACCGAGCCGGTGATCATCGAGTTGGGCAGGGTCAGCACTTCGCCCAGGCCGGTGCGGATGCTGGTGGTGAACATGCCGACCTCGGTTACCGTGCCTTCATGCTCGCCCACCCGGACAAACTCGCCGGGGCGCAACGTGCGGGTATAGGTAAGGATCAACCCGGAGGCGGCCTGGCCGACGACGCTGGAAGCGCCCAGGGAAATCATCAGGCCAATCAGCACGGAGAGCCCCTTGAACGCTTCGGTCCCGGCGCCGGGCAGATAGGGATAGGCCATTGCCAGTGCGAACAGCCAGATGGCCAGGGACGTCAGGCGGGTGGTCGGCTGCAGGGTTTCGTGGTTGAGCCAGCTGATGGTGCCCGGGCGCGACAAGCGCTCCAGCACACGCTTGCTGAACGCGCTGAAGCCGCGCGCGATGAAGAAGATAAGCAGCGCGATCACAAGGCCCGGAATGGCGCTGACGATGGCATCCAGCAGGTAACGGACCAGTTCCAGCAGGTACTGGTTGAGGCTTTCACCCCAGGGCCGCGTGTAGGGGAAGCGCTGCAGGACGAAAGTCAGCCATTCGTAGGTGAGCAACAGCACCGCTGACCAGTAGAGCAGCGCCAGCAGGCGCCGGACGATCGGGAACAGGTTGCTGGTATCCACCAGTTGCGTTTGACCGATCTTCAACGCGCTGGTGTGCTTGCGCATGCGCTTGGGCAGCCAGGACAGCGCCTTCTCGTGAGCCCAGGAGAACAGCCGCAACAGCGCGATGTACAACAGGGTCGCCACGGCGGTGAACCCGCCGGCGGTCAGCAGGAAGCGGAGGCTACGGGCCTCCTGGGATTCCGCGACGACCTGGCGAAGCCGCTGGGCCGCCTCTTCCGCCGCTTCCCGGACCGATCCGTCAGCCGAGTCCACGTCCTTAGGCGAGACAATGAAGGCCCGGCGGTCGCCGAGCAGCACGAGGTAGCTGTCCTGGATGGTGTCCAGGGTGACGTCCAGTTCCTCGGTGCCCTCGAGCATTTCCTCAATCACGGCATCGGCGCGCTTGGCACGGGCTTCCGGCGTCTCACCAAGCAGGGTGCCGTGGAACGTGAAGATGCTTCGATTGGCAATCTTCAGCTCAACGGAAGGCGGCGATGCAACGTCTGCCTCCCCCTCCTCCGCCGCTTGCGCCCCCCAGGACAGCGTCCCCAGGAAGACACTCAACCCAAACGCCAGCCACCCCTGTACGCGTATCCCCATGCTTCCCGCCTCAAATGTCTTTCCGGCTCCTTCCCGCGCTGCAATTAGCGCCTGCAGACAACGGCTTACGGAGTGGAGCTTAGTGCAGCCGGAAAAATCCGTCGGAGCTGCTAGCCACACATCCAGAAACTTGACTGGAGACTTGCGAAACCACAGTCGCCTCCTACGCTGACCCGCAGCGTTGGGGCAATGCATCCCGATGCTGCCCTTGCACGGCATCGAGTACCGCGAACACCGAATGGCGTGACTCCACCCTTCCCCGTCTTTTCGCAGCATTCGACGGGGTTCACGCCAAGCCGCATGGGACACTGAAAATCAGCTGCATGGCCAGGCCAGGCAGCCCACCATTGGAGTCACCAACCAGGAGCAAGTCCCCGTGAACAGAATTGTTCTCGCCATCCTCGGCTCGGCTGCGGCCGTGTCTGCGAACGCGTACGACCGTATTCCCCAGGAAAGCGGTTTTTCCGGCTTCGCCTTTATCGGCGCCGGTAGCACTGAACGGGAAACCAACATGATCGCGACCGTCGGTGGAACCGAAGTCGCGGATGAGCGCATCGACTCCCTGACCCAAAGCCCGGACAGCGAACGCTACGGCAAGCTGCTGCTGGACTTCGGCCTGAGCTACACCTTCGCCGACAGCCGCACGCAGATCTTCGGCGGCACCGAACTGGAAGACTTCCTGACCCAGGACAGCACCTTCGGGCTCGGCGTGCGCCAGGGCATCGGCGATGCCGGCAACCTGCGCGCCAGCTTCATCGCTTCCACCCCCATGGAAACCTGGGAGGACCCCTACCTGGTGGGCGCCGACCGCGAAGAGACCGACGTCAAGAGCGGCGGCATGCGCCTGGGCTGGGAGCACATCTTCGGCTCCGGCCTGGAGCTGACCTACACCAAGCGCTCCGTGGAACTGGACGACGAGCTGAGCGGTACCGCCCTGGGCCTGACCGCCGCACAACGGGACCTGCTGGATCGTGAAGGCGACCTCAAGGAACTCAAGGTCAGCTACTTCTGGCAAGCCGCTCCCGGCCACGTCCTCACGCCCAGCTTCTCGCAGATCGACCATGACCTGGACGGCGACGCTATGGCCATGGACGGTTACCAGGCCGAGCTGAACTACGCCTACACCGGCATGCAGGACTGGGAGTTCGTGGTCAACCTGCTCGCCGGCAAGCTGGAAAGCGACGACGACAACCCCATCTACGGCAAGAGCCAGGACCTGGACCGCATGGGCCTGTCGTTCGCCGCCACCTACAAGGAGCCGTTCGGCCTGCAGGACTGGCGTGCCCGCGCCGCCATCAGCTACGGCGAAGAAGACAGCAACATCGACTTCTACGACACCAAGATCACCAGCCTGAACCTGGGCATGCTGTACACCTTCTGAGGTAACGCACTACCCGGAAACGACAAGGCCACCTTCGGGTGGCCTTTCGGTCTCACTCAGCGGGCGATCGGGTTGTCCACCACCTTGACCACGGCGCCAGAGACAGGGTGGCAGGAGTTTCGAAGCCTTTAGCCCGGTGACTCTGCGTGTTTCACGCCACCAATTTGGCACATGGCACCACGGGCGGATATCGCCGCCTAAGCTCTTTGCCGGGCGTGGAATCTCTGTCATCGTCACGCCCAACGTAAAGTCGCCATCCGCAGGAGTCGTATCCGGACTGGCCCAGGACGAGGACGTCAAGTGCGTTTGATCCCATCAGTGTTTCTGGCGCTGTGCGCGCTGCTCAGTTGCAACGCCCAGGCCCAGGAGGCAGGACAGCCCCCTCACCTGGCCAAGGAACCCGCCGGCTATGCCGACGCAAGCAGTTGCCTGGGTTGCCACGCCGAACAGGCAAAGGACTGGAAGGACTCCGATCACGACTGGGCCATGCGCGAACCGAGCAAGGACAGCGTGCTGGGTGACTTCTCCGGCAGCACCTTCGATGAGGCAGGCGTCACGGCGCGCTTTTTCCGCAAGGGCGACACATTCTTCGTCAACACCGAGGGCGCCGACGGCAAGCCAGCCGATTTTGAGATCCTCTACACCTTCGGCCACTACCCGTTGCAACAGTACCTGGTGGCTTTCCCCGGCGGCCGGCTGCAGGCCCTGACCATCGCCTGGGACAGCCGCCCCAAGGCAGCGGGCGGCCAGCGCTGGTTCTCCCTGTATCCGGGCCAGCGCTTCGCGCCGAACGACCCCTTGCACTGGACCGGGCGCTACCAGAACTGGAATGCCATGTGCGCCGACTGCCATTCCACCAACTTGCTCAAGCAGTACAACGACAAGCAAGACAGCTTCGCCACCACCTGGCATGAACAGAACGTCGGCTGCCAGGCCTGCCACGGCCCCAGCCAGGCCCACGTCGACTGGGCGAAGCAGGCCCAGCCCGGCAAAACCTACGCTTCGCCGAAGGAGATCGGCCTCGCGGTGGACTTCAAGGCCCTTGGGAGCAAGGGGCTGGTGGAGCAATGCGCCTATTGCCACAGCCGCCGGCAAAGCCTGGGCGTTGGCCAGCAGCACGGGCATGCGCAACTGGATGCCACCCTGCCGGCCACCCTGCGGCCTGATCTCTACCATGCCGACGGGCAGATCGACGGCGAGGTCTACGTCTACGGCTCCTTCTCCCAGAGCAAGATGTTTGCCGCCGGGGTGACCTGTACCGACTGCCACAATCCGCACAGCACCCAGGTGAAGATCGAAGGCAACGGTCTCTGCCAGCAATGCCATAACCCCAATCCGCCCCAGCGCTTCCCCAGCCTTCAGGCGAAGAACTACGACACCCCCGAGCATCACCACCACCAGGCCGGCACGCCCGGCGCCCAGTGCGTCAATTGCCACATGCCCGCCAAGACCTACATGGTGGTCGACCCTCGCCGTGACCACAGCTTGCGCATCCCCCGCCCTGACCTTGCCGACAAGGCCGGCAGCCCGGACGCCTGCACCACCTGCCACCAGGACAAGCAGCCGGCCTGGGCGGCCAAGGCCATCGAAGGCTGGTTCGGCCAGCCGCAGCGCCCGCCCCATTACGGCGAGGCCTTCCACCAGGTACGCCAGGGCACGGGCGACTCCCTGGCCCTGCTGACGGGGGTGATCCAGGACCTGGGCAAACCGGCCATTGTCCGCGCCACCGCCGCCGAGCAGTTGGCCAACCTCGGCGCGCCGGCACTGCCGACCCTGCGCAAGGCCATCCCGGATGAAAGCCCGCTGGTGCGCGCCTACGCCATCTCCGGTTTCGCCGGCGAGCCACCGGTGGAGCGAGTGAAACAGCTACTGCCATTGCTCGACGACCCCGACCTCGCGGTACGCGATGAAGCGGTTCGCGCGCTGACAGGCATTCCCAGCCTGGCGCTACCGGAAGAGCGCCGCGCGGGCTTCAAGGCGCAAAAGGCGGACTACGAACGACGCCTTCGGAGCAACGCCGACCTGCCGGGCAATCGCCTCAACCTCGCGGTGTTCCTGGAGCGGGACGGCCGTCAGATGGAAGCGCTCGACGAGTACCGCCAGGCGCTCAAGTTCGATCCGTACTTCTCACCGGCGCGGATCAACCTGGTCACCCTGGCCAACGGCATGCTGCGCCAGGACGAGGCCGAGCAAGTCCTGCGCGAAGGCGTGGCGCTGCCGAACATGCCGGTGGGCGACCACGGTAACCTCGTCTATATGCTGTCGCTGCTGCTGGTGGAGCGTGGACAGGCCGACGAGGGCCTGAAGTGGATGGATATCGCAGCGCAGGAGCTACCGCAGAATTCGCGCATCCGCTACAACCAGGGCCTGCTGCTGTTGCAACTGCAACGCCACGCCGAGGCGCAAGCCGCGCTGGAAGCCGGCCTGGAGCAGTCGCCGGATGATGCGGACCTGCTCTATGCGCTGATCTACCTGCACGGCACCTCGGGCCAACGCGAACAGGCACAGCGCTACACGCGTCGGCTGGAGAAGGCAGCGCCGAATGACCCGCGCCTGGTGCAGCTCAAGGGGCAGTAGCAGGCGCGCCAGCGGTCGTTCGCCTCGGCGAGCGGCTGCTGGCCGACGAATGACAGGGCGCTGACGCGAAATGTCAAAACCCTGTCGTCGAAAGTGAATAATTCCAGACGCAATGGGTTCAAGTTGCAGCTTCCAACAACAAGAAGCTGCAGCATCCCGACGTTTATCGGGATGCAGGAGTACCCCGATGCGTCCTTATCTGTTTGTCCTTACCCTGCCCTTCCTCATTGGCGTCCTGGCGCTGTCCGCCCGGCAAGATACTGCCGTCACGCAGGCCGCGGAACATGCCCACAGCATGCCTGTGGTGAGCATTGGAGAGGTGTTCAGGCACCTGTAATCGCCCTGCCCTCGTGCCACTTCTGCGCCTCCCATCGCCGTACCGGCGCACGGGAGGATGGCTGATACCGGATTGGCAAAATTGTGTCAGTGCGGTGTCCGGCCCCTCCCTGCGCCCCACCATCCACCGCTTACACCGATCTTTGTCGGAATCGACATAAACGATGGGCGGACTGGCGAGCTTTGTATCCGCTATCTACTTTTTCTGACAGATATTTCCTACAGATATCGCATTGATGTATTAAAGGGACCGTCAAGTGCACGGATTAGCACACGCGTTCTGGATGCCACCACGGCATCCGATTTACCCGGATTCGGGCCGAGGTTGATTCCCGGCTGATTCCGCCTTGCTCTTTGCGCCTGCCTGCGCGGGCACGACCTTGGTGAAAATATGGACATGAAAACCAAGCTGGGTGCCCTCGTGCCGCCCGTTTTCAAACCGCAACGCCGCGCCATGGCGTTGGAACCGCGCATTCTCTTCGACGGCGCCGCCGCCGCTGCGACGGTCGACCAGCAGCAGGACAGCGGCGACAACGCCGACGCAGCCCAGTCCCACGCCACCCCGAACGATGCCCACAGCGAGCCGGGCCAGCAGCAATCGGCAACGCGCCACCTGCTGGTACTGGACAGCCGCATCGAGGACCGCGAGAAGCTGGTGGGCCAGTTGCCCTCCAACGTCGAGGCGCTGGTAGTGGACAGCAGCCAGGACGGTCTGGCCGCGATTTCCGCCGCGCTGGCCCAGCTTGGCCAGGTGGACTCCATCCAGATCCTGTCCCACGGTGCCTCCGGCGAATTCACCCTCGGCAGCACCACCCTGACTGCCGACAACATCAGTCAGTTCGCCCAGCCCCTCAGCGAATGGAGCAAGTCCCTCAGCGAAGGTGCCGACATCCAGCTCTACGGCTGCAAGGTGGGCGAAGGCAGCGCCGGACGCACCCTGGTCAACGAACTGGCGCGTTGGACCGGCGCGGATGTGGCCGCCTCCAGCGACGACACCGGCAGTGCCCGCGTGGGCGGCGACTGGGACCTGGAAGTCACCAGCGGCGATATCGACAAGCCCATCGCCCTTGCCGCCACCGCCACGGCGGCCTATGACCGCCTGTTGGCCGCTGGCCCGACCACCACCCTGACTGGCGGCGCCGACGTGCTGCTGGGCGATACCTTCAACTTCAACGTCACCTTTACCAACATCACCACCGACACGGGTTACGCCCCCTTCCTCGACCTGTTCTTCCCGGCCACCGGCAAGGATGGCGCGGGCGCCGAGATCGATGACGGCATCACCTTCGTCTCCGCCACTTACCTGGGCCAGACGCTGACCACCCATGTCCTGACCTTCGATGCCAATGGCCAGGCCAGCCACCCGCTGGCGGTGGGTACGAACGGCCAGCCGCTGGTGATCAACGCGGCCGATTTCGGCATGCGCGCCGGCGACCAGATGGTGGTGGTGGAACTGCCATTCGCCAGTGTCAGCCAGGGGCAACCACCTATCACGGTGCAGGTGACGGCTTCGCTGAGCGACCTGGCCGACACTGATTTTTCCTTCTCGGGGGCGACGCCTGACCTGACCATTCGCGCGCGCAGCGGCTTCCAGTACGGCAACGATTCGCTGAACAACCCGGCGACCGACCCCAGCATCCTGGAGCCATCTGCCAACGCCGACAGCTACGTGGTGCACCCCACGGTGATCACCTTCGACCAGATCATCACGACGCCCGAAGGGGAAACCGCGACCGGGCCGAACTTCGGCCGCGAGCTGGACGTGATCATCACCCCGGCCGACTCGCAGACCCTGAGCGATGTGGTGCTCATCCAGCCGGTTCCGGGCAACGTCATCGTCACTGCCATCAGCCCCGGCGGTGGCGGAACCATTGCCTCGATCACCCTGTTCAATGGCAGCGCCGTCACCAACCCGACGCTGATCCAGGCGATCCTCGCGCAGAACAATGACGGCGACCTCAGCAACGACCTGTACATCCGTGAGTTCACCGTCCGCTACCCGACGCTGACCACAGCCACCACCACCAGCGTGCAGTTCTTCGTTCCGGATGACGATGCCACGGGTGCGCCGATCCTCAACCCGGCCACCGGGGACGATGTCACCATCACCTTCGACGCACCGACGGCGGCAGGCAACTGGCAACCCCTTGACCCGCGCGACGCCACCAATGGCCTGATCCGCTTCGATGGCCAGGGCGACGATGTCAGCTTCGTCGCCAAGTCGATCACGCTGCAGAAGCAAGTCAGCGTGCGCACCGATGTCGGCGCTACCGGCCTGAGCCCGGGCGATACGCTCGACTACCACCTGAATATCGCACTGTCCGACTACTTCGCCTTCGGCAAGACCTTCCTCGGCCAGGGCAGCTTCCTGGTTTCCGACCAATTGGGTGACGGGCAGAGCCTGGTAGCCGGCACTGCCACGCTGACACTCAGCCAGAATGGCGCCACCCAGACCATCGCGCTGGTCACCAGCAGCGTGGTCAACGCTGATGGCACGACATCCATGGTGTTCGACATCGCCCAGTCGCTGGCCAACGCATTCGGTGTCCGCAATTGGCTCAATGGCGACCTGGCGTTCGATGATCTGCTGCAAGGCGCCACCCTCGCCGTGATCGCCTACCAGGCGCGTGTCGGGCAAAGCTATACGCCGCCGGCAGGCGCTCCCCACAGCGAGATCAACGAAGGCGACTCCATCGGCAACAGTGCGACGGTCACCGCGACCGTGCTGCTGGACGTGAACAACCTGAGCGGTTTCGACGAGAGCGACGGTTCCAGCACCACCAGCACCATTCCTACCAGCCAGGTGCAGATCGACCTCGCGGGTCTCAACGGCGGTGGCGCGCCGGCGCCGGGCACCGAGCTGCGCCCGGGCGACGTTGTCACCTTCCGCATCAGCTACGACCTGATTACCGGGGACTACGAGAACTTCACGCTCACCGCCTACCTGCCGCTGCCCCTGTTTGACCTGACGGGCCTCGATCCGAACGCCATCTGGCGCCTGGCCACAGGCAACACCAACCCCAACAGCCCCACTTCGGTCACCCTTGGCCCCGGCAACTCGCTGGTATTCACCTTCGCCGACTACGTCAATACCGGCGTCAACGGCAGCCGCATCGCCATCGATTTCACCCTGACCGTCAGCGACCAGCCCTTCGCCGACCAGCGCGCCTTCAACGTGCTGGGCGAATCGAACCAGACCCGAACCCTGGACAAGAGCGTCCTGGTCACCACCGATGACGTCACCCTGATCGCTTCGGTCGCCGAGCCGGTGCTGACCATTGGCCACGGCGTGGTATCCACCAGCCATGGCACGGTCACTGGCACCACCGGCACCTGGAACGCGCCGGGTACCACGGGTGTACCGTTCAGCGGCAGCATCACCGATATCCTGGCGGTCAATGGCAACGTCACCGGGATCGATGCCAGCGACCGCCTGCGCCTGGCCACCGCCATCGAGAACAACGGCGGCGGCACCGCCTACGACGTCAGCACCCGCATCACCCTGCCGCCAGGGCTGTCCTTCGTTGGCGGCAACCTGTCCGCCGCCAACCTGCTGATCTATCGCGGCGATGGCACCCGGCTGGTCGCTGGCACCCACTTCACCGTGAACAACGCCACCAACACCATCACCTTCATCGATTCACCCGGCGCCGGCGCCCTGCTGGCCGGCCGCCCCGGGACCGCTGCGGATAACAGCGGCGCCAACGTCGTGGTCATTACCTATGACGTGCAGGTGGCGGCGGCCATCGGGGCCAGCGCCACGCGGCAAAGCACGGCCGAGCTGACCCACTACGCCAGCGCCGAAGGCGGACAGAACTTCGTGCCGGTGCCGCTTTCGGATATCGCCAGCCAGCAGGTCAGCGCGCCGGATATCCGCAAGAGCTTCGCCGGCGGCAGCCTGGACAATGGCGACTCCAGCGCCCCCCACACCACCGGCGCGAACCTGGTGGTCGGCGAGAGCATGCTCTACGACATCATCGTCACCCTGCCCGAAGGCACCACGCAGAACCTGCGCATCGACGACCTGATTCCTCCTGGCCTGCGACTGGACACCAGCTTCAACGGCAACCAGGGCTATCAGTTGATCACCACCGCTGGCGGTGCGCTGACGGCGAACTTCGCCGGTGCCGTCAACATCGCCAGCATGACCGCACCCAGCGGCACCCTGGGCGCCGATGGCGTCGATTCACGTTTCACCTTTACCGTCGCCAGCGCCACTGGCGACAACAACACCGGCAACAACAGCTTCGTGATTCGTGTGCGCCTGGTAGCCAGCAACGTGATTGGCAACCAGGCCGGTGGCGTACGCCAGAACGACGCCCGGTTGAGCTACAGCGACCCCGATGGCAACACCCCGAACGGCAGCGCGCCGCTGAATCGCGATGTCAACCTGACCGGCACCAAGCCCGCGATCACCATTCAGGAACCGACCCTGCAGCTCAGCCAGCAATTGATCACCAACCCGGGCCTGGGCTTCGATGAAGGCGACCCGGTCGACTTCAGCATCACCATCGCCAATGGCAACAGTGGAAACGACTTCGACGCCTTCGACATCGCCTTCTCCAGCCAACTGCCCACCGAACTGGATCAACTGACCCTGGTCAGCGTGACCTACACCGTGGGCGGCGTCAGCACCGATATCAGCGCCAGTTTCACCCTGGACCCGACGGGCCGCACACTGGTGAACACCGGCAATGTCGATATCGCCAAAGGGGGCACCATCTCCATCCGCATCAGTGGCGTGGTGAACGCCACCGGCGCCTCGGTGGCCCGCTTCGACAACCTCGCCGATGTGCGCTGGACCAGCCTCAACGGCAACAACACCAACGGCGCCGCCAATCCGGTCGGCGAGCGCACCGGCCAGGACGGCCTGATCAACACCGGCGTGCTCAACGACTACCAGCGCGACAGCATCCTGATTTTCCCCATTGCCCAGGGCATACGCCTGTCCCGCGTGGGGGGGCTGAACGATACGGCCGCCCCCAACCCCACCAATGCGCCGATCGAGGTGGTGGCCGTTGGCGAGATCATCCGTTACCGCACCGCCGTCCTGATTCCCGAGGGCATCAACCCCAACTACCAGTTGGTTGTGACCCTGGACGACGGGCTGACGGTGGATGACCTCAGCACCATGCGTATTGGTTTCGTTTCCGATGGCGGGCTGGTCACCAGCCTCGGCGACCTGATCACCAGCGGCACCCTGCAGATCATCGGCAACGAAGACAGCCCGCAAGCCCAGCTCATCACCCCGGACCTATCCGGACCGGCCCTAACCGGGGTGCTGAACCCCATCTACGTCACGCTCAGCACCGACGGCAATGGCAACCAGGTGGTGACCCTCAACCTGGGCAACATCACCAACGAGGGATTCGCCGGGGGCAACGATGGTAACGATGACGACCTGGAAGGGATTGTCTTCGAGTTCAATGCCCGCGTGGACAACAGCCTGGGCAACCAGTCCGCCGTCCAGCTCGGCGTCACGGTGCATGATCGCGTCAACGGCATCATCCGTACCACCAGCGATACCCTGTTCGAGCGCATCGTCGAACCCGGCTTCGCCAACCTGGACAAGACCGTCACCGATTTCAACGCGAACCCGGGTGGCAGCCTGGGCACTGCCACCGTCACCGTCGACTTCACCGCCAACGGCGGCCTGCCGGCTTACGATGTCCGCCTGACCGACGGCTTCCCCACCGGCAGCAACTACGCCCTGCTCAGCCTCACCATTGGCGGCACCACCTATGCCCCGGGCAACCTGCCGGCGGGCGTCAGCTTCAGCACCACGGGCGGACTGACCGTCGACATTGCCCGGATCGACCCCGGCACCCAGGTCAGCGTGGTCTACAGCGTCCAGGTGCCCAACAATGCAAGCATCGCCAGTACCGACGCCAACCTGACCTGGAGCAGCCTGCCGGAAACCTTCTCCAGCTGGGGTGGCACTCCGGTCGGCGCCGATGGCACCGCTACCGGTGAGCGCAACGGCTCCAACGGCCCCGGTCCGGATGGCACGACCCTGAACAATTACGTGCTTCGGGAAGGTGCCGGCCTGGGGATCATCAGCGGCACACTCTGGAACGATACCGGCACGGCCGCCACGGCACCCAACGACGCCACCCCGGACGCCGACCCGGTCCCCGGCACGCCGGCCTATGAGCTGGCGATCGCCAACCAGACCATCAACCTGATCTGGGCCGGCAACGATGGCGTGCTCAGCAATGGCGACGACAAGACCTTCACCACCACCACCAACGCCAACGGCCGCTTCAGCTTTGGCGTATTGCCGTCCGGCCTGTATCGCATCGACGCGCCGACCACGGTGAACAGCATTGCCCAGTTCGGCGAACTGCGTATTCGCATCGACACCGATGGCGGCACCCTCGGCCAGGTCCGGGTAACCCTCGGCGAGGGCGCCACGCAGCAAGCCAACTCCGGTTACGTCGAACTCAACGATGCGCCGGTCAACAGCCTGCCCGGCTTCCAGCAAGGCCAGGAAGACACACCGCTGGCCATCGGCGGCATCCGCGTCAGCGACATCGATGCCGAGCGCGACCCCAACGTCAATGGCCGCGCCATCCAGGTCACCCTCAGTGTCGTGCGCGGAACCCTGTCCCTCGCCGGCCCGACCACCGGTGTCACAGTCACTGGCGCAGGCACCCTGAATATGGTGCTGGTGGGGCGGATCGCCGATATCAACTCGGCCCTGGCGGGCCTGCGCTACCAGGGCAACCTCAATTTCAACGGCAACGATTTCCTCACCGTCCTCACCAACGACCTGGGCAACTACGGCGACTTCAACGGCAACGGCATCCCCGGCGAAGCGGCAGACGCCCGCACCGACCGCGACTTCCTGGTGATCAACCTCGCCCCGGTCAACGACCCGCCCACCGCAGTGGATGACAACGACACCGCCGTGGAAGCCGGTGGCACCGACAACCGGCTGCCGGGCATCGATCCGCGGGGCAACCTGCTGGACAACGACACCGACGTCGACATCGGCACCAACGGCGACCAGCTCATTGTGATCTCGGTCACCTCGCCCCTTGGCGTGGTCGTAGCGGTGCCCCCGCTCGGTTCGGTGGAGGTGATCGGCCGCTTCGGCACACTGGTGATCCAGGCCAACGGCGCTTACCAGTACATCGTCGATAACGACAATCCCGAGGTGCAGGCACTGCGCCTGGCCGGCCAGCAGTTGACCGAGGACTTCACCTACAGGATCGCGGACATCGGTATCGGCGGCCCTCCCCTGCAATCCTCGGCGACCTTCTCGGTGGTCATCCAGGGCGCCAACGACACGCCGCAAGGCGTCAACGACCAGGGCACCGCCATCGAGCAAGGCGGCGTCAACAACACCGACGTCGGCAACCCCAACGACAGCCCGCCTCCGGGCTTCCCGGTGCCCGGCGCCGACGCCGTGGGCAACGTGCTGGACAACGATATCGACGTTGACGGCGGCGAGAATCCGGCGGACCCGATCGACTATGGCGAGACCAAGACAGTCACCGGTGTGCGACCGCTGCGGGAGATCGTGCCCGGCCTGCTGACCATCGTTCCCGGAGGTGGCAGCGTGAGCATCAATGGCACCTACGGCACCCTGACCATCGCCTCCGATGGCAGCTACAGCTATGTCATCAATGAGAACGCCACGGCCGTGCAGCGCCTCGGCCCCAATGACTCACTGACTGACTTCTTCAGCTACCAGGTCACCGATGCGCTCGGGCTGAGCGACCTGGCCGAACTGCGCATCACCGTGCGCGGCAACTACGACAACCCGGTGGCCAGCGATGACCGGGCCGCCGCCCAGGCAGGCTCCGGTCCCACTGCCGTCGGCGAGAGCAACCCCAGCGGCAACGTCATTCGCTTCCCCAGCCGTCCCGGCACGGTCACCCAGCCCGGCGGCAATGGCGTGGATAACGATGTCGACGCCGCCGATAGGCCCAACACCCTGCTCAATGTCAACGGTGTGCGCGTCGGCCTGGAAACCGCCGGCGGCGCGCTGATCGGCGTGGCTGCCGGCTCCACCAGCACCGCCAACGCCACCCTGCTGGCGGGGAACTTCGGCGTGCTGCGCATCGGCGCTGACGGTTCCTTCACCTATGACGTGGACAGCAGCAACCCCACGGTGCAGGCCCTGCTGGCCGGCCAGACCCTGACCGAGACCTTTACCTACCAGATCGTCGACACCAACGGCCTGACCGACCAGGCGCAACTGGTGATCACCGTCCGCGGGGTCAATGACCCGCCCATTGCCCAGGATCACTTCAACCTGGCCGTCGAACGTGGCGGCGTAGCCAACGGCCAGGCGGGCATCGACCCCACGGGCGATGCCCTGCTGTTCGATATCGACCCGGACGGCGACCCGCTGACCGTCATTTCCGTGAGCAATGACGAACTAGGGACCAACGGTGTCATCGGCCAGGCCTTCGCCGGCCAGTACGGCACCCTGACGCTGAATGCCGACGGCACCTACAGCTACGTGCTGGACAACAGCAACCCCGAAGTGGAGGCCCTGCGCCAGCTTTCGGATTTCCTCATCGAACGCTTCACCTACGCCATATCCGACGGCCTGGAAGCCCCGCAGTCGGCGCAGTTGGTGATCCTCATCCTCGGTCGCAACGACAACCCGGTGGCCGCCAATGACGGTGCCACCGCCGTGGAAGCCGGTGGGCTGAACAATGGCAGCGCCGGCGTGGACCCGAGGGGCAATGTGCTCGACAACGACACGGACGTGGATGGCGGCGCCGGCGACCCGATCGACTACGGCGAAACCCAGGCTGTGGCCGCCGTGCGTACCGGCGCAGTCGAAGGCGCCGGCACGGCGGGCACCCTTGGCACCGAACTGCGCGGTTTGTATGGCTGGCTGACGCTCAACGCCGACGGCAGCTACAGCTACCGGCTGGATAACAGCCTGGCGGCCGTCCAGGCACTGCGTGCGGGCAACACCCTCACCGACAGCTTCAACTACAGCCTCATCGATACCGCTGGCGCCACCGACATTGCGGTGCTGAACATCACCATCCAGGGCGCCAACGACACGCCGGTGGCCACTGACGACAACGACATTGCCACCGAAGCCGGTGGCTTGCTCAACACCACCTCGGGTATCGACCCCAGCGGCAATGTTCTGGACAACGATTTTGATGTCGATCAGTTCGGCGAATCACTCAGCGTGGTCGGCGTACGCCAGGGTGCCAGTGTCGGCACCATCGGCACGGCATTCGTCGGAACCTATGGCACCCTGACGCTGAACGCCGATGGCAGCTACACCTACATCCTCGACAACGACGACCCGGAGGTGGAGGCCCTGCGTACGGCCGGCGATACCCTGAACGAGTCCTTCACCTACACCATCCGCGACCTGGCGGGCGCCACCAGCACCGCGACGCTGACCATCACCATCCAGGGCCGCAACGACACCCCGCTGGCCAACCGCGTCAACATCGTCGCGGTCGAGGCTGGCGGCACCAACAACGGTACCGCCGGTATCAACCCCACTGCCAACGTGCTGGACAACGACCGCGACGTAGACGCCGGCGACACCAAGACCGTCGTCGGCATCCGCCTTGGCGACGAACTGTCAGGCGCCGGGTTCGAACTGGTCAACGGCAGCCGCAGCATTGCCGGCCTCTACGGCACACTGACTATTTTCGCCAACGGCCAGACCCTCTACGTGGTGAACAACGACCTCGCTGCGGTCCAGGCACTGAAGCCCGGAGAGACGCTGCGTGAGCTCTTCTCCTACCGCATGCGCGACACCGCCAGCGACTTGAGCATCGCCCGGATCAACGTAACCATCGAGGGCGCCTGGGACGCCCCCGTCGCCCGGGACAACGTCAATATCGCAGTCGCCGACAATGGCGACGGCCTGGTGCTCAACCCCAGCGGCAATGTGCTGCCCAACGACAGCGACATCGATCAGGGCGACCAGATCAGCGTCACCGGCATCCGCACCGGCGCGGAGAACGGCAGCGGCGTCGCCGGGTCGGTCGGCAGCGTACTGCTGGGCCAGTACGGCACCCTGGTGATCAATGCCGATGGCAGCTACACCTATACAGTCGATTCCAGCAACCCGGACGTACTGGCCCTGGACCTGCTCGGCACCCTGGTGGACCGGTTTACCTACGAGATCACTGACCTTGGCGGGCTGACCGACCTGGCACAGCTGTCGATCGTAGTGATCGGTCGCAACGATGTGCCCGACGGTTTCGATGACGAAGCCTCGGCCATCGAAGCCGGTGGCCTGAACAACGACGATCCCGGCCTGAACCCCAGCGGCAATGTGCTGAACAACGACACGGACCTCGAAGGCGGTCCGCTGTCGGTGTCGGCCATCCGCACCGGCAGCGAAACCGGCAGCGGCACCAGCGGAACTGTCGGCACGGTCCTGCGTGGCCTCTACGGCGACCTGACGATGAACGCCGACGGCAGCTGGACCTACGTGGTCGACAACAGCCTGCCGGAAGTCCAGTCCCTGCGCATCAGCGGCCAGACGCTGGTGGACACCTTCACCTACACCCTGGTCGACCCACACCTGGCGGATGACACCGCCGAACTGCGCATCACCATCGACGGCCGCAACGACACCCCCATCGCGCAGGACGATGACAGCATCGCCATCGAGGCCGGCGGCGTGAACAACGCCACCCCCGGCCAGCCCGCCACCGGCAATGTGCTGGGCAACGACATCGACGTGGATGCGGTGAGCAATGGGGAGTCCCGGCAGGTGCTGGACGTGCGCAATGGCAGCGGCCAGTCCGCCAGCGTCGGCCAGGCCTTGCAGGGCCTCTACGGCACCCTGACGCTCAACGCCGACGGCAGCTACGTCTATGTGCTGGACGACGCGAATCCCGCGGTGCAGGCCTTGCGCACCGCCGGCGAAACCCTGCGGGAAGTCTTCACCTACCGCATGCGGGACACTGCCGGGGCCGAGTCGGAGGCGCGCCTGAACATCCTGGTCCAGGGTGCCAACGACAACCCGGTCGCCCAGGACAACGGCAATCTGGCCAGCGACCAGACCCCGGCGCCCCAGGCCACCGGCAACGTACTGCCGAACGACTCGGACATCGATGGCGGCGACCGCCTGCAGGTGGTCGGCATTCGCAGCGGTGCGGAGAACGGCAGCGGCACGACCGGCCTCGTCGGCCAGCCCATCGCCGGCCGCTACGGCACCCTGGTGATCAACGCCGATGGCAGCTACACCTACAGCATCGACCTGACCAATCCCGAAGTGCTGCGGGCCGCCGGCCTTGGTCGTGTCCTGCAGGACGTCTTCACCTACACGGTGGGCGACCTGGCTGGCGCGGTGGATCTGGCCCAGCTGGTGATCGACCTGGACATCGCAGCCCCCTTCATCCCCGCCCCCGACAGCGACCCCATCGGTCCACACGAGGACCGTGGCGATCTCGATCCGTTCCGGCGCCTGCCACTGCCCGGCGTGGACCCGGTGGTCTTCGTCGGCCCGGTGGTGGAACGCAATGATCGCCAGCTGATGTTGTCCGGCTGGGATGCCGACGGCAGCGATCTGCGCCTGGGACTGGAGCCGGAAATCGAGAGTGAGACCCTGAACGCGCACTTCGGCCAGATCAAGGGCCAATTCGTCTCCCGGGCGGTACGTGATAGTAGCGCTGGCAGCGACCTGGACCTGGCCTGGATTCTCGGCCGCCATGGCCGCATCAGTCTGAGCGCCGATGGTCTTCTGCCCGACCCCTCGGTGTTCGCCACCAGCCCCGACAACCTGACCCAGGGCGACGCCCAGCTTCCGCCACCCTCCGATACCCGCACAGCCCCGGGCTTCCGCGCCCAGCTGCGCGAGGCCGCAGAGCGCTTGCGCGCCCTCGGCAACGGTACGACCGAATAAGCAAGGACCAAGGACAGACCATGCCAAGACACCCCCTGAAACTTCTGAGCGCCGCCATCGCCTCCGTCCTCCTGCTCAGCGCCTGTTCGGCGATGCAGACCCAGGAGTTCACGGAAGAAGAAAACCGCCAGCGTATCGTCCGCGACCAGGCGCAGATGTACGCCGACCAGGAGCCGGTGACCGCCCCCATCACCTTCTACGAGGCCGCCGCCCGAGCCCTGAAGTACAACCTGGACTACCGCCTGAAGTTGATGGAGAACGCCCTGGCCTCCGACCTGCGCGACGTCTCCAGCCACGAGATGCTGCCGCGCCTGGTGGCCTCCGCCGGCTACGCCGGGCGCAACAACGACTCCGGCGGCACCTCCATCGGTATCCAGGATCGTGAGGAAAGCTTGCGGGCATCCACGTCCGAGGAACGCTACCGCGAGCTCTATGGCCTGGGGCTCTCCTGGAGCCTGCTGGACTTCGGCGTCGCCTACTACCGGACCCAGCAGAAGAGCGACCAGATCCACATGGCCGAGGAGCGCCGCCGCAAGGTGGCGCAGAACGTCTTGCAGGACGTGCGCAACGCTTACTGGCGCGCAGTCGGCGCCCAGCGCCTGATGCCCCAGGTCGACCGCCTGCTGGTACGCACCCACCAGGCGCTGCTTTCTGCCCGTGAGGCCGAGAGCAAGGGCTTGCTGCCGCGCCAGGAGGTGCTGGCTTACCAGCGCGCCCTGCTCGACTCCATCTACCTGCTCACCGTGCGCCGCCAGGACCTGGAGTTCGCCCAGGCCGAACTGTCGGCGCTGATGTCGCTGCCACCGGGCTCGAAGCTGATCCTCGCCGACCAGGCCGAACAGCCATTGCCGGAACTGAACCAGGACATCAACCGGCTGGAACAGATCTCCCTGGAGAACCGCCCGGAAATCATGGAAGAGTGGTACCGGAAACGGGTCAACGAGAATGACCTGAAGATCGCCAAGGCGCAGCTCTGGCCCAACGTCAGCCTGGACTTCGGCTACAAGTACGACTCCAACAAGTACCTCTACAACAGCCACTGGACCGAGACCGGGCTGCAAGTGTCGCTGAACCTGCTGCGTCTGCTGCAACTCCCCTCGCTCAACCGCGCCACCGAGTCCCAGGAGAAGACCGACGACATGCGCCGGGTGGCGCTGTCGATGGCCATTCTCACTCAGGTCCGGGTGGGCACCCTGCGCTACCAATTGGCACGCCAGGAAGTGGAGTTCGCCGACCAGAGCCTGCGTGTGGACCAGAGTCTGCTGGACTACGCCCAGGCGGCGCGCACGACCTCCTACGGCTCGGAGTTGGAGCTGATCCGCGCCGAAGGCCGCTACCTGCTTTCGCGCTACCAGCGCGAGGCCGCCTACTCTGACGCCCAGGCGGCCTGGGGCCGGCTATACAACTCCGTTGGCCTGGACATCCTCCCCGAGCAGATCGAAAAGCACGACATCCAGACCCTGTCCCGTGAAATCCAGCGCACGATGGGCGATCAGGAACGCACCAACCTCCTCGTCGGCAAACAAGGAACACCGAATGTCGTACAACGCTGAGCGCAGTTTGCTCGCCCTGTTGCTGTCCCTCGTACTCACCCCTGCCCTTGCTGAAGACGCCGCGCCGGCTCGTCCCCTGGAGGACCCTGGCGCGATTCGCGTGCTGCTCGCCGCCGACCTGGAAACCACCCTTTCCAGCCAGATGAACGGCACCCTTGGCGAGCTCAAGGCGTCCCTCGGCCAGCAAGTGGCGAAGAACGCCCTGCTGGCCCAGCTCAACTGCGAGGAAGCCCAGGCCCGCGCCAAGGTGGCTGTCGCCGAGCTGACCATGGCCCGGCAGAACCTCGACGCCAAGCGCAACCTGCGCAAGCTGGACGCGGTTGGCGACCTGGAAGTGGCCATGGCCAACACCGAGGTGCAGAAGGCCGAAGGCGCCCGCTCCCTGGCCCAGGCCCAGAGCGGCTACTGCCAGGTGCAGGCACCCTTTTCCGGGCGGGTGGCCAAGGTCCATGTGAAGCCCTACCAGACGGTAGCCGCGGGAACACCGCTGTTCGACCTGGTCAGCGACGGCGCCCTCAAGGTGCGCCTCAACGTGCCCTCCAACCTGCTGCCGCAGCTCAAGCCCGGCCAGCCGCTGGAGGTCAACATCCTGGAAACCGGCAAGGCTTATGCCGCCCATATCAGCGCCATCAACTCCCGGGTCGATGCCGTGGCCCAGACCGTGGAACTGGAAGCGCGGCTAGACGCCGAGCACCCGGAACTGATCGCCGGCATGAGCGGCACCGCACGTTTCCCGCAAGCCCATGACTGATCGCCTGCCCCACCCGCAATTGCTGCTGGGGTTGGCCGCCCTGCGCGACCGTGCCCTGGCTGCCGACTCGCTCAACGCGCTGGCCTTCTCCATCGCCAATGATGCCTATGCCCTGCTGCACTACCACCAGGCCCTGGTGCTGGCCCAGCGCGGCGAAGACCTCGAACTGCTCTGTGTGTCGGGGCTGGCCAGGCCCAGCGAGGATTCGCCCTACCTGGTCTGGCTGCGCCGGGCCAGCCGTTGGCTCGCCAGCCAGTTGCCCGACGCCCAGCCACGCTGGCTAGGCCGCGACAGCCTTGCACCACCGGACGATATTGCCGAAGGCTGGGCGGAATGGTGGCCGAGCGGAATCTGGTGCATTCCCCTGCATGATCGCGATGGTCAGCGTCTTGGGCTGGTGCTGTTTCTGCTCGAAGCGCCACCAGCGGAAACCCTGGTGCCCTTGATGGACGGCGTCTGGCAGACCTGGGCCCACTGCTGGGCCTCCTTCGGCCGGCGACGTCGCCTGCTCGGCTGGCGGCCCAGCAAGCGCCAGGCATTAGTGGCGATGGCGGTGGCGGCGCTGCTGTTGCTGGTGCCGGTACGGCAGACCGCGCTGGCGCCGGCGGAAATCGTCTCGCGCCAGGCGCAGATCGTCAGTTCGCCCATCGACGGCGTGATCGAACGCATGCAGGTGCGGCCGAACCAGCCGGTGGAGGAAGGCACCCTGCTCTTCTCCCTCGACGAAACCACCTTGCGAAGCCGCGCCGAGGTACTCGGCAAGGAAGTCGCGGTGGCCGATGCCGAGCTGATGGCCGCGAGTCAGCGCGCCTTCGACAATCCGCAGAGCAAGAGCGAGCTGACCCTGCTCAATGGGCGCGCTCAGCAGCGACGCGCCGAGCTGGCAGCGGTACAGGCACAGCTGCAGCGCACCCGGGTGCGTGCGCCACGCGCCGGCGTGGCGGTGTTCAGCGACCCCAATGACTGGCTGGGCAAACCGGTGGTGACCGGTGAGCGCATTCTCCAGGTGGCCGATCCGGCGCATCCGGCGATGCTGATCCAGTTGCCGGTGGCCGACGCCATCGCCCTGGAGCCCGGCGCCGAAGTCACGCTGTTCCTCACCGCCTACCCCCTCTCCCCGCTCAAGGGTCAGGTGCTGGAGACCAGCTACCAGGCCCGCGCCAATGAAGAAGGCGTAGTGGCCTACCGGCTGCTGGCCAGTGTCGAGGGCCAGCCTGAGCACGCCCGTTTGGGCCTGCACGGCACCGCCAAGCTCTACGGCGAGCGGGTGGTACTGGGTTACTACCTGCTGCGCCGGCCCTTTGCCGCACTGCGCGCCTGGAGCGGGCTGTGATGGCGAACGCGGCCGAGCTGCCGCTGCCACCGCTGCGCGAAGACCTGCGCCTGCTGGAAACCGCGCCGGGCATTGACGGCGAACCGGCCTGGGTGATCCAGGACACGGTGGTCAACCGCTTCTACCGAATCGGCTGGCTGGAGTTCGAATGCCTGCTGCGCTGGGAGCGCACGCCGGCGAGGATCTGCCGGGACATCGAGGCGCACACGCCGCTGCGTCCGGATGTGGAGCAGGTGCTGGAGTTCCGCCAGTTCCTCGAACAGCACCAGTTGCTGCGCCCGACGCCCGACGCCGCCGCACGCATGGCCCGGCGCAGCGAAGGCAATGCCTGGCTGGACTGGCGCTGGTGGCTGCACCACTACCTGTTCTTCCGCGTACCGCTGCTGCGCCCGCAGAACGCTCTGCAACGCCTGGCCAGACACCTGGACTGGCTCTTCCAGCCGCTGACCGGCACGCTGGTGGTGGTGCTCGGCGTGCTCGGCGTCTTGCTGGTGCTGCAGCAGTGGGACAGCTTCACCGCCGCGGTGGTGGAGTCCTTCTCCGCGTCCGGGCTGGTGAGCTTCGCCCTGGCGCTGATCCTGGCCAAGACGCTCCACGAGCTGGGTCACGCCCTGGTGGCAACGCGTCTGGGGCTGCGGGTGGGACACATGGGGATAGCCTTCGTGGTGCTCTGGCCGATGCTCTACACCGACACCGGCGAGAGCTGGAAACTGCGCAGCTCGAAGCAGCGCCTGGCGATCGCGTCCGCCGGCATCCTCACCGAGCTGGGCCTGGCGGGCCTGGCCACCCTGGGCTGGGCGCTGTCGGACCCGGGGGCGTTGCGCAATGCCCTGCTCTATCTGGCGACCACCAGTTGGGTACTGTCCCTGGCCCTGAACGCCAGCCCGTTCATGCGCTTCGATGGCTACTTCATCCTGTCGGACCTGCTGGACTTCCCGAACCTCCACGAACGTTCCTCGGCCCTGGCGCGGGTGACGCTGCGACGGGTTCTCCTGGGCCTGGACGAGGAATGGCCGGAAGCCTTCAGCCCCGGCAAGCGGCGTGCCCTCGTCGCCTTCGCCATGGTCACCTGGGTCTACCGCCTGGTGCTGTTCCTCGGCATCGCGGTGGCGGTCTACCTGCTCTTTTTCAAACTGCTCGGGATCGTGCTGTTCGTGGTGGAAATCTGCTGGTTCATCCTCATGCCGGTCTTTCGCGAACTGAAGCACTGGTGGGCCCATCGCGCGGGCATCCCTGCCAGCCGCCGACGCTTCTGGTGGGGGCTGCTGGCGGTGTTCCTGCTCCTGCTCGCGGTGCCCTGGCGCAGCCAGATCCACGCCGTTGGTGTGGCGCGTGCCGAACACCAGTTGCGCGTCTTCGCGCCCTACCCGGCTCGCCTGCAAACCATCCACCCGGCTGGCGACGTGCAGGCCGGTGCCACCCTGGTGACGCTCGACGAACCCAATATCGCCTCGCGGGTGTCCAGCAGCGAGGCCAGCGTGAAGAGCTACGAAGCGCGGCTTGGCGGCCTGATCGCCGACCCCAGCGGGGCCGACCAGGCCCTGGCCACACGCCAGCGCCTGAGTGTGCAGTTCGAGGAAGCCCGCGCCGCTCGTTCGGAAATCGCCCGGCTCCAGCTCCAGGCCCCCTTCGCCGGCCGCTGGCTGGACCTCGACCCCGACTGGCAGCCGGGGCAGTGGGTGCATAGCCGCGAAGCCATCGGCATGCTGGTGGACCCACGCAGCTGGCAGGTGGATGCCTACGTCGACCAGGACGACGTGCAACGGTTGATGCAGGGCGGTGCGGTACGCTTCTACCCCGAAGGCCGCGCGGAGCCGATCGCCGGCAAGGTGGTGGCCATCGGCAGCACCCGCGTCAGCCAGCTCGAACACCCCATGCTCGCCTCCCGCTTCGGCGGCCCGCTTACGGTAGCCAGCCAGGGCCAGGAATTGGTGCCGAACCCGCCGCTGTTCCACGTGCTGGTGCAACTGGCCGACGCCCCGCCGACCCTGCGCGAAACCCGTGGCCACCTGCAGATCGAAGGCGGCCGCCGCAGCCTGCTGGTCGAGGGGCTGACCCATGTGGCTGCAGTCGCCCTCAGGGAAAGTGGTTTTTGAATCAGGGCTCGACTTTCTGTCGGGCACGCTTCCTGAACTGCCCGGGGCTCTCGCCGGTCCAGCTACGAAAGGCCCGATGGAACGCGCTGGGCTCCTGGAACCCGCTCATGATGGCGATTTCGCTGATGCTGAAGCGGTCGCCCTTGAGCAGCTCGAAGGCCACCGAGCGGCGCACCTCGTGCTTGATCTCCTGATAGCTGAATCCCTCACGCTCCAGTTGGCGGCGGAAGCTGGTGGCATTCATTCCCAGTTCCTCGGCCAGGGCGACCAGGGTCGGCGGGATGAAATCCTCCTGCTGCCGCAGGCGCCGGAACACCCGCGCAGCCAGGCTCTCGTCGTTGCGTATGCGCACCACCAGCCATTGCGGCGAGGTGCGCAGGAAGTGCTTCAGCGCGGGCAGGTCCTGCACCACGGGAAGCGCCAGGTAGCCGGCATCGAACACCACTTCGGTGCGATCGGCGTCGAACTCCAGCAACGGCCCCCACAGCAGCGGATCGGAACCGTGGGAAGGACGCGGATGGCCGAATCGGGTCCGGTCCAGGGGAATGCGCCGGCCAACGAGCCAGCAAAGCACCCCCAGAACGATATTGAGGAAGATCTCTTCCGCGCTGCCCCTGATGGCCTGATTGGCCATCGATGTCTGCAGGCTGATCACTGCCTGGCCGTTGCGCACCTCAAGGCTGGCGCGGATGTCATGAATGAACAGCCCGAGGTACCTCAGGTATTGCGACAGCGCCTTGCCCAGGGTCGGCTCCTGGATGAGGCCCCGACAGATCAGGGCGAAGCTGCCGCGCGGCAAGCCATGGGAATCGAACCCGAAGAACTCGTCGTTCAACTCCCGGACCATGGCCAGCCAGAAACTGTGGACGGCCGTGGCAGGCAGGCGGGCGTCCGGCAGCTCCAGCGATTGGGCGTCGATGCCCGCCTCTTCGAGTATCGCCCGCTTGCGCTCAGGCGCGTCCTCCAGCTTGTGCAGTGCTGCCTGGACGAGATACGCCGCCACCGAATCCTGTTCCCGCATGCTGCCTCTCAATGCTCCGCATAGTTCCGGCGGAAAGTCCGCCCATGATAGTTGAGCCTGACGTCCGCCAGACAGCACGCCTGTGGCAAAAACTACCACGCCGAGCTGCGCAGTTTGGGCATAGGCCAGCGCCCTCCCCGCGCCTAGACTCGAAACCCTGATTGGAAGGTGGGCATCAGCGCCCATGCAGGAGGTAAGGTGGGTTTCACACAGTCCGCGAGTCACGATGCCATGCCGGATGTCCGTCGCGACAACTCGTCAGCGTCGCGTTTCGAGCGAAATCGTGAAAAAGCCCTGGAGCTCTTCGCCTGCAAGGGTTTTGGCCAGGTCAGCCTGCGTGAACTGGCAACCCACCTCGGGCTCGCCGCCGGCTCCCTGTATCACCACTGCAGCAGCAAGGAAGAACTCCTGTTCGAGTTCATCGAGGAGTACTACGAAGGGCTGCTCGCGGTTTCGTCCCGGTCGAACCCGCGCAAGCCTTGCATCGAGCGGCTGCATGAACTGGTCACCGCACTGATCGAACTGCACAGGGCCCGTCCGCTGCACTTTCGCCTCGCCATGCAGGAGCGGCATTGCCTGACGCCTGCCCACCAGCTGCGCATCGACGAGCTGGAACTGCGCTGCCAGGAATACTGGCTGCGCGACGTCGGCCTGGCCGCCGAGCCGTCCTCGGCTCGGCGCAAGGCGGCCGGCGATGCGCTCTCGGGTATCTTCCAGCAAATACCCAACTGGCTGGAGCACTCCGGACTTCCCGATGCCGAGCGCTCAGCATTCCTGGAAAGCCTGATCCTCGGCGCCGTGTCCCAGTTGATCAGTTTCCTCAAATCCTCTTCACCCGTGCCAAAGCAAGGTAACTCCCATGCCCCAGTATTGCGCTCCGCTTCGTGATCTGCGCTTCGTCCTGCACGAAGTCTTCGATGCCCCGTCCATCTGGGCTCGCCTGCCCGCCCTGGCCGAGCGGGTCGACGCCGATACCGCCGACGCCATCCTGGAAGAAGCCGCCAAGGTCACCGGGCAGCTCATCGCCCCGCTAAACCGCAGCGGCGACGAGGAAGGCGCGCAATGGCAGGACGGCGTGGTCACCACCCCGGCCGGCTTCAAACAGGCCTACGCCACCTACATCGAAGGTGGCTGGGTAGGCCTCTCCGGCAACCCGGACTATGCCGGCATGGGCATGCCCAAGATGCTCGCCGTGCAGTTCGAAGAGATGCTCTACGCCGCCAATGCCAGCTTCGCCCTGTACTCCGCCCTCTCCTCGGGCGCCTGCCTGGCCATCGACGCCCACGCCAGCGAAGAGCTGAAATCCACCTACCTGCCACCCCTGTACGAGGGCCGCTGGGCCGGTTCCATGTGCCTGACCGAGCCCCACGCCGGCACCGACCTGGGGATCATCCGTACCAAGGCCGAACCCCAGGCCGATGGCAGCTACAGCATTTCCGGCACCAAGATCTTCATCACCGGCGGCGAGCAGGACCTGACCGAGAACATCATCCACCTGGTGCTGGCGAAACTGCCGGACGCCCCGGCCGGGCCCAAGGGTATCTCCCTGTTCCTGGTGCCCAAGGTCATGGTCAATGCCGACGGTTCCCTCGGCGCGCAGAACGCGGTTTCCTGCGGCTCCATCGAACACAAGATGGGCATCAAGGCCTCGGCCACCTGCGTGATGAACTTCGACGGCGCCACCGGCTACCTGATTGGCGAGGCCAATAAAGGTCTGGCGGCCATGTTCACGATGATGAACTACGAGCGCCTGTCCATCGGTATCCAGGGCATCGGTTGCGCCGACGCCTCCTACCAGAACGCCGTCGCCTACGCCCGCGAGCGCATCCAGAGCCGCGCACCTACTGGCGCAGTGGCCAAGGACAAGGCGGCTGACCCGATCATCGTGCACCCCGACGTGCGCCGCATGCTGCTGACCATGAAAGCCATGACCGAGGGTGGTCGCGCCTTCGCCTGCTACGTCGGCCAGCAACTGGACCTGGCCAAGTACGCCGACGACGCGGACGAACGCCAGCGCGCCGAAGCCCTGGTGGCATTGCTTACGCCCGTCGCCAAGGCCTTCTTCACCGACACCGGACTGGACAGCTGCGTGCTCGGCCAGCAGGTCTTCGGTGGCCATGGCTACATCCGCGAATGGGGCCAGGAGCAACTGGTGCGCGACGTGCGCATCGCGCAGATCTACGAAGGCACCAACGGCATCCAGGCCCTGGACCTGCTGGGCCGCAAGGTCGTCGCCAATGGCGGCGCCGCGGTGCGCCTGTTCTGTGCCGAGGTGCGCAGCTTTGCCGGCCAGCCCGGCGCGCCCTATTCCGGCGAACTGCTGGAAGCCCTGCAGCGCCTGGAGGGCACCAGTGAGTGGCTGCTCGACCAGGCCGCCCGCAACCCCAATGAAGTCGGCGCTGCCTCGGTCGAATACCTGCAGCTTTTCGGCCATGTGGCCTACGCCTGGCTCTGGGCGCGGATGGCCCAGGTAGCCCAGGCGCGCCGCGAGGAAGACGAAGGCTTCTACGCCGCCAAACTGGCCACCGCCGAGTTCTACTTCCGCCGCCTGCTGCCACGCACCCTGGGCCTGGAAGCCAGCATTCGCGGCGGCAGCGAGCCACTCTTCGGCCTCACCGCCGAGCAGTTCTGACCCTTTAGCGTGTCGCGCGGCCCAGCCGTACTCGGGCCGCGCCTTTTTAATTTCGTCGTTCCGGCGCCTTTCTCAGGAGATTCAAGCATGCAAGACGTCGTTATCGTCGCCGCTACCCGCACCGCCATCGGCAGCTTCCAGGGTGCCCTGGCGAACATTCCCGCCCATGAACTGGGCGCTGCCGTGATCCGCCAGCTGCTGACCCAGACGGGCCTCAAGGGCGATCAGGTGGATGAAGTGATCCTCGGCCAGGTCCTCACCGCAGGCAGCGGCCAGAACCCGGCGCGCCAGGCCGCCATCCTCGCCGGCCTGCCCCATGAAGTGCCGGCCATGACCCTGAACAAGCTGTGCGGCTCCGGCCTCAAGGCCCTGCACCTGGGGGTGCAGGCCATCCGCTGCGGCGACGCCGAGGTGATCATCGCCGGTGGCCAGGAGAACATGAGCCTGGCGCCCTACATCCTCCCGGCAGCCCGCACCGGCATGCGCATGGGCCATGCCAAGGCGCTGGACACCATGATCCACGACGGCCTGACCGACGCCTTCAACGTTTACCACATGGGCGTGACTGCCGAGAACCTGGTGGAAAAATACGGCCTCACCCGCGACCAGCAGGACGCCTTTGCCGCCGCCTCCCAGCAAAAGGCTGTCGCCGCCATCGAAGCCGGGCGCTTCACCGACGAGATCACCCCGATCCTGATCCCGCAGCGCAAGGGCGACCCCATCGCCTTCGCCACCGATGAAGGCCCGCGCGCCGGTACCACTGCCGAGTCCCTCGCCAAGCTCAAGCCGGCCTTCAAGAAAGACGGCAGCGTCACCGCGGGCAATGCCTCCACCATCAACGACGGCGCTGCCGCCGTGGTCCTGATGAGCGCGGCCAAGGCCCAAGCCCTGGGCCTGCCGGTGCTGGCACGCATCACGGGCTACGCCAATGCCGGCGTCGACCCGGCGATCATGGGCATCGGCCCGGTTTCTGCCACCCGCCGCTGCCTGGAAAAGGCCGGCTGGAGCCTCGAAGACCTCGACCTGATCGAAGCCAACGAAGCCTTCGCCGCCCAGGCCCTGTCGGTCAGCCAGGAACTGGGCTGGGACATGGCCAAGGTCAACGTCAACGGCGGCGCCATCGCCCTGGGCCACCCCATCGGCGCTTCCGGCTGCCGCGTACTGGTGAGCCTGCTGCACGAAATGATCAAGCGCGATGCGAAGAAGGGCCTGGCGACCCTGTGCATCGGCGGCGGCATGGGTGTGGCGCTGGCTGTCGAGCGCTAAGGCACCCGGTAAGGGGCAGCGCTTTGCTGGCCCTCGGCGTCGATATCCAGAAGCGATGACTCCTTCATCCACGTTCGTAGAACGTGGACTTACTTTTGGCTCCTTATAAGGGGACGTCTCGGGGGCGGCTGGCCAATCGTAGCTCAGGTGAAATCCAAGAGCGGCGGAGTTGGACTTTCCCTGGTGCTCATCCGGGCTACTGACGTGTAGGAGCGAGCTTGCTCGCGAAACGGTCGCGGTAGGGATGGCAGTTACCCGCCACCCCCCGCACAGATCCGTACGTGCGGAACTACCGCATACGGCTCCTGCCTTGGGTATGTGACGCGAAGCGATCATCAGGGTACGGGTGTGCATTCTTTGGGCTGGGTATGTAGTGATCTGTGCGCAGCCCGAAACGAGACCATTACAGCCGATTTCGCTGGCTGCGTCGTCCGAGAGCCTGGCGCCAGTACCGGCAGATAGCCTTCCTGAATCCACTAGGTTTTGTACGAAAAGTCGTCGAGCGAAGGTCAGGCAAAGCGAAATCGGCCGAAGAAGCGCAGTTTACGTGCTGTAAATGAGCATTCTGAGGTCGATTTCAACGCAGCATCACGGTGCAGCATGCATGACTCGGGGTCGGGTTGATTCGCCATTTCTTACCAGTATCGAACTTTCATCGACTATCCTCCGCCAGCTTTAACTGGCGCACTAAGCGTCCAACCAAGTCACCTTCCGAACTCCAGCATTAAGGGCGATGGTGTCCGCGTACTTTTAAGCGGACGCGATAGCCCTTATCGCCGGGACGGGCAGCAAGGTGGCCGGCTCTGATCCCGTCAGCCTCGACGAGTTGACCACGCGCATCGAATCGGCCATCAAACCGGTGCCGGGCGTCTCGTCGGCATTGGGCCGAGCGATTGACCGGTGGGCGCTACGTCCGCGCGCACCGTTCTGGCGAGGCTGACTGCGTTACGGCAGCGTGAGCGATATGAGTGCCGACTCGAAGTTTCCGCTGTAGGTCGTGCTGCCGGCCGGTACGGACGCCCCGTGTGGCGGAATCGAAACCGTGCCTGCCGGATCCACGAGCGCTCCCGCAGGGGTCGCGACGGTGAATTTCGGCGCGGACAGTTTCAGCGACGCCGCCAGCAGCGAATACGGCGGGCCCTGGCTCGTCGTCGCCGCAAGCCGCACCGTGTTGTCGGCCGCAGCCGCGACCCCACCGCCGGTCTCGAAGCCGGTGCCACCCCAGGTTGCTGCATCCGTCACCTTCTTGCCCGTCGATTCCAGGCGCGCGACGAATGCATCCTGGAAGCCGACGCCCAACACCGTCGTCGTGCCGGCGAGAAGAACCGAGCCGTCGGGCGCCACCGCGATGCCTTCACCGGTGTCGCCGCCCTTGGTGCAGCATTCCTTGCCGAACAACAAGCTGCCATCGGACCCGATCTTCAGGACCAACGCGGCGATGCCGACGATGCCGCCCTTCGCCGCCTGGATGGCGCCAGCGGTGTATATGGACCCATCCGCGGCGGCGGCCATTCCGCCGCGCGCATCCACGACCTCGCCTGCCCCGTACGTCCGTGCCCAGACCAGGTCGCCAGCTGGCGTCAGCTTCAGCACCATGACATCGAACTGGGAGAGATCGTTTCCCCGCAGTTTCGAACTGGCCGCGTAGATGCTGCCGTCTGGCGAGACAGCCATCGCCTCGAAGCCAGCGGCATTGTCCCAGAGCCGTTGCCAGACAAGAGTGCCCGTCGGATCGAACTTCAGGACGAACACCCCGGCGGAGCTCGGGCCGAAGCTGGTTGTCCGGCCCGCGACGTAGACGGAGCCGTCGCTGTGCGTCGCCACCGCGCCGGCACTATCGGACTGGGTACCGCCCCAGGCCCGCACCCAGAGCAGGTTGCCGTTCGGATCGAATTTCAGCAGCACGGCGTCTCCGCCACCGTCTGCGGTGATGCCGGCCACATAAACTGATCCGTCGGCAGCGACCGCCACTGACGCATCCGTCACCCCGACGATGGTCGGGCCGTTCCAGATCCGCTGCCAGACAACCGCTCCATTCGAGAGCTTGACGATGAACATTCGCGTCGCGGGCTGGCCGAACTGGTCGAAGGCAAAGCTATCCGTCGAGCCGACGAGGTACGCGCTGCCGTCGGCGGCCGTGGCGACAGCAGTTGCGACTTCGGCTCCAGTCCCACCCCATGTTGTCTCGGTGAGCAAGACCTGCCCGTGTGCCGGCCTTTCTGCAAGTACCAGCAGGACCAAAACCAAGCTTGCAAACAGCGCCTTCCCGACCGCGATTCCATTCCGTCGTGCTGGCGAGGGACGAACGCAGATATGCGTCATGGCGTTTCTCCTGTCAGGAGCGAAAAGGACCTGGACGGCGCTGATGGGATATAGCCGAACCGCTCGAAGCGTGTCGTCGGCCACCAGCTGCACGCCACGACAGCGCAGTACGAGCAGCACGAAGGTTTCCAGGTTGCCAACTCTCAATTATAAAACAGCGCGCAAAACCTTCCAGAAATCCGGGGTAATAAGCGTCCAATAGTTTCCCACCTGGGTGTGCAACCATCCCGTCTTTTGGCCGGAGAATCTGGGGGGGGTATCGATGGGCATAGTTGGCGAAATCCGGCGGCCACGTCAGTGCATTGACCCGCAACCCATCAATTGCCTGCCGAAACGCCCCGATCGATGGCCATATCCGCTCCGGTGATCGAGCGTGCCGCGGGCTGGCAGAGGAAATACGTCAGCTCAGCGACCTCCTGGGGCTGGATGAAACAGGCTCGATCACCCTGCGGATACTTCGCCAGCAACTCGCGGTAGTACCCCTCGGGATCGCCCTGGCCGTAGTGCTCGGCCTGGAACTTCAGCATCGGCGTTTCGATATCGCCCGGCGACACTGCATTACAGCGCACACCGAATGGCGCCAGGTCCAGTGCCAGGGTCTTGGTCAGCAAGGTCACCCCGCCCTTGCTGGCGCAGTAGGCTGCCGCGTTGCGGTTGCCCTGGCGGCCGGCGTCGCTGGAGATGTTGACGATGGAACCTTGGCTTTCCTTGAGTGACGGGATGGCCGCCGCGCACATGAAGAAGGTGGCCTTCAGGTTCACGTCGAGGACCAGATCGAAATCCTCCTCGCTGAAACGATCCACTGGCCCTTCGCGCCAGACACCGGCCGCGTTGACCAGGGCATCCAGCCGACCGAAGGCCGACAGCGTTGCGGCAACGGCGTCCGTACAGGTCGACGGTCGGCGGATATCGCCGGCGAAGGTGCCGCAGGCAGGGAACTGTGCCTGCAATCGGGCCAGGCCCTGTGCATCCAGGTCGGTGGCGAAAACCTGCCAGCCGCCTTCGATGAATCGCTGTACCAGTGCCCGGCCGACTCCGCCAGCGGCGCCCGTGATCAGTACGACTTGAGTGCTCATGCTGGTTTTTCTCCCGCTCACGGCGCCTTGTTTTCGATCAGGCAGTTGCCACCATCCACCACCAGCAGCTCTCCGGTGATGTAGCTGGCTTCCGGTGATGCGAGAAAGGCCACCGCCGCCGCCACTTCATCCGGGCGCCCCGCCCTGCCGATGGGCACATAGCTCGCGGCGTGCGTTTCTGCTTCCGTGCTGGAGCCAGTGCCGATCCAGCCCGGTGCCACGCTGTTGACCGTGATGCCCTGGCGGGCCACTTCCAGCGCCAGGCCCATGTTCAGGCCCACCATCCCGGCCTTGGCCGCGCTGTAGGCCGCTTCGCCGGGATTGCTGCCACGGGTGCCGGTGGTCGAACTGATGTTCACGATGCGTCCGTAACCCCGCGCCTGCATGCCCGGCAGCACGGCGCGGGTCAGCAGGAACGCCGTGGTCAGGTTGCGGGTGATAGAGAGGTTCCAGGTGTCGAGGTCCATGCTGGCGACCTCGGCGAAGGGTTCGGGGCTGCCCTGCATGGCCATGCCGGCGTTGTTCACCAGGATGTCGACGCGCCCCCAGAGGGACTCGGCCCAGGTCGCGAGGTCGCGCACCTGCTGCTCGTCGGTCAGGTCGGCCGCCCTCCCCTCGGCCTCGAAGCCCTCCGCGCGCAGTTCCGCCACCCGCTGGGCGATTCGGGCGCTGCTCGCGGTGACGATCAATTTCGCCCCGGCGGCCCCAAGCCGGCGGGCTATCGCCATGCCGATGCCCAGTTCGCTGCCCGCGCCGCTGACCAGCGCCACCTGCCCCTGCCAACCTGTGTTGTTCATTTCACGCTCCTGACCGTTGATGTCGATGGAGTAGAAATTAGGTGTTCAGACCTGATAGAAAAAGACAACAGTTATCAGGAAAACTGACAACCACCATGGCTTTCACCAGCGAATCGCTCAAAGTATTCCTCGCCGTCCTCGAAGCAGGCTCTTTCTCCGCCGCGGCCCGCAAGCTTGGCCGCGTGCCCTCCGCCGTCAGCATGGCGGTATCCCAGCTGGAGGCCGAACTGGATCTGGAACTGTTCGACCGTTCCACCCGCAAGGCCCTTCCCACAGCGGCCGCTCGCGCGCTCGAGCCCCAGGCCCGGCAGGTGGCCAGCCAGTTGAACCTGCTGGATGCCCACGCGCTGCAATTGCATCAAGGTCTGGAAACGCGCCTGGTAGTGGCCATGGCACCGGAACTGCAAACCGGAGCCTGGAGCCGCCCCCTGACAGCCCTGTCCCGTGAGTTTCCGACGCTGCAGATCGAGGTGCGCTCCGCCTCGCAATCGGAGGCCGTGCGCATGCTGCATGAGGGCAGCGTGCAACTGGCGCTGGTCTTCGAGCGTCCGGGGATCGATGAACGCGAGGCCTTTCTCGAAGCCGGCAGCCAGTTACTGGTCGCGGTTGCCGCTCCCGGGTATCCAACCGCCACTGAGGGCATGCCGCTGGGCGAAGCGGAGATGGCCACTATCCGCCAGATCATCGTCGCCTCCGGCGAGCCCACGGCCTCCGACCCGCAGATCGTGCTGTCGCACCGGGTCTGGCTCACCGACAGTTACCTGGCCACCCTCGACCTGGTGCAGGCGGGCCTGGGCTGGGCCTACCTGCCACAGCCCCTGATCCAGCCGCTGGTTGCCTCCGGTGCACTGGCCGAAGTCCGCTTCGACAACATGGCCAGCCAGATGCGCCTGTGGGTCGACATCGTCTGGATCAAGAACCGCCCCTTGGGCCTAGGCGCCACGCGCTACCTGGAACTGATGCGCGAGCAACTCAAGCGCGAGCCCGGAAGGGCCTAGCGACGACGCAAGCACCCTGCTATTTCGAGGCCGCGCTTTCACCGCTCGACGCGACCCCGGCAACGGCCTGCTCGGCCGGCGCGGCGGAGAACGTCAGGCAGGCATCGGCCACCGGCCCCTTGCGCAGCAGCTTCACGTCCTTGAAGTAGTCCATGGACATCACCCAGGGCATGCCCGGCCCCTGCCGTGGCAGGTTGGCCAGCACGCGCTGCACATAGCCGGCGCCAAAATCCAGTAGCGGCCGGGTCGGCATGCCCGCTGGCGCCTTGGGTTCGCACACGGTATGGCCGTGGTCATCCATGTAACCCAGCAGACGGCAGAAGTGCTCGCACAGGAGGCTCACCTTGAGCGTCCAGGAGGCGTTGGTGTAGCCCACCGCGAAAGCGAAGTTGGGGATGCCGGACAGCATCATGCCCTTGTAGGCCACCGTCTCGTTCCAGGCGATTGGCTGGCCATCGCGGGACAGCTGCACACCACCGAACACCTGCACGTTGAGCCCGGTGGCGGTGATCACGATGTCCGCCTCCAGCACCACGCCGGACTTCAGGCGCACGCCCTGCTCGGTGAAGCGGTCGATCTGGTCGGTGACGATGGACGCCTTGCCGCTGCCCAGCGCCCGGAACAGGTCGCTGTCCGGCACCACGCACAGACGCTGGTCCCAGGGGTTGTAGGGTGGGTTGAAATGCACGTCTACCGGATAGTCCTTGGGCAGCGCGCGCGCGTTGACGAAGCGAATGATGCGCCGTGCCGCGTTGGGAAAGCGCTGGCAGAACCGCCACAAGGCCAGCGCGACCCTGGCGTTCTTGTAGCGCACGATGGAATAGGCGGTCTGCTCCGGCAGCAGCTTGCGCAGCAGCAGCGCAATCGGGTCCTTCGCCGGCAGCGGGATCACATAGCTCGGGGTGCGCTGCAGCATGGTCACGTGGGCGGCCTTGTCGGCCATGGCCGGTACCAGGGTCACGGCTGTGGCGCCACTGCCGATCACCAGCACCCGTTTGCCGGCGTAATCCAGGCTTTCCGGCCACCGCTGCGGATGAATCACCTGCCCCTGGAAGCGCTCGATACCGTCGAAGGCCGGGGAGAACCCCTGGTCATAGCGGTAGTAGCCGCCAGCCGAGAACAGCCAGCGGCAGCGCTGGATGCTGCGCTGACCGGTGGCGGCGTCTTCCACCTGCACTTCCCACCACCCGCATTCGCTGCGCCAGTCCGCCGCAATCACGCGCTGGCCGTAACGGATATGCCGGTCGATCTGGTGCTCGGTCACGGTTTCGCGCAGGTAACTCATGATCGCGCTGGCGTCGGCTATCGCCTTCTCGTCCTTCCAGGGCTTGAACTCGAAGCCGAAGGTGTAGAGGTCGGAGTCGGAGCGGATGCCCGGATAGCGGAACAGGTCCCAGGTGCCACCCAGGTCGTTGCGGGCCTCGAGCACCTGGAAGCGCTTGGACGGCTGGTACCGCTTCAGGTAACAGGCGGCGCCGATGCCGGACAGACCGGCACCGACGATCAACACGTCGAGGATGTCCTGCGAGGGGGTCGATTGCGCGGTCACGGCGATTCCTTGTGCTTGTTGTCAGGACCATGCGTGGCAAAGCCATGCTAGAGGCTAGAGCTGGACTATGGTTCCAACAAGCTCCGCTTCGCACTATCCAAAAGCATGGAATCGCGGTGATGGTCGCCCTCCTGGTATTGCGGTATCCGGTCAGGCGACGATGTCAGGCGCGTCGAAATCCAGTGCCACCAACCAATCGCTCATCATTATTGCGTCGAACATTCGCTCCGCCGACGCGGTGCATGCCCCCGCCACCAGTTGCAGTTGCCAGCAGCGCCCGTCTGGCGAACGGGCTTTCAGGGTCCAGCAATCCTGCGATAACCAGCGTGCGAGCAGCTGTTCGATTGATGCTGCGGCCAGCGGTCGGGTGGTGATCATCACCGTCAGGCCCATGGCAACCTCCGGAAGAAAAAGGAGAATCTGATGCCGCGCCGTCGGGAGACGGCGCGGCACAGGCAGTTGGATCGGACTTGCGGGTATCAGGCCACAACCGGGATCAGCGGGTCGGCGGCGGCCAGTGCGGTGGCGCGATCAGCCGCCGGCGGATAGATCCACACGCTGTTGATCTGCTGCTTGAGGGACTTGCCTTCGGCCTTCTCTAACTTGATCTGGCGGTCCCAGCCTTCGGTGAACACCGCACCCCAGGCGCCCAGGTCCAGGCAGGTGACGTACTTGGGCTGGCTGTAGGGGATCGGCGCCACCCCCAGCAGGCTTGCTGCCGCGTTGTTGCCTGCCGAGCGGCCCAGGGCGATGGCGTGCTGGCAGGACATGAGTGCGTAGTTGCCCTGGTCATCGCAAGCGGCCCGGGCCACGTCACCGGTGGCGAACAGACCGTCCTGCCCTGGCACCTGCAGGTTCGCGTCGACGTGCAGACGGCCCTGGCCATCGCGCTCGGCGGCAACCTGCTCGGTCAGCGAGCTGGCGCGTACGCCCACGGTCCACACCACGGTAGCCGCCTCGATGCGCTCACCACTGGCCAGCGTTACGCCACCGGCGTCCACCGACGCCACTGCGCTGTTCAGACGCCACTCCACACCGAGTTGCTCGGAGGCTTCGATGATCGCGCCACGAGGGCCATCACCCAGCGCAGCACCGATCTCGCTGCCACGGTCGACGACGATCACTCGTACATCGGCGTTCTCACCCAGTGCAGCACGCAGGCGGGCTGGCATTTCGGCTGCAGTCTCGATCCCCGTGAAGCCACCACCGGCCACGACCACGGTATTGCGACTGACCGAAGCCGGACGCTCCGCCAGGGACTGGATGTGTTGCTCCAGACGCACGGCTTCTTCGAGCTGGTCGACGTCGAAAGCGTGTTCGACACCGGCCAGCGCCGGGCGTACCACCTGGCTGCCGGTAGCCAGGACCAGACGGTCATAGTCCAGCTCAGCGAACTGACCAGCAGTGGTGCGATAACCGACGCGCTTGCCCTCGGTGTCGATGCGCTCGGCAAAGCCCTGGACGAAGGTCACACCCACCGCGTCGAACAGCTCGCCCAGCGGCGCCACCATCTTGTGTACCTCAGGCTCGTAGAAGCGCGGACGGACGCGCAGTTCGGCCTGGGGCGCGAGCACTACCACTTCGACGTCATCGCGGCCGTGCTGGTCCAGCAGGCGAGTTGCGCTCAGAGCGCTCCACATACCGCCGAAGCCGGCGCCGACGATCAGAATGCGTTGTTTCATGTGTATCTCCAGAAGGCGAAAAGTGAGGTTTCTCCGGGCAGATGCGCCCGACATCTTCATGCCGGGCTGTGAGGTCATCGCCCCGAACCACACCGGCTAACTGCGACTCTATTTGTCGCAGTTAATTTCGGCAAGCGTTTTTTCTTGCTCGCTGCGCCGCTCGTCGCCATCATCACCTTCAAGTCGCAACAAATCTGGGTAATGCGCCCTGCATAGCTTAGTATTCGAGGCGTCGGCGTAATCCTGGAGCCTCTATGCAGGGCGCCAATCATTGCGGTACGTGCGAAAAACCGCCCCATTAAAGGCGATAAAACGAGTCGGAGTTAAAGATGGCGTTGTATAGCGCGGGCGTGGAGTACGGCATTCACTGCCTCCTCTACCTGGCAGACGAGAAAGGCAACGGCCGCGAAGCGAGCGTGCGTGCCCTTGCCGAACTTCAGGGCGTGCCCCCGGAATTGCTGGCCAAGGTATTCACCCGCCTGGCCAAGGCCGGCCTGGTGGCTGCTACCGAAGGCGTGCGCGGCGGCTTCCGCCTGGCGCGGCCGGCCGACGAGATCACCGTGCTGGACATCGTCCGCGCCATCGATGGCGACAAGCAGATTTTCGAGTGCCGTGGCGTGCGCGAGCGTTGCGCGATCTTCGGGAGTGGATGCCCGGCACCGAACTGGGCGGTTGCCGACCCCTGCTCCATCCACGCCGTGATGCTGCAGGCACAGAAGCGCATGGAAGAAGCCCTGGCCCAGCAGACCGTACTGGACCTGGTGCGCCGCGTCGCTCGCAAGGCCCCGCCCGAGTTCGGCGAGCAAGTACTGCGCTGGATGAACGAGCGCCACGACGGCAAGGTGGAAGTCGGCCCGCTCTGAGTCCGCCCGACGGCGGTGATCCCCGTGCGCAGGACCAGATCGTAGGATGGGTAGAGGAACGAAACCCATCGCTTGGGTACGGACACCGCTGCACTGGGCTTCAACCAACGTGGCCCGCCCTCTACGGGAGGCCTGCGGCCTCCTTGGCGAATGAATTCGCCCCCACAGGTCGGCGCCCATTTTTCATTGCGGGTGCGGGCATCCTTGCCCGCCGGCTGGCGCCGCTTCCGATCAGCAGGACTGGGGCATCTCGCCGCGGGCCAGGCGCTGGTTGATGTCGTCGATCACTGCCGGCAGGTCGGCGATGGTGTCGATCAGGTAGTGCGGACGGGAGCCTTCGAACAGTTGGCCAATGCGGGCGCGTTCCTGGTCCAGCTTGTCCGCTGGCAAGGCCTTGAATTGCTCATAGGTCAGGCCGAGGGCGTTGCCCGAACAGGTCAGGGCCACGGTCCACATGCCGGCGCTGCGGCCTTCGAGGATACCCGGCCAGGTGTCGTCGATCTTCACGCAGGCGGCGACGTCGTCGACGCCCAGGGCGATCACGTTGGCCAGGGCCTGGGCCGGGTGCGGGCGGCCGTTGGGCACTTCGTCGGTGGCGACCACATGGTCGGCGACGTAGCCGTTCTGGCGCGCCAGCTCCACCACCTTGCTCATGACCACGGCCGGGTAGCCGGAGCAGGAGCCGATCTTCAGGCCCTTCTCACGCAGGGTGGCGATGGCGTCGAGGGCACCGGGGATCAGTGCCGAGTGCAGGGCGATTTTCTCGATCTGCAGCGGCATGAAGCGCTCGTAGATAGCGGTGACGTCGTCGTCCGTGGGCAGGCGGCCGAAGGCGGCACGGTAGCGCTCGCCGATCGCCGGGATGTCGCAGAGGGTGCGGATGTGGTCCCACTTGCCCATGCCCATCGGGCCGCGGGCTTCTTCCAGGGAAACAGCGACGCCGAACTCGGCGAAGGCCTCGACGAAGATCTGGGTCGGCGCGAAGGAACCGAAGTCGACGACGGTACCGGCCCAGTCGAGGATCGCGGCTTTGAGTTGGGTGGGTTGCTGGTAGTGCATGGTCAGTCTCCGGGTAGTGAACGACAGGATCAGTCGGCGCTGGATCCAATGAAGTTGCGGCCACGGGCACCTCGCGCAGCGGTTTCGAGAATGCTCCGGGATTGCTCAGGCGAAAGGCCGTAATCGCCAAACTCGGTCTTCACGTCGAGACTGTGGAGAAACGCCCGCAGGCGCGCCTGAGCCTTGTGCAGATCAGGGCCGAACATCCCTTGCAGGGTGCGATCACGCGCTTCGTCGCGCCCCCACGCCAGTCCCAGCACCAATGGCAGGGTGAAGGAGCAGGCAATGCCATGGGGCAGCCCGTAGCGCAGGGTCATCTCGTAGGAAATGGAATGCGCCAGCGCCGTCTTGGTGTTGGAGAACGCCATGCCGGCCTTGAGCGCAGCCAGCGCCATGCGCGAGCGCAGTTCCTTGTTGCCGGGATCGAGGCGCAACTGTGGCAGGCAATCGAGAATGCCCTCGATGGCGGAGACAGCGTAGGTGTCGGAGATCGGATTGGCGTTGTGGTTCCAGATCGATTCCAGGGCGTGGGACAGCGCATCCAGGCCGGTGGAAACGGTGACGCCGGCCGGCACTGTCATCATCAGCTCCGGGTCGACGATGGCCACCTTGGGCCAAGTGCAGTCCAGGTGCAGGGAGTATTTCTTCTGGTTGGCGACATCCCAGAGGGTCGCCCAAGGCGTCACTTCGCTGCCGGTGCCGGCGGTGGTGGGCACCGCGATCAGCGCCTTGGCCCGAGCCGGCACAAAGGCCTGGCCCGTCGCGAGCAGGGTCAGCAGTTCATCGAAGCTGCCGGATGCGGTGCCGACAATCAGTGCCTTGGCGGTGTCGATGGCACTACCGCCGCCGACGGCGATCACGGTCTGGCAGTCACCCGCCTCGCGCCAGAATCGCTCGTAGGTGTCGCGCAACTGTGCGACGTCCGGGTTGGGCTGGACGTCTTCAACCACATGTACCAGGCGTTCGCCCAGCAGCACGTTCAGGCGATCCAGCAAGCCAAGTGCGCGGGCCTCGGGGAAGATCACCAGGGCGACCTTCTGGTTTTCGGTGAGGGACGCAAGCTGGCGAAGGCTGCCACAGCCGAAGCGTGTATCGACTGGATTGTGAAAACGGGCAGTCATGACGGCTCCTCTGTTCTTGTTGTCGGAAGGTGGGCACCTAGTCAGTGGCCATCGACAACGGCTCAAGTCGATTGTTTGCAGGTCTGCATCGGTACAACCGATACAGGCGCGCAGGCCGCGGCCCGCCGCGCCGGCGTCGAGCCGGGCAGCGGCCTGCGAGGATCAGATCAGTGGGAGGCGCCGCGCTGGATGGCGTTGCGCAGGCGGCTGGAAGCCGTGTCGGCGATGATCACCATCAGGGTGATGACGATGATGCAGGTGGCGGTTTCGGGGTACTTGAACAGCTTCAGGCTGCTGACCAGCTCAAAGCCCAGCCCGCCAGCGCCGACCATGCCGAGCACGGTGGCCGAACGCAGGTTGACCTCGAAGCGGTAGAGCACCACCGCGATCCAGGCGGTAATCACCTGCGGCAGCACACCGAAGACGATCACCTGCAAGGGCCTTGCGCCAGTCGCCTGAAGCGCTTCGATGGGCCCCTGGTCGATCTCCTCGATGCTCTCGGCGAAGAACTTGCCCAGCATGCCCACGCCGTGCAGCGCCAGGGCCAGCACGCCGGGGAACGGCCCCAGCCCCACCGCGGAAACGAACACCAGAGCGAGAATCAGCTCGTTGATGCTGCGGGTCAGGTTCAGGAACTGACGGGTAGCGCCGTAGAGCAGCCGGTTGCGAGTCAGGTTGCGGGCCGCCAGGAACGACAGCGGAACGGCCGCCAAGACGCCGAGCAGCGTGCCCCAGATGGCGATCTGCACGGTTTCCAGTGCGGGCGCGACGAGCCTGGGCAGGATGCTGAAGTCCGGCGGTACGGTGCGGCTGAGGAAGTCGCCGATCTGCGGCAGGCCTGCCGCCAGTTCGCCCAGGCTGAGCTGCGCGCCCTGGGCGCTCCAGTGCAGGATCAGCACCACAGCGAGCACCATGGCACCCGTGCCCAGCCAGCCGCGCTGGCCTTGCGGCAGGTCTACCGTCCAGATGAAATTGCGCGGTTGCATGGTCAGCCCTCCAGTCCCGTGGCGAAGTGCATCGGCACCCGACCGGCCGGACGCAAGTCCTCTGGCTCAGGCGCCTGGCCCGGGTAGATGCGTTGCAGGTCGGCGTCGGTCAGATCCCCACCCGCGCCGTCGAACACCATCCGGCCGTGGGCCAGACCGACGATGCGGTCGCCGAACTCGCGGGCGTAGTCCACCTGGTGCAGGTTGCAGACCACGGTGATACCCAGCTCGCGGGTGGCGTCGCGCAGGTACTGCAGCACCAGGCGCGCAGTCTTGGGATCGAGGCTGGCCACTGGCTCGTCGGCCAGGATCACCTTCGGCCGTTGCGCCAGGGCGCGGGCGATTCCCACCCGCTGCATCTGTCCGCCCGACAGCGAATCGGTCCGTTCATGGGCCTTGTGCGCCAGTTCCACGCGTTCCAGGCACGCCATGGCGAGGGCCACGTCTTCGCGGCGAAACAACTGCAGCACCGAGGTCAGGGTAGAGACCGCGCCAAGGCGACCGGTCAGTACGTTCTTCAGCACCGACAGGCGCGGCACCACATTGTGGTGCTGGAAGATCATCGCCACCTGACGACGCAGCTCGCGGGTGTCGCGGCAGGCCATCGCGTCGATGCCGGCCACTTCGAGACTGCCGGAATCGGCCTGCGCCAAGCGGTTCATGCAACGGAGCAAGGTCGACTTGCCGGCGCCCGACTGCCCGAGCACCACCACGAACTCGCCCGCCCCTATGTCGAGGTCGATGCCACGCAGCACGGCATTGCTGCCGTACTGCTTGGCCAGTTGGCGGACGCTGATCATTTCATGCTCCGCAGATCGAGATCGAGCACCTTGGCGGTGTCGCGGACCACGTCGTAGGCCGAGTCATTGGTGGGCTGGAAGCCGTCCAGCAGGCCCTGGTCGCCCCAGGGTACGTCCTTGATCGCCGCCAGGGCGCTGGCGACCTTCTGCTTCAGCGCCGGATCCATGTCCTTGCGCCAGACCATGGGCGACTCGGGAATCGGACGGGAGGTCCAGACCACCTGGAAGTCCTCCTGCTTCACCAGCCCCTTGGATACGGCATTGGCGAGAATGCGGTCGGCCACGGCGGCGGCGTCCACTTTGCGATTCTCCACCGCGAGGATGCTGGCGTCGTGGGAGCCAGAGAAAATCACCCGCGAGAACAGCTTGTCCGGCTGGTAACCGGCTTGCTCCAGGCCCGCTTTGGGGAACAGGTGGCCAGAAGCCGAGCTGGGATCGACGAAGGCGAAGGTATGGTCCTTGAGGTCGGATAGCTGGCGGATGCCGCTGTCCTTGCGCGCCAGGATCAGGCTCTTGTAAGCGCTCTGGCCGGTCTTCTTGGTCACTGCCACCGAGAAGGCTTCGACATCGGCGACCGTGGTCGCCAGCACGTAGGAGAACGGGCCGAGGTAGGCCACGTCCAGCTTGCCGGCGCGCAGTGCTTCGATGATGCCGTTGTAGTCAGTGGCGACGAAGGGCTCCACCGGCATGCCGAGCTGTTTCTCCAGGCTGTCGAGCACCTGTTTGCTGGTTTCGATCATGGCCTGGGAATCCTCGGAGGGAATCAGGCCAATGGTCAGTTTGTCAGCGGCTTGTGCCTGGCCAGCGGCGATCAGGGGAAGGATGGCGATACCGGCGACGCGGAGGAACTTGGCGAACGTGTGCATGGTATTCCCAGCGGTTGTGGTTGGAATGTGCACAGGCTAGGAACGTCACGTGACAGTCATACGATCAATTCAATATGGGTTCTGCCAACCAAGTATTGATGGAGTCTATGGATGTCCAGCGCCAAGTTGCGGGCCTTCCTGGCCGTCGCCCGGCACGGAAGCTTCAGCGCCGGAGCGCGTGCCCTGGGGCTCAGCCAGCCCACCCTCACGACCCAGGTGCAGAGCCTGGAGCGCCAGCACAATGTCGAGTTGTTCTATCGCCGCGGCCGTCGGATAGAGCTGTCCGAGGTGGGGCAGCAACTACTGCCCATCGCCCAGCGCCTGGCCGCCCTGGAGCTGGAGGCGCACAACCTGCTGCGGGACTCCGGAAGGCTCGACAGCGGCCAGCTCAAGCTGGGCGCCGTGGGGCCCTTCCATGTGATCGAGATGGTGGACAGCTACCGCCAGCGTCACCCTCGCATCGATGTCTCGATCCGCGTGGGCAACTCGGCCCAGGTGCTGGCGGACCTGGAGCAATACGTCACCGACATCGCCGTGCTGGCCGGCCTGCACGACGACCCGAGCCTGTGCGCCGTGCGCTACGCGCGCCACGCGATCATCCTCTTCGCCCGCAATGACCATCCCCTCGCCCGGCGCGGCACCATTGCCCTGGAAGAACTGGAAGGTCAGCGCCTCCTGCAACGCGAGCCCGGCTCGACCACCCGTTCGGCACTTGAAGGGGCACTTGGCGAAGCAGGCGTCACCCCGCGTATCGCCATGGAGATCGGCAGCCGCGAGGCCCTGCGGGAAGCCGTGATGCGCGGGATAGGCCTGGGGGCGGTATCCGAAGCGGAGTTCATCCCGGACCCGCGCATCCAGCCGATTCGCATCGACGGCAACCCGGTGCACACCGAAACCTACCTCTACTGCCTGGCGGAGCGGCGTGGCAGCCGGTTGATCTCGTCCTTCTTCGATGCGGCCCTGGAGTCTAGGGTGAATGTCCAAGCCTAGGGATGGGGCTTGGGATACCCCTCACCAGCGCTGCCCTGGATCAAAGACCGCCACGACGGCAAGGTGGAACTCGGCCCGCTCTGAGGCCATCCGACGGCAGTAATCCCTGTAGGGGCGATTTCAATGGCTATGTCTGCACTACGTGTTGTAGGCAGTTGCATTGCCCGTAGGAGCTGGCTTGCCAGCGAATGGCAGCGTTTCGCTGGCAAGCCAGCTCCTACAAGGCTCTTGGCCCGATGGTGAATTTCTCGCAACAGCTAACGCAGACATAGCCAATGAATTCGCCCCCACAAAAGAGGCGCCCCCGCGAGTTACAGGCGTTGCACCGCCGCCTTCAGCGCGCTGGCAAAGCGTTCGGCCACTTCGTCCACCTGCTGGGCGGTGATGATCAGCGGTGGCAGGAAGCGCACCACACAGCCGTGGCGGCCGCCGAGTTCGAGGATCAGGCCACGCTTGAGGCACTCGTTCTGGATGAACGAGGCCAGTTTGCCGAACGCCGGCGGGTGGCCGAGGTGGTCGGTGTTGCCGGCCGGGTCGACCACTTCCACGCCGAGCATCAGGCCGCGGCCACGAATGTCACCCAGCTGCGGGTAGTCGGACTGCAGGTTTTTCAGGTGGCCGCGCAGGCGCTGGCCCATGGCTTCGGCGTGGGCCGGGATGTTTTCCCGGTCGAGGTAGCGGATCACCGCCGAGCCTGCAGCCATGGCCATCTGGTTGCCACGGAAGGTGCCGGCGTGGGCGCCCGGTTGCCACTGATCCAGCCAGTCCTGATAGACCATCACCGACAAAGGCAGGCTGCCGCCGATGGCCTTGGACAGCACCACCACGTCGGGGACGATGCTGGCGTGTTCGAAGGCGAACATCTTGCCGGTGCGGGCGAAGCCGCTCTGGATTTCGTCGATGATCAGGGCGATGCCGAGGCGCGCGGTGAGTTCACGCAGGCCGCGCAGCCAGGCGTCCTGGGCCGGGATAACGCCGCCCTCCCCTTGTACCGCCTCGACGATGATCGCCGCTGGCGGCAGCACACCGCCTTCCGGGTCGGTCAGCAGGTTCTCGATGTAGCGCAGGTTGACCTCAACGCCCGCCGCGCCACCCAGGCCGAAGGGGCAGCGGTAGTCATAGGGGAACGGCAGGAACTGCACGTTGTTGTTGAGCAGCGCGCCGAGGGCCTTCTTCGGCCCCAGGTTGCCCATCAGGCTCAGGGCACCCTGGCTCATGCCGTGGTAGCCGCCCTGGAAGGCCAGTACGGTGCTGCGGCCGGTGGCGGTGCGTACCAGTTTCAGCGCGGCTTCCACGGCATCGGTACCGGTGGGGCCGCAGAACTGGATTTTCGCCTTCTGGGCGAAGTTCGTCGGCAGCACGGCAAACAGGTCCTGGACGAAGGCGTCCTTCACCGGGGTGGTGAGGTCCAGGGTGTGCAGCGGCAGTTCGTCCGCCAGCACCTTCTGGATGGCTTCCACCACCACCGGGTGGTTATGACCGAGGGCCAGGGTGCCGGCGCCGGCCAGGCAGTCGATGAAAGTACGGCCTTCGACGTCTTCGACATGGATGCCACGGGCACGCTTGAGGGCCAGGGGAATGCGTCGTGGGTAGCTGCGGGCGTTGGATTCCTGCTGCTTCTGGCGTTGCAGCAGCAGGTTTTCCTCGAAGCTGTAGAGGGCTTCGGTTTCGGTGATCAGTTGCTCTGCGGTGGCTTGCATTGTCGATACCCTTGACTCGTGTTGTTTCGATGCGCCGCCGAACTTGTGGTCCGGCGGCGATTGTTTTTCCCCTCACCCCAACCCTCTCCCGCAAGCGGGAGAGGGGGTCAAAGGGCTTCCAGACTCGCCATCAGGTCATCCAGCCGGCTGGCCTTCTGTTCACTGATGGCGCTGTCTTCCAGCGACTCGATGTAGTGCGCCAGCTCCTCGACCGTGGCGCACTCGAACATGGCCCTCAGCGGCACGTTGCGTTGCAGGGTCTTCTGCACGCGGGAGGCGATCTGCGTGGCCAGCAGCGAGTGCCCGCCCAATTCGAAGAAGTTGTCGGTGACCCCGACCCGCTCCACCTTGAGCACCTCGCCCCAGATGCCGGCGAGGGTGCTTTCCAGTTCGCTGCGCGGGGCCTGGAAGGCGCCCTGGGCCTGGCCGATATCCAGTGCCGGGAGGGCCTTGCGGTCGAGCTTGCCGTTGGCGTTGTGCGGCAGCTCGGACAGGTGCAGCCAGTGCAGCGGCACCATGTACTCGGGCAGCGTGGCCTTGAGCGCTTGCTTGACCCGCTCGCGCAGCGCGGCCACGTCCACCTGCGGATCGACCGGCACCAGGTAGCCCACCAGTTGCTTGCCGGTGGCGCCCTCCTGCACCGCTACCGCGCCGTCGCGAACCTCGGGGTGTGTATGCAGCCGCGCCTCAATTTCACCGAGCTCGATACGGAAGCCCCGAATCTTCACCTGGTGATCCACGCGGCCGACGTACTCCAGCACGCCATCGAAGCGGCGCCGCGCCAGGTCACCGGTGCGGTACAGACGCATCCCCGCTTCACCGAACGGATCAGGCAGGAACACCAGGGCGCTGCGAGCCGGGTCACCCACATAGCCACGACCGACGCCCGTGCCGGCAACGCAGAGCTCGCCCACCGCACCCATGGCCACCGGTTGCAGCTCGGCGTCCAGCAGGTAGAGGCGGTTGTTGTCCGTGGGCGTGCCGATGGGCAGGTAGGCACCTTCGGTGGAGGCCGGGTCGACGCGGAACAACGCCACGTCGTCCGAGCACTCCGCCGGACCGTAGGCGTTCACCAGGCCGATGGCCGGGTAGCGTTGCAGCCACTGGCGCGCGAGTTCCGGCGGCATGGCTTCGCCGGTGGGCAGCATCCAGCGCAGGCCGGCAAGGTCCATGGCATCGGAGGCGAGCATGCCCTGGATCAGCGACGGCACGCTCTCCAGGACAGTGATGCCGCGTTCGCGCACATGGGTCAGCAGCGCCAGCGGATCGTGGGCGATGGCGTTGGGCACGATGTCCACCTGGGCGCCACAGAGCGGCGCGGTGAGGAACTGCCACACGGAGATATCGAAACTCTGCGACGCCGTCTGGGCGATCACGTCCGCTTCGCTCAGCGACAGGTACGGCACCTTGCTCAACTGATTGTTGAGCATGCCGGCCTGCTCGACCATCACGCCCTTCGGCTGCCCGGTGGAGCCGGAGGTGAAGATGATGTACGCGAGGTTGCCTGGGCCGCTGTAGATGCCGAGGTCCTGCTCATCGCCCTCGCCCGACTGCAGCGCTTCCCACACCAGCAAACGCGGACGGTGGGCGCAGTTGAGTTCATCCAGCAGCGCGCGGGCCTGGGCCTCGAAGGCACGGGAGCAGACCAGCGCCGGGGCGCGGCTGCGTTCCAGGATATCGACCAGACGCTGTGCCGGATGCGCAGGGTCCAGCGGCAGGTAGCCACCGCCGGCCTTGAAGGCGCCGATCATCATGCCGAGCAGTTCCAGGCTGCGATCGCCCAGCAGTGCCACTGGCTGGTCGAGACGCACCCCGGCCGCCACCAGGGCGTGGCCCAGGCGGTTGGCGCGGCAGTTCAGTTCCCCGTAGTTCCAGGCCTCGCCCTGGCAGGTGGCAACGGTCTTGTGCGGGTGCTCCGCCACCTTCGCCTCGAACAGGCGCACATAGCCCTGGTCCAGCGGGTAGGCGCGTTCGGTGCGGTTGCAGTCTTCGAGCAGGAAGCCTCGCTCCTCCTCACCCAGCAGCGGCAGTTCGGAGAAGTCGCTACCGATGTAGTCGCCCAGGGCCAGCAGCAAGCGCTTGAAGTCGGCCAGCAGCCTGTCGATGGTCGCTTCCTCGAAGAAACGCTGGTCGTAGGAGAGGTGCAGGCTGAGGTCGTCGCCCGGGTAGCAGACCACCGTGAGCGGGAAGTTGGTGTGGGTACGGCCGGACTCCGAGCTGGCGGACAGGCTCTGGGCACGGTCCAGCACCGAGACTTCCACCGGTGCGTTCTCGAACACGAAGAGGCTGTCGAACAGCGGCTGGCCCTTGGGCAGCTCGCTGCATTCCTGCACCTTCACCAGCGGCAGGTATTCGTACTCGCGCAGCGCCAGGTTGTGTTCCAGCAGCGATTGCAGCCAGTCGCGCACGCTGCATCGCTCGCCCACGGCTGGCATCGGCACCCGCAGCGGGATGCTGTTGATGAACAGGCCGACGGTGCGCTGCATTTCCGGCATACCCACCGGGCGCCCGGCCACGGTGACGCCGAACAGCACGTCGCGCTCCCCACCGTAGCGGCGCAGCACCAGGGCCCAGGCCGCCTGGGCGAAGGTGTTGATGGTGAGCTGGTGACGCTGGGCCAGCTCGCGCAGGCGTGCACCCTCTTCCACCTTCAGGCGGATGATGCGGTCGCCCACCCGCATGGCGCCGTTGTCACGCAGGAACGGTCGGTCGCTGGGGATGTAGCTGGGCCGCTCGAAGCCGCGCAGGTTGTCACGCCAGAAGTCGGCGGCGGCCTGGACGTCCTGCTGTTGCAGCCAGCCGATGTAGTCACGGTAGCGCGGTGGCGTTGGCAACTGCGCTTCGCGGCCCTCGCCCAGCGCACCGTAGATTTCCAGGAAGTCGCCCATCAGCAGCGAGCGGCACCAGGCATCGATGAGGATGTGGTGGTTGCTCATGATGAACCAGTGGCGCTCGGCACCCAGGCGGATCAGGCGCAGGCGGAACGGTGCCACCTCCAGCAGATTGAAGCCGGCTTCGCGCTCGGCCTTGAGCAGGTCGCGCAGACGTTGCTCATGATCGTCTTCCGCTTCGGCGCTCCAATCCAGCAGCTCGATGGCAGTGGTGCTGCGGCGATGGATGATCTGCTGCATGTTCTCGCCGCTGTTCCACCAGAACGAGGCACGCAAGGCTTCGTGCCGGTCGACCACGGCGTGCCAGGCGGCGGCGAAGCGCTCGAAGTCGATACCGCTGTTGATGGTGTAGCGGTCCTGCATAAAGTAGATGCCCGAACCCGGCTCCAGCAGGGTGTGCAGCAACAGGCCTTGCTGCATGGGCGTCAACGGGTAGATGTCGGCGATCTCGCTGGGGGCCAGAGTCAGGCCGTCCAACTGATCCTGGGAGAGCCTGGCCAGCGGGAAGTCGGACGGCGTGATGCCAGCGACGCCCTCTTCCAGGCAATGGTGCAGCAGCCCTTCCAGCTCGGCCTGGTAGTCCGCCGCCAGGCGCTCGACGGTGGCCGGGGCGAATACCTGCTCGCTGAAGGTCCAGCGCAGCTGCAACTCGCCGCCGTATACCTGGCCGTCGATGCTCAGCCAGTTCGGCAGTGGCGCGTCCACGTCATGCTGGGCACCGGCCGGCTCTTCCAGTGGGCGGAACAGCGCATCGGCACCGAAGCTCTGGTCGAACTGACCCAGGTAGTTGAAAGTGACCCGCGCCTGCGGCAGGGCTTGCAGCGCCTGGCGCAAGGGGGCATCGGCCAGGTAGCGCAGCACGCCGTAGCCGAGCCCTTTGTGCGGCACCGCGCGCAGTTGCTCCTTGATCGCCTTGATCGACTCGCCCAGGCCATCAGCCATAGTCAGGCGCAGCGGGTAGGCGCTGGTGAACCAGCCGACGCTGCGAGTCAGATCGATCTCGTCGAACAGCGCTTCGCGGCCATGACCTTCCAGTTGTACCAGCGCCGAATCGCTGCCGGTCCAGCGGCAGAGCACACGCGCCAGGGCGGTCAGTAGCAGGTCATTGACCTGGGTGCGATAGGCCGCCGGTGCCTGTTGCAGCAGCGCACGGGTGCGATTCGCGTCCAGCCTCGCGGTTACACTGCGGACATGCCGCTCGGTGTTTTCTCCCTGGGGGTTGTCACGCGGCGGTTCAACATCGGCACCCTGCAGGTGCGCCTGCCACCAGGCCTGTTCCTCACGCAGGGACTCGCTGCTGGCGTAGGCCGCCAGGCGCCGGCTCCAGTCGCCCAGGGCGCTGGTCTTGGCGGGCAGGCTCGGTTCGCGATCTTCCGCCAGTTGCCGGTAGAGGCTCTGCAGGTCTTCCAGCAGCACGCGCCAGGACACCCCATCCACCACCAGGTGGTGGATGGCCAGTAGCAGGCGTTGCTGATCGTCCGGCCCTTCCGCCAGCACGGCTCGCAGCAGCGGGCCGTGAGTGATATCCAGACTGCGCTGAGCGCTTTCGAACAGCGCCTGGCGTTCAGCCCCGTCCGCTACCCGGCTGTGCCAGAGAAGCCCTTGCCCTTTTTGCGGAGCGCGGTACTCGGCGCTCCAGGCACCCTCGGTACGGCGGAAGGACAGGCGCAAGGCATCGTGCTGTTCCAGCAGGCACTCCAGCGCGCGTTCCAGCAGCGCCGGGTCGAGCGCCATGCCGGGCTCCAGCAGCAGCGCCTGGTTCCAGTGGTCCAGTCCGCTGTCACGCCCGTCGAAGAACCAGTGATGGATCGGCGTCAGCCCGGCCGGACCGCTCAGCGGGCCCTGCTCGATGGCGGCCACGTCCTTGCGCGGTCCGTCCTGGGCGGCTTCGGCCAGGCTCTGCACGGTCTGGAAGCGGAACAGGTCCTTGGGTGTGAAATGGATGCCCTGTTGCCGCGCGCGGCTGACCACCTGGATGGAGAGGATGGAGTCGCCACCCAGTTCGAAGAAGTTGTCGTGAATGCCCACCTGGGACAGGTTCAACACCTCGCGCCAGATCTCTGCCAGTTGCTGTTCACGCGGGTTGCGCGGCGCGGCGTAGGCCTGGCGGCCATGCTCCGGGTCCGGCGCCGGCAGGGCCTTGCGGTCCAGCTTGCCGTTGGCGGTCAGCGGCATGCGCTCCAGCAGCACCACGTGCGCGGGCACCATGTAGTCGGGCAGCAGCGCCTTGAGTTGGGTCTTGAGCTGTTCGCGGTACGCGGCCTGCCGTTGGGCGTCTGCGCGGGTGAGGCTCACCTCCTCCGACAGCACGTAGCCCACCAGTTGCTTGCCGCCACTGGCGTCCAGCGCCAGAACCACGGCCTCGCGTACACCCGGCAGGGCTTGCAGGCGGGCTTCGATCTCGCCAAGTTCGATGCGGAAGCCGCGAATCTTCACCTGATGGTCGATACGGCCGACGTATTCGATCAGGCCGTCGTTGCGCTGGCGCACCAGGTCGCCGGTGCGGTACATACGACCGCCCTGGCCCCCGAACGGGTCGGCGACGAAGCGTTCGGCAGTCAGGCCGGCACGCTGGTGGTAACCACGGGCGAGGCCTTCGCCACCTACATAGAGCTCACCGGTGGCACCCGGCGGCACCAGGTTGAGGTCGGCATCCAGCACGTAGAGCGCGCGCGCGCCCACCACCTTGCCAATGGGCACGCTGCTGGCGCCCGCCTCCAGTTGTTCCGGCGCCAGGCTGGCCAGGGGCATGACCACGGTTTCGGTGGGGCCGTAGGCGTTGAAGAAGGCTTCCGGGGAGAAGGCCGCACGAATGCCGTGCAGGTACTCCGGGGTAAGCGCCTCGCCACCGGTGATGCACAGCCGCACCGGCAGGCGCTCGCCACGACCGCCCAGCCACTGCGCCAACTGGCAGCCGTAGCTCGGGGTGAAACCGAGGATGGTCACACGCTCGTCGCGGATCAGCGCGCAGATCTCTTCCGCGCCCCATTGGCCCTGGGCGCGCAACACCACCCGCGCGCCGCATACCAGCGGCGCCAGCAGGCGTTCGCTGGCAGCGTCGAAGTTGATGGAATAGAAGTGCAGCTCGCAGTCATCGCGGCGCATGCCGAAGTCGGCGACCACGGCCTGCAGGTGCATGGCGATGGCCCCCTGATCCACACCGACGCCCTTGGGCTGGCCGGTGGAGCCGGAGGTGTAGATGACGTAGGCCAGATTCTCCGGGCCGCTGCGCAGCGGCAGGTTGTCAGGGGCGTAACCCGCCAGGGCGGCGCTGTCACGCTCCACGCACCAGCCGCGAACGCCTTCGGGCAGTTCGCCCAGGGCATCCAGCAGGCCGGCCTGGCCCAGCAACAGGGCGATGCCGCTGTCTTCCACCATGTAGCGCAGGCGGTCCAGCGGGTATTCCGGGTCCAGCGGCACATAGGCGCCGCCGGCCTTGAGGATGGCCAAGAGGCCAACGACCATTTCCAGCGAACGCTCCAGGGCCAGGCCCACCCGCACTTCCGGGCCCACGCCCAGTTCCGCCAGGCGTCGAGCCAGCTGGTTGGCGCGGGCATTGAGTTCCGCGTAGCTGAGGTGCTGGCCGGCGAAGGTCAGCGCCGGCGCGTCAGGAGTGGCCGCGACCTGGCGCTCGAACAGTTGCTGCACAGTCGTATTCAGCGGGTAGGCATCCGCCCCCTGACGGTGAGCGGCGACCAGCGCGGCATGTTCTTGCTCAGTGAACAGCGGCAACTCGGACAGTCGCGCATCCGGCGTCTCGATCATCGCCCGCAGCAGGTGTTGCCAATGCTCGGCCATGCGCGCGATGCGCGGGCGGTCGAACAGGTCGCAGCTGTAGGTCAGGCAGCAACCCAGGCGTTCGTCGAGGTCGGTGACCTCCAGGTTCAGGTCGAACTTGGTGGCGCGGGCGTCGTTGGCGATGTACTCCAGCTTCAGCCCGGCCACTTCGCGGGTCTGCTGGAATTCCCAGCGCTGCACGTTGCACATCACCTGGAACAGGGGGTTGTAGGCGGCGCTGCGCTGGGGTTGCAGGGCTTCTACCAGATGATCGAACGGCAGGTCCTGGTGGGACTGGGCGTCGATGGCCACCTGGCGCACCTGCTCCAGCAATTCACGCGCGCTCATCCGGCCCTCGGGCTGCACGCGCAGCACCTGGGTGTTGAGGAAGGCGCCGATCAGCCCCTCGCTTTCCGGGCGGATGCGGTTGGCCACCGGTGCGCCGATGCGCAGGTCATCCTGGCCGCTGTAGCGATACAGCAGCACGCCCAGTGCGGCGGTCATGGTCATGAACATGGTCAGGCCATGCTCGGCGTTGAAGGCGCGCACGCGCGCAGCCAGGCGGTCGTCCAGGTCGAAGCGGAACAGGTCGCCGGCATGGCTCTGCACCGGCGGGCGCGGACGGTCGCCGGGGATTTCCAGCAGCGGCTGTTCGCCCCCCAGCTGGGCTTTCCAGTAGTCCAGCTGGCGTTGCATCTCGCCGCCTTCCAGCCACTGGCGGTGCCACTGGCTGTAGTCCAGGTACTGCACCGGCAGGGGTGCCAGCTCCGCTTCGCGGCCTTCGAGTTCGGCGGCGTAGAGTTCGGCCAGTTCACGGGCGAAGATGTCCATCGCCCAGCCTTCGGTGACGATGTGGTGCAGGGTCACGACCAGGTAATGCAGCTCGGCCTCGGCCTTGACGAGGCACACCCGCAGCAGCGGACCCCGCTCCAGGTCGAACGGCTGGTGTGCCTCGGCATCGGTGAAGGCCTCCAGACGCGGCTGGAACTCATCGACCGGTAATGCCGAGAAATCCTCGCGGCGAATGCGCAAGCCACAGTCCTCGGACACCTGCTGCACCGGCACCCCGCCTTCGCTGGGGAAGGTGGTGCGCAGGGTCTCGTGGCGTTTCACCAGGGCCTGCAGCGCGGCTTCGAAACGGTCGGCCTCCAGCCGGCCGCTCATGCGCGCCACGCCGCCGACGTTGTAGGCCGGGCTGTCCGGTTCCATTTGCCAGAGGAACCACATGCGCTGCTGGGAGTAGGACAGCGGCAGCGGCTGGCTGCGGTCGACACGGGTAATGGCGCCCTGGCTGTCACGCAGGCCGGCGGCCAGGGCCGCTTCCACACGGGTGGCGAAAGCGGACAGGCGGCTGGCGTCGAACAGCGCTCGCAACGGGAGTTCGATATCGAAGGCCTGACGGCTGCGGGACACGATCTGGGTAGCCAGCAGGGAGTGGCCGCCCAGTTCGAAGAAGTCGTCGTCCAGGCCGACGTTCCCGATGCCCAGCACGTTGCACCAGATGGCAGCCAGGCGCTGCTCGACCGCGGTCTGCGGCGCCACATGCTCGCGCTGGCGCCACTGGGGTTCGGGCAGGGCCTTGCGCTCCAGCTTGCCGGCCGGGGACAGCGGCATGGCATCCAGGCGCAGCAGGTGCGCCGGCACCATGTAGTCCGGCAGGGTTTGCTGCAAGGCGTCCTTGAGGCCCGCCAGCAGGTGCGCCTGGTCCTCGGTATCGGCGACCACGTAGCCCACCAATTGCGGTCCGGCCTGACTGTCTCGAAGGACCACAACCGCCTGGCGTACGCCGGGCTGGGCCAGCAGGCAGGCTTCGATTTCTTCCAGTTCGATACGGAAACCACGCAGCTTGACCTGCTGGTCGACGCGGCCGAGGTACTCCAGCACGCCGTCGGCGCGCCAGCGCGCCAGGTCGCCGGTGCGATAGAGGCGCGAACCGCTGCCGTCCGGGTTGGGCACGAAGCGCTCGGCGCTGAGGCCGGCGCGGCCGAGGTAACCACGGGCCAGCCCCGCCCCACCGATGCACAGCTCACCGGCAACACCCGGCGCGGTGGGCGCCAGGTTGTCGTCCAGCACCAGGCACTGCACATTGCCCAGCGGACGACCGATGGGCACCGGAGCGCCCTCGCCCGCCTGGCAGTGCCAGTGGGTGACGTTGATGGTGGTTTCGCTGGGGCCGTAGCGGTTGTGCAACTGCACGGCCGGCAGTTGCTCGAACACACGGTCGCGAAGCTCCGCCGACAGCGCCTCGCCACCGGAGAACAGCAGGCGCAGGCTGGCGCATTGGGCCAGTTGCGGTTCGTCCACGAAGAGTTGCAGCAGCGCCGGGACGAAATGCAGCACGGTCACGCCGTGCTCACATACCAACTGGACGATGCGCGCCGGGTCGCGGTGTTCGCCAGGCGCGGCCAGCACCAGGCGGCTGCCGCAGAGCAGCGGCAGGAAGCATTCCCAGACGGACACGTCGAAGCTCACCGGCGCCTTCTGCATGAACACGTCATTCGTGCCGAAGCCGTAGGTGTCACGCATCCACAGCAGGCGCTCGGAAAGCGCCGCATGGGTCACGCCGACGCCCTTGGGCTTGCCGGTGGAGCCGGAGGTGTAGATCACATAGGCGAGGTTCTCGCCGTGCAGGTGCAGCGCAGGGGCGGTGTCTGACCAGTGGCCCTCATCGGCAACGTCCAGGTCCAGGCGCCGGACGTTGTCCGGCAGCTCCACCACGTCCAGGTGGCTCTGGGTCAGCAGCAGCTGGACTCCGCTGTCGGCGACCATAAAGGCCAGGCGCTCGCGGGGGTAGTCCGGGTCCAGCGGGATATAGGCGCCGCCCGCCTTGAGGATCGCCAGCAGGCCCACCAGCAGTTCCGGCGAGCGTTCGGCGCAGATGCCAACCCGCACTTCTGGCGCGACGCCCAGGGCGCGCAGGCGGTTGGCCAGGCGATTGGCACGGGCATTCACTTCACCCAGCGACAGGGCGGGGTTACCCAGCAACAGCGGGCGTTCGCCGCCAGCGGCGACCTGCTCGTCGATCAGTTCCGGCAACCAGCGCCGGGCACGTTCACCGGGTGCGCTGCCCCAGAGGGCGAGCCGCGCGCGCTCGGTATCACCCAGCAGTTGCACGTCGCCAATGGCCAGCTCGGGACGTTCCGCGACCTGCCAGAGCAGGCGCTGGAAGTGGGTGGCCAGACGGGCGATGGTGGCTTCGTCGAACAGCTCAAGGGCGTAGTCGAACGACAAGCTGATGCGCCCGCGCTCGTCTTCTTCGCTCTGCAGTTGCAGCTCGAACTTGGCCTCGAGGCTGTTCCAGGGAAGCTCCTCGGCGGACAGGCCGGGCAGGCGTTGCAGCGCACGGTGATCACGCTGCTGGTGGTTGAACAGCACCTGGAACAGGCCACCCTGGGCGCGGGCCTCCGGGAAGGCTTCCAGCAACTGCTCGAAGGGCAGCGCCTGGTGCCCCTGGGCGCCGAGAACGCGCTGACGGGCCTGGGCCAGCAGCGCATCGAACGGCATGCGGCCGTCCAGTTCACCGCGCAGCACCAGGGTATTGATGAAGAAGCCGATCAGGCCCTGGCTTTCCAGGCGCGAGCGGTTGGCACTGGGTACGCCGAGGCGGATGTCCTTCTGCCCGCTGTAGCGGTGCAGCAGCGCTTGCCAACCCGCCAGCAAGAGCATGAACAGGCTCGCGTCGTGGTCGCGAGCGACCTGGTTCAGGCGCTCGGCCAGGGCCTTGTCGAGGCGAATGCTGTAGCGCCCGGCGCGGTAACGGGCATCCGGCGAGCGCGCCCGGTCGGTGGGCAACAGCAACAGCGGCTGCTCCTCGCCCAGTTGGGCCTTCCACCAGTCGAACTGGCGCTCGCCCTCGCCTGCCGCCAGCCACTGGTTCTGCCAGGCGGCGAAGTCGGCGTACTGCAGCGGCAGCGGTTCCAGCGTCGCGTGGTGGCCGAGGCCAAGGGCGCTGTAGAGCCGGGAAAATTCGTCCAACAGCAGGTTCAGGGACCAGCCGTCGGCAATGATGTGATGCAGCGTCACCAGCAGCAGGTGATCGCGCGCGTCGATGCGCACCAGGCTGACGCGCAGCAGCGGGCCGTTTTCCAGGTCGAAGGGCGTCAGCGCTTCGGACTCACGAATGGTCTGGGCGCGGGCTTCGGCATCGGGCTGGTCTTCGAGGTCGATCAGGCGCAGCTGGAAGCCACCAGCCGGGTGGATGCGCTGCACGGGCTGACCATCCAGCTCATGGAAGGTGGTGCGCAGGGATTCGTGGCGTTCCACCAGCAGTTGGAAGCTCTTCTTCAGTGCGACGTTATCCAGGCTACCGCGCAGGCGCAGCGCACCGGGAATGTTGTAGGCGGCGCTGTGCGGGTCCAGCTGCCAGAGGAACCAGAGGCGGTTCTGGGCGGCGGATTGCGCCAGTGGCTGGCTGCGGTCAAGACGCGCGATTGCCCCTTGCGCCTGTCCTCCCTCCGCTGCGAGACGCTCCACCCGGTTGGAGAACTCACCCAGGGTGGGCGCTTCAAAGAGGTGGCGCATTTCCACGGCAACACCCAACTCTTCCCGCAGGCGAGCCATGACCTGCACGGCGCGAATGGAGTTGCCGCCCAGGGCGAAGAAGTTGTCAGTAGAGCTCAGCTCCGCCACCTCCAGTTGCTCACGCCAGAGCCTGGCCACCAGGCCGTCGGCGGCCGGTGCGGGTTCATCACCCGGCTGGCGGATCGCTTCGCCCTCGCGGAACAGCGCGTAGTGATCGAGGCTGCCGTCGGCCAGTTGGCTGCGGCAGGCGGAACGCTGCAACTTGCCGCTGGAGGTCTTGGGCAGCGCGCCGGGGTTGAGCAGCACGACAACGGCCGGGCTTTCCTGATGGGCTTCGGCCACGGCCTGGCGGATCATCTTTACCAGCACATCCGGCGGCACCATCTTCTGTACGCGACGACCGATCTCGGCGGCGATGCCGATACCCTCATTGCCCTGGTGCTGTACGGCAAAGGCGGCGACGCGGCCCTTGCGCACCACCTCGACTTCGGTCTCGACGGTGCGCTCGATGTCTTGCGGATAGAGGTTGTGGCCGCGGACGATGAGCATGTCCTTCAGCCGGCCGGTGACGTGCAGCTCGCCTTCCAGCAGGAAGCCCAGGTCGCCGGTGCGCAGCCAGGTGCGGCCGTCACGTTCGACGAAGGTGCGCGCGCTGGCTTCCGGGTTGTTCCAATAGCCCAGGGCGACGCTGGCGCCGCTCACCCAGATCTCGCCGACCTGGCCTTCACCCAAGGTGACGCCATCCAGCGGGTCCACCAGCTTGAGTTCGTGTTCCGGCTGCGGGTAACCGCAGCTGATGGCCGTAGCGCCCACACCGGTCTCGGCGCGGTTGGCGGCCAGGGCGTCGGCGTCCAGCTTACGGACATTGATGCCCTGGCCACGGCGGGCGCCGGTGACGAAGAGCGTGGCTTCCGCCAGGCCGTAGCAGGCGAACCAGGCCGCCGTGTCAAAGCTGCACGGGCTGAATTTCGCCGCGAACGCGTCCAGGCTGTCCTTGCGGATGGGTTCGGAACCGGAGAACGCCAGGCGCCAGCCGGACAGATCGAGACGCGCCAGGGCCGATTCGCTGATGCGTTCGCAGCACAGGCGATAGGCAAAGTCAGGGCCACCGCTGACGGTACCGCCGAAGCGGCTGATCGCGTCCAGCCAGCGCACCGGGCGTTCGAGGAAATACTGCGGCGACATCAGCACCACCGGCACGCCGCTCCAGATGCCCTGCAGTAGGCCACCGATCAGGCCCATGTCGTGGTAGAGCGGCAACCAGCTGACGATCACATCGTCATCGCAGATGCCGAAGCCCTGGCGGATCAGCTTCTCGTTGGCCACCAGGTTGCCATGACTCACCTGCACGCCCTTGGGCAGCGAGGTGGAACCGGAGGTGTATTGCAGGAAGGCGATGTCGGTATCGGCCAGTTCAACGCCCTGGAAGGCATCGGCCAACGACGCGTCCAGGCGGTCGACGCAGAGCAGGCTGCCGGACTCCTCGCCCAGCGCGGCCTGCAACTGGGCCTCCAGGTCGGTGGAGGTCAGCACCAGGCGTGGCTCGGCATCATCGAGGATGGAGTGCAGGCGCTGCAGGTGGTGTTGGCGGTTGGATTCCGGCGGGTAGGCCGGCACGGCGATTACACCAGCGTAGAGACAGGCGAAGAAGCTGGCGACGTAGTCCGGACCACTGTTGAACAACAGCACGGCGCGATCACCGGCCACGGCGCGCTGCTGCAGGGCTGCCGCAACACGGCGGGCACACTGGTCCAGTTGGCGGTAGTCGAGCACTTCGCCCGTACCCTGGTCCTCGGTGAGGAAACGCAGGGCCATACGTTCCGGCTCCGCCGCAGCGCGACGCTGCAACGCCTCCACCAGGGTGCCTGGGAGATCGAACACTTCCGTCATTTTTCTTTCCTGCCTGAATACGGCTTGCAATCGGTTTGATCGGGGAGTGCGGGCGGCTCAGCCACCTGCCTGGGAAATCCTGTCCGCCGGGCGGACGTCCGGGGTCCAGCCCCAGCTGGAGCGATAGCGCAGATGCCGCCCCAGGTGCGCCTTGAGGGTGCGCAGCACCCGCGCCTCGTTGTCGTGGATGAAGAAGTGATGCCCCGCGTGCATGTCGAGGGAGAAGCTGGAGGCGGTTTCTTCCTGCCAGGCCAGCAGGTCGTCGACGCTGATGCTGTCGCGGCGGCCGCCGAATACGTGGAGCGGAATCGAGAGCGGCGACCTCGGGCTGTAGCGGTAGTGACCGCACAGCAGAAAGTCGGCACGCAGTACCGGCAGCAGCAGGTCGAGCAATTCTCGATTGGCCAACACCGCCTCGGGCGTGCCACTGAGGCTGCGCAGCTTGGCGATCAGCTCGGCATCGCTCTTGGCGGCGGCGAACTCGGAAAAATCGCGCCGCGCCGGCGCAGCGCTTCCCGATACGAACAAGGCCACCGGCCGGGGCATGTCCAGCTCGCGAAGGGCATGGGCCATCTCGAAGGCCAGCAAGCCACCCAGGCTATGGCCGAACAGCGCATAAGGCTGCTGCGCCTCACCACGGATTTCGTTGGCCAGCCCGCGCGCCAACGCCAGGACATCGGTCGCGAAGGGCTCGCCGTGGCGCGCACCGCGGCCCGGCAGCTCCACCGGGCGAATGGCCAGCCACTGCGGCACCTTGCGGCGCCAGCGGGCGTAAGCCATGGCGCTGGCGCCGGAGTACGGCATGCAGAACAGACGCAGTGCGACCATGTCCGCCCCCTCAGGCCGTCACGCCTTCCATCTGCTGGCGCAGGCTCAGCGGACGCATATCGGTCCAGACCTGCTCGATGTACTCGAGGCATTCCTTCTTCAGGCCGCTCTTGCCGGCCGCGCGCCAGCCGGCGGGGATGGCCTTGTACTCCGGCCAGATGGAGTACTGCTCTTCGTGGTTCACCACCACCTGGAATATCACGTCGTCACGATCGAACACGGTGTCGCTCTCCTCTGTAGAAACCTGTCTGGAGCAGCTGTCTCCAGCGCTTTCACTGAGAAGAACGGATGAGGATGAGAAGAAATTACTTCGGAATGTTGCTCTCGCCCCTACGGCATGTGTTGCGCTTTCATCGCCTGAATCGGCAAATTCACTCACCTGTCAAGAAAGATTCGTATTCCCAACACGACAATGCCAAGCACGAAAGATTCCGGCACAATTCTCAACAATGATAACGATTCTTATTTGACACTGTGTGTCGTTAGCACTAGTTTTGTGCCCCGCCTCACCCCCAACCAGAAAGCAATACCAAGAAAGCGCACAGGTGAATCCAATGCCAGAACAAGGACCTGTTGACTGCCTTGCCGCCGGTCATCCCCACTCCCCTTCGTTGCAGGCCTTCATCGATCACAGATCCATGATGGTGAAGATCGCCGCACGTATCACCGGCTGTCACTACCGCGCCGAAGACGTGGTGCAGGACGCCTTTTTCAGGCTGCAGTCTGCCCCGCTGCTCAAGCTGTCCTTCAAGGCCCAGCTCAGCTACATGTTCCAGACCGTGCGTAACCTGGCCATCGACCACTACCGCAAGCAAGCCCTGGAACTGCGCCACTCCAGCAGCGAAGAAGAGGGCCTGAACGTGGAACAGCACGCCAGCGCATCCCCCGAAGCCCTGCACCTGCACCAGGAAACCCTGGAGAGGGTCGCCAACGCCCTCGGCCAGCTCCCCGAACGCACCCGTTACGCCTTCGAGATGTACCGCATCCACGGCAAGCCGCAGAAGGAAATTGCCGTGGAACTCGGGGTCTCCCCTACCTTGGTCAACTTCATGATTCGCGACGCCCTGATCCATTGCCGCAAATCCATTGGCGCCGAGCGCGAGCTACGCAAGAGCGCGTAACGCCCACGCCGAACTGTTTCCTGTCGGGACGAATTCATTGGCTATGTCTGCATTGCGTGTTGCAAGCACCTGCAGGGCTCTTGGCCCAATGGTAAATCTCTCGCAACAGCTAACGCCGACATAGGCAACTCATTCGCCAAGGGCAGCGAAGCTGCCCAACTGACAGGGCCGAAAGGCGAACCTGCGGTCCGCTTGGCGATTGAAATCGCCCCTGCAGCGCCACTCCGCCACAACAGCTGACCCCAGGTTCTCGGGGCCAGACGCTCAGCACAATTCACAACGATCGAAGAACCACTCGCGTTCGAGCACCATCAGCGCCGCGCGCTTGTGGGGGAAGTTGAATTCCTTCTCGCGATAGAAGCCTTGCGCCTGCATGTGGGCGATCATCCGCGCGTTGTCGGCGCGGGGTTCGGCCACCACCTTGCGGGTGCGGTTGTCGTCGAGGAACAGGTAGTGGGCCAGGGCGGACAACCAACTCGCCACCTTGTGCGGACCACGGTGCTTTTCCTCACCTACGAGCATGTGGATGCCCCGGTCGTAGTCGTCCACGGTATAGAACGGCGCAATGCGATCTTCCTTGGCCCAGTAGGCTTCGAAGTAAGCGAAGGGTTCGTCATCGAAGCAGCCGATCAGGGTCAGGGTGTGCGGATCATCCGCCAGCTTCTGCAGGTACTCGCGGTGCTGCTCCAGGCTGCCGCCCTCCTGCCAGAACGCCAGCACGCGGGGGCTGTTCTGCCAACGATTGAAGCGCTCCAAGTCCAGTTCGATATCCAGGGTGCGCAGAGAGATCCAACTGCCCAGGCGCGCATCGAAACGGCGATAGACCTCACCGCTGGCCTTGGGCGCCCGCAGTGGATGGCGACGGCCATTGGCGTTCATCACCATCTGCTGCGGGTAGCCAATGCCCGGGGCACCTCGCAACCAGGGATCGGGCAATTGCCAGAACAGGCCTCGCTCGGCATGCAGCAGGCCGGCATCGGCGGGAATCAGCAGGCCACTGCGCAGGGCGCTGTCCGCTGTAACGTCCAAGCGCCAGGCCAGCCGCTGGTGCTCGGGCGAGCGTGCGAAGTGCCAGTAGCAGAAGGCCTGGATGGCAGCCAGGGCCTCACCGGCTGCGACTTCCTGCAACTGGAACAAAGGCAGCCCGCCCTCCTCGCCGACAGCGACCTGCGCCAGGGACTGGCTGCCGCGCAACAAGCGCAAGCGGCGTGAACTCGCTTCGATGCTGAGGTGCTCGCCGCCTGGCAGCGGCAATCGATGAAGACCTTCGGGATGATTCATGGGGTTCTCTCGCTACGACTGGGTCCGATACCCAGTGAACGTAGCGAGGGGGCAGGAAATTAGGTTCATCCCCAGCACATAGGGAATGCGCCCGCGCTGGACCTGAGCGCAGTCCCCTCCCCTTACGCCTGCTTGCGCTTGCGGAACTCGGCCACCTTATGCCGGTTCCCGCACAGCGCCATGCTGCACCAGCGGCGACGGTGGGACTTGGTGCGGTCGTAGAACCAGAGCACGCAGTCGGGGTGTTCACAGACCCGCACCAGGTTGAAATCGCCTGCCACCAGCAGCTCCGCCGCCGCTTCCGCCAGCGGCGCCAGGTACTGCTCGGCGGTGCCTGCCGCCCGCACCGTTTCCACACGAGGCTCACCATCGGCGGGCCAATCCAGACGCAGATGGCTGGGCCCGGCGAGGAAACGGTTGAGCACCTCGGGATTCCCCCTACCGCCTGACTTGCGCCGCTCCACCAGCTCGCGCACGGCTTCGCGCAGGGCCAATGCGGCCTGCAGCAACTCGCCCTTGGCGACGCGCGCTTGCGGCAGGTTCCAACCGGTGCGGGCCAGCCATGCCTGGACGTCCGCATCGCTGTGCCAGAACTCGTACGGAGCGCCATCCACCACCGCCAGGGTGTTGAGCAGGTCGAGCACCGGGTGGTCGGCCAGTACGAAGGGTTCGAGAGGGGCTGGGGACGCGACGGTGGTCATGGCGACACTCCGGTCAGTGAATGCTGGAAGTGTAACCCTATAAACACAACATGAACAGTTACGACGAATGGCATATGTAACCCACATTCTTTTAGTTGACAGGTTACTTAGCCGGCTCATACTGCGCCACAGAGTAACCGCAATTAACAGTTTTATAAGTTACGGAGTGCCACGCCATGACCTCGCCCCTCGTTCATATCTCGGTTCGCCACCAATTCGTCGAAGCCGACGGCGTTCGTGTGTTCTACCGCGAAGCTGGCGATCCCGCCGCCCCAACCCTGCTGCTGGTTCACGGCTACCCCAGTTCATCCCACCAGTTCCGCGACCTGATCCCGCTGCTGGCTGACAGATTCCACATCATCGCGCCGGACCTGCCCGGCTTCGGTTTTACCGAGGTGCCGGAAGAGCGCGCCTACCGCTACAGCTTCGATGCCCTGGCCACCACCCTTGGCGCCTTCGTCGACGAGCTGGGACTGAAGCGCTACGCCCTCTACGTATTCGACTACGGCGCGCCCACCGGCCTGCGCCTGGCCCTGGCCCACCCCGAGCGGGTCACCGGCCTGGTGTCGCAGAACGGCAACGCCTACCTGGAGGGTCTGGGTGATGCCTGGGAGCCGATCCGTGCCTACTGGGCAGAGCCGAGCAACGCGGAACGCCGCCAGGTGGTTCACGATGCCGTGCTCAACCTGGACGGCACCCGCTGGCAATACGTGCATGGTGTGAAGGACATCGCGCTGGTCGCCCCGGAAGCCTATTACCTCGACGCCCTGCTGCTGGAGCGCCCGGGCAACAAGGACATCCAGCTCGACCTGTTCCTCGACTATGCCAACAACCTGAAGCTTTACCCGGCGTTCCAGGCATTTTTCCGCGATACGCGGTTGCCGTCCCTGGTGATCTGGGGCGAACACGATCCCTTCTTCATCCCGCCGGGCGCCGAAGCCTTCAAGCGTGACAATCCCAATGCGGTGGTGGAGCTGCTGGATACCGGGCACTTCGCGCTGGAAACCCATGTCGGTTATATCGCCCAGCGGATTCGGGAGGTGTTGGGCGATATTCCGGCTTGATGGGCTGAGCGTCTTGCAGGGGTGATTTCATTCGCTATGTCTGCCTTGGCTGTTGCGAGAGATTCACCATTGGGCGAAGAGCCCTGTAGGAGCTGGCTTGCCAGCGAAACGGGGCCATTCGCTACGGGCAGTGCAGCTGCTTGCAACACGTTATGCAGTCGCCACGCTTGATCTTCTAGACGATCAGTCTAATATCCCGTCCCCATGACCGACCTGCATCCCAAACCCCGCCGTGGCCGCCCGCCCAAGGTCGACCGTGACTTCTCTGACACCCGCGCCGCGCTGATCCGCTGTGGCATGGAGATCCTTACCGAGCAGGGTTTCATGTCCACCGGCATCGACGCGGTGCTCAAGCGTGTGGGCGTGCCGAAGGGCTCCTTCTATCACTACTTCGACAGCAAGGAAGCCTTCGGGCAGGCGGTGCTGGAGAGCTATGCCGGCTACTTCGCCCACAAGCTCGACCGATACCTGCTGCAAGAAGACGTGCCCCCGCTGCAACGCCTCTGCAACTTCGTCGAAGACGCCAAGGCCGGCATGCTCCGCCACGCGTTCTGCCGAGGTTGCCTGGTGGGCAACCTGGGTCAGGAAGTGGCCATCCTGCCAGAAGGTTTCCGCCTGGAACTGGAGGCCATCCTCTGCAGTTGGCAGGACCGTCTGGCCCAATGCCTGCGCGAAGCCTGTGCAGCCGGTGAGTTGTCGGCGAAAGCGGACTGCGAAGGGCTTGCGGCGTTCTTCTGGATTGGCTGGGAAGGCGCCGTGTTGCGTGCCCGGCTGACGCGAGACAACGTTCCACTGGATGTTTTCTTCAAAGGATTCTTGGCCGGACTGCCGCGCTAGCCCGAAAGGGCGCGCGGTTTTTCGGGCCTATTTATAGACGACTGGTCTAATTGGAGGTGTGAGCATGTTCAACGCAATCCTGATCGAGAAGGACGAGGCCGGTTACCGCGCCCGCAGTACCCAACTGGATGAAGCGCAGCTGCCGGAGGGTGATGTCACCGTTCGCGTGGCCTACAGCACCCTCAACTACAAGGACGGGCTGGCCATTACCGGCAAGAGCCCGGTCGTGCGCCAGTTCCCCATGGTGCCGGGCATCGACCTGGCCGGCACCGTCGAAGCCAGCAGCAACCCGGACTACAAGGTCGGCGACGCGGTACTGCTCAATGGCTGGGGCGTGGGCGAAACCCATTGGGGCGGACTGGCGCAGAAGGCGCGCTTGAACGGCGACTGGCTGATCCCGCTGCCCAGCGCCTTCACCCCGCGCCAGGCCATGGCCATCGGCACTGCCGGCTACACCGCCATGCTGTGCCTGCTGGCACTGGAGCGCCACGGCCTGAAACCCGGCCAGGGCGACGTGCTGGTCACCGGCGCCAACGGTGGCGTCGGCAGTTTCGCCATCGCCCTGCTCGCCCGCCTGGGCTACCGGGTCGTCGCGGCCACCGGTCGTACCCATGAGGTGGATTACCTGAAGGGCCTGGGTGCCGCCGAGATCATCGACCGCGCTGAACTCTCCGAGCCGGGCCGCCCGCTGGGCAAGGAACGCTGGGTCGCCGCCATCGACTCGGTGGGCAGCCACACCCTGGCGAATGTCTGTGCCGGCTTGCGAGCCGACGGCGCCGTGGCCGCCTGTGGCCTGGCCCAGGGGATGGACTTTCCCTCCAGCGTGGCGCCCTTCATCCTCCGTGGCGTGAGCCTGCTGGGCATCAACAGCGTCACCCGCCCGCGCGCCGAGCGGATCGAAGCCTGGGATCGCCTGGCACGGGACCTGGATCTCGCCCAACTGGACGCCATCACCCACGAAATCGGCCTGGGCGATGCCATTGCCGTAGCCGGCGACCTGCTGGCCGGCAAGGTGCGCGGTCGCGTGGTGGTGAACGTCGACGCGTGACCGGGAAAGGCACCTGTCAGGTGCCTTCCTCCAGCAATCCGACCATCCGTTGCGCCAGCCCTCGCTGCCCCGCGAGGCGCTGGACGATCCGCTCGACGATTTCCACCCGCGCCGCTGCACCGGCGCGCATCTCCCCCATGGCCTGCAGGGCGGCGGCGGACTTCTCCAGGCCGGCGCGGGTAGAACCGCTGACGTGTTCCATCCCCTCCCTCGCATCGACCGCGGCCTTCTGCAGGCCCTCAGCGATCAGGCGGATCTGCCCGCTGGATTCATTGGCCCGCAGCGAGAGATTGCGTACCTCGTCCGCCACCACGGCAAAGCCGCGCCCGTGAGCACCGGCCCGGGCCGCCTCGATGGCGGCATTCAGGGCCAGCAGGTTGGTCTGTTTTGCGATGTCCTGGATGCTGCCGACGATGGCGCCGATGCGCATGGACTGGCTACCCAGCTCGTTGAACACCTGGCCGATGTGGGCCATGTAGGCATCCAGCTCGCCGATGGCCCCGGCGGTGGCCTGCATGCTCTCGGCACCCAGCTGGACCTTCTCGCCGGCGGCACGGGCCAGCGAGTTGGCGTACTGCATGTCCGCTTCGCACTGGAGGATGGCGTCGAGCAGTTCGCTCAATGGCAGTTGCAGGTGGTTATGCGAAACAGGTCGCACCGGCTCCGGTGCCGCTGTCGCATGCACCTGAACGACCGGTTCGCTGACCGGTACCTCTACGCGTACTTCCACCGTTTCAGGTTGCTGGAAGTGATACAGCAGGCCACTGGCAACGATGCCGATCAGCGCCAGGGCCAATAGCCATCCATTGCTCATGTGAAAAGCGATCAAGGCAATCAGGCCGCCACTGCCAAGCAACACTGCGGCCAGGGTTCTGCGGGACATGGATGAAGGCTCCTTCTACATCGCGGGTAAAGCAGGCCGTGCCCATGAAAGGCCACGGCGCTCGGTCTTAGAACAGTGTCCAGGTGTAGGACAGGATCAGCCGGTTCTCGTCGATGTCGGTGCGGTAGTTGGAGCGCGCCATCACGTTGCGCACCCGCACGCCGAGGCCCTTGAGGGCGCCGCTCTGGAAGGCGTAGCTGATGTCCAGGTCGCGCTCCCGGTCCTTGCCCTCGAAGCCCTGGCCGGTATCCACGTTGTCGCCGGTGATGTAGCGGGTGCTGGCCACCAGGCCGGGGATGCCGAGGGCGGCGAAGTCGTAGTCGTAGCGCACCTGCCAGGAACGTTCGTCGGCGAAGGCGAACTCGTAGGTGGGCACTTCGTTACCCAGCGGGCTGACGTTGGCGAATACGCGCGGGAAGGCGCTGTCGCCATACATCGCCTGGTAGCCGACATAGAAGGTATGGCCGCCACGCTTGGCCGACAGCAGGGAGAAGAAAGCCTGGTTGTCGATGTCGCCGATGAGCTTCTTGCCGTCTTCGCTGGAGTCGAAATAGCCGACGTTGGCGCCCAGTATCCAATTGCCCACCGGTTCGCTGTGCTTGAGGCCGAAGAAGCGCTGGTCGTAGATGTCTTCCAGCTGCGCATACCAGGCGCTGAGCGTGGTGCGGTTGGCATTGAAGGCGTAATCGGCGCCCGCGTAGTTGAAGGCGTCGCTGGAGGCCTGGCGCTGCGGCAAGTGGCCAAGCATGGCCTGCAGCTTGTCGTCGCCGGCCTCGTTGCGCAGGCTGGTGCTGGTGAGGTGGCCGCCCTGCACGGTCAGCCCGGCGATTTCGTTGGAGGTGATGCTGGCGCCCTGGTAGCTCGGCGGCAGCAAACGGATATCGCTGAACACCAGCACCGGCAGGTTGGGTTGCAGCTCCCCTACTTTCAGCTCGGTCTTGGAGAAGCGCATCTTGCCTGCCACGCCGAGGCGGCTGTAATCATCGGCGGCCTTGCCGTCCTCCTGGACGGGCAGCAGGCCGGTATTGACCCGGTCAGGGCTGCTGTCGAGCTTGATGCCGAGGGTGCCGATGGCGTCGATGCCGAAACCCACCTGCCCCGGCGTGTAGCCGGACTTGAAATTGAGGATGAAGCCCTGGGCCCATTCCTCGGCCTTGGACTGCTGGTTCGGTCCGACGATGTCGGAATAATCACGGCTGAAGTAGTAGTTGCGCGCCTGCAGGGTCGCTGTCGAATCCTCGATGAAGCCGGACTCGGCGGCCTGGGCGAAACCGGCGCTGACGCCGGCGGAAAGCAGTACACACAGTTTGCTTTTGTTGTGGGTCATGTCGTCACTCTTGTTTTTATGGGGACAAAACTCCCCCGCCGGCCCTCTGTCGGGGCCATGCACGCAGGTCGGGGAAGGTGTGGTGATGGCTGCGGACAGCTCCCGCAGAAGCTCCATCACCGGGTCAGGTCAGGGATTGGGTTCGAGCACTTCCTCCCGTTCCGGTGAAGCCTTGGGCACACGGCGCGCCGTCAGCAGCAGGTGGGCGACGATGCCGAAGATCAGCCCCCAGAACGCAGCCGACAGCCCGAGGAAGGACATACCCGACGCCGTAACCAGGAAGGTGATCAGCGCGGCCTCGCGGTCTTCGGGCACAGCCATGGAACCGGCCAGCGCACCGGCGATGGCGCCGAACAGCGCGAGCCCTGCCAGTGCCGCGATCAGTTCCTTGGGCAGTGCGGTGAAGATCGATACCAGGGTCGCACCGAAGATGCCCAGCAACAGGTAGAACACCCCGCCCACCACGCCGGAGACGTAGCGTTTCGCCGGGTCTTCATGGGCCTCGCGACCGGTGCAGATTGCCGCGGTAATGGCCGCCAGGGTCAGGCCGTGGCAGCCGAACGGGGCTAGCAGCAGGCTGCCCAGGCCGCTGGCGGAAATGATCGGGCTGGCCGGTGTCCGGTAGCCGGCGTTGCGCAGTACCGCGACGCCGGGGACGAACTGCCCGGTCAGGGCCACCATCACCAGCGGCAGGGCAATGTTGAACAGACCGTGCCAGGTGAACACCGGCGTGACCCATTCCGGCGTGGCGAAGCCGATCACCAGGGCCGAGGTGTTGAGCTGGCCGCTGCCGGCGGCGATGCCGCAGCCCACCAGCAGCACGGCCATCACCGCGTATCGCGGGGACAGTCGCCGCACCACCAGGTAGGTGAGGAACATCGCCATCACCATCGCCGGTTCGTCCTTGAGGGAGGTGAACAGGCGGGTGCCGAAGCTGAACAGGATGCCCGCCAGCATCGCCGCCGAAATGGCCCCCGGCAGCTTGCCGACGATGCGGTCGAAGGCGCCGGACAGCCCCACCAGCAGGATGATGGCGTTGGCCATGACATAAGCGCCTACCGCCTCTTGCGCGCTGATGCCCGGCAGCATGGACACCAGCAACGCGGAACCGGGCGCCGACCAGGCGATGATCACCGGCACCTTGAAGCGCAGGCTGAGGACGATCCCCAGCACCCCGCTGCCGATGGAGATCGCCCATACCCAGGACGACAGCAGTTCGGCCGGCATGCCGCCGCTCTCCGCCGCCTGGAACACGATGACCAGGGGGCCGGCGTAGGAAATCATGGTGGCGATGAATCCCGCCACCACGGCGGACAATGAACAGTCCTTGAACAAGGTGCGCATGCTGCCTCCCGGCCAGTGTTGCGACTCGTGGTCAGGCTTAACCCTGTGCAGCAGTTGCCAGCGGTGCAACCCGGGTTTGCTGCAGATGGACGAAGCACATGGCCAGGGCCGCGATGGCGCCGGGGATGGCGAAGGCCATGAAGTTCAGTTGCAGCGGCAGGTTGATGCCCAGCAGCGCACCGCCCAGCAGCGGGCCGACGATGGCGCCGTTGCGGCCGACGCCAGAGGCCCAGCCGAGTCCCGTGGAGCGGATCGCCAGGCCATAGAACTGCGCGGCGGTCGCGTACAGCAGGATCTGCGTGCCGATGGTGGTGGCGCCGGCAATGCCGATCAGCAGGTAGAGCACCGGGGTCGGGCTCTTGAAGCCCAGCAGACTGATGGACACCGCCGCGACGATGAAGAAGGCCGCAACCACCTTCGGCAGGTTGAAGCGGTCGCCGAGGAAGCCGCCGGCGATGGCGCCGAACATGCCGCCGAAGTTCAGGGCCAGCAGGAAGGACAGGCTCGAGCCCAGGCTGTAGCCGGCGTTGGCCATCAGCTTCGGCAGCCAGGAGCTCAGGGCGTAAACCATCAGCAGGCAGCAGAAGAACGCGACCCAGATCATCAGGGTGCGCAGGCCGCGTCCCTCGCGGAACAGTTCCAGTACCGGGGCGCCCTGGGTCTTGGTTTCGGTCAGTTCCAGGAGGTCGTCGTCACGCAGTTCACGCTCGGGGGCAATCCGCTTGAGGATGGCGCGGGCCTGCTCGGTCCGGCCCTGGCGCAGCAGGAAGCCGACGGACTCCGGCAGGTACCAGAGGATCAGCGGCAGCATCAGCAGCGGCACGGCGGCGGCGAAGAACATGGCCTCCCAGCCGAAGCGCGGCAGCATGTAGATACCCACGCCCGCGGACAGCATGCCGCCCAGGGAGTAGCCGCTGAACATGATGGCGACCAGGGTGCTGCGCAGTTTCTTCGGCGCGTACTCGTTCATCAGCGCCACCACGTTGGGCATCAGTCCGCCGATGCCCAGGCCCGCCATGAAGCGGCAGATACCGAACTCGGTCGGGGTACTGGTGAAGCCATTGAGCACGGTGAAACCGGAGAAGAGCACGAAGCAGATGGCGATGCCCTTCTTGCGGCCGATCTTGTCGGCCAGGGGCCCGAAGAACAGCGCGCCGAACATCATCCCGAACAGCGCATAGCTGCCCAGGGCGCCGGCTTCCAGCGGGGTCAGGCCCCACTCTTTCATCAGTACCGGCAGGACCACGCCGTAGATGAACAGGTCGTAGCCGTCGAAGATGAGCAGCAGGGCGCACCAGCACATCACCATCCAGTGGAAGGGCGTGAAGCGCGCGTTGTCGATGATCTCGTGTACGTCGAGTTTTCGCATGGCATCTGTCTCTTTTGTTTTTGTTGTGTAGAAACCGCAGGGACGGGCGCGTGACGGTGCCCGGACGGTCATTCCTCGCTATCAACCCATCACCACGGTGTTCTTAGCCCAGGTCACCTCCACCCACCGGCAAGGTCACACCGGTGATGTAGGAGGCATCGTCGGAGGCCAGGAAGAGGATCGCGCCGGCCTGTTCGTCGATGGTGCCGTAGCGTTTCATCAGGCTGCTGTCGACCGTCTGGTCGACGATCTGCTGGTACCAGACTTTCTCCTGCGCGTTCTGCTCGGCGCTGTTGCGCGGAATGCGGCGCGGCGGCGCTTCGGTACCGCCTGGCGCGGTGGCGTTGACGCGAATGCCGCGTTCGGCGTTCTCGAAGGCCAGGCAGGCGGTCAGCGCATTCACCCCACCTTTCGCCGCGCCGTAGGGCACGCGGTTCACGCCACGGGTGGCGATGGAGGACACGTTGACGATGGCACCCGCGCCCTGCTCCAGCATGTAGGGCAGCGCAGCGTGGCAGCACCAGAGTGTCGGGAACAGCGAGCGACGCACTTCAGCCTCGATCTCGTGCTGCTGGTAATGCTCGTAGGGCTTGGCCCAGATGGTCCCGCCCACATTGTTGATGAGGATGTCCAGCCGGCCGAAGCGTTCTACCGCGCAAGCAGCCACGCGATGGCATTCGGCGAATTGTTCGAGGTCGGCGGTCAGGGCGAGTACGTCGACGCCCGGCCCCAGCTCGTCCAGCAGTTCGAACACCAGCTCGGAGCGGTCCACAGCAACCACCCGTGCCCCCTCCTCCACCAGCCGCTCGACAACGCGGCGACCGATGCCCTGCGCTGCGCCGGTGACCAGCGCGACCTTGTCCTGGAATCTCTTGTTCATGGCAATGCACCCCAATGTAGTGAGCCCCCTCTCCCTTCAGGGAGAGGGTTGGGGAGAGGGTGGATTCTGTGCGACAGCCCTGCCCTCTCCCCCGGCCCCTCTCCCACAAGTGGGAGAGGGGTGAATTACGCAGCGCTGGCGGCGAACTTCTCGTAGTAGAAGTTCGCAGGCGCAATGCCCTGTTCGCGGATGTACTGGCTGACCGCCTCGACCATGGGCGGCGGGCCGCACAGGTAGACATCGACGTCGCCGTCGTTGAGGTGCTTGGGCGCGATGTGCTGGGTCACGTAGCCCTTCTGCGGGTAGCTGCTTTCCGGGTTGGCCACGCAGGCGCTGAAGGTGAAGTTGGGGATGCGCGCGGCGAAGGCTTCCAGCTTGTCCATTTCCACCAGATCGAAGTCGTGGGTCACGCCGTAGATCAGGTGCAGCGGGTGCTCGCTGCCCTCTTCCGCGATCTTTTCCAGCATGGCGGTGAAGGGCGCCAGGCCCGTGCCGCCAGCCAGCAGCAGCAGCGGACGGCGGATATCCCGCAGGTAGAAGCTGCCCAGGGGCCCGGCCAGGGACAGGCTGTCGCCGGCCTTGGCCAGGCCGGTGAGGAAGCTGCTCATCAGGCCGCCCGGTACGTTGCGGATCAGGAAGCTGACTTCGCCGTCCTTCTGCAGGGAGCTGAAGGAATAGGCACGGGTCTGCTCACTGCCCGGCACCTTGAGGTTCACGTACTGGCCCGGCAGGAAGGCCAGCTTGCTCAGGGACTCACCCTTGATGGACAGCGCGATGGTGCTGTCGGACAGCTGGCGAACCGCGCTGATGCTCGCCTCGAAGCTGGCCTGCTGGGTCTTGCAGACGTCGGAGGACGCCGGCACGCGCACCACGCAGTCGCTCTCGGCGCGCATCTGGCAGGTGAGCACGTAGCCCTGGGCGGCTTCGTCTTCGCTCAGTGCGTCTTCGATGTAGTCCTGGCCCATGTCGTAGCGGCCGGCTTCGGCGAAGCACTTGCAGGTGCCGCAGGCGCCGTCACGGCAGTCCAGCGGGATGTTGATGCCCTGGCGATAGGCCGCATCGGCCACGGTTTCGCTGGGGGTGGCGTCGATGAAACGGGTGACGCCGTCTTCGAAAGTCAGTGCAATTTTATGGGACATGGCAGGCACCCTAGATGTGGTAGACGTCGATGACTTGACGCACGTAATCGTTTTTCAGGACCACCTTCTTCGCCTTGATCTGCGGGCTCTCGCCGCGCACGTCGAGGGTGTAGAAGCTGGTGCCGAAGTAGCTGTCCACGGTCTTGTAGCGGTAGCTCAGGGTGTGCCAGTTGAAGCGCACCTGGCACTGCCCGTCAGCCACGTCGAGGATCTCGATGTTGCTGATGTTGTGGGAGGTGCGGGTGTCCGGCATGGTCGCGCTGGAACGGTCGGTCTTGATGCGGAAGACGCGGTCTTCCAGGCCGCCACGGTTGCCGTACCAGATCAGCGAGATTTCGGTCTGCGGATCTTCGGTCAGCTCGTCGCGGTCGTCCCAGGACGGCATCCAGAAGGTCGCGTCGGCGGCGTACAGCTCCAGCCAGTTGTCCCAGTCCTTGTCGTCGAGGTAGCGCGCTTCGCGGTAGAGGAAGTCGCGCACGGCGTCGTAAGAGATGCTCATTGCACGGCCTCCACGGGGATCAGTTGCTGCTCGGCCGCGGCGGCCTTGAGCATGGTTTCCTGCCAGTACTTGTGTTGCAGCACGAACAGGCCTTCGTCCTCGGTGCGTACGCCGGAGAGCAGCGGATGCAGGTCGATTTCCTGGGCGGCGGCGTCAGCGCCTTCGACCCAGTGCTCGGCGCCGCGGGACATGTCGTTCCAGCCACGGTTGCCCTGGTAGCCCAGCTGGCAGGAGCGGAACTCTTCCAGGTCATCCGGGGTGGCCATGCCGCTGACGTTGAAGAAATCTTCGTACTGGCGGATGCGCTTGGCACGCGCCTCTGCACTCTCGCCCTTGGGCGCGATGCAGTAGATGGTGATTTCGGTCTGGTTGACGGAGATCGGCCGGGCGATACGGATCTGCGAGCTGAACTGGTCCATCAGGTAGACGTTCGGGTACAGGCAGAGGTTGCGCGAGTTCTCGATCATCCAGTCGGCGCGGGCCTTGCCGAAGTCCTGGGCCAGTTCATCGCGGCGCTCGTAGAGCGGGCGGTCTTCCGGGTTGGCCCAGCGGGTCCAGAGCAGCAGGTGACCGTGATCGAAGGAGTAGAAACCGCCGCCGTTCTTGGCCCAGCTGCCGGCGCTCATGGTCTTGATCTCTTCGCCGGCCTCGCGCTGCTTGCGCTGGTTCTGGGTGGCGGCGTAGTTCCAGTGCACGGAGCTCACGTGGTAGCCGTCGGCGCCGTTCTCGGCGGTCAGCTTCCAGTTGCCCTCGTAGATATAGCTGCTCGATCCGCGCAGGACTTCCAGGCCCTCAGGGGACTGGTCGACGATCATGTCGATGATCTTGGCGGACTCGCCCAGGTGCTCGACCAGGGGTTTCACGTCGGCATTCAGGCTACCGAAGAGGAAGCCGCGATAGGACTCGAAGCGAGCCACTTTCGTCAGGTCATGGGAGCCTTCGCAGTTGAAGCTGGACGGGTAGCCGGCTTCAGCCGGGTCCTTCACCTTCAGCAGTTTGCCGGAGTTGTTGAAGGTCCAGCCGTGGAAGGGGCAGGTATAGGAGGAGCGGTTTCCGCTCTTGTGCCGGCAGAGCTGCGCGCCGCGATGGCTGCAGGCATTGAGGAAGGCGTTGAGCTCACCGTCCTTGTTGCGCGCGATGAAGATCGGCTGGCGCCCCATGGTCAGGGTGAGGTAGTCGTTCTTCTCGGGAATCTGGCTCTCGTGGGCGAGATACAGCCAGTTGCCTTCGAAGATGTGTTTCATCTCCAGATCGAACAGACGCGGGTCAGTGAACATCTCCCGCTTGCAGCGGTAGATGCCCTTCTCCTTGTCTTCCTCAAGCAGGGAATGCAGAAAATCGAATCCCAGGGACATGGCCAGGGCCTCCGTTGTTATTGTTCAGGCCAGGTCAGGTTAGGGATGCGGAGAAATCGGCAATATCCGCTTTTTGCAGATCGCTATCCGTTTTGTGCAGAGCGGTGGTGGTTGTCAGCAAAACCGGATAGGGGCAACGGTTGTAGGGGCGAATGCATTCGCCCCTACAGTCAGAGAGCGAGGGATTGGCGTTACAACCCGCGGCGTTTCAGGGTGTCCGAAGGCAGTTCGCCGAACTGGCTCTTGTAGCTCTCGGAGAAGCGCCCCAGGTGCAGGAAGCCGTAGTCCAGGGCCAGCTCGGTGACGTTACGCACGTTGCAGCTCGGGTCGGCCAGGCAGGCGCGGATGCGCTCCAGCTTCTTCTGGCGGATGTAGTGCTTGGGCGTGGTGCCCAGATGGCGCTCGAACAGCGCGTAGAGGGAGCGCAGGCTCATGCTGGCCTGGCGGGCGAGGAATTCGCTGCTGATGTCCTGCTTCAGGTTGTGCTCGATGTAGACCAGGATGCGATCGAACGAAGCTTCCTGGCAGCCCAGGCTCTCGCGGCTGACGTTGGTCTTCATCAGGCTGAGCATCTTGCTCGCAACGATCTGCGCGTAATGCTCCTGCACCCGCGGCAGCACGTCACTGGCCTCGGCTTCCTGGCAGACGATCGCCAGCAGGTTGACGAACCCCTCCAGCTCGTCGAGCCGGTAGTTGTTCTGCAGGAAGCGCACACCGGCGCTGGGCCGGTGCCAGCGCTGCTCGTCACAGATGGATTCGAGCAGCGTGGTCGGCATTTTCAGGATGAACTTTTCGCAGTCGTCCGAGTAGGTCAGGTCCACCGGGTCGTCGGGGTTGATCAGCAGCAGCTCGCCGGGAGCCAGGTAATGCTCCCGCTTGTGGCCGCGCCAGAGGCAGTGTCCGCTGAGGAGAATCTGCAGGTGGTAGATGGTTTCCAGCGCGGGCGAGGTGACGCGGACGGCGCCGCCGTAGCTGATGCGGCAGAGGTCGAGGTTGGCGAACTTGCGGTGGTTGAGGCTGGCTTCGGGGTGGCCGGCGGCGGGCAACCGAATGCAGTGCGAACCGACGTGCTGGTTCACATATCCGGACACTGCGTAGGGGTCCGCACGCTCGAACACCCTACTGCGCTCACTCAGCAGGCGACTATCCATACCAGGCACTCTTGTCGTTGTTATATGCCGCGGGCGTCATGCCATCGCTGGTAAGCACCCGCGGACCGATACCGCGATTCTATGTGAGCCTTTTCCTACACGCCTCAAGTGGAGATAAACGGTTACGAATGCGCCGGCGGAATCAGGTCGCGTCGGCGTGGCTGACAAGCCCCTTGATCACCACGGCGGCCGTGGCAATGGCGGCCGGTACGACCAATGCCGTCAGCACTTGCTCGAAGTTCCAGCCCAGGCCCAACAGGGTCGCGCCGATCCAGGCACCGAGGATGGCGCCGAAGCGGCCGATGCCGAGCATCCAGGAAACGCCCGTTGCGCGGCCCTGGGTCGGGTAGAAGCGCGCCGCCAGGGACGGCATGGCCGATTGCGCGCCGTTGACACACATGCCGGCCAGCAGGACCAAGGTTGCCAGCAGGGTCACTTCACCGAGGCTCTGGCCGACGAAATAAGCGAAGACGCCGGCCATCAGGTAGAACACGCCAATGACCTTGTGCGGGTTGAAGCGGTCCATGGCCCAGCCCACACCGACGGCGCTGAGCACACCACCGAACTGGAACAGCGCACCAATGAAGGCGGCCTGTTCCATGCTGGCGCCACTGTCGCGCATCAGGGTGGGCAGCCAGCTGGTGAGCAGGTAGACGATCACCAGTCCCATGAAATAGGTGAGCCAGAGCAGCAAGGTTCCGGCGCTGTAGGTACCGGAGAAGATCACCTTGAAGACGTTGCGGCTCTGCACGGTCTTCTGTTCCGGCACGCTGAAGCCCCGGGCCACGGCTACCTCACCGGGCGCGATGGGCGCGAGCGCCTTGCGGACTTTTTCATCGCCCTTGTTGCGCACCACGAGGAAACGCGCCGATTCGGGCAGCCACAGCAACAGCACCACGGCCAGGATCAGCGGCAGGATGCCGCCGAGCAGCAGCAGGCTTTGCCAGCCGTAGGCCGGGATCATCGAGGCGGACACGAAGCCGCCGGACGCCATGCCGAGGTTGAAGCCGCAGAACATGCTGGTCACCAGCAGCGACTTGAGGCGTTCCGGGGTGTACTCCGAGAGCAGCGTGGTGGCGTTGGGCATGGCAGCGCCCAGGCCCAGGCCAGTCAGGAAACGAAGGATCAGCAGTTGTTCGAGGTTGGCGCTGAAGGCGGAAATCAGGCTGAACAGCCCGAACAGGAATACCGCCGTCACCAACACCACCTTGCGACCGAAACGGTCGGCCATGGGACCGGAGCCAAGCGCCCCGAACACCATGCCGATCAGCGCGGCGCTCATCACCGGGCCGAGGCTGGCGCGGTCGATGCCCCAGTCCTGGGTCAGCGCCGGGGCGATGAAGCCCATGGCGGCGGTATCCAGGCCGTCGAGGAAAACGATGAGGAAACACAACAGCACAACGCGCCATTGATAGGCGGATAGCGGCTGGGCGTTGATGAAGGATTGAACGTCGAGGGTGCCCGTGGCGGGCAGATGGGCTGGGCTGGTCATGCAAGGATTCCTGCGATGGCCCTCCACCGCATGCGGGCCGTTCTATGCGGCCTCTGACGGGGAAGACTCGGACTGGACAGGAATGAGGGTGTGTCCGGCAGTACAGGCCTTCACCGGAACGAACTCTCATTGTTGTTATCGGCCGCGCTGGCTGGTGGCGCGGCTGTGCAGACCTTACGAAGAGTCGCCGGGCGGTTCAATTCGATAATCGGCAAAGCGTTCGATAGTCGAACGCTTTGCCGGACGATGCTCTCGCAGGGGCGAATTCAGTCGCCAAGCAGGCCGAAGGTCTGCCCTCGGAACAGGGGGGCCGCTTTGCAGCCCTTGGCGATTGAAATCGCCCCTACAGTCGAGTTCGCCGGTCGGTTCAATGAAACAACCGCGTGCTCAGTTCCTTGCTCGCCTCCAGCAGCGCAGGCAGGTAGCGGGTTTCCAGCTCCTGGCGGCTGACGCGGCCGACATGGGTGCCGACGTTCAACGCGGCCAGCACCTGGCCGGCGGAATCACGGACCGGTACCGCCACCGAGCGCAGGCCCATCTCCAGCTCCTGGTCGATGATCACCCAGCCCTGGCGGCGGATTTCCGCGATGCTGGCGCGCAGGCCATCGACGGTGTGCACAGTGCGGCTGGTCTTCACCTGCAGGTCGGCATGTTCGAGGTAGTCGTCCAGCGCGGCATCGTCCAGCGCTGCCAGGAGAATCCGGCCCATGGAGGTGCAATAGGCCGGCAGGCGGCTGCCAACGCTGAGGTCCACCGAGATCAGCCGGTTGGGCGTTGCGGAGCGAGCGATGTAGAGGATCTCCTCGCCTTCCAGGGTGGCCATGGAGCAGGCTTCGTGGAGTTGGTCGCTGAGGCGGTCGAGGATCGGCTGGGCGGTGACCGCCAGCGGCGTCGAGGACAGGTAGGCGTGGCCCAGGGTCAGCACCTTGGGCAGCAGCGAGTAGGTGCGCCCGTCGGTGGTGACATAGCCCAGCTTCATCAGGGTGTGCAGGCAGCGGCGCACGGCAGCACGGGGAATCTCGGTGCGGTGGCTGATCTGGGCGATGGTCAGGTGGCGCTTGCGCTCCTGGAACGCATGAATCACCGCCAGGCCGCGGGCCAGCGAGGTCATGAAGTTGGGGTCACCGGTGAAGGCTTCGATCCGCTTGGCCGGCGAGGCGATGATCGGCGGGGCCAAGGGAGGCAGCGGGGCGCGCAGTTCTTCAGTCATTCTTGTTGTCCTTGGTGGATCGCGGTCAGGGCAAGTCCGGCCGATTATCGAACCAAAGTTCGATAATCGCAATTGACCTGATTGCCTTCGACTCTTACTTTTGCCGCTGCCAACCGGCGCCCCGGTTTGATCAGGTACCTCGGCGCCCGGCAACGGCTTCGCTCAAGAGGCGCAGCCGCAATCCCCCCCCCAGCGCGGCAAACGTCAACACCCTGGCGTGCCATGTGGGGGCGAATTCATTCGCCAAGGACAGCACAGCTGCCCCTTCAAGTCCGAAGGGCAGACCTGTGGTCTGCCTAGCGATTGAAATCGCCCCCACAATTCCTCGGGCTCCATTCCCTACAACAGCTTGCACGCCTCGTCGAAATCCAGGCGTGGCGCACGGGCGTGCAGTTTCGATGGATCGCCATAACCCAGGTTGCAGAGGAAACTCGATTTCACCTGGCTGTCCGGGAAGTGCTCCAGCTGGAAGGCGTTGGCGTGGCCATCCGCCGGAAAGAACTCATGGTCCACCATGGCATTGTCGAATCCCGACATGGGCCCGCAGTCCAGCCCGAGGGCCCGGGCCGCGATGATGAAATAGGCCCCTTGCAGCGAGCTGTTGCGCCGCGCGGTGAGCCCCGCCAGCTCCGGTGTATCGGCGAACCAGGCACGTGCATCGGTGTGCGGGAAGAGCTTGGGCAGTTGCTCGTAGAACTTCAGGTCATAGGCAATGATGGCGGTAACCGGCGCCGCCATGGTCTTGTCCACGTTGCCCGGCGCCAGGGCCGGCAGCAGGCGGCGTTTGGCCTCGGGCGTACGCAGGAAGAGGATGCGCGCCGGGCAGCAGTTTGCGCTGGTGGGACCCCATTTCATCAGGTCGTAGAGCTGACGCAGGATGTCGTCGCTCACGGGTTTGTCCTGCCAGGCACTGTAGGTCCGTGCCTGGCGAAACAGCAGGTCCAGGCCTTCCTCGCTCAGTTGCTTGCTCATCGCCGCCTCCTCTGATCAGGGTGACCGCACGCGTGTGCGGAAGACCTAGTGAGGATAGTCAGTGCCGAGCACCACTTGTGGGGGCGAATTCATTGGCTATGTCTGCGTTAGCTGTTGCGACGTTGAGAGAAGCGCTCTAGCGCAGGCCTTTTAGGCTTCCGCGCCAGCCTGACAAAACCCTCATCCGAACGCGGCCCGCCCCAGCCCCTCTCCCAGAGGTAGAGGGGTGACTCGCGCCGGCGAGGTACAAACCATCCTGAAGCCCACATGGGCCTGAAACCGGGCTGACGAGGTGGGGCGGCGACTGCGCCCCTTCAGGAGGCCGAGCGGAATCGTTGTGCAGGGGGACGAGCGGCATGGATGCCGCGAGAGGCGTGTGGGGCCATGGATGGCCCCTCTCGCCGGGCCCCCGGAGCAACGATGGAGGGAGGGCAGTCCGGAGAAGCCGGACCCGGATGCAGGGGCAAGCCCTTTGGTTCCTTTCTGGCGTTTGAGAAAGGGACTCGCCTGGGAAGGCGAAACCAGAAACATCCGTAGAACTCGGCAAGCTGCTGGGCTCAGGACGGTCTAGCAACACTTAACGCAGACATAGCCAATTCATTCGCCAAGGGTGGCGAAGCCGCCCCCAGGAGATCCCAAGGGCAGACCTGCGGCCTGCTTGGCGATTGAAAAGTCTCTGTCTGTATAACGTGTTGCAAGCAGCTGCATTGCCCGTAGGAGCTGGCTTGCCAGCGAATGACCCCGTTTCGCTGGCAAGCCAGCTCCTACAAGGCTCTTCGCCCGATGAACACAGACATAGCGATTGAAATCGCCCCTACGGTAAGGCGGCACGCTGTAATCGTTGCCTCAAGTCAACACACCGATGAAGCCGCTGATGGTGACGAAAGCCAGCACGGTGCATACCACCAGCGCGGCGGCGCAGCGACCTTCGAGGCCAAAGCGCTGGCCGAGGATCGGGTAGATGCTCATCATCGGCGAACACGCGAAGAGCACACCCGCGACCCGCAACACCGGGTCGACCGGGGGCAGCAACTGGAAGCTGAGCATGACCGCCAGCGGGTGAAGCAGCAGCTTGCCGATACTGAGCTGGGCTACGTCCTTCACCAGGCCGCCAGCTCTGAGGCCGTTCAGGCTGGCACCGATCACGAAGAGCGCCACCGGCGCCGAAGCCATCGCCAGCATCTCTATCACCTTGGCCGGCACGCTCGGCAAACGCACGCCCAAAAGGGCCAACGCCAGGCCGATGCTGATGGAAATGATCACCGGGTTACGCAGCAGGCGCATGAAGGTATCCAGCAGGGCTGCGCGCAGTCCGCCACCGTTCTGCCGTCCCAACTCGGCGATAGCCAGTGCCAGGGGAATCATCAGCAGGTTTTCCACCAGCATGCCCAGCGCCAGGGCGACAGCAGCCGGTGAGCCGAGCACCATGGCGACGATGGGGTAGCCGATGAATCCGCTGTTGGACACCGACATGCCCAGGCCACTCAGGGCACTGCCGCTCAGGCTGTCCTTGCGTACCAGACGCGCGAACAGGAATCCGCCCCAGAACACCGCCTGGGAACCGATGCCGTAGGCCAGCAGGTAGGTGGCGTCGAACACGTCCTCCAGGGGCTTTTCCAGCAGCGCGCGGATCACCAGGGCCGGCAGTGCGAAGCTGATGACGAACTTGCCCATGCCCAACACCTGCTCCGCGCTGACCAGCCGGCCACGAGCCGACAGGTAGCCAATGCCGATAAGGATGAAAATGGGAGCGGTGATACCAAGAATCTGGAGCATTCAGGGCTCTTCAGTAGTCAGTGATCCTCGCGCGGCCGGACCGGTTTGAGCTGTTGCAACCGGCTGCGGGTGCGGGAGAAGTCCATATGGGGTTTGCCCCGACAGAGGTCGTCCAGGCTGGACTCGCTGACCAGTAGCAGGCGCGTACCGGCGTCGTAGGCGATATCGATCAGGTTGACGAAGCGCTGCTGCACGTCGATGGCTTCTTCACCCAGGCAAGGCGCGGTGCTGATGGCGAGATGGCGGAAGCGTCGGCTCAACCAGAGAAAGTCGGCACTGGAATGGGGCCGGCGGCACAGTTCGTCGAAATCCAGCCAGGCGCACTCCCCCTCTACCGCCCGCAGGCGCAAGGGGTGGTGGTTGACGGAAATGACTGCATCACGCTCGGCGGCTGAGGTCAGCCCCAACTGGCGTTCAATCCAGCCCTCTTCAAAGGCCGACGAAGGCCAGCCATAGGAACCCCAGGACTCGAACTCCCCGCGTCGCAGGCGGTAATCCTCCCCGCCATCGAGGTTGAGCACGTCGAAGCGCTTTTCGATCAGCGCGATCGCCGGCTTGAATCGTTCGCGATACAGCGGGTTCGGACAAAGGCCATCCGGGTCATAGTTGGACGTGCAGACCATGCCGACGCCCTCCTCTACCAGCACCTTGAGCAGGCGCCCGAGCAGCACGGCGTCGCCGATGTCATGGACGTGGAATTCATCGAAACAGAGCAGTCGAGTCTCCGCCGCCAGCGCCCTGGCAGCGAGGACCAGCGGATCGGGCTGCCCGGCGAAGTTGCGCATGCGTTCCTGCAATTCCTGGAGGAAGGCATGGAAGTGCACGCGGCGCTTGGCGGACAGCGGCGCGGCGCTGAAAAAGGCATCCATCACGAAGCTCTTGCCGCGCCCTACTCCGCCCCAGAGGTAGAGCCCGGCGGAAGGGCGCCTCAGCCAGGACTTTTTGCCAGCCAGAAACGACTCCAGCCATTGGCCGAGGTGGCCAATGGCTGTGCGTTGCGCTGCGTCGGCCCGGTAGCCCCGGGCCTCCAGCAGTGCTTCGAAGTGCCGTTCGATGCGCCGGCCGACGGCTTCGGCCTGCCCATCGAATACGGGCTCCCTAGAAGTCAAAGAACACCGTTTCCCCTTCTCCCTGGATGCGGATGTCAAAGCGATAGGCCAGCTTGCCATCCACCTCGCAGCGGCGCGCCACCAGCGTTTCGCGGCGTTGCGGCTGCTCGATCAGGTTGAGCACCGGATCGGCGGCGTTGGCGGCGGACTCGTCATCGAAATAGAGACGGGTCTGCAGGTGGATGTTGATGCCGCGGGCAAACAGCGACACGTTGATGTGCGGTGCCATGGGCACGCCGGCAGCGTTCTTCACCACGCCCGGCTTGACCGTGTGCAAGGTCCACTCGCCGGCGTCGAAGGTGGTGGCAGTGCGGCCGAAGCAGTTGAACGGCTTCTCCAGGTCGAAGGCGCTGTCGTAGACGCCTTCATGGTTGGCCTGCCAGAACTCCAGGAAGGAGTCGCGCACCAGGTGGCCGTTGCCGTCGTAGACGTTGCCCAGCAACAGGATGTGCTGGCCGGGGGCATCTGCCTTGGCCATCTGGCTCCAGATTTCCTGGTCGCGGGTCGGGTTGCCGGCCGCTTCCAGGGCCAGGCCGATGTGTACGTAGGGGCCGGCGGTCTGCGAGGGGGTTTCCGGCAGCAGTTCGATAGGCATGCGGGCGTCTCCTCAGCGGTTCTCGAAGTGGGTTTTGCGCTGGCCGCGCAGGACGATGTCGAAGCGATAGGCCAGGCAATCCATGGGAATGGCGTTGCTCATGTCGAGCCTGGCGATCAGCGTCTGCACCGCATCGGGGTTGGCGATGCTCTTGACGATGGGGCACATCGGGATCATCGGGTCGCCTTCGAAATACAGCTGGGTGATCAGGCGGGTGGAGATGGACGGCCCGCTGACGGAGAAGTGGATGTGTGCCGGGCGCCAGTCGTTGGGGCCGTTACGCCAGGGGTACGGACCCGGTTTGATGGTGCGGAAGTAGTAATAACCGTCGCTGTCGGTCAGGGCACGGCCGACGCCGCCGAAGTTCGGGTCCAGGGGAGCCAGATAGCGGTCGTTCTTGTGGCGGTAGCGGCCGCCGGCGTTGGCTTGCCACATTTCCACCAGGGTATGCGGTACCGGCTTGCCAAATTGGTCGACAACCCGGCCGGAAACGATGATGCGCTCACCGATGGGCAGCCCGCCGTTGTTGAAGTTGAGCAGCAGGTCGTTGTCGTGCTGGCCCATCTTCAGGTGGGAGAAGTCCGGGCCGCTGGTCTCGGAAACAGACTGCGGGATGCTCACCAGCGCCTGGCGCGGGGAACGGGCAACGGACGTCTTGTAATCGGGCGTGAAGGCTTTCGGGTGCCAGTTTCGGTCACGAATGACGAAACGGCTGTTTTCCGCATCGGACATCACGGTTTCCTCTTTTTTGGATTTGTCGGGCGGCCCATGCAGGTTGTGCGAAAACTACTGCGCTCGGTGATGCTGCAGGCCGTGGAGCGCAGTTTCATCCAGTAGAGGCCAGCGGAAAATTGAAATCCCGCCCTTCATCCATAACCAAATGGTTATGCTAGGCGCCCTTCACGATAGTCCCGAGCCGCCTCACGCAAGGTTTCCACCGCCCACTGCGCGGCCAGCGAGAGGGGCAAGGACGCATTGCTGCAGATCCCCACCGAGCCGCCGGGTTCCTTGAACCCCAGGTCCAATTCCACCAGTTCGCCGCTTGCCAGATCCAGGCGCACGGCGTCCAACGGGGCGATCCACACCGCATCGCCGCTCTGCACGTAACGCCGGCTCAGGGCCAGAGACAGGGTTTCCAGACGCTGGCGCGGCGGACTGATGCCGCTCTGCACGAAGAAGCCATCGGCGTGCTTGCGGATGGTGGTGCCAGCGAGCGGCAGCACCAGGGGGAAGCCGTCCAGCGAGCGGCGGTCAGCACCCTCTTCCAGCAACGGGTGACCGGCCCTGACCACCAGGGTCATGGATTCGCTGTACAGGTGTTCGAAGGTCAGGCCGTGGATCTCGGGGCTGTCGGTCATGCGACCGACCACCAGATCCAGTTCGCCCACCCGCAACTGCGACAGCAGATAGGCGCCCGGCCCCGTGAGCACGCTGACCACCAGAGAGGGATGACTCTGGTGCAAACGCTTCACCACCTCGGGAACCAATAGCCCTTCGACGGTGGACAGGACACCGAGGCGAACTGTGCCGGCGGCGTACTCGCCTTCGCGCAGGCTGTTCACCCCGTCACGCAGGGCCTGCACGCAGGGCCCGGCGTAACGCATGAAAGCCAGCCCCGCCTCGGTCAGGCTGGCGCCGCTTTTGCTGCGGTCGAACAGGCTGGCCTCAAGGACTTCTTCAAGCTCCTTGAGGGTCTTGGAGATGGCCGGCTGGCTCACCGCAAGCTGGTCCGCCGCACGGGCCAGACTGCCCTGGCGGGCCACTTCGAGGAAGCACAGCAGATGGCGGAACTTGATGCGGGTATCGATGTTCAACGGTGGGGTCCCGGTCCTTTGACGTCTTGCTTGCGAAGGCTAGCGCAAGGACGGGCTGCTGGGCCATGGCCGATGCGCATAGCGCACGGGGATCTCAGACCGCGCACACCTTCCCGGCCAGTTCCACACGGCCGAAACGTGCGCCCGCTTCCAGCGGAGTGATAGCCAGCAGGCGATCCATGCGCACGGAACAGGGACCATCCTCCACCTCCAGCACGAAGAACTCTTCCTTCTCCGCGCTGGTGTGGGTAGTCAGCGCCCTGGCCTCGAATCCGCCGCCATCCACCAGTTCCACCCGCAGGAGGTAGCGATAGAGGCAGGCGATTTCCAGCAGGTCGTGCAGGTCGCAATCCAGAGGCTGGTACATGGTTGACCTCCTCAGCAGCCTTGCAGCGGGATGATGGAATAGCCCTGCCGGCCGATGACCTCGGCCACCTGCGGATTGGCGATCTCGCTGTGGCAGAACAGGCATTCGCTGGCGGCGATGTCGGCGTCGTGCACGCCCTGGTCGGCCAGCCATTCACTGGCGTACTGGCTGGCCTGGAGCTTGTCGCCGCCGCTGGTGAGCACGTCGAAGTGCAGGTAGCGGCCATCGCGGGTACGAACATGGGTATCGAAGACTTTCACCTGCATGTCGACGCCCTCCTCACTTCAGGTCGGCGATGGCGGCGCCGAAGTTGATGTGCAGCACCTGGCCGTCCACGACCAGGGCGGGTACCGACTGCACACCGGCGGCTTCTGCCTCGGCGACACGTGCGGGGACCTCGCCCAGGTGCACCACTTCCACCTTCACCTCAGGGGCAAGCAGATTGAGCAGGGTCTGTTCAGCGGATACGCAGACCGGGCAGCCGGCGTGGTAGTAGCGAGCGGTAGTCATTTTCGGTCTCCTGGTTAGTTTGGTATCGAATCGATACGTTATCCAGATTACCTGCGAACACCCCTTTGTCAATATAGTTTTTACTCGATACTATTTATCGACGGAGGTGAACATGACGACCCTATTCGATCTGTTCGAACGACTGACCAGCCTGATGCGTATCTGGCACCGCGAGCACCCGCTGCTGGCGGACCTGCAGCCCGTGCAACTCAGTGCGCTGGAATACCTGGCGCGTTGCAACCACTACTCGGACACGCCGCTGGCCGTCACCGACTACCTGGGGCTGACCAAGGGCACGGTGTCGCAATCCTTGAAAGCGCTGGAAGCCAAGGGGCTGATCGAGAAACGCCAGGACTTGCAGGACAAGCGCAGCGTGCACCTGGACCTGACGCCTGCGGCGCGGGAGCTGCTGGCAACGGTGACGCCGCCTGCATTTCTGGCCCAGGCCCTGGCTGAGATGGGGCCGAACGCTGCGGCGTTGGAGGCGTTGCTGGGCGAGCTGTTGCGAACCGTCCAGCGTCAGGTGGACGTACCGGGCTTCGGTCTGTGCAAGACCTGCCGCTTCCACCAGCAGCGGGATGGGGAACCCTTCTGCGGGCTGACCCGGGAACCCCTGAGCCGCTCGTCCATCGAACTGATTTGCCGCGAGCACCAGCCTTGTGAGGATGCGGCCTGATCAGGCCTTCCGGCTGCCGAGATAGTCCTGCGCCTTGAGGCCGACGAAACGGCGACCGGGGTTATCTCCGGCGGCCCATTCCTGCGGACTGAAAAGCTCGAACAGGCCCACCTTCACCAGCGTCGGTACGGCCAGCTCCAACTCCCGCTCGACCTCGCCCCGCTCACCCTGGTTGTACCGCGCCACGTTCTGCAACATGGCAGCCACGGTACCAGTCTGCACCCGGCTACCGTCCTTTAAGGTCACCGCGGGCAGATGCTCGCCGTCCGCGAGGATGCGGCTGTTGACGCCGGCCAGGTCGGGGTCATGGCTGTAATCGGTCATGGCGTTGCTCCTTGCAAGTCGTCCGCGCAGGCATTGCGCCCCTCAGAGATGGGGGCGCAATGGCGTCAGACAAGGGGCCTCCCTGCCCCAGGCGTTTCAGGCGACCTTCGGGAAGAGCTCGCGCCCCTGGTCCAGGTACTGATCCACCAGCCACTTGCCATGGGCGATGGAAGCCTGCTGTGCCTTGTCCAGGTCCGCGAGGAAGGAATACTTCACCGGCAAGGCGATGCGCCGGGTGCTCTGCCCGTCAGGCGCGATGATGTGACAACCGGCAGCCCAGGGCGTGGGAATGCCCGGGTGCTCGAAAACGTCGGCGACGATGGTGTGGTTGCGATGAACGCATTGCAGGGTACTCATGGGGTCTACCTCCGTTGAAGGCCCGGGGCCACGGGGTCGGCAGGCCTCGCGGGCGTGGCGGGAAAGCTCAACTTGAGGTTGGCACGTGCCATGCCTTGCTCACTTCCGGATATAGCACAGCGACCTGACCGGGACGTTTCACCTGACCAAGGGTCACGCGATTGGCCTCCCGGATTCGCGCGAATTGGCTATTGGGGGGCGAATGAATTGGCTCTGCGTTAGCAGTTGCGAGAGATTTACCAGCGCGCCGAGAGCCTTGTAGGAGCTGGCTTGCCAGCGAAACGGGGCCATTCGCTGGCAAGCCAGCTCCTACGGGCAATCCACCGCCCGACAACAACCAATGCACACATAGCAAACGAGCGCGCACCAACACGAACAGCGCCCACCGGGCCCTGCCCAGAAACCAAAAAACCACCGAACAAGCCACCCCCATCCATCAGCCGACCCCGACCAACAACCACGACCGCAACAGAGACCCGGAAAAGCAACAAACGAACAAAGGAAAAAAGGAGAAAATCCGCAACAAGACCCACACCGCCGCACACCACCAATCCGCACACGCGCACAGCAGGCGGGGAACCCCAGCAAAAACACCACACCGCACACAAGGCGACAAACCACCGCACGCGCAGGAAAACAAGCTGGCGGCCAAAGCGCGCCACACAGGCCGAAAGAACCGCCCGGAACAAGAACAACGGCAGGCGAGCCGGCACACCCAACCACCACCCACGACACACAACAAAAGAAGTAAGCGCAGAACGCGGTAAAAACCCAAGCCAAAGACCCAAAAACCCAAGGCCCAGAGGAGCGCCAAGGACCAGCAACCGTACCGCCGCACAAAAACACAGTCCCGCCATCGGAAAACACGCCCCCCACCCCGCCCGAAAAACACGCCACAAGGGCGAACAGCGCCAGCCCGCCCAAAAAGGTGGAGGCCGCCCCCACATCGCCGAGCGAAAGCACCACAACGGCGCCCACAAAACGCGAAATAAACGCTGCGCCGAGCGCCCCGTCGAGAAAAATACAGAAAGCAGCGAGGCACACCAGCCAGGCAGGGCGAAACCCCCCGGTGAAAACCGCCAACACCACAAGGCCGACGGAAACACAGGCCAACACCAGAAAAGCACCAGAACAGCACAAATCAAAAACACACGTAAACAATGCCGCAACAACCTGGAAGGCCAGGGCGGCACACCCCAAGACACGCCCGCCCACCCCGACAACACCAACACCCGAACCAGCAACACCGAACCACACCAGCAGCGGACCCAAGCCCAACACGACCAACACGCCTACCGGCAGGCACGCCTCCGACCAGGCAGCCACAAGCAACCGCACAAAGCCAATCACCGCGGCGGCATGCAAAAGCACACAGCCACTCCCGACCAAGACAACCAGCACCACCCCGCACACAACAACCCACACCAGGAACGCACAAGCAAAAACCACAAGCACACCAACCAGCGCCAGCCAAGCAACAACGGCCCAGCCGACCGCCAACAGGCCCGGCTCGCAGACGACCATGGCCAGGCCGAGCCCGCAAGAACACCCCCAGAAATCGCCGCACTAACCGATCGCCCCACGACACAGCCGGATCGACACACCCAGGGCAGGGGGACGCACCCCAGCCACCAACGCGGCCCTCTCCCACAGGACCACGACCACACGCACAACGACAACACCCAGAGAGAAAACGCTCCACTGGCCCCAAACCACAAAGCCACGCGCGGCCAACGCCAGGCCGACCACCACAACCGCGGCACCCTGCGAGACATAGCGGGCAAGCGCATCAACAGGCCCAAGCTGACGAGAGAGGCCCCCAGCCCCAAGCACGAGCGCCCCGAGCAACATGACAACCGGACACGGATAGCGAACAGCCAACCGGCGAAACAAACCCACCAACCAAATCACGAAAAAACAACAATCGAGAACAAAATGCAAAACAAAACACAACGCCGCAGGGACCCCGCGACCACGCCGCACGACGGAAAGCACAAAGCAAGCCGAAACTCTGCCCCCAAGCATCCAAGCCGGAAGCCGCACCACCCCCTCCGAATGAAAGACCCACTGCTGCACTACGGCGTGCAAACAGCGGCACTACCCCCAGGAGACCGAGCGCCAGCAAAGAACCACGACCCACACGCAAGCAAGCGCCAACAAGCCGCCGACACCAAAACTAAAACTCACGAAACACCCAACACAAACACAACAAATCAAGAACCCGCCAAACTGCACAAAACAAGCAACCGCACCCCCAACCAGCGCCCGCGCAGCAACGACCACCGGCACTGCAAGACCTAAGGCCTCGCCATGCTGACCAAACACACCAGCTCCGAGAACCCAACAAACAACAGCAACCAACACAACCACCGCCCGGCCACCACCGAGAACCACCACAGCGAGCCGGCAGACGCCAACGCCATCAAACGCCCCAACCAAACCAGCAACGAAAACGGACTCAACAGACCCCAGCCGCAACGCAGCGAAAAAGCCCCCAACAGACAACCCCAGAACCCCAACCCCAACGAAACCCGGCCGCAACGGCCCAAGGAAATCCAAACCACGCCACGCAGCGCGGCGAGAAACGACAACGCAAAAGCGCCGTCCGAAGAACTGAACAGCAACAGCAGCAAGCCCGCCCCCAAAAGCCCAAAGACCAAAAAAAAACGACACAAGACGCCCGACCCCAGCCGAAACAAGCCGCACGGCAACAACACGGACAATTCAGCCCACAACAGCAGCGAACCGGTCGGCGACGCCGACCAAGACCCCACACAGATGCAACCCGCCAACACCAGCAAAGCCGCCGCAAAGGCCCATACGACACAAGAACCAGACAAACGACGAACCCCAACCACGGCCCGAGCCAAGAACGAGGCCAACAAGACCGACAACCCAGCGACCCCATCCAACTCCAGAGTGATAACATTCGCAAACGGACAAGAGCACAACAAGCAGCCCAACACCCCATAACGCCAGGAAATCAAACCCACCACCCACAACCCCTGCAGAACAAAAATCACCCGGCACAACAGGAACCACAAGAACAGCAACAACCCCAACCACCACACGCCCACCGATCCCCCCAACACGGATCACAAGCCCGCCAAGGCAACAGCAGCCAACCCCCCGAAAGCGAGCAAACGGGACAGCCAGGCCAACCACCACCAGAACAACGACAACCGCCCCGCCACCCCGCCCAGCCCCCCCACCAACACCAAGACCCACCAACCACCCAAAAGGAACACTCCGAGCCAACCCGCGCTCAACGACACCGCACCCACTGAGCAAGCCAACGGCGCGCCCGAACACGCCGGTCCCGAAGCCAACAAGCGCAAGGACCAAATCGACAACAACGAGACCGACGAACTCATCCACCGGCAGAACCAGCAATGCCTCGGCAACAACACCGAGACGCGCAACACCGTACGGAAGAACCAGAAGAACGAAAACGAAACGCTCACAACTGAGCCCGCAAGTTTCGCCCGCCACAGCGACAAAAAAAACAAACGCATCCGCAAACACCAGCAAAAAAACCACGAGGCATTCACCACGCCCCAAAGCACCAACCACCTCCAAAACACCCATAACAAAGCCGAAAGCGACGCCAACCCCGACAACATCGACAGCGCCACCAAGGCCGAGCAGACACACACCACCCAAGGGGAAGACATCCATCAGCTCAACGAAAAAATCAACGCCAGCGTCGACAAGCAAAAGAACGGCAGAAAGCACACCCACGAAACCCTCGCCAACCTCGAAGATCACCACCAAACAACGAACAGCAACCAACCCAAAGCATACAAGACCAACCTGGCGATCCAACCGCCATCCAAGGACGGCGACACCGCCAAACAGCACGACCCAAACACCACAACACGGCCCATCCCCAGCAAACCCCACGAACAAACACCGGACAGCACAGACAAAACATCCACCCCCAACGCCAGCCGAGCCAGGAACCAACTCAACCCGAAGGCCGACAGGGGCGAAAAGAGCGCAACCAACAACATAACCGAACCCGGCCCCCCGACAACCGCGACCAAATAACGCCACCGCCCGATCAACACAAGCCCGACACCGCTACACAAGTCCGAACCGGGGCAACCCAGCGACCGCGACAAGACCTGCACAAACACCGCAAAAGACAGCAACCGCCCCCCAACAACCCAGCAGAAGCAAACCACGGGAAAGAGCGGCGGGACCGAACCCGCCAAAATAGCGCCAGACAGAACCGCCTACACCCTCAGGACCGAGACCTATACGCCAAAACCACGCACGAACACCCCAAAACACAACCCACAACCCAAGGACGCAAGCAAACACAGAACAAGCGGCATCAAGCGCACCACCGACAGAAGGCCCCCGAAAGCCGAAGACAGCCAGCCGACCCACCGAAGCCCCGAACGGCCCCCCTGGACCGCAGAGGAAAGCACCCCACCAACGACAAAGCCACCAACGCCAAAAAGCAACAAAACCACGACGACCAAAAACGAACGAATACGCGACCCCAACCAGATCAACACACCGCCGAGCCACGCCACAGCAAAAACCAGCCAACCGATAAAAAACAAGGACGCCCGCAACCACACCAACCAAGCCCACCCAGAAGAAGCAAGGATCAGCAACAAGACGGCAAAGGCACCCACCAGAACGCCACCGCCCAAGCAAAAACGGAACAAGCAAAGCTACGCGCCAAGCGAGCACAGCACCAGACCGAGGTGCAAGCGCCCCAGCGACAAACCCGAAAAACACCCCAGAAAAAAACAAAACCGAAGAAAAAAACACCACCCCAAGAGAGAACCCGCCCACAGAGAGACCCACACAGGGCGGCCGGCACCAGCCGACGGCAGACATCCCAGAGGGGCACCGAACCCGAAAGCCAGAAAAGAAACAACCCAACCACGGGAAAAACCGCACGAGCCCTGGCCGCCCACCCAAACACACGGGGAGACAACCTAGCCACGACACCGAAAACCACAACACGCAAGAACCACAAAAGCGTCCCCAAACGAACAGTGCACAACAAAAACCGCCGCCAGTTACGCTGCGACCAAGAACCCGTGAGCGGAAACGCCCAACCGAGCAAAATCATGTACCGCCAGCCCGAAAGCAGCAGACCAAACACGAGCGCCAACGCGAGCCGGCCACAACTACCGATAGGCCACACCCCCGGCCATCAAGCAGTCCGCCAATCCATCAGCCCGCAACCAGAACTGGACACCCACGACCAGCTAAGGAAAGAAGCAAAACACCAGCGCGCACAGCCCCACTCCCTCCACCTCAAAGGCAAGACGAAAGAGAGAAAGCGCCTGACACACACACGGAGCTTCAACCAGACCGTCACCCAGAGAGACAACCACAGCGGCAGCCACACCGGCAGGCGCCGCACCGGCAACAAAAGCACCAACCCCACGCCCAGCGCGCCAGCACCGAGCAACACAGAACCCAGCACCCCAACCACCAAGCAGGCGAACACGGCAAAGGTCGCCACGGCACAAAAGCGCACAACCGCCAACACCGCAAGACCGCGACCCACCACAGCCACAACCACAAGCACGAAAAAAACCCCACCCAAACAACGAACGCACACCGACATCCCGACTCGCCTCAGACGAAGCCGGTAACGCAAACACCCGAGAAAACAAACGCGCCCCGCCACCAAACGCACCAAGACCCAGGCAACCCAGCAGAAACGCACAGAAAAAACAAAAAAACCACGAATGACAACGGCGTAGCCGCAACCCATCCCCCCAATCCCCGGAGCACCGCCAACGACCTCCACAGCGCCCCAGTGCACGCCCAAAACAACAAAAACGAAAACCGAGCCAACATCAACAGCAAAGCCAAAAAAAACTGCGCCAACCGCACCAGCACCGCACCCGCACCCAACGAGAAGACACACAACCACGCAAACCCCGACAAGTACGAACCGACCGGAAACGACAACAAAACCGCCCCACCCACCGAGACCACCGCCCGCCGCCAACAGCACGAACACAACCAAGACAAGAAGCGCACACCAAAACAAGCCGCAGCACCAACCAGAACCAACCCCACACCGACCAACCCACCGCACGCTCCAACGACAGCACCGGACGGGACCAGGCTCAACCCCAAGCACCAGCGGGACGCGAGACAGAGCACAACAGCCAGGCGCCGCTGCAAAATCCACGCAGAGAACAACAGCAGCGCCAGGCCCACCAGTAACCACCAACCAGGGCGCAGCCCCAACGACTAGCCAACCTCCAGCCACGGCGGCAGCAGCTCAATAAGAGCCAACCAGCCGACGCACACCGGCAAGCCGGACCCGCGACCCGCACTGAGCGAACCAAAGAAACCAGCCTCCAAAAAACAGCACCCCGCCAGGAACACCAAGACCAACGCCTGAAGCAACAACACGCCACCACCAACAAAAGATAACGCAACGACAAAGCCAATATCCACAAAAACCGACCACAGGCAAGAAAACAGGAAGAAACAAAAACCGCCGAACAACCCGGCAACCAACCCACAAGCCGACAGCTCAAACCGCGAGGAAACCGCCTGCAGATCCGAAATAACGAACCCAACCGGCGGCGCCCGGACACCCGACAAGAACAAAACCAAAGCAACCGCCACCAACCACAAACCCGATGGCCGGGCCGACCTGGCTGCCAGGACCCGCAACGCGGTAGGAGAAACAAACCCACCCGGACCAACCAAGAAAACAAAACCCGCCGCGACGCGCACGCGAAGCAACAATCACGCAACAGCAGCAAAAGCAAAACCCCCAAAACCCTATCCCGAAACACTGAAACGCCTGACCCCCGCAACCACCCCAATACAAAGGGACAACGACATACCAACACCGGAGACCCCAAGCAGCCAAGCAGGAAAGGCCCAACAAAGGACGCCCCAGGAGAAAGCAACAGGAACCCCCAGGCCATCCCCCCCGACCAGATCGACCCCGACCAGCCCAGCCCGAAGCGCATCCACACCTCAAACAACCACCACCAAGCACGGACTGCCGCGGCGGACCGCAACAACGGGCACACGACGCGGACAGGCAACACGCCCAACACCTTCAAGGCCGCCAAGCAACCGCGGGGCCAAACAGACATCGACAACATGCCCCGCCTGGACGAGCAAAAGGAACCACACCACCAGACAATGCGGGAATACGACCGCGGAGAGAAACCCGACGCCAACGCCAAAACCCCCACCGCCGCCAGCCAGAAGCACCTGGAAGACACGAACCCGCGGAAAATCACCAACACCAACCACAAACACGCCCCCGACCTGCCAAACAACAACAAGCACCCCCTCGACGACGCCCAGGCGGACCCGAAACGACACCACGGCAACCACAGCCAGCTCCACCACACACACACCGAAATCACCCCCGACTACAACAGCGACCACCTCTGCGCCGCCAACCACACGCCGATCGAACCGAACAACGCGAAAACCGACCGCAACCAATGGCCACGCACCACCCACAAGGCACTGGACGACAAACTCAACACCAACACCACCGGCGATACCACAAACAACAAGAACCTGCGCCCGGGCAGCACACACGACACCAATACCCGCAAAACACAGGCCCGCAACAACGACAACCAGCTCGCGGCCACCCACACACAACGCCCCCCACGCGCCCCCAACACCAGCAGCAACATCAACGGCGAGAGCCACAAGCAATGAAAGCAAAACACCAAACCCACCACAACCAACCGCCAGGAAAACAAGCGAACCACGCCATCCAACTCGCCAAGCGCCTGCCCCACAACCGAGGCGCCCAAGCCGCACGACGCGCAACTGCCCCCACAGCAGAAAAATCCGCCCAAACCAAAGCGCAACAAGGGGCCACCGACCTACAGGACGGCACCCAACAACGACGAAGAACACAGCCGGCCGCCTCAGCAAGACCGCGAGGCACAGAGGAGGAAAAACAGCCCACGCGATCGCCGGAACGCCCCGACCAAGCAGCACAACGCGCCGAGCACCACCACCCGCGACACATCCGCCGACAACTGCCAAAACGACTACAAGCACCGGCCCCACCCCCCAAAAAACCGGGAATCCAAACCGGCGACTACCCCCAACACGACCCCAACCACCGCCGACGCCACCACGCCCAACACCCGGTGGGCAGACAAGAACCACAAGGCCCATCCACCGATCAACGCATAGCCCCGCACCAACAACACCCACAACGCACGGAAGACAAACGGCAACAGCGAATCAATCCGCAATCTCGACCAGAAAACCAACGAGACACTCACCATCGGCCCAAAAAAAGACGACAAACGGACCGGCCAGCGAAACCCGGACACCCACTAGCAAGCCAAATACCACGCGCAAGGCAGCGACCTGCAACACAAAACGCAAACAGAGCAAACCAACGCCCCCCAACACGCACAGAAAGACGCCAAAAACCTGCGCGGACCGACCCGGCCCCCGAAAAAAAAACCGACAAAAGTACACCAGTTCGCAAAACACCAAACCCTCAGACAACGGAAGGACCAGCATCACCAGAGAAACCAGCCAAACCTGGACCCCCAGCAGCACACGACGGCCGAGCAGCAGAAGCACCCAATCAACGACCACGCGCCCGCACAGAGCAAGCACATCAACCACGCGGAAACCAACGCCCAGGACATACTGCTCCAGGGACAGCAGTACCCGAAAAAAAAGCGCAAACGCAAAGACAAAGAAATCCAGGCCAAGACCGACCCCACCATCAAGCCCAGCCCCAGACTGCGAAACAACAAGCAACCCACCGCCCAGCCACACCAGCAGCACAATAACAAACCAAAGAAGCATCAGCAATCGAACAGCCGCATGCCGCCCAAAAACACCGAGAAGCGCGAACAAAAAAGCACCCAGAAAAACCTCAACGCCAACGCCCCCCAAAAAGGCAGGCATAAGCAGCGCCGGGACGGTCAGAAACCCGCCAACCGGACCCACAACACAAAAAGCCAGCCGCACGAAACGCCCGTCGACAACGACAAAAAACAGGAAGCCAAGAACCAACAACGTCGGCACAACCTACAACGACGCGCAAACCACGAGGTCCACCTGCCCTGACACGGCCAGATCCAAAAAACAAAAAACAAAACAAAACAACGGCAACACGACACCCTGCCCATGCGGCTTGAACTCCCACGAATGAAAGAGGCTGCCCCACGCGATCAACACCCAGCGGAACAGCCACCACACCAGCAACGCCGACCTGGCGCCAGAGAGCAGCAACACCAGAACCGGAGCCGACCCGCGGCTGCTCATCCAACACCCAACCCCACAAATCCACGAAAAAACCAGCAAAGGCGGGCGAAAACCCCCGCAAAACCAATAGCCAGAAACAAAAAAGAAAGCCACACCCTAACCAAAGGTGAGAAAAAACGCCCACAAGAAAAAAACCGGAACGCGGCCAGAGGACAATAACAAGGAAGACCCAACTCGCCATAAGCCGCAACCGCCCGACCGACCTCAGCCCCGGCAACGTCAGCAACAACCCAGCCATCGACAACCACACAATCGAACGCCACAACCCCCACGAAGTCCTCGAACAAATCCGCGACCGGCTCCACCAACAGGGCAGGCACGACCGGCTACGCCAACACGGCCTCAGAGAACACACGCACCGTGAAGGCCGGAACCACAACCACTTCGAACTCGCCACCGACGGCCGCCGCCAGCACAACGACCCCAACCGCACGACCGCCGACAACACCGCCAGGAGCAACCGCCAAACCGAGGACAACCACCACCTCAAGGAAACCCCCGACGCCAGCCAGGCGCGCAGCGACGAAAACGCAACCAACCGCAAACAACATCACCGGAAACACGAAACGCCCGACGAAAACGCAGACCAGAACGGTGAAAACTTCCGAATCGACCGCCACGACATCGCCCGCAATCACGACCGCCACGGAGAGGCCCGCAAACACATCCCTACCGGCCGGCACAAGGAGGTAGAGCAGGGCCAACCCCCCGGCGGGCGGCCAAAAAAGGCCGACACACCACAGGCAAACGACCAACCCAACGACACCAACCACGAACGAGCCATTGCGCGCGGCACCATACGCCCAACCACCCGCACCCAACACTACCAACAGGCACAGCCCGACCAGAAGGTAGAAGACCGGGAGCAGGAGCGAGACGGCCAAGAACGCAAAAGCCACCAGCCCGAACACACCGAAGAAAAACTCGCCACCGACCCCGAAAAAGACAACAGCATCGCCCCCCGCAGAAGCGTCGAGCGCCAACCCAGCCACGACGGCCCGCTCGACCTGGGCGGCCACGCCGCCCAAAGCGGCCCCCAGACCCACGCAAAAGGCCGAAACACGCACGCCACCGACCAGAACACCCAGGCCCGCAGCCCGGCCAAGGAGCACGGCGACCGCCGGACCCACCTCCTGGAACACCAGGCGGCAACCAGCCCACCCCCCACCGGCAAGGACGAACGGCCAGCCGAGGAGAACACCGCCCAACTGCAACGATTCCCCGACACCGACGCCCTCGGACGCCGCATCAACAACACCGACCTCGACGACGACCTCGGCACCGACGAAGGCCGCCGGACAAACCACCAGAACGAGGAAGCCCTGCCACAAGACGAGATCAACCAGCGGAAGCAGCGGCAAACGCGACAAGGAACCGACCGTCAGGCCCCCCGAGGCACAAAGCCGTACCCCGCACACGGCCCTGACGAGCAACTCGCGCAGCAACACCACCAGCCGGCCCCGCAGAACCGGGTCGTCGACAACGCCCACCCCCACGACCAGCAACAGGCGCCGGCACACGGCCCTCCACTCCGCCGGGACGACCACCGCACGCAGCACCAGGCCCAAACGCCGCCACAGGCCAAAGAACAAAACGCAACCGACCACACCGCGATCCACGGGCGAACCCACCAGCAGAACGAAAGGCGCCCCGGCCGAAACCAACCACAAGCCGCAGCAGAGACAGGCCGACGACAAAAACGAGCAACACCAACACCCCAGCAGCGACGAAAGGCACGCGACCAAACAAGAAGCCGAGGCTAACAACACCACCCACCCACAGGACAGCGCCCAGCACGCCAAAGGCCACGAAGCCACGATAGCGCACACGGCACAAGCCGCCGACGAAAGGCGCAAAGCGACGCACAAAACCCAACAACCCCCCAACGGCCACCGCACCGCCACCAGGGACACCAGAAAAATCACGAGGCCGCCGAAGATAGCCACGCCCAAACAGACGCCAGTGCGCGCGGCTGAACAGCCCACCTCCAACGGGGCGAACGAGAAGAAAATCGCTGCCAGCGCCGCCGACCGAAGCCACCAGCAACAAGCCCACAACCACACACGCAGCCAAGCCCCCCGGCGCCCACACCCCACCAGCAAGCAACAGCAGGCAGTAGACCGGCAGGAAGGGCAGAACAACCAGCCCAGGATCACAGAAAACAACCAGAAACAGGAAGGCATACACACACGCGCCATACGCACCCACAACCACAGGCAAGCAGCGGCCCAGACGCACAAGAACGCCGAGCCCAAGGAAACCAAGAACACGCCGAGGGAAGAAACACCCAGGGCCGGCGCAATCACGCACGCATCAAACGGGGAAATACCCAGCACACCAGGAACCAAGACCCCAACCCCCAAAAGCACAAAGGCAGCAACCGCCACCAGTGGCTTCCCGGATAACGAGACCGCCCACGCCAGCACAGTCAAAACAACAACCCGCCCGGAATCCAGCCCAGGCACAAGGTCGGGACCGGCCCAACCAAGCGACCCGCCCCCGCGCAACCTGGCGGCCTCGGCCCCAGCCCCGGCCGCCCCCAGTGCTGCGGGCACGGCCCGGAGGACGTGAGTGCACCACAGCACACCAGGCGCCAGCCCAACACCGAGACGCTGCAGGCGCCGACGAGCCAGAAACCCCCCAGGGATAGAGCCAAACAAACCCGCCACCACAGCGGCCGCAGCCGCCCAAACCACAACGGTCACCACCACGCCAACACGACGACCATCCCCCCGAAGCAAGCGCCGCCCGGAGCCGAACACACCACCCCCACGCGCAAGCGACGCACGCAGAGCCGCCAGCCCCCCGGCACCGCCAGCGAAAACGCACCCACCCACGGCAGGCACGCAAAAAACCCAAGCCGGAGCAGACGCAGAACCCAGCAACCAAACAAACGCCGCCGCGGACGCACAAACACCCCCCGCAACGCGCGCCCCAAACACGCCGGGAACGGCCCGATCGAACAGCCATGAGGAAAACCTGCAACAGCTCGCAACCCCGCCAACGCGAGCAACCACTGCAGCCCAGTCGCACTGCCCCCCGGAATGACGCCCGAGCCCGACCAGCCCAGCCACACAACCGCCCGCCCCGGCAGACGACCACGCAATACACCACATCGAAAGCCCCCGCACCAGACACGCACGGGGAGGGCAGGACGCAGCGAGCACACAGCGACTAGCGCCAGACAAAACGAATATCCCACGCACAAAAGCAAGGCAGACACACGGTGCCCTGGAAACCCAACGAAGACGCCAACGAAACCAGCTGCCACACCAAGCGCGGGCGCACCCGAAGCCCGGTCACGACACGGCAGCAGATGCCAAAACCCCCGCAAAGGACCCAGAAGCCCTCCCGCCCGGCCCCCCAGCCGAAGGCCACCACACACACTACCACCCCCACGCGACACAGCCCCACGCCCAGGGAGACGAAACCCACCAGGCCAAGGGACATGCAACGCACCGAGCCGAGGAGCGCGCTACAGAACCCCAGCACCGCCGGCATCCGGCCGAACACCAGCCAAACACGCAGCGAAAAACACGGCCGGTTGCCGATCATGCCGAACAGAGCCCCCATCATCACGCGCATCACCCCCAACCCAGGACCGCCGCAGACCGGACCGCGGCCACCGGAGACGAACCACGCGAGCGCCCGGAACAGGACAGCAAAACAGGTACACCCGGACACGAAGGCCTACAGGCTCAGCAGGGGACAAGGGCCCAACACCAACACACCCGAAACCACACACGTCAGCACCAAGGAAAACCTCACCCGCCCCGGCCGAGGGGAAACCACCACGAACGACGACACGCCGGCCAAGGCGCCGGCGCCCCACCCAAGGACAAGCAGCGACGCGCTGGCCAACGTCAAGGTGGCCACCCAACCGAAGCCGAAAAAGCCGCGCACACACAAACCAACGACCCCGATCAACCGAACGCAACCCATGGCGCTGCCGCCGCCCACAGCGACCACCACATTGCACCCCAGACGGAGGGAGACCGCCGACCCCGGCAACACCCCGCCCACACGGCCGGGCGCCGATACCAGGGCAGACACGCAGGAGTCGAAGCACGGAGCCCGCAAACTCGCTGCCACCGCGAAAACCCAGCCACCCGCACACACCCCGCGCCACCACACCACCAACACCGGGCGACACCCGAAGGCGCACGCCGAGGGGCCAACACGCCACCGGCAGCCCGCGCCGAAAAAGACCGCCGGACAAAAGAACGCGCCAAGCAGACTCAGAGACGGACACATCAAGCAGCACCCAAACACACTTAAGAGACAACGAAGACAAACCCGACTACAGCCACCAGAAACCCAAAACACAACTGGCGCCCTCACCCGAAAACCAAAGACAGACCACCGATGCCGGGACGAAAACACGGGCCACCACGAAATTGCCCGAGGACCCCGGCAACGCCAAACAACCAAACAACTAAAGAAACGCCACCAACAGCAAAAAAACCAGATACAACCCCACCACCACCGCCAGGACGAGGCCAAGGATCGCACCCCGGAGAAAGCCATGGACCTCATCGGCAAAGAAAAGGCACTCCCACCCAAGCACGGCCACGCGGAACCACAAGACCAGGAAAGCGCAATCCAAGCAAACCACCAACGCGTACAGCCCACCCCCGAAGAAGAGCACCCGCACACCGAGCCCGCCGCCACCAAAAACTGGCCGGCCAGGCCGCGAACCCGCGCCACCCAAAGCCGGGGCACCGAGCACCCAGCCCACAGAATCACCCCCGAAAACGGGCGGCGACACCCCCAGCACAACAGGAACACCAACCCCGGAGCAGCCAGCCCCAACACGAAACCCTCCAGCCCCAACCAGGAAAAGCAAGGGCGGGAAGCAGCCGGCACGCCCACCCCGGATGAACACCCGAAGCACAGCCACAAGCCCCCCCCCGACCAGAGACCCAAGCACACCCCGAGCAGCATCAACACCAACTTCGCCCCAAGCACCGCCCACACGTCAGCGACAACCGCCACCCGAACCGCTGCCACCACGACAACCGACGACAGCGACCACCAAGCCACCCAGGCCCCAGAACCCAAGACGTCGAGCAAACACAGGCTAGCACGCTGAACCCCCACCGCCAAGACACAACACCACAACACCACGGCCAGGACCCACCCGCCCGAAGTAGCCGGGGCGGCCGGCAGCAAAGACGCACGCGAGGGCCCACCCACCCGCCCCAAAAGCAAAGCGCAGTGCACGAAGGGGGCACACTCCGCCGCCCCCCAGCCCACAAGCACCGCCGCCCAGCACCGGTACGCCACCGAACCCCCAAGCCATGCACAGCACAACGCCAGCGCCACGCACTCCCGCGCCGAGGCAGGAGCCAACCCGAACATCAGCTGCGAGTTGGCGGAAACGCCGAAACCCGCGCGCCACAGGGACACCCGCGCCGCCAGCAAGCGACCCAGGGCCACCCACCAGCCAGCGGCGCAACCCGAGCTCCGGCAGAGAGCCGCAAGCCCCCACTCCCCAGGGCCAGGACACGCGAGCGACCACCACCCCGAACACCGGCCGAAACCCCTCCACAACCACCACCCAGCCCTCCCACCACACCAGGAGACCCATGAGCCACAGCAAGAGACCGAACTCAGCCAAGCGCGGCAGGCCCAGGCACTCCCCACCGTACACCCCGGCAACGAAGGAAGTCGGCCCCCAACCGACCACCACACCGTCGCACACGCACAGGCCCATGAGCAACCAGAGCCCCGCGACACCAAACAACGCCAGCAAGGCAACCATCTCGCCATCCGCGCCGACACCAGGGGCGGCGTAGAAGACGGCCCAGCCCACGAGCACCCCAAGCAGCCCACCCCAGAAGGCAACGGACACCACACCGCGAACGACCCGCTCGCCGTCCAAGACCAACACCGCCCCCACAAACCCCAAGACAGCACCCAACAGGAACCCAGGGAACCCCCGCACCACGGCAGAGACGCCGGAGACAAACGGCACATAGACCACACCGTCGGCCGCGTTGACCAACACCACGCCCCCCTCGACCAACCAGAAAGACACCACACCGTAGCCCAAGACACCGCGCCGCACCGAAAAGCCGGCGGCGGAAACGCACCGAACGACGCCCAGCCGCAAGCCCAAAAGCGCGGTGCCACCATCAGCGCCGGCAAACAACCGCAACAACAGCCCAACAGGCACCCAGCGCACCACCGCGAAGACACAGCTCGCCACCACGGCAAGCACCCAGCCCCAGGCACGAACCCAGAAACCAAAAAGAAGGGCCTCAAGCACGGCAAACAAGCCGCAAAGCGAACAAATGCCGACAGGGCACGGGCTCAAGCCCAGCAGCACAGCCCCCCGACCCTACACCAGCCCACAGAACATGCCCGCGGCGAGCCCACCGCGCGCAGACCGGAGAGGCGTGGCCGGCAGCACCAGGGAGAACCAACCCCGCACAACCACAGCCGCCCAAAACCCGCTCATGACCCGCACAGGAGCCGCAACCAGCACCAAGCCAGGCACACCCACGAAAGCCGATAAAGCAGAAGCAATCGCACCAGACAGGCCCCAGGCCAGGCCCCCCAACATGGCGGAACCGCACCGGCAGCTGACCAGCCAGGCAACAAAGCAGCCCACGGCCAGCCGGCGGAACGGCGAGAAACAGGCGCCCCCAGCCGAGCAGACAAGCAGGCGGGCGACCCCCGCAGCAACCCAGGGAAACAAAGACCAGTCGACAAAGAGCCTGAGCGGCAGACACCCCAGCCCCATAGGCACGGCGAAACCGCCCCCAGCGCTGCAGGCGCCCACACCGCCCAAGCAGGCCCCCGAGCGCCACGGCCGCCCAGCCGCAAAAACCGCAGGTAGCCAGTCCAAACAACACCGCTCCCAGCCCAAGACATAGCAAAAACAGCCCACCGATGCCGCCGACCTTCTGCCGAACGGGGACAAACGACAACACCAGCCCGGAGCCAGGCCCCGGAACCCAACGAGCCAGGACCACATCCGGGCCAAAAACACCCCACCACCCGGCCAAGAGGTGGGAAACCCCCACGCACCCGGCAGCAAAGCAGAGCCCGATACGCTCCAGCCAGGAGGCCCGGAAAGCTGGAACGAGAGCCACACGAAAACCAAGAACGCAAGAAAGAAGCCGCCGATAAGAGCACAGAACCAGACCAGCCCCAACAAACAAACCAACGCCAGGACCAACCAAAGGCCCGCCACCACAGAAGACCACGGGGCCCGCAACCAGCGCACCAGCCGCGCCGAACACCTCCACACACTGAACAGGCGGAACATCCTCACCATGTACAGCAAAATCCAGCCGAACACACCAATACGGACAATCCAGCCGGCAACGATAAGGCACCGCAGCCAGAACACACAACCGCGGCACAGACCGGCGATCACGATCACACCGCCAACCAGAACGGCGCAAGGACCACCCCGAAAAACCCAAAGATGGCCCAGGCCACGCCGCAGACAGCCGGAAAGCGCCAACGCAAAGAAAAGACGAGAGGAGCCAACGAACACGCCCCAGAAACCAGCCACAAGACCGAACACGCCCACCCACACAACCACACCAAGCCAGCCGGAGACAACACCAACCACCACCCCCAGGCCCGGCCCCAGCGCAGCCGGAAGCCCCGACACAGCGCGCCAACCGCACACACCGCCAACCAGCACAAACACCAAGACCCCGAGGAAAAACACGGTCACGAGGCACCCGATGGAACCGCGCACGATCCAGCGCGAAGGCCACGCGCATGCCACCGACCACACGCCAGAGCACGCCAAGCCGAAAAAGAACCAGATCCAGAAGGCAATGCCCGCCAACACACCCGAGATAGCGGGCCAGCCGAACGCACAGGCCCCCCCCCACACAGCGACCACCAACCTGCAGAAGCTGAAGCAAGGAGCCACAACCACCAGGAACAACACAAGCACAGCGACCCCCACAACGGTCAACACCAGACCGAAGGAACCGCCAAGCCAAAAGCCCAGGAAACGAACGGCCAGCAACATCAGGCAAGCCCCAACGGCGGCCGAAATCCACACAAGCACCGACCACGAAACGCACACCCAGCAGCACAAGGCCATGGCAAAGCACCGGCGCGCGAACAAGAACGACAGCAGCGGCCAGACGCAGCCAAGCAACCACCCCGCCTCACCCAACGCGCGCCCCCTCGAGACCAAGGAACCGCCCGAGCCAGGAACGGCGGGGATCACCGCCCGGAAACTGAACAAGAAGCACGGCGACATGCAGCCGAACATCAACCCGGTAATAAAAAACCCGAGCCACCCAGCCCCGCACCAGCCAGAGCGCCACACGAACTACGCACAGGACACCACCAGACCGACGACGAAGCCCCAAACAGGCAACCTGCCCACCCAGGGCCTGAGCGAACTCGGCCGCACTCAGACCCCGCGCCCCAAGCGCCGGCGCCCGTACAACACCAGACTCAAGCCGACCCAGCCAACCTCCACACCACGGCACCCCAGAACGCCGCGCGCCAACGAAGCGACCAAGACGAGCAGCACGGTGACCCAGAGCCCAAGAAACACCGCCCCCACACCCGAAAAGCAGGCGACAAATGCCAGCAAACCGCCCGCAAAGCCCGCCGGCAAGGGCCCCAACTCGCGGAAGAGCAAGGCCACGACCTCGCAATGACGCACCGCGCAAAAAAGAAACAGCGGACCGTCAACAAGCAAGCACTCGGCGCCACGCACACACCCCAGCAACCCCCCACCAACAACGCCCACGCCCGGGCCGCAGAACACAGTGCCCCCGACAGCCACATCACCGAGCAACACGCCGATCTGGACCCCAGCGTCCGCCGTGCCCCCATCCACCCAGAACAACGGCGCAACCCGAACCAAAGCAAGCCCCGGAAAAAGCACGCCAACGCACGCAAAAAGCCCGAACCACAGACCAGCGACGACAACGGCGGGCCACGCAAGCCCCACAAGCCACAGACCCACCACCGGGAACAGCGGGAAGACGGCGCGCAGATCCCGAACAACCAGCAAGAGGCACCAAACAACGTCCCCACAGCCTTCCCCCAACACCAGCACACCACCCACATCAGCCAGCTGGATGGCCACCAGGACGATCGCGGCAATGACCAGGTCCCCCACACCACGAGCCGCCAGCACCGCCAGGAAGCCCACCAGACCAGCACCAAGACCCGCAAACGCGTCCCACAGGAACCAGGCCACGACGGGGCCCCGCACGCCGAGGCAGGACAGCATACCCGGCCGGACGCCGACCAGGAACACACCCACGCAACCGCAGCGCCGGCACAGGCAGGCCCACCCGGGAAAACCCCCACCGGCCCCAAAGCCGAGAAGCAGGACAAGCACAGGACCAACCCCGAGCCCAACCCCCGGCACCGCCGCCACGATGCGAACCACAGGCTGGCGAAGCACAACGTCACGCCGAAACCAATGCACAAAGCAGGAAACCAGAGTCGACTCCACATGGAGCCAGCAGAGCCCAACCGCGACCAAAGAGCCCAGCAACTCCAGCTAACCACCACGCCCGAGAAGCCCCAACGGCACGAACAGAGGAGAAGCGCCAGCCAACTGGTAGAACAGACCCGCCCCGACAGGGCACGCCACAACCCGAGCCAACGCCAGAGGACCAACCCCGAGCGCGAACCTCGGCGCACCGATCCCCAAAAAACCGCCTCCTACAGCGCCGCCAAAAAAAAACGCGGCCGAAGCCCAAGGCAGAGGAAACCCGAGCAGCCATGAGAGTCGGGGAAGCACACCCGACGCCAACGAAGCAGAGGCAAAAGAAAAAACGCGCCCAAACCGCCGCGCCACAGGAGCAACCAGAGATCAGAAGAAGCCCAGCGGATTGATGTCGTAGCTGATCAGCAGGTTCTTGGTCTGCTGGTAGTGGTCGAGCATCATCTTGTGGGTTTCACGGCCGACGCCGGACTTCTTGTAGCCACCGAACGCGGCGTGGGCCGGGTACAGGTGGTAGCAGTTGGTCCACACGCGGCCGGCCTTGATGCCACGGCCCATGCGGTAGGCGCGGTTGATGTCGCGGGTCCAGACGCCAGCGCCCAGGCCGAACTCGGTGTCGTTGGCAATCGCCAGGGCTTCGGCTTCGTCCTTGAAGGTGGTGACACCCACCACCGGGCCGAAGATTTCCTCCTGGAACACACGCATCTTGTTGTGCCCCTTCAGCAACGTCGGCTGGATGTAGTAGCCGCTGGACAGGCCGCCCTCCAGCTTCTCCACCGAACCGCCGGCGAGCAGCTCCGCGCCCTCCTGCTGGGCGATGTCCAGGTAGGAGAGGATCTTCTCGAACTGCTGCTGGGACGCTTGGGCGCCGACCATGGTGTCGGTGTCCAGCGGGTCGCCACGCTTGATCGCCTGCACCTTCTTCATCACCTCGGCCATGAACGCCGGGTAGATGGATTCCTGCACCAGCGCGCGCGACGGGCAGGTGCAGACTTCGCCCTGGTTGAAGAAGGCCAGCACCAGGCCTTCGGCCGCCTTCTCGATGAACGCCGGCTCGGCCTGCATGATGTCTTCGAAGTAGATGTTCGGGCTCTTGCCGCCCAGCTCCACGGTGGACGGGATGATGTTCTCCGCCGCGCAGTGGAGGATGTGCGAACCCACCGGGGTGGAGCCGGTGAAGGCGATCTTGGCGATGCGTTTGCTGGTGGCGAGCGCCTGGCCGGCCTCCTTGCCGAAGCCCTGCACGATGTTCAGCACGCCGGGCGGCAGCAGGTCGCCGATGATCTCTGCCAGCACCATGATCGACAGCGGAGTCTGCTCGGCGGGCTTGAGCACCACGCAGTTGCCGGCAGCCAGCGCCGGGGCCAGTTTCCAGGCGGCCATCAGCAGCGGGAAGTTCCAGGGGATGATCTGCCCGACGACGCCCAGCGGCTCGTGGAAATGATAGGCAACGGTGTGCTCGTTGATCTCGGCAGCGCCGCCTTCCTGGGCGCGAATGCAGCCGGCGAAGTAACGGAAGTGGTCAACGGCCAGCGGGACGTCGGCGTTCAGGGTCTCACGCACAGCCTTGCCGTTGTCCCAGGTCTCGGTCACGGCCAGCACGTCCAGGTTCTGCTCGATACGGTCGGCGATCTTCAGCAGGATCAGCGCGCGGTCCTGCACGGAAGTCTTGCCCCAGGCATCAGCCACGGCGTGGGCGGCATCCAGCGCCTTCTCGATATCCTCGGCGCCGGAACGGGGGAACTCGGCAATCACCTCGCCATTCACGGGGGAAGTGTTGGTGAAGTACTGGCCACCCACCGGCGGTACGAACTCGCCACCGATGAAGTTGCCGTAGCGCGACTTGAAGCAAACGACAGCGCCCGGAGTACCGGGTTGGGCGTAAAGCATGGCGTTGCTCCCGCCGCTCGGTGCACACCCGAAGACGCAGGTGGCAGACCGATCTAAGGCAGCAACCCCCGCGCCACAGTACGCGAAAAGCCCACACACACCCGCCCCAGTGGGGAGCAGTACACCCGCAAGCAGGCGCATGCCACAGCCCCCGTACAACGGACAGGGACACCAGCGCACGCATCGGGCACAGAACCCAACCACAAGCCAACCCAACCACGCCAATGGAGGATAAGCGGCACCAAGAGGCCGCGAAGCAGCTCACCGGCCACACCCAGAGAGGCCTCCAGCAAAACCCGCACCGGAGAACAACAACAACGCAGAACCCTCCCAGCCCCCAACACCAACAGGCGACGACCCCGACACAGGGCAAGCCCCAGGCCACCGCGCCGCCCCCCAACCAAGCCAACGCTCGGGCCGGGCACAGACCCCTCCAGGACGAACACCACGACCAACACCAGCCCCTCACGCCCACCGAGCAGCAGCACCGGCACATCCGGCAGGACCGCGACCGCATACAGCACGAACCGCAAGCGGCAAATCGGCAGATAAACAACCGCCACCACCAGCAAGCCACGGCCGAACAGGCCATCCAGCCCAACGAGGCCCGCCCGCACATCCCCAACGAAGCCACCGCCCATGCACAACGCCCCAGCCCCGACCACGCCAGACACCCGCTCGGCGCAGACAGCAAGGAAGACAGCGAACACACCAACGCCAACGGCACCGGCGTAGGCGAACACCAGGCGCGCACCATCAACCAGAACGAGCATCTCCGCAGCACCCACACCCACCTCACCGCGCACCCCACCCACGGCCTCGAACAACACCGCCAACTGATCACGGTGCGCCAGGGCGCATCCGCCCAACACGACCACCCGCCCCACAACCACGGCAACAACACCCCCCAGCTCAACCACCCGGCGAACAGGAAACACAACCGCGACTACCCCCGCCGCCACAAAGACGAAAAGCTGCTGCACCTCCACCACCACCACCAGCACATCCCCCTGGACAGCGAACACCAGCTGCCCGACGACGCCGAAGGCCCCAGCAGCGCGCCCAACCAGACCACGAACAACCTCCGCCACCACCCCAAAAACCCCCCCATCGGCCAACCCGCGCAAGCCCTCGACGACGGCCGTCACCACCACCAGATCGGCCGCGCCACACAGCAACCGAACAACAGGGGCCACCTGCGGAAACGCAACGCCCCGCCCACGGAGGCCCCCAAGCACCGCAAGCCGCGCACCGGCACGAAACCCGAGCCGCTGCAGCAGCCCAAGCCCCCGCGGCAGCACATCGCCACCGGCAACACGGCGCTGAAGAACGACATGCGCCGCGCAGAACGCCTGCACGAGCACGACGGACCGGGCCGCATCAATCGCGAAAACCACCCCGGCAAGGACGACGACGCCCGCGCCGGCCACCAACCCAGATCCCAGGCCGACCGACACGCCATCCACCGAAAAGGCGACACCAGCCCCGAAAACCGCATCGAGACCGAACCGGCCGGACAGCGCGCCGGCAACTCCACCGACGCCCGCAAACAACCCAGCAGCGGCAAGCGCCACCAGCCCCATCGCGCCAAACAGCCACGCCACGAGAACCACCACAAGCACACCCACCCACAGACCCAGCCCCGCAAAGGCCAGGAAAACCGCCAGGACGAGAACAACGACGCCGAGCACCAGGCAGTAGACCAGCGCATCACCAGCGCCACCCACCGCGAGCGGGAAGCAAGCGGCCAAACGGCTGGACGCAACAAGGACCCGTGCTAGCACAGCAAACGCCGCGAACGCCACCTCCCCCCCCAGCAGGAACGAAACCACAACCCACAACCACACCACAACCGCCGAGCGGAAGACGCCCCCGCCAAAAGCCACACGCCCACCCAGGACGCACGTCACAACGCCCCCAACAACCACGCAACGCGCAACGGACCGCAAATGCCCAACGGCCAGCGCACCCAGCCCACGCAGCGCCAGGACGCCAGCACTCCCCAGCCACACCTGCCCCGACACGCGCTCCGCCCAGTGCCTCCACCAACAGCGCCCCAACCCCGCACCACCCCTCCAAACGACCAGGAACGCACGCCGCCGCGCACACCGCCGGACAGCCACCGCGCGCAGAAGACCCGCACCGACCAGCCGCACAGCATCAGCCGCAAGAACCGCCAGCGCAAGCACCCAAAAAACCCAAAACCAACGCCAGGGGAGGGAGAAGCGAAACGACCTCACCCAGCAAGCGCCAAAGCAATTCCCCACGCCAAGCGAGAAATACCGCAAGGCCAACGCCGAGCACCCCCGCACAGAGCAAATGCAACCACGAAGCACCCACGTCAGCCAACGCCAAACGCGGCGCAAGAACACGCCACACAACGCAGGGACCACGCCGATCGCCAAAATCCCCGGCCACAGCATCCCCCTGCACCCCAGACACAACAGAGAGACCCGACAGCCGCGCAAACGACGGCAACGGCAGCCCACGGCGCTCCTCGTCAACGCAAGCAACAAGACCGCATGCGCGCAGAACAACACCCCCCCGGCCAACACAACCCCCACAAGCACCAGCCCGACCGGCGCGACGCCACACACGAACAGCCACCCGCCCACGACCAAGAGGCCGAGACCCCGAACCTTCACCACCAGCCGGAGGCCACCGACAACCAACCCGACCTCCAACACGACCACCTCCATCGCCAGACCCCCCGCATCACCCTCCATCCCCCCCCCACCCCGGGGCCACCCAACCGCCACACACAACCGCCAACACAGCCCCAACGCACCCAACACCGGCGGCCAAACCACCGCCACCGCCTCGCAGGCGCCACCGACGAGGCCCACGACCAACTCAACCTGCAGCCGCCACGGGCGCGGCGCGGCACCGACCGACAACACCGAACCGAACAGCAACCCGAAGCACCCGAAACCGGCGAACACACCCTCCCCAGCCACACCAACCCCACGCACGGCCAGAACACCATCCGACACCCAAACCGCCAAGACACCAACCGAGAGCACACAAGGCAGCACGGCGAAAGAAACCGGCCATCCACCCAACGCACACCGCCCCAGCGCGCAACGCGCCACCGATCAACCGCCCACGAGACCACGCGCAACCACGGCCACCAGTTCCAAGACAACCAACGCAACGACCAATACCGCCGCAAACGGCCCCAACGCCAGCAAACCGGCAACAAAACCAGCGGAACGCAGACCAGCCGAGCCCGACAAAAAAGCCATGCCGGGGAGAAGAAGAACCGGAGCAGCCCCCCCCACACCACGCCCGACCCAGCCCCCCAACGCCACCGGGAAGCACACCAGACCCCACCACACCCCAACACCCAAGGCCAAGCCCACCAAGACGCAGACCCCCAAACAAAACGAGACCACCCACACCCCCGCGACGAAGCACCACAAACAGAAACAGGCAACTACTACGCAAGCCGCCCCCACGAGCGCAACCCCAACGAGAAAACCGACCAAGCCCCCCGCAACACCACCACCCCCCTGGCGCCGCGCCACCTGCCCAACATCGAAGGAGGCCCGCCGGAGGCCTGCGCACCAACCCCCGGCAGCAACAAGCCGGACACCCCCGACCCCCCCGACCAAAGACGCCACGCAAGCCACAACCAAAACCCCTACGACGAACACAGCAGAAACCGCCCAAACAGGCGGCCAAAACCGGGGACCCCCGGAACCAGAAACGCCCAGCTCACAAGCCCACAGCAGGGCGAACCAGACAGCCACAGCCACCGGCAAGGCCGAAACAAAGCAAACAGCAGATCAGAACAAGACACAACACAAGCGGCGCAAGAAAGAACATGACGGAACCCGCCGCCGCCCTACCCCAGCGACAACGACAACCCCCACCACCCCATCAGCCAGGACACCCAAGGCAGCAAACCCCCCAAACACGGCGACCCGGACCGGCAACCCACCGCCGTCGCACCGCACCACAACCGACACCCAAACCATGTCACACCAAAGAAAAACAAGCCCAACGCCCGGAACACCCCCCCAAACAACAAGCAGAGCCTCCACAACAACCCGACACAGCAAAACACAAAACGCAAAACCCAACACAACCACAAGACCCAGCACAAACCCACCAACCGAATCGAAAACAAGACAAAAAAACCCCGACACGCCCCCGACAGCCCCACCGACACCGCCAGCCCCAGCCGCCCCCGCAACGGAGGCCTCACCACTGCCGACGACCAACCCCCCCACAACGGGAACGGGCACGACATGAACAACAACCACAAAACGACCCGGGAAGCGCGGCAGCAACGCCGGGGCACCAACGACCAGCCCCAGACCCCCACCGACAACCCCAACGACGACAACGCGCAAAAGACCTCGACGCCCGAGCAGCTCGAACACCGCCACGAAAACCAACGCCGCCACAACGCCCACCAGAGCATCACCCACACCAGCAGCCACCACACCCAGCCAGACGCCCACCACAACCCCAACGACAACAAGACCAACCAGCCCCCCCGGACCGACAACCACCGCCTACCCAACGACATCCGCCACGGCGGCAACCTGGTCAACCGCAAGCCGGCCATCAAGCGCAACAACAACCACGGCGCCACCAACAACCACCCCCAGAACGACCGCAACAAAAAGACCGCCAACCAGGGCCGGAACAACAACAGCACCGAGCACGAAACCCACAACACCACCAAGAACAAGACCACCATCAACAAAGACCACAACAACAGCAACCTCCACCCCGGCCACAGCAACTCAGGCAACCAAGGCGACCACCTCAGCAAGCCCGCCCACCGCGACCACCACACCCCCGAAAACATGACCACCCCACACCCCCACGACCCAAACATCGAACCCCCGAACCGAAAACACAGCACGACCACACAAAACACCAAGGCCCCGCACGCGACCGACGACAACAAGCCCCACACCCGCAACAAAGAGGCCGAGAACCACCAACGCGGCGCGACCGACCACAGCGCCAACCTCAACCCCGAAAACAACACAATCACCCGGGGCGACCGCAACCAGCCGCCCAACAACCGGTCCGCACAGACCCCCGACCCCAGCGACCACAACAACCCCGACAACCGCGACACCGCCAACCACGGCCGCCAAAACCACAGCACCGCCGAGGCAAACGCGATCCACCACAACAAACAAAACCACGCCTACGACTCATCCCGCAAAAACGAACCACTACGCGACAACGACAAGGACAAAAACACCAAGAAAGAAAAACCAACCAAACACGCAAACCACAACAGCGACTACCACGGCGTCCACAACAACAACCACAAGCTGCACAACCCCCTCCCCAGCCTCGACAACAAAACACGGCCCAGCCACACCGAAGGCAAGAACGACCAGAACACCAAAAACACCGGCCACCACAAACCGCTGCCGCAGCCAAGACACAAACACCACAAGACCGCAAAAGCAGCCAAACACCGACACGGAGAAAAGAACGAGAACCAAAAGACCTACAGCCAGGACACCGACAGCTGCCAAGTACCGGCCAAACACTGGAAAGAGCAACACGGAACAGAAAAAACCGCCTACAAGAACGCCGAGGCACAACTAGGACAAGCACAACCCACAAAGCGCAACTACGACGACCACCTAGGCACCCCGCCCACAACCAACCCCACAACCAGAAAAGCGGCAGCGCAACACAAACACCATACCCCACGCACCGCAACAGCGCAAGCCACCAAGGGCAACCGGAGGCCCAAACGCACCAGAAAAGGAGGCCACAAGAAAGACGACGACACAAACCCCAAAAAACCGTGAAAGTGCCAGACCCACAGCGCCAGAGCACCCCAACCAATAACCCGCCAACAGGACGGCCAGCAAGACAACGGCCCCAAAGAGCGCCACGGCAGCGCAAAACCCCCATGGCGCGACGACACGCCAGAACACACAAACCCGCCAACCCACGGGGCCGACCACTGACGAGCCAAAACGCAGAAAAGCCACAAAACCCCAAAACCGCGAGCGACGCAAAGCCAACCAGAGCCCCCGCCTCCCCACAACCCACCCTGCCCAAACCTGCCATGAACAACCTGCACCTCTATCTGCCGCTCGCCCTGCTGGTAGCCGGCAGCCTGGCCCTGGCCGACGACGGCGACCTGGTGATCAACGGCTGCCGCATCGCCCCGGAAAGCCGCTGCCCCGGCGCCGACCTGCGTGGCGCCCAACTGGCCAACCAGGACCTGGGCAAGATGGACCTCTCCGGCGCCAACCTCGAAGGCGCCGACCTGCGTCATGCCCGCCTCGATCTGGCCAACCTGGAAAAGGCCCGCCTGGTCGGCGCCAACCTGACCCGGGCAAGCCTGCAACAGGCCAACCTGCGCCTGGCGGACCTCAGCAACAGCCGCATGGTGGCCGTGCAAGGTTGGGGAATGTTCGCCCAGGCCGCGCAGTTCCAGGGCGCGGACCTCTCCGCGGCCTACCTGGAATTCGCCCGCCTTTCCGGCGCGAAAATGCACCGGGTGAAGCTCCAGGCCGCCGACCTGGAAATGGCCTGGCTGAGCAAGGTCGACCTCAAGGATGCCGACCTGCGCGACGCCAACCTGCAGGAAGCCAAGATCGGTCAGGCAAACCTGGAAAACGCCGACCTCACTGGCACCCGCAAGCACTATGCGACCTTTCAGGAGACCAATATGGAAGGCTGCACGGGTTGCCCGAGCGGGTGGGATTGAGCGCCCCAGCGCGGGCCTGAAGGTGTGTAGTTTTTCTGTGGGGGCGATTTCAATCGCTGTGTCTGCGTTAGCTGTTGCACGAGATTTACCATCGGTCCAAGAGCCTTGTAGGAGCTGGCTTGCCAGCGAAACGGGGCTATTCGCTGGCAAGCCAGCTCCTACGGGCAATACGGCTTCTTGCAACACGTCATGCAGACATCGCCAATTCATTCGCCAAGGGCCGCGAAGCGGCCCCTCTCCTACGGCCCCACCCGCAAAACACCGGTATCGATCGCCAGGTGCACCAGTTCTGCATGGGATTCCACCTGCAGCTTGCTCTTCAGCAAAGTCAGGTAGTTCGACACGGTCTTGCCGCTGATGCACAGGCGCTCGGCGATTTCGCGAGAAGGCAGGCCACGGGCGAGCATCACGAATATCTCGAACTCACGTTGGGTAATGCCGCGCAAGCGCGGGTCATCGGTCTGATGGCAAGCCAGCTGGGTCGCCAGCTGCTGTTCGATGTAGGGATGGCCGGAAAGGATGCGCCGTACCGCTTCCAGCAGCACTTCCGGCGGCGAGCTCTTGGTGATGTAACCCGCAGCGCCGGCGTCCAGGGCCTGGCGCACCAGGGGCAGTTCGTCGTGCATGCTGAAGAACAGCACGCGCAACTGCGGCAGGCGCTGGCGCAACCGGCGAGTGACCTCCAGGCCGCTGATGCCGGGCAGACCCACGTCCATGATGACCAGGTTGGGAATCTCCTCTTGCACCTTCTGCAGGGCGTCCTCGCCGCTGCCGGCCTCGCTGACCTGCACCTCCGGCAGCAACGCGCAAAGCAAGGCCGCATAGCCCTGGCGCACCACGGCATGGTCGTCCACCAGCAGGATTTTCATGATCCAAGCCCCTCCACGGGCACGCTGAGGCTAAGCACCAGGCCAGCGCCGGGACGCGTCAGCAATCTGAGCTCACCTCCCAGGCAGCGGGCGCGTTCGCGCATGGAGCGCAGGCCGATGCCACCGCCATCGAGACGCTCGGCGCCGCGTCCGTCATCCCGCACCACCAGGCGCAACCTTCGCCCTCCGGCGCGCAGGCGCACCCGCACCTCGCTCGCCTCGGCATGGCGCACCACATTCGTAAGCGCTTCCTGCAGCAGTCGATAGAGATGGGCCTTGGCTTCGCCGGAAATCGGCGGCAGGTCCTCAGCCAGCTGCATGCGACAGGTGATGCCATGGGTCTGCTGCCACTGCTGGCCGAGCAGGCGAATGGCTTCGGCCAGTTCCAGGCGCTCCAGCATCACCGGGTAAAGATCGCGGACCAGCGCGCGAAAACCGTCCTGCAGGTGCTGGCAATTGCTCTCCAGCGCCTGGGCGGTGTGGTTCACCACCGGCAGTTGGCCGGTCACGCTGCGCAGCAGGAAGAGCTGGGCACGAATCCCGGCGAGGTATTGACCGAGGTCGTCGTGCAGCGCCTGCGCCAGCTGGCGTCGCTCGCGCTCCTGCAACGCCAGTAGCGCCTGGGTAAGCGTGGCGTTCTCCGCCTTGACCTGTTCCAGGGAGGACGCCATCTGATTGAAGTGACTGGCCAGACGGCGTGATTCGGCCGTGGAATAGGCTGGCAGGCGCACCTGCAGCTCACCACGGGACACCTGCTGCAAAGCGCCGAGCAGGTCATCCAGCACCCGCATACCACGCCTAACCGCCCAGCGCATTGCCCACAGGCCGAGGCCAAGGGCGATGCCGAACAGCGCCAGCATGAAGAGCAGGGTCACCAGCAGGTCGACGTGCCATAGCGTGTGCATGGCAGGCCTCACTCATCCATCCAGAGAATGCGCTCCACACGCCCCCCGGTCGGGTGGCGGTCGTCCACCGGTCTGGCTCGATCGAAGCCGAGCAGACTGAGGATCAGCAACGCAGGCAACAGCAAATGCTTGAGGATGCGCACGGCGCGAACTCCCTCTGATTATTGTGTTGCCATGCTAGGACCGAACGGCAGAGAGGCTTCTACTACCTTGGTACCGCCCGACCGGTACTTTCTGCGTACGTTCGCACCCTGACCCCTTCCTGTGGGCTGGCCCTGGGACGGCAGGGTGCCCAAGCCGGGAACCGTTCTGGCATGGGCCATCTACTACTTTGGTACTGCTTCCCCCCTCTCAACGTCGAATTCCAAAAGCAGCGGCACTGGCCTGTAATAGCTGCCTATAAAAAGTACAGAGCGTCCGCGATGAAGTCCGCCCGTCCCGTGCCCTTCCCCTGACCGGGCACACCCGGGCCTGCCGCACCATAATGAAAACAATGAGGTGAAAGGCCGTGTACAAAATTCTGATTGCCGATGACCACCCACTCTTCCGCGAAGCCATCCACAACGTCATCAGCGATGGATTTCCGGAAAGCGAAGTGATGGAGACCGCCGACCTGGACAGCGCCCTGGCCCTGACCCAGGAGCACGACGACCTGGACCTGATCCTCCTCGACCTGAACATGCCCGGCATGCATGGGCTGAACGGGCTGATCAACCTGCGCAACGAGGCCCCCACCGTGCCGGTGGTCATCGTCTCCGCCGAGCAGGACAAGCAGGTGGTGTTGCAGGCCATCACCTACGGCGCGGTGGGTTTCATCACCAAATCCTCGCCCCGCGCGCAAATGACCGACGCCATCGAGCAGATTCTCAACGGCAACGTCTATCTGCCGTCCGACATCATCCGTACCCAGAAGACCTCGCCCCGCCGCCACCATGAAGACGCCGGCATCCCGCCGGAACTGCTGCAGGCGCTGACCCGCAAGCAACTCCTGGTGCTGGAACGCATGACCAAGGGCGAGTCGAACAAGCAGATCGCCTATAACCTGGACATCGCCGAAACCACGGTGAAGGCCCACGTCTCGGCCATCCTGCGCAAGCTCAACGTACACAACCGGGTACAGGCCATCCTCTCGGCCAGCGATATCGACTTCACCGCCTATCTGCGCCGTTGAACCAACGGGTATCCCCCTAAGGACAGCCATGCCCGCCGCCCGTACGCTGTTGCTCACCGCACTGGCCATGCTGGCCTTTGCCGGCAACTCCCTGCTCTGCCGACTCGCCCTGAAGGAAACCGCCATCGACGCGGCGAGCTTCACGGCCATCCGCATCGCCTCCGGCGCACTGATGCTCTGGCTGTTGCTGCGACTGCGTCACACGCCCCTGGCCAGCACCGGCAACTGGCGTGCCGCGCTGGCGCTGTTCGTCTACGCCGCAGCGTTCTCCTATGCCTACCTGCAGCTGGACGCCGGGGCCGGCGCGCTGTTGCTGTTCGGCGCGGTGCAGCTCTGCATGGTGGTTTTCGGCCTGTTGCGTGGCGAGCGCCTGAATCCTCAACAGGCCCTGGGTTTCGCCCTGGCCACGGGAGGCCTGGTGGTGCTGCTGCTACCCGGCGCCACTGCGCCGCCCCTGGTGGGCGGGCTGCTGATGCTGCTCGCGGGCCTGGCCTGGGGCGTCTATACCCTGCTGGGCCGCCAGGCCGGCCTGCCGCTGGCGGCCACCGCCGGCAACTTCATCCGCGCCCTGCCCTTCGCCGCCCTGCTCCTGCTGCCCTTCATCGACCAACTGACCCTGGACCTGCCAGGCCTCATCTACGCCCTGCTCTCCGGCGCATTGACCTCGGGCATCGGCTACGCCATCTGGTACAGCGCCCTGCCCGGCCTCGGCGCCCTGCAGGCCGCCAGCGTGCAACTCAGCGTCCCCGTCCTCGCGGCCCTTGGCGGCGCGCTGCTGCTGGGCGAAACCATCAGCCTGCGCCTGGCGCTGGTTTCGCTGGCGGTGCTGGGCGGCATTGCGCTGGTGCTGCGCGCGAAGTTGCAGGGGGTGCCGCAGAAGGCGTAAGGCGTACTCGATTTCCCACGTTCGTAGGACGTGGGCTTGCCTATGGCCCTGATAAGGGGGGGTATCTCGGATTTCATCCGGGCTACCGACAATCCGGCTTAAGGCCGAGCCCATCGGGCCCGGCCTTTTCTGTCCGCCAGCACGATCAGCGCAGCGGCTGCCCCTTCATCTCCGGCATACGGATGTAGACCACCAGGCTCACCAGGCACACCGCGGCGACGTAGACCCAGAACAGATGGCCATAACCCGCGCCCGCTGCCGCCGTCATGATGTAGGGCGAAGTCCCGCCGAACAGGGTGACCGACAGCGCATAGGGCAAGGCGATGCCCGTGACCCGCACCTCGGCCGGGAACTGCTCGGCCATGGTTACGGCCGAGGCGGCGCCGAAGCCGGTGAGGATGACCATGGAGACAGTTTGTAGCAGCACCACCTCAACCAGGCTGATGCCCTGGTAAAGCAGCCCGAAGCTTGGCCACGCCCAGAGGATGGACGCGCCGGCAAAGGCAATCAGCACCGGGCGGCGGCCAATGCGATCAGCCAGCATGCCGACCAGCGGCATCAGCAGCAGCGACACGCTCACGGCGATGGCCCCGGCGAGCAAGGTCTCGCGGATCGACATGCCGGTCACCAGGTGAACCTGGGACGGGTAGCTCACCATCCACACGTAGTTCAGCAGGTTGCCCGCCATGGCGACGCCGATGACCCGCAGCACGTCCTTGCGGTGTTTGGTGAAAATGTCGCGGATCGGGCGCTTCTCGACGGCCTTCTTGGCCACGCGGGACTTGAACACCTCGGTTTCCTTCACCGACAGCCGGATCCACAGGGTGAGCACGCCCATCAGCGCGGCGATGATGAACGCCACGCGCCAGCCCCAGTCTTCCAGGGCCGTGTCGCTACCCACCGAGGCCAGCACGAAGCCGAGCAGGAAGGACACCAGCGTGCCGGCGTTGATCGCGAACCACTGCCAGGAGCCGGCGAAGGCACGCCGGTTGGACGGTGCCGATTCGATCAGGAAGGCCGAGGCGGAACCGAATTCCCCACCGGCGGAAAAGCCCTGGGTGAGGCGTGCCAGCACCAGGATGATGGGGGCGGCGATGCCGATGCTCTCGTAATTGGGGCAGATGCCGATCACCAGCGAGGCCAGCGACATCAGCAGGATCGACAGGGTCAGGCCCTTCTTGCGGCCATAGCGGTCGGCGAACACACCGAGCACCGCACCGCCGATGGGGCGCATGAGGAAGCCCACGGCGAACACCGCCAGTACCGAGAGCAGCGCGGTAAGGCTGTTGCCTGCCGGGAAGAACTGCTTGGCGAGGATGGACGAGAAGGTGGCGTAGATCACCCAGTCGGTGTACTCGACTATGGTGCCCAGGGTCGCGGCCACGATGGCCTTTTTCTCGGTCCGGTTCAGCTTGCGGCCAATATCGGCCTGGCCCGTGGCGGACATGGAATCAGGCATGAGGCCGCCAATCGCACTATTGTCGTTAGTCATTGCATCGCTCCCGTGAGCACACTTTTTGTTGTTGATCGCCCGAAGGCGTTCTCTTCTGGTTAGCGAGCAAGATGCAGTGTCACGCAGGGGCGGTGAAGCGAGATTTCCGCCCAGTACACTTGACTTTAAATCAAGCGATAGCCCAGGCGAGGCGTGTGTTCCGGGCAATCTGACGCTTGAGGTTTTCTCAAGCCTTGATGGCTGAAAATTCCTTTGAAGGCATACAGCCGAAGGCCGAACCTGCCCCTGCGCCCGGGTCGACGAACAAGAACGGCACCCGATCATGATCCGGGCCTTGAATTGAGGAGTCTCGAAGCATGTTCTTGAAAGTTGAGAGCTACATCGGCGGGCGCAGCCTGGCGCCTGTCGAAGGCCGCTACGTCGACAAGTTCGACCCGCGCACCGGCGAAAAGCTCGGTGAGGTCGCCAACAGCGGCCCGCAGGAAGTGGAGCTCGCCATCCAGTCCGCCCAGGACGCCCTGCCGGCCTGGCGTGACATGCGGCCTTCCGAGCGTGGCCGCATCCTGGTGGAGCTGGCGCGTATCGTGCGCCGCAGCGAAGACCGCCTGGGCAAGCTGGAAAGCGCCGAGACCGGCAAGCCCGGCCGCGAGATGGCCACGCTGATGGACCTCACCGCCCAGTACTTCGAGTTCTACGCCGGCCTGGTCAACGTGATGGACGGCGAAGTGATCAACCAGGGCCCCAACTACCACGTCTACACCCGCCGCGATCCCTTCGGCGTGATCGGTGCCATCCTGCCCTGGAATGCCCCGTTGCATCAGGCTGCCCGCGCCATCGCACCGGCCCTGGCCACCGGCAACACGGTCGTTGCCAAACCTTCCGATCACCGGGCGCTCATTGCCGGTGATCCGGCCGAACAGGCGCACCGGACCCTCCAGGTCCAGATAACCCAGGGCGAAAGGTTCCAGGCCGCTCTTCGGGCTCGGGTTGATGATGGTGAAGCTGTACAGGCTGCCCTCACCGGACAGCAGCTCGACCTGGTAGTGATCGGCCAGTGGCGAGTGGCTGGGCAGCATCGGGAACACCAGTTCACCGGTGGCGATATGGCGGGAGCCAAGCAGGCGCGAGGGGCTATCGGCCCCCCAGAGGGATGGCAGCGGGTTCATGTCGACCTCCTGTTGTTTTCAGCCGCGCAAACGGCTCTGGACAGGCGCTATGGTCGACATCGGGCCCAGGCCCGACAAACGATATAAAGACCACCTTTGATTGAGGTTTTATCAAACGAAACAGCGTAGGCCGCCACGGATTCGCCGTGGCGCCACGTACGAAGAAACCTGCATTGCAGGCGCTAGGAGCTCAGTCGCGTGACGAACTCCGAGCATCTCATTGGGTCAGCCCCAACTCCTTGGCGCGAATCACAGCCTGCGTGCGCCGCTCCACCCCGAGCTTGTGGTTGATGCGCTGTGCGTGGGTCTTGACCGTGTGCAAGGAAATGAACAGGGATTCGGCGATCTGCTGGTTGGAATGGCCCTGCGCGATCAGCTTGAGCACATCCAGTTCGCGCCGGCTCAACAAGGCGACTGGCTCGCATTCGACCACGCTGCCGGCGCCCTTGCCGGCCCAGCGCATCATCGCCGGATTGCGCTGACTGAAAGCCCGTTCGAGGCTGGCAAGCCCCAGTTGCCGGGCCATGGCCAGGGCATCCAGCAGCACCTGTCGTGCCTGGGCCGGCCTGTTGCAGCGGTGCAACGCCTCCGCCAGGCTGAACCCAGCTTCGCAAGCCAGCGGACGTCGTCCTTGGGCAAGTGCCAAGCTGTGGATGGCCGCGAGACTGTCCACTGCCTCCTCTGCCGCTTCGCTGGCCAGCAAGGCGCGCGCCAGCAGCAGGCGCAGACGTACATTCAGCTCTGGCGCGCCGAATGGCGGCAGTTGAGTGGCTACGGCCAATTGATTGCGCAACGCTTTTTCGGCCTGAACGTGATTGCCCTGGTGCAGCCAGAGCCGCGCCTTGGTCAGCACGATCAGGCCCTGGTAGAGCTGCACGCTGATGCGGCCGTACTGCATCAAGCGCTCGGCTTCTGCAATGCGCGCGAAGGCGCCCGAAATGTCGCTGTGCAATGCATCCAGTTCGGCCAACCCCAGGTAACCCCAGGTGGCGGCCGGATCGGCGCAGGCCTGGCACTCGCGCACGCCGGATTCGAAAGCGGCTTCAGCCTCCGCATAGCAGCCACGCTGCAACAACAGGCTGGCGCGCAGCAATTGCACGCGCCCCTTGATGGGGCTGTCCTCGGCCCCCCAGGCGCTGCTCAATTCCTGGTGCAGGCGGGTCAGCAGGGTTTCCGCACGCAGCAGCTCGCCACGGACTTCCAATAGCTTCACGTACTCCAGGGCGAGCACGCTTTCGATGGCCAGGCTGCCGTGCTCACGGGCCTGTTTGATGGCCTGCCGGTTGAGCGCCTGGGCCCGCGGAAAATCACCTTCGATCAGCGCCTGCTCGACTTGCAGCACCGCGCACAGAAGGCGCTGGCACCAGGCTTGCTCCGGCAGTTCGGCAATCGCCTCAGTCACCAATGGCCGCGCCTGCTCGGCATCCCCGCGGTGAAACGCCAACTTGCCCGTCAAGGCCTTCCATTGGGCAATCAGCTCGAACTGCCGACGTGCATCCGGTTGCGGCAGGAAGCGACCGAGCGCGTCAATGAAGTACTGCGACTCTTCGAGCCGTCCGCTGAGCAGCAGCAGCCAGGCATTGATCAGGGTCAGTCGGGGGGTGCTGGTCAGCATCGACAGCGGCAACTCACGGCGCCACTCCAGCAGCAAGGCGAAGTCGCTCCCCTGCAGCATGCGGTCCTGGGTATAGCGCTCCATCAGGCTGGCAGCCACTTCCGGTTGTTCCGCCTTGAACGCGTATTCCAGCGCCGGGCCTATCTGCTCCAGGCCGATGTACCACTGGCAGGCCTTGCGGAACAGCGACTTGGCCAGGTTGCCGGGCAACTGCTCGGCCAGCAGCGGCGCGAACGTCCGCTGCACCCGCAGCAGTTTTCCCTCCTGGTCGACGGGCTCGATGAACAGGCCACATTCGAGTAGACGGTCGAGCAATTCTGCGCCCTCGCCCATGCCCAGCAGTTGCTCGCACAGGCCCCGGTCGAACTGCGGAAACTGCGCCAGGCTGCACAACGCCTGCAGCCAGTCAGCGGGGAGTTCATCAAGCACTTCGCGCCTGAGGTATTCCAGCACCAGGGCATTACCGCCATCCAGCGCGGCCTGCTGGCCGGGCTTGAGCCCGAGCAGGCGCAGGCAGATCCCGGCACACCAGCCCTGGGATTGCTCCATCAGTCCCAGGACCGCCGGGCGTGGCCAGTGATGGCCGATCCGTTGCAGCAACTCGGCCAGTTCGCCTTCGCAGAACGCCAACTCATGGCCGCCCAGCTCGAACAGTTCGCCATCCAGCAGTAGACGGGCCAGTTGCAGTAGCGGGCGGCGACGACCGGCAACCCACCAGCGCGTGCGATTCGACGAACCGAGGATGAGTTCGTTGAGCGCCCGATCCAGCTCGCTGGCGGTCAGGCGCGGATAGTCGTCCAGCACCAGCCAGCAAGGCTGCTCCTCCGCATGCAGGTGCTGCATGATCGCGTCGAGGTCGGCCGTCGCCAGGCCCAGCGCGTCCGCCAGGCGCTGCAGAAATGCCTTCGCATCCAGGCGCTGGCCACGCAGGTCGAGGTAAACCAGTCGGGTATCGGTTGGGCACTGCCGCATGCACTCGCCAAGGAGGACGCTCTTGCCGCTGCCGGCCGTGGCGCACAGCAGGCGCAACCGGCAATCGGCCTCCAGCAGGGCATCGCGCAGGCGTGGACGGGGAATGTGGAGCGGCGGTAGCCGAGGCAGGTCGGCATTGAGCGGCGGTTGTGCCATGGACACATACGCTTCCTGATCGATGATTGAACCATCCTTGCAGAGCGTGAGGAGATTGCGCAATGGCCGCTTTTACCAACGAAAAAGCGGCCCCGGAGGGCCGCAAAACACACGGGTGTAGCGTTCAGTTGCGAATCAGCGGATGCCGGCCTGGCGCAGGGCTGCCGGCGTGTAGGCCGACGCGGACGCCGTGGCGCCGAATTCGTAGCTCTGTTTCTCCTCGTTCTTCAGGCCCAGTACCGAGTAGCGGCCGGAGATCAGGTCATACAGGGTTTCGGCGGTATAGCCCGGCACCTGCTTGTGGTAGTACTGCTGGACATGGCCTTCACCGACGCGCCACAGCTGGCCGCGACCGTCGTAGTGATCGACCAGCGCCAGCTGCCAGCTGTCTTCGTCGAAGTACATGTGGCGGGTGGCATAGATGTGGCGCTCGCCCGTCTTGAGCTTGGCCACCACTTCCCACACGCGATGCAGCTCGTAGCGGGTCAGGTCCTGGTTGATGTGGCCCGGACGGATGATGTCCTTGTACTTGAGGCTCGGCGAATCCAGCTTGTAGGCGTTGTAGGGGATGTACATCTCCTTCTTCCCGACCAGCTCCCAGGTGTAACGATCCGGCGCGCCGTTGAACATGTCGTAGTTGTCCGAGGTGGCCAGACCGTCGGCGGCGGTCGCCGGGCCGTCGTAGGCCACCTGCGGCGCACGGCGCACGCGGCGCTGACCGGCGTTGTAGAGCCACGCCAGGCGCGGTTCCTTGACCTGGTCGATGGTCTCGTGGACCAGCAGCACGTTGCCGGCCAGGCGCGCCGGAGCGGTCACGTTCTGGATGAAGAAGAACAGGACGTTCTCGGCCTTGTTCTTGTCCATGTCCGGCAGGTTGGCGGGGTACGACACCTCGTCGGTGAACTGGACCATGCTGAAGGCGCCGTTGGACTGCGGCTGCACACGGGTCATGTAACGCTTGATGTTACCGCCGCGGTAGCGGGTGCTGTGGTTCCACACCACCTCGACACCGCTCTTGGGAATCGGGAACGCATAGTAACGACTGTCACTGAAGCCGTTCAGGCCGTTACCACCATCCACGCCTTCGGTATTCAACGCGCTGGTCCTGGCCGCGGCGTAGATGTTGTCCGGGAGCGCCGCACTACGGTGGGTCTTGTACACCGGGATCTTGTAGGTGTCCGGATAGCGCTTGAACATCGCCATCTGACCGGCCGATAGCTTGTCCTTGTACTGCTCGGCGTTGCTCGCGGTGATGGTGAACAGCGGCTTCTCATCGGCGAAAGGGTCGGAGAGGAAGCCCTTGGCATCGACGCTGCCGGCAGTCTGCGGCAAGCCGCCGGTCCACTCGGGAATGCTGCCATCGGCGTTAGCGGTCTTCTCTGCGCCAATCGGCGTCAGGCTGGTACCGAGCTTCGCGGCCTCATCCGGGGAGACCTTGGCCATGACGCTGGTCGCCAGCAGGCTCAGTGCCAAGGCACCGGATTGCATCAGTCTTTTCTTGTTCATTGGTCTTTGTCCTCTACTTCTGGTGCAGCGCTTAGAAGCTCATCCCGACGCTGAGCGCGAGAAAATCGCGGTCGATCGAGGTGTTGTATGTGCCACCGAAGAAATCGGTGTAGGAAAGGCTGGCGCTGTAGGTGTTCTGGTAGTCGGCATCCAGGCCCAGGCTGACGGCCTTGTTGCCCTCGTTGAAGGCGCCGTTGGCGCCGTAGCCGTCGACATCGTGGGACCAGGCCACGCTGGGCTTGAGGTTCACGCCGGCGAACACGTCGTTGTAGTCCCACACCGCACGCATGCGATAACCCCAGGACGTACTGGTGACGAAGCCATCGTCCTCGCAGTACTTGCTGACGTTCTCGGCGGTGGCACTGCCCAGCGTGCTGGCGTTCAAGGCCAGGCAGGTGTTGACCGGGCCAGTTGCTGGCAGCGGACCTGGACCATAGACCGGGTCACGCCCGTAGCGCGCCTTGCGGGTGCTTTCCAGGCCGCCGACGTGGGAAACGCCGATCTCGCCCACCAGGGTCAGGCGCTCGGCGCCCATGACCTGATCGAAGAACTGCACGAAGGTGGTCTGGAACTGGGTGATTTCCTTGCGGCGATAACCATGCAGGTCCTGGCCTGGCGTGCCATCCAGCACCGAGGCATTGCCGAAGGCGGCGAATGCCGGGCTGAGCGCAGCCAGCGGCCCAACGCCGGAGAACAGGATGTCGGTGGAGTTCAACTGGACCGGCACATTGGGGCGGTAGCTGAGCTCACCGCTCCAGGCGGTGCCGGTGGGCAGCGTGGTGGAGAAGCTCAGGCCGTAGAGGCGGATGTCTTCGGGATACTCCATGAAGTAGTTGGAGCGACCGGCCACGGCCAGGGGCGCCAGGGCTCCCAGCCCCGCCGAATCGATGAATACGGCTTGTGACGGCGCAGCGCCGCTGAAGATCGGCGTCCGGCTGTGGTAGTTGATGAAGTAGGCGCCGAATTCAGTGTCCAGCGGTTCGAAGAAGTAGCGCAGCGCGGTACCCCATTGGCCGCTGTCGTCGGCATCGCGGTCGGCACCACGGCGTACCAGTACGCCCTCCTGGTTGACATCGATTCCTCGGGCCGTCAGGAGCCCGAGCGCCGGCCCGAGAGACGAGGCCGACCGCAGTACGCGAAGGTTGTCGTCGCAACCGTCAGCCACGATATCCGGCTGGGCGAAGAAGGTGCCGCAGTTGTCGACGACGGTCTGGTCCCATTCCAGTTGGTAGAACGCTTCGGCGGACAGGTTGTCGGTCAGGCTCTGGGACACATAGAACATGTTGACCGGGATCAGGCCTTCCTTGATCTCGGCGCCCGGACGACGGAACGCGGAGACGTCGATCGGGTTGATCGCGTTGATGCCGTTCTGGATGAAGGTGCTCTCGCCCCAGCTCACCACCTGCTTGCCCAGGCGCACGCTGCCCGGTAGGTCGGCGATGGTGTAGTTGTGGTAGATGAAGGCGTCCAGCAACTGGGCACCGGAGGACTTGGCGCCTTCCTTGCGGCCGCTGTCGTCGATGTCCTTGAACAGGCGGTCTTCATCCTTCAGTTCGAAGTCGTACCAGTACTTGCCGCGCAGGAAGACGCCGGTATCGCCGTACTTCAGTTCGAGGTCGTGAATGCCCTTGAAGATCTTCGAGAAGGTCTCGCCCTTCTTGAAGTTGAGGTGGGAGTCGTCGGAGGTTTGCGACAGGCCGTCCCCACCATTGTTCGATCCGATCAGGTCGGGATCGGCCCCGCGCATGGACCAGCTGGCCCCCACGGACAGGGAAGAGTCGAACTGGCCTTCGATTTCACCGACGTTGAAGCTCACCGCTCCCGCCGGAAGCGCGATGCTCGCTGCGACGGCGGCAGCCAGCGCGTGGGGATAGAAGGATGTGCAGGTCTTTCTTGTTGTTTTCATTGGCCTCTACCAGATGGGCATTGCGAGGAGGCCAACGCTATTCAATCACCCCACCCCTCCGTAACCGGAGAAGTAGTGATTCTGAAAGTCATACCAAAGAGTGAACGAATTACTGCGCCAGGACAGGGGCCTGGCGCGTGTAACCCTGCAGCCGGCAGGACGGATGGGGGGGATGCTACTGCTCCACCATGCCGATGAAGTTGGCCAGCTCCGGCGTCTGCGGGGCGCTGAACAGGGTTCGCGGATCACCCACCTCGTGCACTTTGCCGTGGTGCATGAACACCAGCTTGTCGCCGACTTCACGGGCGAAGCGCATCTCGTGGGTCACCATGATCAGGGTCATGCCTTCGCTGGCCAGTTGACGGACCACGCCGAGCACTTCGTTGACCAGTTCCGGGTCCAGGGCTGAGGTGATCTCGTCGCAAAGCAGCACCTTGGGCGACATCGCCAGCGCACGCGCAATCGCCACCCGCTGCTGCTGCCCACCAGACAGACGATCCGGGTAGGCGTCGACCTTTTCCGCCAGGCCGACCCGGGCCAGCATCTCTTCGGCGAGGGCCCGCGCCTCCGCCTTGCCGAGTTTCTTCACCACCTGGGGCGCGAGCATCACGTTCTCGCCCACCGTCAGGTGGGGAAAGAGATTGAACTGCTGGAACACCATGCCGACCTTCTGGCGCAGCGAGCGCAGGTCCGCCCTGCCGGCGTCCAGGTATTCGCCGTCCACCTCGATCACACCGTCGTTGATGGATTCCAGGCCATTGAGCGTGCGCAGCAGCGTGCTCTTGCCGGAACCGCTGCGGCCAATGATGGCGACCACCTCGCCCTCTTCAATGCTGAGGTCGATACCCTTCAGCACATGGTTGTCGCCGTAGTACTTGTGCAGTGCGGAAACTCTAAGCAGGGACATGCAGCCTCCTCTCCAGGTGACGTGCGCTCAGCGAGAGCGGATAGCAAAGGATGAAATAACCCAGGGAGACCAGGCCGTAGATCAGGAAGGGTTCGAAGGTGGCATTGGCGAGCATGCCGCCGGTCTTGGTCAGTTCGGTGAAGCCGATGACGGAGGTCACCGCCGTGCCTTTCACCACCTGAACCGAGAAACCCACGGTCGGTGCGATGGCAATGCGCAGCGCCTGGGGCAGCACCACATGGCGCAATTGCTCCAGCCGGCTCATGGCCAGGCTTGCGGACGCCTCCCACTGACCGCGCGGAATGGACTCGACGCAACCACGCCAGATTTCGGCGAGGAAGGCGCTGGTGAACAGCGTCAGTGCCACCGCGGCCGCCGCCCAGGCGGAAACGTCGATGCCGAACAAGGCAATTCCGAAGAACACCATGAACAGCTGCATCAGCAGCGGCGTGCCCTGGAACAACTCGATGTAGCCACGCGCCAGGGTGCGCAGCGTGAAGTTCCCGGAAATGCGCGCCAGCAGCACCAGCAGGCCAGCGATACCGCCGCAGACGAAGGCCACCAGCGACAGCAGCAGGGTCCACTGCAGCCCGGTGACCAGGTTGCGGACGATGTCCCAAAGGGTGAAGTCCATCAGCGCCTCCCCATGATCAGGCGGTTGCCGGCCCAGGCCAGTACCTGGCGCAACAGGATGGCCATGACCAGGTACAGGGCCGTGGTCAGCAGGTAGGTTTCGAACGCGCGGAAGTTGCGCGACTGGATGAAGTTGGCGGCGAAGGACAGTTCCTCCGTGGCGATCTGCGAGCACACCGCCGAACCCAGCATCACGATCACGATCTGACTCGACAGCGCTGGCCAGACCTTGCCCAGCGCGGGCTGGATGACCACGTAGCGAAACGCCTCGAACCGGCTCATGGCCAGGGCCGCCGCGGCCTCCAGCTGCCCCTTGGGGATCGCCTGGATGCCGGCGCGAATGATCTCCGTCGAATAGGCGCCGAGGTTGATCACCATCGCCAGCACGGCCGCCTGCCATTCGCTGAGACGAATGCCCAGCGAAGGCAGGCCGAAGAAGATGAAGAACAACTGCACGATGAAAGGCGTGTTGCGGATCAGCTCCACATAGGCACCGAACACCCAGTCGAACGGTCGCAGGCGCCAGGCCCGCACCGCGGCGCCGACCACACCGATGGCGACACCGAGCAATGTCCCGATGACGGTCAGCTCCAGGGTGAAGATCGCGCCCTTGAGCAGCAGGTCACCCTGCTGCAGCACCGGCAGGAAATCGAATTGATACGCCATGGATGGACCTCCGGCAGCAGTGGCTCAGAGGTCGGCAGGCAGCGGCTGCTTCAGCCACTTCTCGGCGTTGCGGTTGAGGCTGCCATCGGCCTTGGCCTCAGTGATGATCGCGTTGACCTTCTGCAGCAGCGCCGGCTCGTTCTTGGCCAGGCCGATGTAAACCGGAGAGTCCTTCAGCTTGACCTTCAACGCCGGCACCTTGGCCGGGTTCTTCGCGGCGATGGCCGCCATCACCACACTGCCGCTGGCGATCAGATCAACCTGCCCGGCCAGGTAGGCGGCAATCGTGGAGTTGTTGTCCTCGAAGCGCTTGATGGTGGCGTCCTTGGGTGCCACGGCGCTCAACTCCATATCCTCGATCGAGCCCCGGGTAACGCTGATGGTCTTGCCCGAGAGTGCTTCGAGCGCGGTGATGGCGACGTCCTCGGGACCGAACACCGCCAGGTAGAAAGGCGCGTAAGGCGTGGAGAAATCGATCACCGCTTCGCGCTCGGCGTTCTTGCCCAGGCTGGAGATCACCAGGTCCACCTTGCCGGTGGTGAGGAACGGAATGCGGTTGGTGCTGTTGACGGGCGTCAGCGCCAGCTTCACTCCCAGCTTGTCGGCCAGCAGTTGCGCGGTGTCGATATCCAGGCCGCGTGGCTTGAGGTCAGGCCCGACGGAACCGAAGGGCGGGAAGTCCTGGGGCACCGCCACCTTCAGTACGCCGCGCTCGCTGATATCACTCAGCGCATCCGCCTGGGCGATGGGCTGGGCCAGCGTGCCGCCGCAAAGAAGAGTCGCCAGCAGAAGGTTCCGGAATTTACGCATGGGGGCTTACCTCGGGGTAGATGGCAGGACGATTTTCCTGTCAGGCCCCAGTGCACAGCCCATGCCAGCACGCGGTCGGGAAACCGGGCTGAATCGTTAAAGCCAGCAAGCACAAGGTCTTACTGGTCTGAACAGTTGAAGTTGCTGACCACTTGGTCAATCGACCCCGTGTTCCCCTTTTGTGCAGCGGCTTCCAGCCGTGCGCCAGGCCGGTGCAACGCTTGCAAAGTGCACCTTTCCGGCCTTAAAAGATGTCCATTCGACGAACCAACTGGTCTGAACAGCATGCTCGACACCATCCCTCGCGCAGTCCCCGAAATTGCCCTGCAGGCCATCCAGAAACTGATTCGCGATGGGGGTTATCAAGCGGGCGACGCCCTGCCCTCGCAACGCGACCTGGCCGAGCAGCTTGGCGTCAGCCGTGCGTCCCTGCGCGAAGCGCTGTCCTCACTCAGCGCCCTGGGCCTGATCAGCGTGCAGCCTGGCAAGGGCGTGTTCGTCCAGACGCCATCACCGACCGTGCGCACCGCGCCCCAGGGTTTCTCCTGGCCTTATGCCGAGCAGGTTTCGGCCGCGGATACCTTCCAGCTGCGCTATGCGCTGGAAGGCTTCTCAGCCGGCCAGGCCGCCATTTCCCTGACCGCCGAAGACATCGACCAGTTGGAGGCCAATGTAGCGGCCATGCGCCAGGAACTCCGTGCCGCCGACTTCGAGGCGGCCGCACGCCTCGACTTCGAGTTTCACAGGCGTTTGCTGGAAGCCAGCGGCAACCGCGCCATGCTGCAGATCATCACCGCCAGCCAGGACATTTTCCTGGAGAGCCAGAAGCTTCCCTTCATCCGCCCCGAGCGGGCCATGGAAACCTGGCAGGAGCACCGCAAGATCCTCCGCCACCTCGCCCGCCACGCCTGCGGTCCGGCACAGAAAGCGATGCAGGAACACATCCGCAACGCAGCGTCGCGCACGGGCATTCTCTTCCCGGTTTGACGTCGGGCTCACCGATCCAGAGGCATCGGTGAGCCCTCCGCCTCAGGCCTGCTTCAACTGCGCCGGGTCGATCGGCAGGCTGCGCAGGCGCTTGCCGGTCGCGGCGTAAATGGCATTCACCACCGCCGGGGCGATGATCACGGTGGACACTTCGCCCAGGCCACCGGGGGACTCGCCGCTGTTGATGATGTGAGTCTCTATGGGTGGGACCTCGTTGATACGCAGCAGTCGGTAACTGTCGAAGTTGCCCTGCTCGACCCTGCCGTCCTTGAAGGTGATGTTGCCGAACAGCGCAGCCGTCAACCCGAAGACGGTGCCGCTCTGCATCTGCGCCACCACCGAGTCCGGGTTGATGGGAATGCCGCAATCCACCACGCCGATCACCTTGTTCACCTTCACCGTGCCGCTGGCATCCACGCTCACTTCCGCCACCTGGGCGGCATAGGTGCCGAAGCAGTAGGTCAGCGCAACGCCACGGCCATGCCCGGCTGGCAGGGGTGAATCCCAGCCGGATTTCTCGCGCAGGGTTTCCAGCACCTTCAGCGCCCTCGGGTGTTTCTCCAGCAACGGAGCACGGTAGGTGAAGGGGTCGGCCTTGTTCATCACCGCCAGCTCATCCATGAAACCCTCCACCATGAAGGCGTTCTGGGTGTGCCCCACGCCCCGCCAGAAGGCGGGGGTGATGCCCTTCGGCGGATCATGGCGCACGTAATGCACGGCGAGGTTGGGAAAGCCGTAAGGCCCGCAGGCATCGCGCACGGCATCGCCATCGACCCCGTTTTTGAATCGGTCCGGCGCCCAGCGCGCGATGATGGACCCGCCGGTGACTTTGTGGGTCCAGGCGATGGGCCGCCCCTGCTCGTCCAGGCCGGCCGACAGGTGGTTGTAGTGGAAAGGCCGCAAGGTACTGTGGCGGGTGTCTTCTTCCCGGGAGTAGATGACCTTCACCGGGTAATCCACCTGCTTGGCGATCTCCACCGCATGGCCGACGAAGTCGGTTTCCAGGCGCCGACCGAAACCTCCGCCCAGCAGCTGGTTATGCACCTGCACCGCCTCTTCGGGCAAACCGGTGAGCTGTGCCGCCAGGGTCTTGGCCCTGGTTGGCACCTGGATGCCAAGCCAGAGGTCGCAACCGTCCTTGCGCACATGGGCCGTGCAGTTGACCGGCTCCATGCAGGCGTGGGCGAGGAACGGCACCTGGTAGGTCACCTCGACCTTCTTCGCCGCCTTGCTCATGGCCTCCTGCACATTGCCCTCGGCACGGGCCTGCACCCCCTCTGCCTTGGACGCCTCCGCGATGTTCTTCAGCAGGTCGGCACTGGAAAGCTTGGCGTTTTCACCCTCGTTCCACTTGATCTGCAACGCTGCCAAGCCTTTGCGTGCCGCGCCGGTGTGATCGGCAATCACCGCCACCGCGTTGTTCGTCCGCACCACCTTGCGTACGCCCTTGACCGCCATGGCCGGCGCTTCGTCCACCTCGGCCAAGGTGCCGCCCAAGACCGGGCAGATGGTCAGCGCTGCGACCTTCACACCCTCGGGACGGGCGTCGATGCCGTACATGGCCTTGCCCCGGACCTTGTCGGGGCCATCGGTGCGCTTGGCCGGCGTGCCAATCAGCTTGAACTGGGCCGGCTCCTTCAGGGCAACCTCGCCCGGCATCGGCAGCTTCGCGGCGGCGTCCACCAGTTCGCCATAGCCCAGCTTGCGCCCGCTTTCCGCGTGCACCACGACGCCGTTCTCAGCCTTGCAGCTCTCGACCGGCACCGACCACTGCTGCGCTGCCGCCATCACCAGCAGGGTGCGTGCAGTGGCGCCAGCCTGGCGCAAGGGGACCCAGTTCGCCGGTACCGATGTCGAACCACCGGTGACCTGGAAGCCCAACATGGGGTTGGCGTAGCGCTTGTCGTCCGCCGGAGCGTGCTCGATCACCACCTGGTCGAGGGCTACTTCCAGCTCTTCGGCGATCAACGCGGGCATCGAGGTGTACGTGGCCTGGCCCATTTCCACGGGCTGGATGATGAAGAACACCTTGCCGCTGCGATCGATGCGGATGTAGGCGTTCGGACTGAACTCACCCTCTGCGGCCCGTGCATCGCCCATCAGGCCCGGCACGGTGAAGCTGATCAGCAGGCCGCTACCCACCGCGGCGCTGGCCTTGAGAAAGCCCCGACGGCTGAGGCCGAGGTCGGTGATTGCGCTGACGTCGTTCATGCTGCGCCCTCCCCTTTGGCCGGTTGCGGCCCAGCCGCCACCTTGATGGCCTCGCGGATGCGCAGGTAAGTGCCACAACGGCAGATATTGCCGGACATGGCGCCGTCGATTTCCGCATCGCCGGGATTGGGGTTGCTGGCCAGCAACGCAGCGGCAGACATGATCTGCCCCGATTGGCAGTAGCCGCACTGCACCACCTCCTGGGCCAGCCAGGCGTCCTGGACACGCTTGCCTACTTCGGTGTCGCCGATACCCTCGATGGTGGTGATTTCCGCACCCACCATACTGCTCACCGGCATCAGGCAGGATCGCACCGCCGCGCCATTCATGTGCACGGTGCAGGCGCCGCACAGGGCCATGCCACAGCCGAACTTGGTGCCGGTCATGCCCAGCACGTCACGTAGCACCCACAGCAACGGCGTATCAGGATCGACGTCGACGCTGTGCTCGGCGCCATTGATTTTCAAGGTGAGGGCCATATCGCCTCCTGTTGGTTTTTTTCATCAGGAGCCCGTCTGCACGGGCATTGCACGGTTCGCCAGGGCGATACGGCGGCCCCGGAAGCAAAGGCAGGGGAAGGGATTGATCAAGGAGCGCCTGAGTGGGCTTCGGGTGGCGTGCCTGGGTAGTCGACAAGCAGAACCTGAAGCATGGGGTGCCTCCGTAGGTAGGCCGTTCCATCAGGACTGGGTGGCTGGCGGCTCCGAGGCGCCAGCGCGGGGTATCCGAAGCATGCTAGAAGCGCAAGCGGAAACTGCCAAACGATTTAAACGCACTACTCGGGTGAGTTTTTTTCAAGCCTTTTCGGAGCCCCGATGCCACTCGCGGTATCCTGTAGCGCTCGCTCGCACAGGCCCGATGTTCCAATGTCCGCTGCCCTCTCCCAGGAACACCTCCCTCCCGTTCTCGCCGGCCCCATGCTGCGCCGGATCGAAGCCCGCCGCCTGGTGTTCTGGCTGGTCGGCTCGCGCAGGCTGGCGCCAACGCTGCGCCTCTCCCTGGAAGGGGGCGACGAGTACCCGCTGGGCGCGGACTGCTGCCGGGTGATCCCCTTCGGGCGGCACGCCTACTTGCACTTGATCGACCTGCGGCTGGAGACCTCGCTGCCCCTGGACCAGCAGATCGACTACGACCTGTTGATCGACGGCGCCGGTATTGCCGAGTGGGCGCCTCATCTGATTTACGGCGAGGCGAGCCAGCCGAGTTTCGTCCTACGCTCGCGCATCGACCAGCTGCTTCATGGCTCCTGCCGCAAGCCGCACTATCCGGCGGATGACGGCCTGCTATGCGCCGATCGCCTACTGGCAGCCGGGCCCGCACCTGAACAGCGACCCGCCCTGCTGATGCTGAGCGGCGACCAGGTTTACACCGACGACGTCGCCGGTCCCATGCTGCGGGCCATCCATCAGTTGATTGCACGACTCGGGCTGTTCGATGAACGCCTGGACGGCGCCGTGGTGAGCGACAGCAGGGCGCTGTATGCGCACCCTGCCGGCTACTACCACCGGGCCGACCTGCTGCCCGCGCTGGAAAGCAACGAAACGCTGCGCGAGCGTTTCTTTGGCGGCGCACGCAAACCCATCTTCACCAGCAGCAACGCCGAGAACCATCTGGTGACCCTGGCCGAAGTACTGGCCATGTACTTGTTGGTCTGGTCGCCCGTGCCCTGGACGCTGATCGAATCGCAGATTCCCGTCCTGGCGCCCAAGAAGGCCGAGCGCTACCGCCTGGAAGAGTCGCGCCTGGAGGGTTTCCGAGCGGGGCTTCCCGGTGCCGCGCGTGTGTTCGCCCACCTGCCGACGCTGATGATCTTCGACGACCATGACATCACCGACGACTGGAACCTTTCGGCCCAGTGGGAGCAGACCGCCTACGGCCATCCGTTCTCCAAACGCATCATCGGCAATGCGCTGCTGGCCTACATGCTCTGCCAGGGCTGGGGCAACGATCCGGCCGCCTTCGCCGAACTGCTGGACCGGACCGAGTCGCTGGCCGCCACGGCTGCTGATGACAACACCCTGAATAGCACGATCCTGGACGGACTGATCGACCGCCTGATCACCTTCAACCGCTGGCAATACGTGCTGCCTACTACGCCGGCGCTGGTGGTGCTGGACACCCGCACCCGCCGCTGGCGCAGCGAAATCAATCTCAAGCGCCCCTCTGGCCTGCTGGACTGGGAAGCATTGAGCGAGCTGCAGCAGGACCTGCTGGACCACCCTTCGGCCATCATCGTGTCACCGGCCCCGGTATTCGGGGTCAAGCTGATCGAGACGGTACAGCGGGTGTTCAGCTGGCTGGGCCACCCGCTGCTGGTGGACGCGGAGAACTGGATGGCCCACCGCGGCGCGGCCCAGGTGATCCTCAACATCTTCCGCCACTCGCGCACGCCGGGCTCCTACGTGATTCTCTCCGGCGACGTGCACTATTCCTTCGTCTACGAAGTGCTGATCCGCCATCGCCAGCAAGGCCCGAAGATCTGGCAGATCACCAGCAGCGGCATCAAGAACGAATTCCCGCGCCGCCTGCTGGATGTGTTCGACCGCCTCAACCGCTGGCTCTACTCGCCGCGCTCGCCGCTGAACTGGTTCACCAAGCGCCGCCCGATGAAGGTGATGCCGCGCACGCCGGAGCACAGCAAGGCCGGTGAACGGCTGTGGAATTCCGCCGGCCTTGGCCAGGTGTTCTTCGATCTGGAGGGCCGGCCGACGCGCATCTTCCAGCTCAACGCCAACGGCACCGAGCCCACCGAATTCCTCGAAGAGCGCGCCGACGAGGCGGATGAACATCCCGTGGCCCGGCGAGTATGATGCCTCCTCGCTCTTCTGACGGCCCTTCCATGAATACGACTCCCCCCTTCGGCACCGGTGACGCCTCCTACCAGGCCGCCGGTGGCATCGACGGCCTGCGCCGGCTGGTCGACGACTTCTACCGCCTGATGGACGAGCTGCCCGAAGCCGCCGACCTGCGCCGCCTGCACCCGGAAAGCCTGGAACTGTCCCGCGACAAGCTGGCCTGCTTCCTCAGCGGCTGGCTGGGCGGGCCAAAGCTGTTCAGCGAGAAGTACGGTTCCATCTCCATTCCGTCCTTTCACGCCCAATGGCCAATCGACGAATCCCTCAGCGCTGCCTGGCTGGGCTGCATGGAACGCGCCATCGCCCTGCAGCCCTTCTCACCGGCGTTCGCCGACTACCTGCTGGCGCAGTTGCGAGTGCCAGCCCATCGGGCAGTGCAGGCTAGCCGCGCACGGCATTCGGGTACGTAATCCAACGACGTCGTTCTCGGGCTTTTGACGGCCTCACGAGCACGCCCCTATAGTCAGCACCGCTTATCATATGGAGACCTTCCAATGCCCCCTCGTGACGAGAACTTCGGCTTTCTCCTCGCCGATGTCTCCCGGCTGATGCGCAGGTCCTTCGAGCGGCGCCTCACCGGCAGCACGCTGACACTCAGCCAGGCCCGCGCCCTGGCCCATATTTCGCGCAACGAGGGCTGCCGCCAGGTGGAGCTGGCCGACCAGTTGGAGGTCAAACCCATCACCCTCGCCCGGCTGCTCGACCAGTTGGAACAGGTCGGACTCGTGGAGCGCCGGCCCGATCCCGAGGACCGCCGCGCCTACCGCCTCTACCTGAGGGAAAAGGCCGAGCAGGCCCTGCTGGAAATCCGCGAGGTCGCCGCCGCCACGCATGCCGAGGCACTGCGCAATCTCTCCGGGGCTGAAGCCGATGCACTCGCCAGTGCGCTGCGCAAGATGCGCGAGAACCTGTCCTCCCGTTGATTCCCAGCGCTACCCCAAGTCATCGCAAGCGTTCGCCAAGCCGGACACCCACGCAATTACTGAGTGAGTTAACCCGCAGGCTGGCGACGTAGCTGATTGCGCCGCCAGGCCGCGGGTGGCGCCCCGAACTCGCGGCGGAACGCACGACTGAAGGCCGTGTCGGTCTGGTAGCCGACATCTTCGGCGATGCGCGCCAAGGGGGCGTTGCTACGGCGCAGCAGGTTGGCGGCCAGCAGCATCCGCCATTGGGTCAGGTACTGCATGGGCGAGCTGCCCACCATCTGCTGGAAGCGCTCTGCCAGGACCGAACGCGACGTGCCGGCGGTACGGGCCAGATCTTCCAGGGTCCAGGCCTGGGCCGGGCACCTGTGCAGGGCATTGAGCGCCGTGCCGACGATGCGGTCGCCCAGTCCCACCAGCCAACCGGTGCGCCCTTCAGTCTGTTCGTTCATGTACAGGCGTAGCACCTCGATGAACAACACCTCGGCCAGTTTGGCCAGCACCCCCTCGCCGCCCGGCCGCGGCGACTTGGCCTCGGACAGGGCATAGCGCACCGAAGCCTCCAGCCAGGGGCCGGCACTGGATTCCCGTACATTCACGCGCACCAGCGGCGGCAGCCCGGCCAGCAGCATATCCGCCAGCCGTGCATCGCACGCCAGGTAGCCACACACCAGGCGAGTGATCGCGCCACCCCCGCCATAGGCCAGTTGTCGCGGCCGGCGAGCCAGCACCTGGTCCAGGCGCCCCCCCGTGGCCGGCGGCAGTCCGGGCTGTGACGTCATGCGATGGGCGTGGCCCTGGGGAAAGAGCACCACATCACCCGCCACCAGGTGCACAGGGGAGGCGTGGCCGAGCTCGACGAAGCATTCACCCGCGGTAATCAGATGGAAGATCACCACCCGCTCGGCGCCAGGCTCCAGCAAAGGCGCTACCGAGTCGGCACGCGGCGACTGGTAGCACCAGGGCGCACTGAACCTGGCGTTGATGAAAATGGCGCCGACCAGGCGGACGACGCGCAGGGTTTCCGATAGAGCATCCATCAGCCCTCACCTCCGGCGGCATTCCTCAAATTCTGGGCGTCCACAGGCGTTTGCAGAGCCCGGCCGGATAAATGGCCATGCTCAGGCGGACGATCGGATAGGCCTTGCCGACGCTCGGGCAGGACGACGCCGCTACAGAGGCGGATAGTTCGCCTGCACGCCACTTACTGCCCAATCCACCAAAGGCGTGCATGCAACACCCGAGAAGCCAAGAAAACGAGGTCACCATGCCCAAGTTCCTCATCGAAAGAGAGATACCGGAAGCTGGAAAACTCACGGAACGAGACCTCAAGGCCATATCACAGAAGTCCTGCCGAGTACTCCGAGAACTCGGTCCAGAGGTGCAATGGGTCCAGAGCTACGTCACCGACGACAAGCTGTACTGCGTCTACATAGCCGCCAGCGAGGAGCTGGTGAGAGAGCACGCCCAGCAGGGCGGCTTTCCCGCCAATCGCATTTCCCGCATCAGCTCGATCATCGACCCGACCACCGCCGAATGAGTCCCGAAATGACCACCGCAACTGATCTCAATGCTCTGAAAAGCCGTCAGATGGCCTCCTGGGCCAGCGGCGACTACGCCGTGATCGGCACCACCCTGCAACTGGTCGGCGAGCTGCTGGCCGAAGCCTGCGACCTTCGCCATGGCGAATCGGTACTGGACGTCGCCGCCGGCAACGGCAACGCGACCCTGGCCGCCGCACGCCGTGGCGCACGGGTAACCTCAACCGACTACGTCCCGGCGCTGCTGGAGCGTGGCAGGGAGCGTGCCCAGGCGGATCATCTGGAAGTGAGTTTCCAGACAGCCGACGCCGAGAACCTTCCCTTCGCCGATGCCAGCTTCGACGTGGTGATGTCGACCTTCGGGGTGATGTTCACCCCCGACCAGGCCAAGGCTGCCGCCGAACTGGCACGCGTCTGCCGACCGGGCGGGCGGATAGGCCTGGCGAGCTGGACGCCGGAAGGCTTCATCGGCCAGATGTTCAAGACCCTCGGTCGTCATCTACCGCCCCCGCCGGATGTGCAGCCGCCATCGCGCTGGGGCGTTGAAAGCCACCTGCGTGAACTGTTCGACGACAGTGCACGGGAAATCTCGGTGGCGCGCCGCCTGTTCAACTTCCGCTACCAGTCCGCCGCACACTTCATCGAAGTCTTCCGAACCTGGTACGGCCCGGTGCACAAGGCCTTCGCCGCCCTCCCCGCCGATGGCGCAGTCGCGCTCGAGCGCGACCTGACCGAACTGCTGGAGCGCTATAACCGCGCGGGGCCGGAGTCGCTGATCGTGCCGAGCGAGTACCTGGAGGTGGTGATCACTCGAGCATGAGGCGCCTGTGGGGGCGATTTCATTGGCGATGTCTGCGTTAGATGTTGCAAGCAGCTGCGTTGCCCGTAGGAGCTGGCTTGCCAGCGAATGGCCCCGTTTCGCTGGCAAGCCAGCTCCTACAGGACTCTTGGCCCGTTGGTAAATCTCTCGCAACAGCCAAGGCGCGCTTGGCGATTGAGATCGCCCCTACAGCCTCGGAGCTTTACGCCTTACCGGCCCTGCGTCGTCGCCTCGGCAATCACTTCAACCTGGCGAGCGAAGCGCGCCGGCTGGGTCACGGTGGGGAGCTCGGGATTGCAGATCAGGTTGGCGTAGTCGTAGCCGCGATCGCCAATCACCCGCTTGGGGTCGATAGCCCGCCAACCACGCTCGCCGAAATCGAGCACGTTCTCGTGATGGACATCTCCGTGCAGTACCACCACTTCGCGCTGAGAGCCCAGCAGCTCGCGGGCGCAGGCGGCACCGCAAGCGAACAACCCACCCTTCTGCCGCGCGACCAGAGGTTCTTAACCCGTCCGATAACCGCACAGAACCCCCTTGGACAAATTGACGTAATTAACTGGTTAGTACATTTTCATTGTCAGACGCTCTGGCGCTTTTCAGCCGGGTGAGAACAACAATGGAGACCTGCCGTAATGACTCGCACCGTCCTCGTGCTCAACGGGCCGAACCTGAATATGCTCGGCACCCGTGAGCCCGCCACCTATGGCCATGAAACCCTCGCCGACATCGCCGCCCAGTGCAGCCGCACTGCCGCTGGGCTGGGTTTCGAGGTGGACTTCCGCCAGACCAACCACGAAGGCGAACTGATCGACTGGATCCACCAGGCACGCGGTCGCTGCGCCGGCATCGTCATCAACCCTGCCGCCTGGACCCACACCTCCGTGGCCATCCGCGACGCCCTGGTGGCCAGCGAGCTGCCGGTGATCGAAGTGCACCTGTCCAACGTGCACAAGCGCGAGGAGTTCCGTCACCACTCGTTCGTTTCCGCTATTGCCGTCGGCGTGATCTGCGGACTCGGCAGCCAGGGCTACAGCCTGGCGCTGCAGCACTTCGGCCAACTGTTTTCCAAGGGTTGAACACTATGTCCCAGAGCAAGCACTCCGTCCTCGCTGGCCTGATCGGCGCTGGCATCCAGGCGTCCCGCACCCCCGCCCTGCATGAGCATGAAGGCGACGCGCAGGGCCTGCGTTATCTCTACCGCCTGATCGACCTGGACCAGTTGAAACTGGACAGCAGCGCCCTGCCCGACCTGCTCAGCGCCGCTGAGCGCATGGGCTATACCGGGCTGAACATCACCTTCCCCTGCAAGCAGGCAATTATTCCGCTGCTGGACGAACTCTCCCCGGAAGCCACCGGCATCGGTGCGGTGAACACCGTGGTGCTGAAGGATGGCAAGCGCGTCGGCCATAACACCGACTGCCTCGGTTTCGGTGAAGGGTTCCGCCGTGGCCTCCCCGATGTACAGCGCCGCCAGGTGGTGCAGATGGGTGCCGGTGGCGCGGGTTCCGCCGTGGCCCACGCCCTGCTGGCCGAAGGTGTCGAACGCCTGACCCTGTTCGAAGTGGACGCCGCCCGTGGCCAGGCCTTGGTGGACAGCCTCAACCAGCACTTCGGTGCTGGCCGCGCGGCCCTGGGTACTGACCTGCCCAATGCCATGGCGGAAGCCGATGGCCTGGTCAACACCACGCCGATTGGCATGGCCAAGCTGCCGGGCACACCGGTGCCTCAGGAGCTGCTGCGGCCCGAGTTGTGGGTAGCGGAGATCATTTATTTCCCGCTGGAAACCGAACTGCTGCGTGATGCCCGCGCCATCGGTTGCCGCACGCTGGATGGCGGCACCATGGCCGTATTCCAAGCCGTGAAGGCATTCGAACTCATCAGCGGCCATAGCGCCGATGCCGACCGGATGATGGCGCACTTCGCCAGCATGAACGGCTGATTGAAAGCGCACGCCGTGCGTACCGGACGTCCGGTGCGCACGGCGCACACTACCCGATCAGTCCAGCACCGGACTCGGCAGCGTAAGCGCATGGGTAGTAATCCAGCTCGTACATCCCCGCCTCGTGATCCTGGTTCACCCCGGCATAGCCCTGGGCGGCCAGCTTCTGCAATTCAGCCTTCGATTCGCGTGAATGGTGTCAGCTGACGTCGCGCGGCGCGCGAATGGCTCAGGCCTGCAGGTAACGCAGCACCGACTCGCAGATCATCGCCTTGTGCCGGGCCTTGACCTCCTCGTCGGTGAGATCGATCTGGAAGATCTGGCCGAAGGTATTGCGATTGGAGACGCGATAGAAGCAGAAGGAGCTGATCAGCAGGTGCAGGTCCAGCGCATTGACGCCCGCTCGGAACAGGCCTTCAGCCTGGCCGCGTTCGATGATCTCGCCCATCGCATCGAGGATGGTCGTGCTCATGGAACGGATGGCGTTGGACTGCTTGACGTACTCGCCGTAATGGATGTTTTCGATGGAGACGATGCGCACGAAATCGACGTTGCGGTCGTGGTGGTCGAAGGTGAATTCCACCAGCCGGCGAATGGCCTCGCGCGGTTCGAGTTCAGCCAGGTGGAGCTTGCCTTCGGTGTGGCGAATATCGCCGTAGAGCTTTTCCAGCACTTCGACGTAGAGCTGCTCCTTGCTGCCGAAGTAGTAGTAGATCATGCGTTTGGAGGTATGCATGCGCTCGGCGATGGCGTCGACCCGGGCGCCGGACAGGCCCTGCTGGACAAACTCGGTAATGGCCGCCTGGAGGATGTTCTCGCGGGTTTTCTCCGGGTTGTTCTTGCGCCCTTTGCGAGGGGCCTCTACGGGCAGGTCTTGGCGTTCGGCAGTTGTTGTCATCTTGGGCTCACGGCCAGCGGAAACTGGGTGGATTATGGGCTGGGCGGCGGCCGTTAGGAAGCCTGGCGCAGGCAAGGCGCCAGGCTCCCGCGCGGTCTACAGCTTGGCCTTGGCGATGGCGCCGCTGCGCGCCTTGGCCATGGCCGCCAGGCGCACCGCAACGTTGGCCGCGCCGTAGCCGGCATAGCCGTTCTTGCGCTGCAGGATTTCGAAGAAGAAGCGTCCCTCGAACGGCTCGGTGTAGACGTGGAACAGCTCGCCTCCCTGGGCGTCGCGGTCGTACAGCACGTTGTAGTAGGCCAGTTCGCTGAGGAACTCGTCGTCGAAATCGAAGCGCGCCGCCAGGTCGTCGTAGTAGTTGAGTGGGATATCCAGCAGCGGCACGCCGGCATCCTTGGCACGGCTCACCTCGGCGAAGATGTCCTCGCAGGAGAAGGCGATGTGGTGGGCGCCGGAGCCGCCATAGCTGGACAACGCATGGGAGATAGCCGTGTTGCGGTTCTCCGAGATGTTCAGTGGCAGACGGATGCTGCTGCAGCGGCTGCGCAGGGCGCGGCTCTTCACCAGGCCGTAAGGGTCCGGCAGCACCACTTCGTCGTCGGCTTCGAAGTCCAGCACGCTCTTGTAGAACAGCACCCAGCTGTCCAGGCCGTCGGCCGGCAGGGCCAGCGCCATGTGGTCGATGCGGTCGAGCTGACCGGTCTGGCTGGCGCCCGCATCGAGGACGAAGTCACTGTCATAGATGGTCTGTCCGGCCTGGGCCTGTTCCACCAGGTAGATCAGGCTGCCGTCCGGCGCGCGCACGGCCGGAATCTCGCGCTCGTTCGGCCCTACCAGGCCACGGAATGGTTGTCCCTTGAACTCGCGGGCTCGCTCCAGCGCGCTGCCACTGTCCTTCACCCGCAGGGCGGTGGCGCACAACGACGGGCCGTGGGCCTCGAAGTATCCGTGGGCAAAGGAATAGGGTTCGGCATTGAGCACGATATTGATGTCGCCCTGGCGCAGCAGGCTGACCGCCTTGGAGCGGTGCTTGCCGGCGCGGGCGAAGCCCAGGCGCTCCAGCCAGTTGGCGAGCTTGGCGCCCTGGGACTCGTCCACGGCGAATTCGAGGAATTCCACGCCGTCGTAGCGGCTGGCCGGCGGCGGCGCGAAGAGGATGTCCAGGTTGGCCGGCGGGGTCGGGTCCTTGGCCAACAGCTTGCGGGTCTTCTCTTCGAGGTAGAGCAAGGAGCGCAGGCCATCCGCGGCGTTGGCGCGCGGCGGCGCGGCGCGGAAACCGTCGTTGAAGATCTCCAGCGACAGCGGGCCGGTGTAGCCGCTGCGAATGATGGGCGCGAGGAAGCCCGGCAAGTCGAACTCACCCTGGCCGGGGAAGCAGCGGAAGTGCCGGCTCCACTCCAGTACATCCATGGCCAGCAGCGGCGCGTCGGCCATCTGCACGAAGAAGATCTTGTCGCCGGGAATCTCGGCGATGCCACTGGGATCGCCCTTGATCGACAAGGTATGGAAGCTGTCCAGCAGAACGCCGAGGGCCGGGTGGTCGGCCTGGCGCACCAGGTTCCAGACCTGCTGCCAGCTGTTGACGTGGCGGCCCCAGGCAAGCGCCTCGTAGCCGATGCGCAGGTTGCGTGCGCCGGCGCGCTCGGCCAGCAGGCGCAGGTCGTCAACGAGGATTTCCTCGTCCGGCAGCGAGTCGGGCTGAACGTTGCTGCACACCAGCACCAGGTCGGTGCCCAGTTCCTGCATGAGGTCGAACTTGCGTTCGGCGCGGTCGAGGTTCTTCTGCAAGCGGTCGCGGCGGCAGCCCTCGAAGTCGCGGAACGGCTGGAACAGAGTGATGGCGATGCCGAGATCGGCGCACATCTGGCGGACTTCGCGCGGGCTCCCGGCGTAGTACAGGAGGTCGTTCTCGAAGATCTCGACACCGTCGAAACCGGCGGCGGCAATGGCCTCGAGTTTTTCCGGCAGGGTACCGCTCAGGGAGACGGTGGCAATGGAACGCTGCATGCTTCAGCTCCTTGTGGGTGGGCGCTGCAACTACCTGTAGGGGTGAATTCATTCGCCAAGGGTCGCAACGCGGCCCCCTGTGAATCCCAGGGCAGACCTACGGTCCGCCAGGCGATTGAATTCGCCCCTACAACAGATTGCGAAAACCCTTCGTTTTCGTAGCTGGATCGATTATTCGCGCGTAAAGTCTGCCCAGCAATTCAATATGTACGAACCAGTTAGTTTTGTGTTCGATCAGCGAACAAAAGGCCGGTTATCGAATTGACGCTTTTTCGATCACTGCGCAACATGAACCCCATGTTGCAGACAACCCGTCGGGTGGCATCACTGCCAGCCCAGTCACCCGGAGGGTCCTGCGATGACAACCAAGCGTCACGACATAACAATTTCAAGAAACAGGTACCCGCTCATGCTCACTACCAGCCACCTGATCGAAGCCCCCTCCTCCAGCCGGCATGCCACGGCATCCAGACCGAGTGCGACCGCCACGTCGCCACTCTGAACTGACTCCCTGACACCACTCGGACAGCGATAACCGGAAAGCTCCCGACGAGCACCGTTACGCAAACGTGCACGCGTTCCAACCAGGCCTTGCGCCGGGGAATGTGCGTCCGGCTACCTAACAAAAACAACGGAGACAACGATGGCTACTCCCTCCAGCTCCCAAGCCAAGAAAGCAACTGCCAGCGGGTGGATAGGCTCCGCCCTCGAGTATTACGACTTCTTCATCTATGCCCAGGCGGCAGCGCTGATCTTCCCGCAGATCTTCTTCCCGAACACCGACCCGAAAATGGCCATCATCGCCTCGCTGGCGACCTACGGTGTCGGCTACCTGGCGCGCCCGGTGGGTGCCTTCGTGCTGGGCCACTGGGGTGACACCCGCGGCCGCAAGAACGTACTGCTGCTGTGCATGTTCCTGATGGGTATCTCCACCATGGCCGTCGGCCTGCTGCCGACCTACCACGATATCGGCATGCTTGCCCCGGTACTGCTGGTACTCCTGCGCCTGGTCCAGGGCTTCGCTGTAGCCGGCGAAATTTCCGGTGCCAGTTCGATGATCCTCGAACATGCGCCATTCGGACGGCGCGGCTACTACGCCAGCTTCACCCTGCAAGGCGTACAGGCTGGCCAGGTGATGGCGGCTGCCGTGTTCCTGCCGCTGGCCTACTTCATGCCGAGCGAAGCCTTCAATGAGTGGGGCTGGCGGATTCCGTTCCTGCTGAGCGCCTTCGTCCTGGTAGCGGGCTTCATCATCCGTCGTGAAGTCCATGAGACCCCGGCCTTCGTCAACGAAGAGAACCAGCACAAAGTCGCCAAATCCCCGGTTACCGAAGCCTTCCGCCACAGCTGGAAGAGCATGGTGCTGGTGATGTTCATGGCCCTGATGAACGTGATCCCGGTCGTCGCCACCATCTTCGGCGCAGCCTACGCCGTGCAGCCGGCCTACGGCATCGGCTTCGACAAGAGCGTGTACCTGTGGATTCCGGTGGTGGGCAACATCGTCGCCGTGCTGGTCATCCCCTTCGTCGGCAACCTCTCCGACAAGATCGGCCGCCGTCCGACCATGATCGCCGGCTGCCTGGGCTCCGGTCTGCTGGCCTTCGTTTACCTCTACGCCATCAGCATCCAGAGCGTTCCGCTGGCCTTCTGCACCTCGATCCTGATGTGGGGCATGGTCTACCAGGGCTACAACGCGGTGTTCCCGAGCTTCTTCCCTGAGCTGTTCCAGACCCGCTTCCGCGTCTCGGCCATGGCCATCGCCCAGAACATCGGCACCATGCTGACCGCCATGCTGCCGGCCCTGTTCGCCGCCGTCGCCCCGCCCGGCTCGGACAACATCCCGGTAGTGGTCGGCTGCATCGCCTTCTTCATCACCTGCGTGTGCGCCCTGGCTGCCTACGTGGCGCCGGAAACCCATCGCCTGGCCATGGACGACCTCGGCAACGCGGACGCCAAACCGATGGACAAGCAGCAATACGAGTCCACCCGCGAGAACAGCATGCGCGCCGTCAGCCACTGATCGCGCACGCCACCTGAGCAGAGAAGGCCCCAATTGGGGCCTTCTCTCTTTCTACCGGACCTGTTTCGAACGCTCATGACAATGGAGATGAGCATGGCATTCCTTCGCCTCAGCATCCCCCGCCGCGCACTGGTCAGCTTCGGCCTGTTCGCCCTGCGCCAGGTGGCGGAAGTACGCGCCACCGGGCAGCACACCGAGAACGTGTCACTGCCCAGCACCCGCTATCTCGGCGAAATCCGCGACTACATCCTGAGCACCCGCGTGCTCAGCCTGCGCATGGCCCTGAACCGCGAGCCCGAAGTGCTCAAGCCGACCGCCGAGCGGCTGCATCTGGTGGAAGGCTGGCTGGACGATGCCCTGGAACTGCAGGAACGGGTGGTGAGATTCAGGCTGTAGCTCGACTTGCTCCCCTCTCCCGTTGGGAGAGGGGCTGGGGGTGAGGGAACCTGCAGTGGACTCAGCTCTTGCGCTGCATCCAGGCCGCGCCCAAGCCGCTCAGGCAGATGATGGCAATTCCCACCAGGCTGGTGGCATCAGGGGTGTGAGAGAAGACCACAAAGCCCAGCAACCCGGCGAACACGATCTGGCAGTAGCCGAACGGCGCCAGCAACGCCGGTGCAGCCAGGCGGAACGCCTGGGTCAGTAACAGGTGTGCGGTCATGCCAGCGCCTCCCAGTGCCAGCATCAGCAGCCCATGCCCCAAGGTCGGGACTTGCCAGAAGAAGGGCACCAGGGCGCTCATCACCAGGGTGTTGCACAGGCCGGCAAAGAAGTTGCTGGTGGTCGGGCTGTCATGGGCCGCGACCTTGCGGGTGAGCAACTGGTAGAAGCAGAAACCCAGGGCCGAGCAGAAGGGAAACAGGATGGCCGGGGTGAACAGCTCCCCACCTGGGTGAACAACCACCAGCACACCAATGAACCCCGTCACCACCGCAGCCCACTGGCCAACGCTGACCTGCTCCTTGAGCAAAGGCACCGAAAGCGCTGTGACCAGCACCGGCGCCAGGAAGTTGACCGCAGTCGCCTCCGCCAGGGGAATGTACTGCAGCCCCGCAGTGAACAGCAGGCTGGTGCTGAGCAGGCTCAATGCCCGCAGCACCTGCAGCACTGGCCGTTTGGTGCGCAGTACGCGCAGGCCGGCCTGGGGCAGGAAAATACCGGCCATCAGCAGGGTATGCACCAGGTAACGCGCCCAGACGACCATCACCACCGGATAGAGGCCGCCCAGGTACTTGGACAGCCCGTCATGCCCGGCGAAAAGGAAGGTGGCCAACACCACCAGCAGGATGCCCCGCAGCGGTTGGTTGGCGCCGGACAGCGGGGTACTGATGCTCATGGGGTTCTCGAAAAAAAGAACGCGGCCCAGCCGGCCGCGTAAAGGGTGAAATCTCAGACCTGCTGAAGCAGCGTCCGCGCCTTGTCCAGCGCCATCCTTGCGCGGTCCTGGGCACTGACGCCCTGCTCCATCAACTGGCGCGTGGGTATTTCCAGGCTCAGGGGAATGTTCGCCGGCAGTGTCCTGAGCAACCCGATCAGGTCGCTATCACCATCGCCGGGGAAGCGCCGCTCGTTGCGCGCCTGACGAAGAATCTCGTCCATGTCGTCCGGACGCGGGCCAGCCACATCACAAAGCTGGACATAGCGCAGGCGCTCCGGGGCCAATTTGGCGAGGTCCTCCAGTCGAGAAGCCGAGCGGTTGAAGTGGAAGGCATCCACCAGCACGGCGCCGTTGGCCCGCCCGGCGTTCTCAACGATGCGCGCGGCCTGGACCAGGTCGCGCGCGTCGGTCCAGGGCATGAACTCCAGACTGGGATGCATGCCGTAAAGGCCGGCCAGGTCGCAGAAGGCGGCGAAATTGTCGGTCATCCGCACCTCGTCAGCGTCGTTGCCGGCCACCAGCACTTCCGTGGCACCGAACTCGGCACCGGCGGCCAGTATGGGTTCGAAATCGGCTATGCGGGTTTCCGCCTTGAGCCGCAGGATTTCGATATCCAGCACCTTCACGCCGGTGTCGCGCAGACGCTTAAGGGTCTGCCGACGCAACGCGGCATCGGCCACCAACGGGAAGTGATGCTCCTCGGGTGTGGCCGGCACCAGGCGCAGGCCGACATGGCTGTAGCCGGTACGTGCGGCTACTTCCACCATTTCCGGTGGAGAGAGTTCGAGGACGGTGAGGGCGGCGAGGGAGAAAACTCGATCAGTCATGCTCTACTCGGAATCCAGTTCCACAATTTGTCTGGCGGTATTTAGAACGCAGTTCCATTTATTCGCAAGAAAAAAATACGGCCCTCTGACGAAAGCAGGATTCGCGAAGAGATGTGGGGAAGGTGCAGGAATCTGTAGGGGCGATTTCAATCGCCAAGCAGCCCGAAGGGCTGCCCTGCTGACCAACTTGGGGCAGCTGCGCCGCCCTTGGCGAATGAATTGGCTAAGTCTGCGTAAAGTGTTGAAGGCCCTGGAATCCCTTGTAGGAGCTAGCTTGCTAGCGAACGCGGACATTTTCGCCAGCAAGCTGGCTCCTACCCGCACCCACACTCCCTGGTTGCCGCCTAGCATTAGCTAATGTCGGCATATCCAATGAATTCGCCCCTACGGCTTGCCCCCGGCGGAACGCCGGGCCGGAGCGCTCAGACAAAAAACTCCGATGCCTGGCTGGCCGCCGACAGCTCGTCCACGGCCGCCAGCAACTGCGGCGCCACTTCGTGCATGCGCTCTTCCGGCAGCCGCGCCGTGGGGCCAGCGACACTGAGTACGCCAATGGCCTTGCCAGTGCGCGGGTCACGCACCACCGCCGCCAGTGCCGACATACCCACCGAGGAGCTTTCCACCACCCAGGCATAGCCGCGCTCACGCGCCAGGCGCAGACGTTCCAGTAACTCGATGTTGGAACGTGGGGCGTTGGGTCCGAAATCCTTCGGGTCAGCCACGCCCTGGCGCTCCACCAGCAGCAGCGCCTCGGCATCGCTCAGGCTGGCTAGCCAGGCATGGCCGGAGGCGGTGTAGAACAGCGGCGCATCGCGGCCCATGTCGGGGTCGTAGCGCAGACCGGAGCGTGCGCCCTGGGATTTGACGATCCAGGTCAGGCGGTCATCCTCGATCACCCCCAGACGCACCAGCTCGCCGCTTTCCTGGGCCAGTCGATCGAGGATTGGCTGCACGATATCCGCACCACTGTTGGCCAGGTAGCGAAACGCCATGGCCACCAGCCGGGTGGACAGCTGGTAGCGGCTGTTCTCCTGGTTCTGGCGCACGTAGCCGAGGCGGATCAGCTCGGCCAGCATGCGGTGCGTAGCGCTCTTGGGAATATTCAGCTCATCGGCCAGGGTCTGCATCGGCAGGCCGCGCGGATCAGTGGTGAGACGTTCGAGCAGGTTGAAGGCACGTTCGATCTGGCTACCGGCCATGGGGCATGGGTCCTCTTGAAGGTGTGCCGATTCTAGAAGACAACACCTCCCCCGTGAAACCTGGAACTGCGGCAAGGGATTCCACCCATCCAGCAGCAACAATGTACGGAACAGTTAGTTTTTGTTCGATGATCGAACAAAAGCGTTTCCAGCCGATTGAACGCAAGGCTGGCGGATTTCACTATCGGTCCCAAGTGCGAGGCGTTGCCGCAACCAGCCTGCGATCCCAGCAACGCTTCGCCTTTTACCGACATAAATACAAGAAAGGTCCATGAAGATGCTCCAGCCCCGCACCTCCCATGCCTCGCCGCCCGCCTCCGGGCTGCTCTTCGATTGCGCATCTCCCTTCGCCTCCATCGCCCTGGTCCAACTGGCCAGCAGCGAGCCCCTGGGCGACCAGCTGAAACGCTGCCTGACGCGCCTGATCGAGCGCCGCAAAGCCCGCTGACGCCCCCGTAACTCCAGCACAGACGTGTATTCGCGCAACCGCCGCGAAGGGGCTTTTGCGCACCCTGGAACAACAATCAAAGAGGCAAGACCGAGCATGAATTCCACGAGCCGCCGCCAGGCCCAACCCTTTGTTCCCTGCATCCTCGCTGCCGCCGTCGGCCTGGCCGCCCTGCCCGTCCAGGCTGCCGATGAGCATGGTTTCGTCGAGGACGCCACGGCGACCCTGAACCTGCGCAACTTCTACCTGAACCGTAACTTCGTCAGCGACTCCGCCACCCAGGGCAAAGCCGAGGAATGGACCCAGAGTTTCATCCTCGATGCCAAGTCCGGCTTCACCGAAGGTCCGGTGGGGTTTGGCGTCGACATGCTCGGCCTGCTCTCGGTCAAGCTCGATGGCGGCAAGGGCACCCGCGGAACCCAACTGCTGCCGGTGCATGGCGACGGTCGCCCGGCTGACGACTTCGGCCGTCTGGCCGTGGCCGGCAAGATGCGCGTGTCCAAGACCGAGTTGAAGGTGGGCGAGTGGATGCCGGTGCTGCCGATCCTGCGCTCCGACGACGGCCGCTCGCTGCCACAGACCTTCCAGGGCGGCCAGGTGACCTCCACGGAAATCGACGGCCTGACGCTGTATGGCGGCCAGTTCCGCGGCAACAGCCCGCGTAACGACGCGAGCATGGAAGACATGTCCATGAATGGCCGCGCGGCCTTCACCTCCGACCGCTTCAACTTCGTCGGCGGCGAATACGCCTTCAATGACAACCGCACCCTGGTGGGCCTGTGGAACGCCGAGCTGAAGGACATCTACCAGCAACAGTTCGTCCAGCTGGTTCACAGCCAGCCCATTGGCGACTGGACCCTGGGCGCCAACCTCGGCTACTTCACCGGCAAGGAAGACGGTTCGGCCCTGGCAGGTGACCTCGACAACCGCACCTGGTCCGGCCTGTTCTCCGCCAAGTACGGCGCCAATACCTTCTATGTCGGCCTGCAGAAGGTCAGCGGCGACGATGCCTGGATGCGCGTCAACGGCACCAGCGGCGGCACCCTGGCCAACGACAGCTACAACTCCAGCTACGACAACGCCAAGGAAGAATCCTGGCAGGTCCGCCACGACTACAACTTCGCCGCCCTCGGCGTGCCCGGCCTGACCCTGATGAACCGCTACATCAGCGGCGACAACGTCCATGTCGGCGCAGTCACCGACGGCAAGGAATGGGGTCGCGAGTCCGAACTGGCCTACGTGGTGCAGTCCGGTGCGTTCAAGGCCCTGAGCGTCAAATGGCGCAACTCCACCATGCGCCGCGACTGGGGCAGCAACACCAGCTTCGACGAGAACCGGCTGATCATCAGCTACCCGCTCTCGCTTCTCTGATCCTTTGGTCAGCGTGCTTTGACTACCTCGGCCCGCCATCTGGCGGGCTTTTTTATGGGTTGCCATTCCCTCTCTCGCGAGGCGACCGATTTCCGTTCGCTGACCGGCCACTTGCGTCGCCCCGGTCTTGGTCGTGGAATGTAGCGGCCATAGAATACGGAACACAGTTCCAGTATTTGAGGTTCCTCGAAATGCCTGCCGCAAGCCCTGCTCCAAACCGCCTCGATTGCGATCTACTGGTCATTGGCTCAGGCGCTGCGGGCCTTGCCGCCGCCGTCACCGCCGCCCATCACGGCCAGAAAGTGATCCTCGTAGAGAAGGAACCAGTGTTCGGAGGTGCCACCGCCTGGTCCGGCGGCTGGATGTGGGTGCCACGCAACCCGCTGGCACGCCGCGCCGGCATCGAGGAAGACATCGAACAGCCGCGCACCTATCTGCGCAACGAACTGGGCGAGCACTTCCGCCCGGAACTGGTGGACGCCTTTCTCCAGAACTGCCCTGAAATGGTGGGCTTCTTCGAGCAGCACACCGCGCTGCAGTTCGTCGATGGCAACGGCATACCTGACATGCATGGCGACACCCCCGGCGCCGCCAACGGCGGCCATCAGGTGATCGCTGCGCCCTATGACGCACGCGAGGTCGGCGACCTGCTGCCACGCCTGCGCAAGACCATGCGCGAAACCTCCTTCATGGGCATGCCCATCATGGCCGGTGCCGATCTGGCCGCGTTCCTCGGCATGACGCGCTCACTGCGCGCCTTCGCCCATGTCACCCGACGTTTCACCACGCACCTCTATCACCTGGCCCGCTACGGCCGCGCCATGCACTTGGTCAACGGCGTCGCGCTGGTGGCTCGCCTGGCCAAGTCGGCCGACGACCTGGGCGTGCAGCTGATGGAATCGGCACCAGCACGCCAGCTGATCATCGAAGAGGGCAAGGTCTGGGGTGCGGTGGTGGAGTACAACGGCGCGGAGCTTTCCATCCGCGCCAGGTCCGTGCTGCTCGCCGCCGGGGGCTTCCCCAACGACCCGGTCCGGCGCAAGGCGATGTTCCCTCGCGACAGCAGCGGCCATGACAACCTCGCCCTGCCCCCAATCTCCTGCTCCGGTGACGGCTTGCGCCTGGGCGAGTCTGCCGGCGGCGTGGTCGCCGACGACCTGCGCTCGCCCGTGGCCTGGGCGCCCGTGTCGAAGGTGCCCTACCCCGACGGCACCTTCGGCCACTTCCCGCACATCATCGATCGCGGCAAACCCGGCATCATCGGCGTGCTGAAGAATGGCCGGCGCTTCGTCAACGAAGCCGGCGGCTACTACGACTATGTCGACGCCATGAACAAGGCGGTGCCGGAGGGCGAGGAAAGCTGCTCCTGGCTGGTCTGCGACCATCGCTTCCAGCGCCGCTATGGCCTGGGCTTCGCCCGCCCCGCGCCCGTGCCGCTCTGGCCGCATGTGCGCAATGGCTACCTCATGCGCGGCAACACCCTGGTCGAACTGGCGCAAGCCTGTGGCATCGACCCGGCCGGTCTCGCCACCACGGTAGAAGCTTTCAACCACCATGCCCGACGCGGCGAAGACCCGGAGTTCGGCCGCGGCAGCACGGCTTTCAACCGCCGCAGCGGCGATGCCTCCCACCAAGGCCCCAACCCCTGCGTGGCGCCCATCGAACACGGGCCTTTCTACGCCGTGAAGGTCCAGCCGGGCTGCTTCGGCACCTTCGCCGGCCTGCGCACCGATGGGCAGGCGCGAGTGTTGGACGAAAACAACCAGCCGATTCCAGGGCTCTACGCAGCAGGCACCGATATGGCCAGCGCGCTGGGCGGTCATTACCCGTCCGGCGGCATCAACCTGGGGCCGGCCATGACCTTCGGCTACATCGTTGGCCGCCACGCGGCAGGCGCAACCTCGCAATGAATGACAAGGAGTACTCCATGCGGAAACTGACCACCGCCCAAGGATTGAACATGCCTCAGCTCGGTCTTGGCACCTGGCCGATGACGGGCGATGAATGCACCTCTGCCGTGCGCCAGGCCCTGGAACTGGGCTACCGGCATATCGACACCGCGCCCGCCTACGAGAATGAAGCAGCGGTTGGCGCGGCCCTGCGCCAGAGCGACGTGCCCCGCGACGCCATTCACCTGACCACCAAGGTCTGGTGGGACCAGCTGCAACCGGCCTCCATGCGGCTGTCTCTGGAAAACAGCTTGCGTGCCCTGGGCACCGAGCAGGTGGATCTGTTCATGATCCACTGGCCGGCGAAGGACTGGGACCTGGCACGCAGCATCGACACCCTGGTGGCCCTGCGCGACGAAGGCAAGGCGCGTTGCATTGGCGTGGCCAACTTCCCGCTCGGACTGTTGCGCCAGGTGGTGGAAGACCTGGGGGCGCCGCTGTCCGCCATCCAGGTGGAGTACCACGTGCTGCTCGACCAGCAGCGCCTGCTGGACTACGCCCGCAGCAAGGGCCTGGTGTTGACCGCCTATACCCCGCTCGCACGTGGCCTGGCCGCGGAACAGCAGGCAATCCGGCAGATCGCCGAGAAGCACGGCGCCTTGCCGAGCCAGGTGGCGTTGAAATGGCTGCTGGATCAGGACGGCGTCGGCGCCATTCCGAAGGCGTCCAGCATGGCGAACCAGCAAGCGAACCTGGATGCGTTGAAGGTGCAGCTCGATGATGAAGACCGCGCCCTGATCGCCGCCCTGCCGAAGGACAAGCGCGTGGTGAGCCCGGACTTCGCGCCGGAGTGGGATGCCTTATAGGGATGCCCGAGGGGGACGCTACGCGTCTCTTGGCGAATGAATTCGCCCCCACAGATGCACCGATCCCCCAACAAAAAAAAACGCCGCCCGGATGCGTGGTCCGGGCGGCGTTTCTGTGTTGCGGCGGATCAGCCTTGCAGCGATTCCACCCCAAGCTCATCCCACACGGCTTCGGCCAGGTGGAACGTAGCGTTGGCCGCCGGGATGCCACAGTAGATGGCACTCTGCATGATCACTTCCTTGATCTCGTCGCGGGTCACGCCGTTGTTCTTCGCGGCGCGCAGGTGCAGCTTCAGCTCGCCCTCGCGGTTCATGCCGATCAGCATGGCGATGGTGACCAGGCTGCGGGTATGGCGCGGCAGTCCCGGGCGGGTCCAGATGTCGCCCCAGGCATGACGGGTGATCATTTCCTGGAACTCTTCATTGAACGGCGTGAGGTTCTGCAGGCTGCGATCCACATGGGCGTCGCCCAGCACTGCACGGCGAACCTTCATGCCGGCTTCGTAGCGTTCTTTCTCGTCCATTCGGAAGTCCTCGATGGGGCTCAGGGGAGCGGGCTCTGCTCGAGAGCTGTTGCGGTCGCGATGTTCGCGAGCAAGCTCGCTCCTACAGGAAAGCGGCGATCAGGCGGTGAGGAAGGCCAGAACACGCTGGCTGAAGGCATCGCCGGCCTGCACGTTCGACAGGTGCGCCGCGTGGAACTCCACCAGCTCGGCGCCGGCAATGCGTTCCTGCATGAAGCGGCCGTGTGCGGGGGTGGTAACCGGGTCACCGCTGCCGCAAACGATCAGAGTCGGCGCGCTGATGCTGCCGAGCTGCTCGCGGTAGTCAGCGTCACGCACGGCAGCGCAGTTGGCGGCGTACCCCTCGGGCGAAGTCTCGGCCAGCATGCCAACGATAGGCTCGACCTTGGCAGGCTCGGCTTCGGCAAAATCCGGGGTGAACCAGCGGGAGATCGACGCGTCGCGCAGGTCGCGCATGGCCTGGGCGCCACCGGATAGCACGGTGTCGATTCGCGGGTTCCAGACTTCAGGGGTTCCGATCTTGGCGGCGGTGTTGCACAACACCAGGCGCTCGATGCGCTCCGGGGCGTTGATCGCAAGCCACTGGCCGATCAGGCCACCCATGGACAGGCCGCAGAAGGACGCCTTCGGGATATCCAGGGCGTCCAGCAGGGCGAGCACATCGCCGCCCAGTTGCTCGATGCTGTAGGGGCCTTCGCTGACCAGGGACTGGCCGTGGCCACGGGTGTCATAGCGCAGCACCTGGAAGTGCTGGGTGAAGGCCGGGATCTGCGCGTCCCACATGTGCAGGTCGGTGCCCAGGGAGTTGGACAGCACCAGCACCGGCGCACCGGTCGGGCCTTCGAGGAGGTAGTTCAGGTCGCCATCGGCGAGTCGTACGGCAGGCATGTAAATCTCCTAGCGCGAAAATGCGTGGTGTTCGGCCAGTGCGCGGTCCACCCAGCGGCGGGCCTGGCCAAGGTAATGGGCCGGGTCGAGCAGGCGGTCCAGCTCGGCGGCGGAAAGTTGTGCGCTGACCTCGGCATTGGTGCCGAGCACGGCGCGCAGGTGGGCGCCCTCCTTCACTGCCTGACGGCAGCACTGCTCCACCAGGTGATGGGCGGCGTCGCGGCCGATGCGCTGGGCAAGCGCGATGCTCACGGCTTCGGCCAACACCAGGCCCTGGGTCAGGTCGAGGTTCTCGCGCATGCGCGCGGCATCGACTTCCAGGCCGGGCACCACCAGCAGCGCCTGCTGCAACGCACCGGAAACCAGGCAGCAGAGTTCCGGCAGGGTTTCCCATTCGGCGTGCCAGAGGCCGAGGCTGCGCTCGTGCTCCTGGGGCATGGCGGCGAACATGGTGGACACCAGACCCGGTGCGCGAGTGGCCGCGCCAATCAGCACGGCGGCACTGACCGGATTGCGCTTGTGCGGCATGGTGGAGGAGCCACCCTTGCCAGGCGCAGAAGGTTCGAAGACTTCGCCCGCCTCGGTCTGCATCAGCAGGCTGAGGTCACGGCCGAGCTTGCCCAGGCTGCCGGCGATCAGGCCGAGCAGGCTGGCGAACTCCACCAGGCGATCACGCTGGGTGTGCCAGGGCTGGTCGGGCAGGTTCAGGTCCAGCTCGCGGGCCAGGGCCTCGGCAACAGGCCAGGCCTGCTCGCCCAGGGCAGCGAGGCTGCCAGACGCACCGCCGAACTGCAGGCAGAACAGGCGCGGCTTGAGTTCAGCCAGGCGTTGACGATGACGGGTCACCGCCCCCAGCACACCGGCCAGCTTCATGCCGAGGGTGACGGGCGTCGCCTGCTGCAGCCACGTACGGCCGGCCAGCGGGGTGTCGGCGAAGCGTTCAGCCTGCACGGCCAGGGCCTGGGCAAGGGCGGCAAGGTCCTGCTCCAGCAGCTCGGCGGCGGCGCGCAGTTGCAGCACCAGACCGCTGTCCATGGCGTCCTGGCTGGTAGCCCCCAGGTGCACGAAGCGTTCGGCTTCCGTGCTTTGGGCGGCCACGCGCTTGCCGAGGGCCTTGACCAGCGGGATGGCGGAGTTGCCAGCCGTGGTGATGGCCAGTGCCAGTGCGGAGTAGTCGTAGAGTTCGGCGCTGCAGGCCGCCTCGATGGGCGCCACGGAGTCGCCCGGGATCAGGCCGACGCTCGCCTCGGCGCGCGCCAATGCAGCCTCGAAGTCCAGCATGCCCTGCACGCGTCCCCGGTCGGAGAACACCGCACGCATGGCGGGCTGGGTGAAATAGGCGTCGAAGAGTTGGTTGCTCGGGCTGTTCAAGCCAGTGCTCCGGAATTCGGGATGGTGTTTCGTTTTATAGCAGCCGACCACCAAGAGCCAGCTTCAGGACGTGTGGTGGGCTTCAGCCCACCACACGGACTAACCGCGTGGGCTGAAGCCCACCCTACTTGAGCAGGTGCCGATCAGACCTTCTCGATGGCGAGCGCCAGGCCTTGGCCGACACCGACACACATGGTCGCCAGGCCCAGCTTGCCGCCGGACTTCTCCAACTGGTGCAGGGCGGTCTGGACCAGGCGCGCACCACTGGCACCCAGCGGATGGCCAAGGGCGATGGCGCCGCCGTTGGGGTTGACCTTGTCGCTGTCGTCGGCGATGCCGAGGTCGCGCATCACGGCCAGGCCTTGGGCGGCGAAGGCTTCGTTCAGTTCGATCACGTCGAAGTCACCGATGGCCAGGTTCAGCCGCTCCATCAGCTTGCGCACCGCCGGCACCGGACCGATGCCCATGACGCGGGGCGCAACGCCGGCGCTGGCCATGCCGAGCACTTTCGCGCGCGGGGTCAGGCCGTGCTTCTTCACGGCGTCGGCGCAAGCCAGGATCAGCGCTACCGCGCCGTCGTTGACGCCCGACGCGTTGCCAGCGGTGACGGTCTTGCCTTCGCCGTTGACCGGCTTCAGCTTGGCCAGGGCTTCGAGGGTGGTGTCGGGGCGCAGGTGCTCGTCCTGGTCGACGACCGTCTCGCTCTTCTTGCCCTTGATCACCACCGGGACGATTTCTTCGGCGAAGAAGCCTTCAGCCTGGGCGCGGCCGGCGCGTTGCTGGCTGCGCAGGGCGAACAGGTCCTGGTCTTCGCGGGAGACCTGGTAATCGTCGGCGACGTTGTCCGCAGTCTGCGGCATGGCGTCGACGCCGTACTGGGCCTTCATCAGCGGGTTGATGAAGCGCCAGCCGATGGTGGTGTCTTCGATCTTCTGGGTACGACCGAAGGCGCTGTCGGCCTTGCCCATCACATAAGGAGCGCGGGACATGGATTCCACGCCGCCAGCGATGGCCAGTTCCATTTCGCCCGAAGCAATGGCGCGGAAGGCAGTTCCGATGGCGTCCATGCCCGATGCGCACAGGCGGTTCAGGGTGACGCCGGGCACGCTATCCGGCAGACCGGCCAGCAGCAGCGCCATGCGCGCCACGTTGCGATTGTCCTCGCCGGCCTGGTTGGCGCAGCCGAGGAACACCTCGTCCAGCAGATCCCATTTCACCTGGGGGTTGCGCTCCACCAGGGCCTTGATCGGGATCGCGGCCAGGTCGTCGGCGCGTACCGGGGCCAGGGAGCCGCCGAAGCGGCCGATGGGCGTGCGAATGGCATCGCAGATGTAGACCTCGCGACTCATTCCTCACCGCCTTGCTGGCCGTGGGCAGCAGCGGTGCGGGCTTCCAGGGCGCGCAGCGCGGTCAGCTCGGTTTCGTTGGGGGCCAGGGTCTCGGAAACGTCGGCGGCAAAACGAATGGCCCAACCGGTGTTCTCGATTACCTGCTCGCGGGTCACGCCCGGGTGCAGCGAGGTGACGATGAATTCGTTGGTGCCGGCTTCCGGCTCCATGATGCAGAGGTCGGTGATCAGCGCCACCGGACCTTTGCCAGGCAAGCCCAGCTGCTTGCGATGATCGCCACCCTCGCCGTGGCCGACGGAGGTGATGAAGGCCAGCTTGTCGACGAAGGTGCGGTGGGACTGCTTGAGGATAATCAGCACTTCCTTGGCGGAACCGGCGATCTCCGGAGCACCGCCAGCGCCCGGCAGACGTACTTTCGGGCTGTTGTAGTCGCCGATCACAGTGGTGTTGATGTTGCCGAAGCGGTCGACCTGGGCGGCACCGAGGAAACCGACGTCGATACGGCCGCCTTGCAGCCAGTAACGGAAGATCTCGCCGGTGGGCACCACAGTGTCAGCGGTTTCGGCCAGCTCGCCATCGCCGATGGACAACGGCAGCACGGTCGGCTTGGCGCCGATGGGACCGGATTCATAGATCAGCACCACGTCCGGGGACGAAGTCAGGCGTGCCAGGTTGGCGGCCTTGGACGGCAGGCCGATGCCGACGAAGCAGACGGCGCCATTCTTCAGGCGGCGGGCAGCCGCCACGGTCATCATTTCATTGGTGCTGTAGTCAGGGGTGGATTGAGCGCTCATCACTTGGCCTCCGCAATCTTGGCTTGGGCGATCTTCTGCTGGAACTCGGCGAAATCGGCAGTGCCGCGGATGTACTCATCGATCCAGGCAGTGAAGGTTTCGCGGTTGCGGGCGATCGGGTCCCAGGCCTGGTAGAAGCGGTTGTCGCGCTCGTAGTAGCCGTGGGCATAGGACGGATGGGCGCCACCAGGCACGTGGCAGACAGCGGTCAGGGCCCAGGTGGGCAGGACGCAGGCGTTCATCGGCGCGTTCAGGTCGTCGACGATTTCTTCCACGGTGACGATGCAGCGCTTGGCCGCCAGGGCCGCTTCCTTCTGCACCCCGAGAATGCCCCAGAGCAGCACGTTGCCCTTGCGGTCGGCCTTCTGGGCGTGGATCACGGTGACGTCCGGACGAACCGAAGGCACCGCCGCCAGTTGCTCGCCAGTGAACGGGCACTGGATGAACTTGATGTTCGGGTTGACCTTGGGCAGATCCGAGCCGACGTAGGCACGCAGCACGGCGAACGGCAGGCCCGAGGCACCGGCCACATAGGAGTTGGCCAGGTCGGCATGGCTGTGCTCGTCGATCTCCAGGGCATTCGGCCACTGCTTCTCGACCGCATCACGCAGGCGATGCAGCGAGCCGACACCGGGGTTGCCACCCCAGGAGAACGTCAGCTTGCGCGCGCAACCGGCGCCGATCAGCAGGTCGTACACCAGGTCGGGGGTCATGCGTGCCAGGTGCAGGTTTTTCTTGCCTTGGCGAATGATCTCGTGGGACGCGGCAGTGGGAATCAGATGGGTGAAGCCTTCGAGGGCTACGGTGTCGCCATCGTTGATGAAGCGTTCGACGGCTTCGCGGAGGGAAAGGATTTCAGCCATGGTCGATCTCGTGTTGTTATCCAGGGCGTTTCGGGCGCCGGGTGAACAAAAAGTACTCCCCGGCACCCTCCCGGACAATCCGATAATCGACTATTAGTGCGGTTATCGAACAGTTGTCTATCTCGCTACCGAATCCTTTCCAGGCTGCGACGACCTCAGCCGTCGAAGGCTTTCTTCAGGACCGCGATATCCAGTTTTTTCATCTGCATCATTGCGGCGAAGGCGCGCTGGGAGCCTGCCGACTGCGAGTCTTCGAGCATCTTTATCATCGCAATGGGCACCACCTGCCAGGACAGCCCGAAACGGTCCTTCAGCCAACCGCACTGCTGGGCGCTCGGGTCGCCTCCTGCGGAGAGTTTGTCCCAGTAGTGGTCCAGTTCCTCCTGATCGTCGCAGTGGATCTGGAACGACACCGCCTCGTTGAACGTGAATACCGGACCGCCATTGAGGGCGGTGAAGCGTTGGCCGTCCAGTTCGAAGTCCACGGTGAGTACCGATCCTGGCTCCTTGCCGTGGACATCCCGGCCGGCCTCACCGTAGCGGCTCATGGCGGTAATCCGTGAATTGGGAAAGATACCGACATAGAAGTTGGCCGCCGCTTCTGCCTGGTCGTCGAACCATAGGCAGGGGACGATGGTGTGGATCCGTTTGCTCATGGCGCACCTCCTGGTGGGTTGGATGACGATAGTCGATCACCCCCTGGTCGTTTGGCCGCCCGACAGATCGACAAGGCGCCTCGCTACATCTCGTCCACCAGTACTTTCACCAGCTCCGCCGCCGGCATTTCCCGCGCCAGGGGCGCGCCCTGCCCGGCCCATTGCACGGCGAAGTCGTTGCAGCCCTTGGCGCTGGCCGCGGCGTGCAGCGCCTTGGCCGCGTCATAGGTATTGGGGTAGTCCGGCAGGGCCGGCGCATCGGGCGTATCCAGGTCACTCCAGAGGCGGTTGACCATGCCACGCGCCGGGCGGCCGGAGATGGCCGCGGTGATACGCGTCTGGTGGGCGCGTTCGCTCTTCAGGGCAGCGCGGTAGGCGGTGTTGGCGGCCGACTCGGGGCACGGCACGAAGGCGGTGCCCAGTTGCGCCGCCTGGGCGCCGAGGGCCATGGCGGCCTTGATGCCCTGCCCGTCCATGATGCCGCCGGCGGCGATCACTGGCAGGCGGCTGCTCCGGGCGATGAGCCGCACCAGGGCCAGGGTGCCGATGCCGGCGTCGCCCTTCTCGGGTTCGAACACACCACGGTGGCCGCCCGCCTCTATGCCTTGGGCGACGATGGCATCCACGCCGGCCGCTTCCACCAGGCGTGCCTCTTCGAGCGTGGTCGCACTGGCCAGCAGACGGATACCGGCGCCTTTCAGCGCATCGATCCAGTCCTGCGGCGGCAGGCCGAAATGGAAGCTGACCACGGCCGGGCGCTCATCCAGCAGCATCTGCGCCATTTCCGGGTCGTCGAGGAAACTCTTGTAGATCTCGCGGATGGCGGCCGGCGGTTCAGCGTCGAATTCGGCGAACAGCGGCCTGAGGTGCTCCAGCCAGGCGGCCTCGCGCTGGGCGTCGGCCACCGCCGGGCGGTGGCAGAACAGATTGACGTTGAAGGGCCGGCTGGTCAGTTCGCGGGTTTGCGCCAACATGGCGCGGGCCTGCGCCGGGGTGCTGGCACCGATACCGATGGACCCCAGGGCGCCGGCATTGGAAACAGCCGCAGCCAGGGCCGGCGTAGAAACGCCCACCATGGGGGCCTGGATGATGGGGTGCTCGATGCCGAGCAATCGGGTGATGGACATGAGGCAGCGACTCCGTACCGGTGAAAACCTGGCCAATCTATCTCAAATAGAGAATACTTTTAAATATTCGTTCTCTATTTGAGATTTTAAAGCATGGACCTATCCAGCCTGGAGATATTCCGCGCGGTCGCCCTGGAGCACAGCGTCACCCGCGCGGCCCAGCGCTTGCACCGGGCGCAATCCAACGTCACCACGCGGATTCGCCAGCTGGAGGAAGAACTGGGCACCCCGCTCTTTCTTCGCGACGGCAAGCGCATGGCCCTCACCGATCGAGGGCAGGCATTTCTCGACTACAGCGAGCGCCTGCTGGCCCTGGCGGACGAGGCGCGCCAGGCGATGCACCCGCAACAGCCAAGTGGTCGATTGCGTCTGGGCAGCATGGAGAGCACCGCAGCCAGCCGCCTGCCCGGGCCACTGGCGCGCTTCCACGGGCAGTGCCCGCAGGTGGAGCTGGAGGTGAGCACCGGCACCAGCCAGGCACTGATGGAAGCCGTGCTCGCGCGGCGCCTGGACTGTGCGCTGGTGGCCTGGCCGCAAAGCAAAGTGCCATGGCGCGAGGAGGTTGCCGCCATGGCGCTGGAAGCCCGGCCGGTGTTCGAAGAAGAATTGCTGCTGGTACTCCCTGCCAGCCACCCGCAGGTCGCCGGCCCGGGGGACGTACAGGTGCGCGTGCTGGCTGGTTTCGCCGAGGGCTGCACCTATCGGCAGATCGCCGAGAACTGGCTGTCTGCCGGAGGTCTCCCACTGCCGAAGGTGCAACAGGTGGGTTCCTACCACGCCATCCTCGCTTGCGTCGCCGCGGGCTCGTGCGTCGGTATCCTGCCCCGCTCGGTGCTGGAGCTGCAGCGCGAACCGCCTCTCCTGCGCCAGGTTCCGCTGATGCGCGTGGAAACCCTGCTGATCTGGCGCCGGGGATACGCGACGGCGTCCTTCGAGGCCTTCCGCAACGTACTGGCACCCTTCGGGTAACGGCCGCTGGCTGACCTGACGCCGTCCTGCAGGTCAAGGGTTCACAGACGGCCGTGCAAAGCCTTCTCGAATATCTGGCTGTAGGTCCTGGCGTCGTACTGGACCGGATTGGTGCCTGCCGACGGATCGACTTCAGCCATGCGTCCGACCTGCTCTATGCGTGCGTCGTCAATGCCGATTTCCCCCAGGCTGTGGGGGATGTCCAGTTCGCCGCGCAGATTCACCACCCAATCCAGCACCCCGGCGAATCCGGCCTTGGGCAATCCGAGGTAACGCGCCAGCCGCGCCATCGGGCCTTCGATGTGGGCGCGGTTCGCCTGTAGCACATAGGGCATCAGCACGGCATTGAGTAATCCGTGGTGGGCGTCGTACAGCGCCCCGAGGGGATGGGCCAGGGCATGCATGGCACCGAGGCCACGCTGGAAGGCGGTGGCCCCCATGCTGGAGGCCACCAGCATCTGCAATCGGGCCTCGATGTCGTGGCCTTTGGCGCTGGCGCGCGGCAGGTAGTCCTTGACCAGTCGCATGCCTTCCAGGGCAATGCCTTCGGCCATGGGGTGATAGAGCGGTGAACAGTAGGCTTCCAGGCTGTGGGACAACGCATCCATGCCGGTGGCGGCGGTGATCTTCGGTGGCAGGCCGACGGTGAGTTCCGGGTCGAGGATGACGATGGCCGGCAGCATCCGGGCGTGGAAGATGATGCGTTTGATGTGCACCTGGTCGTCGGTGATGACCGCTGCGCGCCCCACTTCCGAACCGGTGCCGGCCGTGGTGGGTACGGCAACCACCGGGGCCATGCCGGCGACGTTGACCCGCGAGGCGTTGTCACCGATGTCTTCAAAATCCCAGAGCGGGCGATCCTGCCCCACCATCAGGGCGATGGCCTTGCCGGCATCCAGCGCCGAGCCGCCGCCAAAGGCGATCACCCCGTCATGGCCACCGGCCTTGAAGGCCGCTACGCCATCCATCACGTTCGGCCCGGTCGGGTTGCCCTTGATCTGATGGAACAGCCCGGCACCCAGCCCTGCATCTCGGCACTGGCGCAGGGCCGCGTCGATCATCGGCAGTGCGGCAAGACCGGGATCGGTGACCAGCAGCGGCGACTGCATGCCGAGTTCGCGACAGGCGGTGTTCAGCTCGGCGATGCGGCCCACGCCGACACGCACCGAAGTCGGGTAGTTCCAGTTCATGCGGAAGTGGCTAGAGTCCATGGCACGCCTCACAGGCTGGTCTTGAAGTGGAAGGACTTGGGTCGAGTCAGATGCTCGTAACCCACCCGCGACAGCGTGCAACCACGCCCGGATTGCTTGACGCCGGTCCAGGCCAAGGCCGGGTCCAGGTAGTCGCAACGGTTGAGGAAGACGGTGCCGGCCTCGACCCGATCGGCCAGCGCGAGGGCGCTGGCTTCGTCCTGGCTGAAGATCGCGGCGGTCAGGCCGTAGGGGCTGTCGTTCATCAGTGCCAGCGCCTCCTCATCGTCACGCACTTTCTGGATCCCCACCACCGGACCGAAGGACTCTTCGCTCATAACGCGCATGCCGTGATGCACATTGGTCAGCACCTGCGGTGCCAGGTAAGCGCTGCCGGCGCTATCCAGGGCGAATGTCGACGGGTCCAGATGGGCCCTTGCGCCCTGCCCCACGGCGTCGCGGATCTGCGCCCGCACGAACTCCGCCGCCTCGGGGCGCACCAGCGGGCCCAGAGTGGTTTCGGGATCGTCGGGGCGACCCAGGCGGTATTGCCCAACCAGCTCCACAGCCTGCTCGACGAATGCGTCATAGCGATCGGCGTGCACGTAGATACGTTCGATGCCGCAGCAGGACTGGCCGGAATTGAAGAAGGCCCCGTCGATGGCGGTTTCCACGGCGTGGCCGAGGTTGGCGTCGGCTCGAACATAGGCTGGGTCCTTGCCGCCCAGCTCCAGCCCGGAACTGATGAAGCGCCCGGCAATGGCACGTTCGACCATGGCGCCGCCCGCCACGGAGCCGGTAAAGGCCACGTGACGAACCGGCTCGGCCTGGATCAGCCGCTCCGTGTCGCTGTGGCTGAGGTGCAGATACTGCAACACGCCTGGCGGCAAGCCCGCCTCGACGAAGGCTTCGACCATGCGTTCGGCGCACAGCGGGGTCTGCGCGGAATGCCTGAGCAGCACGCAGTTGCCCGCCAGCAAGGCCGGCACCACGGCATTCACCGCCGTCAGGTAGGGGTAGTTCCAAGGCGCAATGACAAACGCCAGGCCCAAAGGCTCGCGGCGGATCAACCGGGTAAAGCCGGGCTTGTCTGGCAGATGGATATCCGCCAGCGCCTCTTCGGCGATATCCGCCATGTAGCTGGCGCGCTCGACGAATCCGCGAATCTCCCCCGGCGCATAGCGGATGGGCCGGCCCATCATCCAGCAGAGCTCCTCGGCCAGTTGTGCCTCACGGGCGGCGAAGGCCCCGATGGCGCGACGGACAAGGGCGACACGTCCGGCCACCGGCGTGCTCTTCCAGGCCCCGCGCACCGACTCCGCGCGTTCCAACGCGGCAACGACCTCGGCTGGCGTGGCCAGCGGGCGCTCGACGTAGACCGAGCCATCCACCGGCGATACGCAACGCAACAGGTTCATGACAACTCCTTCTGGTCAGGTGCCCGGTCCGGCCTCACCGCCGGACCGGGCCACAGCTTCAGTAGCGGTACGGTGGGCCGGCCTTGGTCATCAGGGCGTTGTACTGCTTGAAGATCTCGACGACCTTGGCGCAACGCGGGCTGGTCTTGGCGATCTCGTCCCAGAACTTATGCGCCTCATCTTCGACCGTTTTCCATTCCTCGTCTGGGATGGACGTGAGCTGCAACTTGGTGCCTTCCACCCGCAGCTTGGCTTCGCCGCCCCAGTACCAGTGCTGGCGGTAATAGTGGGAGCTGTCCATGCACAGTCGGAACAGCGTCTTGAGGTGCTCGGGAACTTCGGCCCAGCGCTCGGAGTTGGCGAAGTAGGAACCGATCCAGGCACCTGAGATGTTGTTGGTGAGGAAGTACTTGGTGACGTTGGCCCAACCCACCGTGTAGTCCTCGGTGATGCCGGACCAGGCGATGCCATCGAGCTCGCCGGTCTGCACCGCCACTTCCACATCCTCCCAGGGCAGCGTCACAGGTATCACGCCGAAACGCGCGAGGAACTTGCCCGCCGTCGGGAAGGTGAACACCCGCTTGCCCTTGAGATCAGCGAGGCTGCGGATAGGTTGTACCGTGGCGAAGTTGCACGGGTCCCAGGAACCGGCACCCAGCCAGGTAACGCCCTTCACTTCGCCATAGGCTTCTTCCCAGATCTTGTTCAGGCCCCATTGATGAAAAAGCGTGGGGACATCCAGGCTGTAGCGGGTAGCAAAGGGGAAGTAGCCACCGAATACCGCTACGTCCACGGGGGCGGCGATGGAGTCATCGTCACTCTGCACTGCGTCGATGGTGCCCTTCTGCATGGCGCGGAACAGTTCACCCGTGGGTACGAGCTGATCGGCAAAATAGAGCTGGATCTCCATCTCGCCGTTGGCGGCTTTGTTGAACGCCTCGATCGACGGTTTGATCACGTGTTCGGCCAGGGCGGGCCCGGCGTAGGTCTGCAGGCGCCAGGTGATTTTCTTGCCGGACTGGGCATGCACGAACGGTGCGCCGAGCGTCGTGGCGCCCACCGCGCCGGTGGCGACGGCGGCGCCTTTGAGAAACGTACGTCTGGTACTCATGCGGTTACCTCCTGGAGAGTGGAAGGGGGTGCCTGGCACCCGCCCAACCCAGCGCCGCCGGGGGCGGCGCAGCTTCTCAGGTCGGCATGAGACCCTTCACTTCAACTTCATGTCCGTCACGCCAGGAACTGCTGCTGGTCGTGCTGCCGGTCCTGACAATTCATTGTCCCGCGCCGTAGTGCCACCGGGGCAGCCAGAGGGCGATGTCGGGGAAGATCATTACCAGCGCCAGGGTGACGATCATCACGATCACGAAGGGGCCCACGGAGACATAGATGTCCCTCAAGGTCACTTCCGGCGGCGCCATTGCTCGCATCAGAAACAGGTTGTAGCCAAAGGGTGGCGTCATGTAGGCCATCTGGCAGGTGATGGTGTAGAGCACGCCGTACCAGACCAGGTCAAAGCCCAGCGCGCCCACCAGCGGCACATAAAGCGGTGCGACGATCACCAGCATGGCAGTGTCATCGAGGAACATGCCCATGATGATGAAGGACAGTTGCATCAGGATAAGGATATGCCAGGGACCCAAGCCCATCTGCTCAACGAACAGCCCTTCGATGGCCTTGACCGCACCGAGACCGTCGAACACCGCTCCGAAGCACAGCGCCGCAAGGATGATCCACATGAACATGCAAGTGATGCCCAGCGTCTTGCGCAGGGTTTCCTCCATCACCTGTCGGGTCAGACGCCCCTGGATCAGCGCCGCCAGGGTTGCGCCCAGAGCCCCAACGGCGGAACTTTCCACCAGGCTGGTGTAGCCCAGCAGGAACAGCCCGGTCATGGTCAGGAAGATGAACAGCGGCACCAACCCTGCGCGTAGCAGGCGAATGCGCTCACCCCAGGTGATCTGCTCACGCTCCTCACGACTCAGCGGTGGCCCGAGCTGCGGTTGCAGGCGACAGCGGATGACGATGTAGAGGATGAAGAGCGCCGCCATCAGCAGGCCGGGAAACACACCCGCCAGCCACAACTGACCCACGGGTTGGCGGGCGATCATGCCGTAGAGCACCAGCACGACACTGGGGGGAATCAGGATGCCGAGGGTACTGCCCGCCTGAATCACGCCGGTGACCATAATCTTGTCGTAGCCCCGTCGGAGGAGCTCTGGCATGGCGATGGTGGCGCCAATGGCCATGCCCGCGACGCTGAGACCATTCATGGCCGCGATCACCACCATCAGGAAAATCGTGCCGATGGCCAGTCCGCCGTGCAGTGGTCCCATCCAGACGTGGAACATGCGGTAGAGGTCGTCGGCAATGCGCGACTCGGAAAGCATGTAGCCCATGAACACGAACATCGGCAGGGTCAGCAGCGGGTACCACTTCATCAGCTTCATGGCCGCACTGAAGGCCATCTCCGAGCCGCCATCGCCCCATAGCAACAGCGAGGCCGCAGCAGCGACGAAGCCGATGGCACCGAACACCCGCTTGCCGGTAAGCAGGAGCAGCATCATCGAACTGAACATCAGCAGTGCGATGAGCTCGTAGCTCATGGAAGCTCCTTGCCCAGGATCACGGCCAGGTCGCGGAAGAAGTTGGCGATGGCCTGCAGCAGCATCAACAAGATGCCGAACGTCATCACCACCTTGATTGGCGCCATCTGCGGTGACCAGGACGAGTAGCTGGTTTCCTTGTACTCCAGGGCGTACTGGGTCGAAGAGATGCCACCGTAAAGCAGCAACGCCAGGTAGAAGAGCAGAAATCCCACCGTGAGCGCATCGAGGACGGCCTGCGTCCGAGGGCTGAAACGTCCGTAGATCAGGTCCATGCGCACATGGGCGTCGAGCTGCATGGAATACGCGCCGCCCAGCAGGAAATAGGCGACCATCAGGAACTGGGCCGACTCCAGGGTCCAGATCGACGGCGTGAAGAAGGTCTTGGAAGTCGACGAATACAGGAGGACGGCCAGCATCACGAAAATCAGGTACATGGCGAAGCGGCCAACCACACGGTTGAACCATTCCACTCCCCTGACATAGGCGCCTATGGCATTGAACATGCCGCGAATCCCGCAAGAGTTGCCGTCTTCCGAAACTCTAGCCGATGGCCGGAGAATGCCAAGGCGCCGACACCCTGCACGTTGCGTACAGGGTGCATCAACCGAGCATCAAGGTTGCGCGAAGGCTTCCTTGAACAGTTCCTGCATATCGTTCCAGGAGTTTTCGTCGGCGACTTTGCTGTAGCCCAGGTCAGGCCCCTTCTCGCTGCCATGCCCGGCATGACTGAGTCGATCGGCGTCCGGATTGGTGAAGCTGTGTTTGGCGTTGGGTTGGACGACGACACGGTAATCGGCCTTGGCGTTGTCGAACTCCTCCTTGAACGAATTGACCGAAGCCATAGGCACCAAGGTGTCCTTCTCACCATGCTCCACCAGCACCTTGGCCTTGATGTCGCCCGGCTTGGCCGCCGAGGTGGCGGCCAGCACGCCGTGGAAACTCACTACCGCCGCCAGGGGCACACCCGCGCGGGCCATGTCCAGCACCACCTTGCCACCGAAGCAGTAGCCGATTGCGGCCAGCTTGCTGGCGTCGGTCTGGGGCTGCGCCTTGAGCAGATCGAGTCCGGCAAGGAAGCGCGCCTTGGCCGCCGGCGCGCTGGCCAGGGCTGCTTCCATGAAGCCCTGGGCATCGGCCGGATGCTCGGTGTTCTTGCCATCGCCGTACATATCGATCGCCAGTGCGCTGTAGCCCAAGGCAGCGAGGTCACGGGCGCGGCGCTTGGCGTAGTCATTGAGGCCCCACCATTCGTGGACTACCACCACACCCGGACGCTTGCCGGCGATGGCATCGTCGTAGGCGTAATAGCCGATCAGGGCGGTACCGTCCGGGCCCTTGTACGGGATTTCACGGGTCTTGATCTCGGCCTGGGCAAGACCGATTCCCAAGAGCAGTGCAAACAGAAGCGCGATCCTGGACATGCTGTATTCCTCCAACCTGAAATGGACTCGGGCGATTGCATCCAGTGTCGCGGGTTTAGCGGATTTCGCCAGCGATTGAGAATGAAAAGCCTTACTCGGGATAGCGGCTGACTTCGATGAGGTTGCCGTCTGGATCGCGGAAGTAGACCGACTCGATCGGGCCGAGAGCGCCGGTTCGCATTACCGGCCCCTCCTCCACATCGACCCCCTGCTCCGCCAGGTGCTCCAACACCCGCTCCAGGGGCCAGCGGGTAATCAGGCAAAGATCGATGGCGCCAGGCGTTGGGAGCGCGGCCTTGGGTTCGAACTCCCGACCAGCCTGGTGCAGGTTGAACTTCTGCCGGCCGAACGCCAGCGCGTGGCGGCCGTTGCCGAAGGTTTCGTGATGCATCCCCAGTACCCGCTGGTAGAACTCCAGGGTGCGAGGTATATCGGCGACGGTAAGCACGAGGTGGTCGAGGCGTTCAATCATGGCGTCAGTCCCGGTCGAGCAGGTGGAAGCGCGGCAGCGAGAGTTTCCAGTGGATGGCCGCCAGGCGAATCAGCAGCACCACCAGCATGGCCGCGGCGGTGACCAGCCAGGCAGGCAGCGCCACTTCGCGCAAGCCGATGAACACCAGGGAGCCGGCGATACAGGCAATCGCGTAGATCTCTTTCTGAAAGATCAGCGGCACCTCGTTGCAGATGATGTCGCGTAGCACACCACCACCGACGGCTGTGATTACGCCCATGATCACCGCCGTGCCCGGCTGCAGGTTGTGCTGAAGGGCGACTTCGGTGCCGTAGACGGTAAACACCGCGAGGCCGAAGGCGTCCGCCAGCAACAGGCCGGTTTCGTTGATCGGCCGGGTCATGCGCACCCAGAGCACCGTGCCCACGGCCGCCAGGGAGGCGACCAGGATATAGGTATCGTCCCTGATCCAGCTCACCGGGTGGTTACCGAGGATGACGTCACGCAGGGTGCCGCCACCCAGGGCAGTGATGATGGCGATCACCAGCACGCCGAACAGGTCCATGGACTTGCGCCCCGCCATCAGGGCACCGGTGATGGCGAAGACAGCCACGCCAAACAGATCGGAAAGGTAGAAGAGCTGCTCCATTCAGGGTCAGGCACCTACCGGCGTACGCATGGTGACGAACTCTTCGGCAGCAGTGGGATGCACGCCGATGGTTTCGTCGAAGATGCGCTTGGTAGCACCGGCCTTGATCGCCACGGCCAGCCCCTGGACGATCTCACCTGCCTCCGGGCCGACCATGTGGCAGCCGAGGACGCGGTCGGTTTCAGCGTCCACCACGAGTTTCATGAGGGTGCGTTCCTGGTTCTCGGTGAGGGTCAGCTTCATCGGCCGGAAACGGCTCTCGAAGAGCTTCACCTTGTAACCCTTGGTGCGCGCCTGCTGCTCGGTCAGGCCGACAGTGCCGATGTTCGGCAGGCTGAATACGGCGGTGGGGATGTGCTCGTAATCCACCGGGCGGTACTCCTCCGGCTTGAACAGGCGGCGCGCCACGGCCATCCCCTCGGCCAGCGCCACGGGCGTGAGCTGCACACGGCCGATCACATCGCCCAGGGCGAGAATGGACGGCTCGGTAGTCTGGAACTGCTCATCCACCTTCACAAAGCCACGCTCGTCCAACTCGACGCCAGTGTTCTCCAGCCCCAGGTTGTCGAGCATCGGACGGCGGCCGGTGGCATAGAAGACGCAGTCGGTCTCCAGGTGACGGCCGTCCTTGAGGGTGGCCAGGAGGCTGCCATCGGCCTGTTTCTCGATGCGGGCAATGTCGGAATTGAATTGCAGGTTCAGCCCCTTCCTGCCCAGCTCATCACGCAGGTGATGGCGCACTGAGTCGTCGAACCCGCGCAAAAACAGTTCGCCGCGATAGAGCAAGGACGTCTGCGCACCCAAGCCATGGAAAATGGACGCGAACTCGACGGCGATGTAGCCACCGCCCACGACCAGCACGCGCTTGGGCAGTTGTTCGAGGAAGAAGGCCTCGTTGGAGCTGATGGCCAGCTCGCGGCCGGGGATGTCGGGGATCTGCGGCCAGCCGCCGGTGGCGATGAGAATGTGCTTGGCGGTGCAACGTTGACCGGCGACGTCCACCGTGTGTGGGTCAACCAGTTTGGCGTGGCCTTCGAGCAGGGTGACGCCGCTGTTCACCAACAGGTTGCGATAGATGCCGTTGAGGCGGTGGATCTCGCGGTTCTTGTTGCCGATCAGGGTCGGCCAGTCGAAGCCGGCCTCGCCCAGCGACCAGCCGAAACCCTGAGCCTGCTCGAAGTCCTCGGCGAAGTGGGCACCGTAGACCAGCAGCTTCTTCGGTACGCAGCCGACATTGACGCAGGTGCCGCCCAGGTAGCGGCTCTCGGCGATGGCCACGCGGCCCCCGAAGCCGGCCGCAAAGCGTGCCGCACGCACACCGCCGGAACCGGCACCAATGACGAAGAGGTCAAAATCGTAAGCCATGGCAAGTCTCCAGAAACAAGCCGCAAGCATACCGGAAGATCTGTCTCTGGCCAGTTGCCAGGCCTATCCTTGAGACATCGAGAAGGAGAGTCCCATGCGCCCCACCCTCACCCATGTGGCCCTGCATGTACCGGAGCTGGAACCCTGCATCCGCTTCTACGCCGATTTCTGCGGCATGCGTGTGATCCACGAGCGCGCCGCCAAGGGGTCGAAGATCGTCTGGATGGCGGAACCCGGCAAGGAACACCAGTTCATCTTCGTGATCATGCCCGGCGGGCATGATCGCCACCTCGCCACCGACGACTACAGCCATTTCGGTTTCGCCGTGGACAGCCGCGAGCGGGTCGACGCCATTGCCACCCAGGCCGCGGCGGCTGGCTGTCTGATCTGGCCACCGCGAGACGAGCCCTACCCCGTGGGCTACTACTGCGGGCTGCGCGACCCTGCGGGCAACTATGTGGAGTTCAGCTACGGCCAACCACTGGGGCCGGGATCCGAGGCGTTGCCGATTCCCTGACGCCCAGGGACGCAATACGACCCCGTCTGATCCTCATTGGCAGGCCTTCGGCCTGCTTGGCAAATGAATTGGCTATGTCTGCATGACGTGTTGCAAGCAGCTGCATTGCCCGTAGGAGCTGGCTTGCCAGCGAATGGCCCCGTTTCGCTGGCAAGCCAGCTCCTACAAGTTTCTTGGCCTCGCTAACGCAGACATAGCGAATGAATTCACCCCTACAGGCCTTTCCCGGGCCCAATGAAAAGGCCGCCCGAAGGCGGCCCTCTGCGTGGCGTGGCCGATCAGTAGGCCTTGCCGGTCTTGTACAGGTTCTCGAAGCAGTAGTTGGTGGCTTCGATGTAGCCTTCCGCGCCGCCGCAGTCAAAGCGCTTGCCCTTGAACTTGTAGGCCAGTACGCAGCCGTCCTGCGCCTGCTTCATCAGCGCATCGGTAATCTGGATTTCACCGCCCTTGCCCGGCTCGGTCTGTTCGATGAGGTCGAAGATGTCCGGCGTCAGGATGTAGCGGCCGATGATCGCCAGGTTCGACGGGGCATCTTCAGGCTTGGGTTTTTCCACCATGCTGTTCACGCGGAAGATGTCGTCACGGATCATCTCGCCAGCGATCACACCGTACTTGGAGGTTTCCTCGCGCGGTACTTCCTGGATGGCAACGATGGAGCAGCGGAACTGGTTGTACAGCTTGACCATCTGGGTCAGGACACCGTCGCCTTCCAGGTTCAGGCAAAGGTCGTCCGCCAGGACCACGGCAAAGGGTTCGTCACCGATCAGCGGACGACCGCTGAGGATGGCGTGACCCAGGCCCTTCATCTCGACCTGGCGGGTATAGGAGAAGCTGCACTCATCGATCAGGCGACGGATGCCGACCAGGTATTTCTCCTTGTCGGTGCCCTTGATCTGGTGTTCCAGCTCGTAGCTGATGTCGAAATGGTCTTCGAGGGCGCGCTTGCCACGGCCAGTCACGATGGAAATTTCGCTCAGACCAGCGTCCAGGGCCTCTTCAACGCCGTACTGGATCAGCGGTTTGTTCACCACTGGCAGCATTTCCTTGGGCATCGCCTTGGTGGCCGGCAGGAATCGGGTACCGTAACCGGCGGCGGGGAACAGGCATTTCTTGATCATTTCGATCCTTTGGGGTGGGTGTTATGGCGAATTGCCGCGCAGTCTAATCAGGCCGCAGTCGCCTTACAATGCCCGCTTGCGGGCCGTCCTATGCCGCGATAGAGGAACCCTGCTTCGACCAGCTGCGCCGGCTCGTAGAGGTTACGTCCATCAAAGATCACGGGCATGCGCATAAGACCACGAATCCGCTCGAAGTTCGGCTGACGGAACTGCTTCCACTCGGTGACAAGCACCAGCGCGTCGGCCCCCTCGGCCGCGCTGTAAGGGGAGTCCGCCAGGCGCAACTGGCCCGACTCCACCGCTTTGGGATAGCGAGCGGAAACCCCGGCACTGGCCGCAGGATCGTGCGCTTGCACCCGAGCACCGGCTTGCAGAAGTGCATCCAGCAGTACCAGGCTGGGCGCTTCCCGCAGGTCATCAGTGCCTGGCTTGAAGGCCAGCCCCCAGAGCGCCACCACCCTGCCCTGCAGGACGCCGTTGAAATGCTCGCGCAGCGCCTGGAACAGCAGGGTCTTCTGTAGCGCGTTGCGTGCTTCCACTGCCCGCAGGATGCCGGGCTCAATTCCCTCCTGCTCCGCAGTCCTGATAAGGGCGCGCACATCCTTCGGGAAACATGAACCACCATAACCACAGCCGGCATAGATGAAATGGGTGCCGATGCGCCTGTCACTGCCAACCCCACGGCGGACATCTTCGATGTCCACTCCCATTCGCGCGCAGATGCCGGCCATTTCATTCATGAACGAGATCTTGGTCGCAAGGAAAGCGTTGGCGGCGTACTTGGTGAACTCCGCGGCGCGGACGCCCATGGTAAGCACCCGCTCATGGTTGCGCAGGAACGGCGCATAGAGGCGGCGCAACTGCTCGGTGGCATCCGCTTCGTCACAGCCGATGATGACCCGGTCCGGGCGCATGAAGTCGTCGATGGCCGAACCCTCCTTGAGAAACTCAGGGTTGCTCGCCACCTGGATCTTGAAGCCCAGGCCACGGGCAGCGAGGCCAGCCTGGATGCGCTGGGCGACCCGCTCCGCCGTACCGACTGGCACGGTGGACTTGTCTACGACCAGGCAGGGCCGCTTGAGGCTGGCACCCAACTCGTCGGCCACGCCGAGCACATGGGAAAGGTCGGCGGAGCCATCTTCGCCACTGGGAGTCCCGACAGCGATGAAGACGATATCGACCTGGTCGATACCCTCCTCTATCTGTGCTGTGAAACTCAGCTGCCCGCTGGCAAGGTGAGCCTGGAGCATGGGTTCCAGACCAGGCTCGTAGATGGGGACCTGCCCCCGGTGAAGACGGGCCAGACGGAACGGATCGCGTTCGACACAGCTCACCTGGTTACCCATCTCGGCAAAACAGGTAGCCGTCACCAAGCCCACATAACCCGCACCAATCACGCATAGTCGCATGGACAGCCCCTCCACCATTGATAGGCGGATTCCATCCAAGCCGCATGGCAAGACCGTGACGGCGACGTGACAGTACGGAGAAACAACAACGGCCCGTGAGGGCCGTCTGGTCAGGGTTCTTGGGGGATTTCCGTCAACTCAAGCTCCACCAGCGCCTCAGTGCTCTCGTGAAGGATGGGCACATCGCTGTAGGTGGCAAGCGCCTCCCAATGCTGGTCAAGCCCGGCGCCTATGGCGGCCAGGTGATCGATCATGCGCCGTCCTGCGCTCTTCACCGCCGGATCCTCACTGCGCATCATCTCGAACGACATTTCACTCATTGCCGCCGTGAGATGGGTGAGGCTACGGGTCGTAAGGCTGAGCAAACGCACCAGGTGCTGCTCTTTCGATTCCATTCGATTTCCCTCTTTCACCTGATCCGTTCAGGCTCCCTGAAGCCAGCCAAAAAACAAACAACGGATACGCCCCTCCGGCGCACCGCAACATCAGCGTTAGTCCGCCCGCAAGCGCCAAAGGTTCTACATCAGCACGACGGAATCATTTCCGGTCCCGTGTCGGGTGAGCATATAGGAAGGACCGTCGAGCAGATATCACCAGACACGAACAGGCCCGCACATGGCGGGCCTGGAATTCGTAGTAGGTGGCCGGCGCTGGTTTCCGGCTTGCGAGGTTTATCAGGCATCCCACAGAAGCATGTAAGCGCTTCTGCTTCACACGGCGTAAGGGCTGGATCTCATCGGGGAGATCTTTCTAACCGTGTACCCTTCGGAACGCGCCCCACGTTTCCTCACTATCCGCTTGCGCATCAGTCTGCGTATCCACCTACTGATATTGAGGCTAGCAAAGCCCTTTGCTTCCGACAGGACGTTTTTAGATCGTTTTCTTCCGGCCTGGAAATGTGCTGGAACTGAACGTGCTCTCGCAACCCCGGCAAAGAACTGGGTGACGAAAGAAAAGACTCAAAGAGTGGCCAGCAAGAGCTTGATTTGAATGGTGCCCGGAGCGGGACTCGAACCCGCAAGCCCAAAGGGCGAAGCATTTTAAGTGCTCTGCGTATACCGATTTCGCCATCCGGGCAGGAGGGGCATTGGTGCAGGGCGCTGATTTAAGCCCAAATAAAATTTCGAATCAATCACTTAGGCGTTGAACAGCACACCATTTGCTGCGCTTTCCTGGATCGCTCTTGCCTGGGCGCCCGCAACTACGCCAGTTTCCTGGGCACATGAAAAAAGCCCCGTAGACTTTTGATCTACGGGGCTTTTTAGATGGAGGCCGAAGTCGGAATCGAACCGGCGTACACGGATTTGCAATCCGCTGCATGACCACTCTGCCATCCGGCCTAAACGATGACGCCGCTTGCGGCGGCGTCATCGCGTGAAACTGGAGCGGGAAACGAGACTCGAACTCGCGACCCCGACCTTGGCAAGGTCGTGCTCTACCAACTGAGCTATTCCCGCTTTGTCGTGTTGACGGGCGCCATTCTATAGATTCATGAACAGCCGTCAACCCCTTGATTCAAAAAAACTTTTATTTTTCCTTCGGGTCCGTGCTGAGGTGCGGCAGGGCCGCCAGCAGGTAGTGCAGCATCGACCAGAGCGTCAGGGCTGCGGCCAAGATAAGCAGGAAATAACCAATCGCCACCCAGAAGGTGAAAAGCGGCGGGTTGGCCAGCAGGATGACCAGTGCCAGCATCTGCGCGGCTGTCTTCCATTTGCCCAGGTTCGATACAGCCACATGGGCACGAGCACCAAGCTCCGCCATCCACTCGCGCAAGGCCGATACCACGATCTCGCGACCGATGATGATCGCCGCCGGCAAGGACAGCCAGAGGTTGTGGTGCTCCTCCACGAGTAGAACCAGCGCCACCGCCACCATCAGCTTGTCAGCAACCGGGTCGAGGAAAGCGCCGAAGGGCGTGCTCTGCTGCCAACGCCGGGCCAGGTAGCCATCGAACCAGTCAGTGATCGCCGCAATGGCGAAAACCGCGCTGGCTGCCAGGTAGCTCCAGGAGAACGGCAGATAGAAGAGCAGTATGAAAACGGGAATGAGCAGTACGCGAAGAACGGTGAGCAGGTTAGGAATATTCATCGTTACGGCTGGTTTTGAAGGAAGGCCGCATTCTACTCGCTGTGCAGGGCTGCATAAATCGACTCAGCAAGCTTTTTGCTAATACCGGGTGCCTTGGCGATTTCCTCGATGCTGGCCCGACTGAGTTCCTGCAGTCCACCAAAATGCTTGAGCAGCTCCCGACGGCGCTTCGGCCCTACTCCGGCCACCTCTTCCAGGCTGGACGTGCGACGCGCCTTGCCACGTCGTGCACGGTGCCCGGTGATGGCAAAGCGGTGCGCCTCGTCGCGGATCTGCTGGATCAGGTGCAGTGCCGGCGAATCCGCCGGCAAGGTGAACTCGTGGGCTGCATCGTTGAGGTAGAGGGTTTCGAAGCCTGGCTTGCGGGTGACGCCCTTGGCGACGCCAAGCAGAATCAACTCAGGCACTGCCAGTTCCCTGAGCACTTCCTGCGCCATGGCGAGTTGGCCTTTGCCACCGTCCACCAGCAAAATGTCAGGTAACTTGCCCTCCCCCTCCTTCAACTTGCTGAAACGACGCGACAACGCCTGGTGCATGGCTGCGTAGTCGTCTCCAGCGGTAACGCCTTCGATGTTATAGCGACGATAGTCCGACTTCAGCGCGCCCTCAGGTCCAAACACCACGCATGAAGCCACGGTGGCTTCTCCGCTGGAATGGCTGATGTCGTAGCACTCCAGTCGCTGTGGCGTCTCATCCAGGCCAAGGGCCTCGGCTAGTGCTTCGAAACGTGCCGCAGTGTGCTGCCGGTTGGCCAGCCGTGCGGCCAAGGCCTGTTCGGCGTTGGTGACGGCCAGCTGTTGCCAGCGCGCACGGGTGCCACGCACCCGATGGCTGATATCCAGTTCACGACCGCGCAACTCGGCCAGCGCGGCGATCAGCGTCGGGAAGTCTTCGTGAGTGGTGTTGACGATCAGTTCGCTGGGCAGGTCCCGGTCGTGATTGCTCAGGTAGTACTGGGCAATGAACGCCACCAGCACATCGGCAGCTTCTTCTTCGATACCAACCTGCGGGAAAAAGTGCTTGCTGCCCAGGACACGACCACCGCGCACGCTGATCAAGTGCACGCACGCTCCGCCCGGTGTGGCGATGGCAGCCACCACATCGATGTCGCCGGTGCCACCTTCCATGCTTTGCTGGTCCTGCACTCGACGCAGGATGGCGATCTGGTCACGCAGTTCGGCAGCCCGCTCGAAATCCAGCCGCTGTGCCGCTGCTTCCATCCCGACGGAAAGCTCTTGGCTCAAGGCGTTACTACGCCCCTCGAGGAACATCACCGAGTGACGCACGTCCTCAGTGTATTCAGCCGGGTCTACCAGCCCCACACAAGGCGCCTTGCAACGTTTGATCTGGTACTGCAGGCAGGGTCGGGTGCGATTCTTGTAGTAGCTGTCCTCACACTGGCGGACCAGGAAGGCCTTTTGCAGCAGGTTGAGGCTTTCGCGAATAGCACCCGCACTGGGGTATGGTCCGAAATAACGCCCTTTCTGCTTCTTCGCCCCACGGTGAATGCTCAGCCGCGGGAAATCGCCGTCGCTGAGGTGTACGTAGGGATAGGACTTATCGTCCCGCAGCAGGATGTTGTAGGGCGGCCGCCATTCCTTGATCAGCGTCTGCTCCAGCAGCAGCGCTTCGGTCTCATTGGCGGTGATGGTGGTCTCGACCTGGACGATACGCGCCACCAGGGCGGCGGTCTTGGGCGCCAGGCCAGTCTTTCGGAAGTAGCTGGCAAGGCGCTTCTTCAGGTTCTTCGCCTTGCCTACATAAAGCAGTTTGCCGCCCGCATCGAGCATCCGGTAAACACCCGGACGACCGCTGCAGGCGGCAAGGAACGCACTCGCGTCGAAGGATTCGGACATCTTAGCTGACGGCGTCTACCATGCCGTGTCGAACAGCCAGCAGCGCCAGCTCCACGTCGCTGGAAATGGAAAGCTTATCGAAGATCCGGTAGCGGTAGGTATTCACTGTCTTCGGCGACAGACAGAGCTTGTCGGAAATACTCTGCACTTTCTGGCAGTTGGCGATCATCAGGGCGATCTGGATTTCGCGCTCCGACAGCAGATCAAAGGGCGAACCACTGGCCTGGGGCTGAAAGGACTTGAGCGCCAGTTGCTGGGCAATCTGCGGACTGATGAAACGGTGGCCGGCGAAGACCTGGCGAATCGCCTGGATCATTTCCTCCAGAGCAGCGCCCTTGGTCAGGTAACCGGCCGCGCCAGCCTGCAACAACCGGGTCGGGAATGGATCATCCTCGCAAGCGGTCACCGCCACCACCTTGAGGTCCGTATGGCTACGCAGCAGCTTGCGAGTCGCCTCAAGACCGCCGATGCCGGGCATTTTGACATCCATCAGGACCACATCGGGCTTGAGTTCCCGTGCTTTTTTCAGGGCTTCCTCGCCGCTGTCAGCCTGCCCTACCACCTGCAGGCCATCGACATCGGCCAGCATGCGGGTAATCCCCGTTCTAACAAGATCGTGGTCATCGACCACCAGCACCCTAATCAAGCGACACCTCTCAGTGCATCGCGCGCTGCCTTGGCAGCAAGCTTGTTCAAATGAGGCTCACATTAGCAAATGACCGGAGAATGACCTAGCGCCAGATGCATTTGCCGTCAAACGATCAGCGCCAATTTCTCATCCAATGATAGCCATGCATATGACTTCGCAGACGCCGCGCGCCAGAAAAAGCCCAATAATCACAATGCACTATCGAGCTTTTCTATGAAGAGGATGAAGATATGGAGGCAACCAATGCGAGGGCGCCCCTGTTAAGCCAGGGACACCCTCGTGCTTTTCAGGAGGCCGCGCTCCATTCGCGGTCTACATGGTTCAGCGTAGAGAGAATGTGCTTCGGACCGGTCAGTGCCGGCGCCATGGTCCAGCGCTCGTAACTGTCGTTCCCCATACGCACGAGACCGGTATGACTGGTCAGATTGCGATCGACCTCTGGATCGACGTCATAGAAGCCCAGACTGAAACGAATGGCCTCGATGTCCTCCGGGTCTCCGGTAAGGAACTCCCAGCCCCGGCCGATGTGGTACTTCTCGACATAGGCCTTGAGCTCATCGGGCGTATCCAGCAGCGGCTGCAAGGTGATGGAGTGCATGAACACACTCCGCCCTACCCGGTCGCCCAGCAGTTGCTGGAACTGGCGCAAGTTTGCCGTCATGGTCGGGCATTTGCCGGTGCACTGCGTGTACATCATGTTGAAGGTAACCACCTTGCCGCGGATGAGGTCGTCGTAAAACCTCACTTTGCGACCTTCGTGGGTGTAAAGCGTGACATTGGGAAACGGAATCGCCCCGGCACTGCGCGCTGAAGCGGTATCGACCAGGCCACCACTGCCGCGAGTGGCGGCCCAACCAGCCAGCAAGGCAGCCGCACCACCGAACCCGGCCAGCATCTTTCTTCGCGTGTTCATATTGATTCCTCCCACCTCGAAGTTGCCCTGCAATCGGCTTCAGACGATGTCCCAGCGCAGCATCATGGCGTGGTCTTCGTGGATCAGGTTGTGGCAGTGCATGGGGTACTTGCCCTTGTAGTCGCGGAAGCGCAGGAACACCCGCAACGTGGTAAGAGGCTCGACCACAAAGACATCCTTGCGCCCCCGTTCGTGGACCGGAATGGGGACACTGACGCCCTTGACGATCTTCTGCAGGATTCGCCCTTCCTCGAAGTGAATATGAATGGGATGGCTCCAGCCATCGTTGACGTTAGAGAGTTCCCAGATCTCATAACCGCCCTTGGGTATCTGTGCCCGAGGACTGTTCACATCGACGAACTTGCCGTTGATCGCCCACATGCCCTTGTCGCGCTCGAAGATCCAGCGCCGCACCGGCGCTGAGCTGATCTCCGCCTGGGTGATCAGAGGCAGAGGTCGCAAGGTAGCTGGAACCCGACTCAAATCCTGGGCCGGCGGGTAACGGTCGACAATGATCTTCAGCACCCGGTCGCCAGGTTCCTTGATGTCCTTCGGCCGGCGTGTTTCCACCTGACGCATGCGGTTGACCAGGTACAACTGGGTCCCGATCACGTACTTCGAGAAGTCGACCACTATGTCCGCGCGCTCGGCCACGCCCAGGGTCACATTGGTCTGGTTGAGCAGCGGAGCCGGGAACAAGTTGCCGTCATTGGAGATGTGGGTGAACTTCTGCAACACGTTCGTCGGCGATACCAGGGCGAAGTTGTAGAAGCGACTCGGACCGGTATTCAGCAGACGGAAACGGTACTTGCGTGCCGCGACCCGCAACACCGGCTCGATGCGACCATTCACCGCCACCTTGTCGCCCAGCACGCCCTCCGGGTTGACCTGGTCATAGAACAGCCTTCCGTTCGCATCGAAACGCCGATCATTGAAATTGAGCGGATAGTCGTACGGGTGACTCGGCAGACGCAAAGCACTGGGGTTCGGATCAGCCTCATTGCCCGAGTCCAACTCGTCGAAGAGGTAGTAAAACCCCGCCAACCCGAGGTAGAGGTTGGGTGCGGTGAAGTCCAGGGTGTGGTCGTGATAGAAGAGCGTGCCCAAAGCCTCGGTCGGATCGCCCAGCAAGTCCTGGCGAGCCTCGAAGCCGGCCTTGACATTGGAGTAGAGGTGATCCTTGAAGCGGCCATTGGCCGACAATGTCGGGCCATGCTTGTTGGGGCTGTAGTAGTCGCCCGGGAAACCATCGCTTTCCGACCCGCAGTGCAGATTGTGCAAGTGGGTGGAAATCTCTGGGGTACCGAATCCCACATGGTTCTGCGGCAGCTTGTTGTGGATACGGCAGATCAAAGGACGCCCGTAGCGCGCAAAAAAAGTCGCACTGGGCATGGTCCAATCCGGATTGCTGTTGGCCTGATAGCCCCAGATTCGCTGCGGCGGGTAGGACGGGCTATACACCCAGTCGTTTCGCTCCGTCGCACTTATCTCGTAGAGCAATGCACCCGGTCGGAATTGAGCCCAGCGCTGATGGGGACTACGCCCCGCCTCGCCGGCAGCGATGTTGGCGGCTTCAGTCGGCGCAGGGCTCAGAGACGATACCGTCCCCAGTGGATTCACTTGCTTGGGCAACTCATGGGCCCAGGGCACAGTGGGTGGACTCGGCGGAAATACAGGGACCACAGTTGCCGACTGGACCCTAGTACCCGTCATCAGCAGCGGCGCCGCCATAGTCGCTGCCGTCAGTTTCAGAAATTTCCGTCTCCCCTCACCGTCAGCCAGATCCTCAGGCCGACCTGTAGCGTGCTCGCTGTCAGGGCATTTCATGACTCTCTCCAGTTGCTGACCTTCGACACTGGACGGACGCCTGAAGGCATCTCTCGTGGAAACTGCACCAGTGACGACATGGGCTATTTGAGCTATTGCTCGTCTTGTTTAGCGCCGCAGAATGTCAATAACCTGACTAAAGTGCAGATGTTACGAAATGTAAATGCCGCACAGTCAACGTAATGACACGTCCGTCTGCCAAGCTCTACAAGCGCAGAAAAAGACGCGAAAAACTCGCTCGGCTACCACTGGAGACTCCGACGGAGCCTGATCGACAAGAAGTTGGCGCCGTGTAGCCAACAGCCTGCCGAGAGGCTCTGGACCAAGGCACGCGCATGCCAACACGCCCTGGAAGCGCAAGTGCGACTACTGAACGGCAGACGGAGTGTCAGAGCCGCTGAAATGATCCGTAGCGACTGGGCAGTTGCGAGATCAGCCAACTCTGGCTATCAAAAATGTTCCACTTCTTTCCCTACAAGGAGTTCCACCATGAGTGCACGCTTCTCGGTGAAAAGAATCCCGCGAGCAGACGCCAGAGGAATCAGAAATAGCGAAGTTCTCGGAGGAACGGCGTTGGATGCCTACTGGTACCGCATCATCGACAGAGCGACTGGCGACTACGTCGGCGCCAAGCATCAGGACGAGGCCCTGGCCAACAACGAGTGCGAAAAGCTGAACACCAGGACGTGAGCCTCGCAAACGTAATTTGCCAGCCCCGGAAACGAAAAAGCCCCGTGAATCGGGGCTTTTCTGCATTTAAGATGGCGGAGGCGGTGAGATTCGAACTCATGCCCGAAGCCCTTGCTCCTCTGGAGGCCGCGTAATCCGTGGCCTCTGCATTGAGAAAATCAGGAAATCTGTTCCCAGAGTGTTCCCAGACTTGAAAGCGAGAAGAGAGAAAATCGCCCCGGAATGCCCGGTTCCGATTTTTCAGGAAGGCCATCGGAAAAAGGTAATTCCGGTAAGTCATTTTTATTTTTTAGATTTAATTTAATAGACTCAATAACTTACGTAGCATTCTTAATCGTAATTTTCTGGAAATTAGTGGGTAAGTCAATTACCGAAGAGCCGGTATTTCTTCCGAAAAAATATATCCTTATAAATCAACAACCTAACCAAGACACGTAGGTAAAATTACCGAGACTTACCGGCCCCGGTAAGGGTTCAAGCCTTAGTGCCATGCGGCATCCACAACTGCTGGATTTCCAGATTCCCGAAATTACCGTTTTCCGATGGCCTTCCCGAAAATGAAGGGGACGCTCCCTCCTTATATCGCTGCGTTGGGGCCACCGATCTGAGCCACCTGCTGCAGAGATCCGCAGGGCCACAACTTGGCCTTATGCGTGCGACCAGCAGCCGCCCTGCCCCTCTTCCAGGCCACCGAAGGCATGCAGAAAAATCGACCTATTTAGCGCGCAGGCGTGGCGGGGGGACGACGGCGCGCGCCGGGTGCAGGTCGGCCGGAAGCCGACGCCGATGCCCAGCACGTTCCATTGGTTGCACGCGCTGAAGTTGACCGCCCGAGAGCTTGCGGATATCGTGCGCCCGTCGCTGTAAGTCCAGCGACACGGGATTGGCGTCCCGGATTCGTAGGCGGACACAACCGCCGATAGCGCGGTTTTTTTGTGTCCGCAGCATGGCAAGCCTTCAATGGGCGGGCCGTGCGTGGGTGCCTTCGTGCACGCCGGCCCTACGACCGGTACGCCAACCCGCACGGTTCCGCTCACCCAAATTGGCGTTTGGGTAGCGGGAAACACACCGCATCGTAGGAATCACTGTCATGTCCAAGCTCACCGCCCACAGTCCGCTCGCCAGCCTTGCCCCTTACTGCCTGCTGCATACGCCCGATGAACAGGTGCTGTTGCAGTACTATCGCCAGCTCAGCCAGGCCGACCAGTGCTTCATCCGCCGCTCTGCCCAGGCGCTGTCGCGTTACTCGGCCATGGAACAAGGAGAGAAGGCATGAGCTTGCCCGTACTGTTTGAGTTTGAAACGCTGCCCGTTCGCGTGCTGACTCGCGAAGACGGTGAACTGTGGTTTGTCGCGAGCGACTTGGCGACTGCGCTTGAGTATCGCGATGCCGGAAACATGGCTCGGAACCTAGAGGATGATGAAAAGGGTACTCACATTGTGAGTACCCTTGGCGGTGACCAGGACGTACTAATCGTCAACGAAGCCGGCCTCTACTCGGCGATCCTGCGTAGCCGCAAACCGTCGGCCCAACGTTTCAAGCGCTGGGTGACTCACGAGGTTCTACCCACCATCCGCAAGACCGGCAGCTACCAGACGGGCAATCGCACCGCCGCCGCGGCTCGCATCTCCAACCATCGACTGCGCCTGTCCCTGGGCAAAGAGCTCTATCGCACTCGCGACCCGGAGCTCCGCAAGCTGATCCACCAGCAACTGGCCGACGTCTCGGACGCCCTGGGTCTGCCCACGCCCGATATCGATAGACTTGGCCACGCCACACCCGAGGCCCCGGATGTTCTGAAGGTGTTCTGGGAAGCCCTGGACTTTCTCGACGGCAAGGGCGTGAAGTACAACCACGCCAAATCGCCAAACCTGCTGGCGGTCAACCTGCCCGAACTGGCCCGCTTGTTGATTGAGCACGGCCAGCCGCTGACCTTCGACACCGCGCTGCGCCAGGCGCTCTGGCAAAGCCATAATCCACGTTGCCTGCATAAGAGCCATGTCGTTGACAGCCGAATCAGTGGCAAGAGCGTCAAGTGCTGGGTGTTCGAGTGGCCTTCTGCTGAATAGCGCGTCACGTGAAGTCGGGAGCCCAAATTCATCGAAAACTAGCCGCATCGATCTGGACATGAAAAACCCCGCCGGAGCGGGGTTCAGGTCAAACGCGTTTGGTTGCCGAGTCGTAAACTTCGTCGTCGCGACGAGCACCTACGCACATTACCAAGACAATCTCAGTGCCATTGATCCGGTAGATGATACGTACGTCACCTGTCCGAATCCGGCGGTGACCGGCCAAAGCCCCGCGAAGAGGTTTGCCGATCTTATCTGGTTCTCCTTCAGCAATACGTTCACGTATCACTTTCAGGACTCTTTTTGCTTCAGCGCTTCCGAGCTGCTTAAGGTCTTGCTCAACTTCGGGGTGAAACCTAACGCTCCAATTCATTGGCTGATGCCTAGCTGAAGCGAGCCTCCATGTCCTCAAGGCTCACTGTATTTTTCTCGTCCAGGGTGGACAGACGCTCGATGGCCAGTCTTTCGGCGCGAAGGTCTTCGAGTTCATCCTGCAGAGACTGGTAGGTGTCGACCCCCACCAGAACCGCCGCCGGCTCGTTGTCCTTAAAAATCACCAGGTGAGATACCTCACCGCTGGTAACTTCCTTCAATTTCGCTCCGAAACTACGGACCATGGCGGTAGCGGACACTGCCTGCTCAGCCCGGTCTAGGAGTGCACTCATGGGCGCGATGCCTCTATGTCGATTCAGTAATAATCAGCTGTAGATTCAGTCGTAGTCAGCTTCAGTTCAGTCGTAGTCAGCTTCAGTTCAGTCGTAGTCAGTATTGCACGCGCTGCAATGCCATTATACGCATCAATTTACGCAAAACAATACACAAATTTATCCGTATAGCTTTCAGTAGTTTATGCAGCCATCCACAACCCGCGCTACCGGGGACCGCTTCACTCAAACCTCACCACCTCCTCCCCCACCCACTCATTCACCTGCTGGAGCCGCGCCTGAACCGGCTCCAGCTCGTTCGCCGTCCACACCTCCGCCGCGTCCTTGATCGAGCCAAAGCCCCCCGCGTTCACCGGCACAATCCCCATCAGCTGCGGCGGGATGCGCAGGGCTGCGAGCATGTCGTCGCGGCTGATGTTCTTGATCGAGCCGAACTCGTCCTTCGCTGCCACCTCGCTCACCGGGATGAGCTGGATGCCGTCCTTCTTGCCGCTGGGTGAGTAGACGAACAGGTTGCGGAAGTTGCCGGGGCCCTTGGCGCTCTTCAGGGCGGTGCGCAGGTCGGCGATGTCCTGCTCGTTCTGCGCGGCGTCGGTCATGTAGAGGATGAAGCCGGCGTGGCTGCCGTTGTTGTAGTAGCGCCGGCGGAACAACGTGGCGGACTCGTTCAGCAGCGCGCTCTGCAGCGCCACGAACCACTCCGGCAGGCCGTACACCTCCTGGTTGATGTCCGCCTCGCGCAGGTGGCAGATGCTGCCCTTCTCGAAGGCATGCTCCTCCTGCCAGCCACGGATCATGTAGTAGCGCTCCAGGTCCAACCCACGGCGCATGTAGCGGGCCAGAACCGGCTGCAGGCCGAGCGGCCCCTTCAGCCGGTTGCGGCGCAGCTCCAGGTAGGCGTTGCCGAAGGTCAGCCAGTCCAGGGCGAACTGCTCGAAGGCCTGCCGCGACAGCAGCCGGTGCGGGATGAAGGTCTTCGCCAGCATGTTGCGCTTGAAGTTCAGCCCCGACTGCAGGAACACCCCGGCCCGCACCGACTTGGCCAGCCCATCGGGCGAGATCGGCGGCTCGTACCAGCGGCCGTTGTTCCAGATCTCCAGGTAGTCCAGGACCTCGCGGCCATCGAGCACAGGCGTCGGGTCGCCGAAGGTGAACAGCTCCGTGCGCGGGGCCACGGCAGTGGTTTCGGTCATCAGTTGATCTCCATGAATCCGGTATTGGCGGCGGTCTGCCCTTCCAGCGGTTCGTTGTGCAGCGCGTGGAACAGCGCCCAGGCCAGGTCGGCGTGGCCGGTGGCATCGTTGCGGCCGGCGCTGTAGGTGAACTGGCGACCGCCAGCGGTGATGGTCTTGCGGATGGCCATGAGGGACTGGGCGAAGTCCGTCCAGCCGGCGTCGAACTCCAGACGGCCGTTCTTCACCACGTCGTAGGCCTTCAGCACCAGGCGCGTCTTCACCTCCGGCGAGTAGCTGAAGGTGGTGACGTTCGGGAAGAACTGCCGCACCAGCTGGGCCACGCCGGAGCCCAGGCCCGTGGTATCGATGCCGATGTAATTCACCCAATAGCGCTGGGTCACTTTGCGAATCGCCTCCGCCTGAGCGGCGAAGTCCATGCCGCGGAACTGATGCCGCTCCAGCACGCGGAACTTGCCGCCCGGTACCGCCGGCGGCGCCACTACCACCAGGCCGGCGCTGTCGCCAGTCTCGGCCGGGTCGTAGCCCACCCACACCTGGCGATCGCCGAACGGGCGCAGTGCAAACGGCTTGTAGTCCTCCGCCCACTGCTCCCAACTGTCCACCATGCAGGGCTGCAGCATCGTCAGCGGGAAGATCGAGGCGCCGTCGTCCACGAACTGGCACATCAGCAGGTTCTGGAACGCCTCGGCGTCGTACTCCAGGCGCAGCTCCTCGATGTCGAACAAATCGCAACCGCCCTGCTCCGCATCCAGGATGGTCACGATCTGCCGCCAGATGCGGTCCTCGCACAGCCGCCCCTGCTGCAACGCGGCGTGGCTCACGTCCAGGTCAATGCGTTGCGCGGCTGGCTTGCCCTTGTTGAAGCGCTCCCCGGTCCAGAAAGGGTACGCCTCATGCGCCATGGAGCTGGGCGTGGAGAAATACGTCCGGCGGTACTGCTTCTGCATCGCCATGGCACTGGCGACCTTGTTCAACTGCTTGAACTGGTAGGTCCAGAAGAACTCGTCGAAGTAGAAGTTGCCGTGGTAGCCCTGGGCCGTGCGCGCGCTGGTACCGAGGAAGTGCAGCTCGGCGCCATTGGACAGCGTGATCGGGTCGCCGGTGAGCTCCACCCCAATCACCTCCCGGGCAAACGCCTGGATGTAGCCCTTGAAGATGTGCGCCTGGTTCTTCGAGGCCGACAGGAAGATCTGGTTGCGCCCCGTCGTCAGCGCATCGATCAGCGCCTCCCGGGCGAAGTAGAAGGTCGCCCCAATCTGCCGGCTCTTCAGGATCACACGGGTGCGTTGATTGCCCGCCCGGTACCAGTCCTTCTGGTAGTCGAAGCAACCGTCGAGGAAGGCCTCGACCAGCTTCTCAGTCAGTGCCTCATCGATGTCGTTGCGCTTGGGCTTGCGCTTCGGCGCCTCGTTCCGCGCCGCCAGCTTCGGGTTCAGCTCCGTCTCGGTACCGCCGCCTTGGTAGCGCTGAATGCGCGCCTGCCGCTCCAGCTGGCGGTGCAGTAGATCGATCTCCTTGAAGTCGCCGCCGCTCTTGCCGTCCTTCAGGATCAGCTGAACCAGACGCGCCTCCAACGCCCCGCCGATCCGCTCCACGTTGTCGGCCCGGTCCCAGCCATCGCGCGTCTTCCAGGCGTGCAGCGTCTTCTCGTTCAGCTCCAGGTGTTGGGCGATCTCGCACACCCGCCAGCCCATCCAGTACAGGAACTTGGCCTGGCGGCGATCGTCACGGAGCGGGATTTCAACGGCGGCATTCATGGCCCCGATGCTGCCGCCACGCGCGCGACCCTCTGTAGTGGCGCGGCTTGTAGAAGCGCCCCCTACAAGTCCGGCTCGTTGCCCGGCCCTGCCCGTCTCCCGACCATGCCCTCAACGCCAACGAGGCCTTGAGGGCACTCCCCCATGAAGAAATTCCGCTCCAAATGGTTCCGTGTCGCCGTCGAAGGCGCCACCACCGACAAACGCACCATCAAGCGCAACTGGCTGGAACAGGCCGCGCGCAACTTCAACCGCAGCACCTACGGCGCCCGTATCTGGCTGGAACACTTGCGCAGCCTGCTGCCAGACGCCCCCTTCCGGGCCTACGGCGACGTACTGGCGGTCAAGGCCGAAGAGGTCGACATCAACGGCGAACGCAAGCTCGCCCTCTTCGCCCAGATCGAACCCACCGCCGACCTCATCGCCCTCAACAAGGCCAAGCAGAAGATCTACACCTCCATCGAGCTGGACGAAAACTTCGCCGACACAGGCGAGGCCTACCTGGTCGGCATGGCCGTCACCGACTCCCCGGCAAGCCTCGGCACCGACGTACTCGCCTTCAGCGCCGAAAAGCCCGAAGCCAGCCCCTTCCGCGACCGTCACTACTCGGCCACCGCCATGTTCACCGAGGCCATCGAAGTCGAGCTCGAATTCGAGGAAGTCACCGAAGCCCCCAGCCGCTTCAAGGAACTGCTCGACAAGGTCAACGGCCTGCTCGGCCGCCAGAAAACCAAAGACGGCCAGGACGACACCCAATTCGCCGAACTGGGCGAAGCCCTCACCGGCCTGCTCACCTTCGCCGACGAACAGAGCCAGGCCGCCGCCGGCACCGCCCAGGAGGTCGCCGCGCTGAAGCAGCAGCTCAGCCAACTCAGCACCGACTTCGCCGCCCTTAAGCAGCAGCTCGCCACCAGCGAAGACCCCGAGCAGCCGCAACGCCCGCCGGCCACCGGCGAAAACGGCCAGATCCTCACCGACTGCTGACCAGGCCCCACACCGGAGAACCCCATGCGCAACGAAACCCGCGTCCTCTACAACGCCTTCACCAGCCAGTTGGCCCAGCTCAACGGCGTGGGCGACGTCAGCAAGAAATTCAACGTCGAACCCACCGTCGAACAGAAGCTCGAAACCCGCATCCAGGAATCCAGCGCGTTCCTGTCGCGCATCAACGTCTACGGCGTGCGAGAACAGGAAGGCGAGAAGGTCGGCCTCGACATCGACAGCCCCACCGCCAGCACCACCGACACCGAGAAACAGGCGCGCCAGACCAGCGACCCCACCAGCCTCGACCAGCGCCGCTACCGCTGCGAGCAGACCAACTTCGACACCCACATCCGCTACCAGAAGCTCGACGCCTGGGCCAAGTTCCCCGACTTCCAGACGCGCATCCGCAACCTCATCGTTCACAACCAGGCCCTGGCCCGCATCATGATCGGCTGGAACGGCAGCAGCCGCGCCGCCACCTCCAACAAGGCCAAGAACCCGCTCCTGCAAGACGTGAACATCGGCTGGCTGCAGAAAATGCGCGTGGAGAACGCCGCGCGCGTGATGAAAGAAGGCAAGAAAGGCAGCGGTAAGATCGTCATCGGCAAAGACGGCGACTACAAAAACCTCGACGCCCTGGTGTTCGACATGGTCGAGGAATTCATCCACCCACTCTTCCAGGAAGACACCCGCCTGGTCGCCATCTGCGGCCGCAAGCTGCTGGCCGACAAGTACTTCCCCATCATCAACCAGCAGCACGCGCCCAGCGAAATGCTCGCCGCCGACGTCGTCACCAGCCAGAAACGACTGGGCAACCTGCCCGCCGTGCGCGTGCCCTACTTCCCCGCCGACGGCCTGCTGATCACCCCACTGGAAAACCTCTCCATCTATTGGCAGCTGGAAACCCGTCGCCGCACCCTCGTCGACCACGCCGCCCGCGACCGCATCGAAAACTACGAGTCGGTCAACGAAAGCTACGTGATCGAAGAACTGGCCGCAGCCAGCCTGGCGGAAAACATCCTGGTCGAGGCCTGACATGAGCAGCCCTGCCCGCCAGCACTTCCAGCGCATGACGGCCGCCCTTGAGGCGGCCCAGGCCGACCGCGACGACAGCATGCAAGGCGCCAACGCCTACGAACTGCAGCTCGCCCAGCTCCTGCAGCACCGCCTGCGCCTGAAGCAAATCCAGTCCAACCAGGGCAAGGCCGAACTCAAGCGCCAACTGCTGCCGGAGTACGCCCCCTACATCCAGGGCGTACTCGCCGAAGGCCGCGGTGCCCAGGACGAAGTCCTCACCACCCTCATGGTCTGGCACATCGACGCCGGCGATCACCAAGGTGCCCTGGACATTGCCGCCTACGTGCTCGAGCACAACCTGCTCATGCCCGACCGCTTCCAGCGCACCACCGGCTGCCTGGTGGCCGAAGAAATCGCCGAAGCCGCCCTCAAGGCGCAGAAAACCGGCGAGCCCTTCGACCTCGCCACCCTCCACCGCACCGCCCTGCTCACCGTCGACCAGGACATGCCCGACGAGGTCCGCGCCAAGCTCCACCTCGCCATGGGCCGCGCCACCCTGACCGGCCTCACCGAGGACGAGCCCGGCCGCCCCGGGCAGGTGAAGGCAGGCATCGAATTGCTCAAGCGCGCCATCGAGCTGCACAGCGCCTGCGGCGGCAAGAAAGACCTGGAGCAGGCCGAACGCCTGCAGAAAAAACTCGCTGCCACCGGCAGCTAACCGAGCGGACCCCCGCAACCCCGGCGGCTCGGGGCCAATCCACGCTTGCGATTGCGAAGTGAGCAACGTGCGGCCCCGACCACCGCCGACCCAAGGAGCGCCCATGAGCGGATTCATCGCCGGCGGCACACCCACCGCTTTCACAATCAGCAACGACGGCTGGTGGCCCGACATCGACGGCCAAGACATGCGCGCCGTCCTGCGCCTGGACGCCTCCATCACCGACGCCCGACTCAAGGCCGCCGCCCTCAGCGCCCTGCTTCACACCAACCGCGAACTGGCCCCGTTCAAGGCCCGCCACCAGGGCGCCGGCCACACCAGCCTGCAGAGCATCCCCGCCGACCAGGTCGACGGCCAGAGCCGGCTCGAAATCCTCTACCGCCGTGCCCTCTACTGCGGCGCCGGCGCCGAACTCACCGAGCGCTACCGCGCCCTCGACAGCAGTGCCGAAGGCCACGACAAGGCCGACGCCCTCACCCCCAGCATCGACGAACTGCGCCGCGACCAGCGCTGGGCCATTCGCGACCTGCTGGGCCTGCCCCGCACCACCGTGGAACTCATTTGATGGACCAGGTCATCGCCCAGCAAGGCGACACCCTCGACGCCCTCTGCTGGCGCCACTACGGCCGCACGGCCGGCGTCACCGAAGCCGTCCTCGAGGCCAACCCCGGGCTGGCCGACCTCGGCGCCGTGCTGCCACTGGGTACCCCCATCCACCTCCCGCCCCAGGCACCGCAACCACAACGTCGCGTCGTGCAGCTCTGGGACTGACACAGGAGCCCCCATGCCCGAGAAACCAGAACACTGGGCCTGGCTCGCCAGCTGGCTCGAAGAGCAATGGCCAGCCGTCTATGCCGCCGGCCTCGGCACCTTCATCGCCGCCCTGCGCGTGCTCTACGGCGGCGGGGGCTGGCGGCAGGTCTGCCTGGAGGCACCGCTGTGCGGCGCCATCACCCTGTCGGCCAGCGCCGGCCTGCAGCTCATTTCAATCCCAGCCAGCGCCGCGCCCTTCTTCGGTGGCGTCATCGGCCTGCTCGGCGTGGAAGGCGTGCGCGCCGCAGCCCGGCGCCACCTCACCCAGAATGGAGATCCGCAATGACCCTCATCCGCCATGGCCACCGTGGCCAGAACGTGCGCCAGCTGCAGCAGCAGCTCAATCGCGCCGGCGCCGAGCTCTACGTCGACGGCCACTTCGGTGACGCCACCGAAGCCGCCGTCCGCGCCTACCAACGCCGCGTTGGCCTGGTAGCCGACGGCATCGCCGGCCCCAAGACGCTCGCCACCCTCAGCGGTGCCGGCAGCCAACACATGCTCAACCACAGCATGCTGCAAGCCGTGGCCCAGCGCCTGGACGTGGAACTGGCCGCCATCTACGCCGTGAACGAAGTGGAAAGCGCCGGCCAGGGATTCCTCGGCAACGGCAAGCCCGTCATCCTCTTCGAGCGCCACATCATGCACCGCCAGCTTCGCACGCCCCGCAGCGACGAGGACGATGCCGCCGCCCTGCAGGTCCATGCCGACGAACTGGCCGCCCTGCACCCCAACCTCGTCAACCCGCGCCCCGGTGGCTACGCCGGCGGCACCGCCGAGCACCAGCGCCTGGCCAACGCCCGCCTGCTGGACGACACCTGCGCCCTGGAGTCCGCCAGCTGGGGCGCCTTCCAGATCATGGGCTTTCACTGGCAACGGCTCGGCTACGCCAGCGTCCAGGCCTTCGTCTCGGAAATGGAGGCCGGCGAAAACCAGCAATTCGACGCCTTCGCTCGCTTCATCGAAACCGACCCCGCCCTGCTCAAGGCACTGCGCACCAAACGCTGGGCCACCTTCGCCAAGTTCTACAACGGCCCGGCCTACCAGCGAAACCTCTACGACGTGAAGCTGGAGCGCGCCTACCAACGCCACGCCCAGGAGCACGCGGCATGATCACCCTCAAGCAGATCCGCCCCCAGAACGGGGATGTGTTCGCCCTGCCCGAAGGTACGCCTCGCGAGGCCGTGCTCATCTTCGCCGAGCACCTGCGCAAGGTTCATCCGCACATCAGCTGCGCCGTCGTCATCGGCGACCTGCGCAAGCTCAACGTGAGCGACATGAACGCCGCCGGCTGGTACCGCGCATGAACAAGCCCGACTCCCTGCGCGCCCACCTGCTGGCCAGCATCCCCGAGCTCACCCACAACCCCGAGCGCCTGCTGCTGTTCATCGACAACGGCAAAATCCGCAGCACGGCAGCCGCCGGCCTCTCCTTCGAATACAGCTACAGCCTCAATCTCATCTTCACCGACTACGCCGGCCACGCCGATGCCATCGCCGTGCCCCTGCTGGCCTGGCTGCGCGTCCACCGGCCGGAGCTCATGGCCAACCTCGACAAGGGCAAAGACGCCATCGCCTTCGAGGTCGACCGCCTCGACAACAGCAAGGTGGACCTCTCCCTCACCCTGCCCCTCACCGAGCGCGTCATCGTCCGCCAGCAGGCCGATGGCCGCCTGGAGCTGGACCACCCCGAGGAACCCCAGCTCACGCCGCACCTGCCCGAAGCACGCTACGCCCTCTACGACGGCGCCACCCTGCTCGCCGCCTGGAACAGCGCGCCACCCACCGGCGTAGACCTGGAAACACCGCACCCGGGGCCAGTCCGTGTCCAGTAACCTCCAGGCCCTGGAAGACTGGGCCGGCGCCCTCCTGGTCAAACTCGGCCCCACCGAGCGCCGGCGCCTCACCCAAACCATCGCCCGCGACCTGCGCCGCAGCCAGCAGCAACGCATCGCCAGCCAGCGCAACCCGGACGGCAGCGCCTACACCCCGCGCAAACCCCGCAAGCTGCGCAGCAAAACCGGCCGCATCCGCCGCAAGATGTTCACCAAACTGCGCACCGCCCGGCACCTCAAGCTGCAGAGCACCGCCGACCGCATCGCCATCGGCTTCCTCGGCCGCACCGCGCGGCTTGCCCGCATCCACCAATACGGTCTACGCGACCGTCCCGGCCGGCGGGCAGCCGAGGTGCAATACAGCCAGCGGGAGTTGTTGGGGTTCAGTGAGGCCGAGCTGGAGCACATTCGGGATCAGTTGTTGGCACACCTAGTGGCGCACTGAGGCATCGGCCTACAGGCCGCTCAGCCCTTCGGAAATTTCAACAACGAACTCAGGTTGCTAGCCTTCGCGGGTCGCTCGTACGGTGCCGCCAATGCTGTTACGGCAGCAGACTGGGCTTGGCGGCCCGGTGCATCTCTGGCGGACACAACCGCCGCTTCGGCGGTTTTTTGTGCCCGAGGCATTGCTACGTTCACGATGGACGAGCCGTGCGCGGGGGGCTTCCCGGCCCCGCCAGCCCAGAGACTGGTCCGCCAACCCGCACGGCTCTGTCCTCCACTCGTGGCAGAAGTGGTGGACGGCCAAGGACCAACTCTCTGGAGAACCACCATGGCAGTGAACGCCCTCGATCGACTTCGCGATCTTCTCGCCCACTTCAACCTGCTGCGCGGCGCAGACAGTGCCCTGCTCAAGGCCAATAACTTCGATACCAAGCTGAACGACATGGCCCACCTGCTCGATGAGTTGGACGGCCTGCGCGATACCTACTTCAACCTCACCAGCATCGACGGCGCCCTGGAAATGCTCCTGGAACTCCTCCGCGCCGCCCACGCCGAACGCCTCTACGGCGACCACCTCCACTGCCTGATGGAACCGCTGCGCGGGAAGCTGTACCGGGCGTTGAATGAGATGGAGGGGATTATCTAGAGCTGGACCACCACACCCCAACCGTCACCATTTCAGTGATGGTTGGGATAGATCCACTGCAAGGAGTGCTGCAATGAACACCGCACAACAGCTGATTCCCGTCCCCTTCTATGAAGACACCGTTGTCCTGGTCGGTCAGGACAATGAGCCATTCGTGGCGATGAAGCCCATCGTCACCAACATGGGGCTGGTTTGGGCTGCTCAGTACGTGAAGCTCATGGAGCGGTTCAGTTCAACTATTTCGGAAATCGAAACAGTTGCCGATGATGGCAAGATGCGCAGCATGACGTGCATGCCCTTGCGCAAGCTCCCGGCCTGGCTCTACTCCATCAGCCCGAACAAAGTGAAGCCCGAGCTCCGCGACAAAATCATCCGCTACCAGGAAGAATGCGACGACGCGCTCTGGGCCTACTGGACCCAAGGCAGCGCCCAACGCCCCGGCTCTACCGCCGTCACCCAGCGCATCGCCCTCTCCCGCCACCGTCTAGCCCTGGCCAAGGAACTCCACCGCACTCGCGACAAGGCATTGCGCGGAGTCATTCACCAGCAGCTCGACGAAGTCTCCCGCGCCATGGGCCTGCCAACACCCGAACTGGACAGCCTCGGCCACGCCGCCCCCGAAGCGCCAGACCTGCTCACCCACTTCTGGGAACAGCTCGCTTTCCTGGACGACAAGAGGGTCGACTACAACCACGCCATCGATCCTGGCCTACTGGCAATCAACCTCGTCCACCTCGCCGAGCTACTGAAGGAACACGGACAGTCACTCCGCCCCACCCGGCCCTTGCACGAAGCGTTGCGCCAGAGCAGTGCGCCACAGTTCTTGGACCATAAGCCCGTGTTCAGCCGGCTCACCCGCAAAAGCATCAGATGCTGGGTGTTCGAACGCGGTTGAGGTCTTCCACCCGTATCTCCCTCAGTTGTGGTGAACATCACCACAACTGCCACCAATGCTTGAACCCTCCCACGAGCTCTTGCCTGCTGAACCTCCCCAACCGTGGTGATGATCACCATGGTTGTCGGCACAGAGGTAATTCCGCGCTCCGCAACCGTTGTGGAAATCACAACAGTTCACCAGCCAACCGTCAGGATTTCCCTGACGGTTGAGTAGTGGCATATTGCATTCGCTGCCTAAGGAGTAACTCGACATGGAGAGCCAATGATCAAGCGCACCCTCCCCACCTCCCTCGTTCGCGCGTCCACCTTCAAGAGCCGGGGTCGCCAGAACTAATCATGCTCGCACTTCACTCCGTCGCCTCCGACCAGCAGCTCCGCCTTCACTCACTACAAGATGACGAATTTATCCTGGAGTTGGCCGGCAATGGCCTCACCGCCTCGCAACGCATCTACGCCGGTCCGGACGGCAACCCGCCGCAGTACTTCTTCCAGGAACTCGGCGCGATGCTCGCTCCCTGGACCGAGCCACTCGTTTACGAATCGCTCGACCACGACCTGACGATGATTGCAACCTGCTCCGCCCTTGGCATCGTCACCCTGCAAATCGAAATGCGCCCCAACGAGGGCGCCAACGATGCCTGGACTCTGCACACATCGATCCAGCTCGAATTGGGCAAGCTGCCAGACATTGGGCGAGCGGCGCGTGAGTTTTTCCAATCGTGCCCTGGAAAGGGGACAGATTTCTTATCTTTACTCTAATTCCGTCTACACCTAAGTACATCTAAATCAGGAAGAGTAAACCGCCCCATTTCAGCCCTTAGCCATGAATCATGGAGATAAACGTGAGCATCGTAGGTTTTTATATTATATTTTCCTTGATTTTTATTTCCGCAATTATTTCAGTCTGCTCCTATTACTACCAACTGTCATATCTCTTTGAATTTGACAAAAGCGAAAGACCCGAATGGTTTTATCATAGTGGAATTGTCGAATCGTATATCGACGTTAGATTCACCTTCCGAATCATGAAAAACGATTGCGGGGATGATGCTGGAAAAGAATTCAGGAATCACTTCAGAAAATGCAGCAGACTCATGAATGTGAGCATGCTTCTGCTGGCCTCCTCCTTTATAACACTGAATATTGGCGCAATATTTTTTAGAAACTGATCATGAGGCAAGGACGGAAAGTGGGAAAGGCTCTAATAAAACAAACACTCTCAATCATAGCGGCATCAATATTTTTCAACACAGCACTGGCCGACAATGAAAAAGAACAAACCCACGAGTACTGGGAGGACAAAATACTCCTTTGCGGCCACGACTTGCTAAGTGCAAAGCTGATAATCGTCAATGAAAGCGAGCAGGAATATAGACTCGCCAAGCTTTTACTCGCGAGGGCGTCCGAATGCGAAACTAACGGCGAGGTAGAGTTCTACTCGGCGCTTTTAGGGGTTAGGCGCAAGGAAATTTCTTATGGCTCAGCGGAGTTCATAATGAATCGCCCCGGGTTTCGTGGAGGCCTCAACTCTTGAGAAGATGAGGCCATGAGAAAGACTGCGACCTACTCCCCTGAAGTCCGTGAACGTGCCGTGCGCATGGTTCTGGAGCACCTGAACGACTACCCCTCCGAGTGGGCGGCCATTGAGGCCATTGCCCCGAAGATCGGCTGTGCAGCGCAAACCCTGCATGGCTGGATTCGTCGCCATCAGACCGATGCCGGCCAACGTCCTGGGCCGACCACTGACGAGCGTGAACGCATCAAAGCCCTGGAGCGCGAAAATCGCGAGCTGCGCAAAGCCAACGAGATTCTGCGCCTGGCCA